>NZ_CYPU01000067.1 GCF_001458195.1 Ruegeria atlantica | reverse complement strand
CAGCCAGATCAAGCCATACGCCAATAACAACCGCGTGCACGCGGCCAAGAGTATTGACAAGCTGAAGGCGTCGGTGGCCCAGTTTGGATTTGTCACTCCGATCCTTTTGGATGGTTCGGGCACAATCATTGCGGGTCATGGCCGCTATGAAGCCGCTAAGGCCCTGGGGTTGATGTCCGTGCCGACGGTTGTCGCGGATCACTTGTCAGACGCTGAAGTGCGCGCCCTGCGGATCGCGGATAACAAGCTGGCGGAACTGTCGGACTGGAACGAAGCTGCTCTGCAGATCGAGTTTGCCGAGCTGATGGATCTCAGCCTTGATGGCGAGCTCGATTTTGATCTGGATATCACCGGGTTCGAGGCACCGGAGATCGACATCATCATCGACGCTGCGGGCGAGGCTGCGGAGACCGAAGCGGAAACTGTAGACACCCCGGACCCTGCGGCACCTGTCATCACGCAGCCGGGCGACCTCTGGCTTCTCGGAGATCACCGCATCTTCTGCGGAGATGCCTTGCACGCCCAGAGCTACGACACCTTGCTGGAAGGCGAGACACCACAGATGATCTTCACTGATCCGCCTTACAACGTACCGGTCAATGGGCATGTCCGCTGTGGCACCGATGGCGCTCATCGCGAATTTGCCATGGCGTCGGGAGAAATGTCGGACAGTGAGTTCTGCAGCTTTCTCTCGGACGTGATCAACCGGCTGTTTGACTGCTTGCCGGACGGTGGCATCGCGATGATCTGCATGGACTGGCGTCATATTGAAGAGCTGATTGCGTCCGGCAAGGCAGGTGGCTTTGATCTCATCAATCTCTGCGTCTGGAATAAAACCAACGGAGGGATGGGCAGCCTTTATCGTTCCAAGCACGAGCTGGTTGCGGTCTTCAAGAAGCCAGGTGCTGCGCATATCAACAATGTCGAATTGGGCAAACACGGGCGCAACCGCACCAATGTCTGGGATTGCGCCGGTGTAAACAGCTTTGGGGCAGGGCGCGAGGCCGATCTTTCAGATCATCCCACAGTTAAGCCAACGGCACTGGTTGCAGATGCCATCATGGATGTGAGCCAACGCGGTGATGTTGTGCTGGACGCCTTTGGCGGGTCCGGCGCGACCTTGCTGGCGGCTGAGAAAACCGGGCGCCGGGCGCGCTTGATTGAACTCGACCCGGCCTATGTCGATGTCGCCATCCGCCGTTGGCAGGAGATGACTGGTGAGAACGCCGTACATTCGGTGACAGGACAGACGTTTGATGTGCGTTCTGCGGCAACCAATGCCACCTCAGAGCTGGAGGCGGATCATGTCTGACGATACGAAAGAGTTTGAGGTTGGCTACGGCAAACCGCCCAAAGCGACCCGATTCAAGAAAGGCCAATCCGGCAATCCGAAAGGACGACCGAAAGCCTCGAAAAATGTTGGGTCGATGCTTGAGGAAGTCTTCTTTCGGAAAATCCCGATCACCGAGAATGGATCACGCCGCGAGGTCACTATGCTGGAAGCAATCCTGCGCCAGCTGGTGAATGGGGCAGTTAAAGGCGAGATGCGTTCGATTGACCGGGTTCTCAAACTGTTGCCCGCGGTTCAGGAGGCACGTGCTGCAGAACTGGCGGGTGGCGAAGGTGCATCAGCGGCCGACCCCGGTTCAGACCTGGCCGCCTTAGAAGTGCTGGCGGATATGTTTGGCAGCGATCCGGATCAGCTTTTTGCAAGCATCCAGGGAGGCATCGACGATGAATGCCCTGAATTCTGATGATCGCAAAAGGCTGGCAGAGGCTGCGATGCGTGAAAACCTCTACGCATTCCTTGCGGGCAGTTTTGGTATCTTGTGTCCGGGTGAGAGGCTTGCCCGA
>NZ_CYPU01000066.1 GCF_001458195.1 Ruegeria atlantica | reverse complement strand
CATTCGATCCGTCGCTTTCCTTCAGGGGGCTTATGGGCTGCGCCACGTGGAAAGCGGTAAGATTTTGCGGCACGTGCTGGGGCCGAACGGAGAAAACCTGAAAACCCCGTTTGGCCAGCCTTGGATCGAACCGGACGGGACCGGCGAACCTGCGGAATTTCAGTTCACCGGAACCGGGTTTTTGATTAAAGGGGGCTCATTGATGGTCACCAACCGTCATGTTGCGTTGCCGTGGACATCAGGGGACCGAGAGAAGGCGTTGAACGACGCTGGTCTCGAGCCTGAAATGTTGAGGCTACTGGCCTATTTGCCCGATCAGACGGAACCAATAGAGGCGCGTTTGGTCCGGTTCAGCGAAGCGGCAGACTTGGCGATTTTGGCAGTTGAGCCAAACCGCGTTCAGGACCTCGGCATTCCGTTGGCGGATGCCACGTCGCGCGTCGGTGAAGAGCTTTATCTGTTGGGATATCCAACGGGTTTGAAAGCTTTGATCGCGCAGGCAGGTCCGGGCTTTCTAGAGGAACTGGAGGCAGAAGGAACGTTGAACTTTTGGTCGATAGCGTCCCGGCTTTCCGCACAAAGCAAGATTCACCCGCTGGCAAGCCGGGGGATCATTGCGCGGACGAGTGGGAGCGCCATCGTTTATGACGCTGAGACCACGACCGGTGGGAGTGGGGGGCCAGCATTGAATCGGCGGGGCGAGGTCGTTGCCGTAAATGCTGCGATCCTGCCCGAGTTTGGCGGTTCAAACATCGGCGTCCCGGTCTCACATCTCAGAGCTCTGCTAGGAGAGGTCGAAAGCCAGTGATCATTCGCTCGTTCGGAAGCGCGAGTTTTGAACAAAGAACACTGTGGCCAGTGGAACAATCATCGAGATCACGGCCACGGAGATCAGCAAGTACCCAAGTTGGCTGTAGTCTGCGGTAGACGTGACTTGACCGGTCTCTGGATTTGTGACGGCGCGAGTGACGACGTATGTTTGGTTGAGGTACTTGGTGCTAAGGCTGCTGGCCGACAAAGCCATGTTTGTGAACGATGCCATCACCGCGAAGAAGGTCGCTTTCAACTGAACAGGGGCATTGCGTGCGATCCAAGCCAACATCGGGACCATGGCGATCTGTCCAAGCGGCGACTCAACAGCTGTATCAAGAATGGCAATGAACCTTGCGTCGACAACTCCGCCGGTATGCGCCGCCGTCCATTCGTGCACACCGTAGTAGAGGGCAAGGTTAGGCACGGCGAGAACGCCCGCCGCAATCGTTAGCAACACCACCACATGCGCAATCGAGCAGGTGGCCATAAATGGTCGAAGGACGATTAACCCGAGCAGGGCCAGCATCGAAGTTAACAAAGCCAGAATTGCCAGGAATTGCTCATCGAACCCCAGTTCATCGATTTCAAACCAAGTCAGGCCTGGTCCCGGCAGAGGAACGGCACGAAATACAAAAATGACTGTCGCTGTCCCGATCAAGGCTTTGGCTTGGGCAGGTTCCAACTCCTTCAGCAGACGCGACATGAGGTAAAGGATCACCGTCAGGGAAACCGCAAAAACGGTCTCTTGCGCGAATTCGAAATCTGCGGTTCCCAGCACGATGCTGAGCACAACGAATGCAAGGCCGCCGAGTAATATGGACCATTTGACTTCGGTGGCTTCATCCGGCGTATGTGGCGGGTGGCTGCACTTAATAAGCTGACGCTGGATAAAGCTGTGAAGAACGACTCCACTAACGGACAACACCGGGATGGTCAGAGCTATCAGATATACTTGGCCATAAAGCGCAAGGCGTTCGGATTCTTGCAGTTCTTCGGTTCCAGAGAATATCCAGATGTTTACAGCCGCAACCGCCGCAAACCCGGAAATGATCGAAACTCTGCCCAAGGTCTGCATCGTTGTGTGCTGTGCACGAGTTTCTTCCGGCAAAAATGGTGCGCCGCTCTGGTCAACCTTTGGCACCGCCTCAACCGTCATGGCGTCGGCAACAACGTCCTGAATTGCATAGCCCGAAGGCGTCAAGAGCAAGGCAACAACATACCAGTCTTC
This sequence comes from Ruegeria atlantica, assembly GCF_001458195.1. Taxonomy (GTDB): domain Bacteria; phylum Pseudomonadota; class Alphaproteobacteria; order Rhodobacterales; family Rhodobacteraceae; genus Ruegeria; species Ruegeria atlantica. Next base: position 17,680 of record NZ_CYPU01000066.1, on the reverse strand, counting down.
CAGCGGCATGAAACTGGACATCAGCGCAGGTGCGGTCACGAGCCCGTACATGGTGAGCAAAGACAACGTGATCAAGGACGCGCCGAACAAGATCAGCAGGGACTTCCAGCGCCAAAACAGGTCCACGACATGACCAAGCGGCATTTTGAGTATCCACGGGATACCAGCCCAAAATGCTAGCCCTGCAACGAAAGAGGCGGATAAATCGAGGTAGTCTTTTAGGAAAAAAGCACCGACGACCGAGGTCAGGCCGGACACGCCGGCCGCAAAATAGACCATCAATGGCGGCAGATAGGACCATTGCAGCTGCTGAACCAGATCCACAAACGTTCTATGCCACCAGGCTGAAAGTTTTGATCCTATGGAAGTTTGGTCAGTCGTCATATGCCGTGGCAGTTCGTTGAGGCCTTTGGGTCGTTTTGTCTAGTTAGAGAAATCCAGATCCGAAAAGCAATGCACTGGTGATCACCCCAAGGATCGGTACCACAATAGGAACTCGGAAATGCTTGGCGGCCTCGTCCGGCTGCATCTTCAGCTGGATCAGCGAAATGTTGACGAGCACAAAGACGCCCAGAACGATCTGAGACGTGCGCTCTGCCAGGGTACCAATCGGTATGGTTTGGGTCAGCAGAACGATGATTGCGACGACCAGCAAAGTAGCAACTACTGGTGTCTGCGTTGATTTAGGGACTATCGCCAGAACCTTCGGCAAATGGTCACGGTCAGCTAGTCCGTAGATCACCCGCGAGGCCATAATCATCTGAATCAGTACTCCATTGACTGTCGCCACAATCGCGACTGCGGAAAAGCCCTGTTTGATGACCTCGGGCGCGTTTGAAAACACGAGCGCGAGGGGTGCTGCGGACGTCGAAAGAACATCGATAGGCACAACAAGTAGAACCGTCATTGAGGTTCCTAGATACAACACGGTCGCCAGAACGAGCGTTAGCAAAATCGCTTTTGGGATGGTGCGCACGGGGTCTTTAACCTCTTCCGCGACATTAGCCATGTCCTCGAAGCCAACAAATGCAAAGAAAGCGAGAAGTGATGCTGCGAAAATGCCTCTCCACGCGTCGAGTTCCAGCGGCGGAAGCATCGAACTGATCCCGTATCCCTGCGGATCCTGGATCGACATGCCCCAGCCAATCACAAAGAGAAGACCTGCGATCTCAATGATCGTGATGACAGCCGCAATAAAGACAGACTCAGTGATCCCCCAAAGCGCGATTAGACCCATGATCAAAACAACACTGATAGTCAAAATAGGGATCGCAAAACCGGTCAAAGCGTGAAGGTATGATGCTGCGCCAATTGCAACGGCAGAAGCGGAGATAACGCCCGAGGCTGCCACCGCAAGCCCAACGAAAACCGCCATCCAGTTTTTCCGAAATCCCGCCTCAACATAGGCTGCTTCACCTGCGCTGACAGGAAATCGAGTTGCGAGTTCTGCATACGAAAGCGCGGTGAGTGATACGACGAGCGCGGCTACAACGAACGACAACGCCGCAAACGGTCCGGCAATGTCTGCTGTTGCGCCGACTAAAACGTAAATGCCCGCTCCGACCGTTACTCCAAGGCCATAAAGCGTGAGCAACGGGGTGGTAAGGGCCCGTCTGAGTTTCTGTTCGTTTGGATCAACAGAGTTCATAAGCGATTTCCAGCAACTGCCTGTTCCGAATGTCGTCAGTGGCGTCCTTCTCGGTTTTGTCCGCGATTGGCGGAGCGGCTTAATCCGATGGTCAAAGCTGCATCGAATGCCTTGTGTCTCAACGCCTGGGCGCATTGGGCACCAATCAAATAACACGGGGGCTCGCCACCACTCCTGCCGAGCCCCCTTGGGTGGAGCTTCCACTCCTTCAAAATTCCGTTCACCTTTGTGTTTGCTTTGGGATAGGACGGTGAACGTAAAACACGTTGAAACATTCGTATTTCACTATGTTATTCATGTTGGTGCTTTGATCTATGTCAATCAATTCGCGGCGTCGGGTCTGCGAGGTTGAACGCAAATCAACTGTCGTTTGTCGTCGGGCTTAAAGGCAAAGCAAACATGTTAGGCGGTGTAAGATTTATGGTGGAAAGCTATTCGTGATGTTCTGGAACCTGTTGCCAGCCTTGGGCGGCATCAGCCTGTTCCTTGTCGGAATGCTGTTGATGACGGACGGATTGAAGGTTTTGGCAGGGGCGCGACTGCCAGACATTTTGAGCCGGTTCACGTCGACACCGTTTACTGGGGCGATAACAGGCGCGGTCACAACCGCTGCAATCCAGTCCTCCGGTGCGGTCACCGTCGCGGCCGTCGGATTTGTTGCGTCTGGCCTGCTCACGTTTCCCCAAGCGCTTGGGATCATATTTGGGGCCAATATCGGAACGACCATGACAGGTTGGCTCGAGGCGCTCTTGGGTTTCAAGTTAGACTTGGGGCAAGTGATATTGCCCATTGTTTTCGTTGGGGTTTTGCTGGCGCTTTCGGTAAGAAAAGCGGTTTCCGGCCTTGGGTTGGCGTTGGCCGGGTTCAGCTTGATTTTCATTGGGATTGAGCAGCTCAAATCTGGGCTGGACGCATTTCAGGGCGTAGCTACACCTGCCGATTTTCCACCAGACACACTGCTGGGCGGGTTGAAGCTTTTATTGATCGGCGTCCTTATCACGATGGTGACGCAGTCTTCGAGTGCCGGCGTCGCAACGGCATTGGCTGCGTTGAGCGCTGGTGCTGTGAACTTCCCTCAAGCGGCGGCTCTCGTCATTGGAATGGACGTTGGGACAACTTTCACCGCTGTTCTGGCCACATTTGGCGGGAGCACAATGGCGCGTCGCACCGGTTTTGCTCATGTGATCTACAACGTGATGACAGGGGCAATGGCATTTTTCCTGCTGGGGCCGGAAACTCTCTGACTGCGCTTGTCGCGTTCCATAGTTTCTTCAACGCCATGGGCGTAGCGGTGATCTTGCCGTTCGCCAAACCCTTCGCCAGATTTGTCGAGGCGCTCGTACCTGACAGAGGTGCTGAGTTAACGAAATCTTTGGGTCCTCTCGTCCTTGGGATGCCGGAAATCGCCGTGGATGCGGCAAAAGCCGCAGTAGATTAAATTGTCAGGGCTGAAGTGGCGCATCTCCGGTCATGTATGGGGGCATCTCAGCCAAGCGGAACCGACTATGGGTGGGACAACATTGAAACTGCCGTGTCCGAAGCGCGCTCGTACCTAGACAAGATAGAACTGCCCAGCAGGTCCTAAGGAGAAATATCCAGCATCAAGGGTATGTACCATGTCCTCGATCATCTTAATCGGCTGTTTTACCGGTATAGCCAAGGTGATCGGATAAGCGAGTTACCAAAAGACCGGCGTTTGAACCGGCTTGCTTCTGTGATGATTGCAGCAACTGATGGTTAATTGGAAATCGACGATCCAGTGAAGTGTGAAATTTCGCTGAACAGAGTTCGCCGATTTCTGCGGCGACAGAGCAAACTTCGCAGAGACTTGCTCATCTCCGACGCGCGACTGACAGTCTGCCGGACGACGTGGTCTGGGCTCGCCTCGATGCCCTCAGATGGTTACATCGAGTGTCTTACCACCTCTGGCGAATTCGTTGGCATTTGAAGGCATTGGAAGGAATGTCGTCTGGGCGCAAGGGGGGGGCGAGGTCAATGACGAGGTGGCGTAGTTTGAGGCCGGCCTGGATTAGATTTGGTGCGTGCACAAACGTTATTCGACTGAAACACCAATGTTTGTACCGGTGCGAACAACATGAGCAAGGTCAAAGACGTTCCTTAGCTATACTGTTTAATGGGATCTTTACTTGTGGCGGCGATTTGGAGGATAATATGCAGGTTTATCGAGGGATTTTACTGGCACTGTTAGTCGCGGGGCCTGCACAAGCGCAGGAGGTCAGCGTCAGTGAAGGAAGTGATTTGTACCGGACGTATTGCTGGCAATGTCACGGTTTCGAATCGAACGGGGACGGGCCAATGGCCGAAATGTTGGCTATTCGAACACCTGACCTTACCAAATTGGCAGGCGAGAACGACGGTGTGTTTCCAACAGATCGCATAGCTGAACAGATTGATGGTCGTTCACAATTGCTCGCCCATGGGGGCGAAATGCCAATCTTTGGCGCGGTGTTTGAGACAGACCAACAAATCGCGGTGGCTCTGCCTAATGGGCAACCTATGATGGTAGGCCTGCCGTTGGCGAATTTGCTCGCCTTTCTTGAATCGATCCAGTCTGAATAGTCACTGACCAATCTGCTAGTCCGTGTCAGCCGTGCGTCTTATTGACATGAGAGTCAGTGGCGGCCCCAACACCTCGAAGACCACAGTACTGGCTAGAGTAAAGGTCATGATCGACGCGGCCCAATGCGGAAATTGTTCTCCAGCTACAAGGGCCATACCTACCGCGACACCAGCCTGTGGCAACAAAGCGGGACCGTACCAGCGGGTCTGATGGCGAGGCAGGCCGCTCAGTCTCGCTCCGCAAAAACCCCCGACAAGGCGGGCCACAGCGCGCAAGATCAGGAAAAGAGCACCAGCCCAGCCCATCAAGCCAAAGGCTTCAATATCCAACGTGGCACCGGCCAACAGGAAGAACAGGATCATGAATGGCCACTGAATGTGCTCGATCTCATGAAAGGCACGGTCGTGATGGCGGGCAAGATTCCCGATAACTGCGCCCGCAACCATGCCTGCTACCAAGAATGAAACCTCCAGCCAAAGCGCAAGGCCCGCTGTAAGAAAAACTATGCCCACTGCTTCTGCCTGCATTGGCTCTCCCGGTTTCAAGCGGCCGGTCAGGTAAGCGGATGGCACACCTAGTGCGGTACCCAACAGTATCGCCCCTCCGAAATCCCACATCGCTGTGGTCGTGACGGTTGCCCAACCATCCGAATGACCGGCCAGAACCAGGGCGATACTGAATACGATCAGACCCCAAGCGTCATCAATTACGACGACGCCCTTTAATGTCTCGGTGAAGCTGTTGGACACTCCAGATTGCTTGATAACGTCTGTCATGGCGGCCGGAGCTGTAGCCGTAGCAATTGCCGCCAGCACCAATGCCAACCCGAAGGGTACGCCGATTGCGGTCAATCCAGCAGACACGATAACAAGGGTTGCAACCACGATTGCAATCGAAATAGTCAGAATGGCTCGGCCATGCCGAACTAGGCTCTCGCGGGTCAAAGATCCTCCAAGAAGGAAAGCGACCATCGTCAAGGCCACAATGGATATCTCGTCGAACCACGTTGCGACGTCGAGTGGGATCAACCCCATTCCGGCGTTCCCGGCGATCAGACCGAGGAAAAGTAAGGTAGTAACACGAGGAAGATGCGTGGCCCGGCCCAATTGATCGGCTGCCAATCCGGCAAGGAAGAGGACACCAAGGCTAATGAGAAAGCCGGCAATGTGCATAGAAATCCCAGCGTTAGGTTCTTGTCTAAACTACTCTAACTCCAACCCTGCCACCTAGGAACCGATGTCTGAGAGAATGCGAGTGTCCCGTCGCAGCTTAGGCCGAAAATCCGCAAAATATGGGATATTGATCTGTATTAAGGCGAAAGCGCGCCGCAGGTGGCATAGTAACTCATACAGGAAATGAGGAGGAACTTTCGATGTCGAGAAAGAAAACTAACACAAACAGCCCGACCTCACTGTTGGATATTTTTAAGCAAATGCAGCCACCCATGTCTGGCAATCCGGCCTTCGGAGCCCAGATCGAACAATTTTGGGACGCGCAAGAAAAATTTCTCGAAGAAACGGAGGCCTTTGCACAGCATTGGTTCGAACGGCGTCATGAGGCGGTCCGGACGGCTCTACAAGCTGCACGCAATGTGTCGTCCGCGAACCCGTCCGATCCATCGAAAGCCTTTCAGAGCATGGCGGAATGGCAGCGCCATTCAGCTGAGCGGTTGGTTGCCGACGCGCAGGAATGGTTCGAAACCGTGTCTCGTTGTGCATCCTATGTCGCTGAAACCGAAGTTGAAGCTGTTGAGAAAACAGTTGATGACGTTGCAGCCGCTACAAAGAGCGCGGGGAAATCTTCAAAGTCCGAGCCTGTTTAGGGTTCGTGCCGCCGAAAAACCAAACTGAAATCATCGGAGCAGTAGATAGGAGGTCAAATGTACAAGAACATCCTGATCCCGGTTGCTCTGGACAAAGAACACGACACTCAAGCGTCGTTTAAGGCTGCGCGCCAATTGGCTGATGCCGACGCTGTTTTCACCGTTGTGCACGTCCAAGAACCTATTCCGGCATATGTGGGTTCTCAGATTCCAAGTGAAGTGCTTGCACATACGCGGCATGAGATATTGGAGAACCTGCATAAGACTGCCTCTGAAATTTCAGACGCAAAGGTACAGCTCATCTCCGGGCATGCGGGTAGGGCAATTGTCGACTTCGCAAACCAGAGCGACGCCGATTGCATCGTGTTAGCTTCGCATAAGCCCGGATTCGAGGACATATTTCTAGGTTCCACTGCGAACAGAGTCGTGCATCATGCCAAGTGTTCGGTTCACGTAATTCGGTGATCCAAAGTTAGCGGTGTGAGTTCTTTATGGAGTGGTCCCTCACTTTGTGAGCCAAATTAGAGTGAGAGAATAGACAGATAACAGGTCTTGTCAGAAAAACTTTGCTTGAGTGGGGCAGGGTGGCTACGTAGCTTTTGCCCATGATCAGCCCCCGTCGCCCTCGCCAAGTGGCGCCAGCTTTGTTCCGTATAAGTTCAAGCATCTACTGGCAAGCTGAGACTGGTTCGAATTTGTCTGACAGCACCGCCACCCATACCCGTCTCACTTCAGTTGTATTTTCTGACCCGGAATTGTGCCTCAATTCCCGCGAGTTGGCGCATGCGCTTTCAAACAGAGACGGAGCAGACCGTACACTCAGAACGCAATTCAGGCCTCAGTCTCAGTGGCGCATTTTGGCGGGGTCGCTTTGGGCGGGATTTCCCTGATACCTGGCAATTTACAGGGAATTTTCGTGAGATGGGTCTGGAACTCAGAGTTTTTCCTATCAGAACTGTATTTTTTCAGAGGTTTATGCTGCAAATTCTCTAAAAGGTGGAACAGGGAATTTTCTGCCATTCCGACGACGCGAACGCGCGATGCAGCGTTTCAGGCGTATGCGAAGTTTGCAGAAATTCGCCTCCGTCCACTCCTTCATCTACAATCACTTCAATCAGGAAAGATCGCTCGCCAGCCGCGACACCTTCAAGCTGACCCGTTCCGCCGCTCCTGCCGAGTGGCGCGAACTTGGCGCGGTGTGAATGGCAGCTGTACTGGCCTAGCTGAGACTGGTTGGAATTTGTCTGACAACTCACCTGGGAAAGCGGACAGGCAGCTCAACAATTTGATCAACATATTTCAATATTTTTAACTGATTATGTGAATCCTTGATGATCTGGTAATCAATTGTCTGTGCTGTTTGCACAAGCAACCCGAATACTCGATTCATGATATTTGAGGAATGGAAAATGCCTACGTTAAAAAACCGCCTTGCAATCGTCGTCTCAAGCCTCGCGTTCATTTTTGTTTTTGCGAGCACTGCGACCGCAAAATTTACTGTTGAAGATGCTGCGAAACTGGACACGGAAGCGGAAGCCACGTTAGCTCAATTCAAGGCTGATACAAAAGGCGCTGACGAAGTGCTGACGAGCGCTAAAGGCGTATTGGTTTGTCCTAGCATCACGAAAGCTGGCCTCGGCTTTGGCGCCGAAGGAGGTCGATGCGTGCTGGTATCTGGCGCTGATGAAAAGCTATATTACAACACATTCGGCGTAAAAGGCGGATTCATCGCAGGAATTCAATCCCATTCGATGATCTTGGTATTGAACACAAACGAAGCGCTGGCAAAGTTCACCAGTAATGATCGCGAGTGGGAATTGGGCGTGGATGCATCGGTGGCCGTGGCCAAAATTGGTGCTGGCGGTGATTTAGACACCACCAACCTTAAAAGCGATATCGTATCCTTCATTTTTGGTCAGAAGGGTTTAATGGCTGATGTGAGTTGGAAAGGATCGCGTTTCAAAAAACTGGAAATCGAATAGTTGCTCATTTTCCAGAAAAGAAATTTCGCGGAAGTATTCCTAACTGGATGTTCCGCGAAACATATTCGTTGATAGTGGGTCCTAGAAGTTCCACTTGGAGTTTAAAGCGGTCTTAGTCCATCCGCTCCATATCGTTCAATTCAAAGCTATTGTCGAGAAGGCTCGGCTCAGGTCCATAAAAGCGTGCAAGCAAGAAGAACCTTCGGTCTGGATCAGTTGGAAGCCAGTTGCTCTCCTTGCCTTCTGGAGCGGTGGGGCCGAAGTAGATATCGACTGACCCGCCATCGTTCACTTCAACGCCCGGCATGGTAGAATCAATGGTGCTGGGATTTATGTCCCGGAGATAGGACGCGGTGACCAGATCGTAGGTAGTTATCGACCAAAAATCCCGAACTGGATCATTGGCAGGCACAGTCAACTTGTAGTTTCTACCGCCGTCCAGCCATTCCTGGTCCGGTGTTTCGGCCAGATCCAGATAGTACGTTGAAGTTCCGTAGTTTTTGATGCTGGTGTTGATTGCGTAATACAGTGCGCCACGAGCGTGGTAATCGTAGTAGGATGGGTGCTCGTAGCTCCACTCCGTCTCACGCGACCCGTCAGGAACAAGTGCAGACCATCGTTTACCTTCGAAGACAAAAGGGTTTAGAATACGATGGTACTGATCGATCATGTACTCCAACGCCTCGGGCCCTGCGGCGTTGTAGATGGCTTGCATCTCCGCATCGGGCTCAAAAGGCTCATCTCGAATGATCCCAATCCGTGCGAGCGCGCCCATCATTGTAATGTCTCGGTCAAGCACGACCTCCTCACCGATCATCTCCTGGATATGGCCGTATATGCCGCCGTCCATGACAGGCGTCATTTCCAAATTCACCCCGTAAACGTCGACGTACTCGGTTGATACCTCACCATCTGCCTCAGATAGCGGGTAAACCTTAATCTTGTTGGTGAGCGCCGTGGCCCTCGCAAGGTTTTCTTCGGTGGTGCCACCAGCAAGGATCGGACGAAGCACGGCAAAGCTGAAGTTCGTGTCTTGTTCATAGACCAGAGCGTTCGGAAGCAGTGGACCGTTATATCCCGGCGGCACCAGCATATATCTTGCTCCCGCTCCGCGATCCCGACCGTTGGAACCGACGTCGTCCAGCGGGCGTTGCCATACATCCATAATTGTGCCGAAGTTACCAATACCTTCTTCCGACGCGGGCATCTCAAAAACGATAGGGCGTCTTCGATAATCCAATAGGCGTGGATATAGGGTGTAGCGTTATTCGGTGTTGCAGTCTGGAACCGCCAGTCCTGAACTTTTGAATTATACCCAATGTCATTGGGCCAACCCCAGCTTGGGCCAACGCATCACGATAAAACTTAGAATTCATAAGAGGTATGGCCCAAACTGCGGCATCGATGGTCCGGTGATAGGTCATTCGATCAGCGGTATTTGCGTTCGACAGGTCGAAGCGGTCGTCACCAAACGCCGAAACAAGCAGGCCGCATTGAAATTCCTCAGGAAATTGATGAAGCGCCATTGCTGTGCGGAAGAGATCGTCACCGATCGCTTCGCTTCCTACAAGACTGCCCTTGGAGAATTGAGTGCTCTTGAAAAAAATTTACGGGCAGGTGGCTAAACAACCGCGTTGAGAATTCGCGCCTGCCGTTTCTACGACGAGAACGCGCCATGCTCCGCTTCAGACATATGCGATGTCTGCTGAAATTCGCCTCAGTCCACTCTTCAGTTCACAACCATTTCAAACAGGAACGCCATCTCTACAACCGAGATAACTTCAAGCTCAACCGAACCGTCGCTCAAGCCGAGTGGCGCCTGATTTGTTCCGGATACGCTCCGGCATTTAGCGGTAAACTTAGACTGGTTCGAAGTGGTCTGACAGCGCAGCGTCACAAAGATGTGTCTCTGCGAAGCCATCGAACGAACCTCTAGTCTGACTGATCAGTCATAGATTTCTACAGACAGCGCATCCATCGCATATGAGGTTTCGATATTTGCCTGGCCGTCCACGTAATTGAGTGACTGGGACCTGCTCTGTGCCCGCATTTCCCCGCTTATCCAGACTGGCTTATACAACTCGTCGATTTCGAAGCCTTGTTCGTATCGCACATAGACCATCTGATTGGCTGGAGGTGGTGGTGTGTGGATGCAGGCTCCAACTGTCGGAACCAGAAGGAATTCGACCGCCTTCTGGTCGACAATATCCAGGGGAAGGAGATAGCCGGGAAGACGCACGTTCTCCCCCAAAAGGTCAAGGTTCGGTTCGCGCGCGGCAATCAACCGTTGGTTCATCACAATTTCGCGTTGTTCAAACAACCAATCTGGGTCAAGGCCTTGAGATACGAGGTCTTCGCGGATCTGAAACGCTTCGGCGCGCTTCTCGTCATCCGCAGTGTCCGCATGCAGAATCTCAATCCGATAAAGCATGGCCAACGCATTGACCTGAGAATATTCTAGGGTGGCAAAAGGATCGTGGTAGGGCCGCTCTTCGGGAAGGAGATCCTGCCAACTTATGTTGCGCGGATCCGCTGCTAGAAGAGGCCCCGCAATCGCAAGGGCGAATAAGGTATTCAGAAAATGCGCAATGGTCTTCATTTCAGCGGATCCTTTTATTCAAAGCCGCACCGACAGTCCGTCTGATAGCGTCATACGGTACACCCTTAACGCAGGTATAATACTGGCAAGAAGACCAGAGCAGAAAACGAGGGCTATGAGAAGAACCTCGCGAAAGCTTGGCAGGCCAACACCGATGCGAAGCCCAAAATTTGCGGCAAGAACCGGATCTATCAGTAGCGTGAGAGCGCTGAGCGCGATTACACCAAGCACGATACCGGCAAACAACAATAAAACGGCTTCAAGCAAGATCAGGGAAAAGACGCCGACTGGTGTTGCGCCCACGGATCGAAGGATTGCAAATTCACGCCGCCGGTTGTCGAGCGAAGCAGACAACATGACCACCATGCCGATCATTCCAGCCGCAGCTACAGCGCCTGCCATCAGACGCAGCGCAGTCTCGGCCGTGCTGGTAATCGACCAAAGTTGCAACAGCGCGACATTAGGGAGAACAGCAGTCAGTGCCTCGTCGCGATGATCTGCCAGTTGCCGTTGAACTGAAAGCACCGCCGTCTTCTCCTCAAGTCCTGCAAAAATCGCGTTGATGGTCCCCGGTTCATGATCATGGCCACCGTGATCGTGCCCGCCAGAGGTCCTGACAGCTTTCGCCTCGTCTTCATGGCCGCTTCCGTGAGCATGACGGTCGTCATGTTCCTGATGCCCTTCTTCGTGCTCGTCAGGCTCGTCTAACTCCACATGGTCATGGTCTTCGTGTTCTCCGGCGACTTCTGGTGCTTCGATCAAAACGAATGGGTCCGCAACCTCTGATGCAGGTTCTTCGTGCAAGGCGTCAAAACCCTCGAGTGAGACAAAAACCATTCTGTCGACGGCCGTCCCGGTATGCTCCAGCACGCCGGTCACTGTGAATGGCGCTTCGTCGTGCACATCAAAGGCGACTTCCCCTGAGCCATGGGCATTCACGATTTCAGTACCTGACGTGTACCCGAAAGCCTGAGCAACTTCTGCTCCAATCACTGCACCATCTGGAGATTTAAACGGAACACCTTCAGCAAATATCAGTTGCCGGCCGCCACTATGACGAAAGTGGTCAAAATATTGCTCGGACGTTCCGATCACGGGATATCCACGGTGGTTGTCACCCATCATGATTGGCACTGTCCAGCTTATCTGGGGCAGATCTTCGATCATCTCGTAGCTGTCCCAGCTGATACCAGCGCCAGTTGTGCCGACACCAAAAACCGTTGCCATCACGATCTGCACATCGTTTCCGCGTGCCGCAATGATCAGATCGATCCCTGATGCAGAATTGGCAAAACCCGCTCGTGCCTCTGTTCGCAGTCGTTCAACCCCAACAATCAAAGCCACGCTCAAGGCAATGCTAAGAACAGTTAACGCAGCGATAAAGCGGCGATTGAGAAGGCTTTTATAACAAAGATTAAACATCACGTTTTGCCCGCGTTCAGCATCGGCAAGTCAACGCTCCGATCGAAGTGTTTTTCCAGGCTGCGATCATGGCTGACAAATAACAAACTCGCCCCTGATGCTTTGCATTCCTTCAACAACAACTGGACAAACGTATCTTTCGCTTCCTCATCCAAAGCCGAGGTGGGTTCATCCGCCAAAACTACTTCAGGCGCCCCTATCAGAGCACGCGCCGCCGCAACGCGTTGTTGCTGCCCAACACTCAGTGCGCTGGCAGGTCGATTGATGAGCTCAGTATCTTTAAGACCCAGCTCACTTAGCAACCGTGTGGCGGTAGCCTTGGGGTCTGGCCCCGACCGATTGCGCCGTTGCGCTGAAAACCGGCAGGGCAGCAACGTGTTTTCAAGCGCACTGAGCCAAGGCAAGAGATTGAAGACCTGGAAGACAATCCCCAATTGATCCACGCGAAAACGGTCACGATCACCTCCGGCCAAAGCCCCGACATCCGTGCCTGCAACGCGAACCGCGCTTTGCGGTACATCGATCACGCCAGCAATTGCCGAGAGCAACGTGGTCTTTCCGCTGCCACTGGGCCCTCTCATAAACACGCTTTCCCCTGCCTCAAGATCGAAGCTATCGACTGAGAGAACCGGGTCAGGTTGTCCGGGCCACCGAAACACCAAGGATTTGAGCTCTACAGTTTTCATTGATGACACAGATGCTTTGGCTTGGTTTTTCAAAGATAATTGAGCTTTTTGGTGATCCAGAAAAGGATCTCTGCCAAAACACCAATGGCTCCGGCTTTGTCTGTCTTGACCAAAGCTGTTCCTGACGTTCCAAATTGCAAGGATTTGCTGTCTGCATCTGCAGGTAGTTCAACCAATACGATGTAGCTGGATATCCCGGCTAGTTCGCGCAATGAGGGAAGACCTGATCTTAGATCAACAGTACCTTCGACAGTTCCGACCGGAAAACCGGAAATACGGCCGGTAATTTCTTCACCGGGTTCCGTTCTAAATGCAAGCCGGATTTCGTCACCGACCGAAACATTAGCGCGACTAGATTGGGGCAGAGTAGCAATTACTGCATAGTCCCCAGGTTTGACAAAAGTTATTGCCCCTTGTAGCGGAGTGGCGCGGTTACCTGGTCGTAGTGATACAGCCGTGACAACGCCGTTTCCCGGCGCTTTTACAACTGTTTGCTCTAAATCCCAAAGAGCTTGCGCAAGTGTCTGTTCGGCCTCCACAACACCTGCGTCACGCCCGTCGATCTTCGCGGCGATACGCCGCTCAAGGCTTGTCTTCCGGGCTTCTGCTGCGCGGATATTCGCGGTCAACTGGTCGATGGTTGAGACAGCTTCTTGCAGTTGGAACGTGGTTGATGCCCCGCGTTCTTCCAAACGGATGATGTCATCACGACGCTGAATTCCGAATGTCAGCTGAGCAGTCAGGGATTCAATCTCGGCCTCGGCAGCTGATAAATCTGACACCAGTTGGTCGGCAGATGACTTTGCAGTTTCCAAGACAGCTTCGAGCCGGGAAACCTCGGCTTTGAAAACCTCATTATCTATCCGGAATAGGGTCTCGCCCTTTGCGACTTCCTGGTTTGCCTCCACAACGACTTCCGTAACCGTGCCCGCCACGTTCGGAGCAATATTCGTTGAAACACCCTGAACGGATACCGGGCCAGTCGGAGTTGTGTGGTTCAGCGCACCGATGACCACCAGAGCGATAACAGCGGCTACACCGTAAACCAGAGTTTTCCAGAATCCATTCCAGGGGAGAAGGTGAAACTTGGAAAAGACCAGCCAGACTATTCCAAAGTAGAGGCCAAGTACGATTAACAAGTCTTCATTCCTTCGTGATGTTTCCAGAAAAGCTCGAACGACCACCCGAACTTACGAGTGATCGCCCTCTTTGTCATGATGACTTAGTTGTCACCTTGCTCTTCCAACACTTTGCGGTTGGCTTCACGATGGCGCCACGCCGCGCCCATACTCTCTTTCAGATTTTCGGGAAGCGCTTCCAGAGGAACAACAAGGTCGTCATCAACTGGCCACTCGGTCAGCAGCTCAGGATGATATCCCTCGGGATAGTACAGCTTAGGATCGATCTCCATATCGCGCACGTAAGGTTCTTGGATGTCTTCGCGCCGATGGGGTGGCTTCGGCACGATCAACTGACCATTGCTAAAGTCAAACTGCGGCGCACGTGAGTTTGGAAACTCGGGCAATATGCCTTCGCGAACCCATATCTGATCTTTGGTGACGTTCACAACGATCCCGTCAGGCGCTCCAAAGTGATAGGGGCCTTTCCAGTGCTCTCGGATTTCCGCCACGGTTTCCTCGATCTGATAGGGGTCATAGCTCATGTGAGTGTTCATCAGAAGCCTGGGTTGCACCAAGTTGGCAATGTAGCCGGCCGCATAGCTGGGCGTGTGATGGGTATCGACGGTATACCGCCCGAGGAATGGCGGCACGCCTTGAACTCCGGATGAGATTTCGATGATTTCCTGCTGCTGTTCCGTGACGAAGACATCACAGCCTTTGGCAAAAGGAATATCGATCATGTTGGGTCGACCGTCACCTGTCCAGATGAAGCACATGCCATTCCAATCCATCCGGTATCCGGACGCACCGTCCTTGGCATGGCTTCTTTGCCAGTGTGTGACTTTGACCCCGTCTTCATCATAGATTACGCCGCCATTGTCACGGAAATCAAATTCGTTGACTTCGATGTCCCAACCTTTGCCAACGGGAAAGACGCTGAACGCATCCCGGTGCCAGCCGGTCATCATTTTCATGCCTTCTACCATCGTTGCGGTGCCGTACTCCTTGGTGCGGCCGGATGGGCCGTGGACCGTCAACTGCTCGTGCCATCCACCGGCCCAGGTTCCGAACATCCACAGGTACGGCAACCCACCAAAGTGGTCTACGTGCAGGTGCGTGATGAAAACATCGGTAATTTCATTTAGTGCATATCCACTGGCAATGATGTTCGCTGGTGAGCCCTCACCAATGTCAAACATGAAAATCTTACCGTTACCCAGCTCAACAAGAATCGCTGTGTTCATTTGCCCAGGGCGAATGAACGGGGCAGATCCCATGAAGATAATTCTCATCTCGTTGGGCTGTACATCTTCTGTGCGTGGGAACCAGTTCGCCGCACTTTTCAACCACGGTTGAGGAGAGATGCCCTCAAAGGTCAGACCCTCTTTCCAACGTCCCATTGGCACGCCGCCAGTCAGTGCAGCCTCAATATCTTCTTGGGATGAGGGCTCCTGTACCGGAGGAGCCTGACCGAACGCATTTGTGGCGAACAATGTCGCTGCGACGGCGAGTGCGCTGAGTGACTTAATAGACTTCCTCTGTCTGTCTTGCAGCATATTTTCAGTCCTTTGTTCGAGCCTGGGTGAGTATGAGAACCACTTCTGAAATGGCTTTCGGGACAATCTCTGAATTGGTGAATCGAGAGAGATGCTCGGCGATTTCCTCGGCTAGCCCGTCTAGGCTTTCGGTGACAGGATCAATCAGACATGGTGACGTTTGCTCATTGACCTTCCGGGCCCTCTCCAACTCGGTTGAGAGCAACTCGAAGTCACCGCAAAGTGCCTCGAATCCACGATGGTTCTTTCGCATGACGCGGATGCGGCTGATTTGGTCCGGAAAAGCGAGCTCTAGTAAGTTGATGTCCGTCATTGCCCTGGCGCCTAGCCCATCTCTGGGCATTAGGCTGAGGGCACATCGCGCAACGCGGAAGGGTTACACCGTGAAATTAGGGTGACATTCAAATATTCATTTGACAGTATGGAGTTGAAAATACAGAGAAACTTGAAGTTTCAGATGCCCGACAGAGAATTGACCCTTGATCCGGAACGTCACGCGACCCGTGTGAAGTACGCGCTGGACCAGGTATTGGCGAGTGACATATTTGGCAAGGCAGAACGCCTTCGGAATTTTCTGAGCTACGTTGTCGAAGAGGCCATTGCGGGTAGATCCGAGGCTATTCTTGGCAAAACAATCGCTCAGGATGTTTACTTCAAGAGTTTTGCCAGTGATGACGGCCATATCAACGTTGTTCGTGTGGATGCGGGGCGGTTACGGCGGAAACTTCAGCAGTACTATGAAACGGCAGGTGCTGGAGACGATCTGCGCATTCACATTGATAGCGGCGGCTACGCGCCTTGGTTCGAGGACCGCTCTGGTACAATTCAGAGCAATGCCGATCATACGCCATTCAGGCCAGGATTACCCTGGCTGATTGGCATCCCTGCTGTCACCATAGCAATCATTGCTCTTGCTTACGTCTTGGGCGGGCGCATGGAACAGGTTGTTGATCTAAACCCAAAGACATCCGCGCGCTCACTTGAGCGACAGGCTCTATCCGCTAAATCACCCGCTGCAGTACAGGCGTCAAACTACTGCGATCAAGCTCGGGGCCTGCTCTTTCCAATTGCAACTATCGATAACCAGATCCTGGCCAGCGACATATTTAGAATGGCAATAAATGAGGCTCCTGATTTTTACTGTGGATATGCCGGATTGGCCCATAGCCTGGGAACCCGGGCCCTTCAAACGCAAAACGTGGAAGAGCGTGACGCGCTGATACTGAATGCACGACAAATGGCACAGAAAGCGGTGGACTTTGCACCCTCAAACGGCTGGAGCCAATCCGCGCTGGCTTGGGTGTCATATGTCTCTGGCGACTATGACAATGCACTGGAGTATTCAGCACTCGCGCAGTCGCTACGTCCCAAAGATGGAAACGTCCTAGATTTTCGCGGCTTGATACTACTGGTTTTGGGTCGTTTTGAAGAAGCGTATGACGTCAGTGACCCAAGCCATCCGCGAGAAATTGGAAGCCATCGGTTTGCTCATAGAAACATTCACGCAGTTGCAAGCTTTCACATTGGAGAGTTCAGAGAGGCGATCTCGTCTCTGGAATTTGCGAGTGACAATGGTGACCCTGTCAGTGCTCTCTCACTGGTTTATCTGGCGGCTGCCCATCAGAGGTTGGGTGAAACAAACCAAGCGAAGGTAAAACTGAACCAACTGAAACAGTCCTGGCCAGAGTTCAGGCCAGATTTGGTTCTGGGTGCGTTTTACTCGAGCCCAGATTTACCGGAAGGGGTGATTTCAGCCTTAACAGATGCGGGATGGCGTTTTTAAGATATACCCTTTCGAGCCACGGCTGGAGACAGGCCCACGTGCGTAAAGTGTGTTTTACCGCCAACACAAGCGAACATAACTTGGTAGTGTTATTGAACGCCATAAGCTGTCATCGGAATTTGTTGTAGCTAGCGGCAGCTTTGTCCGCATAGCTGACGTTCACTGCATCGGGTTCCGATGTCGGCTCTACGGACTTCGCGGCCATCCGCATTTTTTGCTCCAAAGGACCGCAAACAGCTGCCGTTTCAACCGATCGCCGCAACACATTCATGGAACGTCTCTGCTGGTGAGAAGTAATGCAACGTTTTTCTTGGCCGCTCGTTGAGTTCACGAGCAACTGCGTCGAGATGTTCCTGGCTGTGCACTGAGAGGTCGGTGCCCTTTGGGAAGTACTGGCGCAGGAGACGGTTGGTATTCTCGTTGGTGCCGCGTTGCCACGGGCTGTGCGGGTCGCAAAAGTAGATGTCGAGATCGGTGGCC
>NZ_CYPU01000065.1 GCF_001458195.1 Ruegeria atlantica | reverse complement strand
AATCCAACAATTCCGCACATGGCTGGCAGATCTCCTTGTGTGTTTCACTGTGATTCGACGGTATCAACAAAACTGGGGGACATCAATAATAGTAGGAAAGTTTTTTTCCTAAGAGGCAATGGGCGCGATCTCTGATTTCACGCCCATTGCCAGCTCCTAAAGCTGGATCAGTATCGTTCCAGCTGTGCCTTCACCTTCTCTTCGTCGCCGGTGTGGCGGGCCTTCTCAAGGTGTTCACCTTCCCGGATGAACTGGATGCGATGCCAGCCAATCCAGAAGACCACACCAATGATGACCATCAGAACTTCGTAACCTTGGAAGGGGTAGATCGGACCGACCTCGGCAAGATCGACAGCCCAGCTTGTGTATCCATTCGTAGACATGTCTTTCTCCTTTACTTTGCTGCCGCGCCAGCACGGGCAGCCAATTCCTGTTTGTCAGCTTCAATGATCGCTGCCTTGGCATCTTCGTAGGCATGGTGCTCGGCGTAATCGAGGCCCTGCAGTTCAACCTCTTCCGGGATGCGAAGCACACCTGCGGCTGCCTGCATCTTGGCCAGAGCCCAGCCGGGTAGAAAGCCAAGAACAAAGAACATGATGACCGCGCCGGTGATTTGACCGATCGGGTTGATTGTTGCGTATCCTTCGTACGGCGAAGATGGCACACCCCAGAGGACAAAGCCTGAAATCACCAGGCCAACAACCCCGGCATAACCGTGTACAGCAACGGCGCCCACCGCATCATCCAGCTTGAACCTGCGTTCAACCCAGTAATGCAGCTTGTACACGATCACGACGCCGATCGCGGCAATGATCATTGCCTGAATCGGATGATACAAGTCGTTACCCGCCGAAGCAGTGATAATTCCGGCAAGCCCGCCCGAGAATGTCCAGAACGCATCACCTTTCGAGATCACATAAGCCGCCATCAGACCGCCAGACAGCGACATCAGGAAGTTGAAGGTGATCGCCGACAGGGTCGTCGGAGCCAGATAGATATTGGTAGCTGTCCAAGTTACGCCAGTGATCTGCCCATCGATCCCTTCCGGTGAAATCACAGGCACGTTGCACGCGGCATAGAAGCCCCAGAAGCCAGTGTAGATCAGGAAGATGCCGATCGTCAGTAGCCACGGATTGTGCGGAGGAATGTCCCTCGGTGTACCGTCCTTGGCGAACTTGCCTAGGCGCGGGCCCAGAACCATGATTACACCCAATGCATAACCGCCTGCAATTGCGTGAATTACACCGGAAGCGTATGCATCATGGTAGCCGAGAATTCGAACCATCCAGCCACCGTAGTGCCAGCCCCATGCAGCGTCGATGATCCACCAGACCGATCCGATCATGACCGCATGAACCCAGAGCGCCGAAGACCTGATCCGTTCGATCACGGAACCCGAAACGATCGAGGCTGCCGTCCAAGAGAACAGCAGGAATGCTGCCCAGAAAACGCCGGTGATTCTGTCACTAACATTGGTTGCCATCGTGTCGGCCCAAGGCAGATTCGCTGCGCCCGCTTCTGCATCCAGACCGCCCCAGAACGGAAAGTTCGGAAAAGCCCAATAGATCCACCATCCAAAGAAGAAGAACGTGACCGTCACCAGTGGGATGATCATGATGTTTTTCATCAATGTGTGCATATGGTTACGGGCACGGCTGGCGCCGACTTCGTACATGCAAAAACCCACATGGATGAGGAACATGAAAACGATCGTTACCCAGTAGTAGAACTCGGTAAAGATCGTCGTGAGAGCATTTAGATTGCCATCCACTTCGTAGTCTCCCTGTTGTTGCAGCAGGAGGTCTCTCTGCGGAGTTTTCCTGCTGGGAAATTTTATCTACTCAGGGGACAATCTCGTGGGGCACCTGTCAATAGATATGTGGGGCAAACATCTTTAACGGTGGTGTCGCATACTCAATTTGAAGGGTCGAATACTGCCTCTTAGCTATGAAAATAAGGGGTTTTCTTTAACTCTGAGCCCCCGCCTAAGGGTTCAGAATTTGAAGGCAAATATTCCCAACAGGAAAATAATCTGCACAGAGGTGTTGATTTTCAATCTGACATCGGCCTCAATATGGGCAACAAAAAGCAATCAACGGGAGAGCTGAACCATGGCCATTCTTTGGAGGACGTCCGCCCTTGCGCAGCGCCATGCCGAGATCGGCGGCGAACTTGAGGACTGGAACGGTATGGGAACCGCATGGTTCTATGACCACAGCCCGGAGCGCGCCAAAGCTGATTATGAGGCAATCCGCACCAAGGCGGGCCTCATGGATGTTTCCGGCCTGAAAAAGGTTCACGTGGTCGGCAAAGATGCCGCCTATGTCATTGATCGGGTCACCACGCGGAACGTGGAAAAGATCATGCCGGGTCGTTCGACCTATGCCTCGATCCTGAATGCCGAAGGTAAATTCGTTGACGATTGCATCATCTATCGCTTGTCGGTGAACACATGGCTTGTGGTGCACGGCACCGGCACGGGCATGGAGCAGCTGACGTCGGTGGCGGCGGGTAAAAACTGCGCGGTCATTTTTGACGACGACATGCACGACATGTCGCTTCAAGGACCAGTGGCCGTTGATTTCCTGGCCAAGCACATTCCTGGTATTCGCGATCTGGCCTATTTCGGCATCATGCAGACCAAACTCTATGGCTGCCCGGTGATGATTTCGCGGACCGGCTATACTGGTGAGCGCGGATACGAAATTTTCTGTCAGGCCAAGCACGCGGTACACCTGTGGGACAACATTCTGGCGGAAGGCAAGGATATGGGGATCGTCCCGGTCCAGTTCTCGACCCTCGATCTGCTGCGCACCGAAAGCTACTTGCTGTTTTATCCGGGCGACAATTCGGAAACCTACCCGTTCGACGGCGAAGCCTGCGGCGATACGCTTTGGGAGCTGGGTCTGGAATTCACCGTTTCACCCGGGAAAACCGGCTTTATCGGGGCCGAAAACCACTATGCCGCGCAAGGCAAAGAACGGTTCAAAATCTACGGTGTCAAGCTTGACGGCACGACCCCTGCGGATGAGGGTGCGGACCTGCTGCAAAACGGCGAAGAGGTCGGAGTTGTCACCTTTGGCATGTATTCCGAAGTCAACGGGCACAACGTAGGTATCGCACGAATGCCGGTCGCCTGTGCCTCACCCGGCACCAAGCTGACAGTGCGCAACGGTGATGGGACAGAAATAGCGGCGACTGCGGAAGAAATGCCGTTCTACGATCAGGACAAATCTATCCGAACCGCAAAGGGCTGAGTTTCAGGGGGCGCAACGGACACACCGTGGCGCCCTTTTCCTATTTGAGGGCACAATGTCAAAGTTCGAATTTCCCAAGTCAATCGCAAGCCGCCCGGTCTGGGGCACGCTAGAGGTCCGCCCAGGCGAACACCATCTCATGATCGCTGAGGCCGAAGGGGCCGAAGCCATTCTTGACATCGCAACACCCGACCTGATGGCCAAAACCCATCTGATCTACATTCCAAAGGGAACGGATTACGTTGAGCGACTGCAGGCACTGAAGCCTGCGCAATTCTACGAAGGTCCATCCTATGAAGCCTCACTGCAGCGCATTCGCCGCGTTTTGGAAGACGCGCATATGGGATTGCAGGTCTATCTGACCGGCTCTGAAAGCATGATGGGTCAGGCCATGAATGAAGTGATGGCAGTTGGGCTGCCGCACACGGCAATTCAGACCGAACATCGCGGATCGGTCGCGCGCCGTATGCAATGCGTACACTGCAAGGGCATCACCGAAGATGTCGAGGTTGATCCCTTTGTCTGCGCGCATTGCGGACTGAATCTGTTCGTGCGCGATCATTATTCCCGCCGTCTTGCCGCCTATCAGGGCGTCCGCGTGGATGCCGAAGATCATGGTAACGTGCCCGAGCCGAAGGGGATTTACGAATGAGTGGCGCCGAGAAAATCCAGGCCAAAGTGACCGAAATCACCCCCTTGAACGAGTTGGTGACGCGGTTCCGGTTCGAACGTATTGACGGAGGCCAGTTGCCGACCTTTTCGGGCGGGGCCCATACGGTCGTCGAAATGCAGGATGGTGGCATCACGCGGCTCAACCCATATTCGCTGATGTCGGACCCGTTTGATCAGTCATCCTACACCATTTCGGTTCGGCGTGATGATGAGGGCAGGGGTGGTTCGCTGTTCATGCACCGCCAGGTCAAGCTGGGCGACGAGATGACCATAAGTTATCCGGTCAACCTGTTCTCGCTCGATTTGCGCGCCCGCAAGCACCTGTTTCTGGCCGGTGGCATCGGGATCACCCCGTTTCTGGCGCAGATCAAACAACTTGAACTGCTGCATGGGCATTGGGAGCTGCATTATGCCTGCCGCAATCACGCGCTGGCATCTTATGCGGACCAACTGACCGACCGGCATCCCAATGAGACGCATCTGTATTACGACGACCAGAACCAGCAGATTGATCTGGAGAACCTGTTGAGCGGGCAACCTCTGGGCACGCATGTCTATGTCTGCGGCCCCAAGGGCATGATCGACTGGGTGCGCAACACGGCCGCTGCTGAAGGCTGGCCCGAAGATTGCGTGCATTACGAAGAGTTTCTGGCGCCTCAACCCGGTAAACCGTTCGAAGTGCGTTTGGCAGCGTCAGACAAAGTCGTTCATGTGGGCGAGAACGAAAGCCTGCTGGAAGCTATCGAGCGCGAAGGCGTGGATGCGCCCTATCTGTGTCGTGGCGGAGCCTGCGGTCAGTGCGAAACCGTGGTCCTGGACCACGACGGCAACTTTGTTCACCGCGATCACTGGCTGACCGACGAAGAAAAAGCATCGGGCAAGAAAATCATGCCCTGCGTGTCGCGTTTCGAGGGCAAGTCCCTCGTGCTGGACCGCTGAGAGGAGGCCATCATGACCATTCAATTCAACGACGAGTCCTTCCGCGACGACTATACGTTCCACAACTCGGACTGGGCGATCAAACGCTTTCCGTTCCCATTCCACGAAGACAGCTACATGTATTCGGTCAACATGGAACAACATCGCGGCGGGCCAGAGGGATCAGTCTATGAGATGCGGTTCGATGTGGACGAGCATTATGTCTCGGAAATGAAAGACCGCGCAATGGTTCTGGATCAGGACCCGCTGCGCTGTCAGTCTCTTCCTCATATGACGTTGGCTGGCTGGGACTTGCTGGAACTGATCATGGTCAGCAAGTCCGAGGATTACCCGGAGCTGTTCGAGTTGCATCGCAACGGCAATCAGTGGCGCTGGATCAACAAGCCATTGGGCATCGATCACAGCTTTACCTTCATGGATGAAACCACGCTGCCTTATGGGCCGATGGAATACATTACGCGACAGGCTCAGGGCGATTTCGCCGTGCTGGATCAGCGTGATGAGATGCTGTGGATGGACGCCGGCATGGTGACAACACAAGCCGATTGGAGCCTGGATTTCGACATCGGCATGAACTTTTTCGAATGGCACGCGCCGGTTCCGAAGGCCCATGAAATGGGTATTTTCCAGCGCGCGCTGAAGTTCTTGCTGAATATCCAGCAGGGCGCCCCTGCGCGGCGTCTCAACTGGACCATGACGGTGAATCCTTTGCTGGATACAAGTCCGGAAAACTATCACAAATGGGGTATTCAAAAGACCACGCTGACGCCTGAAAACATCGCCCACAAGCAGCATCTGCGGGTCGAGTTGCAGACGTTCTTCCGTCTGCCGCGCTCCAATGCGCTGGTGTTCCCGATCCGCTGCTATCTGTGCAGTTTTCAGGATCTGATGACTGTTCCCAAATGGGGGCGCCGTCTGCACCGGGTTATTCGGGACCTGCCTGAAGAGCTGGCAACTTATAAGGGGTTCATCGACAACCGTCCGATGATGCTGGACTATCTCAGCCAGTTTGACGACGGGTTACCCACATCGCCGGGGATTTGGCCGGACTTGGAAACGGAACCGCCTTTGTCGAAGTGAGCATTGTGAAGTGCTCTTGCTCAAATGACTGATCCGGTCTTCACGCCTTGGCTAATTCCGAGCGATGACTTTGCATTATATGACGCGCTTGCGCTGCTTCGTGCGTCATTTCAATTCATGGATGCCCGGATCGACCCTCCGTCTTCTATCCATAGGCTGACGGTGGAAGGGATGCGGGAGCACTGTAAGGATGGTGGTGAAATCTGGGCCATCGGCCGACCGCTGCTCGCATGTATGTTTCTGACGCCCAAACCAGACTGCCTGTACTTGGGGAAGCTTGCAGTTCAGGAAGAATTGCGGGGGCAAGGTATCTGCCGCACGTTGGTGGATCATGCTGCAAGCCGTGCAACTGAGCTTGGTCTGCCTGCGCTGGAACTGGAAACGCGCGTGGAACTTACTGAAAACCATCGCGTTTTTTCAAGGCTTGGGTTCACGATCCTGAATACGGGAAGCCATGAAGGCTATAACAGACCCACGGATTTCCTGTTACGCAAGCCGATTAGTTTGTCTGCGGATAGCTGATCACTGATATGTAGCGGGCCGGCAGATTAACCAACCGTTCCGGGCCATGGGGTGAATCCGCATCAAAGAACAGGGTGTCACCCGGTTTCAGTGGGTAAATCTGGTCCCCATGGCGGTAATCCACTTCACCTTCCAGCATGTAAATCGTCTCGATGCCACCATGTTGGAATGTTGGAAACACATCGGATTTAGCAGTCAGGGTGATCAGATAGGGTTCCACGATTACGCCTGATCCGTTGGCGCCTATGTGCCCCAAAAGATTATATTGATGGTTGGCGCGTGTTCCTTCACGCTCCAGCTCGACACCTTCACCTGCTTTTGTATGAACCGCCTCCCGGCGTTCTTCGAACTGTCTGAAAAAACTTGTCAAAGGAACCGACAGTGCATCCGCCAGTGACTGCAAGGTCGTCAAGGACGGTGACGTATTTCCATTTTCGATCTTGGACAGCATGCCGATCGACAACCCGGTTAGCTGGGCAAGCTCCGCGACGGTTATTTCCTGCTGCTTGCGAAAGGCGCGAACCTCGCGGCCGATGGCAACTTCAAGAACTTTTTCTCTGTTACCCGAACGAACGGAATGTGGGTCCTGAGTCAGATTTGCCGCCATTTCTTTATCGCGTTTTTTCAATTTCACTCTTTCAATGTCTTGCTACACTTGTC
The DNA here is from genome assembly GCF_001458195.1 of Ruegeria atlantica. GTDB lineage: Bacteria > Pseudomonadota > Alphaproteobacteria > Rhodobacterales > Rhodobacteraceae > Ruegeria > Ruegeria atlantica. The sequence continues at coordinate 52,886 of NZ_CYPU01000065.1, read as the reverse complement.
CAAACTGGTTCTGCAAGCAGGAGCAGCGGAAAACCCAATCCATTCGGAGCATCATAGCATCAAAGTTTTCCTGATAGTAAAATAATCATGCTGCCAGAAAAAAGGCCAGAGATCAGAATTCCACTGTTTGTCGGCTTTCCGATAGCGAGCATGATATCCTTGATCGAACCTCTGCGTGCCGCTACGTTCGCGCCGGGCAAGAGTCGTTTTACTGATCTCTTGAACTCGATATCTGCGGTTTTTTGTCAGATCCAGACTCAGGACCGAGTATAACGAATGGTCTTAGGTTTATGGTACAAGTAGCATAATCTGTATGTCCGCCACATTGGTTCCGGTCGCCCCGGTTTGCAGGAGATCACCTGCTAATGACAACGCGGAATTACTGTCATTGTTGGACAGTAAAGCCACTGGATCCTTCCCGGCATTACGTATCCGACAGACAGTGCCAGCATCTACTATGGCTCCCGCCGCTGTGGTTGGTCCATCCCGGCCATCCGTGCCACCGCTGAGAAAAACCCAGTTGCCCGGTATTTTCTGTTCCTGAGTCAAATAGGCGAGACGCAATGCCATTTCCTGATTTCGACCGCCCCACCCTGAGCCACGCAGTCGGACAGTTGTCTCACCGCCAAACAGCAGGGCTTTCGGACGATCCACGGTCACGGATCGGGTCGCATGCAAAATTTGTTCTGCGGCATCGTCCACATTGCAGGTCAACGCATCTGAGACGATCTCGGCGTCGAATGATCGAGACGCGCAGCCGTGTGCAGCCTGCAGGCTTATCCGATTAGATCCGATCAGGTGGTTGGTGGCTTGAGCACTAAGCCTCTGATCAGGAATACTGTGTTCCAGATACGTGCGGACTGCTTTGGGCAACTCATGCCATAGGCCGTTTTCGATGCAAGTTCTGCGCGCATCTGCATGGCTGCCGATAGGGGAAACGGTCGGGCCACTGGCAACAGCCCGCAGGTCATCCCTGATTACATCCGAAAGAATGTAAGCCGAGACCGGCGCAGGAGCCGAATGTTTCAGAAACCCGCCGCCCTTAAGTTGGCTGAGTTGCTGGCGTATCAGATTTATCTGAGTGATACCCAACCCCGAGGATAGAAGCACTTCGTTAACCCGTATCTTGTCCGATAGGGTCAGGCCGCTGACGGGGGCGGGGATAAGTGCTGATCCCCCGCCCGAGATTAGCGCAATGACCTGATCATGTTCACATGCTTCGCTGAGCAAAGACACAATCTGTCGCCCGGCTTTCAACCCACGCTCATCGGGGATGGGATGCCCGCTTGTTAAGACAGTCGCGCCGGATACATCCGTCTGGTTTTCAGCATGCGTTACAGCCAAAGCTACATGCGGGCCTTCAACGTGTCGCAACGCCTCTGACAGCATTTTGGGCGCAGCCTTCCCGACCGCAATCAGGACGCTGCGCCCGCCACTTGCAGGTGTTGGCAGTGGAGCGACGCATAACTTGCGGCGCAGGGCAGTAGCTGGGTCCGCCGCCGACACTGCCTCGGCAAAGATAGCCGAAGCAGTGGTGCGAAGCGTTGTCGTTGAATGGCCCGGCACTACAGGTTCACGCAGCTGCGATTTGACTAGCCTTTTCGACCAGTACTTCGGCCTGACGGATCGAGGCATAGTCGATCAGGCGACCATCCAGAGACACAGCGCCTTTGCCAGCCGATTCAGCCTCGGACATGGCAACGAGTATGCGCTGTGCTTTGGTGACTTCGGCATCTGATGGCGACATGACCTCATTGGCCAGGACAATCTGGCTGGGGTGGATAGCCCATTTTCCTTCACATCCCAGTACGGCCGCGCGTTTCGCTGCCGCGCGATACCCGTCTGGATCCTGAAAGTCACCGAAGGGCCCGTCGATCGGGCGCAGGCCGTTGGCTCGGGCGGCGACAACCATGCGGGCTAGCGCATAGTGCCACATATCGCCCCAATGCGTCATGCGTCCGCCATCTGCATCCGCATCGGTCAGAACGGAATAGTCGGGGTTTACACCGCCGATGATGGTGGTCCGGGCACGGGTTGAAGCCGCATAATCGGCGACCCCGAAATGCAGGCTTTCGTTGCGTTTGGATGCGGCCGCAATCTCGCTGACGTTCTGCATGCCAAGCGCGGTTTCGATGATGTGTTCGAATCCGATCCGTTTCTTGTAACCTTTGGCGTCCTCGATCTGCGTCACCAGCATGTCGACTGCATATACGTCAGCTGCGGTTCCAACCTTGGGGACCATGATCAGGTCCAGGCGATCACCGGCCTGTTCGACCACATCCACCACATCGCGGTACATGTAGTGCGTGTCCAGTCCGTTGATCCGCACCGACATGGTCTTGTTGTCCCAGTCGATATCGTTCAGCGCTTCGATGATGTTCTTGCGCGCCTGTTCCTTTTCGTCCGGTGCAACAGCGTCTTCCAGATCAAGGAAGATAACGTCCACATCCGATTTCGCTGCCTTTTCGAACATTCCGGGCTGGCTGCCCGGAACGGCCAGCTCGCTGCGGTTCAGGCGTGCGGGGGCTTGGTCGATGTTGTGAAAGCTCATGGTTTTGGGATCCTTCGTCTTACAGGTTTGGATAGATCGGGAATTTAGCGCAAAGCTCTGCAACCTCGGCTTTGACCTTGGCTTCAACCGCGCCATTGCCGTATTCGCCATTGGCGGCCAGACCATCGACCACTTCGATGATCCAGTCTGCGATCTGGCGGAATTCGATCTCGCCAAAGCCGCGGGTGGTGCCGGCGGGGGAGCCCAGACGGATGCCCGACGTAATGGTCGGTTTTTCCGGGTCAAACGGCACGCCGTTCTTGTTGCAGGTGATGTGCGCCCGGCCCAGAGCCTTGTCGACAATGTTGCCGGTTACGCCTTTGGGTCGCAGATCGACCAGCACCACATGGGTGTCGGTGCCGTGGGTCACCGTGTCCAGACCACCCTTGATCAGCTGGTCTGACAGCGCCTGTGCGTTCACCACAACCTGCTTGATGTAATCCTTGAACGCAGGCTGCAGCGCCTCTCCAAAGGCGACTGCCTTGGCTGCGATCACATGCATCAGCGGGCCGCCCTGAATGCCGGGGAAGATGGCTGAATTCACTTTCTTAGCGATATCTTCATCATTGGTCAGGATCATGCCGCCACGCGGACCGCGCAGGGTTTTGTGCGTGGTGGTGGTTGCCACATGCGCATACGGGAAGGGGCTGGGGTGCTCACCCGCTGCCACCAGACCGGCGAAGTGCGCCATGTCCACGTGCAGGTAGGCGCCGACCATGTCGGCGATCTCGCGCATGCGGGCAAAGTCGATCTGTCGCGGAATGGCCGAGCCTCCGGCGATGATCAGCTTGGGTTGGTGTTCTTTTGCCAGCGCCTCGACCTGATCATAGTCCAGCATGTTGTCTTCTTTGCGGACGCCATACTGCACCGCATTGAACCACTTGCCCGACTGGTTGGGACGGGCGCCGTGGGTCAGGTGACCGCCTGCGTCCAGGCTCATGCCCAGAATGGTATCGCCGGGCTGGATCAGTGCCTGGAACACGCCCTGGTTGGCCTGAGAGCCAGAGTTCGGCTGCACGTTGGCAAAGCCGCAGCCAAACAGCTCTTTGGCGCGGTCGATGGCCAGGTTCTCGGCGATGTCCACGTACTGGCAGCCGCCATAGTAGCGACGACCGGGATAGCCTTCGGCGTATTTGTTGGTCATCACCGAGCCTTGTGCTTCCATCACGGCGGCAGAGACGATGTTTTCGGATGCGATCAACTCGATCTCGTCGCGCTGACGACCCAGCTCGGATGTGATCGAGCCGAACAGCTCGGGATCACGGTCAGACAGGGACTGGGTGAAAAATCCGTGCGTACGGTGAGGGGCGTTCAATTTGTAATCTCCTGAAGTTGTCAACCGGTCCAGCCAAGGCCGGCGGAAATGGCGTTCATGGATTGCAGCAGAGCGACCGGAACCGTTCCGGCCTGCTGTTCACTGCGGGTCTGGCGTAGTAGGTCGACTTGCAGAGTGTGAATGCGGGCAAGTTCATCTCGCTTGCGTTCGACGCGCTCACACAGTCGTGGGAAACGCTGTCCAATGATTTGCCCGCCGTTCAAAAACTTCACAGCGTCGCAAGCTTTGCAGTATTCCGAGGTGACTGCCTGAAGAATGCGTTGGCGTGTGTTGGCGTCGCAGACCAGTTCGCTGTATTTCGCCGCGATTGTCATATCGGTCTGGTACAGAGACTTTTCCATTTCATCGACCGCAAGGCGGAACAATCGGGACTGCCGAAACATATCTCGGAGCACTTCATCACCTCGTGCGCCGCGGAACTTTCTAAAATTGACCATAGCAGCGCCGAACCCGTACCAGCCAGTAATCAGGTGGCGGTTTTGCGACCACGCAAACACCCATGGAATTGCACGCAGATCATCAAGGCTGGCTGCGCCGAACCGACGGGCGGGGCGCGATCCGATTTTTAGGCGGGCTAGTTCTTCAACCGGGCTGGCCTGTTGGAAATACTCAAGAAACCCCGGCGTTTGCAGCAGCGAGACATAGGCCATCTGAGAAAGCTCGGACAACGCATCCTGCGCGTCATCGAATTCCGGGCGGTCCGGCGTTTTGGTGTGACTAGCCGTGTGGCGTAGTGTGCTGGACAAAAGCAATTCCAGATGCGCCGCGGCTGTCCCGCGGTTGGCATATTTGGCAGAAACTACTTCGCCCTGTTCCGTTACACGTAACAGTCCGGCAATTGTGCCACTGGGCTGCGCGGCTATTGCCCGGCCTGTGGGGGCACCACCCCGGCTGACAGAACCACCACGTCCGTGAAAAAACGCGGCACTAAATCCCTGCGACGCAAGTGCTGTAACGATCCGGCGCTGCGCACGGTCCAGTTCCCAGGTTGAACAGAAATATCCACCATCTTTGCCGCTGTCGGAATATCCCAACATCACCTCGATCACATTGCCACCTGACTTAAGGCTACGGCGGGCAAGCGGAACATCCAGAACATCCAGCAGAATGGCTGAGGCGTTGCGCAGATCACCGATCGTCTCGAACAGCGGCACCACAGAAATATCCAGTGTCTCTGATCCGAACCCGGCATAGCGGGCGAGAAGATAGACACCCAGGATGTCGTCTGCCGAACGTGTCATCGACAAAATGAATGGTCCGACAGCTTTGGGATCCGGCCCTATTCGAACAGCGTACATAAGGGCTAGTAAGGCTAGTAATTCCTGCGCCTGATCACTCAACCCGTCACGCTGAGGATACTGCAGGTTCTGGTCTGCCAACTCGGTGCGCAGACGGGTCGACCATTCGGGTGTTCCGTATTTGGGCGCAGGTTCGAATGCAGACCAGATTTCTGCCAGAACGCTGGTCGTGACCGTCGAATTCTGCCGTATGTCCAAGGTTGTGGTACGCAACCCGAAAACGGTTGCCGCCCGGCGAAGAGGTCGGATATGCCGCCTTGTCAGAATTTCGGCGTTTACTGCACAAAGCGCCTCATCAAGCGCGTCGAGATCACACTCGAACTGCGAGATATGCTGATAACCGGCACTTGTCAGTCTTTGGCGGATGGCATTCAGGGCCTGCCGAAATGGTTCGTTCGGGTTGCGGTCATTCTTGGGTGCGCGGTTGATGATTGCCCGCAACCGTTCACCGTGAGGTTCGGGCTGTGGTAGGATCAGGGCGCTTATGCTCAGTTTTTGCGCGGCTTTATCAAGAGCTTGACAGTAGAGATCAATCGCTGTCTCGCGCCCACGCTGCAGAGCCAGTTTGGTCATCTCAGAGGTTACATTTGGGTTGCCATCCCGGTCTCCGCCAACCCAGCTATGAAATCGGACATTGGGCGTCGCATTCAAAGTCTGACCCAAAACCTGCAAACAGGCGTGATCGAACCGATCGATGACCTGTGGCACAGCATCGAAGATTGCGTCGCGGAAAAACTGCAAACCCCATTCGATCTCGTCACGTAAACTGGGACGTGACAAGCGTAATTCTCCGGTCATCCATAGTAGGTCGATCTCGCCTTCCAGATCATTCAACAATGTTGAACGTTCAATTGGCGTCCAGCGCTGAGATTCGAGGCTGACCAGGATACGATAAATCCGGCGGTGAATTTCAAGAACGGTGACGCGTTTGGCTTCGGTCGGATGCGCCGTTAGCGTTGGGCCAGTCATTAAACTACCTGCCAACTTTTCGGTTTCCCCAACACTCAGATTAAGGTCCGACAACACTTCGGCAAATCCACCTTCAACCGCTTGGGCACCTTTTTGGGTTTCGATTTGTCGACGATTCCGCACATCTGCGTTTTCGTCGATGATGCGCAAAAGCTGAAACCAGATCGACAGGGCCTGCAAATACGGGATTGCGGCCTGGCCAGTTGGAATGGGGGGCAGCGGCTTGGCTTCGGCCCAAGAAGCGACATGTGGCGCCCTTTTCAAAAGGATGTTTCGCCATAGCGCGCGCAATTCAGTCCGAAGACCGTCCGCGTACGCGGACGGTGGAAGCGACGGCTGGGTATCCTGAGCCAACGCTTGCATCAGATCACTTTGTCTCTTGGATTTTTGCCATTGAAGAAATCATTGAGGTTTTCAATGACGCGGAACCCTATAGCTTCGCGTGCTTCTTTAGTCGCGCTTCCGAGATGCGGCAGCATGACGAGGTTGTCACATTGCTGCAGGTCCGAGCTAATGCGGGGCTCGCCGTCAAATACATCCAGCGCCGCGCCGCCAATTGTGTCGAACATCAGGGCCTGGATCAGGGCGTGTTCGTCGATGACCTCGCCGCGCGCGGTGTTGATCAGGAAGGCGTCGGGTTTCATCAAGTCGAGTCTTCGACCGTTGATCAGGTGCCGGTTTGCGGCCCCTCCGGGGCAGTGCAGCGAGACGAAGTCGCATTGCGGCAACAGCTCATCGACAGTATCCACCTGAGTGGCATTGCACTTGGCTAAAACGTCGGGCGCCACCTGGCTGCGATTGTAAATAACGACATCCATACCAAAGCCATGATGAGCGCGGCGGGCCATTTCCTGCCCGATGCGGCCATAGCCGATGATGCCCAGGGTCTTACCGCTGACCTTGGTGCCGACCAGATGCGTGGGCCGCCAACCGGTCCAGTTTCCGGCGCGCAGCTCGCGTTCGCCTTCGCCTGCGCGGCGCGCTACCATCAGCAATAAGGTCATTGCGATATCGGCGGTACATTCAGACAGAACGTCAGGCGTGTTTGTTACGGTCATGCCAAGTTCGCGGGCTGATGGCTCGCAAATGTGGCTATACCCGACCCCGTAATTGGCCAGAATTTTGGTCTGTGCTGTGGGGACGTCCAGCGCCTCGGCGCTGAGCGTATCGGTAACGGTGGGCAGCACCGCGTCATAGTGTTTCAGGGCGTCGCGGATTTCAGCCGGGGACATCGGAGTATCCCCGGTATTGAGTACGGTGTTGTAGTCTTCGGCCAGTCGCGCCTCGACGGCGGCGGGCCAGCGACGGGTGACAAGGACTGAAGGTTTGGTCATCACGCGGCCTTTCCCATGACGCGGGCAATGGTTTCGCCAATCACCGCCGGGTTTTCAGCAACGGTCACCCCCGCCGCCGACAAGATTTCAACTTTCTCCGAGGCACTTTCGCCAAAGGCCGAGATGATCGCACCAGCATGACCCATAGTCCGACCTTTGGGCGCGGTCAGACCTGCAACATAGGCGACGACGGGCTTGGTTATGTTGTCGCGGATGTATTCTGCGGCCTCGGCTTCCTGCGGGCCGCCGATCTCGCCGATCATGGCAATGACTTCGGTATCCTTGTCCTGTTCGAACCGCTCAAGGATATCGCGGAACGAAGACCCGTTGATCGGGTCGCCACCGATCCCGACACTGGTTGAGACTCCGATGCCGTGTTCTTTCAGCTGGGCTGCGGCCTCATAGCCGAGCGTGCCGGATCGACCGATGATGCCGACATTGCCGGGTAGGTAGATATGGCCTGGCATGATCCCCAGCAGAGCCTTCCCGGGGCTGATGGTGCCCGCGCAGTTGGGTCCGGTCAGCACCATGCGCTTGTCTTTGGGATAGCGGTACATGTACCGCTTGACCCGGATCATGTCCTGCGCCGGGATACCGTCGGTGATACAGACGCAATAGCGGATACCCGCATCTGCGGCCTCCATGATGGAATCGGCGGCAAATGGTGGCGGCACGAAAACAAGGCTGGCATCGGCACCGGTGGCCTCGACAGCTTGTTTTACGGTGTCAAAGACCGGCACGCCCTCGACGGTCTCGCCGCCCTTACCGGGGACAACTCCGCCGACGACATTAGTGCCGTAGTCCAGCATGTCTTTGGTATGGAACCGTGCCATCCGTCCGGTAATGCCCTGAACGATAACACGGCTCTCGCGGTCCAGAAGAATGCTCATTAGACAGCCCTCATCTTGGTGTTTTGGGTCAGATCGTTTTGCCACGCGCCAACAGCGCGTTCGGCGGCTTCCATCAGGGTGGTGGCGCGGATGATCGGCAATCCGGATTTGGCTAAGATTTTCTGGCCTTCCGCGACATTGGTGCCGGCAAGGCGCACGATGACAGGGATTTCAAGCTCAAGTTCGCGTAGCGCCTGAACGACGCCCTCTGCGACCCAGTCACAGCGATTGATCCCGGCGAATATGTTCACCAACACCGCCTGCACATTCTTGTCTGACAGGACCAGACGAAAGGCCTTGGCCACACGTTCGGGCGAAGCTCCACCGCCGATGTCCAGAAAGTTCGCAGGTTCCCCCCCTGCCAGCTTGATCGTATCCATCGTGGCCATGGCCAAACCGGCGCCGTTCACGATACAGCCGATATTGCCGTCAAGACCGACATAAGACAGGCCGCGATCCGCAGCGCGGCTTTCGCGCGGGTCTTCCTGGCTTTTGTCGCGTAACTCTGAGATCTGCGGATGCCGGAACAAGGCGTTGTCGTCAAAGCTCATCTTGGCATCCAGCGCCAGAACCCGATCGTCACCGGTGATGACCAGCGGGTTGATCTCGACCATGGTGGCGTCCAGATTGCTGAAGGCGGCGTAGCAGCCCTGTAGCGTGCGTACCATTTGCTGCACCAATTTAGCCTCAAAACCCAGTTGAAATGCGATTTCGCGCGCCTGGAATTCCTGCAGACCCACGGCCGGTTCGACGATCGATCGCACGATGCTGTCGGGGCGTTCGGCCGAGATATCTTCGATCTCCATGCCGCCTTCCGACGAGGCCACGATCATCACCCGCTGGCTGGAGCGATCCAGCACGAAGCCCAGATAAATCTCGCGATCAATCGGCACGGCGGATTCAACGTAGACACGGTAGATGCCCTTGCCTTCGGGACCGGTTTGATGCGTAACCAACCTGCGTCCGAACATCTCGTCGCAGGCTTCATGGATTTCGTTCTCGGTGTTGCACAGTTTGACACCACCGGCTTTTCCACGGCCTCCGGCATGGACTTGAGCCTTCACGATCCAACGATCGCCCCCCAGCTCGCGCGCCCGATATGCCGCTTGTTCGGGACTGTAGGCCAGCGCACCCGAAGGCACGGCGACACCAAAATTCGAAAGAACCTCTTTCGCCTGATATTCGTGAATATCCATCTGCAATCTTCCTCCCGTTCATGCAGTGCGGTCAGGCCGCGATCGACGTGCCGTAGCGGCTTTCCAGCAGCGCTTCGATGGCTTCAAAATCCACTGTGCCGCCCAGTTCGCGGATCGCCTCGCCAAACAGTTTTACGATGCGGCTGATCGACTGATGGTTCAGTTGGTTCAGGATGCCGATGCGCACCTGTACCGGGGCGCTGAGTGTCGGCCAGATGCCAAAGCCACGCGCGCGGCAGTTCTGTACCAATTCCATTTCGCGGCCAGCCAGTTCTGTGGGCAGGTTCAGCACTACGAGGCTTGGCATGTCCGAAGTGACATCGCAGCCCATCGCGGTGACGGCGTCACGCAGGACGGCCTCATGCGTTTTGTAGGAATGCGCGCGTTTAGCTAGCCCTTCCTGCAAGGTCAGACGCAGAGATTCATGGAACGCGGCGACGGCATAGCCCGAATGGGTCCGGTGATAGGTGCCTTTCTCAACATCCTGACCGTCGACAATGCCCCAATGGCGGGCCTCGAAAATCGGGTTGTGGACGTAAGAGTAAGCACCGGTTGTCTTCAGCGCCTCGATAAAGGCGTCGGTAAAGCTGACAGGCGCATAGGTCAGGGGCAGGCAGCATAGGCCTTTTTGCGGGCACGAAGCCCAGCCTGCGATGCCGGGGAAATCGTCGATACGAAAGTCTGCAACACCCAGCGAAGACACAGCATCAATCAGACCCATGGTGCCATGATTTTCGCACGCATCCGAGAATCCCTGTACATCGTTGACACGGCCGGAACCGGTTTCCCAATGTGCCATGAAAGCCCATTTCGGCTTGTGTTCGGCCAATGCGACCTCGACCATCTCACCGGTCACGGGCTGGCCATGCGGAATTTCGATCACGGTGACGCTGGCCGCAATGGGATCAAGTGGATTGGCGGCATGTTCTTCAGCTGTGGCTGCCTTAATCCGTAGGGTCAGCGCGTCAATGCCGGAAAAGGTGCCATTGGTGAACGCAACCACCTTGTCGCCAGGCATAACGGCCGAGAACATAGTGTCCAGCGCGCTCCAACCGGTGCCAGCAACCGCGAAGGTATAGGTATTGTCGGTGCCCCAGATTTTGCGCAGCATGAGCTTGCATTCGATCATGCCGCGCAGGACGTCACCCTGCATGTGATCCGCAACACCCGCATTTACAAAGGCATGCAGAACGCGGGCATCGGTATTGCCTGGTCCGGGTCCCGCAGCCAGTGTTTCCGGGATTTCGAGCGTCGGGTAGATTTGAAACGTCATTGGCGATCCTCCTCGGCGACGGGGTCCGTAATGCGCCCCGTCTGTCGCGTTACCGAAAAGAAAAGCCGATCCTTGCGTCAGGGCGCAACGTAACTTACTACTGCTTTAGGGTAGCTATATGGGTGGGAAAAAACCTACCCATTTTGGCAAATATACCGATGTATACCGAAAACTTCCCTACCCAACATGGTAGTTCTTGGGTAAATTAGGTGGAAAATCAATGCTCGACACAACGCTCCCTCCGATCGACATTATGCTCGCCAACAACAATTCTCTCGTCCTCTCGGCGATGTCCGAAATCTTTGAGAGAGACAAACGATTCTCGTTGGTGGCGACATCTGCAACTGCCGAAGGTTTCCTTGGGGCAGTCATGCGTGTGCCGGTAAAGGTCTGCGTGGTGTCCTGGGAGCTGCCAGCTTTGGGTGCAGCCAAACTGATCGAAGTGCTGCGCGAACAGGAAAATGCACCGCGTTTTGTGGTCTATGGTGATGAGGCAGGTGATGTCCCACGGCTGGCCATGCAAGCAGGCGCCGCAGGGTTTGCACCTCGTTCCGGTGAGGTTGAAGGCCTGCTGGAGACATGCGTTGATGTTGCCAAAGGTAAGATGGTTTTCCCATTCATCGATGTACGCACGGTGCAACATAGTCCCCTTCAGACCTTGTCGCGCAAAGAGCGGGTTATCCTTGAGGCACTGTCGAAGGGAATGTCCAACCGGGAACTGTCAAAAGAGTTACAGATTTCCACCAATACCGTGAAATTTCACCTCTCGAACATCTATGAAAAACTGTCAGTTAGAAACAGGGCGCAAGCCATCGCTTTTTATTATTCAGCAAAATCTGCGTCAGATTAGGTTTGTAAGTGTTGTTTCGCAATGAATTGTGAGAATCTGAGTTGGGCTACCGAACTAGCCGTTTGCTTCCGGGGTTTGATAGTGGATCGTTTTGTTGGTGTGAAAAGCGTCACGATTCCGTTGCAAAGTTTTCGCGGCAATTGTAAGTACCTCCATCGGGCAGCCGACAAAGCTGGAAACACCATTGATTTCATATTGTTTGAGCGCAGAAACTGCCCAGCACCAACTGGGTTCCTTGTGAAATCGCTGTCTTGTAAAGGAATTCCACACAAAATCCTCATTGATAGAAGTGGAGTCACCGCGGCGGGCATTCAAGAAGCAAATTAAATCCTTGTTCGGTTTGGCTGCCAATCCAAAATTCGAGCAATCAGACCCGTATATTTGAACAACATGATTGAACAAGATCATCGGTTCATCCAGCGACGCATCCGGTACATGTGCGGGCTCAAATCGTTCAGATCCGCCTCGGTTACCCTGGACAGCATCGAAATCGCCAACATGATCCGGAAGCGGCAATTTCACAGCACTGCAACGTCTGGATTCCGGAATTTTGCCGAGATTGCAAGATAGGTGCCGAAAATGAGACAACACTTTCACCCACAATCAATCTTGGCCACACAAGGGGGGCCTGATCAATATCCTTTGTATCAATTATTAAAGCTCGGGCTGCGCTAACGTCTCTTCGTCGGCTGGTGTTTGCTGATGTGACACGAGCTTCCAATTACCGGCATCGTTTAAGTATGTTGATGCACACACAGCATGAAAAATCGGAGCATTAGGTCGTTCGGCTGACACCTGATAAGCGAGAACAGCAATCTCACCTTTTTGATTGAAATGGCGGTCGCTCATTAGAACCGTCCGCCATCCTGCCTTGCCTTGCGCGCCAGCCGTGCCGCGTTGTATTTTCGCTGGGTACGGGAAGATCATCACGGCATCTTCAGATATTTCTGAATGTGCGGAATCGAAACCGTTTAACCACAGCCGCTCTTCTGTTGCCCAAAGTTGGTCTTCAGTGGTCATTTCCCTCTCCTTTATTGCGTTTTCTCAATAGAACATGGCGCTTTTTGAAATCTGTTTCTGAATTGACCCCAAGAAACTGGAAACAAGAATAATTTCTTTCATAGGTTAGGCGTTCTGCACCTAGCCGTCACCTCAATTGGTGTTCTGGGCGCTATCGGGTCAAATTTCCAGGGCCTGCGAACCTTTAACGCCACTTCAGTTGATCTAAGCGAGGAGGCGAAGCCGGCTTCGTTCTGACATAACCGAGTGTTGAAAGCGTTCGGTTTTCCATTCCTTGGTGCAATCCTATTCAACCAGCAGGAACCCCAAAAATAAAAACCGCTCCGGAAACAATACTTAGGGCCAAAAAGGCAGCGGCTTTTTTCTCGTCACCCTTACGCTTACGTGCAGCTTCAAATGCGACCAGGCATTGAAGGGCATAAAACAAGGCAAAGGCACGGCTTGCCAAGGCAATCACCTGGTCAACATCAGTCGACCACAGAATGCCGATTCCAACCAGCGCAATTAAACCATAGGCGTGGCTGGGGTTTACGCGATCATGAGTGATCTCGCCGATCAGGCCGGCATCCCCAATACTGTCTGCAACAGATGCGCTAAATTGGCTGGCTGTCGCAGCTATTGTCAAAGAAATCGGCAGTATGCCCGCGACCATAGCCGAGACAGATATAACAGCAGCAACACCCTCTCCCTGAGACAGATCTATCAGCAGCGGCGAAAGGAGTATGAAGAAGACAATGTAAACAACCCCGGAGAGCAACTGCGCATTCCACATCGCCTTAATTCTGGTCTGCGCATCAAATTCCTCGCCCATGAACCTTGTCGTTTCAAATCCCTGCACAACAATCAGCAACCCGAGAAGAACAGGAAGTGACTTAAGCTCGAATTTGCCAGCAGCTGACAGAAAGTCGCCCGGCCCGACGATCTTCCCGAACGCAAAAACCGCAAGAGCCGCAAGAAAACCAGCTATCACTGATAGATTTAAAGCTGTCGCATAGCGTTCAACGCGGGCAACTTTTTGCGCTCCACCGCTCCAACCTAATAGCCCAATTACTACCAATAGACTTATCGCGATGGGTTTTGCCAACTCTGGCCGGTCAATATTTGCGCCCTGTAGGACAAAGTGCCCGAGAAGGGCAAGGTAATAGGAAACGGAAATGAAGTAGGCAAATGCGAGAACAATATGACTGAGTTGCTCAATCGAATGCAGAACATGATCCTTGTCAGCTGCCAATTGTGGTTCGACAACTCTGATGTTGTAGCGAATTGTCCATCCAATCAGCATTGCCACGAGAATTAACAGCGCCATCGCAAGCGCAGCAAAGCCCCCGAACTCCCGGGCAAGCAGAGGGGCGGAAACCAGAAAACCACTCCCGATGATTGAGGCGAGTGGGGTAACTGTGGCGCGCCAAATCGCGGTTTGTGAAAACGGAGCGAACAGTAATCCTAAAAGAACAACTGCTCCAATGGCCACAAAGGTAATTGTCGGTATCAAATCAACAGACCTATCCGGTTCGGGCGTGTTCTTCGCCTCTTGAGGAACCCTAGCAGAGTTAACTGCTTCTAACTGTGTTTCTGCTTTTTCCTATAATTAATCCAAGCATTGCTTTTTCAGCCGTTGTTGAGAAAAAACCCGACAGGCGCTGTTGCGCGTGTTGGCATCCTTAGAGATGCCACTCTCGGACGTGCAACGGGTGACCGGTTTGGCGAAGCAGCACCGCAGCATTACCGAATTCGATGAAGGACCGCTTTGGGCCGCCCCCATCGAAGTTAACTTATGCTGCGGTCGATCAACAAGCATTTCTAACTTCATAATGGCGGGCCTCAGGTGAAAATGACATATAAAAGTAATTTTAGGAGGCTTTTTGCGAATACACTGAGAATGTTGTTCAGTGCTATTTCGTCTGTATCTACCCGACGAACGTCGAGGTAATTTGTTCTCATTCTATACACATTTTGTAGATTACGCAGACGACGGTGGCCGCATCGAACTCCGTGTACATTCGAATTTGCCTTATGGTCGCCTAAACAAAGGCTACCGACGATCCGAAGGAAAACCGCTTCCATTTCGGACAAATGTCGGCGAGCATGTCTTTTTGGGGAACGAGGTGGTGCAGGGGCAATACGACTCAAACTTGCTGAGGTCTAATTTACGGAGCGCTTGGAACCGAAACTTATGACTAGCGGCGGTTACGGAATGTACAGCAGGTTCCAAGAAAAGAATCTAAATGCATCACCCGGGCGCGCTCCAAAAGGGCGCGTATGAAATACTGGAAAGAAACCACTTCAGACGCTGCGCTTTCGAGCAGAGTCCAAACAACGATTAGAACATTGAGCTGCATGGGTTCTGTTGCAAATTTTGGCGTTGGTCAGAGCTAGGTCTCTGATTGGGTGCAATTGTTCCGCGAGTTCAGCGAATTGACCGAAACCTTGTCAAAAATCCGACCTGACCTGTGCGGATCATGTTAGCTAGTTCAATGCCCGCGAGTGTCACCGCTGCTGAGATGAAGCCTTTGATATCGAGCATCGGTCTCGTGCGCCGCTTGATGAATCGATAATCCTGCACGAAGATGTTGTAGAGGTACTTCGATCTGACGGTGTCGATTTTGACACGTATCTGCAACCGTTTAAAATTTTGTTCATTTCCTTGATCCCGGCAGTGTTGCTATGATTTATGTCAATTGTAATACGCGTTGGGTTGCCGTTGCGACATAGCACATTGGCGAAGAATTCCTTGGCCGCGGCGGTGCCTTGCTTCGCTGACAGAATGAAGTCAAAGGTTTGACCTTCACGGTCCACAGCGCACTACAAATAGACCCATTCACCGCGAACCTTCAGATAAGCCTCGCCCATGCGGCAAGATCGAGCAACCTTGATATTCCTTTTCTGCGTCATCTGAGCGACCTGAAGCGAGTATTTTAAGTCCAATCGGTTCAGCGTCGCGTGATCAACCTCCACCCCACGTTCCGCCATGATCTATTCTAGGTCGCAGTACAAGACGCCGTAGCGAACGCAGAAACAAACTTCGTATCAGAGCCAAAACACTGGGAAACGCGATTTCGTCAACTTCGGCTTGTAGTGTGCAAAACAACCAGCGTTAAGATGGCGAAGATCAGTGCAGGAAATTTCGTTGCATGTGAAACAAAGCGGACATATAGTTTCTTATGCAACTAGATTCCTTCTTTCCCTATCGCCTCGCCGTGGCGTCCGAAGCGTTCTCACGAAAACTCACGGAAGTATACCAGCGCGAATTCGGGCTATCACGGGAGGAATGGCGCCTGCTTTTTCTACTTGCCAATGCCAAAAGCCTGACCTCTCTAGAACTCTCGCAACGCACCACTCTGGATAAGGTTCAAGTCAGCCGGGCCGCGCAGAGGCTTGACGATAAAGGTTTGATAACCAGAGCAATTTCCGAAGAAGATCGCCGAATTAGGGTTTATCATTGTACGCCGGAAGGCCATCGGCGTTTCGAACAGTTGCTGCCACAAGTCGATGCTTGCGCGCAAGGGATGCTGAATTCCATGTCGGCTGAGGACCGTGCAGCACTGGACCGAGGCGTGACTGCGCTGCTTAAGGCCGCGTCGGAGACATAGGTACATAAGCCAATATGCGCAACTCAAGCCATCTGGAGTGCTGGCTGTCTAGAATAGAATGAGGTCTGCCAGTGTATTTCTCTCAGGAAGCGTCGGGCTGATTTTCAGGTCGGGCGGCGTCGAAAGCGGGCAGGGCGAATGCGCGCTCTTCGATCTCAATTAACCGTTCGAATGGAGCCATATCGACGCCCCAGCGATGTGCATTGTAAAGCTGTGCGACAAGGCAGATATCGGCAAGGTCCGGCTTGTCACCAAAACTGAAGGTGGCGTTAGCTGGCAAAAGCGCTTGGTAGGCATGGAAACCTTCTGTCATCCAATGCCGGAACCACTCGATCCCATCTTCGGCCGTAAGCCCATACCGGGACTTCAGATGCGCGGTGACTCTAAGGTTGTTAACCGGATGTATGTCCATCGCGATGGTATGGGCCGCAGCCTGTACCCGCGCACGCTCGAACGGGTCCTCCGGCAGGAACGAAGGTTCGGGTATGGTGGCGTCGAGATAATCGATGATCGCAAGCGATTGGGTGAATGCACGACCGTCCTCAAGGATCAGCGTAGGGACGCCCTTCCCGGGGTTCAGCGCGACGTAGTCCGGCGCGCGCTGTTCTCCGGCAACAAGGTCGACGGGGATCGTTTTGTAGGAAACACCCTTGAGATTCAATGCGATCCGGACCCGAAAAGAGGTCGTCGAGCGCCAATAGCCGTATAGTTTCATGACTTCCTTGTTTTGTGGTAAACCGTCTCGGATTTTGCCAAAGATAGGTTCCCGCGCCGGAAACCTATCCGGCACGGGATGCCCGTCAGGCAGACTTGTTGAGTTCTTTGGCATGCAGCCAATCGGCATGTTTCGGAGCTTTCTTGGTTTTCGACCACTCGTCCAACATAAGCCATTTCACTTCGTCCATGCGCTCCAGCAGCGCTTCTTCTTCCGGGTCCGGGCAGGCCAGTTCGATACGATGGCCGGAAGGATCAAAGAAGTAGATAGAGTGGAAAATCGAATGGTCGGTCACGCCGAGTACTTCGACGCCATTAGCTTCCAGATGGTCCTTGAACTGAAGCAGCGTTACACGATCCTTCACCTTGAAGGCGATGTGCTGCACCCAGATCGGGGTATTGGGATCCCGGCCCATTTCCGGCTTCGTGGGCAGCTCGAAGAAAGCCAGAACATTCCCATTCCCGGCATCCAAAAACAGATGCATGTAGGGGTCCGGCTCATGCGTAGATGGGACATGATCCTCGGCGATGGCCAGGATAAAGTCCATGTTCAGCATTTTCCCATACCATTCGACCGTCTCTTTTGCGTCTTTGCAGCGGTAAGCGACGTGATGGATCTTCTCGATTTTCATCGATTTCTCCTTTCCGAGGGTGCAGTTTTCAAGGCCAAGGCAACGTACGGTCGCCTCAGGCGTTCACATCAACCCCACCAGCCAGAGTGACAGGGAGGGTACAAGGATGAGCAGGGTCAGCCGCAGGATGTCCGCGATCCAGAATGGCAGCACGCCGCGAAAGATCGTTCCGAGTGAGACATCTTGCAACACGCCCTTCAGCACAAAGACATTCATACCGACCGGGGGTGTGATCAGGCTGATTTCAGTGGCCACAACAACCACAATGGCGAACCAGATCAGGGCGTTTTCGGGATCGAGCAGGAGTTCATTGGCAAACTCAAGCTCAAACATCAGTGGGTAAAAGACCGGCACTGTCAGCAAGATCATCGACAAGCTTTCAAGCACACAACCAAGCACCATGTAGGTCAGCATTATGAACACGATGACCGCCCAGACCGGCAATTCATTGTCGACAACAAAGCCTGATAGGGCATCCGGCAGTCCGGCGTAGTTTATGAAGTTGGTGAACAGCTCGGCACCTATGATCACAGCAAAGATCATGGCAGTAGCCCGGATCGAATCCAGCGTAGCTGCGAAAAAGCTGCGCCAGGTCATCGTCCTGAGGGCAATGGCGATCAGGATCGAAGCACCTGCACCCATTCCGGCCGCCTCAGTCGGTGTGAAGAACCCACCATAAATGCCAACCATGATGAAGAGAAAAAGGCCCAGCACACAGATCACGCCTATGACGTCAGCCCGGCTCATCGGTTCGGTGTTTTCCTCCTCCGGAGCCAGAGATGGGTTCAACCGTACCGCAACCATGACCGCGCCAAGATAAAACAGCACACCAATGATACCTGGCACAATTCCCGCGATAAAAAGCTTCGCAATATTGGTTTCGGTCAGCAGGCCGTAGATGATCAGGATCACCGACGGCGGGATCAAAATGCCCAGTGTCCCACCCGCGGCGATAGAGCCTGTCGCCAGCCGGTCATCATAGCCAAAACGGCGCATTGAAGGCATGGCAACTTTTGACATCGTGGCAGCAGTGGCCAAGGACGAGCCACACACCGCGGAGAAACCGCCGCAAGAAAAGACCGAAGCCATGGCAAGTCCGCCGCGCAGCCTGCCAAAAAGCCGATCGGCACCGGCGAACAGCCCGTGTGCCACGCCTGAGCCGGCCAACACATTGCCCATGAAGATGAACAGAGGGATGACCGAAAGGGAGTAAGACAAAGAAGTGTCAAAGGCCACTTGCCCTGTCATAGCCCAGGCAGGCTCCCAACCACGCATATAGGCAAACCCAAAGCCGCCTACGGCCGCCATTGCGAAGGCGATGGGCACGCGCAGTAGTATAAGTCCCAGTAGGATCGCAAAGCCGATCAGAGATTCAATCATGGGGCGCCCTCTAGGTGATCTTGATCGGTGTCGTGTTCGATGGGCGGTTGTAATCCGCGCAGGAATGCGATGAACGCCGAAACCATGCAGGAGACCCCAGCTAGATAGCCGAATGGTGCCAGTGGAATCTCAAGCGCGTTGGTCACCGCGCCGTCATGTGCGGCCTTGGCCGCATGGGTGAAAAGCCGCCAAGAAAAGGTGGCTAACAGGGCAGCAGAGAACAGGCCTGCAAACGCAGACAAAAGACGTTGCGTCTTGCGTCCAAGCGCCAGATTCAGCAGGTCGACCTCGACATGTTCACGGCGCTCTGTCGTCAGTGGCAAGGCAAGGAAAACGAGCGCTGCCAGCAGTATTTCAGTGAGTTCGAAGGCACCGGATAGCGGTGCGTTGAACAGGTAGCGCCCAACTACATCCACACAGGTGATGAGGACGAGGCTGAACAGGATCAGTGCGGCCCCGACACCCAGAGATCTGTCGAGCAGCAGCCCGATGTCCAGCCCCTCATCAGGGGGCTGGTCGGGGAAACGATGGCGAAGCCGCTCCATGGATCAGAAGTCCACGCCAGCTTGTTTGCGCATTTCTTCCAGAGCAGCAGTGCCGTCATAGCCGTCCGCCGAGATGGCTTTGGACCACGCTGTTTCGGCATCTGCTGCCTGTGATTTGATCGCATCAACGACTTCGGCTGGCGCTTCGTAGATTTCGATCCCGGCCTTTTCAGCCGCGGCGCTGCCTTTCTCGTCTGCACCGACCCAAGCTTCGCCAACCAGTGCGGCAAAGGCTTCACCGGAAATCGCTTCGATGGCTGCCTGATCCTCTTCAGAGATCTCGTTCCATTTGTCTTCGTTCATGACCATGAACCAAGTGGTGTTGTAGATGCCGCCGGGGACTTGCATCGTGTACTTGACGTCTTCGGTCAGCTTGAACGCAGCCAGAGCATCGTAGGGGAACGTCACGCCATCGATTACTCCGCGCGACAGCTTTTCATACACCTCACCCGAAGACATGAAGAGCGTTGTGGAGCCGAGACCGGACATCAGGTCCGAGATATAGCCGCCGGGCACGCGGATCTTCAGGCCTGCGAAATCGTCTGTCTTTTCGATCTTACGGACATTGTTGTGCAACATGCCGGGGCCGTGCACAAAGAGCCCCAGAAGCTTGGTGCCCTCATGTTCTTTCTGCGCCTCCAGCGGGCCGGAATAGACATTCCAGAATGCTTTGGAGCCAGCAACGGCATCGTCACCAATGAACGAGAACTGACCGATCCGAGAGCGGGTGAAACGGTCATCTGTGGTAAAGGAATGCAAGCCGTAGGTGATATCAGCGATACCTTCGGCAGCCATGTCGTAATGTGCCGGGGGCGGGCCCATGGGCTTTGCAAGCACACGTACGGTCACGCGGCCATCGGTGACTTCCTCCACTTGCTTGGCCCAGGGTTTGATTGCCTCAACGACGATCGGATGGCGCGGCGGCAGCCAGCTCGAAAGCGCAAGCTTGGTCTCGGCCACGGTAGTCGTTGCGATAGACATTGCAGCGGTTGCAATGCCGGCGAGCAGCAGGGTGTTGCCCTTCAGTTTGATATTCATGGTATCCTCCCTTGGATTATGTGATGTCGGCGGTATTGAGCGCCTGGCTCAGGACGTCCCGGTCGCCGATGTGGTTGGCCAGGATCAGAATTAACCTCGCGTTGATTATATCGCTCTCGGCCTTGGTCTTGCCCTCATGCGTTGCCAGCAGGTCGGCGTAGAAATCGTCGGTTCCGTCGATATTCGGTGTCAGGGTCAGATCGCTCATTGACTTACTTCCTTACCGGCCGCACGGCGCAAGGCAGTGCGCATCAGGGTTTCGTTGTATTCCGCTCGGCGGGCGGCGACATGCTGATCTGGGCGGATCAGGTAGACCGCCGAACTGGCTTCGCCGAGATAGCGTTTCCTGAGCTGACCAGTCGGGTCGTCGCGGGTTGAAAGAGCCAGGCGGCGTGCCGTGATGCCGTCCTCTTCAAGAATTTCAGGTGCTTCTGCATCGATTGTCAAAAGGATGAACTCATCACCCAGCTTCGACAACAGGTATTCATCGCCCAACGGGGCATCAGGGCAGGGGGCGCCGGGCTGCGTCCGTTCGGGACCGCCTGCCAGTGCGTCAGCGGAATTGAGTCCCGATTCACTGTACACGCATGGAACCGAGAGCCGACCCGAGTTGACCATCGGTCGTGCGAATTCGTACGTTCCGCTCAGGCTGAGCACGGCATCGCGGAAGATCTGGCTGGTTTCTGATTTCGGCGTGATGAAATCGGTGGACCGTGTAGAATTCAGGATGTTTTCGTCCGCGCCGTGAACCCGTTCGGTATCGTAGGTGTCAAGCAGGCTCTCCGGCGCTTTGCCTTGAATAACCAACCCTAGTTTCCACCCAAGATTGTCCACGTCCTGCATGCCGGAATTGGCACCACGCGCACCAAAGGGCGAGACTTGGTGCGCCGCATCACCAGCAAAAAACACGCGACCAGAGCGGAAGCTGTCCATCCGCTTGCACTGGAAGGTGTAGATAGAGGACCAGACCATTTCATAGTCCACATCCCCCAGCATCGCATCCAATCGGCGACGGATATTCTCTTCTTTAAGTTCTTCTTTACGGTCAACATCCCAGCCGATCTGGAAGTCGATCCGCCAGACATCATCAGGTTGCTTGTGCAACAAAGCTGAGGCGCCAGAGCCGTGGGTCGGTTCAAACCAGAACCAGCGCTCGGTGGGGAAGTTCAGATCGCCTTTCAGCGTGATATCAGCAATCAGGAAGCTGTCCTGAAAGACTCGACCGCTGAAATCGAGACCAAGTATCCCGCGCAGTGGTGAATTGGCGCCGTCGCAACCAATAAGCCAGTCCGCTTCAAGCGTGTAAGGTCCATCCGGTGTCATCACCTTCAGGGTGACGTGATCGTCGTGTACTTCGACGCTGTCCACACGGTTCTTGCCACGCAACTGGATCGGGGCACCCTTGTCCTGCAGCTCGCGCAGACGGTCGATCATGTATTGCTCGAAATAAGGCTGCTGCAGATTGATGAAGGCGGGGTATTTATGCCCGTCTTCCGGCAACAGGTTAAATTCGAATACCTTGTCATCGCGATGGAATACTTTACCGAGATTCCAGACAACGCCTTTTTCGAGCATCGGTTCGCCGCAGCCATAGCGGTCGGCCACTTCCAGACAGCGCTTTGCGAAACAAATCGCCCGACTGCCCATGCCGATGCCCTCATGATCATCAAGCACAACCACCGGAATACCTTGGCGGCCGAGGTCCAGGGCTGTGGCGACTCCGATCGGCCCGCCGCCCATGACCACAACCGGGTGACGCACCGGTGCGTCAATATCCTGATCGGGCGACCTCTCGTATGGATAGCTCTTGTAGGCGAGCGTGTAACGATCATCAAACATTGGAAAATCCCCTCCCTTCAGGCGCTCAGCCTTGCAGTTGTTCCCACATTTCCAGATCCCGCTGCGCCGTCCAGATACGTGGTGTGTCGATGCCGCGTGCTTCGTCATAGGCGCGCGCAACATTGAACGGCAGGCAGTGTTCGTAGATTGCGTAGTCAGCGAATTTCGGGTCGCACGCGTCGCGTACAGCGTCCCAGGCATCTTTCAGGGTGCCGCCGCTAGCGGCGACACGAGCAGCCGGGCGATAGGTGCTTTCGACAAAACCCCGGGTAGACTCGATTGCTGCTTCAACCATGTCTTTTCCGAGCAGAGCATCACCGCGGCCGGGCGCGATAGCATCGACGTCAAATGCGGCGATATTGTCCAGAGTGCCACCCCAATCGTTGAAATGGCCGTCGCCGCAATAGCAGGCCGAGTGATACTCGACGATGTCACCGGTAAACATGACGTTCTGATCGGGGACGTGAATGACGATGTCACCGGCAGTATGGGCGCGACCAAGATGCATTAGATCGACGCGCCGGTTGCCGAGGTATACACTCATGCGATCCTTGAAGGTCGTGGTGGGCCAGGTCAGTCCGGGAATGCTTTCATGGCCTTCGAACAGACGTGGAAAACGCTGAAACTCACTGTCCCAATCTTCCTGACCGCGTTCGACAACCTGCGCTCGGGTTGTTTCGGACATGAGAACCTGATCTGCGCCATACGCTGAAGCGCCTAGAACGCGAACCGCGTGATAGTGAGTTAGCGCCAGATGTGTGATCGGTTTGTCGGTAACTTCTCTGACCTTCTCAATCACCTTGCCAGCCAGACGTGGCGTGGCCTGCGCCTCGACAATCATGACACTATCATCGCCGATGATCACGCCGGAATTGGGATCACCTTCAGCAGTAAAGGCCCAAAGCCCTTCACCCACTTCGGTGAAGCTAACCGTCTTTTCACCCAAATCTCCCTGAGATGCGAATGCCTTAGCCATTGTGTTCTCCCGAAGTATGTCGCTCGCGTGACTCGTTTTGTTTCATTTGCAACGAATATCGTTACATATGAAACTAAAGTCAATGCCGTTTCGTTTGGAGTCACGTGTTTGAACTATTGTTGCTGAGTGCATTCGAAGATTTTTCCGAAGTTGCCGGCGTAGAAAAATGTTGTCCATTCCAGCTATTATTGCCGCCAATCCTGCCGACCGCCGTAAAGAACTGCTGTTCCAAAAAACGTCTGATGGACCCAATGTGGTGGTTCAAGGCTTAGCGATGACGGCGATCATGGTTGAGAAGCTTTTTAAAAAAGAAACGACATCGGCGACGCCACATTTTTACGCCATGTGAGTCAGAGTCTGTCTCAGTGGGTCACAAGTCTACGCCCACCAGCATCCAGTACCCAACACGTGGTGCCTTCGAACACGGCGGCGGTCAGGGCTTGGCCATAGCCTGCTCCTGTATCCAGATTGATACGGTTTCCATGATGTTCAGGTGCGGCCACGTGGCTGTGGCCGTGGACAACCAACCATGGATATGGATCTTTATGGTTCAGGAATTCGTCACGAATCCATATCAGATCGTCGTGGTCTTGCTGATCCAGTTTCACCCCGGGTCGAATACCTGCGTGCACGAACAGCAATGCGCCGTCCTGATGGAACGGCATTAGCCAGTTCAGAAAATCTATATGAGCCTGAGGGACGGCCTTCTTGGCCTTGGCGTGAACTTGATAGATTCTGCCCACGTTGGTGGTTTCAACCCCATAGGTCCGCAGCGTTTCGATCCCGCCGATCCGAGGATGAAGCCAGTGATACCCGACCAGCAGGCGCGCATCATTGCGCGGATAGTCCTCCAGAAACATTGCGCACATCTGGTCATGATTGCCACGTAGAAAGACCCAGTTCTTACCGTCGGCGTTCCCTCGGACCAGCAGATCCAAAACCCCGCAACTTTGGGCACCCCTGTCCGTATAATCGCCAAGAAACACGATCTTGGCGTCTGGTCCTCCATCCTGTTCGATCCGGTCCAGTGCGTCTTCAAGCTTCCCCAGTTGGCCATGGATATCGCCAATTACATAAACCGGATCTGACATGAGTGTTCCTTGTCGTCGTCTTCAGGCGGTAGTTGATTTGGGATCAGTTCACCCAGTCAATGCTGAAGTCTTCGCGAAAAGCAAACCGTACCAGATGCGCTTCGATGACTTCCTGCCAGCGGCCCAGATCACCGCGAGGGCCGGTTTCAGCCGTCAGCGAAAGGCTGGTTTCACCTGCGATCAAAGTCAGCCGGTTTCCACCCGGAAATTCCACGCTGCCGTGGTTGTCGTCAAAAGTCACCTGGGCCTTGTGAGACCAGTGCTTGCACAATTGCTGCAGGTACTTGCTGGCCGCTTCCGTTTGGGCAACACCCGAGATGCTTTGGTCAGGTAGCAACGCCAAGGCCTCATCGGCGGCCCGGCGCACCGCCTGCGCGAACAAAGTAACGTCGATGTTTGTGGCCAGGAAGGTCGCCCCCAGATCCAGACATTTACGCTGCATGGCCGGATCAAGTGTCAGTATCCCGGCAAATTTGCCTGCCGCGACGACCCGAGTTATCGCGTCCAAAACGGCTTCTACCACTTCTGTATGACCAGTATCACCGATATGGCCCATATCAGCGGCCATATCGGAAGGGCCGAGAAAGACCCCATCAACATCAGAGGCAAGAATATCGTCCAGTGCCTCCAACCCGGCGCGGTTTTCCACCTGAACAAGCAGGCAGATTTGTTCATCCGCCGTTTTCAGATAGTCCGGGATCGCCGCAAAGCGCGAGGCCCTTGCCAACGCCGAACCCACGCCCCGAACTCCGTGGGGCGGGTATCGCACAGCCCGCACCAAATCCCGTGCCTGATCTCCGCTTTCGACCATCGGCACCAGAATATTCTGAACGCCGGCATCGAGGTATTGCTTGATCATCCAGGTTTCACCGATCGGCAAACGTGCGACCGGTTGGCTGCCGCTTCCTTCGATGACCCGCACCTGTTCCAGGATTGAGCGAAGATCGTTTGGGGCGTGTTCCCCGTCAACGAGCAGCCAGTCGAACTGGGACGTGGCCGCGATTTCGGCGGCATAGGTGTCGGCCATTCCAATCCAGCAGCCGACCTGTGGCCGACCAGCCTGCAGCGCGGCCTTGAAAGCGTTTAGTGGCGCAGGCATCCCGGCCTCCTTTAGGCAAAGTTGATATCGACCGAGCCAAATGGTCCGAAATCAGCATGGATTTCGGTGCTCGGCGGGCATTCGACGGGTCGAATAAAGCTACCGGACAAGATCACCTGGCCCGGTTCTATGCTCTGGCCGTACTGCGCCATGCGGCGGGCCAGCCAGACGACGCTTTCGACCGGATCGTTCAGAACACCCGCGCCCAGACCAGTTTCCTCTATCTCACCATTGCGGAAGGTCAGTGCCCCAACCCAACGCAAATCAAATGCATCTATCGCGTGACGCTCAGGGCCTAACACGATGCCCGCATTGGCGGCGTTGTCGCTGATTGTGTCAAAGACGGTACGCGTTTGTCCGGTCGCGGGGTCAACACGCTGAATACGCGTGTCGAGGATTTCAATCGAAGGCGCGACGTAATCCGTGGCGGCAATGATGTCGTCACGGGTGACGTTCTCTCCGCCTACCGCAGATTTTATGACAAAAGCAATCTCGGCCTCGATCCGGGGCTGGATAAACCGGCCCGCAGGAACGGTTCCGCCGTGATCGAACTTCATATCATCGAACAAAATTCCGCTGTCGGGGATGTCGATATTCAGCGCATATTGCATCGCTTTCGAGGTCAACCCGATTTTCCAGCCGATCACCTTGCGCCCTTCGGCCAATTTCTGTTGATAGATGGCGTTCTGCACCTCATAGGCGTCGCTCATCCGCATTTCGGGATGGCGCAGTGTCAGAAGGCCAATCTGTTCGTGCGAACATTCAGCCTGCAATAAGTCGGCTGCGGCACGGGCATGATCTTCGGGGGTCATACCTGTTCGTCCTCGACTGTGTTGCGCAGCGTTCCAATGCCCTCGACTGAGATTACCACTACGTCACCCGGTTCCAGGTATTTTGGTGGATCAAACCGCGCTCCCGCACCCGTCGGGGTGCCGGTGACGATGATGTCACCGGGCAGAAGCGTCATGAAGGTCGAAATATATTCGATCTCGCGCCGGATCGGGAACATCATGCGACTCAGCGTATCGTCCTGGCGCAATTCACCATTCACATGGGTCTGAATTCGGGCATCGTCCAACTGGGCCGCGTCGGTGAATGGCACTAGCCACGGACCGATGGCACCGGAATTGTCCCAGTTCTTTCCCTGTGTGACGTTGAACTTGGCATGGCGGACCCAGTCGCGAATTGTGCCTTCGTTACACAAGGTTAGGGCTGCGATGTGGTCATAGGCATCTTCCTGCGAAATTCGCCGACCGGATTTGCCAATCACGATAACGACCTCGCCCTCGTAATCCAGCGTGTGGTTTTCCGGAGGACGGATCAGCGGGCGGTCGTGCCCGGTGAAACCGCTGGCAAAGCGCGGAAACAACGACATGTATTTCGGTTGTTCGCTGCCGTCTTTGTATTCTGCGTTGCGGTCGGGAAAGTTCACTCCGACGCAGAGGATGCGGCGGACATCCGGCATCACCATTTCGTAAGTGAATTCCCTGTGGGTTACTTCCCGGCCTGCTGCGGCCTCGGTCAACTGTTCAAACGTGCCCGCGGCGATCACCTCATAAAGGCTGGCCTGATCGGGAAAGGCGTCGTTTAGCGCAATTGCACCGTCCTTGGTGATCGCGCCGAAAAAAGTTGCTCCGTTTGCGGTGAAAGTTGCAAAGCGCATCAGGCCTCCTCGGCGGCGTCAATGCCACCCATGCACAAGTATTTGAGTTCCATGAAGTCATCCAGCCCATGGCGCGACCCCTCGCGCCCCAGACCTGACATCTTAACGCCTCCAAAGGGCGCTTCAGCAGTTGAGATCAGGCCGGTGTTGATCCCGACCATGCCATATTCCAATGCTTCGGACACGCGCCAGACACGGGCCATGTCGCGCGAATAGAAGTACGAAGCGAGGCCGAATTCGGTATCATTGGCGGCTGCGATAACTTCAATTTCCCTGCCGAATTTGAACAAAGGCGCGACTGGGCCGAAGGTTTCCTCGGTCGCCACCGCCATGTCTGCGGTCACGCCAGTCAGGATGGTCGGCTCGAAAAAAGTGCCGCCAAGGGCGTGCGGCTTGCCGCCCAGTGTGACTGTTGCACCCTTGGCGGTTGCGTCTTTGATATGCTCAGACACTTTCGCGACTGCGGCTTGATCGATTAGTGGGCCAAAGACGGTGCCCTCGTCAAAGCCGTTTCCAGTCGGCAGTTTTGCGACCTCGGCGGCCAGTTTTTCGGCGAACGTGTCGTAGACCCCAGACTGGACATAGATGCGGTTGGCGCAGACGCAGGTCTGGCCGTTGTTTCGGAACTTGGCGATCACTGCCCCTTCGACTGCCGCGTCCAGATCTGCGTCGTCAAACACGATGAACGGCGCGTTGCCGCCCAATTCCAAACCTAGCTTCTTGATCGTAGGTGCGCATTGCGCATAAAGCATCGCGCCGATTTCGGTGGACCCGGTAAAGGTCAATTTTTGCACGATTTTGCTCGAGGTCATCTCACCTCCGATGGCGCGCGCTGATCCAGTGATTACCGAGAACAATCCCGTAGGCAACCCGGCTCGCTCGGCCAGAACTGCCAGCGCGATAGCCGAGAACGGCGTCTGGCTGGCAGGTTTGAGTACCATGGAACAGCCTGCCGCCAGTGCCGGTCCCGCCTTTCGCGTGATCATGGCATTGGGGAAATTCCACGGCGTGATCGCGGCAACAACCCCAATTGGCTGTTTGATTGTGATGATCCGCTTATCCGGCGCGTGGCCGGGGGTGACGTCGCCATAGGCGCGGCGGGCCTCTTCAGCGAACCATTCGATGAAGCTGGCACCATAAGCGATTTCACCCTTGGCCTCAGCCAGCGGCTTGCCCTGCTCGGCGGTCAGGATAGCGCCAAGATCATCCTGGTTTTCGATCATCAGCTCATACCAGCGGCGCAGAATTTGGCTGCGGTCCTTCGCTGTGCGCTTGGCCCAGCCCTTCTGTGCACGGTGCGCTTCGGCGATTGCTTCGGCCGTTTCGGCCGCCCCAAGATTGGGGACTCGTCCGATTAGATCACCAGTTGCCGGGTTGGTCACTTCCAGGGTGATGGATACCTCAGTGGCACCGACCCATTTGGAGCCAACCCGCGCTGCTTCGATAAGCAACGTGGGGTCGTTGAGACGTAAGTCTGTCATTTGCAGGATTCCCGTGTCTCGGCCTCAGACCGAAAAGCTGATATTTGCCTGACCCGTTCCGGAACTACCGAAATACGGGGTGTAGATGTCGATCTCGCCTTTGTAACTGCCCCATCCCAACGCACCGAACAGCAGGGCAGTGTCGTTCATCGCGCACTCGCCCGTACATTTCTTTGCGTAGTCAGGCAAAAGGTCCAAGAATTCTTCGAACCGGCCCTGTTCCCACAATTCGAGAACGCGCATATCCATCTGGCGGTTGAACTCGCCATTCACTGCGTTCAGACCCTCGACCGAGCGCTCATTCGGCGTGAAGTCATGACTTAGAGACCCGGAGGCCAAAATCGAAACATTGCGGTTCGAACGCCGGATGCCTTCGGCGATGGCTTCACCCCAAACGCGGTTCTCAGCGATGGACGAGAACTGGTTGACGGCAACTGGCAGAACCCGGGCATTCACATCGTCATTGATAAAATGCATCGGCAAAAGGGTACCGTACTCCATTCCCATGTCGGGATGCGAATGACCCAGAGCCCGTTCTCCTCGCTCTCTCAGAACGTCAAGGATGGCTTCACCAAGGTCATGATCACCGCGATAGTCGAACTCCATATCCGCCAGCATGTGCGGCAGTTCGTGGCTGATGAATCGGCCCTTGTGGTGTTCCTTTGTGTTCAGGTGAAAGCCCTGATTGGTGATCCAATGTGTATCGAACACGATGAAGGTGTCGACCTCGCGGTCAATCGCGTCCTGACGCAGACGTGCGTAGCCATCTATCGCAGGTTGCCGGATACCTTTGTATTTCGGCATCGTGTGGGACATCCAGATGCTGGGCACATGTGTGATCTTAGCAGCCTGTACAATCTTTCCCATGACAGTTCCTCCTCACTTAAGGTGGCGTCTGACCGCTTTGGAAGGGAGAGCGGACGACCAGACGTCGTTTGGTCCGACTCTCAAAGAGTTCATGGACCATAGATGTGCGCGCGTATCCTAACTTTTTACGAACGGCACCTTGTCCAGATGTCGCTCGGAAGGCGTTACTTTCCCAACTGCATAATCTTGTGCTGACCAGTGGCAAAGCCCACGTGTTTCTGCTCCATATAGAAGTCAAAGCTCCAATCACCGCCGTCGCGACCGATACCTGACGCCTTTACCCCGCCAAAAGGTGTGGGCAGGTGGCGAACATTTTCCGAATTCACCCAGATCATCCCTGCTTCTAACTTATCGGTAAAGCGCAGGGCGCATGTAAGGTCGTTGGTCCAGACATAGCCGGTTAACCCATAGGGCGTGTCATTTGCGATCTGCAGCGCTTCTTCTTCGGTCGAGAATGGAATGGAAGTTAGCACGGGGCCAAATATTTCCTCTCGCGCGATGCGCATGTTGTTATTGGCATTTGTAAACAATGTCGGGCGTACGAAAAATCCGCCATCACCAACCTTGACCCCACCGGCCGCGACGGTCGCACCATCCTCTATTGCAATGTCAAAGTATGAGGTCACCTTGTTGTAATGCTCCTCAGTGACCAGCGGGCCGATCTCGGTCGCAGGGTCCAGGGGGTGCCCGACTTTGATGTTGTTCACACGCTCGACCAGTTTGGCTTCGAATTCTTCCTTGATAGTGTCCTGCACCAGCAGCCGCGAGGACGAGGTGCAGCGTTCACCGTTGATCGAGTAGATCATGAAAATCACCGCATCCAGAGCCCGGTCCAGATCGGCGTCATCAAACACGATAACGGGGTTCTTGCCGCCCAGTTCCAGGTGCATCCGCTTGAGCGTATCGGCACCCTGCTTTGTGATGCTGCTGCCTGTCCGGCTTTCTCCGACAAAAGCGATGGCTTTGATCAAGGGGTGCTCTGTCAACGCCTTACCGGCATCAGGGCCAAACCCATTCACGGTGTTCAGCACGCCCTTGGGCAATCCCGCTTCTTCGGCGATTTCCACCAACAGGCGGGCGGACAAAGGCGAGTCTTCGGCTGGTTTGTGGACCACGGTGCAGCCCGCGGCCAGAGCGGGCGCGATTTTCCAAGTCGACAGCATGAAGGGCGTGTTCCACGGAGTAATCACGCCAACCGGGCCGATAGGTACACGAGTGGTGATATTCATCAACGTCGGCGATTTCAGGTGTTGCCCGTCGCGAGCCTGCACGACTTGATCCGCAAAGTAGCGAAAATTCTCGGCACCGCGCAGCGCGGCCTTGGACATGAACCGTAATGTTTGGCCCGTATCCCAACATTCACACAGCGCAATTTCTTCGGCCCGGGCTTCGATCGCATCGGCAACGTTTAGCAGGATCCGGCGGCGTTCGGTGGCGGGCATGTCGCGCCATTCAGTAAAGGCAGCATGGGCCGCTTTGACCGCTGCGTCGATATCGTCGGACGTACCGTGCGCAACGTCGCAGATCACCGATTTATCCACGGGAGAGGAGGATTGGAAAACACCCGCTGCGCCATCCCGGTCTTCGCCTGCGATACGGTTCTTGATGCCTGTTTCTTTGAACCGGGCCAGAAAGCCTGCCAGTTTCTCGATATTCGTATCCAGTACGCTCATGCGTCAGGTCTCCTGCTTTGTCGCAGCCAAATGATTCCGGATTGTGCCGGTCTTGGGCGAAAGGTCTGGGTCGATGTCACGCATCTCTAGTGAAAGCGCGATAGAGTGTTTCGAGAAGGCCTGTTCCAGATACGCCTCAACCGCGTCAAAGATACGCTGTGTTGCGTCCTTCTTAACGTCGTCAGGACGGCCAGCGCGCAGGCGGATTGAGATGTCCACAAAGCCATGCTTGGGATCTCCATCCGCAATGGCAAAATAGTCAACACGCGTGGCGCGGACGCGAATTCCCGGCATTGGAAAAGCCTCAATCCCCGCAGCGGTGTCTCGTATGCATTCGCACAAGCCACCGATGTCGACCCGATCGTCCAGATTGCCGGAGTATTCGACGTGGAAGTGTGGCATGACCTCTCCTTTACTACTTAACATGTTTAGTAAATTGTATCGCGACCGTCAAGAACTTGCTTTGTTAATCTTTGCAATTCCTGAAATGGCGTTCTAGAAGGCTGGAATGAACCGACAAAGCCATACCACGAGAACCTCTCGCGCTCTTCCGATCGCCCTGCTACGCGCACGCGAAACCGTTATGGCCCCAATTCGGGATATGCTGCAGGGGATACAGCTGACCGAGCAAAAGTGGCGTATCCTTCGTGTTCTGGACGAAATGGGCGAAGTGGAACAAAGCACTATTGCAAATGAGGCCTGCCTTTTGCTGCCCAGCCTGACGCGAATTCTACGCACGATGGAGAGTGATGGGCAGATATCCCGCCGTCAGGGCAGCACGGATAAGCGTCGCACCATGGTGAAGATCACCAATGAGGGGCGTCAAATTCTTGAAGAGAACCTTGCGACCTCGCTGGCGATTCACAATACAATCGAGGCGCAAATGGGACAGGAAAAAATCGACAACCTACTGGATCTACTTGAGGAATTGCAGGCCGTAAAGGTTTGACCCCGACCTTGAAGACCGGGGCTAGCGTGATCACTACAGTCTCGCTAGTCCTGTGTCCAGGGCTGACAGGATCTTGGCTACGTCATCAGACGTGATGACCAGCGGCGGAGACAATATGATGTTGTTTCCAGATACACGGACCATAACGCCATCTTCATAAGTTGCTTTTTGAACCTGCAGCGGAAGATGTTTGGCAATTGGCGCCTTGGTCGCACGGTCCGAAACCAGCTCGAGCGCGCACATCAGGCCTTCACCCCCTCGCACGTCACCGACTACGTCGTATTTGTCGGCCAGTTTTTTCAACCCGGCAAACAACTCATCCCCCCGTGCAGCTGCGTTTTCCCAAACTCGCAGGCGGTTGATCTCGGCAAGCGTGGCCAAGGCTGCGGCCGCGCCAACCGGGTGCCCGGAATAGGTGTAGCCCTGATCGACAGAAGCTCTGCCGGTAGTGTCGCTTTCGAACACCTCCGCAACCGCGCCTGAGATCATTGCCGCGCCGAATGGGAAGTAGCCGTTTGTGATGGCTTTGGCCGTTGTCATGATATCGGGCTGCACCCCCCAATGTCTCGCGCCACTTTCGCTGCCTGTACGCCCAAAGGCAGTAATGATTTCGTCCGAAATCAGCAGAATTCCGTGCTTTGAGCAGACCTCACGCACCATGGGCATAAAGCTCTTGTGCGGCGGGATCACTCCGCCTGCGCCCAAGATTGGCTCCATAATAAATGCGGCGACGGTGTTTGCACCCTGGAATGCGATTTCGGCCTTCAGCGCTTTTACGCAAAGTTGCGCAAGACGCTCGGGGTCCGTCTCATCGAACGGGTTGCGATAGGTCCAGGGCGCGGGCACGTGGAAACAGCCCGGCATCATCGGCTCATAAGCCGCCCGGAACTTCTGATTGCCATTGACCGAGGCAGCCGCGAAGTGGGTACCGTGATAGCCCTGTTTCAAGCTGATGAACTTGGTACGGCCAGCCTCGCCTCGGACTTTGTGAAACTGACGTGCAAGTTTCAGCGCGATCTCAACGGAATCCGATCCACCTGAAGTAAAGAATGCACGGGTTAATCCGTCAGGCGCAAAGAACTGCGCCAGCTCATAAGACAATTCGATCGCCTTGTCGTTGCTGGTGCCGCGAAAGGTTGAATAATAGGGCAGCGCGTTCAGTTGATCGGTGATGGCTTGCTTTACCGGATCACAGGAATAGCCCAGATTGACGTTCCACAAGCCACCCACTGCATCCAGCGCCTTGTGACCATCTACATCAATGATGCTGACCCCTTCACCGCCGGTCAGAATGGTCGGCGGGTTTTTCTGGCTGTCGGCCGGGTGCGCCATTGGTTGCCAGAAATGTCGGGCGTTGTTTTCCTTCAGAAAGTTGGAGTCTTTCATATAGCGTGTCTCCGGAGATTTAGTCCGCCCGTCAATCATGGGTGGAATTCGGTTGGAAAAGTTTCGGGCGTCTGGCCGCCAAAGTTTGCGGTCAGTTCTTTCGAAAGAGTGTGGAGTGAGGTCAAAATCAACGGCTGCCGCGCGCTGGTTGCACGAATTTCGGGAACGGCAATCGCAATGGTTCCAATCGCGATCTGATCAATACCGAAGATAGGCGCCGCATATCCGAAGACACCATCTTCAAAGCTGCCATTACTATTGGCCCAGCCCGCCTGACCGATTTGTGCAACCCGGTCACGAATAATCTTTGGGTCCGTCATTGTTGCGTCGGTAAATCGGGTGAGTGTGTCGGATTCCAAGCGTTCCAGAAGGAAAGCGGGACCGAAACTCAGCATACATAATCCCGAAGCAGTCGCGTTGACCGGAATAATTTCGCTAGGGTCGAGACTTACGCGAACGCTGTGCTGCGTGGTTTCGACCACCAGCGCAGTTTGCAGAGTGTCTTTTTCAAGCAGGGTAAGGTGCAGGCTCTCGCCAACCTCATGCATCGCGGCCTGCATTTTCTGGCGTGCACCATCAAGGCCGGGCTTGGCAATTTCGCGCAGGGCGGCCAACCGTAGAGCAGCTGGTCCGATGGCATATGATTTCGTCTGCGGATTCTGCTCGATCAGGCCGAACTCTTCCAGTGCTCGTAAGTGGCGGAGGGCGGTCGCCTTGTTCAAACCAGCCAGGCGCGCAATGTGACTCAGCCCGATTTCCGGCTGAGAGCTTGAAAAGTACTCTAACATTTTCAAGGCATTAAGTGCGGTGCCCATGTGTTTTGCCTCCTCCCGGTCAGGTTATACTTGACAGAATTAACTTAACAACGCAACATTATTATTGTTAACGCGGTTCATTTAATGAACCACTAACGGGAGGTGTCAATGAAGAAATTTCTAGCAACCGCCGCATTTGTAGCGTCAGCAACCGCTGCACTGGCAGAGTATCCAGAGAAACCGGTAACTTTCGTGGTTCCATGGCCTCCGGGCGATCTTGAAGACGTGCTGACGCGAATGATCGCGGACGAATTTCAAGCCATGTACGACGTCCCGGCTGCGGTCGTGAACAAGCCCGGCGGCGGCGGCGGTCCGTTCCCAGGTGCAGTCGAAGTCGCCACTGCTCCGGCGGATGGTTACACCATCGGCTCTTTCGTCATTGGCGTTCCCGTCATTGGACCGGAAATCGGTATCCCTGAACTGAACCCGAACCCGTTTGATCCGATCGGTATTTTTCTGACCTACCCATTCGTAATCGCATCCAGCAAGGATGCGCCGTTCTCGAACTGGGAAGAACTGGCAGAACACGGCAAGGATAACGATTTGGCGCTTGGTCACTTCGGCTCGGTCTTGCCGCCCACGCAGGTCACCTTTGCTGCTGCTGTCAGCAGCGGATTTGATTTTGCAAGTGAAGCAGCCTTTGATGCGTTGGATTGCAACACGCTGGCATCGGGTGACGTAGACGTCATCAACACCACGCTTCAACTTGTACTACCTTGCCTGGATGACGTGAATATTCTGGCGAGCATTGGCGGCGAGCGGATTTCGCTGATCCCCGATACGCCGACGATCGTCGAGCTCAACCCGGATCTGCCGCTGGCATTGTGGAACGGCCTGTTCGTTCACAAGGATACTCCACCCGAGGCACGCGAAAAAATCACCGCAGCAGCACAAAAGGCGGTGCAGTCGGACAAAGCCAAGCAGCTTGCTGAGGAAACTGGTGCTTTGATCTACTGGCAGGACCCAGACGCATCCAACGCTCAGATTGAGCAAGACAAATCCTCTTTCGCTAAGATTGAAGAAATTCTGGGCGAGTAAGATCCAGATTGGGCGTGGGGCACTGCCTCACGCCTCTTTCAGCTTGGGAGGAAACGATGATTGCAAAGACGTTACAGGACATGTTCAAAAGATATCGCCGACCCGGCGATGTCGTTTTCGCCGTACTGTTTCTGGCATTCGCAGTGTTTCTGTTATCCCAACTGGGTGATCAGACCAAGGTCGTCAAACGAACCAAATGGTTCGCACAGCCGGGTCTTTGGCCCACAATTGCAATCTGGTGCATGGTGGTGTTCGGGTTTCTGCATTGGCTTAGCTCGGCCTTGTCAGACCGGATCAGCGGCCGCTGGACTGAGGTCGGGTTCTGGGTTCGGTCGTTCGAATATGTTGCCTATTTCCTGATCTATGTGCTGGTGGTTCCGCAGCTGGGATATCTGCTCTCAACCATGTTGTTCGCAGTCTTCCTGACCCTTCGTGTTGGGTTTCGCGGTGCAAATGCTATCGGAATAGCTGCGTTGTTCGGCTTTGTGGTCACCATCGTTTTCCGTGGTTTTCTTCAGGTCAAAATCCCCGCCGGAGCGGTCTATGAATACCTTCCGGATTCCGTGCGCGCCTTTGCGCTGACCTATCTGTAAGGGGCCACTATGGAAACGCTTCTTTCCGGTATTTCAATCCTGCTGCAATGGCAGGTAATCGTGGCCCTGCTGATCGGTTCGATCGGCGGCGTCATCATCGGTGCATTGCCCGGCGTGGGTGCGGCGGTGGCCATCGCAATCCTGTTACCTGCCACCTTTGCGTTCGAGCCCATCGTAGGACTAACCCTGTTATTGGGTATCTACGGCTCGTCCATGTATGGCGGAGCCATTCCCGCGATTCTGATCAACACCCCCGGCACAGCGGTGAACGCGCTGACCACTTATGACGGATATCCCATGACCAAACGGGGGCAGGGCCACCGTGCGCTGTCTCTGGCGTATTCGGCCTCGTTCTTCGGGGGCGTGTTTGCGATCATCTGTCTGATGGTGTTGTCACCGGTTCTGGCCCTTGTCGCCCCACATTTCGGTAGCCGCGAGATATTCCTGGCCGCGCTATTGGGCATCATTCTGGTTGTGCTGGCCCATCGGGGGCAGATTTTTGCCGCTGGTATGCTGGCGGCCTTCGGTATTTTTCTGAATTCGGTGGGGCTGGAGCCCGTGAAATACACCCGCCGGTTCACCTTTGATCAAAGTTGGTTGGCTTCCGGCATTGATCTCATTGTGGTCGTGCTGGGTCTGTTTGCGATTAGCCAGGCATTTCTGCTGCTATTGGAAAAGAACCACGCGCCAGGCGACACCCATGTAAGTGGCAATATCTTTGCCGGTCTCAAAGAACTCCTGGGCGTGAAACGCGTTGCTACCGTGTCCTCAAGTATCGGTGTTTTCATGGGCATGGTGCCGGGTACGGGCGAGTTTACATCGCAATTTTTATCCTACACCTATGCTCAAAAGACGTCAAAAAACCCAGAAAAGTTTGGTGATGGCTCACCCGAGGGACTTGTAGCGTCCGAGGCGGCGAACAACGCCGTTCCAGGCGCTGCGATGATTCCTCTGCTGGCTCTGGGTATTCCTGGCGAGGCGCTGACGGCGATGATGCTGTCCGTGTTTTATGTCCACAACGTGATCCCCGGACCCCAGCTGTTCGAAAACCAGATGGATTTCGTATTGGCCCTGTATATGGCGCTGATCCTGCTTAACGTTATCGTTCTTGTGTTCTTGTTGTTTTCGACGAACCTGCTGCTGAAGATTATCCAGATCCCGACCCGGTTCCTTGGTGTCATGATCCTGATTTTGGCATTCGTGGGGGTCTATAGCCTGCGCAACTCGATCACAGATTGTGCCATTGCTGCCGGGTTCGGGGTTTTTGGGCTGATCCTAAAACGGCTGGACCTGCCGATTGTTCCAATCATTTTGGGCATGGTTCTTGGCGGGATTATGGAAACCAAGCTGCGCAGCGCAATGGCACGGGTCAAAACGCCGCTCGACTTCATCGACCGGCCCATCGCGGCCATTCTGTTTGGCCTGATCGTTCTGATCCTGATCCTGCACTGCCGAACGCTGTATTTCGAATTCAAAAACAAACTGCGGCCGGAACCTACGATGCAACCCGTGGATTCCGATAATCCGAACCAGCAAGGATAAGCGACCTATGGATCAACTTGCCATCGACGCGCTACGTGGTCAGCCCGTACCGGCCCGGCGCCTTCTGATTAATGGGCGTCACGAGGCCGCAGCGGCAGGAGGGCAACTGGATGTCATTTCTCCAATTGACGGTCAGGTTCTAACGCAAATTGCCGAGGGCACCCCCGAGGATATGGAGCGGGCTATTGCGGCGGCCCGCACGGCGTTTGAAGACGGACGCTGGTCGCGGGCTGCACCTTCTGTACGCAAGAAGGTGTTGTTGAAACTGGCCGATCTGATTGACGAACACGCTTTGGAACTGGCCGTTCTGGGCGTGCGGGACAATGGCACTGAGATCAACATGGCCATGAAGGCCGAGCCGATGTCGGCTGCGGGCACGTTCCGCTATTATGGCGAGGCCATAGACAAGATCTATGGTCAGATTGCGCCCACAGCTGAAAATGTGCTGGGTCTCGTGCATCACGCGCCTGTCGGCGTTGTCGGGGCGATTGTGCCTTGGAACATGCCGATGATGATCGGTGCGTGGAAGATCGCGCCGGCGCTGGCGGCGGGTAACTCGGTGGTGTTGAAACCTGCGGAATCGGCCTCGCTATCACTTTTGCGATTGGCCGAGTTGG
Organism: Ruegeria atlantica; assembly: GCF_001458195.1. Lineage (GTDB taxonomy): Bacteria > Pseudomonadota > Alphaproteobacteria > Rhodobacterales > Rhodobacteraceae > Ruegeria > Ruegeria atlantica. Next base: position 14,641 of record NZ_CYPU01000065.1, on the reverse strand, counting down.
CGCTTGAGGCAGGTGTGCCGGACGGTGTCCTAAACGTCGTCACAGGCAAAGGCAGCGTTGTTGGTGAAACACTGGCTCTGTCGATGGATGTAGACATCATGGTTTTTACCGGCTCGGGTGCGACGGGGCGGCGGCTTCTGGAATATTCCGCGCGCTCGAACTTGAAACGTTGCTACTTGGAGCTTGGCGGAAAGTCCCCCAACATCGTGTTCAACGACGCCCCGGATCTCGCGCAGGCGGCCAAGGTCTCCGCCGCAGGTATTTTCCGAAATTCAGGTCAGATTTGCGTCGCGGGATCGCGCTTGCTGGTTCAGGAGGATATTCACGAAGATTTCGTCGCCGAGATTGTCAAACACGCGCAAGCTTTCCGCGTCGGCGACCCGCTGGATTTGAACACACAGATCGGGGCAGTGCACTCATTGCCGGAATTGGAAAGCAACCTGGATTTCGTCGCCCAAGCCGAAGCGGAAGGTGCTGAGCGCCGTGCCGGCGGTGACCGAATTCTGACGGAAACGGGCGGCTATTATATGGCACCCACTGTAATGAACGGGGTCAAACCTACCGACAATCTGTTCCGCAATGAGGTCTTTGGTCCGGTTCTGGCCGTGACGCCGTTCAGGGACGAAGATGAGGCACTGCGCCTGGCAAATGACAGCGTTTATGGATTGGCCTCGGGCGTGTGGACTGCAAATCTGAGCCGTGCACATCGCATGGTGGCGGGCATCCGCTCTGGCGTCGTTCACGTCAATACTTACGGCGGTGCTGACGCCACTGTGCCTTTGGGCGGAGTAAAGCAGTCGGGCAACGGTCACGACAAGTCTATGCATGCAATGGAAAAGTATTTCGATCTAAAAACAGCCTGGATTCAGCTGTAAGACGACAGCCTGCGAGGAGAAGATTATCATGGGCGAAAAGACTATCTTGCTGATCGGCACCTATGACACCAAAGACCCCGAGATGCGATACATCGAAGAATGCATCTCTGCGCAGGGTGGTAACGTGTTGACCATGGATGTCTCGGTTCTTGGGGATCCAACCACTCCCACAGATATTTCCAAGCATGATGTGGCCGCAGCCGGTGGTATGACCATAGAAGAGGTGATCGCGCTCGGTGACGAAAACAAGGCTTTTCGCGTGATGTCGAGGGGCGCAGCAACGCTTGTGGCGCAGGTCTACGCCGAGGGCAAATTTGATGGGATGCTCGCAACTGGTGGCACGATGGGCACCGATCTGGCGCTGGATTGTGCGCAGGCTTTGCCAATGGGTGTGCCAAAATACATTGTCTCCACCGTCAGTTTTTCACCGCTGATTCCGCCACACCGTTTGGCGCCGGATATTCAGATGATCCTGTGGGCGGGCGGGCTTTATGGTATGAACTCGGTTTGCCGCTCATCGCTAAGCCAGGCCGCAGGCGCTGTTTTAGGCGCAGCCCGCGCGGTTCAACGCCCTCAGCGCGATCGCCCGATGATCGGGATGACTTCGTTAGGCTCATCCTGCCTGCGTTATATGAAAACTTTGAAACCTGCTTTGGAAGAACGGGGATACGAAGTGGCCGTGTTCCATTCAACGGGCATGGGCGGTATGGCATTTGAGAAGCTTGCGGGTGAGGGCGCGTTCTGCTGTGTAATGGATTTCTGCATGCAGGAATTTGCCAACATGCTCGCAGGTTCGCTGGTGTCCTCGGGGCAGGACCGGCTGACAAATGCAGGGCGCGCGGGCGTGCCGCAAATGGTGGCCCCAGGCGCGCTGGATCTTTTGGATTTTGCCGGTTGGCAGGACATTCCCGACCAATATGCCGACCGTCCGTTCCACGAACATAATCGTCTGATCAAAAGTGCGGTGTTCAATGCAAAAGAGCGACGGGCCGCTATTCGGGAAATGGCCGATCGTCTAAAACAGGCTACTGGCCCAACCCATTTTTTCCTGCCCACCGGCGGAGTTGAGGAATGGGATCGCGAAGGCCAGGAAGCGCATGACCCGGAAGCGCTTGCCGAAATGGTTGATGAGGCCCGCAACGTGATGCCTGCAGTTGCACCAACTACGGAAATTGACGCCCATATCAATGACGACGCATTCTGCGATGCTGTACTCAAACAGTTCGATAAATGGATGAATGAAGGGGTGGTTAAGACGACATGACCAAAAAAGCCAAGAACATCCTGTTTATCATGTTCGATCAGCTTCGGTTCGACTACCTGAGTTGCACTGGGCATCCAAGTTTGAACACGCCTCATCTGGATGCGCTTGCGGGCAAGGGAGTGCGGTTCTCCCATTGCTATGTTCAATCGCCCATCTGCGGTGCCTCAAGGATGAGCTTTTACACTGGGCGTTACGTGCACAGCCACGGCGCCGCCTGGAATAACTTCCCGCTCAAGGTCGGAGAGGTTACTCTGGGCGATCATCTGCGCGAACGTGGGATGGATAGTTGGTTGATCGGAAAGACGCATATGAGCGTGGATCAGGCAGGGATGGATCGTCTGGGCATTTCGCGCGATGGCGTTATCGGAGCACGTGTCGCGGAATGTGGTTTTGATGTCTTCCTCCGTGATGACGGCTTATGGGGTGAGGGGCCGCAAGGCTTTTATGACAAAAGACGTTCGCCCTATAATGAGTATCTGAAAGGGCAGGGGTATGAGGCTGAAAACCCCTGGCAGCACAATGCCAATGCCGGGGTTGATGAAGATGGTGGTGTCGCTTCGGGTTGGTTTATGCGGCACGCTGATAAGCCTGCAAACATTAAGGAAGAAGATAGCGAAACGCCGTGGCTAACGGGACAGGCGATTGAATTTATTCAAACGCAGGATGCAAATTCCGCTGGGCCATGGATGTGCCACCTGTCCTATATCAAGCCGCACTGGCCTTACATTGTTCCAGCGCCGTATCATAACATGTACGGGGCGGAAGATGTTTTGCCGGTGGTTCGTTCGGAAGGCGAACTACAGAATCCACACCCTGTTTATGAAAAATTCATGCAGAACGAAATCGGCCAAACCTTTAGCAAACCGGGCGTGCGTGAAAAGGTGATACCCGCCTATATGGGGCTGATCAAACAGGCTGATGATCAGATGGGTCGCCTGTTCAATTGGCTAGAAGAGAGTGGCCACATGGAAGACACGATGATCGTCGTGACCTCCGACCATGGGGACTACCTCGGTGATCATTGGATGGGTGAAAAGGATCTCTTCCATGATCCGTCGGTGCGCGTTCCACTGATCATCTATGACCCGTCACCAGAAGCAGACGCAACACGCGGAACTGTTTGTAGCGCACTGGTCGAAAGTATTGATCTGGCGGCAACATTTGTTGATCTGGCAGGTAGCGATGTCCCGGATCACGTTATCGAAGGCCGCTCGCTACTGCCGTTCCTGTATGGCCAAAACCCCAAGGCATGGCGCGAGTATGTGGTTAGCGAATATGATTATTCTGCCACGCCCGAAGCCGCGGCTCTGGGCCTTGACCCCAAACAAGCACGCCTGTTCATGTTGGCGGACAAGGATTGGAAATTCATCTTTGCCGATGGTGGGTTTCGCCCGTTATTGTTCGACCTGAAAAACGACCCTAAAGAGTTGAATGATCTCGGTGCCAACCCGGGCCATGCCGAGGTGATCAACATGTTCATGAAGCGCTTGTCAGAATGGGCGCGCCGTCCATCGCAACGTACAACGGTTTCAAATGACACGTTGCTGAAGAAGCGAGATGGGAGTGCGGCTGATGTCGGTATTTTTATCGGTGTTTATGATGAGCGTGAATTGCCCTACGACGTAATAGAGAAAACGATCAGACGTCGGTAAGACATGCAGGGGTTTTGTCATGTTGGGGGTCTTTTGCGGATCTGTCGCAAAGCTATTTAAGCAGTTGCGATGACCCCATTCAACTATCTTCAAGGCAACAACACAAACAACAACAACGAAAAATGAGGGAAAACGGCCTGGATCCGGGAACATAGTTAATCAGCACCAGGCTTTTCAAATTCGGCAAATAAATGGGTGGTATGTCCTGTGGTTCTCTCAAAAACGAACGAAAGGTCATACCGACGTTTATTGGATGGAATTGTCGGGTTATTGAGCAGAAGGTATGTATTCGTTGTTGGTGCACATGCAACATTTCTCCAGTGCAAAGCGGGCGTCGAGTTTCTTCAAGCGCAGGCTGGATGCCACTTGGTTGCTAGGGTTCTCGCCACTACCAGTCGTCGGTTTTCGAAAAAAGTTTTGTCTCTAAGCCAAATCTGAGCGTCGCTAAGGCTCATAACATGAATTTGCCGGGAAAAAGTCCGCCTAAAAACCTTCGAATAAGTTCAGCAGAGCGTCGTCGCGAAAAAATTTGCATATCGGTCAGGTAATTTACCCACATACCTTCCAGCAAGGCCAGCGTTCCGCTGGTGGCATCATCCACCAAGTTCGGGTCTTGCTCGTTTTGGTGGGCTATCTCCAAGAACGCACGCCGCAAGGTCTCGACAAGTTTGGGGTCCTGAGTGCTGCTGTATCGGGCAATACCTGGGTGTGAGCTCGCGATGCCTCGGAATGCATGCCAGATTTTCGTTGTTCGTGGATTGAGTAAGGCTTCAGACAGATCAGCCTCAATCACAGCCATCACTCGGTCTTCGGGCGATGCATCCGAGCCAAGATCGGTCATTCTGTCCATCTCTGCATAATACTCGGTACTGAAATGCTGGGCCGCTGCCGTCAGTAAATTGTCCTTCCCCCCGAAATGCAAATGAATCATTCCGCGCGACAGACCTGAGCGCTCGCAGATGCGACTGACGGAGGTGTCTGTAACTCCGATATCAGCAATCGTGTCCAAAGTGGCCTTGATCAAAAGTTGCCTATTGGCCTCTGGATCGCGCTTCGAGCTACGCTTTCTTCCTTTTGGTTCTTTCACTCTATTCAATGATTCCATCTGCTTAGGGTCTTCTCATATGGGTGGCTCACAGGAAGATTGACACGAAAGGCCTTTCTGGCGCAACATTAAATGGACGATCGTCCATTAGAGGCTCGTAAGTACCGAGATGGGAGATAGGGTGATTTTTCGTAGCGAAGCGTCCCGGGGTTATACCCTCAGCGCACCAGCCACGGCATACGTGGGCTTTCTGGTGGCGGCGCCTTTGTTGATCCTGATCGCCTATTCGTTCTGGACCCAAACCTACGTAACGCTCGACAAGACACCGACGTTGAAAAACTATAGCGACGCGCTTGCTGATCCGCTGGTTCGACACTTAATGCTAAGGTCGATCTGGATTGCCGGAGCAGTTACGGTAGTCACTGTCGCACTGGCCTATCCCATCGCGTACTTCATCGCGATGAAGGCCCGGAAAAAGACCATCTGGCTTCTGCTCATCACCATTCCGTTCTGGTCCAGCTATCTGCTGCGCGTATTTGCCTGGAAACTCATCCTTGGGTTCAACGGGGTGATGAATTCTGCACTGATGATGCTTGGTCTGATCGACGAACCGCTCGACTTCCTGCTGTACAACGAATTCGCTGTCGTGCTGACGCTTGCTCATGCGTGGGCACCTTTTGCGATCCTGCCGATCTATGTCTCGTTGCAGAAGATCGATCCAAGCCTGTTGGAGGCTGCCACAGACCTCGGCAACAGTCCTTTGCAACGCTTCATGCGGGTGACGCTGCCGCTGACGATCCCGGGGATCATTGCGGCTTGCCTGATCATCTTCATTCCGACTGTCGGCGACTACGTGACCCCAGCGCTGGTCGGCGGATCGGACGGGAAGATGATTGCCAATCTTATTCAGGTGCAGTTCGGGGCCGCCAACAACTGGCCTCTCGGCGCCACACTTTCGCTGATCGCGATGCTGTCGGTCGGCTTCGTCGCCATCGTGTTTGTCATTACCGCCACCCAACTTGGGAGGAGGATCAGATGAAGCGCCCCTCGACCCTGACAGCCTATGCTTTCCTGTATTTGGTTTTTCTGTACCTGCCGGTTCTTTTTCTGCCGTTGTTTTCGTTCAACAGCGGTACAATCGTTGCCTTTCCGATCAAGGGCTGGACGCTGGACTGGTATCGGAAGCTGGGTGAACAGGATACGTTGATCCAAGCCCTTTGGAATTCGCTTGGTGTCGGCACGGTCGTCGCAATTCTATCTACCGCTATGGGGCTTTTTGCTGCTCGTGCCTTTGTTCGCTATCGTTTCCGGGGTCAGCGCGCGGCAGAAGGTCTGGTGATGCTGCCTTTGGTTATCCCTGGCATTATCGTGGCTTCGTCAATGCTGGTTCTGTTTCTGTTTCTCGGCCTCAAACCATCTCTGCTGACCGTTGTCCTGGGCCATACGTTCCTCGCCTTGCCATTTTCCGTTTCGATCTTGAAGTCCGCATTCGATGACTTCGACGCGTCGCTGGAAGAGGCATCTTACGATCTGGGCGTCGGCGTGTTCGAAACCTTCCGCCGCGTGACGCTTCCGGTTGTTTCCCCAGGTATCATAGCCAGTATGCTGGTCACTTTTACGGTTAGCTTCGATGAGTTCGTCCTGGCCTTTTTCCTGTCCGGAAACCAGCCAACCCTGCCGGTCTATATCTGGAGCCAGATCCGCTTCCCCGCCAAGCTTCCAAACGTTTTGGCCTTGGGTTCTATCCTGCTGCTTACCTCGGTTCTGCTTTTGGTGCTGGCCGAGTACTTCCGCCGCCGCTCATCCGCATCAGAGGTCCGATGACAGACAGAAACATCATAGAACTCAGGGGCGTCGAAAAGCGCTATGGCACATTCCTGGCGGCCAGCGGGATCGATCTCGATCTCAAAGAGGGCGAGTTTTTCTCACTCCTCGGCCCCTCGGGATGCGGCAAGACTACGGTATTGCGGATGATCGCGGGCTTCCAGGAACCGACCGCGGGTACCGTGCTGATCGACGGTCAGGATATGGAAGGTGTGCCTGCCAACAACCGTCCAACGAACATGGTCTTTCAGAGCTACGCCATCTTCCCGCACCTGAACGTCGGAAACAACGTGGCCTATGGATTACGGGGCAAGGCGCCCAAGGGTGAGATCGACCAGCGCGTAGCCGAGGCCCTGGACATGGTTGAGCTGGGCGGTCTTCAGGATCGCGGCGCAAGTGAATTGTCGGGTGGGCAGCGGCAAAGGGTGGCGCTTGCCCGCGCGCTGATCATGCGACCCAAAGTATTGTTGTTGGACGAGCCCTTGTCAGCACTCGACAAGAAGCTGCGCGAACAGATGCAGTTTGAAATGCGCAATCTTCAGCAATCGCTTGGCATCACCTTTGTGATGGTCACCCATGACCAATATGAGGCGATGACCATGTCCGATCGTATTGGCGTGATGTTCAATGGACGGCTTAAGCAGGTGGACACACCAACCACGCTTTACGCCCGTCCTTGCGATCAGCAAGTGGCCAGTTTCATCGGTGAGATGAACATTCTGCCTGCCCAGTTATTGGGCGAAATCGGCAATATGTTGTCGATCGATGCTGCCGCCTTCGGGCGGATTGAGATTGAGAGAAATCCCAACGTTGCGACCAGCTCTAAAGACATGAACATCGGTATTCGCCCGGAACAATTGGAAATCGCTGCTGAAAAGCCCGAAGACTATCCATCAACGGTTCAAGGCACTGTCAGCAATGCCGCCTTCTATGGCGAGAACATTCACTACCACATTCGGGTGGCGGGAGCTGAGAAACCAATCTCGGTCTCAGTTCCAAACTATTTTCACACGGTCGATTTCAAACGCGGCGACGCAGTTTGGCTGGGGCTTCAGGGGGCAAGCGTGATCGATCTAGGTACAGACACAAAGTAAAATAGTGGGAGGATAAAATGAGACTTCAGGGAATTGCGGCCTTCGCATGTGCGACGGCGATAAGTACGGGAACTGCCATAGCAGGTGGCGCTGATCTGACGGTTTTTGACTGGTCGGGATATGAAGATCCCGGGTTCTTTGCCAGCTACATGGAAAAATACGGGAATGAGGCACCAAGCTATTCCTATTTTGGAAGTCAGGAAGAAGCCTTTACGAAACTGAGTTCGGGTTTCACGGCGGATCTGGCGCATCCTTGTTCTGACGCGGTCCGGAAATGGGTCGCAGCCGACCTGATCCAGCCGCTGGATGAAAGCAAACTGACCAACTGGGCCGATGTTCTGCCCGAGATCAAGGAGGTCGACGCCATCGTCCTAGACGGCAAGCTTTACATGTTGCCGTTCGAGTGGGGGAACACGGGCCTTATCTATCGCACCGACAAAATCTCAGGCGACGATATCTCGCTGCAAATGCTGGCGGACCCGGCTTATGCAGGCAAGATCGCCGTCCCGGATGCCGCGTCATCTGCGTACGCCCTGGCTGCGCTGGCCACTGGAAACGCCGACGATTACACCAATCTGAGCGACGAGCAGTTCAAGGAAGCATCTGATTTCCTGCGCTCGATCCACCCGAACATGCGCTTTTACTGGTCCGATGCGGGTCAATTTGATCAGGCCATGACCAGCGGTGAGATCGAATTGGGTTGGGCCTGGAACCAGTCAGAACTGAACCTGATCTGGAACGAAGTGCCTGCCGCGATGATGCGTGATGTCGATAAGGGCATCGCGACTTGGGCGTGCGGTTACGTGCATCTGAAGTCTTCCACGACTCCGGTCGATCAGGTCTATGATCTGTTGAACGCGCTCACTGACCCTGCCAGCGGTCAGTACATCATCGACAACTGGGGCTACCCACATTCCAACGCAAAAGCGTTCGAAGTTGCCGATCAGGCCAACATCGAAGCCTATGGTTTTGCTGACCCTAAAAGCTTCTTCGAAGGCAGTTTGTTCTTTGATGCGGTGAATCCCGAGCTTGAGGCGAAAATGCTGGCAGAATTTGAACGGATCAAAGCCGGCTTCTAACACAACCACTTTTCCGAGGCCTTACGGCTCCGGATCCCAGATACAGGAAAACGCGTGAACATGTCGAACGCGAACCCATATGCTCTGCTTTTTGAACCGGTTCAGATCGGACCAGTCACAGCCAGAAACCGCTTTTATCAGGTGCCGCATTGCACCGGGTTGGGGCATGTCCGACCGCGGGCGGATGCCGCCGTTCGTGGGATGAAGGCCGAAGGTGGGTGGGCGGTGGTTTCCAATCAGGAGACCGAGATTCACCCAACCTCAGACCTGTCTCCTTATGCCGAGGGGCGGCTATGGGACGGGCGCGATGTTCCCGCGTTGCGGCTGATGACGGATGCGGTACATGCGCATGGTGCGCTGGCAGCTATCCAGCTGGTGCACAATGGCAACCATGCGCAGAACCTGCTGACCCGGGCGCCGGTTCTTGCACCTTCCGAGATGTCTGTCGATACGACGCATCCCAAGCAGGCGCAGGCCATGGATAAAGCTGATATTCGCGAGTTCCGCCGCTGGCACCGCGAGGCCGCCCTGCGCGCGAAAGATGCCGGATTTGACATCATTTACGTCTATGCCGGACACAACATGACTTTGGCGCAACATTTCATGCTGCCGCATATGAACCAGCGTAGTGATGAGTATGGCGGGTCGCTTGAAAATCGTGTGCGCCTGACACGCGAACTGCTGGAAGACACCCACGAAGCTGTAGGTGACAGCTGCGCTGTGGCGCTCCGTTTTGCCATTGATGAGATGGTGGGCGCTGACGGCATGCAGGCTTCAGAAGAAGGCCGTGCCGTGGTCGAGCTTTTGGCCGATCTTCCTGACCTATGGGATGTGAACGTAGCCGACTGGTCCAATGACAGTGCCACAACCCGCTTTCAGTCGGAGGATGGCTATCAGAACGCGTTTCTGTCGCACGTCAAACAGATCACACGGAAACCTGTGGTTGGTGTCGGTCGCCTGACGTCCCCCGATATGATGTTGTCGATGGTCAAAAAGGGAATCGTCGACCTTATCGGAGCGGCGCGGCCTTCCATCGCGGACCCATTCATTCCCAAAAAGATTGAAGAGGGCCGCATTGACGAAATCCGCGAATGCATTGGCTGCAATATTTGCGTGTCTTCGGACAATTTGGGTATACCGATCCGTTGTACCCAAAACCCGACCATGGGCGAGGAATGGCGGCGTGGTTGGCACCCCGAGATCATCGCGCCGAAAAAGAGCAACGCGGATACTTTGGTTATTGGCGGTGGCCCTGCTGGTCTTGAATGCGCTACGCAGTTGGCAAGGCGAGGATATCAGGTGACCTTGGCCGAAGCCTCAGCTGAATTTGGTGGACGTGTTGCAATGGAAAGCAAACTTCCCGGCCTCGCGGCTTGGTCCCGCGTCGTCGATTATCGCCTGAATGATCTGAAGCAGCGCGGTAATGTCCAATTGTTCACCAACAGCAGGCTTGATGGCGATCAGGTGGCAGAGCTTGGCGTCGAACATGTCTTTGTGGCCACCGGCAGCCACTGGCGTACCGACGGCATGGGCCGTAGCACGCAGCGCCATATGCCTCAGATCGAGCAAACCGCCAAAGTGTTGACGCCTGATGATATTATGAACGGCCTTCTGCCTCCGGATGGGCCGGTGATGATCTATGATGATGACCATATCTATCTGGCAGGGGTGATCGCTGAAAAACTGGCGACCGCCGGATACCAGGTGGTCTTTGTCACGCCAGAGAGTTTAGTTTCAACTTACGCTGTCAATACTTTGGAGCAGCCTCGTATTCAGGCCCGCCTGATCGAGCTTGGCATCGACATTCGCTGCAATCAGGTGCTGACGGCGGTTGAAGGTGACATCGCGCGCATTGGGTGCGCCTTTACCGGTCGCGAAACGGATATTCCGTGTGCCTCGACAATTCTGGTTACCGAGCGCCATCGAGAGACAGCGCTTTATGACAGCTTGCGCGGGATCGGTTTGAAAACCCTCGAACTTATTGGCGATGCCGCGTCTCCGGGGTTGATCGTGGACGCAGTCTTCGCAGGCCACCGCGCGGCACGCGATTTTGAACGCCCAAAGGCAGAAGCGGACAAGGATTGGTTTCGCCGCGAGATAATCGATTTGGAGGAGACGTGATGAACAGCCGACCGTTTGAGTTAGATGCTTTGATGGCCTCGCACCAGTACGGCCACGCGCTGCCGCGTGAATTCTATACATCGCAAGACATCTATAACTATGACATTGCCCAGGTCTGGAACCGTAACTGGCTTTGGGCAGGGCATGTCAGCCAAATCCCAAACCCCGGAGACTATTTTCTGTTCGACTATGGCCCGGAGAGCATCATTGTTGTTCGCGACCGCGAAGGCGAAGTTCGCGCTCATTTGAACGTCTGTCGCCATCGGGGATCTCGCGTCTGCACTGAACAGTCCGGCAACGCCCGTGTTCTTGTTTGCCCGTATCACGCCTGGACATATGAGCTTTCGGGGAAACTTCGTGCAGGCCATAACATGGGGGAACACTTTGACCCATCCAAATTCGGGCTCTTTCCCGTTCAGGTGAGTGTCTTCAAAGGCCTGATTTTTGTCTGTGCCGATGCAAACACGCCATCGCTTGATCCTGTCCTTAGCCAGCTTTCGCCACTCGTCGAACCCTATGGCTTTGACGATCTGAAAGTGGCGCATGCGGCGTCATTTCCGGTTCCCGCGAATTGGAAACTGGCGGTTGAGAACTATCTTGAATGCTATCACTGCGGACCAGCACACAAAGAATACTCTCGCTCTCATAGCCTGAAATCGCCACAAGACATGGCTGGCTTGGCCGAGCCGCTAAATGCAAGGGCTGTGGAAGTCGGGCTGACACCTGATGAATTGGCGCTTGTTGGCGAGGCTGCGCCCACCCCATTCACCAGCGGGTACTATCGGCGCTACCCGCTTTACCAAGGTTACAAAACCGGCAGCAAATCGGGCGAGGCGCTTGCGCCATTGCTTGGAACGCTGAAAGGCTTCGACGGTGGCGCAACTGACTTTGATATTGGTCCATTGAATTGGTTCCTGATCTATTCGGATCACATGGTGGGTTACCGCTTTGTTCCACGTGGCCTACAGGAAACCGACATTCAGGTGGTCTGGCTGGTTCGCGCTGACGCCGAAGAAGGCCAGGATTACGACAAGGAAGACCTGACCTGGCTTTGGCATGTCACTTCTTTGGATGACGAGCGCATCATTCGCCACAACCAGTCCGGCGTAAACTCTCAATACTTCAAACCGGGCCCCTTGGGCGAAATGGAAACCTCGATCCAGGATTTTTACGATTTCTATTTCACCATGATCAGCCCGGCACCAGAACAAAGGATGGCCGGTCATGGCTGAGGCAAAATCACGCCGTCGCGGTGGCGGCGGGCGCGCCGCACGCATAAAGGTGCAAGAGGCAACCACGGGCAATGAGGCCGTACGTGGGGGTCTAAGTGGCGGACGCTACAAACCGCTGACTCAAACAGATATGGAGAACATTCACCAAGCGGCCTTAACCGTTCTGGAAAACACCGGCGTTACCGACCATTTTCCAGAACTGCTTGATCTGGTGCTTCCCAAAGGCGCGGTGATGAATGACCTCAATCGGCTGTGCTTCCCCCGTGCCCTGATGGAAGACATCCTGGCTGGCGCCGCCAAGGAGTTTTACGTCTATGCCCGCGGAGAGCGAGAAGGCAAAGACGACATGCATTGCTCGGCAGAGAGCGTTTACTTCGCCAATTCTGGCACCGCTGTCACAACCTTCGATTCACAAACGAAGTCTTATCGCCCTTCGGTCCTGCGCGATGTCTATGACTTCACCCGTCTGGTGGACCGTTTGGACAACATCCATATGCTGGGCGACACGGTTTTGGCCACCGACGTGACCGATGATTTCGCTCACGACATGAACACCATATATGCGATGCTCGCAGGTAGCCAAAAACCTGCCTGTCTGACCTTTCGCGACCGTAGCCACATCCCACATGCCATTCGCATGTTCGATATGGCGCAAGGTGGCGATGGGGCTTTCATGAATAAGCCAAGCGTCATATTTGGTGGCTGCCCTATGGTTTCCCCCTTGCGGATCGGCAAGGAGAACATGGAAATCCTGATTGATACTGCCAAACTTGGTCTAACTGTCGATCTGGCAGTGCCTCCTCAGGCCGGGGCCACAGCCCCCGCGACGCTTGCGGGAACACTGGTTCAAACCGTGGCCGAAACACTGGCCTGTGTTGCCATTGTAAACCTCATCACACCGGGCTGTCCGGTCTGCTTTGCTGCCTGGCCCTTCATCACTGACTTGCGCAGCGGGTCGTTTACCGGCGGCAGCGGCGAACAGGCTCTGATCGGGGCGGCAGCCATTCAGATGGGCAACTTCTATGGCCTTCCCACATCCGTTGGCGCAGGCATGACAGATGCCAAAATACCCGACGCACAATACGGGTTGGAAAAGGCGCTAACCTTCACGCTTGCCGCCCATGCTGGTGCCAATCGGCTGTGCGAATTCGGCGGGATGATCGGTAGCCTGATGGGATGCAGCTTTGAAAGCATGGTCATCGATGACGAAGCGGGTGGTATGATCCTGCGATCGTTGCGCGGGATAGAGGTCACAGATGAAACCATGGCGGTGGATGTGATCCACCAGTGTGCCATCGACCCAGGTCATTTCCTCGGCAACCCACACACGCTGAACTATATGAACACCGAATTTGTCTACCCGCGGCTCATGGATCGTGAGCGTACAGATACATGGGAAAACGAAGGCAAAACTGATCTGTTGGACCGCGCCCGTGACAAGGCCAATTCCATTCTCGACAGCCATTTCCCCAACTACTTCGGCGCTTCAGACGCTCAGGTGCGCGAAGAGTTCCCAATTGTTATGAGCGCAGAAAGCATGGCCCGCCGTGGATAACTCTAACGCCAAGCACTGGGACAACGACCACTTCCTGCACCCGTGGGAAGGAATGGCAACCTTGGGCAAAAACGACCGGACATTTATTGAAGGTGCCGGCGGCATCCATGTAGTGAACTAAAAAGGCGAACGCTTGATCGACGGACCGGGAGGCATGTGGTGCACTCAGATCGGTTATGGGCGAGAGGAGATGGCAGAGGCTATTGCTGAGCAGGCTCGGAACCTTGCTTATTTCTCGCCCTTTAACAACTCCAACTCGACCGCCGCGCGTTGCGCACGCGAAATCGCCAAACGCGCGCCGGGCGACTTGAACAATGTCTTTTTTACCACCGGCGGTTCCACTGCGGTTGATACCGCCATCCGGTTGGTTCATTTCCGCAACAACCTCTTGGGACGCCCCGAGAAAAAGAAAATCATTCCATGGCAAAAAGCTTATCATGGAAGCACTTATCTGGCGGCCAGCACCAGTGAAAAAGAGCGTGACAGGCTTTGGCTCGACAAGGCGGATGACCTCGCAAATTTCCTGCCAGACGTGAATCCGCTCTATCGTGCACCTGGTCAAAGCGAAGAAAGCTTTCTGAGAGAAAACGTTTCGGACTTGGAAAACGCCATTGTGGCGCTTGGCCCAGAAAATGTTGCCGCTTTTATCCCTAAAAGGTAAGAGCGGTGCGCGTTCCGGTTTCCACTTGATTCAAAATCAATAACTTAGCGACTTCGTAAAGGAAGTGAGCCTCCCCATTTGAATGGGCCCACCGTTAAGATTAGGAAACGGAGGACCAAGAATGGCAAACAAGCGACCGAAGCCGGAAGAAATTGTCTCGAAGTTGCGGCAGGTTGAAGTTCTGATGGGGCAAGGGATGCCGCGTCTGGATGCGATCAGACAGATCGGCGTTGTGGAGC
>NZ_CYPU01000064.1 GCF_001458195.1 Ruegeria atlantica | reverse complement strand
TCCGTGAAGCCCTTGTAGATATGGGAATAACGCCTTGCATCCCCGGGCGAAAGTCACGCGGCAAGGCCGTCAAATATGACAAAAGCCGATACAAACGCCGCAATCGTATCGAGATCATGTTTGGCCGCTTGAAAGATTGGAGGCGCGTGGCAACCCGCTATGACAGATGCCCCAAGGTGTTCCTTTCGGCCATCGCTCTCGCCGCAACCGTAATTTTCTGGTTATGAGTCCTGAGCCTAGACTTCATGCCCGTGATGCGTCGCTTTCTTATTTCGGATGCGAACATCGGGCCGAACCGATGCCACCAGTATCGAACGGCTTCATGGCTCACAACAACTCCGCGTTCGTGCAGCAAATCTTCCACATTTCGAAGCGATAGCGGGAACCGAACATACAACATCACAGCCAGGCGGATGATCTCCGGGCTGGTCTTGCAGTATTGAAACGGGGATTTCTTTTTCATGTTCGGACGCGAGATCGACGCCCTGCCCACCTCAAGCCGGTTTTGTCTGACAGTGCCTTCTGGCAGGATGAGGATTTTGCCAAGCGACTAAACGAGGGTTTGAAACAGAAACGATAAAGCCTGTTGTGACGTTTGTTCCGCCGTTTAGAACAACTGCTTCTCTTTCGCCAGTAGCGCGGCTTGCGTTCGATTGGAAACGCCCAGTTTTGCCAGCACGTTTTTTACATGCAGCTTTACCGTAACCTCTTGGATTCCTAGATTTCGGGCAATTTCCTTGTTGGAGAGGCCGATGCAGAGCTGTTCCAGCGTCTGCATCTCCCGGCCGGACAGGGTGGCAAAAACGCCAGATGACTCCACTGGCTCATCTGCCTGTCCGAAATCAAAGGGAAAATACCGTTCGCCTGACAGTACAAACTTGATGGCGTTGACCAGCGACACGGCTTTCAATGACTTGGGAACAAACCCGTTTGCACCGTTCTCCATTGCCTTGTTGGCAACCTCCCGGTTGGCGACACCTGACATCAGTGCAACCTTAGTCGCAGGAAAGGCCTGACGTGCGCGACTAAGGCCATTCAAACCGTCCATTCCCGGCATGTGATAGTCGAGGATCAGCAGATCGATGGAATCCAGACCGTGCATCAATTCCAACGCTTCTTCCAAATTGGCAGCGGTTTGAACTTTGAAGTCGTCTACGGTTTCTAGATAGGCCGCGATTGTGTCGCGGACCAGATCATGGTCGTCAGCTAAGAGGATATTAGGCATGTCCACAGTGTCCTTACGCTGAACGCATTCACAACCAAAAAATC
Source organism: Ruegeria atlantica (assembly GCF_001458195.1). Lineage (GTDB taxonomy): Bacteria > Pseudomonadota > Alphaproteobacteria > Rhodobacterales > Rhodobacteraceae > Ruegeria > Ruegeria atlantica. The sequence goes on along the minus strand of NZ_CYPU01000064.1, from coordinate 9,856 downwards.
AGGCCAAATCATGACAGAACTATACTTTGGTATAGATGCCTATGCCAATGCTCTGATGACCGTGGGGGATCAATAGTTATAACCCCGTTTACCTGACCCGGAGTCTATTCAATGGCACAAATACACTACCCGCGGATTTACGTCGTGCTGTTCATGCTATTGCTGAGTTTTATCACTCCGGCTACAGCTCGGGCAGAGATGACATTGGAAACAACAACAACAACAGGCTCTAACGCTGCGACCAACGAATTCAGCCTTCAAGATCTTGACGCAATGGACCAGGTGACATTCAGTACCTCAACGATCTGGACAGATGATGAAGTTACGTTCTCGGGGGTGCCGTTAAAAGCCCTGCTTACCGAATTGAACACAGACGGCACCAGTATCGAGATGGTGGCCTTAAACGACTACAAGGTCACGATGCCGCTGGCGGAACTTGAAAACGACGCTCCGATCATCGCCACTCGCATGGATGGCGAGACGATGTCTGTTAGGGACAAGGGACCTTATTGGGTTGTTTTCCCATACGACCAGGATCCCAAATACCGGACTGAAACGATTTACACGTTCAGCATCTGGCAGCTTAAGCATTTGAAAGTCGTAGATTAACACGCTGAGTGTGCTTACGGTGACCTCAAACAGGAGGTTGTAATTGAAGTCCGAGTTGAACCGATACCGTCTCTTGGTATTGGCAGGCATCTGCCTGTTGATCATCTTGTTCGCAACAATGGTCTCGAACCTGTTAACACAGGTACGCGACTTGTCGATCGCTGATGAAGATAACATACAGTGGAGCATTTCGCAGCTCGACATCGAGTTTGCGAACCTCGACGCCGTTCTAACCGAGCAAATTGCTGCACAGACAGGCTTCTCTGACCAATTACAGTTGCGTGCAGATATTGCCTTAAGTCGTTTGAACGTTGTCAATTCTGGACGGGCCCGCGAAATTTACGGTGACAGTAGTGAAGCCGCTGAATTGATTGAGAAAATCGAGGCCTTTGGAGACGATGCCGTTGCAATTTTGGATTCGTCCGAGCCACTGGACGAAACTGATCTACTTGAGCTGAACCGCTTGGTTCGTGACGTTCGCCCTGTTGTTCGAGAGCTCGCATTGCTGGGCGTTCGGATAGTTGCCGAGCGTTCCGAGGACCGGCGCGCTGAATTGGCCGGCCAGTTGTCTCGAGCCGGGGGAATTGCAGTCGGTTTACTGATCCTTATGGCACTCTTGTTACTCTTCATGGATCGACTTTTGCAGCGCTCCGTTCGCAGGGACGCGGCTCTATCTGCATCGTCAAAGCAACTTGCATCGACCGTCGCTGCATCACTAGATGCGATTGTAACTTCAGATAGCTCCGGACGTATTATCGAATTCAACGCTTCGGCCGAGCGCGTTTTTGGTTGGACCCGAGACGAAATTGTTGGGTTGACGATGGAGGACACCTTCATCCCTCAGCGTATGCGCGATGCGCACCACAATGGCATGAAGCGTTACCTAGAAACGGGCGCGCCACGTGTCGTTGATGCCGGCCGTGTCGAGCTTGCCGCTTTGCGCAAAAGTGGCGAAGAGTTCCCAGTCGAACTAAACGTTACAACCACTCATGATGGTGATGACACCAAGTTCATTGCCTACATCCGTGACATCAGCGAGCGTAAGATCAACGAGCAGAAGCTGATTGATGCCCGCGACCGAGCCGAGAGGACGGACAAGGCCAAGTCACAATTCATGACAGTGATGAGCCACGAAATGCGCACCCCCCTGAACGGTATCCTGGGTGTGCTTGATCTGCTTAAGACTACCCCCCTAAACGACCAACAGGCTCGCTACTCCCGCATTGCAACATCTTCCAGCGAGGTTTTGCTGGAACATGTGAACGAAGCACTCGATATCACTCGTATTGAAACGGGCAATCTTCAACTGAACTCCGAAGTCTTTGATCTAACAGAGCTAATGCAAGCGTTGCTCGAATTGTTTGAACCACTCGCCAATGAGAAAAATTTGGCTGTGAAACTCGACATAAACCCAGCAGTGCAAGGGCCATATCACGGTGATTCCGGGAGAATTCGCCAGGTACTTACCAATTTGATCGGAAACGCAATTAAGTTCACTGAAGATGGAGAAGTCACTTTACGCGTCAGCGGCATTCATGGCCCTGAAACCTCTTCACTTCGTTTTGAAGTGATCGATACCGGCATCGGAATTCCCCCCGAGCAGCACGAACAGGTGTTTGAGGATTTTATTGCCCTCGCGAATAGCGAAGGTCGTCAGGCTCGTGGGGATGGGTTGGGTTTGTCCATCTCTCGTCGCATCGCTCGGGCGATGGGCGGGGATGTGTCCCTAAAAAGTGTCGAAGGTGCGGGATCGGTGTTCATCTTAACTTTGCCTTTGAGACGCACGGAACCTAAGACGCGAGACGACAGTGACAATCTGGCCCAAAACGCCAAGCAAGCGCCCTCATGCAATATCCTTATTGTCGAAGATAACAGCATCAACCGCAGTGTCCTGTGCGACATGCTAACGACGATGGGACACACTGTACGCGAGGCTGTTAACGGCGAAGATTGCCTGCAAAAGGCCAAGGACGAGGTGTTCGATATCATCTTGATGGACATCAGCATGCCAGTCATGGACGGGATTGAAGCGACCGAACGCTTACGCCGCAGTAACGGGATAAACGCCGGGACACATATTATCGGATTAACAGCCCATGGGCGCGAAGAATACCGTGAAAGATCTGTAGCTGCGGGCATGGATCGCTTTCACACCAAGCCCATCAGGCTAGAGGCTCTGCAAAATATTGTTGCGGAAGTGACCTCCAAGCACTTGTCCAAACCGGATACGGCACACTTTCCCGAAGCGCTTTCTGAGATGATCGACTTGTTAGGCAACGCTAAGGTCGCAAACATCGCGGAAGAATTTCTGGCAGAGATGGCTGAATTTACGGCGGACCTGCGTGCGGCGGGCGACCCGCCCGATATGCTGGCTATCGCTGAAGCAGCCCATAGAGCCAAAGGCGCCGCATCTCTTCTGGGGCAGATAGAACTGCGCGATGCTTTGGAAGAGCTGGAAAACAACGCGCGCGATAGAAAACTCAGGGCACTTCAGACGTGGGCCGATAGACTTGACGACGAGGCAGTAACATCCAAATCGGTATTTGATGGGGCCATCAGCCGCCACGCTAACACCCCATAGGCCTATCCGCCCTACCCGTTGGGATAGCTGCCCCAGCCTTAATCCCCCCAATCTATACTCTCGCACCCCGGCACGTTTCGCTCCGGGAATCTACACCTGAGTTCATCTTGAACAGGGTCGCCTGGAGGGGCCCGTGCAGAGGAACATCAAAATGAAAGATTCAAAAAAAATCATAGTGGTCGGTGGCGACGGATTCTGTGGCTGGCCAACGGCGCTCCACTTATCAAAGCTGGGTCATAACATTACTATCGTCGACAACATGTCGCGCCGTGAAATTGATGCGGCGTTGGGCTCTGACAGCCTGACGCCGATTGCCTCCACGGATGATCGACTGGCCGCATGGAAAGAGCATTCAGGCAATACCATTGCATTTGAAAACATCGACATTGCACAGGATTTTGACGCCGTCACCACTTTGCTGGACACGATCAAACCAGACACCATTGTGCACTTTGGCGAGCAACGCGCCGCACCATATTCGATGAAGGGTGTCGGTGAGAAACGCTACACCGTCGACAACAACATTTCGGGCACTCACAACCTACTGGCGGCATCGGTCGCTCTGGGTTTGGACCCACACTTTGTCCACCTCGGCACCATGGGCGTCTATGGATACGATGATGACGGGTTGGAAATTCCTGAAGGCTACTTGCCGGTCTATGTCCCTGGTGACGATAAGCAGATCACGAAGCGTGATATCTTGTACCCGACCAACCCCGGCAGCGTGTACCATCTGACCAAATCCATGGATCAACTGCTGTTCCAGTTCTACGCAAAAAACGACCGGTTGCGCATTACTGACCTGCACCAAGGCATCGTTTGGGGAACTCAAACGGACGAGACTAAACTAAACGAGCGCCTGATAAATCGCTTCGACTATGACGGAGATTACGGTACCGTATTGAACCGCTTTTTGATGCAGGCCGTTGTTGGCCACCCTCTAACGGTACACGGCACAGGTGGCCAGACACGGGCGTTCATCCACATTCAGGACACGGTGAAGTGCCTTGCCCTGGCCGTTGAAAATCCGCCTGAAAAGGACGGCAAAGTTGCGATCCTGAACCAAATGACCGAAACGCATACCGTGCGCGAGCTAGCCAAGCTGGTTGCTGATGTTTCCGGCGCTCAGATCGCCAACGTGGACAACCCACGCAACGAAGCTGCTGAAAACGATCTGCGAGTTTCGAACAAAACTTTTCTCTCTCTAGGCCTGAAGCCGATCACGCTGGCTGAAGGTTTGATCGAAGAAACACAGAAGATTGCCGCAAAATACGCGGACCGGTGCATTCACAAGATGATCCCTTGTGTATCCACCTGGACCCACAAGCAACGTCCAGGCATCGTCTCTCCAAAGCCACGCAAGGTGGCCTAAGAACTTCGCACCGCTCGCGTTGGGCCTGCTTGGAGGTGGGCCTAACGCAGTTGGTTTTTTTAACCATAAAATTACAGTGAAAAACATGCGCATGATTGGCATTGGGCTCATGGGATTTCTCTTGGCAGGCATAGCCCTCCTGCTATCGACAATGAACATTCTGGAACAAGGACAACGCTACCTCCATGAAGTAACGTCCGGCCCGCAATTGGTGTTCGAGCACCGCACACCCTCCGAAGCGCATGATGTGTACGAAGCCGTGGTTTTGCGCGCCGATCCGGACCATCCGGTCATTTTGTCCGGTTTTCCCGCCTACCAAAGCGTCGCATTCATGATGCCAGTGGATGCACGCCCGACGTCTGGATACCTCCAAATTGATGCAACGTCTCAGGTTCTGGATGGGGTTGAAGGGGTGCTGCGCATCTCAATCAACAATACCCGTCGAGGCGAGATGCTGCTGCGTTCAGGCGAGGTGGGACGTTCCCTGCAAATTCCTCTTTCACAGACGGACTTTGCAGGGAACCAACTGGTCGTTTCTTTCTCGCTGCAGGGCACTGGCCCTCAAATCCAGTGTGGTTCGCAGGACGGTTTCGAAGCCGTTGTTGAGATTGAATCGACCAGTGCCGTTTTTTTGACGTTGGATCGGCAACTGCACAGTGTACGTGATCAGGTGCATGCCTGGGGTAATGTCGTGCGTGTTGCTTGGCCCGACTGGCTAAAAAAGGACGAACAGCTTCGCCGCTTGGTGTTGGCAACCCAATTCCAGCGACGGGGCCTTGCAACCGTGTTTGCTCCGTCCTCACAAGAACCAGCCTTAAATACTCTCGAGCTACGCGCGGTACTTCCAGCCTTTCCTGAAACCGATGTACATGGGCAAACGGTGGGCGCGTTGGCGCAAAAAGGAACGAATGGCGGTTTGCGCCGCTTTTACAGACAAGCTGTATGGCGTGAGCGTTTCGATTTGGGAGGGCGCAGCGGACAGTACATACCCAGCCAGTTGGACCTGCGCATGCAGCTTGGGCACCTCATGCATGGTCAGAATTGGTCGCTCACCGTAACGCTGAACAACCGACTTGTTTTTCAAGAGCATACCAAAGGGTCTAAAGCCGAGTACCAAACGTTAATTGACCTCCCGGTTGATATTCAGGTCGCCACAAATACGCTCGAAGTATTGGCGACAACGACCGCTCCGAAAGACGGCGTGTGTGATCAGGGCCCTGAACTGGTGGCGGAGTTACTACCACATTCCCGTTTGATCATTAGTGAGATGCCCTTTGCCAACGCAATGTCCGAACTACACAACGCCTTGGATAGTGTTGGGCCGGTCAACATTGCCATGACTTCAGAACTAACCGCGCCGGACGCTGCCGCGGCAAGCCGCATGTTGGACCTAGTGATACCGGCTGGCGTTGAACTCAAACCGGCTGGAAGAACGGTTCACATCCATGTCCTGGGCCCAGGTCACCCTGCCCCGCTTTTACCTCATGCTGGCGCCACCTGGTTAGTCACGCAAGTCAGTGCCACCCAAGGCTTGTCCATTAAAAAACTGTTGCCGAACGAACCAATGTCGCATGTCGGCCTTGCACTGCTGGTGACGCCCGCCGCCCCGGTATTACCGGAGGCAAAAGGATGAGTGACCTTGATGACAAGCGCGAACAGATCAACTTTGTCTCGGTCGACAGCGCACCCAAACGTTTTGCCGGATCGGTTTCAGAATGGCAGGCACCCAAGATGCTGGCGGTGTTTGCGCTGCTTGCCACAACACAACTTTGGTTCGTGAACACTGATTTTGTCGCACAGGTATTTCCAAACCGTGACTATGTGTTTTCGACCCATTCGGGGCGGCACGCCATTGCGATCCGCATCTTCCTGATCTCGTTCTTTGTTGCTTTTGCTGCATTCAGCTCCGGCGATTTCCGTGGGCGATCGATGTTTGGCCTGGATCTGGTACTGACCTTTCTGGCAGGCTGCGCGGTATTCGATCTGGCAAATGTCATGGCAGAAGACATCCTCGGGTCATCCTTCTCCCTGCATTTCAGTGCCATTGCGTCTGGTTTGTTCGGCTTTGCGGTATATTCGTTCAAACTGCTGGAGCGTGGTTTCATGCCGGCCCGCATACGTGTCCAACATATTCCGGTTAGTCAGATGCGTGCCTTGTTGCGCCTTGGTGTCACAATTGCCATCGCGGCAGGAGTCGCGATGTGGGTTGGCGGTTTGGGTCTGCATCTGGTCGAAGTGATGCGCAGTCTGACGCTATTGGGTGGCATTGGTCCGGGCGTATTTCTGTTCCTGCCCGTGCTTTTTGGGCAGCTTTATGTGCTTGCTATCTACGATGTGGCGACCGCCAAGAAACCCAAGTTTAATCCACCCGTCTCGGTCATCGTGCCCGCGCATAATGAGTCTTACATCATAAAAGACACGATCAACGCGATGGATCGCGCCGCACAGCACTATGGTGGCGAAGTTAACGTTCTAATCATGAACAACAATTCGACCGACGACACAGAAGAAATCGCGCGCGAGACACTCTTGTCATGCAAGGCCGCAAAGGGGCGCGTGATCAATGTTCCGAAGCCCGGCAAGTCTAACGCTCTCAACGCAGGTCTTGATGCCTGCGAGACCGAGTTTCTTGTGCGTGTCGATGCCGACACTCTTGTGGGCGAAGATAACTTTTCCCGAGCAATGCCATACTTCACTGATCCCTCCGTAGGTGTTGTAGGCGGCGTGCCTGTACCACCAGGTGGAGCCCTTTTTGACCGGGCTCGCCTGTTGGAAGTTCTTGTGAAGCACGGCTTTTATTCAGTTGCCATGGGGGCAGTGAACGGAGTTGTTGGTATCCCGGGCATGTTCGTTGTCTACCGCACGCAACACCCACGCCAACTGGGCGGTTTTGTTGAAGGGATGAATGGTGAAGACACCGACATCTCGCTCCGTATTGGTGAGTTGGGCTTCCACTCGGTTGTTGATCCCAAAATCCGCTACATCTCTGAAGTACCGTCATCCTACAGCCATATGCGTGAGCAACGCATGCGCTGGTTCCGCTCAATCTATCACATCTCGTCGCGCTGTCGGGACCTGATCTATGGACCAAACGTGACGTTGAGGGGGAAGGTTATCCTGCCCTACATGCTGGTAAACTCCGCACGCCGCGCGATGCTTGTCCCTCTGATAATTTTTGGGACCTTAGAGTGGGGCGTCGCGTTTAACGAAAATACCCCTATCGTATGGCAATCCATCGTGGCCGTAACCACAGGTGCGCCTGCGATCGTGGCAGTGGTTGCTTCGCTGCTAAACGGTGTGCCGCGCGGCATCCTTGCGCTACCAGAATACCTGATCTTTCGGGTCTTGCGGGCCTATTTCACACTCGAATCCATGCTTAGCATTTTGATCGATATCCGCGCCGAAAACCTTGAGCTCGCGATCCGACGCGACATCGTTCCCGACAAGCCCATACGCGTAGCATGATAATGTCATTTCATTCTCTGCCACAGAAGATTGGCCGACACCAACCACGAGACTCAGTAGAGGAGCGTAAAATGAGACAAATAGCTTTGGCCGCTACCTTAGCTTTGACTTTGGCAAGTGTGGGCGCTGCACAGGAACAACGCTTACAATTCAAGGCTCTTATCAAGCAGGAGCAGGCCGATCCAGTTGCGGTGCATGCCGCAATGACGTCATTGGCAGAAAGTGGGTACGTTCCGGCAATAGATCGGGTCGGATACTATTTCCGAAATGGGATCGGCTCGCAAAAAGATCTAAAAGCAGCGCGTCAATGGTATGCGAGCGCCGTCGATGCTGGTCACCCTTGGTCCACTGCATCTCTGGCACGAGTTGAAATGGAGATGGGACGGGGTGACGTTGCATTGGAGCTCCTCCGGGCTGGCGCCCGCGACAACCAACCCGGCGCAGAACGGCTTTTGGCAACGGCACACATTGATCGAAAGTTGGGCGCTGCTTCCGACGTCAAACAAGGACGAGCGATCTTGGAGCGTATGGCGGAGAGCGGTGATCAAAACGCGGCGCGCGATTTAGTGGTGCGCATAAACTGGAAACGTTTAAGAGGACCGGCGCCCGATACAGCCATAGAGCAAGTTGTGCGTGCAGGCCTTGGGGGTGACGCGAAGTACGCCGCAGTTGCACTGGTCTATCTGTCTTCGCAGCCTGATAGAAGCGAAGAGGCTATTCAAACACGTGCAATGCTCGCGGAAGTTCCAGGCATTTCTGATCGGGTGTTGTCGCCAGAACTGATTAAGCTTGCTGCAGAAATACATCCCACTCAATTCTGGTTGGAAGTCGAAGATATTCTTGAAGACACTCAACCAGAAAGCTACGCTAAGGCAGCAAGCACGGCCTTTTGGATCAACAAGAATGCGTGGGTCCGCGTGTTACAGAAAGAACTTCGCGCTTTCGGGTATTATCAAGGTCGGATCGATGGGATGATGACCTCACGTACAATCAAGGCACAGAACCGTTTTTGCAGGGATCGCGATCTTTGGTCACTTTGCGCATCAGGTCCACTGCGTGGAGCAACTGTACGGACCATGGCAGGTGCAATTGCACAGGAAAAACATAGCGGCAAAATTGACAATATTGCGCATCCGGGTTCGTGAAGTGTGACGGAGCAAATGGAAGGTTTTGGACATTCAGGTACGGACTTTTGCGATCCGACTGAAGAGTTCCGAGCGTGTACCTCGTTTTGGCCTCGGAGAAACACAACTACTTGGTGTTTCACTTCGTCGCTACTAGCCATCAACGTCGCTGAAGGGTGCTGTCAGACTAATTCGAACCAGTCTCAGTTTGCTGCGGAAACCGCGAACCTATCCGGAACAAAGCTGACGCCACTCGCTAAGAGCGGCGGTGCGGGTCAGCTTGAAGGTGACTCGACTGGCTAGCGATCTTTCCTGGTTGAAGTGGTTGTAAACGGAGGAATGGACGGAGGCGAATTTCTGCAAACTTCGCATACGCCTGAAACGCAGCATGATGTCCACGGCAACGCAACATGACGGTTGGTGACCATCAATGAGCCCCCTTTAATCAAAAACCCGGTTCCGGTGAACTGAAATTCCGCAGGTTCGCCGGTCCCGTCCGGTTCGATCCAAGGCTGGCCAAACGGGGTTTTCAGGTTTTCTCCGTTCGGCCCCAGCACGTGCCGCAAAATCTTACCGCTTTCCACGTGGCGCAGCCCATAAGCCCCCTGAAGGAAAGCGACGGATCGAATGGAGGCAGCGATCACCCGCGTGGGTGCCCCCGCCCGTTGCTCCAAGGTTCCAAGACGCTGCTCGGTCGACAAAACC
>NZ_CYPU01000063.1 GCF_001458195.1 Ruegeria atlantica | reverse complement strand
GTTGTATGTTCGGTTCCCGCTATCGCTTCGAAATGTGGAAGATTTGCTGCACGAACGCGGAGTTGTTGTGAGCCATGAAGCCGTTCGATACTGGTGGCATCGGTTCGGCCCGATGTTCGCATCCGAAATAAGAAAGCGACGCATCACGGGCATGAAGTCTAGGCTCAGGACTCATAACCAGAAAATTACGGTTGCGGCGAGAGCGATGGCCGAAAGGAACACCTTGGGGCATCTGTCATAGCGGGTTGCCACGCGCCTCCAATCTTTCAAGCGGCCAAACATGATCTCGATACGATTGCGGCGTTTGTATCGGCTTTTGTCATATTTGACGGCCTTGCCGCGTGACTTTCGCCCGGGGATGCAAGGCGTTATTCCCATATCTACAAGGGCTTCACGGAACCAATCCGCATCATAGCCACGATCCCCAAGCAGCCAGTCGGCTGCTGGCAGGCTACTGACAAGAGCTCTCGCCCCAGTGTAGTCGCTTACTTGACCGGCGGTCATGAAGAACCGAATGGGCCGCCCAACCGTGTCAGCCACTGCATGCAACTTTGTGTTCATGCCGCCTTTGGTACGCCCGATCAGGCGTCCGCGCCCCCCTTTTTGACCGACAAGCTGGAAGCTGTCCGGTGGGCCTTGAGGCAAGTCGCATCGATTGAAATCGTTTTATGGTCAGGGGCTTCAGCGGCAAGGCCCTCCATAATTCGGGCAAACACACCCATATCGCTCCACCGCTTCCAACGATTATAAAGCGTCTTAGGTGGACCATACTCCTTTGGTGCGTCAAACCAACGTAAGCCGTTGCGATTAATAAAGATAATACCACTCAATACCCGCCTATCATCGACGCGTGGCACACCGTGGCTCTTCGGAAAACAGGGCCGAAGCCGTGCCATTTGATCTTCGTTCAGCCAGTAAAGATTGCTCATATAACCCCCGCAGTTTGGGAGCTTGAATCACGCCGAACCGACAACCTCAATCAGATTAATAGGTCCTGAGCCTAGGGTATTTGTTGATTCCGTTCCCAGGTCTTCTCGCCAATCAGGCAGTCATGGTCTGAGGGTGAGACGTATTGCGCCTTCATAACCTCTCCTATTGCTGGCGTTGACCCAATTTCCAGAACCAATTTTCGTCGTACGGCCTCCGCAAAGCCTTGCCAATCAAGCACCGGGATTACGAATGAACCAGGTCCGCCCGTCACACCGTTCTGGTAGTAGACATCAAGATCGTCGAGGTGCCACTGACTCCCCATACCTTCATGGGCCATCAGCGGTTACCCATTTATGGTGATCGACTTCGACAATAGTGCCTCACGCGCTTGCAAAACCGGGCGACCCTGATTGTTGGGCTCGTCGCCAGAAACGTCGATAACTTTACGCAGACCTTCGAATTCGTTCCCTTCGATCATCGTTGCCCCGAAGATCAGGGCCTCAGAGATTGAAGTGCGGCGCAAGGCGGGATCGAAATGCGTGGTCAGAACACCCGCAAACTCATTCAGATCAGCGCGCGTTTCTAACAGCATACAGTCAACAATAACGTCTTGTGTTCCCGCCCACTCGACGTATGTCAAAGCCACCCGTTGCAAAGGGCCCGACTGAACAGCGGCGAAAACTTCATCCGACATCAATGCTGCGGCGTAACCCTGCCGCTGAATCTCGAGTTCTAGCTCAGTCATCGACCTTGAAACATCGACAAGAAGGGCCAGTTCCAGATTGAGTTCAATTTTCTCAGACGCGACAGGAGTTGCCGAGAGAGAGGCAATTGCGACAATTGTCAGGAGCAAGTTGCGTAGCATCAGTTAACGGACGGCGCGATGCGCTGTTAAGTCAAGCTTCAAGTGGTTGATCAAGTTTTTGTGGACAAATAACTCTACATCACGACGGCTTGGTTCAATCGTTGAGGTTATGGATGTCACTTAAGCGGAGTCACTAGTTTTAGCCCAAAGCGGACGTTCACAACTAGACTATGCAGGTTCCAAGGCACGGGCTAAGCCGACATAGATTTGCGGAAGCTGTTCTTTGGCTTCGACCAGAAACACAGTGCTTCAACCAAACCCAAGGAACCACTGAATTATGAACGCGTTCGCTAAATCGACAAAGAAAGCCGAAACTAACGGCAGAACAATAAACGCCACTGGCGAAGGGCCATACCGTTGCGTAACTGCCGTCATATTCGCGATGGCGGTTGGCGTTGCACCCAAAGAGAAACCGGCGAACCCCGCTGATATGACGGCTGCGAAGTAGTTTTTCCCCATCAGGCGGAACACGATGAAAACTATGAATGCTACGGCCGCGATTGATTGCAAAAGCATGGTTGTGATCAAAACGCCCGCGCTACTGGCGAGCGTCCACAACTCCATACTCATCAACGACATTGCCAAAATACTGACAGGCTGAATTCGGAGATCACGTTCATTGCAGGTGTGCCCGCCGGCCATTTGAGCTTAGAAAACAAGGGGGGCAGCAAGTTCGACAGCAAAATGCCGCTTAAGAGGCAAGGCACGAACAGTGGCAGTTTAACTCCTGCCGCCTCAAGTGCTTCAAATACAGAATACCCAATTGCAATAGCGATGTGAATCCAGAGCACGCAGTTCATCAGGTCTACATGAGTAACTGTCGATGGTTGATCGGTAGTTGGCTCTGCAACCGTCGCAACTTCTTCTTCTGCGTCGTCGACACTCTTGAGATCGTTCTTTTGAATGAGAAAACGGGCAATGGGTCCACCCAGGACGCTGGCCAGGATCAGACCAACGGTCGCTGTGGCTATTCCCAGTTCGGACGCGCCGACGACTTGATAGCTGTTTTCATTGGTTGGGCCCCAGGCAATGGCTGTGCCGTGACCTCCAATCAAAGATGCGGTTCCCAACAGCACGCCTGCTTGTGACGGCATGCCGAACAAAAGCGCACCAATCATGCCCACCACGTTCTGGACGAGCATAAAGGCAATCGTGAGGCCAAGCATGAGCACAAGAAGTGGTCCACCCTTTATCAGATCAGCGAAGCGGGCGTTTAGACCAACTGTCGTGAAAAAGTAGACCAACAAAAAGTCTCTGGCACTTAGTTCGTAACTGATTGCACGGCCAGTGGCCAAAACCACAAGCAAAGCCAGAATGGCCGCCAAAAGGCCTCCGCTGACTGGCTCCGGAATGCTGTACTTGGACAAGACTGCGTAACGACGAGTCAACCGCGCGCCGAGAAAATAGACCAATATCCCTATTGTGACGGCGCCATAGCTGTCAATTTCTATCGGATCAAGCAATTCCATAGTGTTTTGTGCCCCCGCCCAAGCAAATGTATCTCTGTCGGTTCTGTTAGGATTGGTTTTGTCTACGTTTCTGAGTCTGGGGAGTTAGATCAGATGTCCCATGCGCTCGAGACATACTTACATCCAAACCACCAGAGTTTCACGATGTCAAACCGGAAAATACTGTGCTTGAAGCGCTTGAACTTGTGGCAAGTAAAAACATTGGAGCAATAGTGGTGCCACCCCCAATTCGTGTTGGCGACCAGCTACAGGCGGGATTCAACGGCTTTGTGTCGGCACAGTGAAAGTTTTGTAAATACCCCTGCGCACCGAGGGCCTACCCATTGGCGCATATCGCCGCTATATGCTGTGCCAACACGCTATCCATATGAGGCCATTCATGAGCTTTGACCGCAGCATCAAGATCGCCCCGTCGATCCTGTCCGCAGATTTCGCCAATTTCGGTGCCGAGATTCAGGCCATCGAAGCTCAGGGGGCGGATTGGGTCCATATCGACGTAATGGACGGCCATTTCGTGCCCAACCTGACCTTTGGCCCGCCCGCCGTCAAAGCGTTCCGCCCCCATGTTAAAACGGTCATGGACGTGCATCTGATGATCACGCCAGTTGATCCCTACATTCAAGCCTACGCGGATGCAGGGGCCGATATCCTGACCGCGCATGTCGAGGCCGGGGCCCATACTCACCGTACTTTGCAGGCGATTCGCGCCGCTGGCATGAAGGCGGGCGTTGCGTTGAACCCCGGCACCCCGGCCGACGCGGTTGAACACTTGCTGGACCTGACCGATCTGGTTTGCGTCATGACAGTGAACCCCGGTTTTGGCGGCCAGAAATTCATCGACATGACCAACAAGATTCGCAAACTGCAGTCGATGATCGGAGACCGTCCAATCCATATCGAGATTGACGGTGGCGTCGACCCCAAGACGGCCCCGTTGGTGGCCGCAGCTGGTGCGGATGTGTTGGTCGCAGGTTCAGCCGTATTCAAGGGCGGTTCGGTCGATAACCCGGACGTCTACGGCGCAAATATCAAAGCGGTGCGTAGCGCGGCGGAATCGGCGACGTCGTAAATATCACTGCATTCGAAGTGACGCGCTAGTTCGAACGTTGCGCGTCACTTGTCGCATCCGGTTGACGGTTTTTGTACCGAGCACGCATCTTGATCGCTTGCATGAACCGCCCCTCGGCCACCAAAGCGGCCAGAAAGTCGCCAAGATAGTCCTGGTGCAGGCCTGCGGCGGTGGCAGAATCGAACATGCTTTCTGCTGCATCGAACCTGTCCTCGGCCAGCAGCACCAGCGCATTCGTATACTGCCCAAACTCTCCATCGGGATAGAGACCAAGCGCCTGATCAATGGCATCACGGGCTTCATCCGTGTACCCCAGCCCTAACGCGATATCCGCATGCAGGCGGTGGTCAAAGCGGTCGGCACCCTCAAGCGCGACACTGCGTCGAATGTGGAAAAGAGCGGCTTCATACTCGAGGTCGTCCGCCAACAGGCTGGCCCGCCAATAAAGTAGATAACTACCCGGTCCCACCCGGCTTTCCGCCAGCTCCAACACCTCATGCGCCTGTGATCTTTGTCCTAAGTCTGACAGCGCCCGCGCCTTTCGCACGTAGCCGTCCGTGTCATCAGGTTCGGCCTCAATCACCGCTTCGGCATCTTTCAATGCCTGTTTGGGCCGATCCAGCATCAGCAGGATAAGGGACCGGCGCTATAACGCGGTCACAAAATCAGGCTTCAGTTCCAACGCCCTGCTTACGTGTTCAAACGCGGCTTCCCAATCGTTCTGCTCGGACAACAGAAAGGCGACACCGTATTCCGCATATGGATCATATGGATCGAGTTCGCTGGCGGCTCTGAACAGGCTAAGCGCTTCGTCCTGCCGGTTATGATCCTCCAATATCCAGGCAAGCTCTCGCATCGCCCAAGTGTATTCAGGGTTCAGGGCCAAAGCGGTTTGCATCATCTCTTCGAATTCGGCAAAATCCATCTCTCCGGCCCGGCGCGCGCTGGCGGCCAGACCGGCCATGTTGCTGGCATTCGGTTTGCGAGACACGGCCTGCCGAAACAACCCGGTCGCAGCTTCACACTCGTCATGATAATAATGAACCCACGCCCGCCCCTGCAGCCCAAGCTCGGCATTGGGATTCAAGGCCAGAATTTCGGCAACCGCGTCATCGGCCTGATCCATATCATCGAGATCATAATAGGCCATGCCAGCTTATCAAAGATCTCAATACGCTGCCGATCAGATGCACCGACACCACCCTGCCCGTGCTGGCATATTTCGATGATACGCTCTGGCGTGTCACTCTGATCCAGACACGCGGAAACATAGGTTTCCTGAGAGTTCGTAAGCAAAGGCTTGGCTTGCACTACGCCTGCAATCGCGATCACTGCGGTTAGGGGAAACCCGATGAATTTGGTTAACGATTTGATCATGTTACCGAAAATCTGAATACCTGCCGCCAGAATACTGACAATTGTGAAAAGAAAAAGGTCGCCCCGGGTGACGCAGCCAAATAATCCGCCTGTGTGCCGAAAGAAACCCCGCCGCAGATTTTTCGGAGAATTTACGGATGGGCTGTGGGAATTGCGGTGGCAGATTGGTTGTAAGTATCAACGGCTTCCACAATCCACGCCGAGGCCACTCAGCGCCGGGATGGAAAAGCCCGTTCGCGTTTAAACGAAAGGTGGCAAAAACAAACGCTCGAGGCGGCACGAGTGCGTGATAGACCCACGCGCTTTCAAATCACGTTTATTTCCTGCGTATTAAACTTCTCTGAAACGTACTCAAACGGTTTCCGTTTGCCTTACCGGGTGGTTTGTGACCATGAACGACCGTATCCGACACCAAAAAACGAGAATACCCCCATGATTGAACGCATAGATACCGGCGAACGGTCCTCAAAAATTGTAAAACACAACGGTGTGGCCTATCTGACCGGGCAAGTCGCCGAGGGCGAGACAATTCAGGAACAGGTCCAGATTTGCCTCGAGAAGATTGACGCCCTTCTCGAACAGGCTGGCTCGTCGCGCGAAAAGATGCTGCGCGTGACGATCTGGCTGGCCGACATGAAGGATTTTGCAGGATTGAACGAGGTCTGGAATGCCTGGGTTCCAAAGGGCCATGCCCCAGCGCGGGCTTGCGGCGAAGCCAAATTGGCACGCACCGAGCTGAAGGTGGAATTCATCGTCGACGCGGCCTACGACTAATTCCTATCCGCGCAACGCTTGCTGACCAAAGCAGGAATGCAAACAAAAAGGGCGTCCCGAGAGACGCCCTTTTCGTTTGATATCTCGAGAGCGATTACTCGACGATTTTCGACACGACGCCAGCGCCGACGGTGCGGCCGCCTTCGCGGATGGCGAAACGCAGGCCGTTTTCCATCGCGATCGGTGCGATCAGCTCAACCTCGAACGACACGTTGTCGCCAGGCATAACCATCTCGGTGCCAGCTGCCAGGGTCACGGTGCCGGTCACGTCAGTTGTACGGAAGTAGAACTGAGGACGGTAGTTCGCGAAGAACGGAGTGTGACGACCGCCTTCTTCCTTGGTCAGGATATAGGCTTCGGCTTCGAACTTGGTGTGCGGTGTAACCGAACCCGGCTTACACAGAACCTGACCACGCTCAACGCCTTCACGGTCGATGCCGCGCAGCAGGGCGCCGATGTTGTCGCCCGCTTCGCCGCGATCCAGCAGCTTGCGGAACATTTCAACACCAGTACAGGTGGTTTTCTGTGTGTCACGGATGCCGACGATTTCGATCTCGTCGCCAACGTTGATCACGCCACGCTCAACACGGCCGGTCACAACGGTACCACGACCCGAGATCGAGAACACGTCTTCGACCGGCATCAGGAACGGCTGGTCAACAGCGCGCTCAGGTGTCGGGATGTACTCGTCCACGGCAGCCATCAGCTTGCGGATCGATTCTTCGCCGATTTCCGGCTTGTTGCCTTCCATCGCGGCCAGAGCCGAACCTGCGATGACCGGAATGTCGTCGCCGGGGTAGTCATACGAAGACAGCAGCTCGCGGATTTCCATTTCCACCAGTTCCAGCAGCTCTTCGTCGTCAACCTGATCCACTTTGTTCATGAACACGACCATGGTCGGGATGCCAACCTGGCGGCCCAGCAGGATGTGCTCACGCGTTTGCGGCATCGGGCCGTCAGCAGCGTTCACAACCAGGATCGCGCCGTCCATCTGTGCGGCACCGGTGATCATGTTCTTGACGTAGTCGGCGTGGCCGGGGCAGTCGACGTGCGCATAGTGACGCGTGTCGGTCTCGTATTCCACGTGGGCGGTCGAGATGGTGATGCCACGTGCTTTTTCTTCAGGCGCGCCGTCAATCTGATCATACGCTTTGAAGTCACCGAAATACTTGGTGATTGCTGCGGTCAGCGTGGTCTTGCCGTGGTCAACGTGGCCAATCGTGCCGATGTTGACGTGCGGCTTATTACGCTCAAACTTTTCCTTTGCC
>NZ_CYPU01000062.1 GCF_001458195.1 Ruegeria atlantica | reverse complement strand
GTTCGGGCACAATCATTGCGGGTCATGGCCGCTATGAAGCCGCTAAGGCCCTGGGGTTGATGTCCGTGCCGACGGTTGTCGCGGATCACTTGTCAGACGCTGAAGTGCGCGCCCTGCGGATCGCGGATAACAAGCTGGCGGAACTGTCGGACTGGAACGAAGCTGCTCTGCAGATCGAGTTTGCCGAGCTGATGGATCTCAGCCTTGATGGCGAGCTCGATTTTGATCTGGATATCACCGGGTTCGAAACGCCGGAGATCGACATCATCATCGACGCGGCGAGCGAGGCTGCGGAGACCGAAGCTGAAACTGTAGACACCCCGGACCCTGCGGCACCTGTCATCACGCAGCCGGGCGACCTCTGGCTTCTCGGAGATCACCGCATCTTCTGCGGAGATGCCTTGCACGCCCAGAGCTACGACACCTTGCTGGAAGGCGAGACACCACAGATGATCTTCACTGATCCGCCTTACAACGTACCGGTCAATGGGCATGTCCGCTGTGGCACCGATGGCGCTCATCGCGAATTTGCCATGGCGTCGGGAGAAATGTCGGACAGTGAGTTCTGCAGCTTTCTCTCGGACGTGATCAACCGGCTGTTTGACTGCTTGCCGGACGGTGGCATCGCGATGATCTGCATGGACTGGCGTCACATTGAAGAGTTGATTGCGGCGGGCAAGGCAGGTGGATTGGACCTTATCAATCTCTGCGTCTGGAACAAGACCAACGGCGGAATGGGCAGCCTTTACCGCTCCAAGCACGAGCTGGTTTGCATCTTTAAGAAGCCTGGTGCGCCGCATATCAACAATGTCGAGCTGGGAAAACACGGGCGCAACCGGACCAACGTCTGGGACTATGCCGGTGTAAACAGCTTTGGGGCAGGGCGTGAAGCGGATCTTGCCGACCATCCCACGGTGAAGCCGACAGCTCTGGTTGCAGATGCCATCATGGATGTGAGCCATCGCGGCGATGTCGTACTGGACGCTTTTGGCGGGTCCGGCGCGACCTTGCTGGCAGCTGAGAAAACCGGGCGCCGGGCGCGTCTCATTGAGCTCGACCCGGCCTATGTCGATGTCGCCATCCGCCGCTGGCAGGAGATGACTGGTGAGAACGCCGTGCACGCGGTGACCGGCCAGACGTTCGATTCGCATTCTGCGGCAACCAATGCCACCTCAGAGCTGGAGGCGGATCATGTCTGACGATACGAAAGAGTTTGAGGTTGGCTACGGCAAACCGCCCAAAGCGACCCGATTCAAGAAAGGCCAATCCGGCAATCCGAAAGGACGACCGAAAGCCTCGAAAAATGTTGGGTCGATGCTTGAGGAAGTCTTCTTTCGGAAAATCCCGATCACCGAGAATGGATCACGCCGCGAGGTCACTATGCTGGAAGCAAT
>NZ_CYPU01000061.1 GCF_001458195.1 Ruegeria atlantica | reverse complement strand
ACAGGGTGGCAATCTCATTCGGTCCGAGCGGCTCTGAGCGGTCTGCGGAAGAAAGGTGTCACAATTGAACGACGCGCATCCGACAAACCAGATGGTTCTTCCACCTATCACCTGACGGTGGGAACAAGAGAAGAGTCATGACCAAGACGAGCGATGTCGCCGATCTCGCCGCCATGGGTCGATCGGATCTGGTCACGATTTGGCAACAACTGTTTGATCAACCCGCCCCCACCATGCTCAGCCAACCCTTCCTGCGTCGATTTATTGCCTTTGAGATGCAGTCCCGCAATCGTGGCGGGCTGTCGCGGCAGGTGAAAGCCATGCTGGAAAAAGGTTCTGAGAAGAAACCCCGGCCTACATGCCCTGCCCTTAAACCCGGCGGGCGTCTGCTGCGCGAGTGGAACGGCGTGACCCATGTGGTCGATGTGACAGGGGAGGGGTTTGTGTGGAACGGACGATCTTACCGTTCGCTCTCGGCCATAGCTCGGGAAATTACCGGCGCGCATTGGTCGGGACCGCGCTTCTTTGGGCTCAACGGAAAGGTGGCAAAATGAGCCCGCGCCGTAAAATCCGATGCGCCATATACACGCGCAAGTCCTCAGAAGATGGTCTGGATCAGGACTTTAATTCCCTGGACGCGCAATATGAGGCCTGCGCAGCCTATATCGCCAGCCAGCGACATGAAGGCTGGACCTTATT
>NZ_CYPU01000060.1 GCF_001458195.1 Ruegeria atlantica | reverse complement strand
AAGAAGTACAGTTTTCTGAGAAAAATGCCGCCCCATCAGCGCGGGTGGGCATGACGTCGGCGTCAGGATACAGATCTGTACACGCCGCTGTGGCCAGAGCAAAAAATCCAGCCGATAATACAACCCACCTTGTAGCGTGCATGCTCTACCCCGGTTTTTAATCCAACCTACGGTCTATTGTAGCGCATGGCAATGACCGCAACTGCGGCTTTAAAGTCGGTGAGGGTCAATTTTACAAATCTGACAAGGACTTGGACATTGCCGCTCACTATGGCGGTGAAAGCTATTTCTAGACCTTCTATGTCTGTGGGCATTTCACTTTTGTGAATCTAAGCAGAGTATTCGACAATCAGGATTGGGAGATCCAAACATGCTGGAAGCTTCGCCCCGAATAGTTTGGCTCGAAGCGATAGGGGCGATCCTAATGGTCCTACTTGGGTCCGGCAAGAAGTCGAGGACGGCGAAAAAACTGAGTTGTTCGCCGAACCGGACACTCATCCTGGCAGGCCCGACGGCTGCTTCGTCCGCAAAGTAGACGTTCAAGCAAGTTGCAGCGAATGACCGGTTCGAGCCCAATTTGCCGATTGCTGCAATGTGCACGAATGACCGCTGAACAGGTGCCGGCAAGGGCCTAGCATTCGCTTGTCAGCTAAATCCAAAGCTTGATGGATTAATACGGTGTCCCCGAAAGCCAAATGCTTGGCGAAAATAATCAAGCTAGCGGCTGATTAAACATAGTTCCGAATCCCACTTGAAATAGATTTAACCTAACATCGGAGACGCAATCATGACTGATTCAGATACAATTTTCTTTGGCTATCATGCTGATCCATCGCGCTCCAGTTCACTGCAGGCCGCTGCCTACACCGAGCGCAAGTGGTTTGACGCAGACCTTCGCGCCATCCTCTCCAAAACTTGGCAATGGGTGTGTCATGTCGAAAAAACACGTGAGCCAGGATCTTATGTAACAGTGGATATTGCCGGCCAACCCATTGCCGTTGTGCGTGATAAAGAGGGTAAGCTTCGTGCCTTTTATAATGTCTGCAAACACCGTGCGCATGAATTGCTGTCGGGCGAAGGCAATACAACGCGGATCATGTGCCCCTATCATGCTTGGGTCTATAAACTTGACGGGCAATTGGCTCGCGCACCACATACCGAAAACCTCGAAGATTTCAGGAAAGACGAGATTTGTCTCGATGCAGTGCAAGTCGAGGAATTTTGCGGCTTTGTTTTCGTTAATTTGGATCCAATGGCAGCTTCTTTGTCAGAACAATCCGGCAACTTGGAAACCGAAGTGCGCCATTGGGCACCGGATGTGGATCAACTCACTTTTGGTCATCGTCTGACCTATGACATCAAATCCAACTGGAAGAACGTCGTGGACAACTTCCTAGAGTGCTATCACTGTCCTACAGCGCACAAAGATTTTTGTGACCTCGTGGATATGGATACCTACAAGGTTACGACCTACGGCATTTACTCCAGCCATATGGCTGACGCGGGCACAAGTCCGAATTCCGCTTATGACGTGTCGAATGCCACCGTCAAAACCCATGCGGTTTGGTGGCTCTATCCGACGACCTGCCTGATGCGGTATCCGGGACGGTCAAGCATGATCGTGTTGAACATCATCCCCGTTGGGCCAGATCGGACGCTTGAAACTTATGACTTCTTCCTTGAGACGCCGGAACCCGACGCGATGGAGTTGGATGCAATTCGTTATCTGGACGAAGTTCTTCAGATCGAAGACATCAGCCTTGTCGAAAGTGTGCAGCGCGGGATGAACACACCTGCGTTCACCCAAGGTCGGATCGTCAATGACCCGGATGGTTCCGGCAAATCCGAGCACGCCGTACATCACTTCCATGGCCTAGTCCTGGATGCTTACGCAAAAGGTGCTGCGTGACGCGGCCAAACATCCTCGTGATAATGGCGGACCAATTGGCACCGCACTTCACTGGGGCATACGGGCACAAGGTTGCCAAGACACCCCACCTTGATGCGTTAGCCGCGCGCGGCATGCGCTTTGATGCGGCTTATTGCAATTCTCCACTCTGCGCACCTTCACGGTTTGCTTTTATGTCGGGCCAGCACATCAGCCGCATTGCAGCTTATGACAATGCATCCGAGTTCAGAGCCTCGGTGCCAACATTTGCGCATTACCTTAAATCGCTAGGCTACCGGACCTGTCTTTCAGGCAAGATGCATTTCGTTGGCCCAGATCAGATGCATGGGTTCGAAGACAGGGTAACAACCGATATCTACCCCGCAGATTTCGCATGGACCCCGGATTGGGAAGCGCCTGATGAGCGGATCGATAAGTGGTATCATAACATGCAAACCGTCAAGGAAAGCGGTTTGGCCCATGCGACCTTCCAGATCGACTATGACGATGAAGTCGGCTTTGCCGCCAATCGCTGGCTCTTCGATGTTGCCCGAGACAAAGCACGTGGGAACGATGCGCCCTTTGCGATGGTGGTAAGCTTCATTCACCCGCATGATCCTTACGTTGCGCGGCCCGAATGGTGGAATCTTTATTCGGACGATGAGATCGACATGCCGTCCTTTACACCCGTGACGGAGGATCAGGACCCGTTCTCGCGTCGGTTGATGGATGGGATCGAAGCATCATATGTGCCGCTCAGCGACGAAGAAATCCGTCGCGCGCGTCATGCTTACCTAGCCAATGTCAGCTACTTCGACAGCAAGATCGGGGAGCTGATTCAGACCCTCGAAGAGACGGGCGAGTTGGACAACACCATAGTGTTTGTAACTGCGGATCACGGCGACATGCTGGGAGAACGTGGGCTGTGGTATAAAATGAATTTCTTTGAACACTCTGCGCGCGTTCCACTGGTCATGGCCGGGCCGGGCGTTGTAGTGGGGACAACGCAGAATGCAGTGTCACTGGTTGATTTGCTACCGACCTTTATCGATGTTGGCGGCGGTAATGAGACGATGATCGGAGAACCGATCGACGGGCGCAGTCTAATGCCTTTGGCCCGTGGCGAATACGACCCAGTTGATGAAGCCATCGGTGAGTATTGTGCTGAGATGACGGGCTATCCCGTAATCATGATCCGGCGCGGCCCTTTAAAGTACATTCATTGCGACAGCGATCCGCCGCAGCTCTACGACCTAAACGCTGACCCACTGGAAACAAAAAATGTCGCCACAGATCCTGACTATGCTGACCCGGCAGCCCGCTTTGCAGCCGAAGTCGCGGAACGGTGGGACGGTAGTGAATTGCGAAAGAAGATTATCGCCACGCAGAGATCACGCCGCGCGTTACATGCCGCGATGGAAGCAGGTGCCAGCGAGCCATGGGATTACAACCCACCATCTGATGCAAGTCAGCAATATGTCCGCAACAACTTGGATTGGACGGTGGCCGCGAGTCGCTACCGCTATCCGCCTTTGAAGGATTGAAGCCAATGATGCTGAACGGAAAAATTGCCCTTGTGACCGGCGCGCGCGGTGGCATCGGGCGTGCAATTGTCGCGCGGTTCCTAAAAGAAGGGGCAACAGTATTTGCAGCTGACCTCACACCGGAAGGATCGTTAGACCAGCACGACGAAGATGGCAGTCATTTTGTTAAGCTGGATGTGACTCAAGAGGCAGACTCGGTTGCGGCGATGGATCATGTGCGCACCACACAAGGAAAGTTGGACATCTTAGTAAACGCGGCCGGTATCGAGATCGAAAAAACGGTTGAAGAGACCACGCTGGAGGAATGGAACCAAAGCTTTGCGGTTAATTCCACGGGCACGTTCCTGACCTCGAAATATGCCATCCCGTTGATGCGCGAAGCGGCGAAGACAGGGAATAGCGCAAGCCTCATCAATTTTGGCTCCTACGATGGGTTCATCGCTGATCCGGGCCTTGCGGCCTATTGCGCAACCAAAGGTGCAGTACACGCTTTGACCCGCGCAATGGCTTGCGATCATGGCCCCGAAGGTATCCGCGTAAACGCCATCTGCCCCGGCTATATCGATACCCCAATGCTGCAGAGCTTCTTCAACGGCGATGGATCTGGTGGCGGCGGCGGCAATATTGAAACGCTGCAACAGGCCGTGCGCGATGTTCATCCGACGCGCACCTACGGGACGCCACAGGACATTGCAAACCTGGTTAACTGGCTTGCTTCCGACGAAGCACGGTATGCCTCTGGCCAGTTGTGGGTTCTGGACGGGGGGCTGTCTGCACAAGTGCAGCAGATGAAACTCTGATGCCCAAATCCGTCATCATCACCTGCGCACCCACAGGGGGCATCCATACGCCGTCGATGTCGCCACATCTGCCGATTACGCCTGCCGAGATCGCGACAGCAAGTATTGAAGCGGCACAAGCCGGCGCGTCGATCATTCACTTGCACGCACGGCATCCAGAGACCGGCAAACCCGACCCCCGACCCGAGCTATTTCAGCAGTTCCTGCCCGTGATCAAACAGTCCACTGATGTGGTGATGAATGTCTCTACCGGCGGCGGTTTGGGTATGTCGATGGATGAGCGCCTGCTGGCGGCGACCTCAACAAGCCCAGAGATGGCATCTCTCAACATGGGTTCTATGAACTTTGGCATCTTTCCGATGCTGCAGAAATACACCGAGTTTCAGCATGATTGGGAACAGCCATTCCTGGAGATGACAGAGGACTTCATCTTTCCCAACACCTTCAAAACAATTCGTTACGCCATTGAAAAACTTGGTGGTGATCATGGCACAAAGTTCGAGTTCGAATGCTATGATCTTGGACATCTCTACAACGTCAAATGGTTCGTGGATCAAGGCCTGATCAAACCGCCTTTTTTCATTCAGATGGTGTTCGGCATCTTGGGTGGCGTTGGCGCGGATGCAGACCATCTAACCCACATGCACAACACAGCGGACAAGCTGTTCGGGGCAGAGAATTACGAATGGTCTGTCCTTGCCGCTGGCCGTCACCAAATGCCTTTTGCAACCCAAAGTGCATTGCGCGGCGGAAACCTTCGGGTTGGTCTCGAAGACAGCCTGTTCATTGGCAAAGGTGAGTTGGCCAAATCCAACGCGGAGCAGGTCACGCGCATCCGATCAATCGTAGAAAACCTTGGCTTTACGGTTGCGACGCCAGCAGAAGCGCGCATGCGGCTCGCACTAAAAGGCGGCGATCAGGTTGGGTTTTAAGGAGACGCTTATGCAGACGAAAATGTTGATCAATGGCGAATTGGTCGAAGGTACCGAAGAGGCGTTGGAAATCCTGAACCCTGCAACAGGCGAAATCATATGCACAGTAAAAGAGGCCAGCGATGCACAGACCGAGGCGGCAGTGCGCGGTTCGGCAGAGGCATTTGAGACCTTTTCGGGTACGACCCCCGCGGAACGCGCTGCGATATTGCTTCACATAGCTGAAGTTATCGAGGCGAACGGCCAGGAGTTGGCAGAACTTGAGAGCTTGGATGTGGGAAAACCCTGGCCATCGGCTCATGATGACGAAATGCCGCTGACGATCGATGTCTTTCGCTTTTTCGCCGGGGCTGCGCGCACCATGATGGGGTCTGCCTCTGGAGAGTATGTCGCGGGTCATACCTCGATGATCCGGCGTGACCCCATTGGCCCTGTCGCGGCCATAGCGCCGTGGAACTATCCGCTGATGATGGCGTCCTGGAAGATTGCCGCACCAATTGCAGCAGGATGTTCGGTGGTGTTGAAACCTTCCGAGATCACGCCGCTATCTACTTTGCGACTTGCAGAATTGTTACAAGATGTTCTGCCAAAAGGCGTGCTAAACGTGATTCATGGTCGCGGGCTCGGCGTGGGGAATACCCTGATGAACAGCCCACAGATGGAAGGGATCAGTATTACGGGCTCTCCGGCGACAGGCATGGCTGCTATGCGGGCTGCTTCCCAGAAAATTAAACACGTTCATCTGGAATTGGGCGGCAAGGCACCGGTCATTGTCTTTGATGATGCTGATCTCGATGCTGTGGCCGAGACGATCCGATATGGCAGCTACTTCAATGCCGGTCAGGACTGCGCACAGCCTTGCCGCGTGATGGTTGCAGACAGTGTTTACGACAAACTTGTGGCTGCGATTGCCGATCAGGTTGGCCAGATACAGACTGGTGCACCGAAAGCTGAAGGAACGGAAATGGGCCCGCTTGTCTCTGCGGCACAGCGAGATCGTGTGGCTGGTTTTGTTGATCGCGCACGCTGCAGCTCTGAAATCGTTTCCGGTGGGGCGTCTGGCGAAGAAGACGGCTTTTTCTACCAGCCGACAGTGATCGCCAATGTCGACAACACTGCAGAGATTGCCTGCAACGAGGTGTTTGGACCTGTTGTAACTATCTCCCGTTTTGCCGACGTAGAGGAGGCGTTGAAGATCGCCAACAAGGGGCCTTACGGGTTGGCCTCATCGGTCTGGACACGAGATGTTGGACGCGCGATGCAAATGACATCCAAGCTGCGCTATGGTTTTACGTGGGTAAACACGCATGGGGTCGCGACCCCCGAGATGCCATGGGCCGCGATGAAAGGCTCAGGTACGGGCAGTGATATGTCGGTCTATGCATTGGACGCTTATACTGCGATCCGTCATGTCATGGTGGCACACTGATGCGGTTGGCTGGAAAACGCGCCTTTGTCACAGGCGGCAAGCAGGGCATTGGGCGGGGCATTATTGAGGCGTTCATGGCTGAAGGGGCCGCTGTCAATACCTGCGGGCGCGGCCTTCAACCCGATGATCTGCCAGAAAACGTAATTTGGTACACACTGGATGTGTCTGACGCCGAAGCGGTTGCAGAGATCGTCAGTATAGTCGGTGGGACTGATATCCTAGTAAACAACGCCGGCGTTCAGATCGAAAAAACTGTTACCGAAAGCTCGGACTCGGATTGGGACTTAGTGATGGGCGTAAATGCGCGAGGCGTTTTTAACTGTTGTCGCGCCTTCATTCCAGAAATGTCGCAAGGTGGCTCGATCATCAACATCGGTTCGATCTCGGGCAATGCCGCGGACCCGTCGATGGCGCTCTACAATGCGTCAAAAGCGTTTGTGCATGGGCTCACACGCTCTATTGCAGTGGACCATGGACCAGCGGTGCGCTGCAACGCGATCTGCCCGGGATGGATTGAAACGGGCATGCTGGATGCAGCGTTCGACCTCGCGCACGACCCGGAAAAGGCCAAATCCGACGCGCTGGCTCGCCACGCGGTCAAACGCTTTGGTAAACCTGCCGATATTGCAGCGATGGCCGTGTGGCTGGCCTCTGACGACTCGTCTTTTGCAACCGGCCAGTTGTTCACGGTGGACGGTGGCCTGACGGCGGCCTCCCCCCTTAATCCGGGACTGTTATGATGTCAGAAATTGAAAGAACCGCCATTCTTGGAGCCGGTGTGATAGGGGCAAGCTGGGCCGCGTTGTTTCTCGCCTCGGGCCGTAGCGTGACGGTCTTTGATCCCGATCCGAATACCGAAGCATCCGTTCGCTCTTATGTCGAAAAATCCTGGCCGGCACTGGACGAGTTGAACCTCACAGATAGGGCCACACCCGACGCTATCACTTTCGTTTCAACCGCCGAGGAGGCTGTCCAGGGCGCACAATTCGTTCAGGAGAACGTGCCAGAAAGACTGCCAATCAAGCATTCTACCTATGCCGGGATTGAGCCAGAGTTGAACCCTAACGCAGTAGTTTCAAGCTCAACTTCCGGCCTGACGCTTGAAGCTTTGCAAGAGGGATGGCGCGATCCCAGCAAATTGATCCTTGGTCACCCATTTAACCCACCGCATCTCATCCCATTGGTCGAATTGACCATCAACGATTCCACCGGTTCAGATGTCTTGGACCGCACAGAAGCTTTCTACAAAGACATTGGTAAGATCACGATCCGGATCAAGAAAGGCATGCCAGGACATGTCGCGAACCGTTTGCAAGCCGCAGTTTGGCGCGAGGCCGTTCATATGGCGGTCGAAGGTGTTGCCAGTGTCGAAGACATCGATAAAGCGATGTGGGCTGGCCCGGGACTGCGATGGGCGGCGATGGGTCCGACAACCCTTTTTCACTTAGGCGCAGGCGATGGTGGCCTGCAGGCTTTCTGTGACCATTTCAAAGACACATTCAATGGCTGGTGGGACGACCTGGGTGACCCTCGTCTTGATGAGGATGTCATCAATAAACTGGTCGATGGCATTAACGATCAAACTCAGGGGCAAAGTACCGAAGAGTTATCAGCGCAACGCGACAAGATGCTTACAGCGATGCAAAAAGCTACCCAACATTTTCGGAATTGATGTCGGGATTGAACATTGGCCAAGCGCGAAACTCGAACGGGGTGCGGCCTTCAATGCGATCCGCACTGGGTGTCAATCCAAATCGTTTGCGGTATGCCCGGCTGAAATGAACCTGTCCATTAAACCCTGATGCTTCCGCAATCTCGCTGAACTTAAGCTCAGTTTGCGTCACTAATCCGCGCGCGCGATCAAGGCGAATGTCGCGGTAATACTCGATCGGCGACTTATGGACATATTGCTGAAACAATCGGCTAAGTTGTCGTTGCGAAATCTTCAACCTCGCTGATATTTCAGGGATCGACAAAGTGGCTTCCAAGTGCGCCTCCATCAAATCGATCGCGTCCCTTACCACTCCAGAGGTGACGTACCCCAGCGGCTCCATGTCTTTGGGGTTCTGTGATTGGCCTTCTCCGCGCACATTGTGATGAAAAAGGTATCGAGCAGATGCATTGGCGATACTCTCACCAGCGACAGAATGTACAAACCGCAATCCCAGATCGGTTGCTGCAGAACCCCCGCAACAAGTGAAAATCTTTCCATCCATAATAATCATGTTCTCTGACACGGTGGTGTCATGGGCCGTTTCGGCAAAGGCGTCGATGTGTTCATAGTGAACCGTTGCGGTCTTTCCTTTGAGTAGTCCAGCCGTCGCAAGAACAATCGCGCCAGTATCCAAACCTCCAACGATTGCTCCACCCGATTCCCATTTCTGTAGTGCTACCTTGAACTGAGGTGTCCCGTGACGCTCAGGTGTCCAACTAGTACTCACCAGAACCATCCAAGGCTTGCGCCTCACCACCTCCGCCAATGGGGCAGTGTCAATGACCAAGCCGCTGCTGGATTCAATTGGACCACCAGGGTCTGAGACATAGGTCCAAGAAAATCGAGCTGAACCCGTCAAGTAATTTGCTACTCTGAATGGATCCACGAAAGACGTTGTCGCCGAAACATTAAAATGCGAACTCACTAAAACAACTATGTCTAACTTGCGATCTATTGGCTGCGTCATGGCCGATTTTGTAAAACAGCGTCCAAAATTGTCAATTATGTTTCGGAATTACGCAAAAAACACCAAAGTACTGAGCCAAGCACTGGCTAAGTGAGAAGGCTAGGCCGAGGGGATCAGATCTCAATCAGTTTCTGGAGCTAGGCCCAGGACTCATAACCAGAAAATTACGGTTGCGGCGAGAGCGATGGCCGAAAGGAACACCTTGGGGCATCTGTTATGGCGGGTTGCCACGCGCCTCCAATCTTTCAAGCGGCCAAACATGATCTCGATACGATTGTGGCGTTTGTATCGGCGTTTGTCATATTTGACGGCCTTGCCGCGTGACTTTCGTCCGGGGATGCAAGGCGTTACTCCCATATCTACAAGGGCTTCACGGAACCAATCCGCATCATAGCCACGATCCCCAAGCAGCCAGTCGGCTGCTGGCAGGCTACTGACAAGAGCTCTCGCCCCAGTGTAGTCGCTTACTTGACCGGCGGTCATGAAGAACCGAATGGGCCGCCCAACCGTGTCAGCCACTGCATGCAACTTTGTGTTCATGCCGCCTTTGGTACGCCCGATCAGGCGTCTGCGCCCCCCTTTTTGACCGACAAGCTGGAAGCTGTCCGGTGGGCCTTGAGGNAAGTCGCATCGATTGAAATCGTTTTATGGTCAGGGGCTTCAGCGGCAAGGCCCTCCATAATTCGGGCAAACAC
>NZ_CYPU01000059.1 GCF_001458195.1 Ruegeria atlantica | reverse complement strand
ATTGTTGTAGTGAAGCTCGTATTTGATCTTCAAATTGTCTAGCGCCATGAAGGCGCCATCAATGAAATAGTCTGTTTTTTCACCGCTATTTCCGTCAGTATGCTGAATTCTGAGATCTGTGTTCCGACCTTTTGAAAGTGGGTTAGAGGCGTTTTCGGCAGCTGCCCCACTTTGAGAAAGGGAGAAGGCCAGAATGCAGGCGGCACTGGTTTTCCGAAATATTGAACTCTTCATTTTTGGTCGCTTCTGAACCTCCTCCAGAAATAGGGTCGGCATAGCCAGAAGGATATGTACGCCGACGTTATGTCGATATCACAAATACGCTACAATGGGCAAAGCCGCTTTGTCCGCACGGCGGTCGTAGATGGCGTTTTTTCTAACGTCCGCTCTGCGGCCATCTACTCGCATAGCAGAGGAACTAACTGCGATTTTCGCTAGGATGCAAACCGCACCGTGCGTCTCTGCCAACAACTGAAAAAGTGTTACAGTGGGTTGTTACAGTGCAGGAATTGATCCTCCCCCACTTGTGTGGTCCGCCGTTATGGTTATGAAAACGGAGGAACCACATGGCGAACAAGCGACCGAAGCCGGAAGAGATTGTCTAGAAGTTACGGCAGGTTGAGATATTGATGGGGCAAGGCATGTCCCGTCTGGATGCAATCCGGCAGATTGGTGTTGTTGAACAGACCTATTATCGCTGGAAGAAAAAGTACTGCGGAATGGGCGCGGATTAATTGAAGGAACTCAAGC
>NZ_CYPU01000058.1 GCF_001458195.1 Ruegeria atlantica | reverse complement strand
GACAAGGACAAGGAACTGAAGGCCATGATGGGTGCCGAGTTCTCATCCGCGTTTCTGAAAATGAAACATCAGGAATGGAACTCTTTCGTCTCTCACTTCTCACGCTGGGAAAAAGACAACACTTTGGACATCTAATCCGGATTGCAAGGTGGCAATTCTGGGCCGCGGCAAAAGCTGCGGCCCCATTTTTTGAGGCCCCAAGTGGCTCGCTAGGAGCGTTCTCAAGTTTCAGCATACGCAAGGCGTGTCTCGGCGCAGTTTGTGACCACATCGCCAAGCATCAAGACGACACGCAAATCATACACTTCTACAAAGAGCAATCTATTCCGCAACTGGACGAATTTGACCTTTTGCGCGTGACGCGCAGCCCGTTGGACGTTTGGGAGTTCAAGGCCAAACCTTTGTTAACACTCGAAAAGAAGACCATCAGAACATGGGTGCATGTTCTCGATCGACCGTATTTTGGAAATAGTCATTGGCATCAGCTTTGATTGGAACCGCAGAACACGTAACGTGATTTCCGCAAAGCGTCTTTACGTATACCCGGCATCTGCTTCCAACCGCCAATCTGGAACGTCATTGACCAGCATAAGCGCAGCCCGGCGAAGCGTCGCGCGCATCTTTTCCACAACCGGGCCGGTCAATTCGCAATCCGCCAATGCGGCATCGAAAGTATCCAGCCAAAGCTCTGCGTCGGCCTTCCGGATGGGAATATGCGCATGGATTTCGCGCAGATCCATGTGGCCGAGACGTTCACGATAATAGGCACGTCCGCCGAGAAACCCGCTGAGAAATTCAAATTGAGCTTGTCTGGTGTGGTTTAGCCCATGTCCCCGAAAATGCAGCCTGTGCAACGAATGCGCAGCCGGCTCCGTTTCCATCCGGTCATAGAAACGCTCGACCAGAGCGCGCAGTTGGGTCTCACCACCAAGTTGCTCTATCGCAGATTCCATGTGCTGCCTTTCTGTATCTCTGGCACCTGAAATATTGCATAACAGGAAAATAAGTTTATCAACAGTGACATTCTGACATACTCATGCTCAGAAGCGGAACTAGGTGAAATCAGTGAGGGAGATGACGGATTGAACGCTCTGGTGCTTGGCCTTTTGGCGGCACTTTGCTGGGGGGTACACGATCTGGCAGTGCGCTATGTCAGCCAGTCTGTCAGTGTGATTGCTTCGCTCATGGCTGTGCTGGTTTCGGGCGTAGTGCTGCAACTTGGTTTGGTTGCGATGATGGGTGAAGTCGACCCAATTCCTGGCACGGCATTGATCAGCGCTGTTGCTGCAGGGGGGTGCTATCTGCTGGCGGGCGTCTGCATGTACGCCGCTTTTCAACGCGGCCCGGTCCGGCTGGTTGCTCCGATTGTTGCAAGCTATCCGGTGTTGTCCGTCTCACTGGCCATCTGGCGCGGCGCAACGGTCAGCCCGCTGCACTGGCTTGCCGTCATCGCGATTGGTGTTGGCGTTTCTGTTGTGGCTGCCCAATCTGAACGCGACGCAACCGAATACCCAGCAGCTGGCCCGACGGTGGTGCTATCGATACTTGCAGCAATCGGGTTCGCCGCCACCTTTGCGCTAGGACAATATGCTACCGAACATAATGACGAAAACTCAATCTCTCTGGTTATTAGGCTGACGGCAGTTTTTGCCCTAGGTATGATCGCCCTAGCATCCCGCAGATCAATCTGGCCCGGCCGGCCGGCTCTGCCTCTTCTCTGTGTCATGGGTGTTCTGGATGCTGTTGCCATCCTTTGCGTGATCGCGGCGGGCGGATTGCCGAATGCGCAATTTGCCTCGGTGACAGCGTCCGTCTTTGGGCTGCTGACCGTTGTGTTGGCTTGGGCAGTCTTGCGTGAAAAGATGGTGCCACGCCAATGGCTTGGATGTTTGGTTGCGTTTGCGGGAATAGGCTATCTGGCGCTCTGAGGCGACCATTCCGAAAGCTCTTTAAAACTAGGTAGTTCCCGTTTCGCTGGGGCGCATTTTTGCGCCCCAACAAAATAGCTCAGGCTGTGAGGCCTTCTGGTTCTGGCAGTTTGTTTGCGCGGCAGCAGGCGGTGAGTGTGTTGGCCAGCAGGCAGGCGATGGTCATGGGGCCTACGCCGCCGGGGACCGGGGTGATGGCGCCGGCGCGTGCTGCGGCGCTGGCATAATCGACGTCGCCGACCAGTTTGTTCTTGCCGTCGCGTTCAATGCGGTTGATGCCCACGTCGATGACGGTCGCCCCTTCCTTGATCCAGTCGCCCGGCACCATTTCGGGGCGGCCAACGGCGGCCACAACGATGTCGGCGCGGCGGACCACGTCGGGCAGATCCTTGGTGCGGCTGTGCGCGATGGTCACGGTGCAGCTGTCGCCCAGCAGCAGCTGCGCCATCGGCTTGCCAACGATGTTCGAGCGTCCGATCACAACCGCATCCATGCCCGACAATGAGCCATGGTGGTCACGCAGCATCATCAGACAGCCCAGCGGGGTGCAGGGCACCATCGATTTCTGACCGGTGCCCAAGAGGCCCACGTTGGAGATATGGAACCCGTCCACATCCTTGGCCGGGTCGATCGAATTGATCACCAGGTCCTCGTTCAGATGCTTGGGCAGCGGCAGTTG
>NZ_CYPU01000057.1 GCF_001458195.1 Ruegeria atlantica | reverse complement strand
TCGAAGACGCGAACGCGCGATGCAGCGTTTCAGGCGTATGCGAAGTTTGCAGAAATTCGCCTCCGTCCATTCCTCCGTTTACAACCACTTCAACCAGGAAAGATCGTTAGCCAGTCGAGACACCTTCAAGCTGACCCGCGCCGCCGCTCTTAGCGAGTGGCGTCAACTTTGTTCCGGATAAGTTCGCGATTTCCGCGGCAAACTGAGACTAGTTCGAATTAGTCTGACAGCACCGCTGAGACTTGTTCGAACCCGCCTCACAGTATGCATCGATATGCTTATTGATCCTTGTCAAGATTGGCGCGGGCAAGAAGTGGTACTGTCAATTGTAATTCAGGGGGGGCTCATGGAAGAGTTGATTGAAATCGGAAGATCATTCGTCCAGGCCATGCGTGAGCGCAGGGGCCTTGCAAGTGTTGATGAAATGTATGCCGAAAACGCACAGTCGATAGAGGCAGTCGTGCCTCCGGTTCGACAATTCCGCGTTTCAAAGGGGCGAGAAGCCATCAAGGGAAAAAGATAGGATTGGTTGGCATCGCATGAAATCCAAGAGCTAGAAGTGGATGGCCCCTACATCCACCCACCCAACCGCTTTGGAGTCCGCTTCAGAGCGGAAGTCGTTCAGAAGGCCACGGGTGAGCGTTTGACCCTGCGCGAGATCGCGGTGTATTCGGTGGCGGAAGGCAAGATTGTGCTGGAAGAGTTTTTCATGCTGCCGAAGTAAGAAGAGCGAATAACAACATCGGCTATTTGCTGGTTCAATCAATGCGCACGGCTTTCGGGCGAAGTGAAATTCCGGGCGGAGGTCGGGAATGCAACACAGAACAGTGGCATATTATGTAGGAGTTGATGCTGACGACGCGTCGATTTTGGAATGCGCTGAAACTGCCCATATCCAGAACGACCACTTGAATTGCGTATTGATCGCGGCCTTACCTAACCTGCCTTACCTGAAGTATGGATCAAACAGGTTCGTTGAGGCGGGTCTGCCCTCAAACTGGTTGGACGTTCTTCACGCGAAAAATGCCGCCCTGAAGTCTCGCGCCACTGAAGTTAAAACGCTTCTTGCTGGGCAGGGCTTATCTGCAAATGTAACTGGCTTCATGGGACTTGGAGCAGAGTTACAGCAACTTGTAGCAGAACAAGCCAAATGCTCTGATATCGCTTTTCTAGACGGTGATTTGCGAAAAGACCCCGATTTATTTCACAAGATCACGTGCGGAGTATTGTTTCATTCGCCGGTTGCTCTGATGATCAATGGAGATCCGTTTGCCCAACGCGACTGCGTTTTTTTGGCATGGAATGACAGCTTGCCTGCGTCCAGGGCGACGCATCTAGCTTTACCCATTCTTCTGGCGGCCAAAGAAGTTGTAATTGGATGTTTTGATTTGCCGTCGCCTGAGGACGTAGAAGGTAGTGTGCATGGAACTGACCTAGCTGAATGGCTCGGCCATCACGGTTGCAACGTGACCGTGTCGCAGTTCCAGTGCGGGGGAAATTCAGTTGCACATTGCATTCAAGAACGAGCAAGAGAAGCGGGGGCAGATCTCATTGTTATGGGCGCCTATGGGCATTCCCATTTGCGAGAGTCAGTTTTTGGGGGCACGACGCAAGCAATGTTGGAGCAGACAAGTTTACCAGTGCTTTTCGGACACTGATGAAGTGAGCCGATAACTGTGACTTTCTGGGAGTCATAGCAATCAAAGTTCATCGGTAAATAATTGAGAGACTTTTTTAAGAGTTTGCTTGAGGTTGAAGCGTGTTTGCCTGCCTGTTTTCGCCAAGGAACTCTATCACAATTAACGTGAGTTCATCCCAGTCAGTAAACTCCCTTGCCCCTTCTCGTGGATCGATTTTTCGGCCGAGCAAGACGACGTGCTGAAGAATCTCCCTCTCAAAATACCCGTAGTTTTCGGGCCTCACCGCGCCTGCGATCAAAGCCGTCGCATTTGGTTCAAAACCTGTTCGAAGAAGCATTTCGTCAAGATAGTCGCGTGCTTCTTCTCGACCTGACGCGAAAGCAGCTTTTAGACCGACGGAAAGCACGAGGGACTTTCGCTTCATTAAGGCATCTCTATTTGAAGCGACAAAAGCTTCGAATGACTTGGGGTGCTTACGCTCGTGGACAGGGGCCAGGAGAATAACCTTGACCACATCGTCAAGTGAAACGTGGCTGTGCATTTCATCGGTATTGATCAGCTTTGCGTCGAAACCGGCATTCTTCGCGAGATCGGTGATGAAGCGCGCAATCTTTGCTGTTTGGCCTTCGACCGTGGTGAAGGCGATGAGTAAGGTCATTCCGATCCTCCCAAAAATCGGTCTGAATAGATTGCTTATTATGAATAAGTGACGTGCGTTGCCCTTGATCTCTATCAAAGGCGTTTCATAGGGGCATATCTGGATCGTTGCGGTATGCTCATGCTGTCCACGCGGAGCATGTTTTTAAGGAAGTTCGTGACGGCATCCATCTCCAAGAAAACCTGCCTTTTCAGCCGGCAGCCTTGAAGCTAGCCAACCCCTGGCGGTCTAGCTTTCTACCTTAAGCAAAAGGCCAAGACAGCGACGAAGATTGAAATACTGATCAACCACACTGCGAGTTTCACTTGTTGGCGTGCGGGCAGGTTTCTGACCAGTCTAATCATAGTCAAACCTTTCAGACAAAATCCGGTGTGACGCGGTGCCCCGCTCAATCAGATGATCTTCGACGGTGTCCATCATGGCAGGGGGGCCGCAGAGAACAAAAAGCCAGCTTTCAAATTGATCAGAAGACAAATTGCGGTCCAACAGATGACCGTCGATCAAGCCTGTCTCTCCGGACCAATCCTCTGGCGGCTCGGATAGAACAAATACTGTTTCTTCTTTGGACAACTCCTGGCGAAAAGCAATCTGCTCCTCCACCCGGTTGCCATAGATAAGCTTGAGATCGTACTGTGTTCCACTCAACCGTACCTGACGCACAATGCTCAACATGGGCGCGATCCCGACACCACCTGCGATCAGAACAATGCCTTTCTCAGTTCGGTGGCTGATCGACAGATTTCCGTGCGGGGCATCCAGATAGGCCGTGGTTTGCGGAGCGATCTGTCCGAGGCCGCATGTGAAATCCCCAAGTTCCTTTATCACGAATGAAACTTCGGGGCCTTCGGCTGGTGCCGAACTAATCGAGAATGGGTTCTCATGCAGCGAAAAAACACTGTTGCCGACGTTTAGCCAAGCAAATTGCCCTGCTTCGAAGTTTAGTCCGTTGTGACCATCTGGCACGACGCGCAACTCCCATTGCTTCGGTGTTAGTCGAGACACAGACGTGACGCGCCACGGTCTTTTCCTCTGACGTAAAGGGCGAACGAGATAGACATACAGCAAAGTTCCAACTGCAATACTGGTTAGGGCAAGCCAGAGATAGGTTAGTAGCGGATGCCCACCGTAGCGCCCAGCATAGACCGTGTGATGCAAAAGCAGGCATGCGATCACCAAGGCTCCCAGCCCGTGTAAGAGGCGCCATGTTTCGTATTTGTAATCAAGGGATTTGCGGGCAATTGCCGAGACGACCAGAATGAACAGTAAAAAATATGCGCCGATACCCGATAACAGCGCAGAAATGTCAGTTGAAATCGTAAGTTGGTTTGTTTCATCCCACGGGCGGCGTCCGCCAGAAGGTGTACCCTGATACAGAAGCGGGTGTATCAGCGTTAAGCCGAGTGCTGTACGCGCCATCAACTGATGCACCCGCATGGTCACATCCATACCTAAGCCGGAAGAGATGAACCTGAACCGCCCGGAC
Organism: Ruegeria atlantica; assembly: GCF_001458195.1. Taxonomy (GTDB): domain Bacteria; phylum Pseudomonadota; class Alphaproteobacteria; order Rhodobacterales; family Rhodobacteraceae; genus Ruegeria; species Ruegeria atlantica. The sequence goes on along the minus strand of NZ_CYPU01000057.1, from coordinate 508 downwards.
AGCAGGAACTCGACTAAGATTATTGAAAAAGCAAGCATCCCAAGCCCAGACGCGAGCTCTTGATGAAATGATCGCGGTGGCCATCCCAAAGACCAAGAAAAACCCAAGGGAGCCAAGATCAGCAAAACGTAAATCAACGCCAGATAAGGCCATTTCATACGGTTTTGCTCCGCTGTGTTAAAGGTGGGCAATTCGGGCTCATTTAGAATAAACGCTAAGCTGACCTGGGGTTCCGATCAAGACTACTGAGAATGGTGGTAACTCCACCACGACGTGGCAGGTTTGTTGGACAACGGTTCCCGTTTCTGTTCGTTCAGCCGCTGCGTTCGGTCTGGCTGATGCTGAGGTTGCATGCTTGCGCAAGATCAAGGTCCTTGACCGCTTTTCCTGTCATAATGTTGCGCGCGTGAAATCAGACCAAAGGAGGAGGCTCAAAAATGCTAGAAGACAAAAAGTCCCCGCAACTTTTCACTGGAACGCATCCGCTCTCCGAAAACTTTCGGCGTGA
>NZ_CYPU01000056.1 GCF_001458195.1 Ruegeria atlantica | reverse complement strand
CCACATATCTCTTCAGTTATCCATCAATGTCAAAGAACATAACACCCAGAGCCAAAAATCAGACCGTTGCGCCAATAACATCAGCGCGCCCGCCTAAATCAGTCCCTAAGATGCCCACCGTCTCTCCGATGCGTCCGGCTGTCTCTCCAACCCGTCCGGCCGTCTCTCCGACCCGTCAGCACCGCCTCAGCAGCGCCGGTGAAGGGGGTTCTAAGTATAACCGCATAAGTCCGCAAGCAGAAAATTGGACAAACTTACAAAAAACCGAGTTTTCCTAATTTATTACATAAAAACAATATATTAACAAGCGACGACTATTCCAAACAAAGCGATCGACAGAGTAGGTGGCAGCGAATCTGGAGTATTAGACAGAGTTACCCACAGACTCGGTACCGAGTCAGGCGGAATCGGTCGCACGGAACCAAGTCAGCAGGCCGGAAACCGGAATACGCAGCAGGATCAGACTAACGATCAGAGACAGGTAGACCAGTGGTTCGATCTGAAATCCCTTGGATAGCATGACATAATGCAGCCCGCCCAGAATCGCGGCGGGAAAGGCAAGCCGCTGCAGGATGCGCCAACGGGCCCCCAATTTGCGCAGGGACAGGTTGTTTGATGTTACCGCCAGCGGCATCATCAGGATAAACGCTGCCATGCCGACTGTAATATAGGGACGCTTCAAGATATCCGCCCAGATTTGGCTGGGAAGCTGCACGTCCAACACCAGCCACACCAAAAGATGCAGACTGACATAGGCAAAGGTCAGCACGCCCAGCGCCCGGCGGAATTTGAGCAGGTTCAGCCCAAAGAACCGCCGCAGCGGAGAAATTGCCAACACGACGATCAACAGTTGAAGCGCCAGTTCGCCGTACCGGTGCTCCAACGCCTCAATCGGATCCACGCCCAGACCGCCGGTCAGCCCCTGGTAAAACAGCCAGGGCGCCGGAAGCGCCCCCAGGAAGTAGACCAGCCACACCGGAATGCGGCGCAATATCTGATTCAGCGTCTGCATGGTCTTAGTAGAATTCCTTCAGATCCATACCGTCGTAAAGTCCGCTGACCTCTTCTTCGTAACCGTTGAACATCAGCGTCGGGATACGCTTGGCAAAGAGACCGCCGCCAATCTGACGTTCCGAGGCCTGCGACCAGCGCGGATGATCCACGTTGGGGTTCACGTTACTATAGAAGCCATACTCGCGCGGGGCCGACATGTTCCAACTGGTGGGCGGCTCGACATCCGAAACGGTGATGCGAACAATAGACTTGATAGACTTGAAACCGTACTTCCACGGCACCACCAGACGCAGCGGCGCGCCATTTTGGTTCGGGATAGGTTTGTCGTAGATACCAGTCGCCATAATAGTCAGCGGGTGCATCGCCTCATCCAGGCGCAAGCCTTCCCGGTATGGCCATTCGAGGATCGGGAACTGAACGCCCGGCATCTCATCGGGTCGGTATGCCGTTTCAAAGGCCACATACTTGGCACCTTCTTGTACGCCAGCCATATTCAGAAGGTCCGCCAGTTCAAAGCCATTCCACGGGACGACCATCGACCAGGCCTCGACACAGCGGAATCTGTAGATACGCTCTTCGACCGTCATTTCGGACATGATGTCCTTGAAGTCATATTCACCCGGCTTGTCGACCAGACCGTCGATCGTGACGCTCCAGGGTTCGGTCACCAGGGTATGCGCATATCTTGCGGGATCTTCCTTGCGGGTCCCGAATTCGTAGTAGTTATTGTACGAGGTGATCTCTTCCCAGGTGTTGGATTCAAGTGCTTCCTGCGCCGCTGCCGGTCTGGCCAGCCCCGCCAATCCTACACCCGCCAGGCCGGCCATCACCTGCCGCCGATTCAAAAACGCCGCCTGTGGCGTGACGTCGGCATGTGTCAGTGTATTGGTCCAGCGATGCGCCATTTAAGTCTCCTTGGTAAGCTAGCCTGAGATTCCAGATAATCCGCTGATACCACACCGCCAAGGCAACATGCGTCACGATTGGGAGACGAGACTGTAACGATTCACGCTAAGTCCATACCAAATCACATCAGACATCCCCGAGGGCGAATTGCGCCAATACCGTTAGCACCTGTCACGCCAAGTTGAACTCGCAACGCCCAATTCAGGCGGAATACCCGGACCTTCAATCTTTACAACTGCTTCACGCAACTTGCAGTCTTGTTGCCAGGATTGGCCAACAGGCCCTTAGATCCGCTGTCCACCCGATTGTCGGGCAAGACTAAAGGGAGAAGACGAATGTGTGACATCTGCGTGATGAACGCGGTCAAAGACCGTATGCTGTCTAGAAGAGGGTTCTTCAAAGCCGCCGCCGCCACTGGTGTGGCCGTTGCCGCCACTGGAGCCAGTGCACCAATTGCCCTGGCCGCTGGTGTGGGCAAGGTTGAGGACATGACCCACACGCTCAGCGCCGATTTCCCAACTTTTTTTGGTGAGCCGGGATATGCCTCCGAACAGGTTTTCAATTTCGGCGAACACGGCTTTAACCTGCAGCGCCTGACGGTCAATGAACACACGGGCACCCATATCGACGCGCCACTGCACTTTTCGGCGGACGGTGCCTCGGTGGATGAAATCCCGGTCTCTGATCTTGTCGCGCCGCTATGCGTCGTCGACATCGCGGCCCGGGCCGCCGAGGATGCTGATACGCTGCTAACCCCGGATGATCTGAAGGCGTGGATGTCTGCCAACGGCGATATTCCTGATGGCGCTTGCGTGGCCTTGTATTCCGGTTGGGCCGCCAAAGCCGACAGCGACGCCTATCGCGGTTTCGACGGTCAGGCACAACATTACCCCGGCTTCCACCCCGAAGCCGCAATGATGTTGATCGAAGAGACCGGCGCGCGCTCTATTGCATCAGACACGCTGTCCCTCGACCACGGCATCTCAACCGACTTCGCAACTCACTATGCATGGCTGCCCACGGGCCGTTTCGGAATTGAGAATATCGCAGGCTTGGATCGTGTGCCGGCCGCTGGCGCGACGATTGTGATTGGTGCTCCGAAACACGCCGGTGGCACCGGAGGACCTGCGCGTATTTTCGCGATGATTTAATGAAGTGGCCCGCCTGCCTGGCGGGCTCAATTTCCCGAAAGCCGGCTACATTGACGGGGTGATCTGAACTCTGCTGGTTGTCAGGGTATTCAAACTCTGTTCCTGTGAATGCAACCACGGTGAGTTTCATATGTTTTATGTTCCGCAAAGCTCAATTCCCGGACTAAGCCGCACCGCCCTTGGGGTTTGCGCCTTTTGCGCATTGGTAAACCGTAACCCGACATACCGACGCGTATTCTACGACCCATTTGCCGAACAGCTATTTCGAAACGGGTCAGTGGAAGGGCCCGAGGTCCTGGACCAGGCAACCGATTGGGATGCCGTGCTTAAATTCGCCGATGATCGCTCGGTGGCTCGTCGCCTTGTCGCGTCGGTCCTGTGGCGCAAGACGTTCATGCAAAGCCGCGCGCTTACTGCGATCAAGAATGGTGCACGTCAGATCGTTGTGCTTGGCGCGGGCCTCGATACGCTTGGCCTGAGGCTGTCCAACGGTCACAGCCACATTCCGGTTTTCGAGGTCGACCGCCCCGAAACCATCGAAGCCAAGCGGTCGTTGGTCAGTGCCAATTTTGGCGTACCGCCGAACGTTCAATACACCGCAGTTGATTTCTCCCGTGAGGCAACTCTCGAAAAGTTGCAGTCCCTCGGCTACGACCACGAAATGGGCACAGTCTTTATTGCCGAGGTTTCGCTGGAATATGTAGCGCCGCCCGAAGTTGCGGACGTTTACGCAATGATCCGGTCAAATGGCGCGAAGGAAACGCGATTTCTGACGACCTACGCTTCGACCGCGGCAGCGTCGCAGGCACAGCAGGAAGTCGATAGTATTGGGAAGGCCGTGGCTGGGGTCGGTGAACCATTTCGTTTCAACATCTCGCCTGATGAGGTTGGCACCTACGCTACCCAACAAAGCTTTTCTGTGCTTGAGCATATATTTGGGCGCAAAGGGACCGAAAGCTATCTGGCCGGGCTGGGGTTGGGGCCAGAGACAATGGATTTTCCGATGAACGCTCTGGATGCGTCCTCGTTTTCTCTGGTTCAGTTGCGACCTGCCTGAACAGCATACTTTTGGGGCTACAACCGCAAATAAAAAAAGGCCCGCCAATTAAGCGGGCCTTTGTTCGGTTTAGTGCACCACGGCATCATCAGGCCGTGGACGCTCTGACGTGCCCAGTCGGTCGCCTATGATCAGGCCATCGGGGCCGGCGGTTACAGGGACGGTTTCTCCGTCCTTAATCTCACCAGAAAGCAACGCCTCGGCCAGCGGATTCTGCAAGGCACGCTGGATCACCCGCTTGAGCGGACGGGCACCGAAGACCGGGTCATAGCCCTCGTCGGCAAGCCATTCCTTGGCGGCGCCATCCAAGACCAGCTCGATCTTGCGGGCGGCCAAGCGTTTCTGCAAACGCGCCATCTGGATATCGACAATGCCATCCATGTCTTCCCGCTTGAGCCGGTCAAAGATGATCGTCTCGTCCAGACGGTTCAGGAACTCGGGCCGGAAATGCGCCCGGACCGCGTCCATCACGTCACGCTTGGCCTGCGCACTGTCCGCACCTTCGGGCAACTGGCTCAGCGCCTGAGACCCAAGGTTCGACGTCAGGACGATCAGCGTTTGCTTGAAGTCCACGGTACGGCCCTGACCATCGGTCAGAACTCCATCATCCAGAACCTGCAACAGCACGTTGAACACATCCGGGTGCGCCTTTTCGACCTCATCGAACAGCACTACCTGATAGGGCCTGCGCCGCACGGCTTCGGTCAGCACGCCGCCTTCGTCATAGCCGACATAGCCCGGAGGGGCGCCGATCAGACGGGCAACCGCGTGTTTCTCCATGAACTCGGACATATCGATACGCACCATCGCGTTGTCGTCGTCGAACAGGAAGTTCGCCACAGCTTTGGTCAGCTCGGTCTTACCTACACCCGTGGGCCCGAGGAACAGGAACGAGCCCAACGGGCGGCCTTCGTCGTTCAGGCCCGCACGCGCACGACGTACAGCATTGGCCACAGCAGTGACCGCCGCATCCTGACCGATCACGCGGGAATGCAGATCGTCTTCCATCCGCAGCAGCTTCTCGCGCTCGCCTTCCAGCATCTTCGAGGTCGGGATACCAGTCCAGCGTTCAACCACAGAAGCGATCTGTTCCGGACGCACCGTTTCCTCGGCCATCATCTGGCTGCTTTCGGCATTTTCGGCCTCGGTCAGCTTTTTCTCAAGCTCTGGGATGACGCCGTAAGACAGCTCACCCGCTTTGGCGAGGTTGCCTTCACGCTTGGCGATCTCCAGATCAGCGCGTGCCTTGTCGAGCTGCTCTTTCAGATCGCGTGCGCCAGCAAGCTTGTCGCGTTCAGCCTGCCACTGGGCGGTCATCTCGGCAGATTTCTCCTGCAGATCGGCCAGATCCTTTTGCAAGGTTTCCAGACGGTCCTTGGAGGCCGCATCATCTTCGAGCTTCAGCGCCTGTTCCTCGATCTGCATCTGCAGAATCTGACGATCCAGTTGATCAAGTTCCTCTGGCTTGCTGTCCACTTCCATCCGCAAGCGAGCCGACGCTTCATCGACCAGGTCGATGGCCTTGTCGGGCAGAAAGCGATCAGTGATGTAGCGATGCGACAGGGTCGCTGCCGACACCAAAGCCGAGTCTGAAACACGCACACCATGGTGTAGCTCGTACTTTTCTTTGATGCCGCGCAGGATGCTGATCGTGTCCTCGACAGTCGGCTCCTGCACCACAACCGGCTGGAACCGGCGCGCAAGGGCCGCGTCTTTTTCCACGTACTTGCGATACTCATCCAGCGTGGTCGCACCGATACAGTGCAACTCACCCCGGGCAAGCGCAGGCTTGATCAAGTTGGCGGCGTCCATCGCACCATCAGATTTCCCTGCTCCGACCAGCGTGTGCATCTCATCAATGAACAGGATGATCTCACCGGCGGCCTCAGTCACCTCGGTCAGAACGGCCTTGAGGCGTTCTTCGAACTCACCACGGTATTTCGCACCGGCGATCAGCGCACCCATGTCGAGCGCAAGCAGCTTTTTATCTTTCAACGACTCCGGCACGTCACCGTTGATGATGCGCAGGGCCATGCCCTCGGCAATCGCGGTTTTACCGACGCCGGGCTCACCGATCAGAACCGGGTTGTTCTTGGTGCGACGCGACAGAACCTGCATCGAGCGGCGGATTTCTTCATCGCGCCCGATAATCGGATCGATCTTGCCCTCAGCTGCGGCTTCGGTCAGGTCACGCGCATATTTCTTGAGCGCATCATAGCCTTCTTCCGCCGATGCGGTGTCAGCCGTGCGACCCTTGCGGATGTCGTTGATCGCTTCGTTCAGTTTCTGGGCGGATACGGCACCGGCCTCCAACGCCTCTTTGGCCTTGGATTTCACCATGCAAAGCGCCATCAGAACGCGCTCGACGGGCACAAAGCTGTCGCCTGCTTTGGTCGCGATTTTCTCGGCTTCTGCGAAAACTTTGGCGGTCTGACCATCCATGTAGATCTGGCTCGCATCGCCGCTGACTTTCGGAATCTTAGACAGCGCAGCGTCCAGCGCTTCGACCACGCGGGTCGGCGCGCCACCGGCGCGTGTGATCAGGTTGCTGGCCAGCCCCTGATCGTCATCCATCAATGCTTTCAAAAGATGTTCGGGCATCAGTCGCTGGTGCCCCTCGCGCAGCGCAATCGTCTGCGCCGCCTGCACGAATCCCCGTGCCCGCTCGGTGAACTTGTTCAAGTCCATAGTATTCTCCTTTTCCTAAGCGCCCTGAATGTGATGCGCCCGCTTGGCGGCACGCGTCGGTCTGGGCCTCGCATTCAATCTGGGAAATATCTTTGTTCATTCAAGAGGCTGGCGCGCAATTTCAGACTTATCGTCGAGGTATGGAATAGACGGTGTAGCCTCCGGTCTGCGCAACCTCGCGCGCGGCGTACATGTCCACCAGCGATTCCGCGGCGTCGCTGCCCGTCGGGCAGGAAACAAGGTCTGCTGCATCATCCAGAAAATTGACCGTAAACGACGTCTCACCCGTCAATTGGCAGTCATCGTCGGTCGAACGGTACCCCCCCACCAACCGCAAATTTTCATTGGTCGGAGATTTGATGACCGTATCTGCCGCCTCATTTTCTAGTGGCATATCCTGACATCCCACCAAGATCAGAATAATCCCAACTCCAAAAACCTGTTTCATAGTTCCCCCATCGAAAATTCTTGTGGATGGTGGGCACCATATCACAGTTGGTCCAAAGCTGCGTGATCTCGATCACCCGCGCGCCCTGCATGGACACAGCCGCCCGAAACCGCTAGGACGCAGACGTTTGCCAAAAAGGAGCCTGCCCCATGTCCGATGATCGCCTGATCGTAGCCCTAGATGTTCCCAACGCTCTGCAGGGGCTGGCCATGGCCGAACAGCTGGGCGACAGCGTTTCCTTCTACAAGATCGGGCTGGGCATGCTGACCGGTGGCGGGCTGGCATTGGCCAATGAACTGAAACAGGAACACGGCAAGCGCATCTTTCTGGACATGAAGCTGTTCGATATCGGCAACACCGTCGAAAACGCCGTTCGCGGGCTGGCGCAATTCGATCTGGATTTCCTGACGGTGCATGGTGATCCGCATGTGGTTCGGGCCGCGAAAGAAGGGGCCGCTGGCAAAGACCTCAAGATTTTGGCCGTTACCATCCTGACCTCGCTGAACCGCGACGACCTGGATGCCAGCCTTCTGAAAGAGGGCAACGTGCAGGATCTGGTGGTCGAACGCGCTGCACGCGCGCTTGAGGCTGGTGCCGACGGCGTCATCGCCAGCCCGCAAGAAGCCGCGCTAATCCGTGCCCTGCCCCAGGCCGAAGGTCGCCTGATCGTGACCCCTGGCGTCCGCCCCGCAGGTGCCGCGCTTGGCGATCAGAAACGAGTTGCAACACCCGCAAATGCCGTCGCAAATGGCGTGGACCACATCGTCGTGGGCCGACCTGTCTATCAGGCTGACGACCCTATAGCTGCCGCCGAGGCAATCCTTGCCGAATTGGCTTCACCGCAGGCAAAAGCGCCGAACAGGGCTTAATTCTCGACGCCTTGCAGGTTAAAATTTTTAGGGTTTGATGCCGGATGGCCGCGTCCGCGCAGGCAATTACTGTCGATTTACGCGACTCAAGCAGTTGACCTTACGTCACTTTTTGCCATTTCCGCGCCAAATCGTCCCTGTGCCCCAAAACACACATGAGATATGCGAGTTTTGGCTGTGTGACCTAGATCCTATCTAAATCCGGGAATTTGCGCGATTCTGGGGACGTGATACTCCCCGCGGACCATCTCTTCCTGAGGTCCGTCACCTCCCCCCGCCAATCGCGGGGGGTCTTCTTCTGAAAACCTCACATGTCAAAAGACGGCCTACCTTGGACCAAGTAGTCACGTAGGCGGATCGCGAAATTCGGCACCGCCAATGCATTCTCAAGGTAAATGTCCGGCGCCATCAAACACCATCCCTGCCCCTCATCGCCAAACCTAATCAGGTTGACGTCGCTGGGTGGCCGATGTGCTGCGAAGAACCAGTTTTGCCCATACATGCGCGACCAGACGAAATCAGCCTTGGCGAGGTGCAGACCGACTTCTTCCAGTGTTTCGCGCCTGACGCATTGCAACGGGGTTTCGGCCCCTTCGCGCCCACCGCCGGGAAAGTCGAAATAGCCCGGGAATGGAATGTCCTTCTTGTCGTCCCGTTGAATCACCAACAGGTCCGATCCAAGAAACAGTGCGACCTTCGCCCCCGTGAATTGCATGAGCGCTTTCTCTTTGCTGCCCGACCAGATAAATTTTAGCCAGTAACGCCTGATATGACAAAGCGCATAAAACTGAGATGTAAATGTAATGCCCGCTTTATGCCGCGACTGCTTTTCGATTCTGGAACAGGAAGCGCGCTGCCCTTCCTGCGGCAGCCCGCGGATCAAGACGCACCCCGAGCTGTTCGACCTGTCCATCGCGCATATGGATTGCGACGCCTTTTATGCCTCGGTTGAAAAGCGGGACAATCCCGATCTGGCCGACAAACCGGTGATCATCGGAGGCGGCAAACGCGGTGTCGTGTCAACCGCGTGTTATGTGGCGCGTATTCGGGGCGTCCGCTCTGCGATGCCAATGTTCAAAGCCTTGCAACTGTGCCCGGACGCCGTGGTCATCAAGCCTCGCATGTCGGTCTACGCCGAGGTGTCACGCCAGATCAGAGCCATGATGGACGAATTGACTCCCGTGATCGAACCGCTGTCACTGGACGAAGCATTCATGGATCTGTCCGGTACGCAGCGACTGCATGGCGCGCCACCTGCGGCCATGCTGGCAAGGTTGGTTAAGCGGATGAAGGACGAACTGGGTGTAACAGGCTCGATCGGTCTGTCGCACAACAAGTTTCTAGCCAAAGTCGCCTCAGATCTGGACAAGCCGCGTGGGTTTTCAGTTATTGGAAAAGCTGAGACCGCCGAGTTTCTGTATGACAAACCGGTGCGCCTGATCTGGGGTATCGGCCCGGCGGCACAGGAATCGCTGGATCGTGCCGGCATCCGCGCCTTCTCGGATTTATTACGCTGGGATCAGGAGGCACTGACAGCCCGCTTCGGATCTATGGGGTATCGGCTATGGCATCTGGCGCGCGGTCAGGACAAACGGCGCGTTTCTTCGCACGAGCCAATGAAGTCGATCAGCAACGAAACCACGTTTTTCGAGGATACAGCCAGCCTGGACATCCTTGACGGGCATCTGTGGCGCATGTCCGAAAAAGTTGCGGATCGCGCCAAAGCCAAAGGGCTGGCCGGACGGGTCGTAACCCTGAAACTCAAACAAGCAAACCACAAGGTCATCACCCGACGTGTCTCGTTGCGGGACGCCACGCAGATCGCAGACCGCATCTACCGCACCGCACGTGGGCTATTCGATCAGGTCGGCGACAAAGGGCCATATCGTCTGTTGGGTTGCGGAATATCCGATCTGTGCCCCGAAGATCAGGCGGACATCTCGGGGGACCTTTTGGACCCCGACGCGTCAAGGCGGTCTCAGGCGGAACGCGCAACGGATGAAATCCGGCGCAGATTCGGAACGGATGCGATTGTCAAAGGCCGGGCTTTGCGCTGAGGTTACTCAGCCGCCAAACGCAACGGATCGCGGCCAATACCCGAGATTTCCCGTATGACCTGCCGCAATACGTCCTGAAACGCAGCGAAATTGCCGTTCGGCGCGATTTTGACCTCATCCATATACAGAGATCGGTCGATCTCAATCTGGATAGCGTGCTGATTGCGCCCGGGCCGCCCGTAGGTCTGTGTCACGTAGGCGCCCGCGAAGGGCGCGTTGCGCGCCACGATCAGACCCGCCGAGGCAAACGCGGATTCGATCCGGTCCACAATCTCGGTCGAAGCTGAAGCGCCAAATCTGTCACCCAACACGATCTGCGGGCGCTGGGACGTGGTCGTACTGGCCATCGAAACAGCTTCATGCGGCATCGAATGGCAATCAATCAAAATGGCCTGACCAAAAGCGGTGTGCGATTCGGCCAGCAGCGACTTGAGACGCGCATGATAAGGACGCCAGCAGGTGTCGATGCGCAAACGCGCCTCATCCATCGTCAGCTTCCCGCGATAGATTGCGCGCCCATTGGCGACGACCCTGGGAATCACGCCCAGCCCCGAAGCGACACGAGGGTTATGGCCGTGGCGGCGCGCGCCCTGGATCAAAGCCGGGTCCAACTCCTCAGCACTGCGGTTAAGATCCAGGTAGGCTCTTGATTTTGTTGCGGATATTATGGGCGCACCATGGTCAGTCGCTGCGGAAAACAACTGATCCACGAATGCATCTTCCGAAGATCGAATCACATTCTGGCTCAGAACCGTCCGGTTCAGCATCGCTTCAGGGTAGTTCCGGCCACTGTGAGGAGAAGAAAATACAACGCAAGACGTGCGCTTGACGGGCATATCCAATACGTAAGCAGCGTTCTTCATGGTGACTCCTTGTTCGCATTGAACATAGACCGGAAAATAGTTCTACCAAACCCCTTGAACCCCTTTGCGACTCCTTTTATAGACCCCGCTACCGGCGCGGGGTTCCGCGCCCCATTTCGTTATGGGGCAGGGCAACGCAAAGGTTAAGTGGGCGGTTAGCTCAGCGGTAGAGCACTTCGTTGACATCGAAGGGGTCACAAGTTCGATCCTTGTACCGCCCACCATCTATTCACTGTTTCGGGTCTGACCCGGGACACCCGCAAACCCAGGCGCTGGCCACGTCCTTGATGAAGGCGCCGCAGATTGGAGACAGACCCATGAAGGTCAAGAACTCGCTCCGCTCGCTCAAGAACCGGCACCGTGATTGCCGTGTTGTGCGTCGCAAAGGCCGCGTCTACGTGATCAACAAGACGCAGCGCAAGTTCAAAGCTCGCCAGGGCTAAGAACTGCACATACCGTTGAAGAAAAACCGCGCTTCTCAGCGCGGTTTTTTTGTTCGAACGATTGATGCGCAAAAAGGACCGGAACGGTCAAAGGCAAACCCGTAAATCAGTGGGCGAACAGATGGTCGGGTTCATTATCCGGGTCCGCCACAGGATCAAGAACAAGCACCAGCCGTGTTTCACCTGTTCCCTCGATTGGTGGCGAACGATGCAAAAGCCCGGACTTCGGACTTTCCGGCCAGCGCGTTCCGCGCAACAGTATCGGCGCGCCCGTTGGTACGGTGAAAACACGTTTCGGCTCGTTGCCATCGTTTGAAATTCCGTATTGCGTTCCAGTCCCTCGATAGGTGCAGACCAAACGCGACGTGACTGCGTCGATGTGAAACCTGCGGCAGGCATTTGTGTTTACCACATCCAAACGCAGGCGAAGCCATTTTGATTCCATAAGACCAGCAAACAAGGTTGCCATCGCGGCAACATCATCCACCAATAAGTCACGTTCCGGACCTTCGGGCGTACCATGCGCCTCGCCCAGCTCAACCATCGCGCTGCGCACTGTGTCGGGGCGCAGGATCACGCGCGCTTTGGGCAGGCGTGCGGGATCCAACCTGTTGATCCAGTTCTGAAAGCCGGGCAAGGGGTCGCGCCGCCAAATCGCTGCGGCGCAACCGGGGTTGTGAATGACCGACAAGTCCCCGGGCGTTTCTGCTATGCCGACACCTATTGCGGCATCTTTGACGACTTCACGCACCAAATTCATGCTGCAGCCTCTGACAGACGCCAAACTGGGAATGGGTCGGGCAGATTGGGAAGATCTTCTAGGCGTCCCGCGGCTGCGGCAGGAACTAATGCAGAATCAAGCCGGGCTTTGAGCAAGGGCCAATCTATTCCGCTGCCGATGAAGACGATCTCTTGTCGCCGGTCGCCCCAGGGCTCTTGCCAATGCGCTTGCATATTGGCCCGCGCGCTTTCGTGATCTCGTCTGCGTTCTTCGGGTACTGTCGCCCACCAGGTGCCAAGTGGCTGTACCGAGGACAGCGCACCGGCCAATGAGAATTCGGCAACCCAATCGGGGCGCGTCGCGATCCAGAAATGCCCCTTTGCACGGATGACGCCCGGCAGATCGCCATTCAGGATCGTCAGAATTTTCTCTGGCACAAAGGGTTGTCGCGCGCGGTATACATAGCTGGAAACGCCATACTCTTCAGTTTCGGGCACATGATCCGCGAAACCATGCAGTTCTTTGGCCCACATCGGATGTTCATGCGCCTTTTCGAAATCGAACAGGCCGGTATCCAGGATTTCATCGGCTGCCACGTCCGAGTGGTTCGTTTCGATAATCCTTGCGTCAGCGTTCAAGCTTCGAATGATTTTCCGCGCGGCGTCTACTCTTTCTGCTCCGGCATCCGCGATCTTGTTGAGAATAACCACGTCAGCAAATTCGATCTGATCGGTCAGCAGATGGACCAGCGTGCGTTCATCCTCTTCACCGAGCGTTTCTCTGCGATCGGCCAGAAAATCGTGGCTAGAGAAGTCTTCCAACAGTTTAACCGCATCGACCACCGTGACCATTGTGTCCAAGCGCGAGACATCCGACAGGCTTACGCCGGCCTCATCCCGGAAATCAAACGTCGCGGCGACAGGCAATGGCTCAGAAATCCCGGTGGATTCGATTAGCAGATAGTCAAAGCGACCTTCGCCGGCCAATCGCCGGACTTCGTCCAGCAGATCGTCGCGAAGGGTACAGCAGATGCAGCCATTTGACATCTCAACCAGCGTCTCATCCGTGCGGGATAGTTCAGTGTCGGCACGCACCAAGTCAGCGTCGATGTTCACTTCGGACATATCGTTGACGATCACGGCAACGCGACGGCCGTCTCGGTTGTTCAGAACGCGGTTCAACAATGTCGTTTTGCCTGCGCCAAGAAATCCGGACAGAACAGTTACGGGAAGGCGGGTGTCGGTCATTGGGTGTCTACCTATTTGAAGGACTCAGTGAAAAGGCGCATCATTTGGGCGAAAACCTCTGATACGGCGTACAATTTGTCGTTATGTTATTACATTTTATCAATAGATATAGTGCTACATCTGGACAACCTGAAAATACGCGGAGTAAAACAGCGACCATTTGACCAACTAATTTGGTCAGATTTCCTTGCATCCTCTCGGGAATCGTTTAATTGACAATTTCAGTCGGATTACTACGCCGCACATTTCAATGTTGGGAGTTATGATGCTCAAATCCTCTACCTACTTCGCCGCCGCATTGTCGGCCTTGATCGCCACTTCTGCCGCTGCTGAGGGTGAGTTGAACCTCTATTCCTCGCGCCACTATGACACCGACGAAAACCTGTACAGTGATTTCGAAAAGGCCACCGGCATCACCATCAACCGCATCGAAGGCAAAGCCGATGAGCTGATCGCGCGGATGGAAGCCGAAGGCGCGAACTCGCCCGCGGATATTTTGCTGACCGTCGACACCTCGCGCCTTTCACGGGCCAAGAATGCAGGCATTTTGCAACCGATCGAAAGCGCCGTTCTGGAAGAGCGCATCCCGAACAACCTTAAGGATAGCGACAATGAATGGTTCGGCTTCTCGCAGCGTGGCCGCATTATTTTCTTCGACAAGGAAAACGTCGCCAACCCGCCGGCGACATATGCCGATCTTGCCAAGCCCGAATACAAGGGTCAGGTCTGCATCCGGTCGTCCAGCAATACGTATAACCAGACCTTGTTGGCTTCGATCGTCACCCATGAAGGCCCAGAGGCCGCCAAGGCATGGGCCGAAGGCATCGTGGCCAACATGGCCCGTGAACCACAGGGCGGTGACACCGACCAGCTGCGGGGTATCGTATCCGGCGAATGCGACATCGCGGTTTCAAACACCTATTACTTTGCCCGTGCAATCCGCAAAGATGTCAAAGGTGTCTCGGCCGATATCGACGCAATCGGTTGGGTCTTCCCGAACCAGGACAGCTATGGCGCGCATATGAACCTGTCCGGTGCAGGTGTGGCTGCAAATGCACCGAACAAAGAGAATGCCGTTCTCTTCCTCGAATATTTGGCAAGCGACAGCGCCCAGCAATATTTTTCCGCCGGGAATGACGAATTCCCCGCGGTTGAAGGCGTCGCACTGGCGGACTCGGTGAAATCGCTGGGTGAGTTCAAAGCGGATGAGGTCGTCCTGTCCGATGTCGCCGAAAACCTGCCGACAGCACAAAAGATCTTTAACGAAGCCGGCTGGAAATAATCCGGGCAAAAACCAGAGCAGTATTAAGGGCGCAGGTTTTCTGCGCCCTTTCCTTTGGTGGCAGGTTCAGAACCGCACCCCAAACCCAACTGAAAACCCGGAAAATGAATCGGCGATAACGCCGTTCAGCATGACGCGAGCGCCCTCGACGGCGGGCAGCCCAATCTGTGTGGTATCGACCTCAATTCCGACACCGACCGTCGCCAGCCAATCCGTATCCAACACCATCGCGCTGTCGCCGTGGTAAAGCACAACACCCCCATCCAAAACCAGTTTTGACGGACGGCCCAGCAACTTGACCTTATCAAGTGGATAACGGTAGCGCGAAAACAACGTCGTCTGGTTCGAATTTGCACGGGCATCCCCCGCTTGCGGTTCGTTTATCGGATAGAACTCTAAAAACGTCTGACGTAACCTGTACTCGGCCTCCCAACGGCCGAATTGTGCCTCGCGAAAGACGCTCAGGGACGCCCCGACACCAAAGGCGTTAAGGTTACCGTCCACTGCGCCTGCCCCGTTGGAACGGGACGGAAACAGCGGAAAATTGGAAAACACCGCATCGGTGGTGACATGGCCAAGCGACAGGTGCGCAACTGGCCGGATGTACCAGTTATTGGTAAGCGGAAGCTCCCACCCGACACCAAGGGTCGCGGCGATGCTTGACCACGTCACATCCAGCTCGGTATCAGAGCCAATCTCGGGAAAAATCACCAGCGGGTTATAATTCTGATACGCAAACTGGCCTTCCAGATACAGGCCATTGTCCAACGGTTTGAATCCGCCGCGCAGCTGCGTGGACCGCAGATTTCTCGCGTCACCAGATGCGCTCAGAAAGGACAGGGACGATAGTGTTTCGTTCGGTGTGGCCGCGACGCTCAGCACCGCAAGCGCGGCGCGCGCGGCGGCTTCAGAGGCGTCCGGATCAAGGTTTTGCGCGGTGGCAGGCTGGGCGAAACTCCAGATCAAAAACGATGTGTACGCAACAAGTCTTTTCAATCGCGGGTTCGCCTGTCGGTTTTTGTCGACTGCCAAGCGCATCGTCATTGACGCGCAATGCTATTGACAGATCGTAACCCAGTCTTGGTTTACGAAAAACTAAAACAACGATTTCGCGGCCACGAATTCTGAGGACTTGTATTTTGGAAACACTCGGTCGTGCCGACGTTTTCAGCGACCATCCCAAATGTGATTTGGTATTTTCCCCCGAAACGGGTTCAATCGTGTCAGGAGATTTGTCATGAAAAACCCGGAAAGTTTCGAGAAGTTCTACTTTGCCAAAGTTGGCATGGGTGAAGCCTGCGGCTGTGCAGAGAGGGTGATTGATGTGTTCGAATTCAATCGACAAGGCGGCGCACAGTCCACGCGCACAGTGAAATCAGAAAGAAGCAAACGTCGTTCATTCCGATCCTGGGCCATGAAATACGGGTTGCTGAGCCGCAAACCTCGAACCTGACGCTCGTCGCCTATCTGTGGGACTGTGACGATGCCATGACGCAGTTAGGTGCTTTATAATCAGAATAGGGGGCCTATCGGACCTGCAAGAACCCGCGACACTCCTCCAGCTTCGGTATCCGAGGCTCCGTCCTCAATTGAAAACGACGCGGTCAGCGAACACCGCTGCCCGGGCCTTCTAGGGTCTCGCCCAAACAACACAGGCTTGAGAAACGGCCCGGCGAATCCGGAAACAAACTTGCAATCACCCCTACAAGCGTAGTCACCTGAGATGGAACGGAGGGAGAATGTCGATGAAGCCATGGGCTATCGTGGTTTGTCTGTGCTGTACGCTGGCTCTTGCTGCATGCTCCCCCAAAACGCACAGCTATGAAAAGTCTGTTTCGTCGTCCTTTGCGACCCCCGCAAACAGCGCCCTGGTGCGCGCGGCCAACCGGCTTGGCGATCCCAAGGATGGGCGGTCCGGGGTAAAACTGATCAGTGATGGGGAACAAGCGCTGGTTTCAAGGCTTTTGCTGGCCGCTGCGGCCGAGCATACCATCGACGCGCAGTACTACCTTTTGCACAATGACCCCACGGGCCACCTGTTTGCGGCCAGCCTTTTGCAGGCGGCAGACAGGGGCGTTCGTGTCCGGCTGCTTTTAGATGACATGGACACGTCCAGCTACGACACCATGACCGCAGCGCTGGACTATCACGAGAATATCGAGATCCGGCTTTTCAATCCCTTTTGGCGGGATCAAAGCCTGCTGATTGCGGGTCTGACAGACTTCAAACGCATCAATCGCCGGATGCACAATAAATCCATGACCGCAGACAACACCTTCACGATCGTCGGGGGGCGCAACATTGGGGCCGAGTATTTCCTGGCCCGGGAAGAAATGAACTATGCCGATCTGGACGTGCTGGCGGCAGGCCCAGTCGTTACTGAAGTTTCCCAAAGCTTTGACTCCTATTGGAACAGTGAATTTGCCGTTCCCGCACGCGTGGTTGTTGGACAACCGGAATCGTTTGACCTGAACGATGCGCGCACAAGGCTGAATGAGTTGGTGGAGGAAGCAAAACAGACCCAGTACGGCACTGCGCTCAGGAAATCCGCGCAAGAGAATTTTGCCGACGGCGCGCTGCGGCTGAATTGGGTCCCCGCGCGTTTGTATGCGGACCCGCCTTCAAAAGCTGCGGGCGTTGAAACGTCCGACCCCATTCTTGCATCGCAATTGCTGCCGTATTTTGAAATTGCCAGCAGCGAGGTAAATATCATCTCGGCCTATTTCGTGCCGCGCAACAATGGCGTCCGATGGATGACCGAGTTGGAAAATCGCGGTGTGGACGTCAAGGTCGTAACCAATTCCTTAGGGTCAAATGATGTCGTGCCGGTCTATGCGCATTACGCCAAGAAACGCAGGGCGCTGCTGCGCGGCGGGGTTGAGCTTTATGAATTGCGACCAGACGCCTATCAGGTTCAGCGTCGCGGTATCAACTGGGCACAATCCCGATCCGGCCTGCATTCCAAGGCTTTTGCCATCGACGACCGTTACCTCTTTGTTGGCTCATTCAATTGGGACCCACGTTCTGTGAACATCAATACCGAAATGGGCATTCTGATCGACTCGCCCGCGATGGCCGTTCAAACGATGGGTGCATTGGACGCGGCCCTGCCCGCCTACACCTACCAGGTGACGTTGGAACGCGCAGGCCAGCTTAAATGGAGAACACGAGGAGCGGACGGGGAAATACTGGAATACGATTCCGAGCCCACGGGTTCGGTCTGGGATCACATCGTCTCTGGTTTTCTGGGTATTTTACCGATCGGGTCACAGCTTTAGGCCCGCAAGTAACGACTAACGCGACAGATCATTCTTAGGTTTACCCGCAGCAAAAGGCTGAAAGGACATTCACTGTGAAGTATTGCAAGCTTTATGCCGATGCTGCTGGCGAAAGCCACTGGGATGACATTGACGTCAACCTCGAGGAACGGAGTTTCGCCCCGCCTGCACAGGCCATCGAATTATCCAAGCCAGAGCGCGTCAAACAGACAATGTTCCTGCGGCTTCGATCCGGTTGGAACGAGCCCATCCATCCGACCCCGGTGGCGCAAAGGCTGATATGCCTTGCAGGCAAAATTCGCGTCACTGCAAGTGATGGAAACTATCGTGACATCGGCCCCGGCGACGTATGGCATATGGAAGACAAGGTGGGAAAGGGTCACCACACCAAGGTCACAAGCGATCAGGACTTTGAAGCCGTCATAATTCAGTTTGAGTAACTTCGGTGATCCGAGGCCGTATTCGAAACCCCAGGCGGAATATTCACCGTCGGACGGCACCGTTTCGATCTGGTGGTTTCCGGGTATGGCTGCTTGGATGAACCTATTGAGTGCGGCGCTTGTTCCGTTAGAACAGCTTGTAAGGAATCCACAGCGCTAAATCCTGCCAGAACCACAACAGCACGGCCGTTGCCAGCATTATGAATGCAAATGGGATAGCCCCTTGAATAACCTCTTCAAGGCGCGCCTTTCCGACAGCTTGAAGGACAAACAGGTTCAATCCGACCGGCGGAGTGATTAGCGCTGTCTCGATCAGGACGACGAAAAAGATACCGAACCAGATCGGATCAATTCCTATGACTTCAAGCGCAGGGAAGAGCACCGGAACCATAATCAGCATCATGGAAAGTGCTTCGAGGAGAAAGCCGATAATCAACAACACGAGCCCGACCGCGAAAATAAAAATCGTCGGGTTTGAGATGTTTTCAGTGAGAAAGCTGCTGATCGATTGCGGAATCAGATACAAAGTAATGACGTAAGAAAAAACCTTAGCCCCGGCGACGATGACGAATAGCCGAAACTCAACAAACTCAGTTTCTGCATATCTCTGTCAAACAGACTTCACCGCTCAAACACAGCCATCATCTGCCTGCGCAATCGCGCCAGATCCTCATCCACACCAGCGGTAAGATCGCACGCGAAAGTTGGCAATGCCTCCACACGGATCGTCCCGCTGCGCGGTAAATGTTTGCCGCGTGGAAGTAGACTATCGCTGTCATGGATGACAATAGGGGTGATCGTGCGGCCGGTTTCTCGGGCGACTAAGACAGCACCCGCTTTAAAGTCCCCTAGCGATTCTGTTTTGGATCGGGTGCCTTCTGGGAATAGCACGATGGAACAGCGGACAGGCATTTCCCTGACAGCCTTTATCAGCGTATCCATGGCCGTTGAGCCGGAGTCTCGGTTGATAGGGACCAGACCCGCTCCATCAAAACCAGTGCGCAGGAGTTTGCTGTTCCAGAACTCTGACTTCGCCGCGAAAGTGAACCATTTTGTGTCGGGCACCACGTGCATGAGACTGAAGCCATCGAGATGGCTACGGTGGTTGACCACAATGATGCTGTTGGTGTCGGCGGCGAGGGCATTCTTTTCCTCAGGACGCATCTCGACGCGGATGCTGAGGAGCCACAGCAGGCGTGAACATGATCGTTTCACCAGACGCCAATACCAACCCCGAAACCCTCTGCGCCGAACGCAAAGAAGAGGGACAAAGGCCACGAAGAGGAAATAAAACAGGCCGATAAAAACCAGTGTAGCGCGCTTGATAAGGCGTATTGGCAAAGGGTCAATGGCGCGAGTGGCGCGGTCTTGACCGTCAGGTGAAAGGGGCATGACGTCCTCTGATAGGGCCTGTGGCAGGTGTGTAAGCCGTTAATAAAGGCCACCGGAGGTCCTCCGGTGGCGCATTGACATGCGCCACTTGAGAAGGAAGACAGCCACCGCGCACCTCTCTATCTGTCGAAGTCAATGCCAGATCAATGATAAAAGACGACGTAGCGGAATGTATCTTGGTGTTTTTGTGCGACTTGAGTACAAACTGGCCGACCTTGGCCTGGAAAACCGGCAAGAGATCTTGAGCAGCCTCATCTGACTGGTCCAAATTGATTGTTAGTGCATCGTCGGCCTGTAATCCATTGGGATACGATCAGTCCCCAAAACAACCTGCGCCCCAAACACACTTTTTTGCAGGACCCTTCGCAATTCCGCGAGCTGTCCCAATGGGATGTCGAGCTGCGCCAAATTGAAGAGGGAACTATTAATTCGTCGGTATCCGTTTGGACAGGGGCTGACCTTCAAATGATTGATTTGTCGTTTGACAAGGCTTTGTATCAAGCCGGTGTTTCTCGTCCTGACATTCTAGCGTTTGGCTTACCAGACAAGGGGAGTGTAAGCACGGCACGTCCTAATGGTGCGAGCGGTGAGGTACTACAAGAAGTCTTGGATTAGAGCGCTGTGAAGCGCGAGGCCTGATATTGAAGCAAGTTAGACCAGACCGCGACGGCATCGTCCACAACGCGATCCGCATATTCGTTGCTTCTTGGCAGATACGGCACTCGCCCAACGCAGCACTCTTTAGCGTACACAAATGCTGATCAGAACTTCACGGAACATAACGTTCCGGCTTCGG
>NZ_CYPU01000055.1 GCF_001458195.1 Ruegeria atlantica | reverse complement strand
CCCGCCGTTGTCCAGTTGCTGCCGTCCTGGGAATATTCCATGGTCCAGGTATCACCCGTGCGGTCGACCCGCAGATAGGGTGCAGTGCCACCCGAAACCGTGACCCGGAACGCCTGCGTCGACACGCCGTCAATGGTGATCGCGGCAAAGGCATACAGCTTCCTGCCGTTGGAATAAGTGTCGAACCGCAGCCAGTTGTCGGCATCCTGCTCGACCAGCAGGCCCTGGATCTGGTATTTCTCGGTCGGCGTGGTCAGAAACCGGGTTTCGATCTGGAAATCGCCATTGTTGGTGGCCTGCATCGCGCGGGTGCCGTTATTGGTGTTCCAGACGTCATAATCGCCGTCCGGCGACACCAGCTCCAGGTAGGCATCTGTGGCATTCGCTCCAAGACCCGAAGAAATCCCCGATGGCCCCTCAATGCTCCAAACAGAATCTAAAACCCCGGACGCAAAATCGTCGGAGGCCAGCCCGGCCGGCGCAGGTGCGGACCCGTTGACCGTCAGGTTCACCGTGGCCGTATCGGTGCTGTTGCCGTCCGAAATCGTGTAGGTAAAGCTGTCTGCGCCCGAGAACCCGGCATTCGGGGTATAGGTATAGGTGCCGTTGCCATTGTCGGTGAGCACCCCGTTCGCAGGCTGGGTCACGCCGGTCAGGCTGATCGGATCGCCTTCGGGGTCGCTGTCATTGGCCAGCAGATCGCCGGCTACGTTGATCACCAGCGCCACGTCTTCGTCCGTCGCCAGCCCGTCATCCACCGCATCCGGCGGATCGTTCGAGGGCGTGGTGTCGTTGACCGTCAGGTTCACCGTGGCCGTATCGGTGCTGTTGCCGTCCGAAATCGTGTAGGTAAAGCTGTCTGCGCCCGAGAACCCGGCATTCGGGGTATAGGTATAGGTGCCGTTGCCATTGTCGGTGAGCACCCCGTTCGCAGGCTGGGTCACGCCGGTCAGGCTGATCGGATCGCCTTCGGGGTCGCTGTCATTGGCCAGCAGATCGCCGGCTACGTTGATCACCAGCGCCACGTCTTCGTCCGTCGCCAGCCCGTCATCCACCGCATCCGGCGGATCGTTCGAGGGCGTGATGGTGCCGTCTTCGTTCACAATCGGATCGGCGGTGTTCTCGAAATAATCCACCTGCGCGGTAAAGCCCAACGCATTGCCGGTATTGCCCGTAAACACCCCCGCCTGCGACACCGTCATCGCGTGATTGAAACTACCCGCCGTTGTCCAGTTGCTGCCGTCCTGGGAATATTCCATGGTCCAGGTATCACCCGTGCGGTCGACCCGCAGATAGGGTGCAGTGCCACCCGAAACCGTGACCCGGAACGCCTGCGTCGACACGCCGTCAATGGTGATCGCGGCAAAGGCATACAGCTTCCTGCCGTTGGAATAAGTGTCGAACCGCAGCCAGTTGTCGGCATCCTGCTCGACCAGCAGGCCCTGGATCTGGTATTTCTCGGTCGGCGTGGTCAGAAACCGGGTTTCGATCTGGAAATCGCCATTGTTGGTGGCCTGCATCGCGCGGGTGCCGTTATTGGTGTTCCAGACGTCATAATCGCCGTCCGGCGACACCAGCTCCAGGTAGGCATCTGTGGCATTCGCTCCAAGACCCGAAGAAATCCCCGATGGCCCCTCAATGCTCCAAACAGAATCTAAAACCCCGGACGCAAAATCGTCGGAAATAGCCAAGACAACCCTCATTCACTAGAACAAAACAAAAACACCTACACTCTATTCTACACTAGCCTGCGCCGTACCAAAAGAGGGCGGGCAAGTAATTGACAGAAGATTGACCTCATCCGCTATAATATCCAACAAAACGACGTGGGAGTGCAGAATCAGGTAGCCAATTGTCTTGATCCCATAAACTAACCTCAAAAATTCGACAAACCGTGCACGGAACAAAAATTCTATTGGCAGTATACAAATTATTAATTGGCTTCTCTTTTCTGCCCGTTGAAAAACTGTCTCCGCAAACGTCCGGCGGCAATACGCGACCGTCTAACCGCGAACCCACTCAGTAATGATGCCGCGCAGAGTCGTCTTTGCAATCCTGTCAAGCCATCGATACCGTAGATTGAATTCCTGAATTCAATGCGCAGGCGTTGTTTAGAGGAAAGCTTTGCACGTGCATCGGGATTGAACCAACGCAAGACCTCTTCTTCGGACTTATTCGCCTGCCGCGACATATTTCCATGTATGCGGCGCTGAAACAGAGGCTCGCCCTCCAGATGGACGATAGGGCCCAATAATACGCATTCCAAAAGCAATACATAGTCCGAGGCAATAAAGCTGCCGATCAATTGTGTCCGGGCCAACGACTCCCGGTGAAACACACCAAAAACCGAGGTGACCAAACCCATGGCCTGTACCGCTCTGAATACACGGATTGCCGGTGAGGTGGAATTTGTATGCATAGAGCGCCGGTCAGCACGTAACACCTGTCCGGTTTCATCAATGAATTCAGACTGCGGGTAGACAATCACCGGAGGGGCATCAAATGATTCAAACTTGTCGATGCACCGGGTCAGAAACTGCGGCTTGAGCAGATCGTCATGAGCTGCCCACTTGAAGTATTTGGCGGATGCAGCGTGAAAGACGTCGTTGTAGTTTTTGGCGGCACCCAGGTTTTCAGGCTGCCTACTATAGCTAATACGGGCATCCAGTGCCGCGTAGCGGGTGCATATCTCTGCGGTGCCGTCTGTTGAGGCGTTATCGGAAATGAGCAGTTCGAAATCACCGAACTCCTGATCAAGGATCGAAACCAGAGCCTGCTCCAGAAAATCTCCGCCGTTGAAAACCGGTAGCCCGATGCTGACGACGGGCCGAGGTCCGCCCGGGCGGGAAAGAAAGGGGGTCGCTTGAATCATCTGAACCAGACCTCAGTCAGTCTCGAATTCACTCGATTCTGCCACAGCTTTCTGCGTCGGGATGACAGTTTCATTTTCTGCTTCTCTTCAATTGATTGCCAATCTTACGGCGCGCCCGGACCAAAAGCTCGCGATCATTCTGATTAATACACATTGTGAACAGCACCCCTACGTAAACAAGAGATGACAAGCCGCAGCCCAGAAAAAATTTGCCCCAGCCATCAATGGGAAAAACCTTAGAAAAAATCAGGCAGCCCAGACAAGCCGCAGCAAAGGGGCCAAGCCCCGGAAACAACGTTTTCAGCAAGAATGTGGACCATTTTCCCCGTACTAACCATAGCCCGATCGGCCACATCAAAAGAGGATAAACCAGGACATAAGCACCACTCAGAGCAATCGCCGCCCCGAGTGCACCCATGTTGTGGACGACTACGAAATACCACATACCGGTCAATGCAGACAGGCTGAGCACCATGATGCAGACGTTGTAGGCGCGAATACGACCTACGGCATATGCGATTTCATAAAACATCCCGCTGGCCCAAATGAGCGGATAAACCCCAAGCAACAACAGCATGACTGGAGCGGCAAGATTATATTTGTCTCCGGCATAAAGCATAATCAGCGGGTACGCGAAGACCAGCAAGGGCGGCAGCAAAAATAGTGTTACCCACAGAAAGTAACGCCCGCCATGATAATATAAACTCTGGAGGGTGCTTTCGCCTTCGGTCGCGTAGATTGTTGTTAGTGCCGGTTTGGCCGGGGCAGCCGCGGCTACAACCAGCTTACGAATCTGCGTATCTGCCAAGCTTCCTATATGAAACGAGGCCACATCTATGGCAGAACTGTTCCGGTTGAGAAGAAGCGCCGGAACTGCCTTGAGTACCAGATTGTTGAGCCCCTGAAATAGTGTCCAAAGACTGAAGCTCAGCAACCGCTGGATGGTTGAGAATGAGATTGCGGACAACCGCAGACGTGCATCAGGCAGGACATTGAACGTATAGCCGATCAGGATGAGCATGTTCACCAGATTGGCCACGGACGAAGCAACCGCCACCCACAGCACCTGCGTGCTGACGGCCAGCAGCAGGACCAGCAGCAGCACAATTCGCAGCGTCTCGGTTCCGAGCAGGATCAGGTTCTGTTCGACGAACCGCATCCGCACATGCAGACCAAGCCGAAATGGCGTCGCCGCGACACGTATACACAAGACGGAAACCAGCATGAGCAGCATCGCCTGAGCCTGGGTCCGGTATTGCGGATCCACGGTGATTACCCGATCGATATGGATCACAGCCAGCACGCCTGCGATAAAAAGCACCAGCGCGACCGTAAAGAGAACCGGAACCATCGAAGACACGATCGACGTCATATCGCGACCGTCGCGGCGGGCGTCGGCCTCAACCATAAAGCGCGCCAGTCCACGCAGGAATACGGTCGGGAAAAGCTCAGCAACAATCAGCAACGATGCAACAACAGGGACGAGCGCATATTCCGCCGGCTCAATACGCCGTAAAAGATATTGATTGACCCAGACTAACGCCGACATGCGGATGATAGCAGTTGCGATAGAACTGGAGGCGTTCACGACATAACGACTTACATTATTATGCGAAGGTCCGCTCATAAATATACCATCTACAAAAACATCTAACCTTTTTGTCTAATTCTGTAAAAATTCAAGCTAAATCTGGACCAATTCTTGGGTGTTTACTTGAACACCCCGCATGGGTTCCAGCCTGTTCAGGGATATAAAGCAGAGTTGAAAAACATTGCCATGAAACCAGTATATCAGCATTATTCTGTCGGCTGACAGGCCCTTGGATTTGTATGCAGTAATAGTGCCGGAGAATAAGATAATGAAACTTGATTTGGCGGAATTTGCCGCCTCGGGGCGCAGTAGCCTGACCCGTTTTTTCGCAGGCCGAAATGCGCGAAAGGTCTTTGCCATAGGCGAAAACAAGAGCGGGACAACATCACTGCACCGGATTTTTCAAAACCTTGGTTATCACTCTTATCACGGGACGAAATGGCGCGACACATCCCGAACAACAATGTACCGAATGTATGATGCCTTTTGTGATGGAGTTCCTGACAACTTCCGAAAACTCGACGAATTGTTTCCAAAAGCAAAATTCATCCTGCAGGTCCGCGACCTCGATACATGGATTGACAGCCGATTGGAACATATTCGCCGCCTGCCACCAGGTAAGAAACGTCATCCATTGTGGACAATCAAAGAAAGCTCTATCCGCGCCTGGACTGCCCAACGTGATGCTTATCATGTCGAAGTCTTGAATCATTATCGTGATCGACCGGATGATCTGTTGCTGATCAACTACATCCGCGACCCGCAGGCAGCAGAAAAAATCGCCACTTTCCTGGGCCACTCACCATTGGAAAAGAAACCACATGCGAACCGAAACCCGAAGGCCGGTCCTCGGCTAAAGAATGTTGAGATGATTACCGCAGCTCTGAAAGAACTTGGTATCCCCGAAAACGAATGGGGAAATGATATTCACTGCCCGCATTTGGAGTCGCCCGGTTTTGAAACCGTATCGGCAGATACGTCTTTGATACCCGGTGATTACCGAATTTAACCGCCGCCGTGCAATTCCATGAGCCGGGCAAACGCGCCATAGGTCTCGGCCAGGCCGCCCGAAATCGGGTGGACATCCTTTATTTGGATACTTTGACCTTCAGAGATTCCGGCAAACAGCTCGGAATAGTGGAGCTTTCGAGCAGGATCGAGATGTTGCATCGCAATGTTGCCGCCTTCCAGTTTTCCTTTCTTCCTGGATTCTATATTTTTCTGAACCACCGAGCCGGACGGAACCGAGATTCGCGTGACGGGCCGCTCTGCGGCAAATGCGTTGATCAGCGTATTGTGCCGCACAGAAATGTTTTGCCCATTACTGACCCTGATCCCGTTGGCCATTCGCGTGAAAATAATGTTCTGTTCGATAGCGAGATTGTCATGTGTACCCTTCCCGCCAAAAAAAATTCCCTGCATGTCGAATCGGTTCTGCAACAACAGGAGGTTTCCACGGATCTCGAGGTTTTTTGACGGTGGCCCTTGAAACTGCATGAAATCAGCGTGAGTATCCTCTGCCGGATAAAAATGTGTTGGACCAAAGTTGTTCTGGATCATACCGCGATCAACACCCGCGAACTTGAACGCATCGGCTCCGATGTGATCAATCCTGTTTCCGGAGAGTGTGAAACCGGCTGTCCCAAAATGCGCAATTCCGTTCAGAACATCGTGGACATAACTGTTCTCGATCGTGATGTTCGAGCTGTAGTCGCGTATTTCGATTCCAAATTTAACTGCATTCATCGGTGCCATGCGATTGGACGGGCCGCCTATGTCGGCATGTGAAATTGCAATGTTATGACTCCGCATGATCCGGATCGCCGCCCGCCCCCCAGCGGCTTCGACCCGGATGCCTTCCAACCGCAGGTTTCGTGTCTCCAAAACTACCAGACTGTCGAACCGGACATCTCCCTGGGCTACCAGTGTCACGGTTCGGTCGAAGGACAGGCCACGCAGTTGAACCGCACCATAATCGCCAGAAGCCAAGTTGATCCGGTCCCCGGCCGTCGCCTGGATCAGATCGGCCTGCAGTGTTGCCGCCAAATCCGCCGCCTCGCCCGACCCAGCACTCCATGCACCTACCACTGCGACAGATGCAGCTAGCAGGATAACCCTCCATCGCATCCTCTTCCTCCCTTACTAAGTGAAGTCCTTTCTGGTTGCCATGGTAACAGAACAGTCTCGATCCCGCTGCTCCAATCACCGCCCGCACCTCATGAGGGGGCTCTCGAAGAACCGGAACGATAATGCGGCCTGCACCTGGGTCAAGATCACCGAAGCCAGAACGACAGATTCGAAGTGGGATTAAAAACGCCCGGCAGCCTCAGACTCGGCTCGATGTTGAATGGGTGGAACAGAAAGGTGAAGTAGGAGTAAAACCCGATGGCTGAAAACCAAGACAATGCCCGGCTCCTGACCTCCTTGTAGCGAAATTCAAACAACACGATCAGTAGGCAAGTAATGAGAGCGATGAACGTGTATTTCAGCGAACTCCGCAGCGCGGGGTTTCAGAATACAAGCAGATAGGACATAACGGCCAACAGAGCCAGCGTCCACATCAGCGGTTGGGCAGACACCTGGCACCGCATACAGACCGCGGCAATCCCCCCTGTGGCGATGGAAGCGATCCATGCAGGCGGGAAAATTGCAGACTGCCTCAAGCTCGGCGAGGTTGAGATGCGGCCGCAACGCTATAGAAGCGATGCTGATCAGCGCTAGAAACGCCAGAAAATTTTACCGTAAGCCCAAAAAAATATATAGACGAATTCTTCGACCGAAAGCGACTAGGTGATTGTATAAGGCACTGCCTCTGGGCCATCGAAGAAGATCAACCATCCCGCTAGGAACAGATAGTTGATCTAGGTCCGACTCACATTCTCCTGATCGAATCCCAGAACCAAGCTGGCGCACAGAAACAACGTCACAGCAACCATGTAGAGAGGGATAATCCGAAAAATGCGGCGCAGAAAAACCTCGGTACTTTCTGTATCTAGTCGTCGCGGCAGGGAGCCGCTGAGCGGAAAGAAGATATCAACCCCCAACAGACCATAACGCCAGAAGAACTGGGCGATCGAATCTAGCTCGGTCACCTTATAACGCGTTGCTATGTAATAAATAGCAACTGCCTACGTCTTATCTCGAAAATGCCTTTTTTTCTGGCGAGTATACCCCGACTGAACCGTCACATCCCGCCCTCTTTCAGAAGCATCTCTGTCCGAAGCGGCACCCTTGTGATCATTCGGCCCTGCATCCTGCGCACCCGGATTTTTATCCATTTTTTTATCTTCGTTGAAGAAACAGAATCCGCAGCCCAGTAGAAACACAAACAGGACGTAAACGGCATTCCAGTAATGGACAGTCCAGCCCGCGATATAAAGACCCAGAAGCGTAATCAAGTAACCCGTTCTGTACTCACTCTCCCGTGGACCAAGGTTTTTACGGAATAGAACAAGCAAAAAGATCGATACAAATGCAAGTTGCATGAACACCGCACTCGGAAGTCCAAAGCGAACAGCGGGAAGTAGCCAAAACATGTCGATACTGGCTGGCATAAAGGCCGGGCGCTCCCACTCATTTTGACCAACGCCAAAAAGAGGATTCTTGGCTACCGATGCGGTCCCGTGCTCCCAAATTCTCAGGCGGTTCCACGCTGACGATTTGCGGAAAGCCACATAGGAAATTAGAATTTGCGCAACACTGCGGTTGGCAAACAGTTCTATCACAACGATTCCCATCAGGAACAGCCCAGACAGAATAACCCATCTCTCCCTGATAGACTTGAAAACCTGATCCCAGGCGATCAAGAACATCTGCGCGCCTGCGGCTACAAACGGCCCCGAAGACAGGGAAAGGAAAACCCCTAATAGACCTGCAAAGGCATATATAATGCGCCGAAAGACCGGTTTTCCATATCCAAGCACAAAATACCCAAGCCCGATTATGACAGAACTGAAAGCACCATACAGAATCGGATGCTCAAATACGGACTGAACCCGCCGCAAACCCCATCTCGGGTCCATGTAGAGTGTGTTGTAGGATTTGTAGAAAATTTCAAAAATATCAAGCGCAACACTTCTGCCGCTGATTGTCTCGATGACCGCCAAAGGTAGCAGAGCCATCGCCACCCAAAACAAAACTCGGACAACCGTGTAAAAGGTGGTTGGTGTTCTGACGTATATTCTGGCAATCAAGTACGCCCCCATAGTTTCAACCAAGCCTATGCCTCCGGCCTCTATCGCCCTGGAGGGGCCGTGTATCATCGCATAGCTCAACGCAATCCATACACACATCAAAAGCAGGGCTATGTCGGGCAGACGAATACGCCCTGCACGGCCAGACAACCACATAAACACCAAAGGCCCAAAAAGAACGACCAACAATAAGCGGTAGACCGAGAGCCGCAACGGCCCCAGAAAAAGAATAAATGGAATTGTCAGCCCCAGCAGAAAAATGGTCACGATTGCCGGGAGGCGCTCAGTCTTGCGCAACGATTTTGGAGCCCTCTCCACTGTCATGGGGTCTGGTGCGCGCCTGCCAGAAATGCCTTGTTTCATAAGCTTACGACTCATTTTGGAGCTTAAAGTTTCACACTGCTGCAGAAATTTTCTGGAAAACTAAATTTATGGGCCTCATAAAGTATATACACCTCTTTGAACCGGGAAATTACCCATGCCGATTGTCCGCATCGGACCCAAGTTGGTCTATTTTGTCCATATCCCCAAATGCGCTGGCAGTTCGGTCGAAGATTACATGAGCGAAAGGTTCGGGCCGCTGGCTTTTCTGGATCGGAAGTATCTGTCCACAGAACCCGATAAGCGCTGGTCTAATACCTCGCCCCAGCATGTGAACTGGGCCACGCTGGAGCGTCTCTTTCCCGCAGGTTTTTTCAGCGACATCATAACTGTGGTGCGTCACCCCCTGGATCGTGCCGTAAGCGCCTATCGCTTCCAGTCCGAGGTCGAGGGAACTGTTGCTCAGGGCACAAGCTTCAGTGAGTGGTTGCGATCCGAAGCTGATCTTTGGGCGACAAGCCCACACAGGCATGACAATCACAGCCGCCCGCAAGTCGATTTCCTGCCTCCGATCGGAGGGCTTAATTGCGTCGTCTTCCACCTCGAACACGGGCTTGATGCTCTCATTCCCTATTTTGACGGGTTGTCCGGAACACAAAGCAATCCGCGCGCCATGGGGCATGCCTTGCGCGCCAACGCGCCAAAGGTCGGTGTTTTTAAGCCGGATGAAGCTGACCGGGCACTTGTTGCCAAGATTTATGCCGCCGATTTCGAGCGATTTGGCTACGAGCCGGACAATCGAATGCCTCTGGCACCTGCGCCAGAGCTTTCCGCTCACTTTCTTGCGGAAAATGCGGCGGCAAGTGTACGCGCGAAACGGACGCTGTTTCAACTGGTAACACGCGTCCGTCGCCGGGTTCGGAAATGGCAGCGATGAGTATAAATCATTCCTGTGCTTAAATATTCCCGGCATGGGGTCAACTCACCTTGCTTTTGACAAGCTGCCACAGAAACCCAGGATTGTGCCTCAGGCCACTCAGGTAGAAGCGACGCGCAATTTTGCGCTTGCCGTGCCGGGCAAGAATCCGGCCGATGCGCCACATCATCATACCATAAGCGTCGGGATAACGCGCATAGGCATCGCGGTTGCGCTTTACTATCCGGATAAGGCCAATCGCCTTGGCGCGTTTCAGTTTCGAAATGCCATCGGGAGAGGAAAACGCCATTACCACTGGTTCGGGATATTCCACTATTTTCGTATGTTGCGCCAGCGACGAACTGAACGCCCAGTCGGCGTTTGAACGGGTCACATCGTCAAACCACAGCGGCTCTGGATAGCAATCGTGGCGGAACAAGGCGTTCTGCAGGCTGATCCGGTTTTCGGTCAGATATTTACGCACCTGATCCTCATGCGGCTTCATGATGCGGTGCGGCGGCGGCCGCATCGACACCAACCCGACCCCATAGGAACCGTCCGGCCCACTGCCATAAAGCACCTTGGAATGGATAACCGCACCCACTTCAGGCGGGGCTGCTTCCAGCAGATCCATCTGCATCTGCAACTTGCCGGGCAACCACAGATCATCGCTGTCTTGAAAGGCAATGTAACGCCCCTCGGCCGCAGCCAGACCAGTATTGCGCGCGGCAGACGCGCCCCCGTTTTTTTCGCGCTTGATATAGCGGATCCGTGAATCAGCAATCCCATCCACGATAGGCTGCAAGTCCTCGGTCGAAGCATCGTCAACAACGATCAGCTCGAGATTACGGTAGGACTGGTTGAGAACGCTGCGCATTGAATCTTCAAGACTGGCGCTGCGATTATAAACCGGCAGAATAACCGAAACGGTTGCACTCATAGACTGCCTCACAAAATTAACTACGGTGTAGAATAACATGCCCTCGCGGACCGCGCCATCGGCAACACCACTCGCAGCGGAAGGGTGGGCGTTTACAAAACAATATCTCAGATTTCCAGAAAATTTACATCATACAGCAACAATGCCGTCATTTTGAAACGGACCGCTAGGTTTGTTTCCTGGGGAGTTATAGTATCCTTTTCAGGATCAGAGATATTACATCATGCCCGACATCCCTCAGCTGAGCATCGTCATACCGCACCTCAATGCACCAGGCGCCTTGCGCGAGTGTCTGACAGCGCTTGCAGAACAAGCTGATGATGGTATCGCCTTCGAGGTCATCGTTGTCGATAATGGCTCGACGGAAACACCGGACGAGATTTGCGCCGCATTTCCTTTTGCCCGTCTTGCCCACGAAACGACGCTTGGACCGGGCCCCGCACGCAGTCGCGGGGCCACCCTGTCCCGGGCGGAAATATTGGCTTTCATCGATTGCGACTGTATCGCACAATCAGGCTGGATCGCCGGTATCGTCGACTATTTCAATGCGCATCCCGACACGGATGTAATCGGCGGTGACGTCAGGATTTTGCGCATCGACCCCAATGCGACCACCGCAGTCGAAGCCTATGAAAGTGTCTATGGATACCGCATGCAGCTTTATATTATGAGAGATGGCTATGCAGCGACTTGCAATATGGGCGTGCGTCGCGGCGCCTTTCGAAAAGTGGGCGATTTCGCCGGAATTACCATCGCTGAAGATGTGGATTGGGGTCGCAGAGCCACCTCACTTGGGATGATAACCCGCTATGTACCGCAGATTGTCGTTGAAACTCAGGCGCGTGGATCCTTCAGTGAACTGACCCGGAAATGGGACCGTCATATTGGCCACGACTTTGCTGAAGTTTCAGGTATCGGTGGACGACTGCGCTGGGGCACTCGCGCGCTGATTCTGGCGGCTTCTCCATTAGGTGAGGTTCTGCGCATCCTCCATTCAGACCGCGTCTCGGGCTTACGGGACCGTTTCTTGGCACTGTTTTGCCTCACACGCATCCGTCTTTACAGATGTCGCCGCATGCTTGCGCTTTTGTTTGGCCGCGCCGCACAAACAGCAACGGCCTGGCGACAAGGGAGCTGATCTGAATGCCATCACAGCAAAACAGCTTGTTACTGAACTCAGATAGGGTACAAGTTTTTACGTCGATTTATTTCAAGCTATCAGTGAAAGTACAGCAAAGAGTAACATGACCAGAGAAGCAATTTTTAACGATTTAAATGAGATTTTTGCCGACGTTCTTGATCTCGGTGATCTGTCCCTGACCGAGGCGACTATTGCAGACGACGTCGAGGAATGGGACAGCCTGAGCCACATCCGCTTGGTCGTGTCGATCGAGCAGCACTATGGGTTCAAATTCACAACTGCTGAAATCGAAGCACTCAAATCGGTCGGCGATCTTGTAGACTGCATTCAGAAAAAGACCGGTTAGCGGAGTGGATCATGGCTGTGTTCTCTATCGAAGAGCTCAACTGGTTGCGTCCCGCCCCGTCCGATTTTCGTGCCAAGCTGCGTGCGCTTGATCCTACAATCGAAATCGAGGCACTAGTTGAGCTTGCCAACCACGCGCTGGATCTCAACAAACTTACTCAACTGAACCGTGCCCTGGGCAAGGTAGACCCCGCGCAGGCGAAAGATGCAGCACTTTCTTCAGTGCGCCTTGCCGTGTTGGCAGATGCGACCACGGAATATATAGCACCGGCGATTCGCGCCAGCGCGCTGCGTCATGGGATTTTCACTACACTCTATGTGCCAGATTACGGTCAAGCCACGCAGGAAGTATTGAACCCCGAAAGCGGGCTGACAAGTTTTGGGGCTGACATGGCATTGTTGGCGCCTGATTGCCGCAGCCTGGGGTTGGCCACGGTTTATATGAATCCCGACAATGCCAAAGCAGCAGTAGACGCTGCAATTGCACAAATCCGCAGCCTGGTTGACGGGTTGAAGCGCACCGCAATCCCGACGGTCATCCTGCAAACTCTGCCGATCCCGCCCGATCCCTGGTGCGGGCACTATGACCGGCGCACCCCCGGTTCGGTCGCGGCTCAGATCGCTGCTTTCAACGAAGACCTGCTGGACCTAGCCGAAGAGCAGTCGCTGACAGTGCTGGACATCGCCACCCTGGCCGACACCGTTGGTCGGTCACGCTGGTTCGACCCTGCCTATTGGCATCGAGCGAAACTGCCTTTCGCGCTTGATTGTGTCCCTCTTTATGCTGATCACGTTGCCCGGATGCTGGGCACACTGCGCGGCAAGGCGCGTAAGTGTCTGGTTCTCGACCTCGACAATACATGCTGGGGTGGCGTCATCGGCGATGACGGCCTAGACGGCATCCGCATTGGACAAGGCACTGCGGAGGGCGAGGCTTTTCTGGCGATTCAGCGCTATGCGCTGGACCTCAAGACGCGCGGCGTGGTGCTGGCCGTCTGCTCTAAGAACGAAGAAGATGCCGCCCGCCTGCCGTTCCAAAAACACCCCGACATGCTGCTGCGGGAAGATGATGTTTCAGTCTTCATTGCCAACTGGACCGACAAGGCCAGCAATATTCGCCATATTGCCAAGCTGCTCAATATCGGCACCGATGCGCTGGCATTCCTCGATGACAATCCGGCCGAACGCGAGCGGGTACGCCAGATGCTACCCGAGGTTGCTGTACCCGAATTATCGGACGACCCCGCGCTTTATCCGACCGCACTGGCCCAGGCCGGGTACTTCGAGACCACAGGCCTGTCGGCCGACGACGAGCAGCGCGCCGATCAATACCGAGCCAATGCCGCCCGCAGTGTCGCGATGGAAACCATCGGCGACTATGGTGAATATCTGAAATCTCTCGACATGGTTTGCGAGGCACGTGGTTTCGATGATATCGGGCGCACACGCATCGCTCAGCTGATCAATAAATCCAACCAGTTCAACCTGACTACGCGCCGCTATACCGAGGCCGAGGTCGCCCACATGCAGCAGAACCCGGATCTGTTCACGCTGCAGATTCGATTGGCCGACAAATTCGGCGATAACGGCATGATATCGGTGATGATCTTTCGCAAAGGGACCGAAGACTGGATCTGCGACACCTGGCTGATGAGCTGCCGGGTTCTGGGACGTCGCGTCGAAGAAGCCGCCTTAGGGCTTGTCGCCGATGCAGCACGCCAAGCGGGGGCAAAGCGCCTGATCGGTGAGTATATTCCTTCCGAAAAAAACAGGATGGTCTCGGGTCATTTCGAAAAGCTGGGCTTTGCAAAAACCGCCGAAGAGGCGGATGGACGCACAATCTGGCAGCTTGATCTTGCCGGTTACAACGCGCCTGCCCAATTGCCCATGACATTAAACAGCCCGCCCGCCGATGCCGCGGCCTGAACAATCGGATTCTTTTATGCCTGCGCATTCTTCTGATCTATCCTCTGACGTTCTGGCCGGGGAATGGCCTTCAACCCACCGCATCGCCGAAGCGGTTTTGGCGATCTGGCCCGAGCATGAACGCTATATCCGCAAAAGTCTTGCGGGCCGCGATGCGGCTATGATGCGCACCACTGAAACCCTAGCCGAGGCCGTGTTGCTACTTGTGAGCGACCGGTTAGACGCCATTGCGGCACATTACCGTTGGACATGCGACCGGTTGCGCGAAGAGGAGTTGTTCTTTCATCGCGAGGGCCGGTATCGGCTGTCAACCTTCGCCGAAGCAGATGCCGAAGTCTATTCCGATGCAGCCTATATGGAAAAATACATGGACGGGCTGCTGTTAAGTCAGGTCTTGTGGTTCAACCACGCGGCAAGCTGCCATTTTTTTCTGACTGAATTGCCCGCGCTTCTGCAACCGGGCGGTTCTCTGCTGGAGATTGGCCCAGGCCATGGGCTCATGATGTCGCTGGCCCTACGGGACTTTGGTCTGTCCAGCGCCAACGCCTGGGATTTGTCAGAGGTGTCTCTCGACCAAACCCGTGCCGCGCTGGAAAGGCTAGGCCACCATGGCTGCCACTTTGCGGTTCAGAACGTCATGGATGTGCCCGCTGACACACCGCCGGCAGATCTGGTGGTACTGTCCGAGGTGCTGGAACATCTGGAAGACCCAAAATCGGTCATGCGCAAGCTGCACGCTCAGGTTCGCCCTGAAACAGGCCGCATCTTCATCAACGTGCCGATCAACAGCCCCTCGCCCGATCACCTCTACCTGATGCGGACGCCCGATGATGCGCGCGCGCTCCTTAACGATACCGGATTCGAGATTCTGAAAGACGGTTTCTTCGCCACCCAAGGCACCGCATTGGAGCGG
Organism: Ruegeria atlantica; assembly: GCF_001458195.1. GTDB lineage: Bacteria > Pseudomonadota > Alphaproteobacteria > Rhodobacterales > Rhodobacteraceae > Ruegeria > Ruegeria atlantica. The sequence continues at coordinate 43,093 of NZ_CYPU01000055.1, read as the reverse complement.
GCCCTGCGCAACAAGATTTCCGTCTCGGCCTGCATGATTGCCCGCCCGGTCTGATCGTATCCGTTCATGCTGTTCAATTCCCTTCCGTTTGTTTTCATTTTCCTGCCCCTGACGCTAGCCGGCTATTACCTGCTGATCCGGATGGGGCTGAAACAGTGGATATTCCTGTTTCTGGTCATCGCCTCGCTGATCTTCTACGCAGTCTGGAATCCGCCCTATGTTCTGCTGCTGATCCTGTCGGTTCTGGGCAATTATCTCACCGGACTGTGGATTGAGCGTGCACGGGATAACGGAAGCGGCTCAGGCTGGGCCCTAGCCCTGGGCGTTGCCGGCAACCTGCTGGTGCTGGGCTGGTTCAAATATGCCAACTTCTTCGTCGACAACGCGAATATGCTGGGGGCCGGTCTGCATCTGGAAAGGATCATCCTACCTCTTGCCATCTCATTCTACACTTTCCAGCAGATCGCCTTTCTTGTGGATGTCTCGCGCGGCGAGATTCGCACAGGAGGAATCTGGCGCTATGCCACGTTCGTGATTTTCTTTCCGCAGCTCATCGCGGGTCCGATCGTGCATTACAAAGAGATGATGCCGCAATTCTTCGGGCGTAATCCGGGGCGTTTCGTGACCGCTAACATGACCGTCGGGCTGGTGATCTTTGCAATTGGCTTGTTTAAGAAAACAGTCATCGCCGACAGCGCGGCCTTTTTCGCCACACCGGTCTTCGAAGCGGCGCAGGCTGGCAACACGATCAGCCTTCTGGCCGGATGGAAGGCCGCACTGGCTTATACAGTGCAGCTCTATTTCGACTTTTCGGGGTACTCCGACATGGCTATCGGCCTGGCACGTATGTTCGGAATAAAGTTGCCGGTGAACTTCCACTCGCCGCTGCGCGCCGCCTCGATCATCGAATATTGGCGGCGCTGGCATATCACCCTGCAGCAGTTCATCGTATCCTATATGTATCAGCCGCTGGTATTGCCCCTGTCACGGCTGGCCGCGCAATGGCGGCTGGGGAAATGGGCGTCCTTCTCGGTAACAGTGGCTGCCCCCACAGTTGTTTTGTTTGTGGTGATCGGCCTTTGGCACGGGGCAGCCTGGACCTATGTCCTCTTTGGTTTGATGCACGGCACATATCTGGCAATCAACGAGTTCTGGCGCGCGCTGCGGCGCAAGGCCCGCCGCAAAAGCGGTATTCCCGGTTCCAGCATGGCGCTGTACCACGCGGTGACGCTGATTGCGGTAATCTTCGCCAACGTGATGTTCCGCGCTGACAGCCCCGCCGCAGCAATCGCTGTCTGGCAAGGTATGATTCGCCTGGACCAAATCGCCGGTATGGCGACAGTGCTGCCTGCGAAATCCTCCGAACTGATAACCGAACCGGGGCTGTTCCTGCTGGGGGCCGCCGCGTTGATTTTCCTGTGCCCAAACACGCAACAGATCATGGGTCGGTATTCCCCGATCCTGCACTGGAACCGTTGGCGCAACCGAGCCCCATCGTTGCTGCATCTGACATGGCGACCGACCCTGCCCTGGATGATTTGGAGCGGTGTGGTTCTGTTTCTAGGGCTTGCCTTCATTCTGCGCGGGCAGTCAGAATTCATTTATTTCAACTTTTAGGATGCGCCGATGACCAAACCCCTGCGCCTGCGCACCTTCCTCACCGGCCTCTGGCTGACCGTGTTGGCCTGTATTGTGCTGGCCTTCCTGCTACCGCATGATCCCTATTTTCGCTATCAGGCAATGGGCGGCACGATCTTTGAACGCGCCCGGTGGATTTATGAGCGCATCCATTTCGACGAAACCCCGATCGATATCGCTTTTCTTGGGTCGTCACGTACAGCACGCGGCGTGATTTCTCCGGATCTGGAAGAACGTCTTGCAGAACAGGGGATCGACGCCCGCATTGTCAACTTCTCGCTTCCCGCATCCGGTTTCGATGTGCGCTTGCCGATTATCCGCGAATTGCTGTCTGAACATAAGCCAAAGCTGATCGTGATCTCTGTGGTAGAGCAGTTTCCCCGGCACGGGCATCAGGCTTTTGGTGATTTGGCCGGCGCAGGTGAGGTGCTGCAAAGCCCTTGGATCGTAAACCGGAACCTACCGGAAAATCTGGCACGACTGCCGATCCGGCAGATTCAGTTGGCCGCCGCAAACCTATTGCCCGAAGCGTTCGGTTATCAGCCCGAATTCAACCCGACCACCTATGCCGGCACCACGATCGATCCGCGGATTTTTAATCCCGGCAAGGCATTCAGTCCCAAAAGCGCCGCCGATATCGAAGTGCTGAAAGACGAATCCGAATTCCGACGCCGTAAGCTAACGCGCCCGATCTTGCCGGAATCGATGGCCGGGATCGAATTTGGCATTCCCCGCACCTATCTGCGCCGGATCGCCGAACTGGCCAAAGCCAAGGGCGTGCAGATAGCTTTCCTCTATCTTCCCTTCTACGGGGGCTACGAAGAGCCCTTCGAGAAAGCATGGTTGGAGCAATTCGGGCCGGTCTTCTCGGCGGGTTTCCTGCTGAACGATCCCAATCTGTATAACGACGTGGCCCATGTCTCTGAACTTGGTGCCGTTCTGGTGACGGATTGGTTGACCGAAACGCTTACTCCGCTGCTCGACCCTTCAACCAGGTCATAATACAGGAAACGATAATGAATGTAATGCAGAACTCCCTCCGTTTGCACCATGTAGGGATCGTGCAGCCAAGCATGGAAAATGCCGAAGATTACATGTCACGGTTTGGCCATATCGAAGACTATCGCGGCTATGTCGAGGAATTTGAATGCTGGTGCCTCTTTTGTACAGCGCCCGAAAACAGCACTGCCGTGGAACTCGTTGTGCCAACCGGCGGATCACTTGCGCGTTTCAACCGTGGTGCGGGCGGGCTGCATCACTATGCGTTCGAAACGCCGGATATTCTGACATTACAAAAGGAACTCGCCACTCGGGATGTCACGATGTTAAGGGATACCCCGGTCAAGGGTGCCGGAAATTTCCTGTGCAATTTCACCAACCCAATCTCCACACGCGGCATTTTGGTGGAATATGTTCAACCACTGGATGGCAGTGCTTGAGGCTAAAACCCCATTGGAGCCGTTAAGAGACCGGCCTGAAACTATTTCTACAAAATGTTGCAATCACACAATACGGTCAGGCACAAATACGCGGGTGGAAGAAGTTTTTGACGACTTGGTGCGTTCGAAACTATAACAAGTAGAATAACAATTAGAAAAACAGGCTACCCCGGGAAAACAATGGAATATTCGGCGGCCAGAGCGGTAACTGAACGTAAGACTGAGGCACTTGTGAAACGGCATCTGATCTATCGCACCTTATCGGTTAGTGCATGTTCGATATGCTGTTTTCTGCCTGCTTCGGCACAGGAAAACGGGGCAGGCCTAGTATTCGGATTCAATCAAAGTCTTGAAACCGACGACAACCTAGATCTTGATCCGGTCAGTGCTGGCAGAACCACCTTTGCTTCAACAGGGCTTTCTCTTGGTTTCACCCATGAAACTCCCTTGGACCGGATAGGTGTGTCCGCTTCCGGCGTGCTGCGTGCCGTGAACGGACCAGGGGCTGAGTCGGGCTGGGACAATCAGCGCTTTCAGTTGGATTACGGTCGCGAAGGGGTACAATCAGCATTTGGTTTCAACGCCAGCTATTTGCAATCGAACATTGAATTCCTCCGACCCCTTCAGGATTTTGAAAACCCTGATGGTGAAATCGAACTACCGCCAGATCTCGATGATTTGAACGGAACTGGTAACCGCGAACGATACAGAAGCGGACTGGAGTTTGAATTGGGTCGGGACGCACCGATCGGGGCTGATTTCAGAGCTAACTACCTATCGCTCAAATATACAGACACTACCGATCCCGGGTTAAATGACAGTGATCGCATCAATCTAGACGCTAACCTGTATTTGCGCTTTTTGCCATTCGCGGAAGGCATTATCGGGGCGGATTATCGATTTTTTGATCAAAACGACGCCGAACAGACCCAGCGCGAGACCAAGACCGGCTATGCCGGTGTGAATGTCGAATTGTCACCGATCTGGCGCCTTGAGGCGCGCTTTGGATACACAACCATTGATACCCGTGAGTTCGGGATCACTACTCGAACCGACGGCCCGACTGGCCTACTTCGGCTGGAACGGGACATGCCCAACGGTACGATTGATGCCGAACTCTCGCAGATTGTGACCGATGACGGCGACATCCGTAACTATCTGGTCGGTCGCAGCCTTGAACTGCCCACGGGCGGACTGGCATTTACTGCAGGTTTTGCGGATTCGGAGTTGGACAGCCCGGATTTCATTGGCTCGCTAAACTGGGTACAAGAACTGCCTCGAGGAGAGTTCAGTGCAAGGTTCCAGCGCTCTCTGGATTTTGACGAAGACAAGGGAAATATTCTGAGAACCGCCCTGTTCCTCGGTTATTTTCACGAAATCAACAACATCTCTGGAATAAACCTCAACGCAGGCTATACGATCAGCGACGAACTGACCCGTACGATAGACAGGGCTAACGTTACAGCTTCATACCAGTATAGTCTGACGGAAGACTGGGCACTTAGTACCGGGTACCGGTACCGGATGCGCGAAGAACTGACAGACCCGCGTGCGCAATCTCATTCCATTTTCTTTAATATTGGCCGGGATTTCATCATGCGGCCTTGAGCCCGCAGCCGGTCAGTATCCGAATTTTCGCAACACCGGACCCAATTCGCGTTCGATATATGCGATATGGTCGGGCTCCAACTCGTTGCGCCATTGCCCAGACTTGCCGCTGCGCAGGTGGGATTTACGAGCGATTTTCCCGGCTTTTTTGCCGCTCCGGCTTTTGGCCTCGAACAGCCGCATCAGATCAGCGGCTAGTTCCAGATCATGACCATCAAACCCGAGATGGCTGAATATGTCGCGATATGTGCCGACCCGACTTTCACCCATCAGATCTTCGAAAGATACCTCGAAAATATCCGGATCGCCGGTATCCCAGTTCAGCAACGTATCTCGGTAGAAGAAGATGAAGTGATCTATCTCCATGAACAGGCCGTCGTAGGTGCTGGCCGCGTTCAGCTTGACTTGATAAGTGCACCCGTTTTCGTCCGGTCGATGGACCCACGCTTCATGGGTCCATTTGTGGTAATGATAGCCTGACACGATCATATCGCGCGGATCCCGCATCACATGCACCCCGCGATAAGGGGCCAGACGCGGCAGATCGAGCTTGCCATGCATCGACATGACCAGACGCGATTGCGGATCCGGATGTTCGATATGCACCTTCTGATAAGGCAGGTTCAGACCATACCCCAAAAGGCGCAGGACCGCCGTGAAATAGGTCGTCATTACCTTGTGATGAGTGGCCACGAACAGAATCGGAATATCCTTAGGTATATCGGCCCCCCGCACCCGGGTAGAAGACAGACGCCCCAGCAAGGACCAGAACTCCGGATTTACCAACAGCCCTTTGTTCTTTTTTAGGAAATTGGGCACTTCACGCCGCAATTGGCCAATCCGAGAACGGCGAACCTGTGGCCCGAACCCGGCTGCTGTCATGATTTTTTGGTTCCGAATATTTTCCTGCAAATCAACCGCCCCAGAAAAAATGCAAAACTATCATGGCCCAATTTAACCTGTCCTGAGAAGATAAACAGTGATTTCAGACTATCAGCATAATTATTGAAACATTTCTCCACCATTATCACCACAGGATCCAAAATGGAAACAAGGCGTGTATACGCGCGACCAAGGCAATGCGGATTACATTGTAATTTCAGTTTGAGTAGCCTTTACCCTTTAGTATTCGTTAAGATCGAACATGGAACTCCCGCCAACACAGTTTTTAATGAGTATCAGGGGAAACAGGTGAATATTGCGACATCCGCGGAAAACCCGGACAGGACAGGCCGCGACAGGGCATTCAATCCGGCCGGACTGTTTTGGTTCACATTGCTGGTTATCGGCTCGGTCCCGATCTTCTGGATCGGAATCGTATCGTTGGGCAAAGCTTGGGCTACCGCCGAGTACAGCCATGGCCCTCTGATCCCCATCATTTCTTTATATCTATTCCTACGCGAGATGCGTAATCACCCTCCCCCGCCGGGTGAAGTCCGGGAACGGTGGCCCGGAATTCTGGTCATTGCATTCGGGTTGATTGTGGCGATCCTGGGAAATCTCGCCAAGGTGCCAGACATTGTCACCTATGCGATGATCATCTGGACCGGCGGTGTGGTGCTGACCGTGTTTGGCTGGAACATCGGGCGGCGACATCAACTTCCGGTGCTGCATCTGGTCTTCATGCTGCCGCTGCCAAACTTCATATACTGGAAGCTGACCATCTTCCTGCAGGGCATCTCTTCGGTCATAGGGGTCTGGTTCGTGCAGCAGGCAGGTGTTTCCGTTTATCTGGACGGTAATATCATCGATCTGGGCGTCTATAAGCTGCAGGTGGCCGAGGCCTGTTCGGGTCTGCGCTATCTGTTCCCAATCCTCAGCTTTTCTTATCTCTTCGCCCTGCTCTATCGCGGGCCGATCTGGCACAAGGTGCTGCTGCTGGTGTCGGCCGCACCACTGACAGTGCTGATGAACTCGATCCGCATCGGCGTGATCGGAGTTCTGGTCAATCACCATGGTATCGAAATGGCCGAAGGGTTTCTGCATTTCTTCGAAGGCTGGGTCATCTTTTTGACCTGTATCGCCATCCTGTTCACCATAGCTGTCGCCTTGCAACGCCTGACTCCGAACCCCAAACCGCTGGCCGAAGCGATCGATCTGGACACCAGCGGCCTGCTGCAGGTGGCCGAACGCATCTTCGCCATCCGTCCCTCGCGGGCCATGGCGGCGGCAGCCTTGCTAACAGTGGCAGTGTCGGCGGCCTGGGTCCTGCAACCCAGCTCGGATAAAGAGCTAATCGACCGCAGCCCATTCTCGCTGTACCCGCGTCAGTTGGGGGAATGGTCAGGGTCGGCAGCGCTGCTGGACCCTGATGTTGAACGGGTGCTGGGCGCGACCGATTACCTCAACACTACCTATGCCGCGCCCGGACAGAATGGCTATATCAACATGTTCGTTGCCTTCTATGACAAGCAGACCGAAGGCGACGGCATCCACTCCCCTGAGGTCTGCCTGCCGGTAGGTGGATGGGAAATCTTCAGCCTGGAGCCCTACCGGATCGACCCGGGCATCCCCGCCTATGGCGCGTTCGAGGTGAACCGCGCGATCATCCAGAAAGGACTGCAAAAGCAATTGGTCTATTACTGGTTCGAGCAACGTGGCAAACGCCAGACCAACGATTTCGCTGCCAAGATCGGGGTTGTGGTCGACGGGCTGACCATGGGCCGCACCGACGGCGCGCTGGTGCGCTACGTGACCCCAATCCGCGAAGACGAAACCGAGGCCGACGCGGATACCAGATTGCTGAAATTTGTCGGACAAAGCCTGCCGAAGCTGCCGAGGTTCGTGCCAATCTAATGCTTCGGCATCTGTGTATGTCCGGCCCAATTGGACCGAGCGTGCATATTTGGACCGGTCCGGTATAAACGCTCTTCTCAGAGCGGTTTTTTTTCGGTTGTCCGCTGATAAGCGCCGATCAGAGCGTCCACCTGATGATCCCATCCCAGTTCTGCTTCGACACGGGCGCGGCCAAAGCGACCCATCTCGGCCGACCGCTCCGGGTCATCCAACAGCTCGAGAATCTTGTTGGCCATATCGGCTGTGTCGTTGGGCGCGGCATAAAGCGAAGACCTACCTGCGGAATAGCGCCCCTCGGCCACCTCAAACTGGACGATGGGCTTGGAAAACGCCATATATTCCAGGATCTTGTTCATGGTGGATTTATCATTCATCGGGTTCACCCGGTCCGGATTCACACAGACATCCGCTGTTGACAGCACTTCGAACAGGTCCTGATCAGGCGCGCGTCCAGTAAAGGTCACATGGTCGCCCAACCCCAGCCCCTCGGCCTGCGCCTTCAGCCCGTCCAGCGCCGGGCCACCGCCGACCAACACGAACTGCACATCATAACCACGGTCTTTTACTATGATCCGCACAGAATCGAGCAACAGATCAATCCCTTCCTGATCGCCCATAACTCCCACATAGCCCACCATATACGCACGCCCGTTGCGCCACTTGGGGTTGGGGTCCGTTACAATCAGCCGATTGAGATCGGGGCCCGAGCGCACAACAAATACATCCTCGGACGCAATCCTGCCGCGCTCCTGTGCGATCTCCCGATAGCTCTCATTGGTCGAAATCACGACATCAGCACTGCGAAATGTCCAGCGTTCGAACAACACCATAAGCTTCCAGAAAAACCCACGTTTGCCGAATTTGGCCTCATAGAGCTCGGGGTTGATATCATGGTGATCGAAGATGAACCGCTTACCGAACAGCTTGAAGGGCAACGCCACCAAGAAGATCAGGTCAGGTGGGTTACAAGCCTGCAGAGTATCGAAACCATGATGGCGGGCAATCCGCAGCGCCAAACGCATTTCATGAAACACGGCGGCCCCGTATTCCACCAGATATCCAAGCGCCCCGCTGGCATCAATCGGCAGAGCGTGGCGATAGATATGCACTCCGTCAATCTCTTCGTAGGGGGCTTCATATCCCTTCCCGGTCGGACAAATCACCGCCACCTCGGCCCCGGCCACGCGCAGCGTACGGCACTCGTGCCAGACCCGCCGGTCAAAAGGCAGCGGCAGATTCTCGACGATGATCAGAACACGCCGTCCGGAAAGCGGCTTTGCCTGCCGCGCCTCATCCATGCGCGGCGTTTCAACCAAATCAACATCCTTCATGGCAACTGACCTGTATGGCGGACCTCGGGGTTACCTGAGAAGGTGAGACCATCGATCGTCGCGTTCGACGCTATAACCCGATCATACTGCGTGGTTTCGGTGTCGGTTCGGTTAACCAGAAGACGTTCCAACACGGGCAGATGACTGTAGGCATAGCCCAGGTTGGTCCCGACCAGCTTGGTGGCGTCGATACCCGGATCATAGATCTCCAACTCGTATCCCGCCGCCAGCAGCTTGCGCGCTAGATCAACATTGGGACTTTCACGCAGATCGTCAGTGCCTGCCTTGAATGCCAGCCCAACCAGCAGAATACGCGCCGGTTTGTCCAATCCTTCGACCGCGTATTCGAACAGGCGGTGCTTGTGTGCCTCGTTCGAACCCATCAGGCTATTGATCAGCGGTAGATTGGCCCCAGTATCGGCGGCAATATACTGCAACGCACGCACATCCTTGGGCAGGCACGAGCCGCCAAAGGCCCCGCCGGGCCGCATGTAATAGGGGGAAATGTTGAGTTTGGTATCCGAGACAAAGATCTCATGCACCTGCCGTGCCGAAATGCCCTGTGCCAGACAGACGCGCCCGACCTCATTGGCAAAGGCCACCTTGACCGCATGCCAACTGTTATCGACGAATTTGGTAATTTCCGCCTCGCGGTAACCAACAACAAAGATCGGCGCCTCTATATTGGCGTTCAGTTCCTGCATCGCCGCATTGGGGATCCCGCCCCGGGTTCCAATCACCACTTTCGGCGGGTTGAAATAATCCTCGACTGCGCTGCCCTCACGCAGGAATTCAGGATTATAGACTACCTCGACCAAGCTTTGCGCCGCTTCGCCCAGAACGGCTTCGAAAACTGGCAGAACAAGTTCCTCAACAGTGCCAGGACGAAATGTCGAACGATAAACGACAACCAGAGGGCGATCCCGATCAGTGGTCAGCGCCATCGCTATCTGCCGGGTCACATCCGCGATGAACCCCATATTGTGCGATCCATCCGCAGCTGAGGGCGTGCCGACACAGACAATAGCCAGATCACACCCACCAAGATGCGCCCCTATCGTCACATCCGCTGAAATCCGTCCTGCCGTGACCCCTTCGGTCAACATCTCCTGAACACGCGGCTCCACAATCGGAGCCTGCCCGGCCATGATCTGACGCACTTTTTTTTGGTTTACGTCTATCCCGATGACTTCATGGCCTTCGCTGGCAATACAACAGGCAGCCGTAAATCCGACATAGCCAAGACCCAATACCGCAACCTTCATTAAATTCTACCCAATGCTGGAAACTCGAAATCAACCCAATATGAAGCGGACGAATGGCCCGCGCCCGCATAGTCATCCCCTGTTGTAGACATCCTCATACCGTACGATGTCGTCTTCACCTAGATAGGACCCAGTCTGCACTTCGATCAGATACATCGGCACCTTGCCAGGGTTTTCCATTCGGTGCACCGCACCCAGCGGGATATAAACGGATTGGTTTTCTGTCAGCAAGTTCACCTCCTCACCCACGGTCACACGCGCCGTGCCGGCCACAACGATCCAATGCTCAGAACGATGCACATGACTTTGCAGACTCAGGATACCGTTCGGTTTGACCATGATCCGTTTGACCTGGAACCGATCCCCCAGACACAGGGTCTCATACCAACCCCAGGGGCGGTGAAAGCGGGGATAGTCCTCGGCCTGCGCCACCTTGTTCACTTTCAGTACGCCGACCGCCTTTTTGACGTCCTGCGCCCGTTCCATATCGGTAACAAGTACCGCATCACGCATTGCGATAGCGGCAATATTCTTCAGCCCAAGGCCTACTAACTGGATATTGCTATCTTCGCTGCGCAACAGCGTGTTCTGGCAATCAATCGCCGTGGCCGCCCCCACCTGAGCGACCTTGTTCTCATCCAGTGGCAGGGTCGCATGCAGGGTATCCCAACTGCCCAGATCAGACCAGTCAGCCTCCAACGGGACAGCAACGATATTCCGGGCCTTTTCCATAATCGCATAGTCGATCGAAATCGGATCAATCCCCTCAAAAGGGTCCACCGCCAACCGGAAAAACCCCAAATCCGTTTCCCCCTGCGACAGAGCCGCGCGACACGGTGCCACCATTTGCGGCATATGTTCCTCAAAGGCCGCAATGATATCGCGGACACGGAACATAAACATTCCCGCATTCCACAACACATTGCCATCTTGCAACAGCTTAACTGCTCGCGCCTTGTCCGGTTTTTCGCAGAACTCTGCAAGCGGGGTGGGTTGTCCGGACACCACCGCAGCATCCAGCCGCAGATACCCATACCCTGTTTCAGGACGGTCCGGCACCACTCCAAATGTGACCAACTCCCCACCCTGAGCCGCTTTGGCCCCCACGGCAACAGCGTCGAGAAAGGCCTGAGTGTCGTGCACCAGATGATCCGAAGGTGCGACCAACATCAGTGCATCAGGTATTTCCTCAAGGCTCAACGCCGCAGCCAGAATAGCAGGTGCGGTATTACGCGCAGCCGGCTCTAAGATAACCCGACCATCCGACAGGCCCAAAGCAGCCGCCTGGTCTTCCACCAGAAATCGGAAATCCTCGTTGGTTAGAAAGATTGGCGCATCAAATTCCGGTCCGGAAAGCCGCGACAGGACGTTCTGGAACAGACTTTGATGACCGTCAAAAGATACGAATTGCTTAGGATAGGCACGCCGCGAACTGGGCCATAGCCGGGTTCCCGAACCACCACAAAGAATGACCGGATAAATCATTTACCAAACTCCAAATTTAATGAATGCACCTCTTATTGAAACTAGATTGGGCCAACGGAACCCTCCTCGCAATCACTCACCAATCCGTACATTCCTAGTGGCACATCAACTGTACCCATAACCGTACCCATATCCGTAAATACCGTCAGTATAGTGGCATTTGTTCATGATCACGCCCATCACGTTGGTGAGTTCTGCTAATTGACGCTCAGCCACATCAATCTGATCAATCGTCGTGCGTTCAGCTTCCGTCATCAGCAGAGCGCAATCAGCGTTTTTGAGAAATCCAAAATTGTCGTCCGCCGCCAGCAACGGCGGCATATCAAACAAAACAAGATCGGGTTCGAATTCTGCCTCAATTGCCGCAATAACATCGCTGGCCTTCTGGCTTTGCAGAATTTCAGCTGCATCTGTAACAGCCCCACTGCTCAACCCAAGCGCCACGTTCTTCCCAACTCTGTACCCGTGGTCAGAAAGTAACGCCTTGCCTTGCAGAATGTCACCCATGGTGCATTGGCAGTCCTGTTTCAACATCAAGGACAAACCCGCCCGACGCAGGTCAAAATCCAAAACAACAGTGCGTAAATCAGTCTGGCGGCCGAAACTGAAAGCCAAATTTGCGGTAGTGGTACTTTTGCCGCATGCACTGTGTGGAGAAACCATCGCCACCCTCTTCCAGCCATTGACCAAAGCCTGCTGCAATATACGTGTACGCAACATATCATAAGGTCCCGCGGCAGCACCGCCGTCGTAGCTGACAAGCCGATTTTGACGGACATCTGTTTTGGAAATATCTAGTGGCGTCAGGTCTAGCCAGGGATCAGTAGTTCTGTTCGAAGGCACCTCTTCTTGAATAGCCTTATCCGCGGCAACAGCGAGCTGAGCAGGCGCCCTCTTCCTTCTCTGCGACCGTGCTTTTTCTATAGCTTTCTGCAGTTTTTCCATTAAGCACTATCCTTCTAGGACAAAGACTGCCCGTTTCGTCTCACCACCGGATACCAATCTTGTCCATAACCCGCTCAGCCAACAGGTCCAGAGGCTGATAGAATACATGAACCGCATAAACCGCCGCTGGCACGCCGACCACAATGACAAACATGCGCAACAACCTCAGCACCCTGAAACGCATAACTTCTCCAGAGGTCGGAATATAGGGAATAGTCGCCAGTGGCCTAATATCCAGTTTTGCAACCAAATCTTCTGGCCGACGCAGAGTCCGATTCAGCAATTCCAGCAAAGCAATCAGGCCAATCCCAGCCAAAATACCGAAGAGGCTGCCACCGCCAGCGATCATCATCCGATTAGGCTTGGTCGGGCTGCTTGGAGCGATTGGCGGTTCGATCACAGATACGCGCTGACCTTGCGCCGTCACTTCAATCCGCTCACCTGTACTGGCGCGGGCCAAGCTCTCGACCGCAGCATTGTACTGCCTCTCAATATGCTGGTAATCGAGCTCAAGATCATCAAGCCGGATCTGCTTTTCCGGCGTTTGATTAATAGTACGACGCAGTTCGTCTAATTGCGGGCTCAAATCATTTTTTTGTTCTTCGGAAGCTGCAATTCTGGAATCCAGTTCCGCCAATTGTACATCCAACAACAAATTCCCGGACTGCGGCTCGCTCTCTTCAACAAGTTGCGGCATCGAACCAGCCTGTTCCTCAAGCTGTTTGATACGAGCTTCAAGAAGCTTAACACGCGGGTTGGTAGTGGAATAAATTGCCAAGGCTTGATTAAGCTCTCGGCGCAGGCCCACCAGTTCCAATTGCTCAGGGGTCTGATTAGGTGTGCGGTTTCCCGAAACCTGGCCAGTTGTCTCATAGATATCGATCAACCGGCTGCGCTGCGAATTCAACACAGCCAAATCTCGGTTCAGCTGCGCCAACCTCTCTTGCAGAAGCGCCTGCTGATTCAGCCGGAAATCAAGAGTATCCGGTAACACATCCACGTTTTTGGTCTTAAAATCCAAAATCTGTGCGCTGCGTTCAGCCAGTGCCTCGCTCAACCGATCTACTTCTTTCCTAAAAAACTCGAGCGTTTGGGTTGCGCGACCCGTTCTCGACTGTACGTCTTCCTTCTGGATCAGTGTTAGGTATTCGTTGAGAACACCCGCAGCGCTTGCGCCTGAAGGTCCCTCAAAACTAATTTCCATTAGCGCAACCTCGTTGCGGCCTGTGCTTATTTTGATGACAGTACGAGCCTGCATGCCCGCCACAATCCTATCAGCCGTCATAACAGAGGGGTCTTCGAAAACATTCTGCCGATTGGCTATTTCCAGCAAGTTGGCCCGGGTCAGGAGCCGTTGTTCAATGATCTGCAACTGTTCCGGTGCCGGAGTGCGAACAGTAGAGGCTGCCAACTCATCTGGAATACGTGGCGATTCTACGATCAGCTTCATGCTGGATACATAGGCGGGCGGCAATGCCATCGCGATGATGACCGAGGCCGCGCCGATCACTGAGGCCACAACCAAAAAGTAGGGCAGACGCCGTAAGAAAATCGACCAGTAGTAACGAAAATTCACGTTCAGTTTTCCCGTTTTCCGTTCATCTGCATCCTAGTATCGCTCATCCTGCTTTTTCCTCCGGCGGCACTTTTTGATGGTCTCCAAGCTTCAGCACCTGGCCCACCTCTTCCGGGTCCGATACAGAAATGGCACCAAAACAGACCCCGTCGTCCAGCACGCTCCTCACAATCTGCGGGGTGATCAAATGAAGCTCCTCGCTCCATGCATAGAGCATTGCAAACTCGCAGATCTGGTTCACCAAACGTGGCACACCTTCGGTCGCTGCATGAATAAGATCACAGGCCTCGGCCGAAAATTCCTCTCCTGTACCGCCTGCAACCTTCACACGATGTTCGATATAGCCAGAAACCGTTTCCGCATCCATGCGAGGGAGATGAAAACTGGCCGCAACCCGCTGCGCCATCTGGCGCAACTTTGGCTGCAGCAAAACGTCCCGCAATTCGGGTTGACCAACCAGAATTAATTGAATCAATTCGTCCTTGTTAGAGTTGATATTGGTCAGCATTCGTATCTCTTCCAAACCCTCTCGTGACAGGTTCTGCGCTTCATCGAAGATCAGGACAACACGTCGCCCCTCGGCATATTCGGAAATCAGAAAACTTGCCAATGTCTGGTATAATTGTACATAGGGTGCCCTTGGAGTGGCTGGCACGTCCAGCGCGTTGAGCGCCCATTGTAACAGCTCTCCACGCCCACCCTGAGCGTTGGAGACCAAACCGATCGTGACATCGTCATCAATCTGGCTAATAAGTTTTTGCAGCAGCGTCGTCTTGCCCGCTCCAATCTCACCAGTGATCAATGTAATCGGAGCTTTAGATATAACGCCAAATTCAAGGATCGAATAAGCACGTTTGTGTTGTGTGGACCAATACAAAAAACTGGGGTCCGGCAACAATGTAAAAGGCCGCTCCCTGAGACCAAAATGTTCGATATAGAGATCACCCGTCGTCATCGTGACCAAAAAACTTGTAAAATCATCTACAACAAACCTTTGCGATATGATCGGGGCAAGCCTGACCAGAACCGCGTACACTCCACACTGACATGGCCCGGCGGGGCTATTAATACAACCGTCGAACTCTTTTTATCACGATCAGACCCCTGTTAACTCAAGTATCGCATCAATTTTGGGCAATTTTAAGGAGATGAACCAAATCGATCCGAAACAATTTGCAGCAAAACACATCCTCGTTCATCTTGCAGCAACAAACCAATAAGCACACCAAAACTACTTCATTTTTATTTCTGGATTTATACTTCGGAGTTTAACTCTCCATAGGTGTTCTGGCTCCATCTCTTACGCAGCGAGCATAGCCATATTGCTGGCAATGAAATCAGAAGAATGCTGGCCAGTCCAATCAGACAATACACGCCTATCACCGTGAATACCCCATAGCCCGAGATAAGCGCTATGGCAGCACCTATAAAACCTGTCACTACTGCCAACACAAGAATTCCCATCGGAACACTCCAAGCTACGAAGATAGCGCGACACCCCTATAGGTAGAATAAATGTGCCGGAAATCTACTTCTGCAGCTACAGTTTTCCAGCACTCCGCGCTCCCATTAGGGATAACTATTACATAGAAAAGAGGCCACTCTATGGCAGCCCCTTGACAATTCTTAAAGATTATTGAAGTCAGGCGATCGATCTGCGTCGGCGCAATAGGCCAAAACCAGCCAATGCACCCAGCAGCATAAATCCGGCAGCCGGCAGCGGCACCGGCGCCACGGCAACCAGGTTCTGGTAACGATATGGCTGCGCAGTGCTTTCCAGAAAGCTCAGACGCCATTTCTTGTCACCGGTATAGTTCTGAGCTGCGGCTAGATAAGCGTTGGCCTGATCAATAACGCCGGATGATCGACTCTTAGCACTGAAACCCGAGCCACTCGTTGCGCTCCAGTCGTCATCATAAACCGCATTCCACAAAGCCACCTGAAAGGCCGCTGAGGTTAGCTTACTTTCTGTTGCGACCGCGTTGCTGTAATTTGCATCAAAAATCGCTTGAATGCGCTGCACCCCACCGTTGGAAATCAGATCAACACTGTTTGAAAACGGTGTATCGGTGACCTTGTACTCATAGCCGGTCCCGCGACCGATCCACGCCGCCAAATCCAGACAGAATGCAACAAAATCACCGAGCACGTTGTCCGGCGCAGGAGTTACGTCTGTCATGTCATAGGCACCGGCATTTACGCGGACCTTGTCATATCTAATACTAGGCGCGGTCACCTTGACCCTTTTATAGCGTCCAGCGGCGGAACCATTTAGATCAACTGTCGCCGCAGTTGCCGGAATGGCAGCTGTCACAACAACAACCGCTGCCGCAACAGCAATTTTCCGGAAAAAGACTTTCATAACACCTCACACGATCTACTCGTTAAGCGAGATTGAACGGAACCTAAAACACGCTTTCCATCTCACATCGTCCAGTACTATTAATTACGTCAATAAGATGGCAAGGAACTTGTTCATATTGCCACCTTTTACCACAATATGTTGTACAAAATCCCCCGGCGGGCTTCACTGTTTCGCATTCCGACACTTTTTCACAATTCACACGACCACACCTCTGACGGGAAACAATCGTTTCAGTGTGCTCATTTAACCTCCGTCGATTCCAGCTCTCACTAAAGAACCCCGTGCATCGCCACAGCGCTTCGGCGTCAGGATTAAAAGGCCCGGTAAAACGGTTTTTTCAATCTTCATTAGAGCAAGACCCCTATTCAAATATGCTTTAGATCTTAACAACTCAGGACGAAAAAATCATCAGGAACAGAGGATAACGAAGCAAGCACACACATGCGCCAGCATCGTCGAAAACCTACAGATACATGTCCAAAGTCAACCGTCTATCAGTGTATGGCACCTCTGTTTACTGGCCTTCCAACCTTTCTCACAAATGTTCAGCATGATGAATGGAGTGTTGACCATCCCCGAACAATAAGCCCAAAATGAGATCATCTGTGATTGCTCACGTATGGCACGGAGCACTGCCTAAACTTTGCTCAACCTGAAAGTCTTTGAAATATAATCACTTAGAAAATTCCTAGCCTCAATCATCTATTTTATGTGCAAAACCAAACTTAAAACTGTTAAGCCTTGCATGGGGGAAATTACAAAGAACTATCGCCCATTTTTGTTATGCGCCAGTTTGTCGGCGCTATTTAAAGAGTGACAACGAGGTCAGAGCAGACTGTTGTAAGTGTTTGGGGTTATTTTGTTTATGACATCTCATGTAAAAGAATTCACCGCGGCCGAAACGGAGTCCGCCGATCAATTTAGTCACCACAGCATCGTCACACAGCCCTCAAGACCCTATCGTGATCGCTTCAAGCGTCTAATTGACATTGCCCTGGTTATCCTGATGACGCCGATTGCAGTGCCTTTGGTGGCCATCTTTGCGCTTATCATCGTAACAACCGGTGGGACACCATTTTTCTGGCAGCGCCGGATTGGCAAAGACGGCGCAATCTTCGAAATGCTGAAAATCCGCACAATGGTGCCTAATGCGAAAGAGAAATTGGAGGCCCATCTTGCCGCTGATACCGACGCCAGGGCCGAATGGAACAGCACGCAGAAACTGAAGGATGACCCCCGCATCACACCGATTGGGAAATTTCTGCGCAGATCATCCCTCGACGAGTTACCCCAACTGTGGAATGTCCTCCGAGGAGACATGTCCATCGTCGGGCCACGCCCAATGATGGAAGACCAAAAACCCCTGTATCCCGGCAAGACCTATTATTCCATGCGCCCAGGCATTACGGGTTCATGGCAGGTCTCGGACCGCAATGAGACAACCTTCGCGGCGCGAGCCCGGTTCGACAAAAACTATTATGACAGCCTGACACTCAAAACTGACCTGTCGATTCTTGTAAGAACTGTGGGCGTTGTTTTACGCTGTTCGGGTTACTGACACGAACCTACACACAGGGTTCCTGCATCTAGGGCTGGAAGATCAATAACATGCTGCGAAACAGCTTACTGAGGCTTGCCCTCATCCTAGGGCTCGGTCTTCTGGCGGCCTGCGATACGGCAAAAGACCGGGCTGAGAAACACTTTCAAACCGCACTTGAGCATCTGGAAAACGGCGATTTCGAACGAGCTACAATCGAGTTTCGCAATGTTTTCAAGCTGAATGGCACACATAAAGAAGCCCGTCTGACTTTTGCCCGGATGCAGCGTGAACTTGGTGCGATCCCCGAAGCATATGGTCAGTATCTGCGGTTGGTCGAGCAATACCCTGACAATCTGGAAGGTCGACAAGCCTTGGCAGAGATGGCGTTAGAAAGCGGCGATTGGGAAGAGGTTGAACGTCATGGGCGCGCCGCTGCTGAAATCGCTCCAGAAGACCCGCGGACCCAATCTATGCTGGCGGCGCTGAACTATCGCGATGCTACAAGTGATAGGGATAGTGCCGCGCAAACTACCGCCTTTGAAACCGCGCGGTCGCTTTTGGCCGAGAACCCGGATCTGATCAGCGCGCATCAGGTCGTGATTGACAAACTGATCCTGGATCAGGACTGGCCTGCGGCGCTGGACGCGCTGGATGCGGCGTTACAAACATCTCCAGACTTCACCCCCCTCTATACAATGCGACTGGCGGTGCTGAACGAGATTGGAGACATGGCCGGCATCGAAGCACAGATGCTGCAGATGACCAAGCAGTTTCCCAACGAATCGAACGTCGTTTCGCTGTTGTTGGACTGGTATCTGACGAACGAGAATTTCGATGCCGCCGAAGCTTATCTGCGATCCGCAGTCGACCCCGAAGCAGAGAGCCCAGACGACCGCATCCGGCTTATACGGTTCCTCAGTGACTACCGCAGCACAGAGGTCGCTCTGGCCGAGTTGGAGGCCACCTTGACGACCACTGGCCCCCATGACACCGCCTACCGGTCACTACGGGCCATTTTCACTTATGAAAATGGAAATGCCGAGGCCGCCATCACCGAATTGCAGGATATCCTTGCTAACGCCGAGCCTTCGGCAGAGACCAACAACATCAAAACCACATTGGCCCGCATGCTGAACGCCAATGACCGCACCGAACAGGCAAAAGCACTGGTCGAAGAGGTCATAACCTCGGATGCGCGCCACGTAGGGGCCGCAAAGCTCAAGGCCCGCTGGTTGATACAGGAGGACCGTACCGGTGAGGCCATCGCATTGCTGCGCGCCGCCCTTGGGGAAAGCCCGCGCGATGCCGAGCTGATGACGCTTTTGGCCAGCGCGCACGAGCGCGACGGCAACCGTGACCTGATGGCCGAGATGCTGTCACTGGCAGTCGAAGCTTCCGGCGGTGCCCCTGAGGAATCCCTACGGTACGCGGCTTTTCTGGCCAGCAACGAACAGGGTCTGAACGCAGAATCCGTACTGATCGATGCGTTGCGGGCGCGACCGGACAATATCGAGCTGCTGGCGACCCTCGGGACACTGTACGTAGACCTGCAAGACTGGGGCCGGACCCAGGGTGTCATCACCCGGCTGGACGATTTTGGCGAAGACACAGCCGGTATCACGAACAACCTCACGGCGCGGATGCTGGCGGGACAGGGCAACGAAGAGGCGCTGCTATCCTTTCTGGAGACCCTGTCGCAGGATCAGACCTTCGGTCAGGCGGCCGAGATTGGCCTGATCCGGTCCTATATCGGTCGAGGTGATATAGACACGGCCCTGACCCGGATTGACAGCGCCTTGCAAGAGGCCCCAGACGATCCGGCCCTGCGGTTTGTAAGGGGATCGATCCTGGCCATTCAAAATCAACCAAAAGAGGCTGAAATCGCCTATCGGGCGCTTTTGGAGGACCTGCCCGAAACCGAGCAGGTCTGGCTTGCGCTCTACCGTTTGAAAACCCTTCAGGGCGACCTGGATGCAGCCGCTCAAATCCTAGCTGAAGGTCTAGACACCCTGCCCGGCAACCTCAATCTGCGGTGGGTCCAAGCCGGATCACTGGAACAACGCGGCGACATTGAAGGTGCTATTGGAATTTACGAAGTACTCTACGCCGAAAACAGCCATATACCACTTTTTGCCAATAACCTGGCCAGCCTTCTAGCAACATACCGAGACGATGTTGAAAGTTTGGAGCGCGCATTTACCATCGCGCGCCGTCTGCGTGGCACAAACATACCTGCTTTTCAGGACACCTATGGCTGGATCGCCTATCGCCGGGGCGATTTCGACGATGCGTTGATCCACCTGGAACCAGCGGCACAGGGCTTACCCAACGATCCAATGGTGCAATACCATCTGGGTGCTACATATGCTGCGTTGAATCGAAATACTGAAGCATTGGAAGCGTTCCAGACGGTCATCGGACTGAAGCCCCCTGCCCCATTGTTGGAAATCGTGACGGCTGCGGTCAAAGGATTGACAGCAAAATCGGAAACAGTTTCGACAACCAGCAAAGATAATTGAATTTCAAGGGGCATTCTGGTCACAATTAACAACTATGACTCTACCGGGTTTACGGACTGCATGAATACGCGCTAATCTGCTCGCTCAACATAAGCATTTGTGAGGACCAGTTATGTTCAGGGTTCTGTTCGGATTATTTACCATAATGTTCTTTGCGGTCTCAGCGCAGGCGCAAAGCAATTACAGGATCAAATCGGGCGATACGCTCAATATCGAAGTGTTGGAAGATACCAGCCTCAACCGTAACACGCTGGTATTGCCTGACGGATCGATTAACTTTCCGCTTGCGGGCGGTATTTCGGCCGGCGGACGTACCGTCGATCAGGTTAAAACTGATCTGACGAATGCGCTGGCATCCAATTTTGCTGCTCCTCCGACTGTGTTCGTCTCGGTCGGCGCGATCGCCCTACCAGCACCAGCTGTGGCCAGTGTGCCAACCACGCAGGCGATTTATGTCACTGGCGAAATCACTAACCCTGGAAAGCTGGAGGCTACACCGGGTACAACCATCCTTCATGCCATCGCACAGGCTGGGGGGCTAACCCGTTTCGCGGCAGACAAGCGCATCCAGCTGCGGCGAGGTAATCAGGTTTTCCTATACAATTACCGTACAAATGACGGTGGCATTCCCAGCAGTACGGTGCTGACCCCGGGTGACGTTATAGTTGTGCCGCAGCGCAAGCTGTTTGAGTAAGGCCGCGCCGAAATAAACTAGCTAGTCCGAAAATCCGCGCCGCCATTCTTGGCGGCGTTTCCATATCTCAGACCATACCTGCGCGTTGTCTTCGTCCGGACGGAGTACGGAGTAGGCCAGCCGCCGGTTCAGAGGCCAGAACGCAAACAACGCTTTTGCCAGCGGCCTTTGCCAGCCGGGGATGTGGCGGCTGATCAGTTCGCTTTTGGCCCGCAGGAGACGTACCATCTTGTCACTGCGAACCTTCTCGGATGCACCGCCATAATGAATAATCACGGCATCTGGAGTCATACGCGGCGATGCTCCAAGGGTTTGGGCCGCGCGCAAGCATAAATCGGCCTCCTCTCCATACATGAAAAAGGTCAGATCAAAGCCACCAAGGGCCTTCCAATCCTCACGTTTAATCAAGAGGAAACAGCCTGTCACGATATCTACCAAGCGTTCGGTGCTACGATCCCACCCACCATAGGCCTCAGAATGAAAAACCGGACTGTTCGGGAAAATTCCGGTCAGCCCAAAGGTGCGGCAAAAAATGTTCCAAAGGCTCATTCGACGCCAGCAGGACGTAGGATTCAAACTGCGGTCACCATACAGCGTGCGCCCTCCCCAGACCCCGGCATCAGGTCGGGCCTCGGCAAAGGTGACCAGCTTGTCTATGGCCCCGTCCAGCACAACGGTGTCCGGATTGAGCAGCAGAATGTACTCCCCATTCGCCCGTTCCGCCGCGATGTTGTTGGCTTTTGCAAAACCATGATTATCCTCTTCAGCCAAAAGGGTGATATTGCGAAACTCGTGGGCAATTGCTTCGGCGGATCCGTCGGTCGAGGTGTTGTCCACCACGATCAGTTCATACGGAACATGAGTTTCAGCCTGAACCGAGCGCAGACATTCCAGCGTCATCTCACGAGTGTTATAGCTGACAACGATAATGGTAACTTTGGGCTCAAATGCTGACACGAAACTCTTCCACAAATTAATACTTAAACGGATCATACACTCTCAGAGTTATGACCAGCCCGATGATTCAACACAAGCACTAGAACCGTGATGTTTCGCGCGCGAAACACTTCAGAGCTGATCGGCCAGCCACGCTTTCAGCCGTGTGTGCAGATCGTCGGTCATCCCGGTCAGAGTCAGGGATTTACCATTGGAAGAGCGGGTCAGGGTGACCGATCCAATCGTTTCACCTGAACTGGTTGACACATCAGATCCCTTGTTTAGAGCCTTTTTTGTACCATCCCCTGCCTGCGCCAGACGGTTCAGCAATGCCGCTTCAGCCTCAGCCGTATCCGGTTGTGTCTTATCCAGTTCCCTGGCGATGCGCCCCCCCAAAGCCGGATTTTCTTTCACCGCTTTCGACAGGCTCAGCCCAAGCCGTTCCGGGATCGCTGCGGCAAAACGCAAATGGTCGTCCAATGCGTGATAGATGACAATGAACGAGCCGATCTTAGATCGTTTCGCCCGGCTGACCGATGCGAACAACCCCCGCAGCGCTGAACCTTCATCCGGATAGACCCCCTGCTCGGCCGCGCGGGCCGCAATCCGGGCGCGTTCATAATAAGACAGACCGACGCGGATCTCGTTTTCCTCGACCATCGCCAGATAGGCATCTGAGGCGCTCTCGGGCCGTCTGAGTAGCGCTTGTATCGTGGCAAAGCGCTCTTCTCCTGTTTCCGCACGAAGGCCCTTCAGCGCGGTCAGGCGGCGCCAACCGGAAATCAGGCCAAACCGCCCCTCGGCCAGTTGCACCACCTCAATCGGTGTCTGCTGGCCACGTGCGCGCAGGCTTTCAACTAGGGTCGCCATTTCACCCCCGTCCACCAGGATGCGGTCACGGACCAGATGGGTTTCCTCAATCGCGCTCAGTGGCAACTGTTGCACCAACCGACCCTCGGCACGGGCGGTGCTAATTTCTGTGCTCAGATCATCTATCGCTGCCTGCAAAGCCGTATCGCCAGCGACCTGCGCAATAGGTGGTGCGGATTGAACAACCGGAAACATGGACTTTGTCTCGGGCGCAGCGCCCGAGGTGCCAGCAGGCAGGAAATCGGTACGGGCGGGGGTTAGCCGTTTGCGTTTTGCCATCTCAGGTATCTCCTTGTCCGGCTGTCATAGTCTCTGTTGCACGCCGTTCGGTTACCAATGTGTGTAGTCTCCCAGGCGACCCAGACGGAAGATAGGCATGTTTCGCGTGCGAAACATCACACGGGCAGGGCCTCATGACACCGGTTCTGGTTGCTGTTCAGCCTGCAGGGCCAGTTCCTCGCGCCGCCAGACGCCCACAACCAGCCGTTTGAAGGCCGCATAGGTTTCGTCAAAGGTCTCGCGCCCCCTGGCATAGGTTTCGCGGTTGAAATTCCGGTAGTCGGCTTCATAGATGCCATTCACCTGCTCACCCGCCTGACCGATCAATGCCGTGAATTCCTGTCGATGCGGCGACAGCGCGCTGCCCAGATAAGATTGCATTAGCCCCGCCAGCTCGGCCTGCTGAGTGCCATCATAGCGGGTGATGACCGTGCGCACGGCATCCCATTCAAACGCCATCTCGTCGCGTCCCAATGCGCGCGCGGCCATGTTTTCCCCTTCTTCGATCGACTGAAAGGTGGAATGCAGCATGTCGAAGAAACGGCCCGTGGAATCAAATTCCAGAAATGAGGCCCCCATGGGCACCAGTAGAATATCCGCCGCCGACAGGCCATTGATTGTAAGATACCCAAGCGCGGGTGGAGTGTCGATGAAGATCAAGTCGTAGTCATCAAGGACGCCATCCGCCTCCAGTGTCTCGGTCAAAGCGTCCCACAGCTTCCAGCCGCGGGCCTGCATCCGCCAGACCGGAATCTGGAATTCTGCCCAATACAGGTTCAACTGTGCTCCGATCAGGTTGATATTGGGCCAGTGGGTTTTCTGGATCAGACCATCGGCTCGGGAATCCAATGCCTCCATCAGCGTATCGTCGATGGGGTGGGGGGCTTCTCCGCGGTCCAACCGGCCTTGGTTTTCCCGGCGCAGATATCCGGCATAGTGACGAGCCAGAAGGGGAAACACTGTCTGCCATTCATCCGTGACCTTGCCACCAAAGATCGATGTCATCGAGCCTTGGCTGTCCAAGTCGATTACCAGTACCTTGTAGCCATCCAGCGCTGCCGACATAGCCAGATGCGCACAGGTCGACGTCTTGCCCACGCCGCCTTTGAAATTTGCGACTGAGATCAGCTTGGCAGGTACCCCCTCGGGGCGATAGGGGCGGTATTCTTTCGCCTTCGATCCTTCCGAGGCAAAATGCGTTCTCAGCCGCAGCACCTCATCCAGCGTAAACCATTTGGCGCCGCCTTCGGTTTCAGAGCGGCCTTGCGGCAAGTCCGGATTGGCGCGTAGCACCCGCCGGAAGTGGGGGGCGGCAACCGGGATCAGATAGCGCGTAATTTCCCAGGTTGAAAACAGGCGCAGTTGTCGTGCTTCGCCATCCTCCAGGCCGCGGCTGGAGAGGTCTTCGCGGCCAAGCGCACAAGCGCTGGCGATCGCCGCAAAACCGGCTGTTGTGGACGGCTCACCCAGTTCGGAATGCGCTGTATCCGGATCAATATTGAAGTAAGGTGGAAGCCTGTCTTTCGATGATGTGACCATGCTGGCTCTGCTCGATGTGCTGCGTTTTTCTCAGTGTAGCACAAAACGCAGCATGCGAAAGAACTTTGAACACCCCACTTTAATTTTCTAGGAAAAACAAAAGGCTGCGATTGATGTACCTGGCGCTTCCAGACTTGGTCTCAAATTTTTTTAGTTAGATTATATAGTTATATATTAGTTAAGGGTTTCTGTGGTGTCATTTAAGGCTTTGAAATCCAACAACTATGAGAGTTTTTATCGGTGCCTAGTGAATCTGATCCCACGATGATGTGACTCTAATCCCACGTTGGACTGAATCTGATCCCACGATCCGATGCTTTACCCGGCTTGTGGATAACTCTAGGGTGAGCGTCAATAAAACCACGATAAAAGATTCGGGCAGGTCAGGGGCAGAAACATGTGCTGGAACGTTTCAGTTCTGAGTAACTTTTTATGAGTAGAGATGCGATCGCCGGGGCAGGGGGGCTGCTGCCGGAGCGACACCCAACGGCGGATTTTTTTGTCTGCGACATTTTCGATGCGCTGCCCAAGACTGACATGGGATCGATGGAGCATCCTATGTTCTCGCTTTCGACGCGGCCCGATCGACGCATCCTGAACTATGAGCATAACGGGGTGGAAATCACCGTCACGCCTTCAGTGCGGGGGCTGGCGACGATCCATGACAAGGACATCCTGATCTTTTGCATCAGCCAGTTAATGGCGGCGATCAATGCGGGGAAGGCGGTTAGCCGGGTATTGCATCTGAAGGCGCATGACCTGTTGGTGGCAACCAACCGAGAATCCTCGGGCGATGGCTATAAGCGGTTGCGTGAGGCGTTCGAACGCCTCGCGGGCACCCGCATCACCACCAACATGGTGACCGGCGGAATCGAGACGACTACAGGCTTTGGCCTGATCGAAAGCTGGGAGATCGTGCGCCACACGCGGGCAGGGCGGATGGTCAGCGTTTCGGTTAAACTGTCGGATTGGCTGTTTCGGGCGGTACTGGCGAAATCGGTCCTGACGCTCAGCCGTGACTACTTCCGTCTGCGCAAACCACTGGAGCGGCGCATCTATGAGTTGGCCCGCAAGCATTGCGGTCGTCAGCCGGATTGGCGGGTATCGGTCGAGACGCTGCTGAAGAAATCCGGTTCGGCGTCGCCGCGGCGGGTGTTCCGCAAGATGCTGCGCGACATGATCGCTGCTGACCATTTGCCCGATTATCATCTGGAGGAGGAACCGGGTGATATCATACGTGTTAGCCGCCGGGATGTTGTGGTTGAACCGGGGCAGGGTCCGACCCTAAAACCCGAGACGCTGGAGGCCGCCCGTATCCAGGCCCCCGGCTGGGACATCTACGCGCTTGAGGCCGAATGGCAGGCGGTCTGGGTCAGCTCGGGTCGCAAGCCACTGCGCAGTCCTGACAAGGCATTTCTAGGCTGGGTCAACAAACGGGTGGTTTAGATAGCGGGCAGGTGGGCTTTCCGCAATACTTGCATTCCTCTGATTGAGAATCGGATATTCTGATTTTCCTTTTAGAGAATGCACAATAACGCGCTCTCATTGAAATTGTTTACGATACGCTCAAATTGAGCGGGCACAGTATCTTAATGAATCTTTAATCTTGTAGGTAAGCCCCTCTGAAATGAGGCTTTTTTGTGGCGGGTCACAAATTATTGTTAGCACGGCAAAGCAGTATCTGATAAGGTTGGTGAAGAAAATTACACAGATTAAGAAAAAAATTACACAGATTAAGAAAAAAATTACACAGATTAACAAGTTTTTAGGGTGCCGATGAATAGAATTTTAGCAATAGCCTCTTTCATAATGATGATCGCCACGGGCGCGCATGCCACAACGGTCAATCTCATGAGCGGTGGCGACCTTCATATTTTGGGTAGCAAAGGCACATTCAACGTGGATGGTGTTTCTGGCACGGTTCACGCGGGTTCTTATGCCCACAACCCCAGAATCTCGCAGTTCCACCATGGTATCGGCGTCCGGACTTCACATGACGACACCGGCAATCTGGACGGCTTGTGGGATGAATGGCTGACATTCACCTTACACAAAACAGTGCGCCTGATTTCGGTGACATTTGCACATGTCGACACCACAGACGATTGGGATGTCTATGTGGGTCATACGCGTGTCGCCAATGATAGTCCCAGCAACCCTTACGACTTCGGCAACGTGATAGCGTCGGCCTTCACCATTCTTGCGGACGGGCATAAATGTAAATTGTATATCTTCTGTAAATCGGATGATAACTTCGTCATCAAAAAGTTTGAGTTTGAGCATACACCTGCGCCTGTGCCGCTGCCTGCGCCAGGTCTTCTATTGATTGGCGGCTTGGCTGGTTTTGGCTTCATGCGTCGGCGTAAGCAGCAAGTAGGCTGAACATTAATATACATGTGATAAAGAAGCCGGCGACCGATCATCAAACCGGGGTAATTGCACCACCTTGGCGGCTTCGCGTACAGCACATTGTGCTCAACAGGTACCATCCGGACGTTTTGCCACGCCTTTCAACCTAGACCTCAGAAAAGCACCTATTTGTAAAAGATGGATCCAAAAAGAAGAACTTTGGTCGCTATTCCCCAGCTTGGGGCACCAAGCCAGCCTTGGATATATCGGCAGTTGGAATACATGCCGATGATGGAGTTTCGGATTTTGCATTGGCGGCGTGGCCTCTTTGCTGACCATCTAGAACCACAATTCGATTGCGTGCAGGTCAACGGCCGGGCTAAGCCGATCATTAGATCGGACCCCGGTAGGTGGTTGAACCGTGCATTGAACTTGCGGAGCGGGAATTATGTGGCGGCCAACGCGGTATCTATTGATGAAGTGTCACGGTGTTTGGAGCCGTTCTCTCCGGAAGTCATTTTAGCGCATTTTGGCTATACTGCGCTTTATATGCTGCCTGTGGCTGAACGGCTTGGAGTGCCTATCATTTCACATTTTCATGGAACAGATGTTTCTCTTAGTCTCAAACGAAATAGATGGTACCGGCATAGCCTTAAGAACTGTTTGAACCGGTTCAGCGCTTGCATCGTAGTAGGGTCACATCAACGCAAGAAGTTGATCGAGCTTGGTGCCGATCCCAACAAAACCCACCTTTTGCCCTGTGGGGTTCCAACCGATGAATTTACACCGGTTCAGGCGCGGTCAGAAGATATTACCCGTTTCGTGGTTATTGCTCGTTTGGTTGAAGAGAAGGGGGTTGAAATCTCGCTTCGGGCCTTTGCAAAACTATCACAAAGATGCACCAATTTGGAGTTGCTGATTATTGGTGATGGGCCACAACGGCAAGCGCTTGGTGACCTCGCTAATACGATGGGGGTGGCAGATAAAACGAAGTTTATGGGCTATGTAAAAGCGGAAGAGGTTATGGCCATTTTGCAGCGGTGTGATGTGCTTCTTCATCACTCGCTTGAATCGTTTGATTGGGTGGAGGGCTTTGGGGTTGCGGTAGCCGAGGCTGGAGCTAGCGGCTTGCCTGTAGTCGTCTCAAAAAGCGGTGGTTTAGTCGATCTGGTTGTTGATGGCCATACAGGTTTCATCGTCCCACTTGGCAATGTTGATGCAATGGTAAACGCGATGTACAAGCTACATAGCGACCGCGAACTAGCGAGGGAGATGGGAAAAAACGGTCGTCAGCGCATGGTTGAGCAATTTGACAGCCGAAAATTGAGTCTGCGGCTCCAAAAAGTGCTCTTAGACTCTGTAGAAAGATTAGCGCTGCCAGCATCAAGGGAGCCTATGTCGGACAATTAAAATAATGTATTTTAGAACCAACGAAGATATGAACCGTGCCATTCTGCATGGGCTGCGTGAGGTCCCGGAAGATGTCGACTTGATCGTCGGTATCCCGCGCAGCGGGCTCTTGGCTGCGATGTTGTTCTCGCTTTACCTCAACAAGCCAGTCACGGATCTAGAGGGGCTTCTAGAGGGGCGGCTTCTCAGTACCGGCAAGCGACCACTCAGCGATGTATCGCGTGACCCTATTACCTCTTCCCGGCGCATTTTGGTCGTAGATGATTGCGTCTCGCAGGGGACCGAGATGGACCGCGCGCGCGCCAAGGTCGCGGCGGCGGGCCTGACAGAGCGGGTCACTTTCATGACAGTTTATGCCTTCCCCGAGAACTCGCGGAAGGCCGATATCGTGCTTGAGGTCATACCGCGCCCCATGGCGTTCCAGTGGTCGTGCATGCATTCACCTAATACCAGTTCGTTCTGCGTCGACATCGACGGAGTTCTGTGCGCAGATCCGACTGAGGCGGAGGATGACGACGGGCGCCGATACAGGGCGTTTCTGCGCGACGCCAAACCGCTTCTCATACCTGTGCATCAGTTGGGATGGCTTGTCACTTGCCGTCTGGAAAAATACCGCGCCGAGACTGAGGACTGGATGGCGCTCCACGATATCCGCTATGAGAAGCTGATCATGATGGACTACGCCACCCTTGCTGACCGTGAGGCCGATCGCCGTCACGCGCAGTACAAGGCGGAGACCTATCTTGCGAGCGGTAAGGAGCTTTTTATAGAGAGCAACCCAGGTCTTGCTGAGCAAATATCTGAGTTATCCGGTAAGCCGGTGCTCAGCTACAAGACTAACGCCCTGACCCATATCAAGGCTTCACAGCGTATCGACGTGTTGCAGCAACGCGGGCGTCATTTCATGCGACGTATGCGTCGGGCACCGGGAAAACTGGTGAGGCGCATCAATGGCGCTTCTAGTGCCCGTGAGGGTAACTGAGATGGGCCGCGTCGGCCTCAGTGAGGCAGAGCGCCAAGAGAAGCGGCGTATCCGAAGCCTCAAAGAACTGTTCCAGTACATCCGCGAAGACAAGCGGGTTAACGATAATAGTATCTTCCGCCCGGGGTTCCAGGCCATGGTGGTTTATCGCTTCGGGGTTTGGCGTGAAGGGATTACGCCTAAAATTTTGCGCTTGCCTTTCACGCTGCTCTATCGCATTGCTCACATCTTTGTACGAAATTTCTATGGGATCGAGCTGCCATTCTCGACGAGAATCGGCCGTCGATTGAGAGTTGCGCATCAGCATTCAATCATCGTGCATCCTGACACTGTGATCGGCGATGATTGCATGATCCGGCAAGGCGTCAGCATCGGGATCGCGCGGGTTGCTAAGTCGAAACCCGGTAAGAGTCTGGCGCCGGTTCTGGGCGATCGCGTTGAGGTAGGAGCGAATGCAACCATCATCGGCCCGGTCAAGATTGGCAATGACGTGGCCATAGGTCCTAATGTGTGCGTGATAAACAATGTGCCGGATAATTCCATGGTGATCGGGCCGATGCCGCGGACGATACCGCGGCCCAAGGGAGTGACGGGATCAGAGCGGAAAACGTGAATGCAGGGGCATCATCAACACGACAAGCCGAGGAGCGCGCTGTGCAAGGGATGAAAGGTCTGCCGAAGGGCCAGTGGCTCGCACCTGTAGAGGCACGGTTGCCAGATTTCATCATATGCGGGGCCATGAAATGCGGCACGTCCACGCTGCACTCGATACTTGCAACGCATCCAAACGTGTTTATCCCAGAGGGGGAAATAAACTTCTTCGATATGGATGACATATTCCAGCATTCGGACTTTGCGTTCCATGGACAAGGCCGCTGGGTTGGGCCGCAATTAGAAGTGGACCCGCAACTCTATTGGAAGTGGTACCAGAACCAGTTCGAGAACGCACCTGCAGATAGCATAATAGGTGAAGATTCCACCTGCTACTTGCCTTCAGAGCATGCCGGGTCTCGCATTGCGATGCAAAAGAAGGCCATTAAGACCATAGTTTGCATCCGCCAGCCAAGCCAGCGCGCCTATTCGCAATACTGGCATCTGGTGCGTTCGGGCCGTGCGCTGTTTTCTTTCGAAGACACCATAAGGTTCTTGCCGCACAGTGTCCTGGAGCGCAGTATGTATCTGTCACAAATCAGGCGCTTTCTCTGCGACATCCCCCGTGAGCGGGTTTACATTTTTGTGCTTGAAGAGTTTATGTCTGATAAAGCGCAAGTATTAAAAGAGCTATCAGAGTTCCTGGGGTTGGATCATGGGCTCTTCGCGGAAGACGCGAAAGAGATTTGGACTAACCGTGCCATTCTCCCACGCAGTTTGAAGCTTCAATTGGTCGTTAACCGGTTGTTCCGTGCCAAAGGAAATACCCGTTACGCCGAACGTTTGCCATTCGCTCTTGACGGAATCAAAGATCCTTGCGCGGGCATACCGACCCGCGTCATGCTGAAACTTCACAGGGCAGTGAACAGGTCACATCCAAAAAACCCGCCACCAATGCGGCCGGAGACTCGCGAGTTTTTGGATGCCATTTTTCAGAGAGAACTCAGGGGGCTGGATGAGATCGTCGGGAAAGACCTCACCCGACTTTGGTTCCCTCGTTGAATGTGATTTCGAGAGTAATGTAAATTGGATTGGTTCATTGGTATACACGCCACCAGCTTCCGAAGCCGCGATTCTAATGGATCAGAGGCTGGTAGTGCACTAAAGCCTCCGGCTATTAACTTGAGACATACCCAGCAGCCTTGAAGTAGTTCCAGCATTCTTGAGGTGAGTAAAGGTCGCGCACAAGCCCCTCAGATGAGGTCTCGGAACCATCGTATCTGCTATGAGACGTGTTTAGCCTAAAAATAGGCTGTAGATAAAGGCATAGATTATTTCATGACTCACGCGGATCGGGTGGCGTTCATATATGTCTTCAGGCCGTTATTGTGATATACTCGTTCAGCTCCGGAAACTCCTTATCGCAGTCGAAATTACACTTCAGTTCGCGCTCGCTCATGACTGCTAATCCCACCGCCACACTCCAATTCTGCCTGTTCGACAGGGAAGTATGACACCACTACTTTGCTATTGTGGGACATTCCAACTTTGCTGCTTCATCAAGAAAGCAGATAATATAGATTATGGTAATTATTTTGGGTTGACCATACAACCCAAAAACCAAATCGGGCCGGAAACCATAGAGTTTCCGGCCCGATTGAAAACAGCTCTCTACAACGTATCGCTTACACAATCAGATCCACGTCCTGTGGTGTGTAAACTTCGTCGAAGATCGCAACATCGGAAATTGTACCGTCAAAAGCATCCTTTACTGCATCATCGCCGGTGGCACTGGCCCATCCAAGGCCGCCGACCTGCAGGTATTCGGCATTGTCGGTCCAGTCCATGGTCAGGGTCTGGGTTCCGAGCAGTTCACCGTTCAGATACACACCGACCTCACCCTGCTGGAAGTAGGCGGTGACTTCATAGGTTTGGTTTGCCTTGATATTTCCAGCCTCGAAGGTGGCGTCGTTCTCGCCGTCTTGGAAGCGGACATACAGCGTTCCTTTGTGAACCCAGGCCGAGAAATGATCGCCACCACCTGCGTACCCGGAGGCATCTTTGGACATCAACCCCTGGCGCGCGTTGACACTGTCGGCATTAAAGCTGAAGTAAATGGTGCCTTCGCTGAGTTCGTAAGCCGACTTGTGTTCGACATTGACGATATCTTTGGTGAATCCGAAGAATTCGCTATCACCCTCCATACTGAAGACAGAGTTTGCATAAACAGGGGGCTCATCTGCCGCAGGGGGCTCATCTACCGCAGGGGGCTCATCTGCCGCAGGGGGCTCATCTGCCGCAGGGGGCTCATTCACGGCCGGCGTGCCCTGATCATCCCCGGATGAAGGCCCTTCTCCGACCATGATTGCATCCATCTCGCTTGGGGTTTTCAGACCCTCGACAAGTATAACATCCGAGATGGTGCCATCAAAGGTATGCTTGAATCCGTTTTCGCCTGATTCGGAGGCCCAACCATTGCCACCGATCTGCAGAAATTCCGTATTCTGCGACCAGTCCATGTCCGTAGAAGTTGCCCCGGCGATAGATCCGTTCAGCCAAACGGTTGCTCCGCCCTCGCCAACTGCCACCTGCACGTCATACTCAGTGTTGGCCTTGATGTCGTTGATCCGGATTGTTTCACTGCTTTTACCATCTTGGAAACGGAAGTAGAGGGTGCCCTTATTGATGTAGCTGGTGAAGTGATGACCATCACCAGAAGCATCTTTGGAAACCAACCCTTTCGCTCCCGATACACTCTCGGCGTTGAAAGAGAACGCGAGAGTGCCCGAAGATACTTCCATACCCTGGGAATGTGCAACTTCCAGCACATCGCCCGCTCCGGAAATTTCCTGGTCGCCTGTCATCGCAAATGCGGTGCCCGGAATCGGGGTGACGATGGACCCTTGGTCAGTGTCTCCGCTATCCGGTTCCGGTGTGGGCTCTGGGGTCGGTTCCGGTGTGGGCTCTGGGGTCGGTTCTGGTGTGGAACCACTGTCGCCATTGAGCAGTTCCATGAGGCGGTCATAGGCGCCATAGGATTCAGCCAGACTGCCCGAAACCGGCTGCAGGTCTTCAATGGTGATGCCTTTGCCATCGGTCAAGCCGACGAACAGATCGTCATAATAATAGGCTCCATTGGAATCGAGGTGCTGAATTTCCAGATCGTCGCTGGCGATCTCGCCCTTCTTCTGCGAGACGATATTGTTTTCCGTCGTCGAACCGGACGGTGCCGTGATTTTCGTGACCGGACGGCTGTCGTTGAGTGCATTGATCAGCGTGTTGTCGGTAATGGTGATGGTACTGCCATTGCCTTCGTTGACGTAGATCGCGTTGGCCATCTGAGTGTAGATTATATTCTGCTGGATGGTCAGGTTGGAATGCCCACCTTGCCCGGCAAGGAAGATACCCTGCATGTCAAAGCGGTTCTGCAGCAGTAGAGTGTTGCCGATGATTTCCAGATTATGGGACGGTGCCCCCTGGAACTGCATAAAATCGGCATGCGAGTCCGCCGACGGGTAGAAGTGTGTCGGACCAGTATTGTTGATGATCTGACCACCGTCGACACCTGCAAATTTGAACGCATCGGAGCCAACAAAGTTGACGGTGTTGCCAATGATCTTGAAATCGTCGGTGCCAAAATTAACAATCCCGTTCAACACATCATGAACATAGTTGTTCTCGAGCGTGATGTCTGAGCTGCCATTATAAACATAGATGCCGAACTTTGGGCCCTCGATCGGATATACATTGTCGCTCTTACCGCTGACTTCGGAGTTGATGAAGTCGATGTGGTTGCTGTTATCGATATGCACGACGGAAGATCCGCTGTTACTGGGCAGTTCTACTTTGACATTGTCGACCCGGATATGGCTGGAGTTGAAGATATCCAGCGTATCGAACTCTGCACCCATATTGCCGTCGGCAGATTCGATAGTCACAAAGTCATTGAACTTAAAACCATTTAGCTCTACGGATCCGTAATCACCGGATTCCAGCAGAATGGTGTCGCCACCGGACGCTTTGGACAGCGCCGACAGCAATTCTTGTTCGTTTGATACGTATATTCCTGACATGTTAGTTTCTCGTCTTCCTGATTGACGCTGCCATCCCCAAGCGAGGGTTCCTGAGCGTGAGTGGGCGCTCGTGGAAATTTCCCCGCAGCTTTCAGGCTGCCTTTGTTCTGCACATTTGGTTCAGTCACACAGAAACACGCCCATAAGCACGTCATGCTGACGGGCAAAACACTCACTAAGTTGGCAAGATGATCGCGGTGCCGACCCACCTGTCAGGTCGACTTCTACCCTTTTGATACTACTCACCCCCAATGCTCACTTGATCGCATAGCAATAGGACAAAACTGGGGCAATTCGTGTCCGTTTTGGTGCAAGAATTTAGGCGGTGAGTTGCTCAGGGCATGAGAGGTCGGAAGAAGTTTTCCGCCGGTAACTACCTTTCACGGCGAAGTTGACCTTAGGGAATGTCAATAAACAATAAAACCTTTAAAGCCGGATGGCGAAAACTCATACATGTTAGAAATGGAGTCCGTATGGTATCTATACGAAAGAATTTGTTGGGGCGGCCCTGTTTTTGAGGCCTATCTGGGGTCGATTTGGTAAGGGAGCGAAATACCCCTGTAACACAGGAAAGCTGATCAAGACTCGCTATCCCACGATAACGGCGAAATCCGGGTTCAGACCCATGTTGCGCAACTGTTCAGTGATTTCGGTTTCATAAAGCGCGTTTGAGATCAGGACCAGATCGGGGCTGATACCTCGCAAGGCCTCAGGGGCGATAACCGGCAGGGCCACACCGGGGGCCACCAGCCCGTGTTTGCGGGTATTCAGATCAACCAGCGCAGCCAGCGGCCGCGATGCATCACCCAGGGCGTTGGCAAAAGTGATGCCTTTGGAACCCGCGCCCCAGATGACCACATTCCCGTCAAGGCTCGACAACCGGTCGCGCCAGCGATCCAGTTCTGCAGTGGCGGCCCGACCAAAAGTACGGGCTGCGCGTGCTATGTCCCTTGCCTCGGCATCCAGATAATACGGTTCGGGTGCGGCGGGGCGGGCTTCGACCATCAGGAACTGGTCGCCATATCCGGCACTGACCGAGATCGGTTCGAACCCGATGCGGCGGAACAGAGTTGTGATGGCAGGGGCGCTCCAATACCCGACATGTTCATAGATTACATCCCACATAGACACCGCATCCAGCATCCATCCAGCATTCGGAACCTCGAAATAGACCGGTACATCGCGGTCGCCTATGGCACAGCGGATATCGCTCAGCAGTGGCACCGGCGCGTCAACATGTTCCAGCACATGACGGCATAGGATGGCGTCAAAGTGCCGGTCCAGCTGATCCGAGCGGAAATATTCACCCACGATCTCGACATTGTCGCGGGTGGCAGACGGCGTCTCCTGCCCTTCCATCGACGGGTCGAACCCGGTGGCTGTGGCCACGCCATTTTTAGCCATCAAGTCCAGCATGTACCCGTCGCCGCAGCCGATCTCGACCACATGTTTGCCTTGCAGACCATGCCGCGCCACCAGTCCAGCAGCCAGCTCTTCCGCGAAAGCCTGGAATTTGGGCGAGAAATGCAGGGCATTCTCGTATCCCGGGGCATAGACCATGCGCGCGGGGTCAAAGGCACCATTCCAGATGAAACCGCAATCGGGGCAGAGCTTCAGATCAACCGTGCCAGCAGGCGCTGCGCGGGCAGCAGCAGCATCAGGCCAAAGCTGGTTACAGATCACCGGAACATGATCCAGTCTGAAGATATCCTGCGCCTTGTCCGCGGCGCAGAGGGGACAGTTCATGCTCATACCGCGACAAGCTCCGGCCTGAGGCCCATATCGGCCAGTTGCGCCCCGATTTCGGGCAAATAGATTGGATTCATAACGATCACCGTATCGGGCGGGGCGTCTTTCAGGCTTTCGGGGCTGGAGACCAGATGCCCGGTGCCAGGCAGGTATTTGCCCTGCTTGAACGGGTTGATGTCGATGACTTGCGCTACCTCTGCCCCCAGATCATTGGTGGTCAGGAAGGACACGCCCTTGGAACCGCCACCCCAGATCGCCACCCGCTTGCCTGCGCCGTGGCGGGAGCGCACGAAATCGGTCCAAGAGGCCCGGATTTGGGCCACCTTTTGCGGGAAAGCGGCAGCGAGGGCGCGAACGGCAACCAGATCATCCTCCTGCGGTAGGGTTTCACGACTCGCGGCCGGCTCCGCGTACTGGATGATGTATTGGCCGTCATACGCCAGGTAGAGCTTTGTCACATCGAATCCAGCCCGCCGGAACAGCCGGGCATGGCTGCCCTGCGTGAAGTACGAACAATGCTCGAAATAGATGTCCCAGAAGGCACCTTCGGCGAGCACCCGGTACACATCCGGGGTCTCGAAGAAGATACCCACATCCGTCCGCCCGTCGATCACCTGTGCGATCTCGTCCATGAACCGGCCCACTTCGGGGATATGTTCCAGTGTGTGGCGGCAGGCGACGAAATCGGGGGCTTTGGCAATGGTGACGGGGTCGAAGTATTCCCTTTGAAACGCGATCTCGTGCCCGTCCGCACCGGGCAGACGCTCGGGAATGAAACCGGGGTCGACGCCCAGCCCAACTGTGCCGGTCTGATCCGCCAGTTCCTGCAAGAACTCGCCCTTGCCGCAACCGATTTCCAGCGTCCGCTTGCCTTTTAGGTCGTAAAGCGAGGCCACTTCGGTAGCCAGACCACGGGCAAAGCGGTTGAAGGTACCGGAAAAATGCTGGCTTTCCTCGGTGGTCGAGGCGTAGTCGACCTTGGAAAGATCAAAAACGGAATTGAAGATAAAACCGCAGTCGCCACAGAATTTCAATACCAGCGGGTGGCGTGGGAAGTTGCGCGCCTCATCTTCGGTATTCAGCAGAATGCAGCTTTGCACCGGGATGGCGTCCAGCCGGTAAATCTCTGACAGGGTCTGTCCGGCGCAAGCCGGGCAAGAGGTCAGTTCAGTCATAGCTGTACCCTCCGCCGTCAGGATTCGACGATTTCCAATTCGGGGATTGGCACAACGAACTTGCCACCCGCTTGCAGGAAAGCCTGCTGTTGGCGGATGATCTCGTCCCGGAAATTCCACGGCAGGATCATCACATAGTCGGGCTTGTCCGCCATCAGCCTTTCCGGCTCATCGATGCGGATGCGCACACCGGGCATGTATTTGCCCTGCTTGTGGATGTTCTTGTCGACTGCGTATTCGATGGCCCGATCATTGAGTTGAAGGAAGTTGAGCATGATCGTACCCTTGGCTGCTGCACCATAGGCCGCGATGCGCTTGCCGTCGGCTTTCAGATTGCCCACCAGTTTGCGGGCCTGATCGCGGAAGGCGCGGACGCGGGCACCGAAACTCTTGTAATAGTCGAACCGGTCCAGACCCAGGTCATGTTCTTCGGCCAGAATGTCGGTAACAGCCTGCGTGGGGGCCGCGGTTTTGCCAAAGAACAACCGCAGGGACCCGCCGTGAATGGCCACCCGGCGCACATCGTTCAGATGCAGACCATGCCGTTCAAACAGGGTCTTGGCCGAACCCACCGAGAAATAGCACAGATGTTCATGGTAGATCGTATCAAACTCGATGAAATCAATCATGTCCCGGACATAAGGAAACTCGACCACAACCTGACCATCATCTGCCAGCAACTCGGCCATGCCCGTCACCAGATCATTCTGATCGGCCACATGGGCCACCACATTGTTGGCGATGATGACATCGGCGCGCTTGCCTTGTGCGCGCAGTTCACCAGCAACGCGGGTGCCAAAGAAATCGATCACCGTGTCGATGCCCTTTTCGCGCGCCGCCGTGGCAGGTTGCGAGGCCGGGTCAACGCCCAGGACCTGAATGCCCTCACCTTTGAAATTCTGCAGCATGTAGCCATCGTTCGACGCGATCTCGACCACCAGATTATCCGGTCCAAGCTCGCGCTTTTCGATCAATTCCAACGCGTTTTCGTGGGAGTGTTTCAGCAGATCCTCGGAATAGGACGAAAAATAAACATAATCATCGCCGAACATTTCTTCGGGCGGACGGGTTTCCAGCAACTGCACCAGCGTACAATCGGGACAATACCCCAGCCGCAGTGGCACCAGCGACTCTTTATGTGCCAGACCGCTTTCTTCCAAAAGCCCGTCAGATCGCGGCATCAAACCCAGATCGAGGATGGGTTGCAGTCCCTTGTGACCGCAGGATATGCAGCAGACCTTAGCGCTGTCAGTCACGAAATCTGAAGGTTCGGCCTCTTGCGAGTTTTCCGGGGTGCGTGAGGCCAACCCGTTTTCGGTGTGTTTCAAGGTCACATCGATGATGTCATCGGCGATCAGCTTTTTGATGTGGCCGATCCGCTGGTAGCGGGGGCCTTCGAATTCCTCCAGGGTCAGTTCCTGCGCCAGATAGGATTCATACAGTGACTGTGCCCCTTTGTGTGCATCCCATTGCGGTTTGAAATGCGGCATGACCCGCTGGATCTTATCGCAGTTCACCCGGTAAGAGCGTTTGTCAGGACCGGCGTCATCGGCAAAGGTTACTTCGCAACCCGGAACCACATGGGCCACGATCTCAGCCAATTCGCGGATTTGATAGTTATGCTCGGTGACGCCCACGTTGAATGCTTCGTTGCGGATCTTTTCGACCGGTGTGTCCAGCGTTGCCAGGAAGGCGCGGCTGATATCTTCGATATGGGTAATCGGGCGCCAGGGCGTACCGTCGGATTTCATATGGATGTTGCCGGTGGTCACGGCCCAGGCGACCAGATTGTTCAGCACCAGATCGAACCGGATGCGCGGGCTGACCCCATAGGCAGTGGCCGAACGCAGGAAGGTCGTGCAGAACGTTTCGTCCGCCATTTCAGTCAGCGCCAGTTCGGATTTAACCTTGCTTTCACCATAGGGCGTCACCGGGTTGAAAGCGCCGGTCTCATCAATGAAATCCGATCCCGACGCACCATAATTCGAACAGGATGACGAGAACACAAAACGCGACACTCCGGCCGCCTTGGCGGCGCGGGCCACGTTCATCGTGCCTTCGTAATTGATTTCATAGGTGGTTTCAGGACGGAAATCACCCAGCGGATCATTCGAAAGCGCCGCCAGATGCAGAACGGCGTCAAAGCCCAGCAAATCTGCCGAATCGATATCCCGAATATCCTTCAGAATCGTCGGCACCTGCGGCATCTCTCCGCCTGGTGCGAAGGTGCAACGCTCGTAAAGATCGCTGTCGATGCCCGCAACCTCATGTCCGGCGGCCTCCAGCATGGGGGTCAGCACCACACCGATATACCCACGGTGACCAGTAACCAAAACACGCATAATTATTTCTCCCAAACCGCCCAGGGGCGTTTACCGGAATCCCACAGCTTTTGTAGATTGTGCTTGTCGCGAAGGGTGTCCATCGCTGCCCAAAAACCGTCATGGCGATAAGCCATCAACTGGCCGTCCTTGGCCAAGTTCTCCAGCGGCCCATGTTCGAACATGACCATATCGCCTTCTATATAGTCAAAAACCTGCGGCTCGAGGATGAAGAAGGCACCGTTGATCCGCCCCTCGGCCGTCTGCGGTTTTTCCTCAAACGCAACAACCTGATCGCCTTCGAATCTCATATGACCGTAGCGGGCCGGTGGGCGTACCGCAGTGATGGTCGCCAGTTTGCCGTGATTGCGGTGAAAGGCCAGCAGCTTGTGCAGATCCACGTCCGACACGCCATCACCCCAGGTCAGCATGAAAGTCTCATCGCCCAGATAAGGCTGCAACCGTTTGACCCGCCCACCGGTAAGGGTTTCATCGCCGGTTTCGATCAGATCGACAGTCCATGGCGCGTGATCCTGATCGTGGCGGACCAAAGGTTCCGGGCGTCCCATATTGACCGTGATATTACCCGCCAACGTTCCATATTCCGCGAAATAACGCTTGATGTAATTGCCCATATAACCAAGGGCGACCGCAAAATCGTTATACCCGTAGTGAGAGTAGGCCATCATGATATGCCAAAGGATGGGCATCCCGCCGATCTCGACCATTGGTTTCGGTCTGATCGAGGTTTCCTCTGCCAGACGCGTTCCTTTGCCCCCGGCGAGAATTGCAACTTTCATGGAAATTCTCCGTTAACCAAAATTCAATCGTAAGCTTGCCAAAGAGGTTTTGGCAAAGAAATGGGCCAATATTATGAAGTGAATAAGTTCTCCGGGAAATTGATAATATTTTACTCGACACTGCGTCCTAATTTGGGATTGATTGGCGTTCCTGAACCCTTTTCATACCAATAGTGTATCCGCATAGATGAAATCAGCACTGTTGAGATCCAAATCGTAAACACTGTTCAGAATGCCAATAAGCTCGTCAGCATCGCCATTTTCACCAACCTTCCAGATCGCGGTGCCCGGTGACAGGCCCGGCGCATCCGTACTCAGCACGTAATCCGCGGCGGATCCGGCCAGTTGCACATGATCGGTATCCGAGGTGAAATCGTATACAAAGCCGTAATCGTCTTCTCCTGCATTAGCACCCACGCCGTCGTCATAGTAGGCGCCGCCCATGTCGCCAAAGACAAAGGTATCCGCCCCACCCACACCGACAAAGACATCAATTTCGCCTAGCCCAGGCGTCGAGCTGGATGTATCCACGGCCACCTGCACCTCATCACTGTCATCGCCTTGGATGATGTCGCGCCCGGTGATTTCTGTGATGGTTAGATCACCAAAGGTGACATCGAAGTAATGGGCGTTGAGATAAAGTGACCCCGTAGCCGGCGCTTCGTCTAGGCTGAAGGCTTCTTCAACCTGCAGCGTCCACCCCACCGGCTCAGCCGTTCCTTCCTCCCAGACCTTGAGGCTGTAGAGGCGGTCATAGATACCCGTCTGTTCCACCCGCACGGTGAAGTTATAGGTCACGTCCTCCTGCAGCCTGAGCTTGTCCGTCACGCCCAGAACCTCGGACCATTCGTGATAGCTGTGGCTCTTGAAACGTTCGTTGGTGTAAAAGAACGCAGCCCCCGGCTCCCAGCCCGACAGGGGCTGGATGTCGCCATAGCGCGAATCTGTATGCCCGTTCCACAACATCCCGAAGGTAAAGCCACGTTCATTCTGCAGATCGTGCATGTCGATGGTCAGGTTAACCTCGTAATTGTCCCAGCCCTGATCTCCCAGAACCAGCAGCCGGTCATAGCCCAGATCGACCGGACGGATGCCGTTGCCGTCCCAGCTCCATTTGCCGTCGACGATCTGCAGCGCGTCCTGCGCATTCGTTACCGCATCCCAGTCGATGCTGTAATTGGGGTCCCAGATAGCCCCGTCCTCGTATTCGATCACCACGTCCCGAGTCACGATGGTCCCGCCGACTAGGGTTGCGGTGAGGGTCACGATGTCATCGGTGGCCGATCCGTCGAGATCCGCATAGAAGATGTCGACGTTGAAATCACCTTCGTTCTGTAGACGGATGCCATCGGCGCCCACGGACAGCGCTTGTTCCGGGCCGCCGTTGATCGAATAGGTCATCGACGTCACATCGACACCGACATTGCCTAGAATGTTGATCCGTTCCTGACCTTCTCCGGGCGAGCCGAAGCTCTGCGTGAGCCCGTACCAGACATCAATCGGATTGCCGACCGCGATCGAGACCTCTGCGGTGTCGGTCAATCCGCTATCCGAGATCGTATAGGTGAAGCTGTCGACACCGTTGAACCCGACATTCGGGGTATAGGTATAGGTGCCGTTGCCATTGTCGGTGAGCACCCCGTTCGCAGGCTGGGTCACGCCGGTCAGGCTGATCGGATCGCCTTCGGGGTCGCTGTCATTGGCCAGCAGGTCGGTCGCCACGTCGATGATAAGCGCTGTGTCATCACCAGTGAACAGCCCGTCATCCACCGCATCGGGCGCGTTGGCGACGGGCAGGATCGTGCCATCCTCGTTCACGATCGGATCGGCCGTGTTCTCGAAGTAATCCACCTGTGCGGTATAGCCCGGCACCACGCCGTTTTTCGGAGCGCTGCCTGCGAAGACACCGACCTTTGAGACCACCATCTGATGCTCGATCGTCGAGGCGGTGGTCCAGTTCACACCGTCATTCGACGTTTCGAAAAGCCAGCTGTCACCGCTGCGGGTGATCCTGAAATCGGTGACGCTGTTATAGGGGATATCCTCGAACAGGTTGAAACTGGTCGAACCGTTCTCAATCACGCCCACTATCAGCCGCAGGATCGAGTTCGACGTGAACGCGATGTCGAAGCGGATGAAATTGCTGCCATCCTCGACAACCAGCAGCCCGTGCTCCTGATAGGTCTGCGTCGGCTGGGTCAGGAAACCTGCGCTGATCTGGAAATCGCCATCGGTGACATCCTGCA
The DNA here is from genome assembly GCF_001458195.1 of Ruegeria atlantica. GTDB lineage: Bacteria > Pseudomonadota > Alphaproteobacteria > Rhodobacterales > Rhodobacteraceae > Ruegeria > Ruegeria atlantica. The sequence goes on along the minus strand of NZ_CYPU01000055.1, from coordinate 572 downwards.
GGACGCGCGGGGTCGTCAAAAAGTCAGATGCGCTGACAGCGGCCCCCGCCGGAGAGGTGATTTGCAGGTACCCGTCCGTTGCGGTTGCTCCAAGATAGGCGTTCCCGGCAATGCCCGAAAACTCCCAGTCCGAACCAAGCGTACCGGTGGCAAAATCGTCCGAAATGATCGCGCTCTGCGGCGGCGTGGTGTCGTTGACCGTCAGGTTCACCGTGGCCGTATCGGTGCTGTTGCCGTCCGAAATCGTGTAGGTAAAGCTGTCTGCGCCCGAGAACCCGGCATTCGGGGTATAGGTATAGGTGCCGTTGCCATTGTCGGTGAGCACCCCGTTCGCAGGCTGGGTCACGCCGGTCAGGCTGATCGGATCGCCTTCGGGGTCGCTGTCATTGGCCAGCAGATCGCCGGCTACGTTGATCACCAGCGCCACGTCTTCGTCCGTCGCCAGCCCGTCATCCACCGCATCCGGCGGATCGTTCGAGGGCGTGGTGTCGTTGACCGTCAGGTTCATCGTGGCCGTATCGGTGCTGTTGCCGTCCGAAATCGTGTAGGTAAAGCTGTCTGCGCCCGAGAAC
>NZ_CYPU01000054.1 GCF_001458195.1 Ruegeria atlantica | reverse complement strand
CAAATATCGGGCCAAACCTGTTCCACCAATATCGGACAGTTTCGTGGCTCACGTCGATGCCTCGCTCATGCAGCAGATCTTCGACATTCCGAAGCGAGAGCGGGAAACGGATGTACAGCATCACTGCAAGGCGAATGATCTCAGGGCTGGTTTTGAAATACTTGAAAGAGGTAGGATTGGTCATGGGCAAAAACTACGCAACCACCCTGCCCCACTCAAGCAAAGTTCTTCTGACAAGACCTTCCAGCACTTCGCCTTCGTAATCCACAGCCCGCCATAGGTAGTGCGTCTCGCCATTGATCTTCACGAAGACCTCGTCCAGATGCCACTGCCAGTTCGAATAAGACCGCATCCGATTGACCCTGTTTCTGCGGATCTCTGCCGCGAATATCGGGCCAAATCTGTTCCACCAATAACGCACAGTTTCGTGGCTGATCTCGATGCCGCGCTCGTGCAAAAGATCTTCAACATTGCGAAGCGAAAGCGGAAACCGAACATACATCATGACGGCCAGACGGATGATCTCGGGGCTCGTCTTGAAGTAGCGAAAAGGGCTGCGTCTTGTCATCCTGCGACGCTAAGTGCTCGCCCTGCCCGCCTCAAGACAAGTTCTTCTGACAGTGCCCCATTCGTGTCTGCTTATTCATCAATCTCCGCGCACTATCATTGCTGCGGCTTTTTCGGCGATCATGACAACCGGTGACGCAGTGTTGCCCGACACAATTTTCGGCATAATGGATGCGTCGACGATACGCAGGCCCCGGAGCCCGTTGACGCGCAAATTCGGATCCACAACTGCTTCTGGATCCACGCCCATCCGACAGGTGCCAACCGGGTGAAAGATGGTTGTCGCGATGTCGCCTACGGATTTCAGCAATTCCGCTTCGCTTGAAACCTTGGGACCGGGCAGGATCTCCTCGGGTTCATAGGCCGAAAGTGCCTTGGCACCCATGATCTTGCGCGCCTGTTTGACCGACATAACTGCGACGGCCTTGTCGCGCTCTGCAGACAGGTAGTTCAGGCGGATCTCGGGCTGGATCGCGGTGTCTGTGCTGGAAATATGACAGTGGCCAACACTGTCAGGGCGCAGGTTGCAGACCGACACGGTAATTGCCGGGAACGGATGCAACGGATCACCCAGCTTGTCGGTCGACAATGGCTGAACGTGGTATTCGAGATCCGGCGTTTCCAGATCGGGGTTCGATTTGGTGAACATGCCAAACTGGCTCGGGGCCATGGACATCGGCCCCGATTGGGTCAGCGCATATTGCAACCCAATCCGGGCTTTGCCGATCAGGCTGTTGGCCATGGTATTGAGGGTCTTTGCGCCTTTTACCTTAAACACAGTTCTGATTTGCAGATGGTCTTGTAGGTTTTCTCCTACGCCATTGCTTTCATGCAGAATTTCAATGCCGTGGTCTGACAGAATATCGCCGCGTCCAATCCCCGACAGCTCCAGAATTTTTGGCGAATTGATCGCGCCTGCCGCCAGCAGAACCTCGCTGTCTACCCGTACCTCCAGCGCGCGTCCCTTGTGGTGGAACCGCACACCGCGCACGGATTTCCCTTCAAGGATCAGGGTGTCTATCGTGGCCTCTGTCATCACCCTTAGGTTGGGTCGCTTCATCGCCGGTCGCAGAAATCCGCGCGCTGTGCTCCACCGCACCCCGTCCTTTTGATTGACCTCGAAAAAGCCTGAACCTTCGTTGTTTCCGTCATTGAAATCGGCGCGCGGCATGATGCCGAATTCCTGCGCGCCGGTCTGGACAGCTTTCAGAATGTCCCAGCTGAGTTTCTGGGTCTGAACCTTCCACTCGCCGCCACTTGCGTGCTTGTCCGTGCCACCTTCATGATGGTCTTCTGATTTCAGGAAATACGGCAGCACATCATCCCAGCCCCAACCGGGATTTCCCAACTGCCGCCAATGGTCGTAATCCGCCGCCTGTCCGCGCATATAGATCATGCCGTTCACAGACGTGCAGCCACCCAGAACCTTGCCGCGCGGATATACAAGGCTGCGCCCGTTCAACCCCGGCTCATTGGCGGTTTTCATCATCCAGTCGGTCCGCGGGTTGCCAATGCAATAAAGATAACCCACCGGGATTTTCACCCAGTGGTAACTGTCCGACTTCCCGGCCTCCAAAAGCAGGACCCGCGTATTCGGGTTCTCGGTCAACCGGTTGGCAAGCACGCAGCCTGCCGTTCCGGCACCGACAATGACATAGTCGTACTGACCGTCTAGATCCTCGCTCTGTGCCAATTTTTTCCCCTCAAAAGGCGATGACCATCTTGCCAATCATGGCACCGGTTTCAATGATTTTATGTGCTTCTTTGAGGGTCTTTGCAGACAGTCCGTTCAGCGTTTTGGTGTCGGTTGACGAGATGATGCCATCATCCACCAGCCGCGACATGCGGGACAGGATTGCGCCCTGTTGCGCCATGTCTGCCGTGCTGAAAAGCGTGCGCGTGAACATCAATTCCCACATCAGGGCAGCGGATTTGCCCTGAAGCGCCGAGATATCAAGCTTCTCTTCGGTCTCGACAATCGTGCCGATCCGCCCCTGTGGTGCAATCAGTTCACACTTGGCGTCCCAGTGCTGCGCCAGATCGGCATATTGCGCGATGTAGTCGACAAACTCGTGCCCCGTAGCGCGCGTTTCGGTGATCAGATCACGATGGTTCACCACATAATGCGCGCCCATTTTTTGGCACCAGTCGGCACTTTCGGGGCGCGACGCTGTAGCAAGAATTTCAAGCCCCGTTAGCTTGCGCGCCAACTGCGTGGTGATCGAGCCAACGCCACCTGCACCACCGACAACAAGCAGAGTGCCTGCGTTTTCATCCGTCGACACCTGAAGCCGGTCAAACAGCATTTCCCACGCCGTCAATGACACCAGTGGCAGCGACGCTGCCGAGGCGGGCTCAATCGATCGTGGCGCAACAGAAGCAACCCGATGATCCACAGCCTGAAGTTCGGCATATGACCCCGCGCGGTTCGCATCACCCGCGTACCAGACGCGATCCCCTTTGATGAAGCCGGACACGTCCGGTCCCATGGCTTCGACAATGCCCACGGCATCATAGCCAAGAATAAATGGCTCTTCATGTGGCGCATCGACAGCTGTTCGAATACGGCGCTTGGCGTCGGCGGGATTGACCGAGATCGCCTCGATCCGCACCAGCAGATCTGCATCGCGCAAATCCGGTGTGGGCAGGTCGCAGTCAAACAGGCAGTCCTCGGCCTCGATCGGCAGAGAGTTCAGAAATCCTACGGCTTTCATAGGTCAGGTATCCTTTGATTGCATGCGGGTCCACAGATCGCGCATTGCCTCGGTAAGTGTGAGATAAGTTTGGTAACGGCTGTCATAGTGGCCTTGCATGTCAGGGTTCGGCTGACAGGTCTGTTTGGCACGGGTCATGCGGGCAATACCGTCTTCGTAGTTTTCGACAATACCCACAGCGGTGGCCGCCCCAATGACAGCCCCCAGCGCGCCGGTCTCCTGTGCCTCGGCCGCCGTGATCGGAACCCCAAGGCAATCGGCAAACATCTGTGGCCAGTGCGGACTGCGCGACCCGCCGCCCGACAGAATGGCGCGATCAAACGCGACACCTGCCTGTTTGAGGGTTTCGATGTGGCGGCGGTGTTCAAACACCACACCTTCGAACAGCGCGCGCAGCATGTGCCCCTCTCCATGCCAGCCGGCAAGCCCATAAAACCCGGCACGGAATTCCGCCCCCTGCCCCGAACCGTAAAGGAAAGGATGAAAGAAGGGATCATCCGACTGCGGCGCAACCTCGCCGACCTTATCATTGCAATAGCCAAACGGATCGTCGTGATGCGCACTACGTTCCACCAGTTCGCGCACATACCACTCCAAATTGGCGGCAGAGGTTGCGCTGGCCTCGATATTGACGAAACGGTCCGGCGCGAAACCCGACGCCATAAAGACCAATTGATCCACCACTGGCGACTCTGAAAACACCTGATTGATGCTCCATGTGCCTGCGATTATCGACGCTTCTCCGGGCTTAATAACGCCAGAGCCAAGCGCGCTGGACACAACGTCGAAATACCCCCCAACAACCGGCGTGCCAACGGCCAGCCCAGTCTGGGCGGCGGCCTCTTCGCTCACGGTCCCGGCCACATCTGCCGGATCGATCAAACGCGGCAACAGCGATTTCGCGTCCTCCAGCCCGTAAAGCGCCAGCAATTCGTCGTCATAGCTGCAGTCCGGCATCCTGGTCAGGCCACAGCCCGACATATCCGAGATGTCGCTTACCCGTGCGCCCGTCAGCTTGTGGGTTATGAAATCCTTACACAGCAGAACCGTACCTGTGTTGGCATAGATTTCGGGCTCGTAACGCTTGATCCACGCCAAAAGTGTTGGCGTCTGTGAGGGCCATGGTTTTTGCAGGCAGATCTCGTGAAACCGGTCACCATGCGCCGCTGCCAGTTCTGATGCCAACTCCGCCGCGCGGTTGTCCAGAGACTGAATACCCACCAACGGTGCGCCGGATTTGTCCAACAGATACAATCCGTTGCCGTGCCCTGCACAGCCGATGGCCGCAATGTCTGCCGCGTCAATACCTGCCGCGGCCACACAGCCGCTGATCGCCTCGCCCGCATTGGCCCAAAGTTCGTTCAGGTCCCGCTCGACACGCCCCGGCGCAGGCGTCGACGACTGCCCGTCCAGCGCGTGCATCGCGATCTGGTTGCCTTCCAGATCGAACAACACGGCCTTGATCACGGTATTCCCGGCATCAAGCCCCAACAGATATTTCTTGTGATCAGCCACGATTATAAATGTCCCACGCTTCTTCGCCGCCGACGCCGTCATGGATCATCGCCATGAGCCCCGCCACAACAGCCTTTGGGTTGTCATGCTGATAGATATTGCGGCCATAAACCATCCCCTGAGCGCCCTGCGCCAAAAGCGCGGCGGATTTCATCAGCACGGTTTTGAGGTCTTCCTTGCCGCCACCCCGCACCAGAACCGGCACCCGCGCGGCTTCGATCACCCGGTGGAAATCTTCTGCTTTCTCAGTTGGGTCGGCTTTGATGATATCCGCCCCCATTTCCGAAGCCAGCCGCACCAGCGTCACGATCTTTTCGGCATCACCGTCCACCTGATACCCGCCGCGCACGTCATTGGGCAGCATCACCAACGGTTCGATCATCAGCGGCATACCGTACTTGCGGCAGGCCTCGCGCACGCGGGAAATATTGTCGACACACTGGCGGAATAATTCCGGTTCGTCGGGCAGCATGAACAGGTTTACGACCACAGCCGCCGCATCCATTTCGATCGCGCCGAGGATCGGCTCATCCGCGCTTTGCAGCTGAGACCACATCACACTGTGGCGCTGATCATTATAGGGGTTGCCCATGTCGATGCGCATCACCAGCGCTGGCTTGTCCTTTTCAGGGCGCGACTGCAAAAGATCGGCATGCCCATACGCGCATTGGATCGCGTCCGGACGGGCCTTGATCAGCGTGTCCATCACGCCCGGCATATCTTCGAGCCCCACCATGAAGCTGGGTTCATTGCAGACGCCGTGATCAATCGCGACATCCAGACAGCCGCCATTGGTGAACATCCGGTTCATGCGGGCTTTGGTGCTTACACGCATTGTTTTCTCCATTGATTATTTCGCTCGGTCAGCATCTGTGGCGACACGCCGTAGTAGTCTGACAATTCTTCGATCAGGCAGATCTGCTGATCGCCGATTTCTTTCGGGGACAGGCCTCGTTCAGCGGCGAGGATTTCGGCCAGCACCTCGATCAGTTCCATCGAAATGGCCCCGGTGATCGCAAGGGCAGTGCGTCGCAGAACGATGTCTGACAGATCCTCGACCTGCTCTGTGCGGATCAGGTGGGCAATTTCGTTCGTTGAGTAGGGCGATCCGACGGCAAGCGGTACATCGGGTGTGCCGTTTGAACAGACATCCTGCATAGCCGCAGCCGCAGACCCGTAATGGCTCACAAGATGCGTGGCGCGATCTGGTGAGATTGCGTAATTCTGCACCAGATCGCGTTCCAACACCCCTGCTCCCCGCAAGAAATCCCGCCCGCCGCCAATGGCGAGCGCCTCAGTCTTGCACCGTCTTTCATGGGACAATTCCGCCAAAACCAGATCAGCAGCATCTTCGGCAAAGGCCCGGAACGTCGTCCACTTGCCGCCGATCATGCAGAACTGGGGCACTTTGCCATCGAGCCGCTTGATAAAATGCCCGCGTGAAATGCGCCCGGTGAAATCCTGATCACTTTGTGGCAACGGTCGAATGCCTGAAAAGCTGAACAAAACGTCGTCGGGCGACACATTGATCTCGGGAAAAACCGATTGCAGAGAGCCGAGAATATAGTCCATCTCGTCGTCCTCACAACGAACGCGACATGCCTTGTCCACCCGGATATCCGTTGACCCCGCAAGAACATTTCCCTGAAACGGAAACGCGATGCACACCCGGCCATCGGCGTTTTCGAAATAGACCATGTGGCCATTCAACGCCTTTAACAGCTGCTGGTTCTCGACGATCACATGACTGCCCTTGGTTCCGGACACCATTCGCTCGGCAGCACCATTCCCCAGCGACGCGGCTGTGGAATCGAGCCATGCGCCGGTCGCGTTGACGATTGTACGCGGCTGGACCGCCAGTTTCCGGCCGGATCGCTGGCACGTCAGCACAAAACCATCGCCCAGCGGAGTCAGCCCGGCATAATTCACCGCGATGCACTCGGAAGCTGTGGCCTCTGTGTCCGCAATCATTTCGATGCACAGACGTTCGGGATGGGTAATCGCCGCGTCATAGAAAACCGCGGAAAAGCGGGCGGCCGTGGTGAGTGCGGGCCACTCACGATGTGTGGCAGCAGCAGAGTGAAACTTATGACGTGGCAATGCGCGGCGTTTGCGCGTGATCCAATCATAAAGCGACAGGCCAAGCTTGATCGGCAAGGCCCCCCGACGCGCTGGTTTGCCTGACCAGCCAAAGAACCCCGCCGCCGCATTGAACATGCCTGAAAACACTGAGGTAACCGGGACCACGGTCGGCAAAGGATGCACCATATGGGCCGCATTCGACAAAAGCACGTCGCGTTCACGCAGGGATTCCTGAACCAGACTGAACTCGCCGTTTTCCAGATAACGCAGTCCGCCATGGATCATCCGTGACGGGGCCGCACTACAGCCGGAGCTGAAGTCATTGCGCTCGACCAACAGCACGCGCAGGCCCTGCAGCGACAAGTCCCGAAATGTGCCAATGCCATTCACGCCACCGCCAATCACAACGACATCGAACGCGGGATCGCGTGCGATGGCATCTAATCTGTCCTGACGTGTCTTTGACATAATTTTCCCGTTCGCCGCCCAAGCAAGCAACGCTGTTTGGTGTTTCAATTTTGACGAGGCCTACCCGTCCAGGTTGGTCAAATGGACCGCCGCAGCGGCATTGATGGTTTCAATTTCTGCCGCATTGAGACGCAGGCGCCCGGCCTTTGCGTTTTCGGCGGCCTGTTGTTCATTGCGCGCCCCGCAAAGCGAGAAGGTGATCCCCGGCTGCTGAAGTGTCCACGCGATGATAATCTGTGCCTTGGTGGCGGAATGGTGATCTGCGACCGGCTCGATGGCCTGCATCAATGCGGCCACTTTTTCCCGGTTCGCCATCGAAAAGCGCGGGTTGTCCTTGCGCTGGTCATCGCCGCCAAACTGTCTGTCCGGGCCGATTTTCCCGCTGAGCAAACCCAGCGCCAACGAGGAATAACTCAGGATCGATACCTTGTTTTCAAGACAAACCGGAACAAGGGACTGCTCCAGATCCCTTTTGACCATGGAGTATTCTTCCTGAATAGCGTCCAGCTGTCCGGCCTGAACATACTGCGCGACATCCTGTGGGCTGGTGTTGCTCGCCCCGATCGAGCGGATCTTGCCCTGTGTCTTGAGCTGTTCCAATGCTTCCATAGTTTCGTCGATCGACGTGGTCGGATCCTGCCAATGGGTGATGTAGTGGTCGATCACATCCGTGCCCAACCGCTTCAGGCTTTGCTCCACCTCATAGACAATCGCGTCCTTGCCCAGATAGCGATGCACTGGCGCGCCGTCATAATCGAAAAAGTGATTGCCCTTTTGCGTATGCCAGACCAGTCCGCATTTGGTGGCCAGCACGATCTCATCGCGGCGTCCTTTGATGGCTTTGCCAACGATCTCTTCTGACAGGCCCTGACCATAGGCAGGCGCGGTGTCGATCAGCGTGATCCCATTGTCGATGGACGCCTGAATGGCGCGGATCGATGCGGCTTCGACGGTGCCGCCCCACATCCAGCCGCCAATGGCCCATGTGCCAAGTCCGATGGCCGAAGCCCGGATGCCGGAATTTCCGATCTCACGGGTCAACATGTCATTGGAGAGAACTGCATCCATTAATCTGCCTCCTTGTGCAAAAGCGTGTTTGCCGTGTGCTCATCAGTGACAAGCGAATTGAAATAACCACCGTTCAAGGCAGCAGCGATGGGTTCGACCTTCTCCGGGCCGGACGCGATGGCGATAGACACCGGGATATTCACCAGATCCCTGGGCGGCATCGAAACCAACCGGGAATTATAGGTGTTGCCTGAGGCAGAGCCGTCTTTCTGGATCAGATGCCCAAGGAATTCGCTGCGCACCCCTGATTTATAAAGCCGCTGCCGTTCCACTTCGGATACCGGCTGGGCGGTGTAATAGGTCGAATCCGCCCCTGCCACAGCCCCGATCCCGACAATCGCAATATCGGCCTGCCGAGACTGATCCATCACGGCCTGAACCGATTTCAGCGACATGATGATATCCCGTTCTTCTTCGGTTGTCGCATGAAGCGGCGCGTGGATAAGCGTTGCTTCCCCGGAAAGCTTGTTCGCCAGCTCGGTCGCCAGATGGTTCACATCCGTATAGTGCTGGCCCTGCACACCACCGGTCAGCGGCGTAATCCGGACATCGAATTTAGATGCGGTAGACAAGTTCTCGATCATCGTGCTCAGCGTCTTGCCACCCGAAATCGCGATCGTGTCGCCGTCGCGGATACTGTCCATCAACAGCGATGCCGCCCCTTTGCCAACCTCGTTCAGTGTCGCCTGAGGGCTGCCGGTCACCGATGAAACAACCAGACATTTCTTGAGGTTCCAGCGCTTGGCAATCTCGCGTTCCAGATCGAAATATTTGAGCAACGGGCTGTTGATCGTGATCTGGATCATGCCCAGCTCGCGCCCCTGTTTGATCAGGCGATTTACCTTGGCCGTCGACAGAGCCAGCTCCTTTGCAATCTGAGACTGCAACCGGCCTTCTTCATAGTGAAGCGAAAGAACCTGCGCGATCAGGCGCATTTGATCAGGGTTTGGCGATTGTACGGTCACGACTCTTTACCTTTTCGGCTTACAAGATGATTGGACGCGGCGGCTGCGAGCAGCGCAGATCCGATAACCAGCGTCTGATAATAGGCAGGGACAATTGTCAGCATTCCAACAGTCAGCATCATGATGATCAGGGCACCCACAAAGGACCGCAGGACTTTACCTTCGCCGCCGCTAAAGGCCGTGCCCCCAAGCAAAACCACAAGAATAGCAGTTAGTTCCATGCCGTCACCAGAAAGCGGGTCGCCCAGTGACATAAAGCTGGAGCGGGCAATCCCGGCCAGTGCGGCGGACGCCCCAACAATGACATAGAGCAGAAAAACGGTTCTTCCTGTATTGATGCCAGACAACTTGGCGGCGGTAGGGTTGCCACCGGTCGCAGCGGCATATTTGCCCAGCTTACCGCGGTTCTGAACAACGATCAGCGCCAGCGTCACGGCGACCGCCACCCAAAAAGCAGCTGGCAGATCAAACAGCACTTTTGCGCGGCCATAATCGTTGAACCAACCGGGGATCTTCAGAAAATTGCCCGATTTGATCGCCGAAACACCATCCTGCACCAGCAACAGGGCAACACCTTTGAAAAGGCTCAGCGTGATCAGCGTTGCAATGACCGGTGTGATATTAAGCCTCACCACCAGAAAACCATTGACTGCCCCCAGCAACACGCCGACCAGCACGGTCAGGGCAAAGGCCGGGATAAACGGCACGCCGTTGATGGCGAGCATGGCATAGACCACCGCGCTCAGGCTCATGGCGCTGCCCACGGAAAGGTCGATATAGCCAGAGACCATCAAAAGCGTGAAGGCGCCTGCCATCACCAGCAACGGGGCCGAAACCCTCAGGATGTTGATGATATTGCGCTTGTAGAGAAAGTTCCCACGCTCGAACAATGCGAACTGATCAAGGTTGGCAGTGCTCAGCAACACGACCACGGCGACCAGCACGAAATAGATATAGTAGTTCCGCAAAAAACTCGTGAAACGCGCGGCGGAAGACGTCTGGTTGGAGTATGAAGTCATCGACATCCGGATCACCTGTTCCGACGGGCAACTGCCCAGGTTTGCGTTACGATGGCGAGGAAGACGGCAATTGCCTTGAGAATGAACTGCCAGTCCGGGGACAGGACCATTCCGGTCGCCGCCGACGTCACCACCGCAAGGATGATGGCGCCAAAGAACATACCGATCACGGATCCAAACCCGCCAGTGATGGCGATCCCGCCCAGCAGCGCGATGACCAGAGCGTCAAACTCCATCAGCGTGCCCCGGTTGGAAAAACCAGATTTGAACTCGGAAGCCAGCAGGATCCCGACCATGCCGGCTACGGCGGCGCTGAACAGATAAAGCTTGGTGATATGCCAGCTGCGATTGATGCCCGACAGGGTCGCCGCTTCGGGGTTCGCGCCGATCCAGTATGTGATCCGGCCAAACACCATCTTGCGCTCGACAAACACGGCCACAAGAAAAAGCAACAGCATTAAAACAACCGGAAGCTTCACCGAAGTTCCGAACATCGTCAAGTTCCCCAGAAATCCAAATTCATCCGGCAGGTTTGTATTGCGCTGTGACCCCTGGGTGATGACCTGCGCAATGCCGCGTGCCACCATCATGGTCCCCAGTGTGACAATGATCGACGGAATTCCCAGCCGCACCACAAACAGCGCATTCATCGCCCCGATGGCCAAGGCCCCAATCAGGGCGCACAGGATCGCCAGCGGATAAGGCATTCCAAGCCCGCTGGACAGGGCGTTTGCCCCGTCCGGACTTTGGGCAAACCAGACCGACAGCACCCCTGAAAGCGCCACGATCCCTCCGACTGACAGATCAAAATTGCCCGACACCAACAGAAAGGACACGAAAATGCCTAGGGAAATCACCGCCCAGTTGTTGGTGACAAGATTGACGACGTTTTGCCATTGAAAGAAATTTGGCACCAACAAAGAGGCGAGCAAAAACAGCGCCACGGCCACGATCACAACCAGCGAGGTGATAAAGCCTTCATCACTCATTTTTTCACGCTGCAGGGACTGTGGTATGTTTTCGGTCAAGCTACTCATTGCGCTACACTTTCTTGTCCGCCTGTCACCACGTTCAGGATATGAGAAATGTCCACATCCGGCCCGTTGGGAATTTCTTCCTGCAGGTGACCGTCAAACATCAGGAACACACGGTCACAGATTCCCAGAATTTCTTCGAGCTCCGAGGAAAACACCGCCACGGCATTTCCCTGATCCGCAAGGTCCTTGATGATGTCATAGATCTCAGACTTGGCACCCACATCAACTCCCCTCGTCGGCTCATCCAGCAAAAGAAGTTCCGCGTTTGAAAACAGACACTTGGCAAAAACCACCTTTTGCTGATTTCCACCCGAAAGCTTTTCTGTGTGCTTCTCGATTGAACTCGTGGCGATACTCAGCTGCTCGACATATTGATGGGCCGCATCCTGTACATCTGCGGCTTTGAACACACCGCCGCGCGACACCCTTGGCAGGTTCATCACGGGGATGTTTTCACGAATGGTCAGATTGGTAAAAAGCCCCTGCGTCCGGCGCTCTTCTGGCACCAATGCAATGCCCGAGGCAATGGCCGCAGTCGGTGTTCGCCCGACCGGCTTACCCTTGAAATCAACCGCGCCCTCAAACGAGTCTGCCCCATAAAGCGCGCGAGCAATCTCGGTTTTTCCTGCCCCGACAAGGCCGTAAAACCCAACGATTTCGCCCTCTTTGATGTCAAAAGACACGTCTTTCAAAAGGCTGGTTGTTAACCCCTGCGCCTTCAGAACCACCTTGTTCCCTACAGTTCCGCGCGGCGAATAGCTTTGGAAAACCGTACGACCGATCATCATCTCGATCAGCTCAGAACGGCCGTCAACGTCGGCCAAAGGCTTGGTCACAATGTGTTTGCCGTCCCGCAGGACCGTTACATTGTCCCCCAGCTCGAAAATCTCGTCCAGCTTGTGCGATATGTAAATCACGGTTACGTCGTTTTCGCGCAACCGGCGGATCACGCCGAACAGCCTTTCAACCTCTCGTTCAGACAGGGCGGCTGTGGGTTCATCCATGATGATAATATTTGCGCCAGATGATGCTGCGCGGGCAATTTCAATAATCTGCTTCTGGGCAACGCTTAGCCGCGACACACGCGCCGACGGATCAATCGAGGGTTCAATCGCGGCCAGCGTCTTGACTGCGCGCTCCTCGAGTTCGGATTTGACAAGAAACCCAAACCAGCTGCGCTCCATACCAAGGGTCAGGTTTTCCAGCACGGTGAGTTCATCAACGACGTGCAATTCCTGAAACAAGGTCGCGACGCCGCCTTTCCGGGCGTCCTGCGGACTGTTGGGAGTGTATTCGTTTCCATTGACCGACATCGAACCACTCGTGGGATCCAACGCTCCAGTCAGCATTTTGACGAGGGTCGACTTGCCAGCGCCATTTTCGCCAACAAGGCAGTGAACCGTTCCGCCTTCAATGGCAAAGCTCACATCGTCAACAGCGCGAACACCGGGGTAATCTTTGGTGAGTCCGCTCACCGAAAGAACCGTATGTGTCTGAGGTCCGGTCATTCCAAGGTCCTTTGGATCAAAGATCAGGTCGCACTGGTGGGCACTGGTCACAGCGATCCGCCCGGGTATTGGTTTTGGCTGGATAAAGGCACCCGGCGATCAAGTGGGGTGACACCGGGTGCCTTTTTGCGAGCTTAGCCGCCGAATTGAGCACTAAGCCAGTCTTGCGCGTCATCCTTTTCCATGGACCAGTACGAAATCGTATAGGCCTTGTAGAAGTATTCCTGCGCAGGTTCTGCCTTGGCTTCAACATTGCCGTCCAGCACGTCCATGATCAGATCGATACGACCCTGAGCTGTTTCCAGCGGTGGCAGACCCATCGAAACCTTCAGGCTCGAATTCGGATCAAACACCTGGTCGAATTCAACCGCATCAAAGTCGACGCTTGCAACGATCTCGGTCAGCGGCTTACCGTCCTCGAACTTGCCACGACCCAGCTGCGACAGACCGGCCATTGTGCCAACCGTCAGGTTCGAAGCTTCCGAATAAATCAGGTTCACTTCGGGGCGCTGGGTCAGAAGGTCAACAACGATCTGCTTGGCCGCTTCCTGACCCTTGCTCGAGTCCAGAGCACCCAGATTTTCTGCACCCGGATCAACAGACATAACGCCTTCGACGAATGGCGATGTACGGCCCGAGTTCACTTCGGTGTGGTTCGGCCAGCCCAGCTGTACCATCACTATCGGCTTGTCAGGATGTGCTTCCTTCCATGCGGTCGCCATCTGTGCACCCATTTCGAACGAAACCGAGGCTTCGTCGCTGCGGGCTGTCGGAATACCGGTGTCGGTGATGGGGCTAAAGAACGAGGTCATGACAATGCCTTCGTCCAGCGCATCATTCACGCCCGGCGTCGCTGCTTCTGCGTCCCAGATATGCAGCGTTGCAGCATCAAAGCCACCCGCGACTATCTGGTCGACATTCTGTGTCATCACAGCCGAATCGGCCTGACCGTCAAATACCACGACCTCGGCACCATACTTGTCCATGGCGTATTTCTCGGCAGCCGACGCTTGCGACTGGTGGAAAACGTTTGAAAGGTCCGACACGAAGAACGCAATGCGCTTACCTTCTCCTGCCATCGCCCCAATACTTGTTGCCGCAACGATTGCTGTTGCAAGCAGTCCAGAGACCAGCGGCCCCTTCCCAAAGATCCTCATTTCACATTCCTCCCGTTCTTTGGTTCACAAGGATGAAGTCACCCCCGCTTGTGCCACAAGATTGATATTCTCAGTGTTGGAATTAATTGCAGCTTGTAATATTTCTATCAATATTAGAACGAGAATGTCAACTGTAGAAATCTTCCTCGCAATTCGATTGAGACGATCATAGGAGATAGGAAGGTGCTGTCAGACTAATTCGAACCAGTCTCAGTTTGCTGCAGAAACCGTAAACCTATCCGGGACAAACTTGACGCCAATCTGCGAGAGCAGCCGTGCGGCTGCTGTCAGACCAATTCGAACCAGTCTATGTTTACCCCTAAATGCCGGAACTTATGCTGAACAAAGTTGGTGCCACTCGGAGAGAGCAGCGGCGCGGTTGAGCTTGAAATTGTCTCTGCTGTAGAGGGCGCGTTCCTGATTGAAATGGTTGTGGACGGAAGAATGAACTGCGGCGAACTTCTGCAAACATCGCATTTGCCTGAAGCGGAGCATCGCACGTTCTCGTCGTCGAAATGGCAGATGGGAATTCTCGGCCCGATTGTTCAGCCAGCGGCCGGTCTTTTGCCGACTACCGTTCCCGACAACTCTCATCG
>NZ_CYPU01000053.1:2500-19353 GCF_001458195.1 Ruegeria atlantica | reverse complement strand
GAATCCGCTCTATCGTGCACCTGGTCAAAGCGAAGAAAGCTTTCTGAGAGAAAACGTTTCGGACTTGGAAAACGCCATTGTGGCGCTTGGCCCAGAAAATGTTGCCGCTTTTATCCCTAAAAGGTAAGAGCGGTGCGCGTTCCGGTTTCCACTTGATTCAAAATCAATAACTTAGCGACTTCGTAAAGGAAGTGAGCCTCCCCATTTGAATGGGCCCACCGTTAAGATTAGGAAACGGAGGACCAAGAATGGCAAACAAGCGACCGAAGCCGGAAGAAATTGTCTCGAAGTTGCGGCAGGTTGAAGTTCTGATGGGGCAAGGGATGCCGCGTCTGGATGCGATCAGACAGATCGGCGTTGTGGAGCAAACCTATTACCGCTGGCGCAAGCAATATGGCGGAATGGGTGTAGACCAATTGAAGGAACTTAGGCGGCTTCAGAAGGAAAATGAGCGGCTCAGGCGTGCGGTATCAGACCTGACGCTCGACAAGCTTATCCTGACGGAAGCATCGAAGGGAAACTTCTAAGCCCCTCTCGTCGCCGTGCTTGCGTCGCTCATGTTCGCAGCCAGTTCAAAGTTTCCGAGCGCCGTGCATGCCGCGTACTGGGACAGCACCGATCCACGCAAAGGCGTATTCCACGGGGCCGACCCGATGAAGAACAGCTGGTGGCCGACATGATCGAGCTTGCCAGGCAGTATGGTCGGTATGGGTATCGCCGGGTTGCGGTGTTGCTGAGAGAGGCTGGATGGTCTGTCAGTGATGGGCGCATTGAACGGCTTTGGCGACGAGAGGGGCTGAAGGTGCCTGCAAAACAGCCCAAGAAGGGACGGCTTTGGCTAAACGATGGTTCATGTGTTCGACTCAGGCCGGAACATAGCAATCATGTCTGGAGCTATGACTTCGTGCATTGTCGCACCGATGATGGGAAACCTTTCCGGACGTTGAACATCATCGACGAGTTCAGCCGGGAGTGCTTGGCAATCAGGGTAAAGCGAAAACTAAACTCGGCGGATGTGATCGATGCTCTGACGGATTTGTTCATTCTGCGCGGCACACCGTCCTACATCCGTTCAGATAACGGTCCTGAGTTCGTTGCTCTGGCGGTTCGCGACTGGATTGCAGCTGTCGGAGCCAAAACGGCATACATCGAACCAGGCTCGCCTTGGGAGAACGGATTTTGTGAAAGCTTCAACGGTCGCATGAGGGACGAGCTGTTGAACGGGGAAATCTTCTACTCGCTCAGAGAAGCGCAGATCATCATCGAAGAATGGAGGAAGCACTACAACACCAAACGACCACACAGTGCACTGGGTTATCGCTCTCCGGCACCAGAAACCATCATCCCGATGGAACACAGGCCGATCATGCACTAACAATCACGTTGGACCCGTCAGATAGGGCTGCTCATAGTCACTTCATCACGGTATCGCCCTAGTACTTGACCGAGTGTCATGGTGGATGCAGCACCTTCGGATGGCTTTTGCCATTCTCCGCGCTCTACCTGCAGTTCTGTCTCGCGCGCCCATCTGCATGCATCTGCACGTTTGCTGAACGTCCGGCTGCGCGATTTTCCCTCCTTGCGCACTATCGCTTGCCACTTGCCGCTTTCTCTTTTTGTGATCGTCGCCATTGTCTGCATCTCCGCATGTTGCGGGCATCTTCACGATGTGAGTGCAGCGGAGGCGCAGCGGACTAAACAACACGTACCGCACGATCTGTCGTGCATCGCGTGTAAGTGCTTGATCTGCATGAAAGGTAGTATGGTGGGTGATGAGAGACTCGAACTCCCGACATCTTCGGTGTAAACGAAGCGCTCTACCAACTGAGCTAATCACCCATAACGGTGCATTTAGCTAAGCCTGCGCCCGGGTGCAAGAGGGTCTGGCAGAATTTCTTTCCCAGAATCTGATTTGTTAGCCACTGACAATTCAATCGGGCGGGAAATTCGCCTTGCCTTGTGTTGCGGGGTCGTTTCGATTGTGAGGGGCCTGTCGTTTTGCGTTCTACGTCGTGGGTGATTGCAAAGGCGCTTGCGTGTCACCTGCCGCCTCAGATATCCCCAAAGGAACTGCAACTTTCCAGGCGGGAGAAAACCGATCCTGTCCCACGCGCGCCGAGTTCTGATAGCGGCCCTGGTTTTGGGCGCTTTGACGCTGGCCCCGCTTCGCGCGGGGGCCGAGGGGATTTTGGTGTTTGCAGCGGCCAGCCTCAAAACTGCCCTTGATGGGATTGCATCTGAATTTGAGCAGGAAACTGGGCAGGCCATAACTGTATCTTACGCGGCCTCGTCCGTTCTTGCGCGCCAGATTCAGTTGGGTGCCCCGGTAGATTTGTTCATTTCTGCCAACGTGGATTGGATGAATGTGCTGCAAGATCAGGGCCTGATTGACCCCACAACTCGTATTGATTTGCTGAGCAATGGCCTGGTTCTGGTCGCTGGGGGCGAAGGGGCTGACATTGGCGAAATGCGGCCCGGGGTCGCTTTGGCCTCCGCACTGAACGGTGGATATCTGGCCATGGCGCTGGTGGATGCCGTGCCGGCAGGGATTTACGGAAAGGCGGCGTTGGAAAGCCTGGGGCTGTGGCAGGGCATTCAGGGTCAGATCGCACAGACGGATAACGTGCGCGCAGCCCTTGCACTGGTTGCCACGGGTGCGGCCCCAATGGGCATCGTCTACCGATCCGATGCGCAGGTCGAAGGACGGGTTCGTGTTATCGCCGAGTTTTCGCCCGACCTGCATCCACCCATCATCTACCCGGCGGCTCTGACGGCTGCCGGTGCTGAATCCGCGCGGGTGTTTCTGAACCACCTGCAATCTCAGGCGGCGCGGGCTGTGTTTGAAAAGCAGGGTTTCACCCTGCCGAACGGATAGTGGCATGGGGTGGTTGGGACCTGCAGAGCTTGAGGCGCTGAAGTTGTCGCTACGTGTGTCGTTTTGGGCAACACTGGTGACATTGCCGTTGGGCATATTCGTTGCCTACGCGCTGGCGCGTTGGCGGTTTCCGGGTCGGCAGGTCTTGAATGGGCTGGTGCATTTACCGTTGATCCTGCCGCCGGTGGTGACCGGCTATCTGCTTCTTTTGACTTTTGGAATTCAGGGGCCGCTGGGCAAGTTGCTGGCAGAGATCGGAATTGTCGTGGCGTTTCGTTGGACCGGGGCTGCCCTTGCCGCGGGTATCATGGCATTTCCGCTGATGGTGCGGGCCATACGCCTGTCGATCGAAGCTGTGGACCCCAAACTGGAACAGGCCGGAGCCACACTGGGTGCATCACGCCTGTTTGTGTTTGCTACGGTGACCCTTCCGATGATCCTGCCCGGCGTTATCGCCGGGGCAATACTGGCCTTTGCCAAAGCGATGGGAGAATTCGGGGCAACGATTACCTTTGTGTCGAATATCCCGGGTCAGACGCAAACCCTGCCGTCAGCAGTCTATGCCTTCCTGCAAGTTCCGGGCGGCGAAGCCGCGGCCACCCGTTTAGTGGTCATCTCGATCGTGGTTGCTATGAGCGCGCTGTTGTTGTCCGAGTTCATTGGGCGACGCGTTGCAGCGCGGGTGGCCGGATCATGAGCCTGTCCGTTCGTTTGCAGCACGAATTGCCCGACCTCAAGCTGGATCTGAGTTTTGATGCCCCACCCGGTGTGACGGTTCTGTTTGGGCGGTCCGGGTCTGGAAAGACAACCATCGTAAATGCCGTCGCCGGTTTGGTGAAACCCATGGCCGGTCGGGTTGCTGTAGACGGGTGGGAGCTGTTTGACACCGCGCAAGGCCTCTGGTTGCCACCGCACAAAAGACGGCTGGGTTACATCTTTCAGGAAGGTCGTCTTTTCCCACATCTCACTGTGCGCCAGAACCTGTTCTACGGAAAATGGTTCGCGCCCAAGGGTGCGCGCCGCGAAAGCCCGGACAAAGTGATCGAAATGCTGGGGATCGGGCACCTGTTGAACCGGCGGCCTTCAGGGTTGTCGGGTGGAGAAAAGCAGCGCGTTGCTATTGGGCGCGCGCTTCTGGCCAGTCCACGGTTGATCCTTGCGGATGAGCCTCTGGCCGCATTGGACGACGCGCGAAAGGCTGAGATATTGCCGTATTTTGAACGGCTGCGGGATGAGGTTTCGGTACCGATTTTGTACGTCACACACTCGGCCGCGGAAGTTGCGCGTTTGGCGACGTCGGTTGTCGCGTTGCAACAGGGCAAGGTCGTGCGGCACGGCCCGGCCTCCGATGTACTGGCCGATCCGTCGGTCGCACCGGCGGGTGTGCGGGCTGTCGGTGCGGTGTTGCAGGTTCGGGTCGTCAAACATCATTCGGACGGGCTGACCGAGTTGGACGCAGGCGGGTCGTCATTGTTTCTGCCCTGGATATCCCTGCAAATTGCGGAAGAACTGCGAATCCGCATTCCCGCGCAAGAGGTTATTTTGTCCAGCAAACGCCCCGAGGGTCTTTCGGCTTTAAATGTTCTGGAAGGTACGGTCGACACGATCCGCGCGGGCGAAGGGCCGGGTGCAATTGTGTCCGTAAGAACACCCGCGGGTTCTGTTTTGGCCCGGGTTACTCGCCGTTCCGTCGAAGCGTTGGGATTGGAACCGGGCAAACCCTGTTTTGCGATCATCAAAACGGTCGCACTGGCACCGCAAGACGTGGGTGGGCACTTGCGCGGGGTCTAAGCCAGCGCGCGGGCTTCGAATTCTCGCAGGATCAGGCGGGCTGCTCGGCCGAATCCTAGCCCATTCGGCATGGCTGTGTCCGGGAAAATGGCGGCGAGCTCCTGCAATGCGTCCGAGGACAGAGTGTACAGGGATTCTTCGCCGAGATAGAGGCTTTCAGCCAGTGCGCCCTCGGCTGTCAGTATTTCGTGGCTATCCAGCAGGATGTGAAAATACTCGACCGGGTCATCCGAGGTGTCAATCGCGATACCTGGCCAGGAACAAAGGTGCTTGGCCGCAACCAGCGCGTCGGGCGCGCCGAACAAAAGCTCGACCTTTGGTCCGCTGACCAGAATGCGGTGTTGCTGTGATACCAGCAGATCGCGTTCGGGCCGTCCTGCGCCAAGGCTGCCAGCTTTGATCCGAACCGGGCGCATGGCCGGATTGTCTCGCAATCGGTCCGGCGATAAGGCGCTGCTTTCCACCCACCGGATCGGTTGCAGCCCGCGATCTACGGTCATCACATTGTCGCCAACGCTCAGGGTTTCTATCTTTTGATTGCCTTTTTCAGCCAGGATCAAGGTGCCTGCAGTAAAGCACACGCCTTCAAGGGTGATGGTGATCTCTTGGGTCAGGTCATATGGTTGGAATAAAAAGTCCAATCCGGTGACCTGTACCGTGAAGGTATCAGTGACCGTAGTCCCGAACGGGATATCGTCAAAATCGCTTTGATTGACCGTGTAGGTCCATTCGCCGGTATTTGGGTTAATGGAGGCCACGCCCAGTGATGGCTGATCAGAGATCGACCAGGATTGCGTCCGAGGAAAGCCGGTCAAGCCAAGATCGCCACTGGCCTGATTAGGGGGATCTCCGGTTACAAAGCCAGTTGTTGTCCCTACTATCGATACCATTTCAAGACCCCTCCATTTTCAGGACCTCGCGGAACTCTTTCTTCCGGTAAAGCTTCATGTGTACGTCCCCCGCGTCGTCGCGGGTCCACTCCACG
The DNA here is from genome assembly GCF_001458195.1 of Ruegeria atlantica. Lineage (GTDB taxonomy): Bacteria > Pseudomonadota > Alphaproteobacteria > Rhodobacterales > Rhodobacteraceae > Ruegeria > Ruegeria atlantica. The sequence goes on along the minus strand of NZ_CYPU01000053.1, from coordinate 13,702 downwards.
ATGCGATTTCGGGTCAGGTCGCTGTCCATCCGATTGGTTCGAACCCGAGGGTGGGGGATTTCTTTTTTCAGTATTTCGACGATCTGGTTGGTCTGTCCAAACGGGGCCACAAGGTCGACGATCCAGAAGGACGTGCCGCTGGCAAAGTCCGTATCTTTCAGCGGTTTTTCTTGAATGGCGTACCGACGCTCGGCTTCGGGGCTGAGGCCGGCGAAGGTCACAAACCCGCGTGGGAAACCGTTCTGCCGGAAAATGTGGTACTGGTTCAGCCGAAAAGGCGTTTCAAAAGCATAGAGCACCTGCCCGAGGGTGCGCGGCCTGTGTGTATTGGTCAGCGATGCAAGATAGAACATGGCGCCGAAATCCGCGTATTTTTCGGACGGGATATCAAACCAGTCATTTGGAAACGCTTTGCTCAAAACAAACCCCAGCCAATATATGCCTTGATCCTAATTGCTTATAATCAAAAATGATACTGATTTGCCTGTATGTGCTGTGTCGGGGTCCTGTCGGCCGAATTCCCGAAAATGGTGCCGCTTTACTCGGACCACGTGTCCGGTATGATCTTGAATAAGTGTTTCGAAACAGGAATTGCCATTATGCGAGTTTTGAAAATAGCGGCCCTGGCAACATTTGCGGTGTCGCCTTTATTTGCACAGGGAATTGGGATCGGAATCGGCGCTTACCCGGGTTTTAAAACCACAGTCACTCCTATGAATAACGGTGTTTACGAGGTCGCCGTCAATGGGTCTTCGGCCCCGGTCGCGTATTGGTGCGGGATAGGCGACTTTGCTATTCGCAGCCTGAGAACCAAAGCAACCCAGCGTATCTATATAGTCCGGGCCTACGAAAAAGGCGTGCGCACGGTGCAGTTTTCACTCACCCCACCCGATGGTGTCGATACCACGCCGGGATATTCGATCACCGTAAAACGTGTGGGTGAGAACATGTCGGCGGGGTCCGCGCAGGGCTATTGCTTTGATAACTTCCTGGATTTTGGGTTCCGCTAATCTATCAGGCCCATTTTGCCATTGGAGGAAGGCTCATCAACACCGCATCCGGGTCATGGCCGGTTTCCAGCCCGAATTTCGTGCCCCGGTCGTAGACGAGGTTGTATTCGGCATAAAGACCCCGATGCACCAGTTGCGTGTCTTTGGCCGCTTCTTCAAAACCCTGGACTCGGCGCTTTTCCACCAATGGCAGGAAAGCAGGCAGGAACGCGCGACCGATATCCTGGGTCAGCGCGAAATCTGCGGCCCAGTCTCCGGTACAATAGTCATCCATGAATATCCCGCCTACGCCTCGGGCGCGCTTGCGGTGAGGGATATAGAAATACTCATCCGCCCAGTCTTTCAGGCGAGGGTAATGGCCGGGACCATGTGGATCCAGATGCGCCTTTTGGGTAGTATGAAAATGCGCTGTATCCTCATCGTATTCGATGCAGGGATTCAGGTCTGAACCACCGCCGAACCACCATGCGTGCGGGGTCCAGAACATGCGGGTGTTCATATGAACGGCCGGTACATGCGGGTTTTGCATATGCGCGACCAGAGAAATTCCCGACGCCCAGAAACGCGGATCTTCGGTCATCCCCGGAATCCCCTTGCGCGCCGCCATGGCCTGTTGCGCTCGCGCACCCAAAGTGCCGTATACGGTCGAGACATTGACGCCGACCTTTTCAAAGACCCGCCCGCCACGCATCACGGACATCAACCCGCCGCCCGCATCGCTGCCGTCCTCGGATTGGCGTTTGGTTTCCTTGACCTCGAACCGGCCAGGTGCTGCGTCTGCAAAAGGGCCAGAGCTGTGGGTGTCTTCAAGTACCTCAAACGCGGCGACAATCTCATCGCGCAATTGACGGAACCACGCGGCAGCGGTTGATTTTTCGGTATCGAACATAGGGATTAATGAGCCGGGGCTGCGACGGGGTCCAGCAAGGTGCGGCCGCCATCAATTGTCAGAATTTGTCCGGTGATGAAGCCGGCTGCATCCGAGGCCAGGAACTGTGCCGTTTCGGTCAGTTCGTTCGGGGCTGCGATCCGGGCCAAGGGAGTATGTCTCTCGATATCGTTGCGAAAGTCCCGATTTTCCTTGAGCGTGGACTGCAGCGAGGCGCTCATGACCGATCCCAGCGCGATGGAATTGACGCGGATCCGTTTCGGGGCAAGGGCAACGGCCAGTGAACGTGTCATCTGATCCAACGCGGCGGTGGATACGGAATATGCCATCAGATCAGGGTGGGTGCGCCGCGCCGCGATTGAAGACAGGTTGATGATCGACCCGGCGGGGCCTTCGTCAGTGTCACCTGCTTGTTTTATCATGCGTTTGGCGACCGCCTGGCTTAGACGCAGCGAGGGCATCAGGTTCTGATTGAGTAGCATGCGCACGGAATCGTCGTCCGCGTCCAGCGGATCGGACGGGATCACCTGCCGCGCGCCATTGATCAGGATGTCCACCTGATCAAACGCATCAAGAGTGGCAGACAGCAGGTTCGCGATGGTCAGCTTCTCCCGCAGGTCGCCAGCGAAAAACCGGATGTTGCTGTCATCGGCCTGTTCGCCAAGCTCGTCGGACAGCCGTTTTTCGTCCATGTCGGCGAACATGACATTGGCCCCGGCATCCGCAAAGTGGCGCCCGATGGCCAGTCCGACACCATTGGCGCTGCCTGTGACAATGGCGGTCTTGCCGGCTATGGAAAAGGACATGCGTTGTCTCCTGATTTGCGGCAGAGGTTAACCGGGATCACCGTCGAGGGCGAGAGGCGTGAAACACCTTGAACCGATTGTCGCCGGACACCTCTTGAACCTGTACGAAATTCTCGGCCAGCGTGACCTCGTAGGGCAGGTGGCGATTTGCGACCATCCACAGATTGCCGCTCCGGGTCAGGTTTCGAGCTGCGGATTTGATAAAGCCCTGACCCAGCTCAGGGTCGGCGGCGCGCGATGTGTGGAACGGTGGGTTCATGATCACCGTGTCCAACGGTTCCGGCGCGTTCCACGTGACGGCGTCGGCCCAGTGGAACTGCGCGCAGGTCTTGGCCAAATTGACGCGTGCGCAGGTAAGGGCGATCTGGTCAGCCTCGACAAGATGTAACGCGCGCGGATTGGCGCCCTTTAGCACACCGGCTGCAAGATATCCCCAGCCAGCGCCCAAATCAGCGATCCTTGCACCCAGCTTTTCGGGTAATGCGCCCAGCAGCAGGGCCGAGGCAGGGTCAATCCCATCAGCCGAGAACACACCGGGCGCGGTCAGAAAGCCATCGACTGTCTGGTTGCCCGGGGCGGCCCAGTCGGCAAAAGCCTCGGGTGCGGATTGGAACCAGAAGATCTTGCCATGCGCCTTGGCGATGGGCCCTTCGACGTCAACGCGTTTGCGGATGTCTTTCAGCAGGCTATCGACGCCGTCGGTTTTGGCACCGTCTATGATAATCAGTCCGCTGGCCCGCTGACAGGCCTGATGCACCATGCTGCGCGCCAACGCCTTGGCGCGGGGCAGGATCACGATGGCATCCTGACAAGGGTCGTGGGCTTCCGGCACGGCGGCAAAGCCCTGTCCGGCAAAGTGGTCGTGAAACGGTTTGAATGGCTGCACAACCTGCGTTTCACGCGGCAGGGCCGACAGATCGCTGTCGGATGTCGGCCCAAGCACGCTGAGTGGTTGCGACAGCTCAAGGCCGCTTTGCAGGGCAAGATCAAGACGAGGGGACATCGGCAAATATGAGAGAGAAGGCTAAGGTGACCTTACTCTTCCCGTTCCATTGTGCATTGCAGGGGGTGCTGGTGCCTGCGGGCAAAGTCCATGACCTGGCCCACTTTGGTTTCGGCGATCTCATGGCTGAACACGCCAACCACGGCGACGCCTTTCTTGTGGACGATCAACATGATTTCGAACGCCTCGGCATGGGTCATGCCAAAGAAACGCTCCAGCACATGCACCACGAATTCCATCGGCGTGTAGTCGTCGTTCAGCAGCAGTACTTTGTACAACGGCGGGCGCTTGGTCTTAGGGCGCGTCTGCACCAACAGCGACGGATCATCGTCGTTGTCCGGTTGGTCAGACATCATCCATTTGTGTTCGGTCATTGCGCCTCGGTCTGATTCAGGCTTCGGTTTGTCTGATCGATTATATAACGTGCATGGGGCCAGAGAAAAGAGCCAGCAGGACGTAATCGAAATGGAAAAAGCGCTGACCACAATTGGGTTCGACGCCGACGACACGCTTTGGCACAACGAGCGGTTTTTCAAACTGACGCAGACCCATTTCACGGAATTGCTGGCCGATCACGCTGATCGCGATCACCTGTTGGATCGGCTGCTTGCTGCGGAAAAACGCAATATCCGGCACTACGGCTACGGAATCAAAGGCTTCACCCTGTCGATGATCGAAACCGCAATCGAAGTGACCGACGACCGTGTTCCAGCCTCGGTTATCCGCCAGTTGGTCGAAGCGGGGCAGGACATGTTAGCCCACCCGATCGAGCTTTTGCCCCACGCGCGAGAGGCCATCGAAGCGGTGACTGATACGCATCGGGTGATTCTAATCACCAAGGGCGACCTGATCGATCAAGAGAGAAAGCTGGCGCAATCCGGTCTGGGAGAATTGTTTGACGAGGTCGAAATCGTGTCCGAAAAGTCAGCGCAAACCTACCGCGATATCTTTGCGCGGCATGGTGACGGACCCGAATCTGCAATGATGGTAGGCAATTCGATGCGGTCCGATGTCGTCGCCCCAATTCAGGCCGGATGTTGGGGCGTTTATGTGCCCCATGGGTTGGTCTGGGAGATTGAGAAGGCAGAAACCCCTGCGGACAATCCGCGCTATCGCGAGATGCGGGATTTGGGCGAACTTGCTGATCTGGTTCAGCGCCTAAGTTGATGTTGCCAATTGGTCTCAGTTCTCAAAAATCGGGGCGGTAATTACTTTAAGGGGTTCTATTTGCGTGGATGTGGTAGGTCGTGGGCTGTGCGCGTCTACATGTAGTGCCGGTTCGGGCGCTTAACAAAACAGCGAATTTGCACGCTTTCGGTTTATTTCATTGGGTCTCTGTGTTAGCCTTGTAGGCAATAAAAAATAATTAACGCTGACCGGGAAAACCCGGCGGCCTGAGGTAGACAGAGGCAAAGATCGTGCAGGTTCGGCGGACAGTTCCGGCCCGGATGGGCTTATTTCTTATAGCATTCTTGTGGCTGCTCTCCTTCGCGCCGTTGCAGGGATTTGCGGCACCATATGCGGCGATGGTCATCGACGCCCGGACAGGCGAGGTTCTGCATTCGCGCAATGCTGACACCCGACTGCATCCGGCCTCTCTGACCAAGATGATGACACTCTACATTGCATTCGAGGCGGTGCGGAATGGTGAGATCACCTTGGACACGCCCGTTCGGATTACAAAAAAGGCCTCTTCTGAACCCCCCTCGAAACTGGGCCTTCGCACCGGGCAAACCATTGCGTTCCGATATCTGATCAGGGCGGCTGCCGTGAAGTCCGCCAATGATGCGGCCACGGCGATTGGCATCGCGATCAGTGGATCCGAAGCAGCATTCGCCCGTCGCATGACGCGCACGGCCAAGGCCATGGGTATGAGCCGCACAACGTTCAAGAACGCACATGGCCTGACGGAATCAGGTCACTTGTCGACCGCGCGGGATATGACCACGTTGGGTCGCCACCTGCTTTATGACTATCCGCAGTATTACAACCTGTTCTCGCGCCAATCCACGCATGCCGGGATCAAGACGGTTCCGAACACGAACCGTCGCCTATTGGCGGCCTATAAAGGTGCGGACGGTATCAAGACCGGATACACGCGGGCCGCTGGTTTTAACCTGGTTGCATCGGCCAAACGCAAGGACGAACGCATCATCGCGACTGTCTTTGGCGGTAAATCCGGCGCATCGCGGAATGCAAAAGTCGCTGAGTTGTTGGACATGGGATTCCGCCGTGCCCCTTCGCGTGCCCCGATCCGCAAGCCGGCCCGCCCCACCTATGCCGGGAACGCGGGATTGGGCGCAACCGTCGCGGCCCTGACTATCGCGCCAAAATCCAGTCTGCGCCCCGTTCTGCGCCCCGGACCGGGTGCCGCAGTTCAGGTTGCTGGCACTGTGGCTGAGACGGCTGCCAAAAACGGTACGCGTATCAAGGACGGAATCGCTGCGGCGATTGCAGCTGCCGACATCCAACCGTCTGGTGATAGCGACGCAACCCGCCCCGCTGCGCGCCCGGCTGATCTGGTTCTTGCCTCGACCGATCCGGCAGTGCAGCCCGAACCCGAGCAAGAGATCGTGACCCGACTGTCAACATCGGGCGGACGGCTATGGGGCGTGAACGTTGGCCGCTATACCACCCGATATGAGGCGGAAAAGATTTTGCTGAAAACGGCCCTGTCGGAAATGACCACTCTGGAAGGCACGCTGCGGAAGGTGAACCAAAGCTCGCGCGGCTTCGACGCGACATTTCAGGGCATGACCCGCGAACAGGCCGATCTGGCCTGCCGCCGGTTGCAGGCCCGGAATGTGACTTGTTTCATGATCGGGCCGTCATAAGGCTCGACATACTCTCCTGAATGGATCTGGGCTGCGAGGAAACTCGCAGCCTTTTTTTGTCAGTCGAAGACGTGGCCGTGTTCGTATTGTTCATCCTGACCCGCCGCAGCGGTCAGAGCGGCAACGTTATCCTTGGTAAAGAACCCGTCATAGTGGTGACAGCGTTCGATATACTCGGTGATTAACAGCGTATACTTCGAATGCTTTGAGAATATCTGCTTGAGGTTCGGATCATCCTTACACTCGCCAACCACATGAGCCAGGAACGGTACGCCCTCGTCTTTGAGTGTGTTGACCACAAAATCGACGTTCTTTTCACCCGCGCCGTGGTCGCCGTCCTGGATTTCAATCGCCATGTGGTGCAGACGACGGCCAAAGTTCCGAACGAAATCCTCAGTTGGCATCGGCAGCTGTTCGAAGGAATTGACGAAGGAGGGTGTGTTGTTCGCGGTGAAGACCTTGGCGGGGGATTTCTTGTCATCGTCCACATTCGCGTTTCGGTTCACATTGGTAGACGAGTTCATCTCAAAGATGTTGTACGCGCCCCAAAAGTAATAGGGCACCATGGTCAGAAACTCGAGGATAGCGTCCTCACGCTCGCCGGCCAGAATGCGTGTTGCAAGGTGGTCGACCCCCAGCATCAAAGGCGCGATTTTGCTGTCGGCCCCGAATGCCGCCGCCTGATCCAGCCGCGCCTGTTCGTCATTGCTCAGCAATATCCGGTCACCCAAACCGAGGCTGTCGGTGTCGTTGAAATCCAGGGATGAGTAGCCAACCCTATTACAGGTGAAATCGGACGGAGACGTAAATCTGAACCCGTCCGAAGTGTAGAACGGGTTTTCGGTGTCTCCCTTGTACTCAAACCTGATGTTCTGATCTTCAAGCGTTTTGGCCAGGGTCTTGAGGTCCGTGGCGCCATAAATCTCTCCGACATAGCGGGTCTGGGGGGTGTTGCGGGCCAGCGGGTACATCCGGTTGATGCGCGGGATAAAGTCTTCGAATGTCGGGCTTAGTGGCGCCATGACGATAATCGCAGGATAGTCGGAGTGCGAATGCAACACCGCAAATTTGTGCGTCTGGCCCAGATAGCTGGCCGTATGTCGGTAGGGTGTCATGACATAAAGCTCGATCAGCGTGTCGAACATCGCGTCCGGTTCAACCTGAATGACGATCGCCTGAATCGCCCCGACCTGTTCCACCACGCCCGAGCTTTTGCGGCGTTCGTAGATCATCGGCAAATATTGGTGGAAGAACTCAGAGTTCTTTTTGTCGCCGCGCGGTTCGTAATTCATCAGATCAAAAGACATTGGCCAACCTCCTTGCCTATACCGGTTCGGCATGGCGCTGCTTGGAATTGTGGTATTCAGAACATGCACTTGTCAGGCATGCTAGGGTCTGTATCCCATACAGGCAACAGTCAGAGGATAGATCGTCAGGATTGCGCCCTTCTTTCTATCGCATGAATTTTGTCACATCGACCCCGCCGTCGATCAGGGATGTGCGAACCGAACGGGCGATTTGTACCGCGGTTGGGCCGTCGCCATGCAGGCAGATCGTGTCAATGGATGTCTCTAGCCGCTGGCCGCTTTCGGTGATGATGGCACCTTCGCGCACCATGTTCAGGATGCGCGGTCCGGCAATTTCGGGGTCATGAATAACCGCGCCGGGCAGGCCGCGGTCGACAAGAGTTCCGTCGTCGTTATAGGCCCGGTCCGCAAAGATCTCGCCGACCCATTTGCACCCCAGTTCGCGCACGGCTTCTTCTTGTTTGGTAACGGCCAAAACCATGATGATGATGTCCGGATCGACATCCAGCGCGCCCTGATAACAGGCTCGGGCCATGTCGATATCGACCGAGCACATGTTGGCCAGCGCCCCGTGCAGTTTTAGGTGCCGCACTTCGGTGCCAACGGCCTTGGCCATTCCGATTGCCGCCCCCAGTTGATACCGCACCAGATTGCGCAGGCTGGCATGGGGTACTTTCATGTTGCGGCGGCCAAAGCCCTGCAGGTCGGGAAAGCCGGGATGCGCGCCGATCCCAACGCCATTTTCGGCGGCCAAGGTCATCGTCTTGGCCATCACATCCGGGTCACCGGCATGAAAGCCGCAGGCGATATTGGCGGATGTGATGATTTTCAGAAGACTTTCATCATCGCCCATATTCCATGGGCCATAGCTTTCGCCCATATCGGCATTCAGATCGACGCTTGGCATAGGTGGTACTCCCTAGTCGGTGGCAGAGATCATTCCGCCGATCAATTGGTAGGACAAGAGGTCCGGGATGTCATGCGGATCGCGGACCAGCGGTTCGACTCGCATAGGTAGCCGGGCAAGTTCGGCTTTGTGGGCGGTTTGCAGGGCTGTGGCCTCGTCCAGTGACACGAATTCGAACTTGATCTGTCCGCCCGCCGAGGTTTGTGCCGCGCGCGGTAGGTCACAGGGTAGAACCGTCGCGATACGGGGATAACCCCCGGTGGTCTGACATTCAGGCAACAGGATAAATGGGCTGCCTGTTCCGGTCATCTGTATGTCACCGGGGGTAATGACCTCGGACAGAATGTTCAGCTGACCCTGGGCCGCGAAACCTTCGCCCTCGCTATCCAACTGCATCCCCATTCGGTTGGCCCGACTGCCACGCCGAAATTCGGTTTGCACAAAGCGGTCCAACGTTTCCTGATCGAACAGGGGGGTCTGAAAGCTGGCGATCACGCGTAGAACCCCACCCGAGAAGCGATCATCCGGGTTAAGTTTCATGCCGGTCACGCCTGATCCGCTTGCGACTGGCAATGTATCTCCGGTCTGAATGGTGTTCCCGATCTTTGCCGTCAAATGCGCCGAGCGTGATCCCAGAAACGATTTGGACGCAATTCCCCCACTGACATGTAGATAGCCATAGGTTCCGCTGGTCGCGGCGCCGATCACCAGCCGCTGACCAGCTTCCATCTGGTGCGATGCATTCCAGACGATTGGTGAGCCATCAATGTTGGCTTGCATCGGAGCACCCGTCAGAGCGATGCCGAGAGGTTTTGTTGCCTCGAATTCGCCACCCATTCCCGCCATTTCCAAAGCGGCAAGTTCCGGGCTTTGACGCAGCAACGCCGCGCCCTCGTGCAGGGCCAGTTGATCGGCGGCGCCGGATCGGGACAGCCCCTGATCCAGATACCCGACACGACCCTGGTCTTGTATGGTGCAAGCCGGGCCAATGCGATGAACAATCAGGCTCATCCCGCGATCTCCTCGCAGGTGGCCCCGCCTGAGCCGTCCGAGTTGTTGGCGCGGATGGTTTCCAGTTCGTCGCGCGAAACGGACAGGAACTGCATTTCATCCCCTGGCTTCAACGCAAAGCTCTGCGGTGCGTCAGGGCGAAAGCAACGAAATGCGGTTTGGCCCACGTGCCGCCAACCGGTCGGAGTGGGGCCCGAGAACAGTACGAATTGGGAAATTGCCAATACCAAGGCCCCCTCTGGGACCATAGGAGTCAGTTCCTTCAGACGTGGAATATTGAACTCAGAACCAAGCGGACCAAGATACGGCTGCCCTGGTGCAAAGCCGATGGTTAATACGCGTACCTTTGTGTCGCTCAGCCGCCGAACGGCTTCCATGGAATCCAACCCCGCCGCCGCCGCTGCCTCGTCCAGTTGCGGAGCAAGCTCGCCACCATAAACTGTCGGAACCCGCCACAACCTGCGACCGGCAGGCAGCGGTGCCCCCAGCCAATTCTGCTGGGCAAGAAGGTGTCGCACCTTATCCTGGATTGCAGTGCGAGGCAGTTTGTCGGGATCGAACTTCAGATAGGCCGATGCAAGGGATGCCGAGGTTTCGACAACACCGTCCCAGGATGCCGCATCGACTGCGCCCCTAAAGGCCAGCGCCGCCCGGTTCGAGGGTTCGGCCATGGCATCGGCAAAGGAAACAAGAAGGCCGTCATAGCCTACGGTACTTATGCGTGGAAACATGTCGGCTGTATCGGTGGTCATTTCACGGCTAACCTGGGCATCTTACAGAGGCGACCACACAGCATCCCGGGCCAATGCGCAAGCCCGGCGTAGGTAGACACGCGCGTATTCCATACCTGAATTCAGTACTAGCACCGTTTTTTAGGCCGGTTCCGACTCATTGAATCGCTTCCGACTCGATTGAGTCTTGTGGTGTGATGGGGCGCCCTGTCTATATATAGGGGTACGATTACTGGAGGCGCAGGCAGGTGTAGTTCCGACTTGTATTTCACCTGATGAGATCGCCGTTCGAAGGGGTGTGAGAAATAACTTAAGTTATTGATAAAAAACAAATAAGTAGAAAAATGGAAAAAAATCGCTCAGGAGGTCATTTTCTGCTTGCGGACTTATGCGGTTATACTTAGAACCCCCTTCACCGGCGCTGCTGAGGCGGTGCTGACGGGTCGGAGAGACGGCCGGACGGGTTGGAGAGACAGCCGGACGCATCGGAGAGACGGTGGGCATCTTAGGGACTGATTTAGGCGGGCGCGCTGATGTTATTGGCGCAACGGTCTGATTTTTGGCTCTGGGTGTTATGTTCTTTGACATTGATGGATAACTGAAGAGATATGTGGGCGGTTTGGTTCGTTTCGACGGATTGAATGTCTGTATATCGCGCTGGTAGGGCTTCGGCTCGATGATCCAGTGTCAGCTTCACTGTTTGT
>NZ_CYPU01000052.1 GCF_001458195.1 Ruegeria atlantica | reverse complement strand
TGATCGCCGCCGCTCTGGTGGCCGTATACCACCCGTTCTCGCAAGCAGGGGATAGATCGACGACGAGCCTCGATCAAACAACCGACCGATCGAGCTCATCGACTCTCCGCGCTGCCAGCGATCCCAAATCTCTGCCTTCTGTTTCTCCGTAAAATAAATCCGACGACGATAAGCCATACCAACACTCCATCCTTGCTTCCAAAGTGAAGTGTTGCGGCGATCCGTTGAGTCCGCCGCTCAAAGCGGTCATACAAGTGTTTTGATGGGAACGTCTGCTTTCAGAAGGAATACGCTTTAATCATGCATTTTAACTGCGTTCGACAACGGCGGTTGCGCCCTCCCGCAACCACCACGGTCCAACTTTCGTCGGAACCATTGCTCACCTCATCGACGGGCTTTGCTTTTGTGTAAGACGCTAAAGCCAGAATGCCGGCAATATCCCCAACAAGGTCAATAGGATACGTTTCATCCTAAGCGTTGCATCTGGCCCCGAATTTGGCGTATTCCGCCATAGGCACCTAATTTCGGGACCCATTGATTTCGATTTGGTTGCGTGATTCATCGCGTTCAAAACGAGCGGTGAACATTTCAGATCTTTTCTAGTTAAGCGACGAGCAGATGGCGCGTCCGAAGCCCTTCTTCCCAAAGTTCCACGGCAAAACTCGCGTTGATGACAGGCGTATCTTGAGTGGGATTATCTTCATCAATCGCAACGGGTTACGGTGGCGAGAAACACCCACGAAATATGGACCACATAAAACGCTCTACAATCGTTAGAAGCGATGAAGTGACAAAGGCATCTTGGCCAAGAAAAGGCACCTCAAAAAGCGAAATCGAACCAGATTTCCGCGGGAACAGCTCTCGGAACAAATCTGAAGGTTCCAAAACGACCAATCGACAAAACACGCTCCGAACCCAAAACTCACGGAAAGCTGCACATACCCAGACAGTTTCCACACAGTCTCCGGGCTAAGCCGCCATTCGCTCGAGAGAATGCTAAGTAAAACTGGTCAAATTGAAAACTCTGCCGGTTTCAGCGCCGAGCCTCATAGCGCCACAGTTCATTCAGTCACCTGGCGCTCTTTTTCCGGCCAGAATTCATCCACCACGACATATGCGATGATTACAAAAAAAGCGGCGCTGGCAACTTGCAAAACTCGAGTGATGCTCTTGACGTCAGCCTCGTCTGAAAACGGTGCAACCGACCCGCCGTATACAATCAGAGCCGTTGTAATAGCGGAGCCGGCGGCGGCGGCGAGCGGAACTTGAGATTTCCCAAGTGCTCCGAGTGATAGGCAAAAGAAAAAACACAACAGAATGGGGGTGAGAATAACCGGAGCTATTACGTTTATCTCATAACAAATGATGGATACTGCCGCCCCGAGAAGGTTTGCCGTCAGCATTGCTTTTGCCACAGCTTTGCCCGCGGCAGGCATCGCCGCGAGTTGCTGGCTCAGCAGGGCGACAAAGAACAGAACCAGCAATGCAGACGCTCCGGAAATAAAGAACGCCATAGCAAACGGCACTGTGACAAGAGACATCCTGACTATTCGGCGATGTGGATCGAAACTCGGCTGCGCTGCAGCTTTTTTTTGAGCCGCCGTTTGAGTTTCAGCGGGTATCAACACGAACATCAACGTCGATACTAAGCCTGCAAATAGCAGGTTCAACGGTATCCAATAAACGAGTACCAAAGCCAGGTCCTGTGATTGCAGAACCAGGTTCGGAATCATCAATGCGCCCATGAGCGCTATAACACCCGGTAAAACTCCGGCGCCTGAAACGGACCATATGAAAGACAGGATTATTCCAATGGCCACCAGCATAAGAAATACAAGCGGATATGGTGAGAAGATTGACGACAACAGGAACGAAATGAACATCAATCCAATAGAGAAGACAAAGAGCTTAGCAAATGCTGCCAAAGGCAATGCGGCAGGTGCTTGCAGAAAAAGGGCGGCGAACACCGCCCCAACGACGGCAAGCGGCCACCCAAGAAATAAGCCCAATGAAAAGACGCCGGTAACACCCAGCGCAAGCCGGGCGACAGAGCGTTGGTCCTCAGTACGCATAGGACAGTATTGAAACCACGCGGATGTAGGTGCGGCCCACTAGGTTCAACAACGAGTTGTCACTTAGGTACATGATCACATCGGCTTGCCCATTCAGCTGAAAGCGAAGATCATCTTCGGCATTTCCAGCTTCATATCCTGGCAATACGATCCTGACTGGGAATCTCTCAGGCTCCCGCAAAAAACCTTTAGTGCTTGGCGGGCTCGCCAATTGCCCGGGCACATCACCGCCACTTAGGGAAACAGCCGCACTAAAGCTCTCAATGACGCCCGGAATAATCTGACCTGGATGCATATCCAACACCACGTCAACCGGAGAACCTATCGAGGCTCTTCCTAGGTTGTTCTCGGTAAAATACGCCTCGATCCAGACGTCAGTTGCGTCCAGAAACGTCAACAGATCCTGGCCGGACCGCGCATATGTTCCAGGGGCTATCAGCAAGTTTGAGATGACACCGGTCGCCGGAGCTCGTAGTACAGTCCACTCAAGGTTAAGCTCTGCATCCGCCAGGGCAGCCAACGCGCGCTGGATTTTCGGATTTTCAATCCCGTCGTCACCAAGCCTCTGTTTTGCTTTTTCCAGATCCGCTTTTGCGTTCTCATAGTTTGCCTCGGACTCTGCCAGTTGCCCTCGCGCATCATCGGCCTTTGAGACGGCAATCAACCCTTTCTTTTCGAGCGCAAATACGCGTTCCGTTTGAATGCGCATCGTATCCAGATCGCTCTGCGCCCTTGCTAGTTTGGCTTGTGCCGCTCTTACCTCTGCCGAAGATGCGCCCACTTCTTGAGTGGCCGCTTCGAGATCAGCTTCTGCTTTGTCGCGCTGAATCTCGTACGGTCGCGCGTCGATCCGGACGAGGACATCTCCGGCCGAGACTATCTGGCCATTTTCGACCAATACGTCAGTCACAGTGCCTGTCACCTGCGGGACGATCTGGGTCGCCACGGCTTTTACTCTGGCGTTCCCGGTAAATGGCGTTTTCCGATCAGCGACCAAATACCAGACAAGAAAAATCAAAATGACAGCCAGAGTTGTCCATATCGTCTTCCTCATTTCGCCGCACCTTCAGCCGCATCTTCACCTGCGCCCTCGGCTTCGGGCGAAGTATCAATCCACACTTTGAACAGCTCATAGAAGACAGCGAAGAGAACCGGCCCCATAAAGACGCCGATTAAACCGTACGCCATCATACCTCCGAGAACACCGATGAGGATGACCAACATAGGAGTCTCGAGGCCTTTTGAGATGAAAACGGGTCTTAGGAAACTGTCCATTATCATGACTGGAATGGCCAAAACGGTGAAGATCAAAGCAGTTCCGCCGGACATGGAACTCCATGCGTAAATAATTACCGGTATAAGAACCAATCCGGGCCCGATTTGGATAATCGAGAGTATCAGGCAGATAAATGCCAGCGTGGCGGCCGAAGAAATCCCAAACAAAGCCAATAGTATCCAAACGCAGACCGCCTGAATGGCTGCTACGCCAATCACGCCTTTTGTCACGTTCCGAATAGTTGCGCCTGCCAGCGTTACGAATTCACCGCCTCGCGGTGCGAAGACACGGTTGGCAAAGCGCTGAAGACCCTGGACCAAATTTGGCCCGGGACTGAATAACGCTCCCATAATCAACACGGACAAAGCTAAGCCAAGAAGTCCGATGCCGATGCCCAACACCTTTCCGAACAGCGACTTGGTGATCTCAAGGATTTGCGTGCCATATTTCGCAAGCGCGCCGTCAAGATTGCGCACAAACATTCCCCAAACATCGGAAATTTTGTCTCCAACCAATGGCAATTCCTTGAGGCCTTCGGGCGCAGGTGGGACTTTCAGCTCACCCCTGTCGGCCTGTTCCGCAAACTCGGACCCTAGTTCTGCAGCACCAGACACCGCAGTCGCGACTGGCCCCAGGGTCAAAACAAGGCCCAACAAGACCAAGATTGTCGTTGCAAGCTTCTTTCGTCCTCCCAGTTTGGACTGAAGCCAATCAAATGCCGGGTAAAGCGCCACACAGAGGATCGTTGCCCAGATAACCACACTTGCAAGCGGGGCCACCATGACCAGGGCGCTATAGAGGAACAGTCCGAGAAAGAGCAATCGTATTGCCAGATCGACAATCTTCGCGTCCTGAGTCTTTTCCATTCCATCCCTCCATATGTTTTTCGAATGTTACACTCAAAAAACATAATATGTATATTTTTTGAATTGTAGTAATCATCTATCAGTTTGAAGAAACAAATGAATACGGGCCATGGCGTGAGTTGCCCAGTCAAACCAATGCCTGGGCATGAACTTGATTTGGCCGAATTGGGATAATTTATTTGTCCGCTTTTTTGTCGTCTTGGGACAAGATTGTATCTGCCACAGTGGTCGCCGCGGTCACGAAGACACCGAGGCCCACGATGATGTAAATCATTGTGAAGATCTTCCCTGCCGCGGTTTCAGGTGAGAAGTCACCAAACCCCACGGTCGAAATCGTCACGACAGAAAAGTAGATTGAGTCGAGCCAACTCCAACCTTCGACAAAGTGGTAAAAGACCGAGGCCCATAAAATCATTCCAACTGTGAAGGCAAGAATGCCTTTCACTCTACCGTCCTTTAACGCAACGCCCATCCCACGTGTTATTCTGGTTAGTGAGTTCATCGTGTCCTCGTCGTTTGAAGAATTCACATATAGCAGTAATTGGATGAATGTGGAAAATCGATGAAATCTGGCTGCCGTTGTCTGCCATCAGCACCCATTGAACAGAGTAGGTTGATTGGGTAGTGGAGGATTTCAGGCTCATCGTAACCATCAGAGAGTGGAGATGAGAATGAAATCCGGGAAACAGAAAGCGTCGGCAGAGAGGGTCGTCAAAGACATCCGCAGGAAGACTCGGCGCCAACATTCGGCAGAGGAGAAGATCCGCATTGTTTTAAAGGGCTTCGTGATGAAGACAGCATTGCCGAACTGTGCCACCGAGAAGGAATAGCCACGAGCTTTTATTATAGCAGGTCGAAAGAGTTTCTTGAGGCAGGCAAGAAGCGATTGGCTGAGGGCACGGCGCGACAGCACTGAGCCCGAAGGGGACAAGCGACCTCTTTCCTTCGTGCAGAGCGCAGCGAATGTTGGCTCTGAGCCGATTGTATTGAAAACTCCGTTCCTAGCGTTCACCAGTTAATTTTTTTCGCCAGACAAGCCGATTGTTACAGCGATACAAAGCCGACGATCCGCAACAAGTCAGCTGAAAATACGCCAGTTTTCTTGCGCTCGGTGCTGTTGCTTTTTCAAATCGCTGTAAAACCCATTCGGTGGTTTCGGGTTAAGCATAATGTTGGCTCGCTATCGGGTGAAGCCTGATCTAGGCTCAGGACTCATAACCAGAAAATTACGGTTGCGGCGAGAGCGATGGCCGAAAGGAACACCTTGGGGCATCTGTCATGGCGGGTTGCCACGCGCCTCCAATCTTTCAAGCGGCCAAACATGATCTCGATACGATTGCGGCGTTTGTATCGGCGTTTGTCATATTTGACGGCCTTGCCGCGTGACTTTCGTCCGGGGATGCAAGGCGTTACTCCCACATCTACAAGGGCTTCACGGAACCAATCCGCATCATAGCCACGATCCCCAAGCAGCCAGTCGGCTGCTGGCAGGCTACTGACAAGAGCTCTCGCCCCAGTGTAGTCGCTTACTTGACCGGCGGTCATGAAGAACCGAATGGGCCGCCCAACCGTGTCAGCCACTGCATGCAACTTTGTGTTCATGCCGCCTTTGGTACGCCCGATCAGGCGTCCGCGCCCCC
>NZ_CYPU01000051.1 GCF_001458195.1 Ruegeria atlantica | reverse complement strand
GATTTATTAATAATTAGATTCAAACATGCGAATTCGACACAACTTTCATTTTACCTCCGTTGTTGTCGTTGCTGCTCGCTTTGCCGAGCCCTTCCGGCCGCTGGAGTGAGTGCTGGCAGCCGGAAGGCACTTTACACGGATCAGTCGTTGGGAGGGCGCGATGCTTAGACTTAACGTACTCGCCCTCTTTCCAGAGTTCGCTCTAGCTTTTGCCTGTGACTTCATTCGGTCATCCCACGTTCTTGGAGGTCTTGGCAGTCAACGTGATGGTGCTCTGCCCGCCAAGCCACCCCGCGGCAAGTTTTGGGAAAGGTCGTCACAGGATCAAGGTATGTTCAATTGGCTGCACAGACGCGAGAGCTTCAAACAAGCGCGTCCAATTTCACTAATTTCAAGGGAACCAGAGGGAGAAGAAAATGTCTAACAAGACGGTGATGATTGCAGGCGCGACATGTTTCGCACTGCTTGCGGCCTGCGACGATACGAGTACATCAAGCGCGTCCGCCGAGCTCACCCCGGCTCAGCAGGCGTGTTTGCGAGATGTAGCCAACACGACGAACAATTCACAAGTCGTGGTGCTCTCATCCGCCTTTAGCGAGGCGGGAACACAGGTCACAGTCGGCGTCGGCGAGGATCGTGCTCCTTGGAATTGCATTGCTTACAGTGATGGCGCGACAGCTGGTATCGAGTTCCTGGGCGACGAAGGCGCATTGTGACCTGTTTGCTGCGTAGCAGAAAACGGCTGCGCAGCACTGGCTTGATCTGCTGAGGCTCGACTTGGTTTGTAGAACCACCATCATCGTATTCGCGGTCCTGTACCTGTTGGCGTTGGTTGCATTCTTGACGGGCACATTTGGCTGGTTGGGAAAGGAACGAGACCCTTTTTCCGGAGTGTTACTACTGCCGTTGGGACTACCTTGGATACTTGTAGCGGACTTAATTTCGGAGTCCGCCAAGCCTTGGTTCGCGGCGATCGCACCGGTGCTCAACATTTTGGCGCTGGATTTCATTTGCAGGTGGGCTCGCAGTTTACACCAGAAATGAAGGCGGATCATGTGTTCGACTCAGGCCGGAACATAGCAATCATGTCTGGAGCTATGACTTCGTGCATTGTCGCACCGATGATGGGAAACCTTTCCGGACGTTGAACATCATCGACGAGTTCAGCCGGGAGTGCTTGGCAATCAGGGTAAAGCGAAAACTAAACTCGGCGGATGTGATCGATGCTCTGACGGATTTGTTCATTCTGCGCGGCACACCGTCCTACATCCGTTCAGATAACGGTCCTGAGTTCGT
>NZ_CYPU01000050.1 GCF_001458195.1 Ruegeria atlantica | reverse complement strand
TCATGGTGCACGACCCCAGCGGGATCATTGCCCGGTCCAGCGCCAGGTCGCGGTCAGCCAGACGGCGCATATAGCGCGTGATCTCGGCCTCGGCCCGGTTTTTGTGGAAGATCTCGTGGGTCAGGTACGGGCTTTCGCGCAGCGCGTAATCGGGCAGGCGATAGACTTTGTTCGAGCTGTCATCCTTGCGATCGATACCAAAGGCACCCCAGACGGCCTCGATGGTCTCGGGGCGGGTCTGTTCGTCCAGGCTGATGCCCACCTTGGTCTCACCCACCTTGCGCAGGTTGACACCGCGGGCCACGGCGGCCTCCATCACGACATTCTGCAGGTGGCCGACCTCGACCGTGATCGTGTCGAAGAACACCTCTGGCTCGACGGCAAAGCCCGCCTCTTCCAGACCGGCGGCCAGACGCGAGGTCTTGCGGTGCACCGATTGCGCGATGGCCTTGATGCCGTCGGGGCCGTGATACACGGCATACATCGAGGCAATGACGGCCAGCAGCGCCTGCGCGGTGCAGACGTTCGAGTTGGCTTTCTCGCGGCGAATGTGTTGCTCGCGGGTCTGCAGCGCCAGGCGGTAAGCCTTGTTGCCGCGCGCGTCGATCGACACGCCGATGATCCGGCCGGGCATCGACCGCTTCAGCTTGTCACTGGTCGCCATATAGGCTGCGTGCGGGCCACCATAGCCCATCGGCACGCCAAAGCGCTGGGTCGAGCCGATGGCAATATCCGCGCCCATCTCACCCGGTGACTTCAGTAGCGCCAGCGACAGGATGTCGGCAGCAACAATGGCAATGGCTTTATGTTCGTGCAGCGCGGCGATCTCGTTCGTGAAGTCGCGCACATGGCCGTGGGTGCCGGGATACTGGAAGATCGCGCCAAAGACCGATCCCGCATCCAGCGTGTCCGGGTCGGCCACCTGCACGTCGATGCCCAGAGGCTCGGCGCGGGTT
>NZ_CYPU01000049.1 GCF_001458195.1 Ruegeria atlantica | reverse complement strand
AACTGATCGGCGATGCGGTTATGGCGGTCTTTCCCTTCGAGGACGGAATCAGAACTGGGGACAACATGTGTCTGACCGCAGTCATGACAACTCGCGATGCCCTCGGCCGGCTGGCCGGAAAAAACCGGACCAGGGCTGAAGATGGAATGGGTGAAATCGAATTTGGTATCGGGCTTCATGCCGGCAAGGTCATGTATGGAAATGTCGGGACAGTCCGGAGGCTCGATTTAACAGTGACCGGTTCGGCTGCCAACGAAGTTGAGCGATTGGAAGGTCTGTGCAAGCATCTCGCTGTGCCCGTGATCGCGTCGGAACCGTTCAAGGCGATCTATGGCCAGGAATTGGCGCCACTTGGTCGCCAAGATGTCGCTGGCATCGACGGTGGGCTGTTGGCTTTCACACTGCCCGAATTTGGCAATACGCCATTAAGAGTGGTCAAAACATAGACCAAGCTGCGCATCCGTTATCCTAACACATCATCAATCTCGGTTATTTTATTTGTGGGTCAGCTTTTTGGCATCCGAGGGCCGTTGTCTTTTGTTTGATCCATGTGACCCCTATGGGTCGATGCTTGCGCATTTGAGTGAATTCGGATTTTTTCGTCTGCGACGTCGATTGAACGTCTCGAAATGGCTCTGATCAGAAGTTCGAAACCTCAGAGCGAATGTCCGCTTTTCAGAAAACAGATGGAGTTTGCAATGTCAGTTTTCTGCGCATTCCTGTCGTTGGGGCATCGTGCAGCATCGGTCAATTTGGGTTCGATACGGTCATTCGCTACAGACTGCCCAATTGGCTGCTGTGCGGACTTTGCTGCCTTTGACCTCAACTAGTTCAATGACTGCTCTCAACCCAAAGCAGCCATCGCCCTCTTTAGTGAAATTGGTGAAAGCGGACACTCACGCATCTGAGTTAAACGTCGGCTAGGCGGAGAAAGTCGACTTTGATGATCTCGTTCGATACCAAACCTCAAGAAGTTTAGATACGGTTTTTGACTTGAAGCAATTCACGAAAAAACGCGCATAAGCTTAATTCGCGTCATGCTTTACGCGCCAATCCAGAAATCTGAGTGACTCCGAAAGCTTTGTTGGTAGGATTAAACAACTACACTTGATTGCTAATGGCAGACCGGGAGTATCACATGAGAAACTACGGCTTTTTTGGGGGGGCATTCACCAGCTTAATAGTTGCACTTGCCCCCCACATGGGTATAGCGCAAGACGGTGAAGATCCACGTCAGGTTCTTTTCACCAATGTGAACATCTTCGATGGTGTCAGCGAGACACTGATCGAGAATGGATCAGTTTTGGTCGAAGGCAACCTTATCAAGTCCGTTTCAGCAGATGTCATGGACGTGCCGGACGCGTTCACAGTTGATGGCGAAGGCCGGACGCTGATGCCGGGCCTGATCGACATGCACTCTCACCTGTGTTTTCGAAATGGAATGCTCGAGTTCCGCGGTGACTATGACCAGATGGCTGCTGGCGCTTACACCGCGACAGCCATGCAAGATTACCTCGATCAGGGCTTCACAACTGCGCGAGATGCAGGCTGCAACATTCTTGGCGTGGCCAAAGCCGTGAACAATAACATCGTCCCGGGACCGCGTCTCTTCCCGTCCGGCGCGTTCCTGAGCCAGACCGGTGGACACGGCGACACTGGGAACTTTAATGATCGCATGGGCGATCAGGATAAGCTGGAAGCGGCCCAAGTCAGCTACATTGTAGATGGCGTAGACGAGGTGACAAAAGCGGCACGGCACAACCTGCGTGCTGGTGCCACTCAGATCAAGATCATGGCCGGTGGCGGCGTCGCCAGCGAGTTCGACCCGCTGCACATGACCCAGTTCAGCCTAGAAGAGATGGAGGCAATTGTCGGCGTGGCCGAAGACTACGGCACCTACGTTCTTGCCCATGCGTATCACGATAATTCGGTTAACAGAGCGATCGATGCAGGCGTCCGGGTGATTGAACACAATTTCCTCGTCTCTGAGGAGACAATTATTCGTATGAAAGAAGAAGGTGTCGCACTTTCGGTTCAATCCGTCATCGCCTTTGAGGGCTTTGATCCTGATTTGGTGGAGCAGATCACGTTCTTCAGCGCAGATCAGAAAGCGAAAGCCGTGAAGGTCAATTCTGGCGCGAAACAAATGCTGGATTGGGCTGTAAAACACGACCTGCTTATAGTCACAGGTGGCGACATGTTTGGTCCCGACCTCTTCCGTCAGGCTGATAACATTATTTCGTTCAACGATCGGGTGCTGGATAATCCGCACTATGCGTTGAAAACAGCAACGTCAAATGCTGCGGAAGTTTTAGGCTTCAGCGGTGAGATGAACCCCTACAAAGAAGGTACGCTAGGCACCATTGCCGCAGGCGGTTATGCCGACATCATCCTTGTCGATGGCAATCCTCTTGAGGATCTCAATACAATCACGCGAGACAATGTAGACTTTGTCATGAAAGACGGGCTTGTTTATAAAAACTGGCTGCCGGATGACCGCGCTCCCGCTTTCCAACCAGCAGGCCCGGCACGCGACGCATACTTCGGACTAAACTGAACCGATAAAGAGGAGGCAGAAAATGCCCCGCCGGTTCCAAGAATGGAAAATCGGAGATCAGACCCTAGCAATCTAAGGTCCGTTCGCCTGCGGAGTGGGATGATGCTTTTTTGACAATCAGGCCGTTTTATTTCGATTATTAGCTGTCATTCACCGAAAGCCCGCTTTTGAAAAGGCGTTCAAACTTTGCAAAGCCTGCTTCCTGCGCCTTGCTGCCGTTCGTTGACCGCGCAGCATTCGGCACTTTGGGCTCGGAGTAGTCATTCGCCGCGCGTTGCATCAATGACTACTCTGCGGGACGGAGCTGCCGTTTGCCATTGTTTGAAAAACGTCTGGAGACGGCAAAAAAGCTGCCATTGGCAAGTATCGGACAATGCCCGCTCCGATGGCTAGGTCTTTCCATCAGCGAGTTGCCAATATCCCATTCACGCCAGGATTGGATGCCAGTTGTTCGATACGCGATCGGACTTCGATGCCCACCCAACGCATATAGACTAATCCGATCCGGCCTCGATTGCGGGATAGGCCAAGCCAGCCTTCTGCAACCCGTCTATGATCAACTCTCTTTGTTCAGGTAACTGAAACAGGCGGTCTATGAAATCCGCTGGAGCGAAGCCGCTCTCGTCCTTTCGGATCAACTCTGCGATTGCCTGGGCGCGGCCGTCATTTCCGGCAAGAGCGTAGGACGCAGCAAGATACATCAGCATGTGCGGTCCACTTGGGCCACCCATGGAACGGTTGGTGTCGATGATTTCTGCCGCTTCTTGATACTTGCCGTTTAGAAAGTAGGCGATGCCAAGAATATTGCGGTACGGAGTTCGAACGGTTTCGTTCAACCCCAGCGCTCTTTTGACGCTTTCTATGCTTCGAACCCCTTGACCTGACAATGCCGACATCAGGCCAAGATACCCGTGATGGTCCGCCTCGGTCGGGTTCAATTCCACTGCCCTTTGAACCGCATCAACCGCGGCAGACACATCCCGATTCAGGTGCAGAGCCTGCGCAAGGGCATGCTGACTCCACGAGAACTCAGGATCGGTGGCAACCGCCCTTCGCGCAAGTTCCAGGGCCCGTTTACTGTGATACTCCGGCTCATCGCTGTGGCCGAACATAACGTAGTTCCAGAGCTGAATGGATTCGGCTGCGTAGCCGCCACCAAAACTCGGGTCGATGCTCTGGATTTCTCTGGATAACGTTAGCGCTGCCTCGATCCTGGACTTGACGACCGGTGGATTGCCGATGCGCCTTGCCTCAAAGAATAGGCTGTAGGCTTCTGCGCTTTCGGTGAATTCAGGTGCCAGCGGCGCGGGGCCAGTTTCTGTCGTATCTTCGTCCCAGAGGAAAGCAATCACGATGGCGAGACACGCCACGCATGCCAATGACCCAATACCAACCCACCGCCAGACTTGTCCCTTGTCTGCGTTCACAACAGAAACTTCGGTGAAATTCATCCCATAGTGGCCCTTAGGGATGTCGAGTACGACCGGGTTGTTTGCGCCCTCTGACGCGTAGTAGGCATGCAATCTGCGCCGCAAGCGCCCGACTTCGACACGAACCGTTGAACTCTCTCGGAGTGATGTCGGGTCAATCCCGAACAGGTTTTCGGCGATGACCTTTCCTGCAAGGTCTGCCTCCCTGTCTTCGACCGTGGCATCGAAGATGTAAGTGAGCAACTCCTGCTGCCTGTCAGCGTTCTGGAATGCCTCGCTGCGGAGAATCCGATCCAGTTCCTCTCGCGCGCAACGTGAGAAGGCCTGTAGATTCGAGCTGCTTTCCTTAACTGGCATATTGTTTGAATTCAGCTTGTTACGGAGGCATGCAACGGTGTGTAACACAGGGATACTTCCCGGACGACCTGAAAATGCGGCCCACTGCAAGGGTAAACGCATGAAACAGGACCACCCCAACCAACATGGCAGGGAAGCTTGGTGACATAGAGTTCGCAGCGGTTCGGTTTCCAGGCCACGCCCGTGCGATTTGGAGCCTAAGCGAAAGCGAGGACTTTCGGGAGCTGTGTGAACACCTCGCGCTCATGTGCCGACTCGAACAAGACGCGGGAGGGGAGACTGACACGCGTTTTAGTGAGCTGCGGAAGACCCTTGAAAATGAACTTTTGGATTGGGTCCATCGCAATCCCTCAACACTTTGACAAAGGACAGAGACTCCATGAAACCAAAAATCGATAGTATCCGCCTTGGCTGCACTGTCGCTGCTCTCGCCCTGAGTATTGCTGGCAGTACCGCCGCCCAACAATTTGATGCTCCGTTCTATGAGTTGGAGAAGGAGAACGGCGCGACCTGGGTCGAGGAAGACAAGGCAATCGATACCAAGCTCGCTGAATTGGAAGCCAGGTTCGGCAAGAAGCCCAACATCATCTATATCCTGACCGACGACATCGGCTACGGCGAACTCGGCGTTCAGGGTGGCGGCGCAGCACGTGGCATGCCGACCCCGAACCTCGACCAACTTGCCTATGAAGGCGCATTGCTGAACGGTTTCTATGCTGAGCCGTCTTGCACCCCGACTCGGGTGGCGCTGATGACCGGTCGGCATCCGGTGCGCACGGGATTGACCGATGTAATCTTCCCCGGCAATCCGGTTGGTCTTGCACCCGAAGAAGTGACCGTTGCGGAGCTTCTATCCGACGCCGGATATGCGACAGCCATGTACGGCAAATGGCACCTTGGCGACGGCGAAGAAACCCTTCCGCACCACCAGGGCTTCGATGAAGCCTTCTTTGGCCTATACAATGCGGCCCCTTGGGCGTGGAACACCCCCACGGAACGCGTCATGTGGAACAATTACACCGACGCTCCGGATTTCTTTTTCCGTGCCCCCCTGCGCGGCAAACTCGAAGGCAAGAAGGGAGAGGACTCGGTTGAAGTCGGCCCGCTCAACGCGGAATCCTACACCAAGTTCGAAGAAGAGACCTTCGAACGTGTCATGGGATTCGTCGAACAGAATGCCGAGGGCGACAAGCCATTCTTCATTTACTACGCCTCTCACCTCATGAGTCAGTTCACCTCTCACCCGGATTGGGAAGGAAAATCGCCGATGGGGACCCACAACGGCGATCAGATGATGGAGCATGACGCCTATATCGGCCGATTGACCGACAAGCTGGAAGAGTTGGGCATCGCCGAGAACACGCTCGTAGTCTGGATGAGCGACAACGGCCCAATGTACGACCTGTTCCCGGAATCGTCCTACACAGCGTTGCGTGGCGGTAAGGGCGACGTGCTAGAAGGCGGCGTGCGCGTTCCTGCAGTGGCTTGGTGGCCGGGCGTCATCGAAGAACTGCAGACCAAGGCCGAAATGATCCACGTTACGGACATGTACACGACGGCGGCCCGCGTGGCGGGTGTTATGGATGCGATCCCCTCCGACCGGATTGTCGACGGCATCGATCAGAGCAGCTTCCTACTGAACGCAACTCCGAGCCGGCGTGAGTACATGTTCCACTATTCAGGAGCGAGCCTCGGTGCGGTTCGTGTCGGCCAGTTCAAACGTCACATCGGTTCTGGTCACGGTGGACTTCCGGGAAAGGCGTTTTTCGACATCTTCAAGGACCCACGTGAAGAACACGGCGTAATGGTCAGCATGCTCTGGGCCTGGGTTCCCTTCGACGACATCCAGCGCATGCACGAAGCGATGATCGAGACTTTCCCCCATCGGGAGCCGTACTACAGCGAGATGGACGAATAGCGCAGAAGGGAATGTGATTCTTAAATCGGCTTCGGCGAAAACAACTTGAAACGAGGACAAGGGACAGCCCGTGAAAATGGGCTGCCGCTTGTGTTCGGACCCTACAAGTGTTGCCCGTTGTCGCGCCAAAGGAATTTACCCACGCTCTCCGCAAACCTCACGGTGAAGCCTAAAATCGAATTCCGAGTGTTTCTTTCAGATGACCGCGTTGCCGGTGAAGCAGCCGTCGATGCGTCTTGCAGTATTGGTCAAAATGGGCTCTCCTCCGCCGTTCTCTGCGGCACGCACCAACGGCTGAACGAGCCCTGAGCCGTCGTTGCCTGACCAACTGGGTGTTGCGGGTGCATTCGGCAGGTCGCAGCCCAAAGCAGACATTCATTGCAGGGCTTTGCAAATTCCAAGAGCGGACTAACCGGACTTGTGCGGGCGCGGCTATTGCTTACGCAGCATTCGTTTGCTTTTGCAGCACCAGCATCGCTGCGTTGCGGCCCATGTCGTCAAAGCGGTCATTGAAAGCCAGTCTGAAGGATAAGATTCAAACCGCCCTTTCGCCGCAACCGCGACGATCATCGAGTAGCAGACTTTGCAGCCATCGGATGACAAAGTAATCGGATGCCTTTTCTAAAATCGACATGAGCCTCAAAAACCGCTAGATGCCGACAAAGTTCGGGTTATGCAACTAACAGATGAGCGGGAAGAAACGAAATATCTCGAACTGGCGGCGTTGATCCCAATGGCTCATCCCGGCAGACCCGACTCCCGCAAGGCTCTAACGATACGCTCGCGATCCTCACCACGCTTAAACGAATTTATTAACTGTGTGCGGTCGATACGAAAGTCTGGGTTTTCGCCAAGCAACGACTGTGCCTCTGTCTTTGCTTCCTCCACCTTATCTGATCCTACCAAGTTGAGTATCCGGTAAAGTCTTGTGATCGTCTGCCCGCCCTCGCTGCTTGCCAGGATCTTGAGTGCGTCGTCACTGCGATCGTGTAGGAAATAAGCAAGCGATAAGTAATTTTTGAAGACATCAGGGGCATACTGATTTGTTGCAAATGCACGTTCAAGATGGACCAAGGCCTGTTCCGGCTCACCATTCCACAATCGCGCAAGGCCAAGTGCGATCATCATGTCGCTATGATATGGGTTTAATTCGTAGGCCCGCTCGGCATGGGCCACGCCTTTTGCGTAATCACTTTCGAAATAGCGCAGGCGGCTCATAAGCCGGTGAATGTGAGCAGAACGCGGATAGCGGTGCATTAGATCGATCATTTCGTTGAGGGTGAACTCGAGTGCATCTGCTCGCGTTGACGGCCAGCCACCGGCCAGTTCTATGGCATATGTCCAGCAAAGGCAGAGCTTGGGCCAAAGCCCCTTGGGATCTGATTGCAATACGTTCTCGAAGTGGCCTCTGGCGACTTCGTTGTCTTTGGGATTGACCCGGTGAAGGAGCTGAAGACCGCGCACAACCTGCTCATGAGGCGAGAGCTCGGAATCCGGTTTCTCGGCAATCGCCTTCGCCTGCTCCTCACCGACCGCATCGCTCATTGTGGATGCGACCAACGCGGTGATGTCATCCTGAAGCTCAAAGACATCATCAAGGCTGCGGTCGAGTGTGTCGGACCAAACCCGTTGACCATTGGAGACTTTCACAAGCTGCACACTTATGCGTGCCTTTTGAACCGCAACCTGTACCATGCCTTCTAGCGCGAATTCGGCTCCAAGCCGTCGACCGACTTCTAGAGCTCCGGAGTTTGCGATGGCCTGCTTAGCACTACTGGGATCTATGAGTTCGAACTCCTCAAAATGGGCAAGCGCCGAGCCCAGGGTTTCAGTCAGCCCTGAGGCCAGGCTTTCTGCGTCAATGCTGGCACCCTGGTGTCGAAACGGTGAAAGGAGAACGGTGGGAGGCTTCCAGGTCGAATTTGAATCGTTGCGTCGTGCTGCCATTTGCAGTTCATCGGGGAAAGCGCGCACACCGGATGTCAGGCGATACACACGCACTGGTTCAGCTATATTTTTTAGGTGCTTGGCACCAAGATCCTCAAACTGTGCCTCAACTTTTCCTTTCGATTGACGCCATGCATCCTCGGAAAGACAAATTCCACCCGGTTCCGCAAGTGACTCCAGGCGGGCAGCGACGTTGATCCCTTCACCAAACAAGTCATTATCTTCGACAATTACGTCACCCAAGTTGATGCCTATGCGAAACACCAGCGGGCCTTCCATTTGGTCCTGCCATTCAATCGCGCATTGCACGGCTGAAACAACGCTCGGAAATTCAACGAGATATCCATCTCCCATCTTCTTGACGATGCTTCCGAGGTAATTGGCGACGGTGGGTTGGATCAGCTTTCTCTCGCAATCCTTCAGATGAGCAAGCGTACCTGCTTCGTCTTCGCCCATCATTTTCGAATAGCCAATGACGTCAGCGGCCAGAATGGCCGCAAGTCGCCGCTTCGGTTTGCTGTATTCCATGAACCTCAGATTAGCCCAGGGTTAATTTCAAAGCTATGTCTCAGACGACAAGCGGACGCCACAATCTCAGGAGCGATGAAGCGAGCCTGCTAAGCAATCAAATATCGCATCGGGTTGAACGCATGCTTTGGGTCCACTATAGCCGTTTTCTTCCACTCGCGTCAGCAAAAGGTCGCAGCCCCGAAGCGGACCTTCAAAACTAGTCTTTGCAGTTTCCGAGACGCGGGACAAAACGGCCGTTCTCATAAGGCACGGGAACGACTGGTAGCAGACCCTTTCGGACGCTCCCGCCCATAGCGTCGAACGGCTTTCTGATTTTCGCTGCGCTCGCCGACTAGGTCCGCTTTTCAAAGGTTGAACCTCAACCTCAAACCAAACACCAACGGGTTTTCGGTATTGAGCCCAGGGTTTTTGAGGTATTGAACGTCAGCCGTCAGCGCCAGGTTGTCGGAGACGTCCAGGCGGTAGAAGGCTTCGAATGTGGTTTGATTCTCCAACCCGGCAGTCACTGGTTCTGCCCATGTTACAGCGACGCCGATCAGATCATCATAGAACCCCGGTCGCCAGATCAACCCGCCGGTCGCCCCCTTTTTGGCAATAGGGTCATTGCCGTCGGACCATCCAAGCCGCCCAAACACCATCAGATCGTTTTCAAACGTGTAGTTGCCCGACAGGACGAGCCCTGAACTGGACGGCAGGCCTTTGTCCTCTCGGGCGTCGATGTGATATGCGCCGAGGTGGATATTGGTTAGGTAGCGTTGGTTCCGGGCCGGCGTCCAGCCGATCTCGGCGTATTTGTAGAACTCGGCGCCTCCCGGAAACCAGTCAACATCCGTCAAGGAACCGTTCGCATCCGAGACGATCCCAAGCACATAGATTTGATCCGTCAAGTGAACACCACCACCAATCCCGAAGCCGGGGTCCGGGATCGTCAGCACCGGATTGTAGTTGATGGCGAAGTTCTGGAAGCCGGTGCGAGGGTTCACATAGCCCAGGATGTCGGTGTAATCACCGGGATCAATCCGGCCCGCAACTATGCCGCCTCGCCCACCCATGATCGCCTGAGACCAGTAAGCTACGGACAAGCTGTAGCCGGTGTCTCCGAAAGTCAGGCCGGTGAGCCCGACATAGCCGATTTCTCCTGCCAGACCGGTAGGTGTCTGGTCCAGACCCAGCTTGTGACGGTTCTCCAGGATGAAGACAAAGCTGCCGGGATTGCTCCCGCCGCGATCTGCGAGCGTCCATGTCCCCAGAATCCTAGCCTGTCCCGATGCGCCTTCATCGACACCGGAAACGGTGGTGTCGGATCTCTGGAAAAGCGCCTGATAGTCAAACGACAGGGCAAGGTCGGTGTCCTTCCGCAGCCTCTCTTTCCAGGATTCGACGGGATCGATAGTTCGATCAAATCCGGGCCATCGTGAGGTTTGTAACCTGCGCAACCGGTCCTGTTCTTGCTGCGCTTCTGCGTTGGCGGGGCCGCCAATTGAGGTTGTCGCAGCGGCTTCAAGCCGATCACGAGGACCGAATTCCTGAGCAACCACAGATGAAGCAAGACTTGCCATCGAGGCAGCCGATAAGATGCGACGCCACATCAGAAAAAGTTCATCCATGTGGTCATGCGCAGGGTCAGCTGATTGATGAACTGGAACTTTGTCCCTTGGTCCGTCAGCACCAGCCCCTGGCCGGATGATCCTGGCGGCAGGGCTTCCCCTTGGGTGTCCAGTTCCAGCACCACAACATAGGTCGTATCGGTGATCGTGGGTACTTCGGGGGTGGCCCCATCCAGATCATATTCGGCATCCGGTGAGGAAAGGAACAATCCCGACACGGTTCCCTGGAACGTCTGCCCGGGGAAGGCTTTGAACACCGCTTCGGCCTTCTGCCCCGTCTTCACGTTGCGGATCTGGTTTTGGCTGAGAACCAGGTTGATAACGGGGTTGTTCACATCGAGGAACGCCAGCACCGGCACATTGGGACTGACCCGGTTGCCCGATAGAAGAGTCATGGCGGGAACCATGCCGTCAAAGGGGGCTCGCACGGTTGTGTTGGAAAGATCGACTTCGGCGAGGGTCACGGCAGCTTCGGCCACAGCTACATTGGCACGCAAGGCTTCGACCTCTGCTACCGCGACCGTGTCGCGCGATAGCAGTTCCTCTTTTCGCGCCAATTGGTCCTGCGCCAGCGCCAGTTGTGCCTGAGCTTGCTGCAAGGCAGCGGTGTAAGGCGTCTTGTCGATCTCGAACAGAACCTCACCTTCGGAGATCGGCGTGCGCGACTTGGCGACAACCTCGGTCACCGGCCCCGCAACCGCTGGCTTGATTCCGACAGAGCCCACCGTGACCATGGAGCCGCCCATGGGGGCATTCCAATTGAGCGGGAGAAAGATGCTCATGAAAGCGATCATCCAAACAGCAACTGGCGAGACTTTCATCCAGCCGTACCATTTCGGGAAGACGCCGACCTTGACCAACACCCAAAGCAGCCCGACGTAGCCTCCAACCAGCACCATGATCATGCGGCACCGCCTTTTGCGACATCCGCCGCAGCTACTTCAGCATCAGTGGAGCCTGCATAGGCCCAGATCAACACCAAGGGAAACAGGACACCTCCGGCTATCAGGGTGACCCATCCACCGATGGAAACCGCTGATCGATAGGGATGCCGGCGCTTTGCAGCCACCCGACCGGGCCACCCCCCGAGAAAGACTAGGACCCCTATACCGAGGCCCGCCATGAACAGAATCATGCCGATAGCTATGTAGTCGAGTGCGGTCATGAGAACTCCCTTACTTCAAAGTTCGCCACCAGACGGCGTGAGACACCTGCTTTTTTGGTATCAGTTCAGCGTATTTTTGTAGATCACGCCGTCTTTCATGATCACGACAAGGTTCTTGCCCGGGTCAGTCAATAGTGCGAGGTCTTCCAAAACGTTACCGTCGACCAAAAGTAGATCAGCATATGCACCTTCGGCGACGACACCTTTTGCACCTTCCTGATAGGGATCATTTGGCCCCATAAGGTCGATGACTTCTGCTGCCGTTGACGTTGCCGCGCGTAGCGCGCCAGCCGCACCAAGATATTTCTCCAATTGCAGCAATTCGAGGGCCGCAGTCTTGTCGAACGCGAGTGTTTGGTTCCATTGAGACAGAAGGTCGGTGCCAAACACGATCTTCACCCCATGCTTGATCGCCGCCTCCATGGCCACAGGGTATTCATCGTAGATCGATTTCCACTTTGCAAAGGATGCTGGCGACAAGAATGCGGCTGCGTTCTCTTCGGTAAGCCCGAGAACCGCTTCCAGATTTGGTTGCATATAGACACCCTTTTCCCCCATCAGCTTAGCGGTGTCTTCGGTGATCAGTGGCGCGTGAAGGATATGGGGAACACCGGCTTCAACTGCCATACGAACGGATTCATCGGTGTATGCGTGCACAGTAACAAAGGTCTTCATGTTTCGCGCCACTTCCACAGCTGCCGCAATTTCCTCGGGTGAGCCTTGCAAACCATGCAGTGGATCAAACCGGCTGGAAACACCGCCGCCGACCATCATCTTTAAATGGGTCGCACCTTTGCGAAAATTCTCTCTGCCACAGCGCCGGATTTCGGTTACGCCGTCGGCAATGCAAGCCGTGTAGTATTCATACCAACTTCTAATACCTCCGGAATTGTTGGGGTTGTACTCCATCCGCGTGCGAAAATCCCCATGTCCGTTAGTTTGCGTAATGAAGGCCTCGGCGGAATAGATGCGCGGCCCAAAAAAACCAGCGTCTCCGTCGATCAGGTCCTTTAGATAAATCGCCGGCCCGCCGACGTCCATGACAGTGGTAAACCCATTCATGAGCATGCCTTCAGCCCGCTTCATCGCAATTGCGCCATGTGCAAGAGGGCTAAGCTCGTGACGCGCCGTTGATAATTCCCGCACAATAGACAAATGCGTATGCATATCCATCAGGCCGGGCATCAATGTGCGTCCCTCTCCGTTGATGACAGTCGCCCCGCCTGCGCTAATTGCAGCGGTCGAGACGGTCTTGATCAGGTTTCCCTCAACCAACACGTTTGCGTTTTCGAGCAACCCGTCATTGACACCATCGAACACATTGACATTCGTAAACAATGTCTGCGCAGGAGCCTCATCGGCTACTGCCGTTGTCCCCGAAACACCGACCACGGCGAACGCAATGAACAACATCCTGATGAATGCAATTGTACTCATTTTCTCATTCGTCCTCTCTGTTTTCTCTGCCCAGGATGCAAGGTCACTCGCTGGGGCCCCCATAGGCACCCGAAATCTTTTGGGCCGCCTTAGCCACGTCAACCATTTCTGCTGTGGTCACAATTGGTGTTGCTGTGGCCGTGTCGACTGTGCCAGCCCCGAACATGATAATTTGAATTGGGCTGATATCGACTGACTTGGGGCACTGGATGACAACGTAACTCTTGTAGTTGAACATACCAAAGTAATAGTCGATCAGCTCGCATCCTGCGGCGTTCATGAGCGCCTCAGCATTGGCGCCACGATCCTGAGGATTTGCAAGAACTGCACCCCAAGTCGAAGGCTCTGCGATACCTTCCAGCATATAGCGGGTCGTTTCTTCGGCATGTGCCGTGGTCGCAAGTATTGAGAATGCAGTCACCAGAGCCGTAATTTTCATCGAGTTTCCCCTGAGCTAGTTGTGAACATCGTTGGAGTTTGACGACAAGGTTCCCAAGAAAGCCTCAAGATCGTTCAGATCCCGATCCGTCAGGTCACCGTGGGAAACCTCGTCCGCGAGCGTCGACCCAGACACGGCACGGTAGTTGTTCAGGACCTGTGCCAGCGAGGTAAAAGTGCCGTTGTGCATATACGGAGGACGATCCGACGCGCCACGCAAAGTAGGTGTCTTGAATGTACCGACGTACTTGCGCGTATCCCGGTCCAGAAACCGGATATGATCACCGTCTGCTTCCGGGTCCGCGTCGCTCCATTTACCAAAGAACCCGAACTCCGTGGCCTCAAGCTCTAGAAATGCAGTGCCGCGCCCCGGATCCAGTTCTCCGGCATCCGGGGTTCCTGAGTGGTGAAACTCTCCGTTCGTGAACATGGGGCCATTGTGGCAATTGATACATTTGGCCTTTCCGACAAACAGCCTCAGACCACGCGTTTCCGCTTCTGTCAGGATACCGGTTTCTTTGCTGTCACTCTGCAATGCGTGGGCATACAAATCAAACCGGGTCTTTTCTGGCAGCAATGTGCGAACATGTGCTGCCAGCGCCTTTCCTGTGTTTGCAAAGACTTGGTCCACCGGCTGGTTTGTGGCGTCGTCTTCAAAAACCTGCTGATAGGGCTGAGAGTAATGCGCCAGCACAAGCTGCTGCACCTGATGCCGGTCAATCCCGTGCTCAACGGGGTTTTCCAGCGGGCCAAGCGTTTGCGACCAGAGCGAATCCGCCCGACCGTCCCAAAAGAACCATTTCTGATAGGCCATTCCGACAATTGGCATGGTCCGGCGACTGGCGAGGCCAATACCAAGACCTTTGGGAAGATCATCGGTGAACCCATAGTCCTGCCGGTGGCAAGTCGCACAGCTTACCTCGCCGTTGGCACTGAACCGGCTGTCGTGGAAAATCGCACGACCCAAAGCCGCTGCCTCCGGGTCATCGGCGTATTTGTTCGAGGGTGAGGACGGTGGAGGTAGCAATTGGGATAAAGAAAGGGATTGGATCAGAGCCAGTTCTCGAGCGCTCCAATCAAAGAGATCAGCGTCAGCACCTTTGCTCGGGTTGGAAAGAACAACGCAAAAGCTGAAAGCGGTCAGCAATAGGCCGATTGCTTTTGACGAGCCGAGTGGTTCAGCTTTCATCCGCTTTCCTCCCCTCCGGGGCGCGTTGGCTTTCACCGACAATCAGGTTGAAACGCAAAAGATGGCGGCTGCCTGCTCCTGAGATGTCAAGAGTGACCTCCCAATACCCCGGCATGTGGAAATTCATTCCACGAACAAGATACAAACCCGGTGTATCAGACTCCTGAATTAGCGGTGTGGTGGTCATGCCGTGCAGATGCTCGGGCATGTCCGCTGTCAGATCTATGTCCGCGCCGACAACCGGCAGGCCGTTCTTGTCCTGCAAGGACAATCGCCAAGTGTGCACGCTATTCAGAGGAAGTTCTGGAAAATCGGTCTCATAAGACGCTTGGAGCGTTCCATATCGCGTGGCCACAGTCGTTGAAGCGTCCAGATCCGCTGGGCGTTCCCGGCGCACCTTGCCAATCGCATCCATTGCGCCTGCCGT
The DNA here is from genome assembly GCF_001458195.1 of Ruegeria atlantica. GTDB lineage: Bacteria > Pseudomonadota > Alphaproteobacteria > Rhodobacterales > Rhodobacteraceae > Ruegeria > Ruegeria atlantica. Next base: position 165,447 of record NZ_CYPU01000049.1, on the reverse strand, counting down.
ATCCGGCAGGGCGAAGATTGAGAGCAATACCAAGAGCAACCAATGCATGATGTTGTGCCAGCCAGAGGCGTATGATGCTTCCGGCTTCCTTTCCGCTGGTCTAGCCGATGGTGTCTTTGATCACCCGTAGGAAGTTTCCACCCATGATCTTGGCGATGTCCTCATCCGAATAGCCACGCTGGATCAGACCGCGGGTCATGTTCGGATAGGCCGAGTTATTTTCCCAGCCCACATGCCCGTCGGACCAAGGCCAAACCTCGAACTCTCCGATGTTTGCAACAACTTCCTCGTCCCATTCCGGAGCAGACAAAATTTGTTCGAATGTCGCGGGGATAATGAAATCAGAGCCAAATCCCACACCATCAATACCTGCAATGTTAACCGCGTGATCGACGTTATCGAGCATATCCTCGACTGTGCATTTATCGCTTCCGGCAATGGCTGTTGGCGTGCTGATAACCCCCATCACGCCGCCTTTGTCAGCAACTGCCCTGATGGCCTCATCCGTTGTCGCCCGTGTCTGATTGACCTTTGACAACATCCCGGCATGGGAAATGACGATGGGCTTGGTCGAGACTTCCGCTGCACGCATCTGAGTTTCGGGCGAGCTGTGGCCAGTATCGACCAACAATCCGACTTCGTTCATCCGCTCAACCACCATGTGACCCAAGCGGCTGAGACCAAAGCGATTTTCCGGTGCTTCTGCACTGCCGGCACCTACGGCGTTGGTGGCATTATAGGTTATCTGGATAATCCGCAGCCCTTTACGATGCATCTCGTCCAGGCGATTTACAGCGTCATCCAGAAACTTGGTGTTCTGCGTTCCCGGCATAAAACCGACCTTTCCGGTCTTCTTTGCCTCCAGAATGTCAGCATGGTTCAATGTCATCATCGCGTCATCCCGGAACAGGTGCATCATGCGATAAAGCGCATCCAGATCCCTGTTCAGCGCTTCCCAACTCCACCATTCCTGCGGTTTGAACACAGTGTCCGGGGTCCAACGCAACATGTCCGAGATCCCAATCGAGAAATTGCCCGATGTTCCACTGCCGCGTTTCATGTTGGCGATGAACTCAGGGTAAAACGTACATTCGGACAGACCGTCAAAGATGATCAGGGACTCGTGCAGTTCCTTGGCGTGATCTTCCTGTTCCGGTGTCAGGCCAAAATCATAGACCGTTGCCGGGGCGCTGATGTATTTGAAATTCTTGTTGCCGCTGAACCCACCATATTCATCCAGTTCACGGGCTAAGACCGGGGTGCCGAGAAGCGGAAGGGCAGCGGCAGATTGCGCCGCCATGGCCATCATTTCGCGGCGGGAAAACTTGTTCTTGTTTGACATGGTGTGTCCTCTTCAATGACGACGCCCGGATTGCGTGGGCGATCCGTAGCTGCGGCTGGCGATAAAATTCTCTAATCCGCGAAGCCTTTGCGCGTGTTGGAGAAAATAAGGCGAAGGCAGCTTATCTATGTTCGAAGCTAGTTTGGAAAAATGTGGCTGTCTTATCCCCTGAATACAAAAACATCATATTGCTGTCCTTGAATGAATGACAACACCAAGCTGATTGATCTAGATTAGGAGGATGCCCGATAGCTCACCCCCACTGGTTCGCACTGCGCTCCTGATGCCGCTCATACATCACTTCGAAGAGCATGGAGGGGATGTCGACCTCTTGTTGGCCGACATGCAGATTTCCAATGCCATCAGAACGGATTTTGATCGGCTCATTCCAGTAAAAGCCATCTACGAGACCATTGATGAGATCGCCACTCGGCTTGGTGATCCGTTTTTAGGGGCCACAGTCGGGCGCGACATGGCACGAAATGCGATGGGTCCGGTGACAAAGCATCTGACCCGCGAGCAAACGGTGGGTAACCTGCTGGATCGTTTTCTGATTTCTGTCGGATCCTATGGAAATTCCACCAACTACAGGCTGGAGAATGATGGGCAAAACGCTACTCTGAAAATGACTCGAAAAGCCCAACCCGACGCCAATCCGGCCCACCCGGATGCCCTTACGCTGGCACTTCTTGTAGAGCAAATTCGGCCACGTGTAGGCCAAAGCTGGGATCCAAAGAATGTGCTTGCCGTGGTCGTAGACGAAACTGTCGTGCCCGATTGGTTGCTCCCCCGTTCTTCTTTGATAACCGGCTCAAAGATGGGTCTGACATTGCGTTTTCCCTCGCTATGGATGGTTCTGAACCAGGCGTATTCGCCCGGCGACACTCCTTTGGGTGAGACGAACAAGGAGTATGGCACCCTAGCGGAAGCGGTTCGGAGCTTCTGCAAAGAACATATGAGTGACCCCAAGCTCGACATCACAAAAACCGCCCGCGCTTGCCGCCTTCATCCCAAGGCGCTGAGCCGAAAGCTGTCCAACGAAGACACATCCTTCAAAGCAATTCTGGATGACCAACGGCGGCAATTCGCAATCGCAGCAATCGGCCAAGGTAAGATGACGGTGACAGAAATTGCCCTTCGCACCGGCTTTACTCAAGCATCTAATTTTACACGGGCTTACCGACGCTGGACGGGTGAAGCGCCCTCGGACGCCCGGTCGAAACAAAGATGAATTGAATCCGGTTTCACGCTCTGGGCGTAGTCGAAGCTGGGAGGATAGGCGTCTTCCGCAATTTGATGTGACTTCATCCGGAGTAGGCCACCCACTCGATTTGAATTCGCCGTGTCTAGTCGATCCTGCCCGTTCGCGTCCTTTGAAATTTGGCCGGGCTTGATCCAGACCAGCACTTGGCCTTTTGCTCACCTTGCTCGCCTGCGAATTCTCATCAAAAGCAATGAAAGTATATAGCGAGCTGGTCACGGCCTGTACGCATTGGTTGGTTTAGGACAAAGCAGACATTGCGACGGGAGCAACCGAAGCTCAACGTAGGTCCATTCACTCGACTTCGCAAAGTCGGGTTGCCATTCGGTAGCGAGGCAGGTCTCTTTTATGTACCTAGAGGATCAGGAGGACGGGCATTCCGGGAATGGATTTCCCAGCTGAACTGTGATCGCCTTCCCAGCTGCCACCAAAGTCACTTGCATTCTTCGAGTTCGGAAAGCATTCCCTCCCACCGGCTCTGGGCTTCAATCCTTCGTTCAAGGATCGTGGATTTGTCGTAGATCCCAGAAAGACCGGGGCGCTTGTGCGCGATCAGAGGTTCGGCGTTTCCCAACCTGTTTCGTTCGACCTCAACGTTTAACAGATGCCGCATGGCTTCCGCAGGAATCGTGTTGGAGTACAGATTGCACATAATTTGGACGGTAAGGGGCAATATCTGTTTGGACAAGCCTACTATGTTCTGTATTTGTTCTCATCGACTGATTGGCCTAACCGAATCCCATTTGACCTTCACGCGGACTTGGAATCCCACTCCGAGGGCGAATGGGAAACTGTCCTTCGCGCTTGGGCCAAGCGTCATGGCATTAAACTTAAGATTCAGTGGTATCTGCCTTTGCAACAAACGATTGAGGATCTGCACTCACGTAGATATGTCGCCAAACCTCAGGATCATTGGGCAGCCATAAAGGAATGGTCGGAGCGACATGACGTTCCTGCGCCAGACAAGCTACCTAAGGGCCAGAACAAGATTAGAGGTTGGCAGAGGGGGTACAGGCCAACCCCTATTCTTGTCTCGGAGGGGGGGGGGTAAAGTAATTCTTAATTTAGAATACGTATTCGCGATTTCGTTACCATTATGAAAATCCCGTTAAAATGCAAGTTTTTTTGGAAACCGACTATTTCCTATTCGAAAACGAAGGGGCTCAAGAAGAAATGTGGACACATTTTTTCTAAAATGCGCTACGTTTAATGTGGGTGGCGCGTCTTGTTACTAGTATATTCTAGTTTTTACTGGATTTGAGGGGGTTACTTAGTGCGGCGTGTCGCCTCACGAATTCCAAGTCAACTACAAAGAACCACGCATTACGGTAATTAAGTGTCAGGGCAGCACGTTGTCAGACAGGTGGCAGTGGCTGGCCGCGTAGAGGGGTGGACGTATCAAGCCCCGGTGGTGCGGTTCGAATTGCGCGTGACGTATTGAGTTTACTTTGGACCATTCAGCTCAACGCCTTGTTCGCGGAGTATGAATACAACCATCCTGAAACGGGGGGACTTGACGTTTGTAAGCCCCACTTGCCGGGATAAACTTGAATTTGTCGATCCACTCTCCCACTGAGAGACCGACAGTGCGTTGAATTATTTTTTGTCGAAATTACCCAGCGCGTGTGGGATCTCTGGTCGCGTCAAATACGCCGTTCCGACGCTGACAATGCGCCCGCAAGCGAGCTCTTGATCTCTGACGGGATGCCCCGACCTTGCTGATTCAGCTTTGCGGCGATCCAGCCCGCAGAATGTCCACGGCATCCGATCTTGTTCAAGCGCGCCGCGGCCGGTGTTGTCACTTCACCCTGAACCAGGGCCATGGATGCCTCAACCTCTGTTTCCGGCAGGACCATTCTAACGGCGCTGAACACGTCCATCGAGACCTGTAAAGTCTGACGCTCTAGCCGATGGGCGGCGTTGGTCAGCAATCGCGTGCAATAAGCCGACAAGAAATACCAACGGAACACCTGAAAAACCTGACCGTTGGGCGCCGCCATATCCGGCGCGCGACCCGCAACAGCGGTCAGTTCGGAAAAAGCAGCTTCGGCCAATTTGGCCGCATCGCAAATCTGACGCTCGCGACTGGCACGAGAAACCGCGCCGTTGGCGAAGCGGGAGCCAGATTTACCGATTTCCAAGTGCATTGATATCCTCCACCGTCAATTTGTGATGAAGATGTAAAATCTGACAGCATCGCCGGCATGGGAATTGCGGTCAGAATTTCCCGATTTGTCGTCTTTTTTGGCCAACTTCAGAGTCTGTCTATACATTTCACCCTATCAGTTGGCCTGTTTTGAGCCATTTGGTCAACTGGTGAACACCGCAAACGTTAATGTTTTAAACAAAAAAGCACACATATCTGACACGATCTTGTAATAGTTATGCCCACTTCGATATGTATGAATACTCAATCCTGCTGACCAGTTTACCAGTAAAGTTTTAACGAGGGGGTACGAAGCAGGATCAGGGGGTGAGCGCCTGTTCAGCATGGCTCGCCTTAGGACAGAGACGCTCCCCCCGTCCTTATCACTTAGTCTATCTTGTTCTTTTGGGCATGTGGCGTCACACCAAAACTCGACCGGTAAACGCGCGAAAAATGTCCCGGATTTTCGAACCCGCAGGCCATTGCCACTTCGGTCACGGATGCCTCGGTTTGCAATAACAGCTTCTGGGCGCGCTCCAGCCGAAGCTCCATAAAGTACTTCTTGGGCGACGTGTTGAGGTATTTGCCGAACAACCGTTCCAACTGGCGCGTTGAAATCCCCAGGTCCCCGGCAATATCAGACGGGGAAACCGGTGCCTCAATGCAGTCCTGCATGATATGAATTGCCTTGGCGAGATGCGCGTTTCGCATCCCGTTGCGCGATTGAAGGGATACGCGCTGTTTGGCCGTGGCATTGCGAACGGCGTTGTAGACCATCTGGTCAGCAACCGCGATGGACAACTCTTCGCCGTGGTCCCTTTCAATCAGGTGCAACATCAGGTCGGCGGTCGCCGTGCCACCCGAGGCGGTGATGTGCTTTTCATCGGCGACAAAGACACTGCGCACCAGATTCACCTCGGGAAAGGCCTCCATAAAGGCATCGTGGTACTCCCAGTGAATGGCGGCCTGCATCCCGTCCAGAAATCCTGCCTCGGCAAGCAACCACGCGCCCGAACACAAGGCCCCGATGGCCGTACCTCTCGCTCGCTCGCGCCGCAGGGTTGCAAGCAAAGGGCGCGAGACATGGTTGCGCATATGAATACCTGACAGCACGAACAGTTGGTCGGTTTTTGGCAGCGCGTCCAGTCCCCCATGAACCAAAGTCACCGACCCGTTGGAACAGACGGCCTGCTTGCTGTGTTCGGATACAAAAGACCACTCATACAGATCTTGATCGCTGACGAGGTTGGCAATGCGCAGCGGCTCGACTGCGCAGGAAAAAGCGAGATGCGAGAATTCCTCGATCAGGATGAAAGTGATGTGGCGGGGTTGGCGCATAGACGTCCGATTCAGTTTGACGTGGTCGACGGCCTATGCTGCACGATTCTTTTCTGTATACAACTTGTATTTTTTTGGAATACGGAGAATGAACGAAATAGCCGGCACGATTCGCGCAGCGACTGTTGGAGGAACGGATGAAAGACGACGCCAAATCCCGAAAGGCCGAGTTGATGGAGCACCTGAAGGTGTCGATCCTGACGCTGCGCCTGCAACCAGGCACAGATCTGGACGAGGCGCATCTGTCCGACGATTTTGGCTTGTCCCGGACACCGTTGCGCGAAGTGTTCCGGCAACTGGCGGGCGAAGGCTATCTGGACTTGCGCACCAACCGCAGTGCCCGGGTGTCCGAGATGTCTTACACCACCCTACGTGATTTTTTTCTGGCTGCACCCATGGTCTATGGCGCGGTTTTGCGACTTGCCGCGCAGAACGCCACGCGGACGCAGATCAACGACCTGAAAGACGCGCAACAGGCATTCAAGGCCGCGTTGCAGTCCGGATCTGCCGAAGATCGGGCGCTGGCCAATAACCGCTTTCATGATGCGACCGGAGAGATGTCAGGCAATGTATACTTGCGGCCATCATTCAACCGGTTGCTGATCGACCATGCCCGGATCGGGATGACCTTCTATAAACCCCAATCCGCGCACAAGACTGAGAACCTGTCCGAGGCAAGTCGCCAGCATGACGCCATCATCGCCGCCATCGAGGCGGGCGATGAGGCGGCTGCTGCGCAGCTGGCCGAGGATCACTGGAACCTGTCACGCGACCAAATCGAACTGTTCGTGATGCCTGCTGCGCTGGATATCCCGATGGGTATCCCGCCCCTTTCGAAACCTGCATGAGGACGGAATGAACCCGATTTTCAGATTTGAGGGGATCTATACCCCGGTGGTCACACCCTATCACCAAGATGGCGGCGTAAACTGGGATGCCCTGTCCCACGTGATCGAACACCTGATTGAGAATGGTGTGCACGGGCTGATATCGGGTGGGTCAACGGGTGAGAACTATGCCCAGACTGTCGAAGAAAGACTGGAACTGGCGTCGTTCACGCATAAACAGTTGAAAGGCCGGTTGCCTCTGGTTGTCGGAACCGGCGCGATGCTGACGCCGGATTCCATCGCGCTGGCCTCGGGCGCGCGAGAGATTGGCGCAGACGCAATCCTACTGGCAAGCCCACCCTATTCTGTGCCGACCGATCGGGAAAACGCCCTGAACGCGCTGGCTATCGACAAGGCCGCTGACTTGCCGGTGATGTTGTACAACTACCCGCACCGCACCGGTACAATGATGGGGGAAGAATTCCTTGACCGCGTGGGGCGCAGCCGAAACTTCTGCGGCATCAAGGAAAGCTCGGGGGATATCAACCGGGTGCATTTGTTGGCGCGGGATTACCCGCATATCCAGCTTGGCTGCGGTATGGATGATCAGGCGCTGGAATTCTTCGCCTGGGGCGCACCGTTCTGGGTCTGCGGTGGGTCGAACTTCCTGCCAGCCGAACATGTAGCACTATATCAAGCCTGCGTTGTCGAAGGGAACTTCGCAAAGGGCCGCCGCATCATGTCCGCCATGATGCCGTTGATGCGGGTGCTGGAACAGGGCGGCAAGTTCATCCAGACCATCAAGCATGGCGTCACCATGAACGGGATCAACGCAGGCGCGATGCGGCCCCCGCTTAAGGGGCTGAACAAGGATGACAAACGCGCTTTGGAACAGGTGACGCGCGTGCTGAAGAAAACAATCGCAGATATCGTGGCGGAGGGCTAAGGCATGGAATTGCTGACACAGGACGAATACAAATCCATCGCTGCGGGCCTGACCTTGCCCACCGGGGCCTTCATCGACGGCGCTTTCCGCCCGGCTGTCTCTGGCAAGACTTTTGAGACGGTGAACCCCGCTACAGGCGAGAAACTGGCCGATATTGCCGCTTGCGACGCGGCGGATGTGGATTTTGCCGTCGAAAAAGCGCGCGAGGCGTTTGACGATGGACGCTGGTCCAGGATGCACCCCTCGGATCGCAAGGGCATACTGATCCGACTGGCCAAGTTGATGACTCGCAATGCCCGTGAATTGGCAGTGATGGAGAGTATCGACAGCGGCAAGACCATCTATGACTGCGAAACCGTGGATATCCCCGAAACGATCCACTGCCTGAAATGGCATGCCGAGGCGATCGACAAAATCTATGATCAGGTCTCGCCCGCCAGCGACGACCACATCGCCATGGTGGTGCGCGAACCCATCGGAGTTGTGGGGTTGGTGCTGCCGTGGAACTTCCCGCTGCTGATGCTGGCGTGGAAGATCGGGCCAGCGCTGGCGGCGGGCTGTTCCGTCGTGGTGAAACCGGCGACCGAAACCACGCTGACCGCCCTGCGCCTCGCGGAACTGGCGATGGAGGCGGGCCTGCCGCGCGGCGTTTTGAACATCGTGCCCGGTGGCGGCGCTGATGTCGGTGAGCCGATTGGTCGACACATGGATATCGACATGGTCTCTTTCACCGGCTCGACCGTCACTGGCAAACGGTTCCTGACTTATTCGGCGGAAAGCAACGCCAAAGAGGTTGTGTTGGAGATGGGCGGCAAGAACCCGGCCATCGTGATGGATGACGCCGAGAACCTTGACCGCGTAGCGGCCCATGTCGTGAATGGCGCGTTCTGGAATATGGGTGAGAATTGTTCCGCCTCGTCCCGTCTGATCGTGCACAAGGACGTAAAGGCCGAGTTGCTGGAGCGGATCGCCCATCACGCGAAGCAGTGGAACATCGGTGATCCGCTGGACCCGGAAACCCGAATGGGTGCGTTGGTCAGCGAAGGCCACTACAACAAGGTCTGCGGCTACTTAGAACAAGCCGAAAACGTGGTGATTGGTGGCAATGCCAACAAGGGTTTTGTCGAAGCGACCGTGGTCGAAGTACCCGGCAATCACAGCACTCTGGCGCGCGAAGAGATCTTTGGTCCCGTTCTGTCGGTGATCGAAGTGTCTGGCTTTGACGAGGCCATCAAGATTGCCAATGACACCGACTATGGCCTGTGTGCTTCGATCTTTACGGCTAACGCCAAGCGAGCCATCCGCGGCGCGCGGGCGATCCGCGCCGGAACCGTGACGGTGAACAGCTTTGGCGAGGGTGACATCACCACCCCCTTCGGCGGCTACAAACAATCCGGTTTTGGTGGCCGCGACAACTCGGTCCATGCCCACGACCAGTACACCCAGTTGAAAACCATCTGGATTGATCTGGCCGATGACGCGGACGAGGCGATCGATTGACGGCCTATACTGCAAAACGGGTGCCACGACAGACCGGGCCGGCGGGGTGGAACGCCATCCTGCCGCCCCAAACATCGCGACCCCGACTTGAACAGAACACCTCAGCCGACGTCACAATTGTCGGTGGCGGGTTTGCCGGGCTGAGCGCCGCGCGCAGGCTGCGCCAGCTTGACCCAGCGCTCAAGGTTGTTCTGCTAGAGGCTGGTCGCTTTGCCGAAGGTTCCGCTGGCCGCAATTCGGGCTTCATGATCGATCTGCCCCATGATCTGGCCTCGGACAATTACGCCGGAGGCGGGCTGGAAGCGGACCGCGCAACCATAGCCCTAAACCGCCGCGCAATAAGATTTGCAACGAACGTGGCTGAAGAATGCGAGCTGCCGCAGGAAATGTTCGACCCCTGCGGTAAGTTCAACGCAGCCGCCACACGAGCCGGGGACAGGCACAACCGCGAATTCGCCGCACATCTGGATCGGTTGGGAGAGCCTAGCACGCTTTTTGACCGCCAACAGATGCAAGAGATCACGGGCAGCCCGCACTACAGCTCGGGCCTCTACGCACCCGGCACAGTGATGATCCAGCCCGCCGGCTACATTCGCGCTCTGTCCTCTCACCTATCGCCACATATTGATCTGTTCGAAAACTCTCCTGTTACCGGCTTTGAAAAACAAGGCGTGGGTTGGTTTGTGAAAACACCTGAAGCGCAGGTTTCGACGGGCCGCATAATTCTGGCCAATAACGGCCATCTGGAGAGCTTTGGCTTTTACGAACGCCGACTGATGCACATCTGCCTTTACGCGTCGATCACCGAGCGTTTGACGCCTGAACAGATCACGACATTGGGCGGTCAATCCCGCTGGTCGGTCACTCCGGCCGATCCGATGGGCACCTCAGTCCGGCGGGTCTCAGGCAGCTATGGCGACCGGATTTTGATCCGGTCCTGTTCAACTTTTCATCCGACAATCGAGACCAGCCCAATGCGCCTGCGCAATGCAGGCTGGGTGCACGACCGCAAATTTCGCGAACGGTTCCCGCATCTGCCCCAGGTGCAAATGGAGCATCGTTGGGCCGGAATGCTTTGCCTTAGCCGAAACGGATCAGCAGCATTCGGAGAGTTGGACGACGGCATCTTCTCGGCCTGTTGTCAGAACGGCTTGGGAATTGCCCGAGGGACATTGCAGGGCATGGCAGTGGCGGAATTGGTCACGCAAGGCGGATCGGACATAGCGGATCATTTCCTGGCCCAACCGATGCCGCCGCGCCTGCCGCCAGAGCCGTTCGCATCATTGGGTGCAAATAGCTATCTGATTTGGAAAGAGTGGCGTTCAGGAAAGGAATGACCTGTCAGGGCAGGCTGAGCTTGGACATGCGACCGCCGTCCACGGTGTAGACCTGACCGGTGACAAAACTGGCCTCTTCAGACGCAAGAAACGCTACCACTGCCGCAACCTCCTCTGGTCGGCCAGTCCGGGCGACGGGATGAATGCGGCCAATGTCGCGGCGAAATGCATCCGGATCCGGCTGAACGTCGATGAAACCCATGTTCAGTTCAGTGTCGATCCAGCCGGGCGCCACCGCGTTGCACCGGACCCCCTCCGCCCCGTGATCCACGGCGACGGCGCGGGTCAAACCGTGCAACCCGGCTTTGGTCGCACAATAGGCCACATGGCCAGGATTACAGCCCAATCCCTCGATTGAGCCGATATTGACGATGTTCCCTTGCGTCTGCCGCAGATGGGGCAACGCCGCCTTGATCAGCAGAAAAGGAGCCGTCAGGTTGACTGTCAGGTTGCGCTGCCATTCCTCTAGGCTCATGTCTTCGACAAGGACTTCCTGCATCATGCCCGCGTTGTTGACGAGGATATCCAGACGCCCTGCCCGCTCAACGATCTGATTTACCACAGATTGCGGGCTGCTCGGATCACCAAAATCTGCCTCGATCCCTTCGAACCTGGGATCTTGCCCGCGTTGCGCGGTAAATACTTGCGCCCCGTCCTGACGCAACCGTTCAGCAATGGCCCGACCGATCCCGCTGCGTCCGCCGGTGACTAGGGCGGTTTTGCCTTCAAATCGGGTCATGATACTGGCTTGCCTCCGTTCACCTCAAGCACCGCGCCGCAGATATAGCGCGACGCATCCGAGGCCAGAAACAGGATTACATCAGCAATGTCTTCGGGTTCAGCAATTCGCCCCAAGGGAACAGTCTGCCCCAGCTTGGCGACAGCTGTGTCCGGGTCGAAGCCACGCTTGGCAAAACCGGATCGCAACATAGGCGTGTTCACCTCGTTCGGGCAAACCGCGTTGATGCGGATGCCCTGATGGGAGTGGTCCATCCCCATGCATTGAGTCAGAGAGGCAATCGCGGCCTTGGTCATGCAATAGACAGCGTGGTTTGGACCGGGGCGCAGGCCCCAGCAGGATGCGGTGTTTACGATCGCACCGGCTCCGTTGGCAGCCATAATCGGGATCGCAGCGCGGCAAATGCGAAAGGGGGCTTCGACGTTCACGCCCAGAGACAGAGACCAATCCTGATCCGAGGTTTCAGTGACGGCACCCCGCGTAATGACACCTGCGTTGTTAACAACAATGTCCAACCCGCCCAGCGCATCTGCTGCCCTTTGCGGAAGTGCATCGGCATAGGTCGGGTCCAGCAGATCACCAGGCAGATGGGCCTCGGCCTCGATCCCGTCAGTCAGGCGGTCAGCAACGGCAACCTGCGCGCCGGCGGCACGTAGGCGGCGCACCAGAGTGGTTCCGATCCCCCCTGCAGCGCCCGTGACCAAAGCTGATTTTCCCGCAAACTCCATGATATGCTCCATCAGAAAGATGCGACCGGCGCGCCAAAGCGGGTTTCGTCGGGAACGACGCCCAACCCCGGCCCGGTTGGAACTTGGATATGCCCGCCTTCAATGCGAATTCCATTCTGGGCATCGTAATTGCCTTCGATGTATGGCGCTGCCAGCCAAACACCTTCCAGCAGATCGGGTCGAACAGTCGCGCCGAAATGTGTGCATGCTGCGGCAATAATGTCCCCTCCCCAACTGTCGTCGCAGGTATGGGGCAGATTCCGCGCTTCGCAGAGATCTCGGAACGCGCGCATGGGCTGCAGGCCACCGATCCGCGTGACTTTCATGCCGAACCCATCCACCAGACCAGTGCCCACCGCAGTGATAACCGTATTCAGATTGGTGGCATTTTCGTCCATGTAGATCGGGTGGCTCACTTGTGACCGAATCTTTTGCAGATCTTCGATCGTATCGCAGGGTTGTTCCATGACAAACGGAATGTCCGGGCATTCGCGGCTGACACGCAACGCATCACGGGTTGTCCAGCCGCGGTTTCCGTCCACGGCCAGCCGCATGCCTGACCCGCCGATTGCCTCCCACACTTTGCGGATGGTTTCGATATCGATTTCAACCGGTCGACCACCAACTTTGATTTGCAGGCGCAGGTAACCTTCGGCCAATTTTTCCCTAGCCAGAACGGCTATATCGTCGGGTGCCCCAACCCCCGTCGCATAATATGACGGAACCTTGTCTACTTCTGCACCGCCAAGAAGTTCCGACACGCTGATCCCAAACTGCTTGCCCAGCAGATCATGTGCCGCGATGTCGATAGCCGCCTTGGCATAGTTATGTCCGTTCAAAAGGCCGCCCATTCGTCGGTGCAGTCCTAGCGGAGAGATCTCAGCACCCCATAATTCTTCGGCCATCTGAGCCAACGCAGCCCGAGCACCAGCGGCGTGGGCCTCGGCGTAAGTGGGGCCAACCGGGCAGGTCTCGCCCCATCCGACCAACCCGTTGTCGGCCACCAGTTTGACCAATGTGGTGTCTAGCGCCCAGACCTCGGCATTGGCCATTGTGTAGGGGCCGTTTTTGACAGGCAGATCGTGGCTATAGATGTGAATTTCAGCGATTTTCACGGCTTGTGTTCCGTACTGCTATTGAAGGGACAAACCCGCCCAACTGGCCGGACGGGTGGAATGCGGGGGAGTAACTTCAGTAACTTTGGTTCAGCTCATCAGCGGCCGGGATTTCACGCTCACGTCGGGCGATGTAGTCCAGCAAGGCCTCGTTTTTCGCCTCATCGAGTTTGGGTTCTTCATACTTGGCCAGCAACGCGCGCGCGCGGTTCAGGGCGCGCGCGGTGATTTCAATGCTGCCTTCTGCCTGCCATTGTTCGATCGAGTTGTTGTCGAACAGCTCGGGCATGAAGAATGCACTCTGGAAATTGTCCTGTGTATGGGGGTGACCAAGATAGTGACCACCAGGTCCAACATCCGGAACCGCTGCGAGGGCCTGATCGAAATCGTGCCATTTCGGCCCCTCAGCCATGCGATGGGCCATCGCGCATTGTTCGGCGTCGACGATAAACTTGGCGACGGAACAGTGCATCCCGGCCTCATTCCATCCGGCTGAATGCCAGATGTAGTTAGCGCCCGCATGCATGACTGCCTGCAAGGTGGTGGCAGATTCATATCCGGCCTGCGCGTCAAAAGTCTTGGCCCCACCCAACGTATTCGAAGTACGCCACGGGACCCCATAATGCCGTGCCATCTGACCAATCATGAAATTCATCAGGCTGATCTCGGGTGTACCCGCCATCGGCGCACCGGATTTCATCGACACGGTCGACAGGTAGTGGCCATAGATCGCCGGAGCCCCCTTGCGAATTACCTGTGTGTAGGCCAGTGCGCTCAGCGCCTCGGCATTCAGCTGCGCCACAGTGGCCGGAACAGATGCGGGCGTGTTGGCCCCCCCCAGAACGAAGGGTGAGCAGAGCACTGGTTGATTGCGACGGCAAAAGGCCCGCAACGCACCCAGCATGGTTTCGTCCCACACCAGTGGTGAATTGCCGTTGCAGTTACCGGTAGTCACCGGGTGATCTTCAAGGAATTCCTCGCCAAACAGGATCGCGCACATGTCCATCACATCTTCGGCGTTCTTGGGTGAGGTGGTCATGCCCATGAACGTTTTGTCCGAGTGTTTCATCGAAGAATAGGTGATGCGCAGGTGGCGTTGACTGATCGGATGGTCGTAGGGTTCCACGATGTGATGCGCCGAGGAATGCAGCGCGGGCATCATGTGGCTGAGTTTGTGGAACATCGCCAGATCTTCCAGCAACGGATTTCGGCGCACGTCGTCCAGATCGCGCAGAAATGGGGCGCCGGTCATAGGCACAAAGATCGAGTGCTTACCGCCCAGCCGCACATTCTTTTTCGGGTCCCGCGCGTGATAAGTGAAATCGCTGGGTATGGTGGCAATCAACTCGCGCACCAAACCACGGTCGAGGTAAACCAGCTCGCCATCGACCTTGGCACCGGCCTTCTTCCAGTCTTCCAGCGCGATGGGGTCTCGGAACTGAACGCCAACGTTCTCAAGGATGTCCATCGAGGCACTGTCTGTACGTTCGACTTGAGCGCCATCCATCACTTCACACAAGGGGATGCCTCTAGTCAGGCCAGGCAGCATTTCAAAGTTCGGGGCAGTGCGCAGGGCGCGGCGGGCAGAGCGTCCGCCCGAGCGTGTCGCAGTACGAATGTTCACGGGGCAATCCTCCAATCTTGCTGATCAGACTGACGGATTCGGCACCGGCGCACCTCACTGATTGCGATATCTGTTTGCAGGAAACGACACGGAAACCCGGAACGAAAAACGCCGCCCCAACTGGGGCGGCGTCTGTTTTGGCACTAAGACTTGCGCTTATTCAGCCGCCTGCGTGCTTGCATCAGCATGCTTGTCGCGCCGACCATCACGATAGAGCGCCTTGGTCAGCGAAACCATCATCAGGCCCATCACGATGGTAAACGGCAGAGCACCGATGATCATCGCATTGCGCAACGCGTCCATCGGGTTGTTTTCACCAGCGGCTAAGATCAGCGCACCGATCACGGCGGTCAGGATAACACCCCAGATAATACGGTGCTTGACCCCGGTTTCCTGGCTGCCACCGGACATGATGGTATTCATAACCAGAATGCCTGAGTCCGCAGAAGTCACCAAGAAGGTCATGATCAGGATCACGCACATGACGTTCAGCATGGACAGAAGTCCACCGTCGATCATGTAAGACAGCGTCACGAACAACTTGTTGGTGTTCGACGCACCGATGATCGCGCCTTCAGCTGCACCAGCCAATTCCAGATCAATCGCAGTACCACCCAGAACAGTCATCCAGGCAAAGCAAACCAGCGCCGGCGCCAATACGCAGCCCAGAATGAACTCACGCACAGACCGACCCTTGGAGATGCGCGCCAGGAACAGGCCCACAAACGGCGAGAACGCAATCCACCAAGCCCAGTAGAAGGTGGTCCAGCCCGACTGCCAGCCAAACTGACGGCCTTGCTCACCTGCTGCATAAACAGCCGCCAGCGTCTCGTCACTCAACTCAGCCGCAGCACCTTCAAGACCGCTCTTAAAGCCGTCAAAGCTGCCCCATGCGTTGGTTGCGCCACCCACCAGATCAGCCGCATGCGCCTGCGCTTCTGCAGGCAGAGCCGCTGCAAACGCTTCGGTCGACAACGGACCGTATGCACCAAAGCTCAGCGAGAGGAAGTGCAGAAGGTAGTCAAACAGTGCTGTGCCATAAGTTGTCATGGCGAATACGAACGAGCCGAAGATCACAAAGGTGCCCAGCAGGATAATCGACAGAACAAGGTTCAGGTTCGACAGGTATTTAACACCGCGACCAACACCCGAGACCGCCGAAATAATCGACAGACCCATGATGACAACCAGACCCGCGATCAGACCAACTTTGCTTGGCGTGGGTACTTCACCGCCAAAATCCATGATCCATTCCATGCCGGTGATTGCATACAGACCGTCGATGAACTGGCTGACACCAAACCCGATCGTAACGGACACACCCAGGATCGTTGCAACAACGCCCAGAACGTCAACGACGTGGCCGAGAAAACCGTTCATCAGACGACCGAAAAGCGGGGTAAGAGCAGCGCGAATGGTAAGAGGCATGTCACGAGTATAGGCGTAGTAGGCCAGTGACAGGCCGGTCACCACGTAAATTGCCCAGGCATGAAAGCCATAATGCAGGAAAGTATACCGATACGCGGATTGAACGGACTCTGGATCATTGCCTGCAACTGCACCGGCCACGACTTCGGGGTTCGATCCCCACAGGCCCAACGGTTCAGCGGTGGCAAAAACCATCAGGCCGACACCCAGACCCGCTCCGAACATCATCGAGAACCAGGAGAAGTTCGAAAACTCGGGTTTTTCGCCCGCTGTTCCCATAACCCGCTTTCCGGTCGTTGGAAGGATGGCAACAATGACGAGGAAGATGACAAACAGGCCGACAATGACCACGTAGAAGCTGTTGAAGACTTCCAGCAGCTTTCCATTCCAGCTGCCAAGTGTGCTGTTGGCATTGGCCGGAAAGACAAGTGCCCATAGCACAAGGGCAACCATGATGCCCTTACTGATTAGGGCGATTGGGACGCTGTAATTTTCATAGAATCCGGCATCGGCCGTTTCTATCTCCAGATCCGTAAAGGGTTCGGGTATCGACATGTTGCTCCTCCGTGGTGCTGTATCAATTGCGAAACTGCCTCTGCATTTCACGCAATTCGCCCAATCGCCTCGAACGATGGGGAAGGTGCTGCAGCAGACGTATCGGCTCTTTCTTGTTTCGTTTCTGTGTTTCAGAAATGCGGCACCGCCGCATTGTCTTGCGCCTTCTGAGTTGCATTGAATTCAACACACCGTGCAATCAGGCGATACTCGGTCTTACCAACTGGGAATGGGTTCGCGCCTCCTTCACGTCCCCTTTCGACCTTTCCCGTTTGTCAGTTCGGGACATCATTGTGTCGCAGTACCGTCTTGCGACGCCCGGTAAATTCTCTCAAAAAGTCCGAAAAACACAACATTTGTTGGTAGAACTGACTATAGTGGCGCTCCGTTCTGAATTCGGCCAGAACCGACGCATTGACGAAAAATGCGACATCCGCCTTTAACTTGAGCCAGAAAAACATCAAATCATCAAAAGCGCTATAGCTTTCACCTTCAAAAAAACTAAAACTGAGTTGATAAAAACTAAACTAACCCAAAAAACGATTCACCAGCTTCCATGTCCAGACGCCACTACAACCTGCCGCCGCTGACAACCTTGTCAGCTTTTGAGGCCGCCGCCCGCCACCTGAGCTTTAAGAACGCCGCCGTTGAACTGTCTGTCACACCCGGCGCGGTCAGCCACCAGATCAAGGCGCTAGAAGGCGATCTGGACACACCGTTGTTTCAACGCAAGCATCGCGGCGTTGATCTGACCGAGGATGGCAAGGCGCTTTATGACGCGCTGTCCACGTCCTTCGGCCGCATCTCGAAAACGCTGAGCATGATCCGCGACCGATCGACAGCCGGAAAGGTGACCGTAGGATCGACAACCGCGGTCGCCGCGTTGTGGTTGTCTCCAGCTGTCATTCGGTTCTGGCGGGACATGCCCGAAGTCAATGTTGATCAACTGTCACAGGATCGCCCCTTTCGCGATCGGCCTGACGTCGACTTTTTCATTCGCTATGGTCGGGACAGCGATCCCAACCTGTCACACACTCCGCTGTTTCGCGACCAGCTAGTCCCGGTCGGAAGCCCAGAGATGGCAGAAAGGCTTGTGGATGCCGGTCTTGAGGATCTGACCTCTGAACGGCTGATCCATCTGGAGTCAGAAGATCGCACCTGGACCACCTGGCCCGAATGGTTCCAGCAGTTGGGATATAATGGCACAGTGCCCATTGAATCCCGCGTCAACAGCTATTCCGTCGCGCTGCAGCTTGCGCGCAAGGGTGCCGGGCTGGCGCTGGGTTGGCAGCGGCTGATCCAACCCATGCTGCAATCAGGCAAACTGGTTCCTATCGGCACACACCAAGTCCCCGCTCCGAACCAGTTTTACCTGGTCGGACGCCCGGACGAAGAACTCTCAGAAAGCGCCCGCGCCCTGAAGAACTGGATCGTTCAAGAGGTTCAGGAGGGTTCGGTTTAGGTGAAATCACTCTCTGATGAGCTTTTCTGATATTGAGACCAACAGGTTCAATCCGCCAATAGGGATTAATAGCATCCAGCAAAACCTCAGGAGAGCCCGATGAACAAGCATAGCGCGCTGTCTTCCGTTCTGGCCGATGTAAACGTCGCAAATGGCCTGCCGAACGAACATTACATCGATCCGACCGTTTTTGACGAAGAAAAGCGTTCTGTGCTGTATGCCAACTGGTCCGGGATCGGCTTCGGCAAGGATGTTCCGGAAGAAGGCGATGCAAAACCAGTCGATTTTCTGGGCATGCCGCTGCTGATTGTCCGGGACAAAGACGGCGAGGTTGGCGTTTTTCAAAACACCTGCCGCCACCGCGGGATGATTCTGATAGACACGCCGCGCAAAATCGGCGGCGCAATCCGCTGCCCCTATCATAGTTGGTGCTACAGCCTGAAAGGTGAGCTGCGCGCAACCCCGCATGTGGGTGGTCCCGGCCAGAACAAGCACGAAGACGTCAATCGCGAAGACTTGGGTCTGATCCGCGTGCGGTCCTACGTCTGGCGCGACGTGATCTTTGTGAATGTTGACGGCACAGCGCCGGAATTCGAAGAGGTTCACGGCGCCCTGCTGGAGCGATGGGGAGAGTTTGACAAACCCGTCTTTCACGGCGGTGAAACCTCGTCGTTCAAGCTTGAGGTCAAGACCAACTGGAAGCTGGCGGTCGAGAATTATTGCGAAAGCTATCACCTGCCGTGGGTGCATCCCGGTCTGAACAGCTATTCCAGGCTGGAGGATCACTATAACATCGAGGTACGCGGCCAGTATTCCGGACAAGGCACAATGGTCTATCGCCAGTTGACAGATCAGGACGGAGCAACGTTCCCGGACTTCGATGGGCTAAGCGACAAATGGGACGAAGGCGCAGAGTACATAGCGCTGTACCCGAACGTTCTGTTGGGCGTTCAGCGGGACCATGCATTCGCTATCGTGTTGGAGCCGGTCGATCAGGAAAACACGGTAGAACACATCGAGTTATACTACGCAAAAAGCGTCGAAGACACGCCCCAACATGACGGGCTACGCGCCTCAAATGCGCAGCTGTGGAAAACCGTGTTCGAAGAGGATGTCTTTGTGGTCGAAGGCATGCAAAAGGGCCGGCATGGAATGCTATTCGATGGCGGTCGGTTCTCGCCCGCGATGGATGGCCCGACGCATAACTTTCACCATTGGGTCGCGACGCAAGTTGAAAACGGCCGCGTGGAGTAACCCTTTAGGATTGGTCAGCCGCTGGGTGGCTGACCAGTTGCCCGTAGAAGGGGACGCCCATGGACAAAAAGGAGCTGGATCGCCTCTTGCTGGACGCGCATGATCGAAATGATAATGCCGATCTGATCCGATGCTATACGATAGCGGCGGATGAGCATGAAGCGATGCAAGACATCGACGCCGCCTGTTTCTACCTGACACATGCCTTCATTTTCGCGCTGGAATCCGGCGCGCCCGAAGCTGATGCGCTGAACCAACGGCTGGTCGCATATGGCCGGGCGCATAAGCTGGATTTCTGAGTTTAGCCTCAGATTAAACTCACTCAACCCAACATGAAATTTATGTCCGTTGCCGATGCCATCGCGATGATGACACATGGCGGTGGGACCAACTTTGATACGGCAGGCTCATGAAAACGAATGCACAGGCGGTGGTGATTGGCGGCGGGGTGATCGGGTGTTCGATCCTCTATCATTTGACCAAACTGGGATGGTCGGATGTGGTTCTGCTGGAACGGGATGAACTGACATCCGGGTCCACTTGGCACGCCGCGGCGAACATCCACGGGCTGCACGACAGCACCAATATAAGCCGCATTCAGCACTATACGATGAACCTGTACAAAGAGCTTGAAGCCGAAACCGGCCAAAGCTGTGGCGTGTTCCAGCCCGGTTCGCTGTATCTGGCGCAGACCGAAGAACGCGAACATCAACTGAAGTTGCAGGCCGCTAAGGCTAAGCTTTACGGCATGAACTTTTATGAGATCAGCATCGAAGAGGCTCAGCGTCTGAACCCGCTGGTCAACTACGATGGCATCCGCTGCGTGATGTACGAACCTGACGGCGGCAATGTGGACCCTTCGGGCGTCACAAATGCCTATGCGGTAGGCGCCCGACAGCGCGGGGCCGAGATTCATCGCTTCACTCCGGTCACCGCAACCGACCAGCAAGAAGATGGTACCTGGATTGTGCGGACTCCCAAAGGCGATATCCGCACCCCTTGGGTCGTCAATGCCGCCGGTCTGTGGGGTCGCGAAGTCGCCAAATTGGCTGGCATCGAGCTGCCCCTGCAACCGACCGAACATCAGTACTTCTTGACCGAAACCATGGCGGACGTGGCCGCGCACGGCACGCGCTTGCCTTCGGTTAGTGATCGCGACGGCGAATACTACCTGCGGCAGGAAGGTCAGGGCCTGCTGGTTGGCGCCTATGAAAAGGACATGAAATTCTGGGCCGAGGACAGCACGCCACTCGACTTCGCGCATGATCTCTTCCCCGACGATCTGGAACGGATCGAAGAGAATATGATGAACGCCATCGAACGTCTGCCCGCCGTGGGTGAAGCCGGTATCAAACGGGTTATCAACGGGCCGATGATCTGGTCGCCCGACAGCAACGTGCTGATGGGACCAGTGCCCGAGGTCGACGGCTATTTCTGTTGCAACGGTATCATCCCCGGCTTCTCGCAATCCGGCGGCATGGGCCTGATGGCGGCGCAATGGATCATCGAGGGTGAAACGCAGTACGATATGTTCGCCTGGGATATGGCTCGGTTCGATGACTGGGCGACGAAAGAGTTCACAATGGCCCGCGTTCAGGACCAGTACGCCCACCGGTTCGCCATTCACTTCCCCAACGAAGAGCGCAGCGCAGGTCGTCCGGCGCGTACGCGCCCTGTCTACGACACGCAGGCTCAAATGGGTGCCGTCTTCGGCCTGAATGCTGGCTGGGAACATCCGCTATGGTTCGCAGACACTCCGGGCGCCAAAGACACCAATGGTTTTACGCGTCAGAACTGGTGGGGACCAGTTGGCGAGGAATGCTGTATGCTGCGTGACCGCGCAGGAATCATCGACATCTCGAACTTTGCCAAATATGTCTGCAAAGGCCCCGGGGGCGAGGGTTGGCTCAACGCAGTTTTCGCCAACACTATGCCTAAGGCTGAAGGTCGGTCCTGCCTGACGCCGCTGATCTCGAAACGCGGAGGAATCGCTGGGGACTTCACCGTTACCCGCGTGGCCGAGAACGAATTCTGGATCATCGGTTCAGGCATGGCGGAACGCTATCACAAGCGGTTCTTCAAGCAGGTTCCTCTGCCCAAGGGCACCACTTTCGAAAGCAAGACCCAAGCTGTGTGCGGGTTCAACGTCGCGGGCCCAAAATCGCGCGAGATTTTGCAACGACTCACTAATACCCCACTCGCCACCGAGGATTTTCCGTTCATGCGGTCGGCGAAAATCGAACTGGCCGGGATCGAGGTGCTGGCCCTGCGGGTCTCGTTCACAGGTGATCTGGGTTGGGAGGTGCACTGCGCCACCGAAGATCAGGCCAACCTGTACGACGCGCTGCTTCAAGCCGGGCAGGAGTTCGGCGCGGGGCCGGTTGGCAGCCGGGCGTTGATGTCTTTGCGCGTCGAAAAGGGGTATGGATCGTGGAGCCGCGAATACAGCCCCGAATACTGGCCGCATGAAGTAGGTCTGGATCGGTTGTGCAAGTTTAGCAAAGGCTTTCTGAACAAGAACGCAGCCGAGGCCGTTTTAGCCAACCTTGCCCGCGAACAGCTTGTCCTTTTGCATCTGGATGAGGCTGACACCAGCGCGTCGAACGCCGACGCGACCGGCGGTGAGCCAATCTTCAAAAATGGTAAGGGTATCGGCCGCGTGACGTCAGGCGCTTATGGTTATTCCGTCGGCATGTCTCTGGCGCTTAGCTTTGTGACCGATGCCAAAGCAGGGGATAAGGTCGAGGTGATGGTATTGGGACATCCGCACAAGGCGACCATTCTGTCCGAGCCGCCCTTTGATCCAAATGGTGAAATTCTGCGCGGCTGAATAAACCGTGAACGGCGCCTGACCCTACGAGAGGCTGTTCTCACGCATTCCAGCGCCTATAGTCTGACCCAACCATATCGGTCGTTTTGGGAGGGACGGGCGCATGGAACATCAAACCGATATGCTGATCGTCGGCGCTGGATTTTCCGGCCTGACGATGGCGATTGAGGCCCGAAAACGCGGCATCAAGAATATTGCGATCCTTGAAAAAGCGAATGAGATTGGCGGGACGTGGCGTGAGAACACCTATCCCGGTGTCGCGTGTGATATCCCATCGCACCTCTATTCCATGGCAACGCATCTGAACCCGGACTGGAGTCGGGCCTATGCGGGCGGCGCTGAAATTCAGGCCTATCTGAAAAAGGTCTGCCTTGATGAGGGGATTTACGAGCTATGCCATTTCGGTCAGCAGCTGAAATCTGCCCGCTGGGACGGCATGCGCTGGCAGGTGGAAACCGAAAGTGGGCAGCGTTGGTCGGCGCTGTTTCTGGTCTCGGCCATAGGCGCACTGCATCTGCCCAGCATCCCCGATTTACCCGGTGCGGACAGTTTTCCCGGGCCTTGCTTTCACTCTGCCGAGTGGGATCACGACACGCCGCTTGAGGAAAAATGCGTCGCAGTTGTCGGAACCGGCGCATCCGCTGTCCAGTTTGTTCCAGAAATTGCGAAAACTGCTGCACACGTCACAATCTTTCAACGCAGCGCGCCCTATGTCCTGCCCCGCCCGGATGGCCCAATCGCGCCCTGGTTACGCCGCCTTTACCGCAGCATCCCGGTGTTACCTTGGGCACGCCGGAAACTGATTTACATGGTCTTCGAGTATCGCCACCGCGTGTTCCGCGGCGAAAAACGGATGGTAAATTTTGCCATGAAGATGTGGCGCAAATCGTTGGAAAGCGCGATCGCAGACCCGGGTCTGCGCAAACAGCTGACGCCGGACTATCGTATCGGCTGCAAACGCATCCTCAGCTCAAACGATTGGTACCCGGCGCTGGCGCGTGAAAACGTGACGGTGCTCCCGCACGGTGTGGCATCAATTGAGGGCGATCAGATCATTTCATCTGACGGAAGCCGTACACCGGCCGACGTCCTGATCTGGGGCACCGGGTTTCATGTCACAGATGTTGTTGAGCGTCTCGACATATCTGGATCCGATGGGCTGACATTGCGCCAGGCATGGTCGGACGGAATGAAAGCGCATCTGGGTACTGCCATCGCAGGTTTCCCCAATTTCTTCATTTTACTCGGGCCACATACCGGCCTCGGTCACAACTCGGTTGTGTTGATGATCGAAGCACAGGTTCGCCACATCGGCCGGGTGCTGGACCAGATGAACCTCGACGGGTTGCAGATGATAACTCCGCGCCCGGACTACCAGGAAGCCTTCGAGCAGGAGATGCGCGAACGGCACGAAGGCAGCGTATGGCAGGTGGGTGGCTGCGCCTCGTGGTATCAGGATGCACAGGGCCGGAACACGACGCTTTGGCCCGGGACCGTTTCAGAGTATGAAAAGCGCATGGCGCAATCCGGGTTGGAACAATACCAACCTGCCCCTTCCTCAGGCGGAGAGTGATGAGATGACCACAATTCTAGTTATCGCCCTTTTGGTCGGCGGCTTCTTTGTCGGCATGAACCTGTGGACCCGGCGACTGACCCGGCAGGGATTGAAGCGCGTCCCGCAACCTGGACAGATTGTCCCGGTGCGCGGCGGCAGCATTCATTACGTGGAAAAGGGCGACCCCACTAAGCAGACAGTCATCATGATCCACGGGCTTGCGGGGCAGCTGCAGCATTTTACGTATTCTCTGATGGACCTGTTGGCGGATGACTATCACGTCATCGCAGTCGACCGCCCTGGCTGCGGATACTCAACCCGCGATAGCGCCGATCTTGGGCGCCTGCCCGAACAGGCCCGCATGATTCAAGAGTTTCTGGACACCAAAGGCATTTCCAACGCCGTTCTGGTCGGGCACTCATTGGGCGGGGCCGTATCGCTGGCCATGGCGTTGGAACACCCGGAGAAAACCAAAGCGCTCGCTTTGCTCGCCCCGTTGACGCAAAAGCTGTCGAACACGCCGCAAGTTTTCAAACCGCTGGAAATACGTACCGAGTGGTTGCGCAACTTTATCGGCAACACGATCGCTGTCCCCATATCGGCTAAGACCGCCCCGCATACATTGGGAGCCGTTTTCTATCCGGAACCCGCGCCAGATGACTTTCTGGACCGCGCCGGCGGTGCGCTGGGGTTGCGCCCTTCGGCCTTCGTTACCGCGTCGCAGGATGTTGTAGGGGTGGATGAAAGTATCGGAGCCCAGGTAGATCGCTATACCGACTTGTCCGTACCCGGCGGCATTCTGTACGGCGCACAAGACACCATACTTTCACCCACCGCCAACGGTGCCCCCATGACCCGGTTCGGGCTGAGCGACGAAAAGATCGAAGGGTTGGGCCATATGATCCCGATCACCGCACCCGACGCCTGCGCGGCCTTCATTCGTAGAATTGCTGATACTGCTGGGGTCGCTGCACAACGGGCAACCAAAGCAGATTGATCGGGGCAAAAATAATCTCTGTAAGGCGGTGTTTCCCCCTTGACCCTTTCCGGCCCCTCGCTTAAATCGCCTCTCACTCATGGCGGAGTAGCTCAGTTGGTTAGAGCAGCGGAATCATAATCCGCGTGTCGGGGGTTCAAGTCCCTCCTCCGCTACCACCCATCTCATGTGTTGTTGTTTGTTATCAGGCCGTTACGGGCCGGTCAGGGCATAGCGTGCCCTGCATTGTGCCCTTATTGGGTCGTCACGGTAAGCAGACCACCACCCGCCTCATATTCACATGTCACGGTCTCGGCACGACCGACCGCACCAAGCGACGTGCCGGTGATGTCGATGATGGGCCGCTCGGGCTTGCCTGCGACCCTTCTCAGGCCGTAGGGGTCCGCGCGTAGCATAAGGCCCGTATCGGTCTGCACGAGAGCACAGCGGGTGCCGTGCGCCAGTCCGGCAGCTTGCAGGTGCTTACCCTCTATCCAGAGGCGCGGTTGCGGCCTATGCGGCGGGTGAAGATGGTGGTCATCACTCAGCTCCGACAATCCCAAACGATACCGTCCGTGCGACCCGGTCAATCTGGATATTGTCCACGACATATACGGTCGCCACGTTGCGGGTGCTGCTGGTTCCGCCCACGTAGCCGAGGCACTTCAGATCATCGTCGGATGCGTCGATCTGCAGGATCATCCGCTTTGTTGCTTCCAGCGCGTCCATCTGTGCGTCGAACTGCGGTGAGGCCTTGGCATCGTGCTGATAGTTGAATGCTGCATTGTGACGCTTGTGGAATACCGGCACGGTGCCGATGCCCTCCACGTTTGCGGTCCATGCAAACGGCTTGCGGGTGAACTTCATCGGCGTTGGTCGTTTCATCACACGCCCCGGATACTTATGCTGATGCGGTCCGCATCAATGCCGAGTTCTTCGGCCAGCATGGCAATTGCATCGTCAATCGGTGTCGATACGTCCGCCTGTGCCAATTCTGCTGATGCGCCCGGCTCCAGCGGTACGTCGACAGCAAGAGGCAGAACACCCTTCACCATGCCGCTGCCCGCAACGTGATGGTCATCGGACGCCAATGGATATGCCGAGACCCAGACACCCATTCCGGCGCGCAACGTCTGACCGCGTTCGGTCATAACGGCAGCACGTTCATTGAAGCAGTCGCGCACCTTGTCCGCATCCAGCAACCATGTCGTCGCCTTTGTTGGGTTGTCGTAATCGTCATTGATGGCCAGCAGGACGGTGTCCACATCATCCAGTGTCTTCCATCCACCGTTACCATCAGGCGGAAAGGCCACCCAGAAATCACGGCTTGTCCGCAGGGCTGCGGTTTTTGTCTTACCGTCCTCTTCCAGCACCAGACGCTGGTTGGGGCCGCGACCGACGCCGGTCTGACGCGATACGGTATAACCGGCAGCTTCGGCGGCTTTTACGGCTGCGTCACGCAGTGCACGAGTAATAGTTCTGTCTGACATTGGCCTATTCCTTTTATTGCATTTTAAGTCTGACAAGCTAATTGCGAACTAATTCATTCTAATTCAATACTAATTCAGATTGACGTGGCGTAAGGCAGCCGCGCACAGCTAAAAAGCCGTGCGGATCAAAGGATTTTACGAGATACTAGGTAGCTAGATACAGGCGTTGAATGCCCGTGTGGCGTAAGTACTATCTGCACTGTTGTTGCCCAGATATAGCTGCGCCTGCGTGCTGTTCGGGGACTTTTCGATCAGCCTGATCACGTGTCCGTACCATGTACCGGTATAAGCGGATGACGACGATGTGCGAACTTCAACATACCCGGCTCCGGGTACAACTGCTGTGGTCGGGCGTAATGATTGCGGGATGCCTGCACCACCTTCGGAGTATGCCGAACGCATTGCCGTTTCGATACAGCCAGCCATCGCGAGATTGTTTTTGCTGACCGACACATCCGCTGCTGGTGGTTTGGCATAAATGGAATCGAGCGATGTACTTTGCGGCGTCCCGCCATCGTGATCGGCAGGATGTAAAGCCAGATCAAGACAATCAGCAAGACGAACATGAAGACAAGTTGGATGATAGGTGCGTCCATGGCTTGTTACCTTTTGTTTCGCTCTGTCACGTGTAGCACACCACTGCAGGGAGTGTAGCTGACCGTTACGACCGAGCCGGACGGCCACGGAACGCTTGAGCCGACAGTATCGATAATTGGGCTAGTTGAGACAAGATTGGTCATCGGGCTGTACCGCGATGGCGCATCCGGCATCAAGAGAGCGAGCGTCGAGGTTGTACCTTGGGATTGAAGCCGCATCACAAAGCATTTGTGAAGCCGACGTTGAACAGTGTTTTGTTGTAGCTAAAGGCGTCAATTCCGTTGTTCACTCGATTATACTCCAGCTCTGCAAATGGAACGAAGCCATTCCCAACGATGTAGTTTTCGTTTTTCGACCCTTAGCATTGCGCCGTATTGATCTTCGTCGGGGTTACCAACAAACAAAGGGTTAATGTCTTGGAACGCCTTCTGAGCAAAATACACCCTAGGTTCAACTAAGTATCCGCGCCCTTTGCTGTCACAGATGGCATGCAGTTTGGTATTCATGCCGCCCTTGGTTCTACCAATCAGGCGGCCACGCCCCCCTTTTCACGCCCAAACTAGACGCCGTGCGATGGGCCTTCAGGTAAGTGGCGTCAATCATGACTGTCCTCTCTTCACCGTGCTCGGCGGCCAGGCCTGCCATAATCCATTCGAAGATGCCTTTCTCGCTCCAACGCTTTCACCGGCTGTAGAGCGTCTTGTGTGGTCCGTATTCTTTGGGGGCATCTCGCCAGCGCAACTCTTTACGATTGATGAAAATAATCCCACTCAAGACGCGCCTATCATCGACCCGAGGCTTGCCGTGCGGCTTCGGGATAAAAGGGGCGATCTTGGCCATCTGCTCGTCGGTAAGCCTATAAAGGTCGCTCTGGTCATCGCTCCGTTTTTGGAGCCGTGAATCACGCCGCGCCGCGAAAATCAATGCGTCCTGACCCTAGGCTCTGGGTTTATGATTTGGTCCCAGTTTCAACGGCTGCTTTCACACAGAACAGGCAGTGGCAAAAAACATGGCGATCGCAGGGATGCGGACAAAGCTGTCACTCGTAAGTAGACCGACCGGCGTGATCGATACATGCCCAACGCTTTCGCAATGTATTCATTGACATGTTCGAATAAGATATTTCAACTTCGCCTACCTATATCCTGAGATTTGCAGAGCTAAAGAAGGAAGATTTATATGACTAAATTCGGCGTGTTTACTTTGTTCGGAGCAAGTGTTCTCGCACTTTCTGCGTGCGATGATACCGGCGGTACAAGCGTTTCCACCGAAGTTACACCGGCACAACAAGCCTGCTTGCGCGACGTGGCTGCCGCTACCAACAACACGCAAGTCGCTGTTCTTTCTTCTGCGTTCAGCGAAGCCGGAACACAGGTTCGAGTTGGCGTAGGTCCAGAGCAAGCGCCATGGAATTGCATAGCATACAGCGATGGCACAACGGCGGGTATTGAGTCTCTCAGCAATGAAGGGGCGCTTTAAGCCTTAGTATGTTCGTAGCAATTGTGCCCCTCCGCATCGCGGAGTTTAAGAACAACACGTGCTTCTTAAAGAATTCGGATGAATTTTGGCTCCGCTGATTTGGCACCCAACCTTATTAATGCGCTGTCACAGCGCCTTTATTGACCAGTAGGATATATGTGATGCTAAAGAAGTACTTATGGGCACTTGCTATTTTTCCCGCGCCTGCGTTTTCAGATATTTCTGACGAGGCAAACGCTTGTATTGACGAGTTGGTATCCCGCTTCGGAAACGTAGGGGGTGAAGTGCTCGACCAAGAATTCAGCGAAGCCGCAATTATGGTCCGGCTTCGCGATGGAAGTGGTGTTGAATACGAGTGCATCGTTTGGTCTGGACCCGAAGTTGCTGATCTGCGGCGTGTAGGTGAAAGTACCGATATGGCGGATGATGGCGCTGGAGCTATGGACGGCGCATCTGCGCCAACAGTTTCTGGGGATCAGGTCGTAAAGTTCAATGCAGGTGAGAGCGGAACCGCCATGAGCGCCACGCTTCAACCGGGTGCTTCGGTGCGCTACATCCTCGGCGCAAACGATGGTCAGTTTCTTAACGTAGATGTTGGATCGCACGGAGGTGCACTGGATTACAAGATTTTCAATCCAGACGGCTCTCTTCTGTTAGATTTGATTTCTTCTGATACACCGTATCAAGGCCAGCTATGGCAGTCTGGCGAGCATGTGGTTGAAGTCGTAAACGCTGGTACGCAACCTGTTACATTTGACATTGGGATTGGCATCAACTGACGCTGTCTGAATACGCAACTGCGGCAACTGTTGAACCATCCGGTCCGACCCTGGTCGAAGTTAACTGGCCGAACCTAAAGTGAGCTTGAACGATGGACCGTACGATTGAATGCTTAGGGCGGTGGTTTCATTAAATCGACGCAACAAACACATAATTCGTTCTGGTGGTGCTTCTTATCCCTGCGTATTCTGCGGTCGCTCGTTGAATCGTCGCGCGACGACACCCAGCTTTTCCTGACTAAGTACCAACAAATCCATGCCTTTTGGAAATTCCTGACACAAGAGACGGTTGGTTTTTTCATTCGTGCCGCGTTGTCGAGGACTGTGTGGCCCGCCATTACGGCTCGACGCCTCCAAGTAATCGTAACGAACAAGTTGGGTTCCTATGGCGCAAAGATGAAAGTCATCAGCAACGCACCGATACGGGCAATAGGCCGTTGAATTAACTACCGGGCAGAGAATTCTCACCTGCCGTTTCGGCGACGAGAACGTGCCACGTTCCAATTTGGGCAAATGCGATGTTTGTACAACATTCTCCGCCGTTCGTCCTTCCGTCTATAGCCATGTCAACCGCAAACGACACCTTTACTCACGCCACAATTTCAAACTAAACCAAAAGACCGCTCTGTCTGAGTGACGTCAGCTTTGTACTGGGTATGTCCTTGCATTTGGCGGCATACAGAGATTGGTTCGATTTGGTCTTGGGGCACCAATCCTCAGCCTTCTTGGGGTTAGCCGCAAAAAAGATGTTGGATTTCATGAATGTGTCTGATGAGATGGCGGCACCAACAATGAACGAGTGAGGACAGAATGTTACACTATCATTTTTTCTCCGATCGGCGTGGCAAAGTCATCCTCAAGAGTTCTGTGTGCGCAGGGGCGATGTTGCTGGCACTCGCTGCGACGCCGAAGGCGGATGCGGCCTGCACCGTGACCCCGAGCAGTACCGATGCCGGCAACGGTGTTATCACCGTTCCGGTAGGCGGCGTTGTGGATTGCGCCAGCGGGAGCGCGACCACAGCGTCCTTCGACGGGCGCGACGGCAGCGGTAAAACGATCGGTTTTGGCGTGATCCTGCGATCCGGTGCCACGCTGACGGCCCCCCCGCCGATCCCAGCCACGGGTGTCGGGCCTGGTCTGGGAGAAAAGCAGCTCGCCCCGATCTTTGTTGGCTCGGATGGCAATGCGGGTGCCGTGTCACTATCGCCAGGAGCGACGATCGAAGCAACTGGGGACAAAAATCAAGGGATCGTTGCGGTTGGTAACAACGTCATAATTGCGAATGGCGGAACGATCACCGCATTTGCGGAGGCCATTCAGGGGCAGACGCCCGGAAATAGAGCGTCGAACATCCTCGTGAGGAATGCGGGAGAAATCGTGTCGATTGGGCGGCAGGGCGATTCCACGATCAAGCTGGGCGACGACGGTAGACTGATAAATACAGGTCGGATCCTGCGTCAAACGACTGTGGGGACGACCACTTCAACGGGCAAGACCCTGGTCGAGGCGATCCAAATGGATGGGGGAGTTCTTACCAATGAAGGGATTATCTCGCTTGACGTGACAGGCACACAAAACACGGGCACTGCGGTTAATTTATTCGGTGGCGCGACTGTCGAAAACAGCGGCACTATTAACGCCACGGTGCCGGGCGGTGTCCTCGGGTCCGCGATAACACTAGGTGCCGGGGGGGGCACGGTTAATAATGCGGCCACGGGCGTCATTGATGGCCGCAACGTTGCCAGCGCGATAGATGGAACACTTAGCGCCGGTACCATCGACAATGCCGGACAGATCCTTGGGTCGACCGCAACGGGTTTTGCGATCGACGGAGGCACATCTACGGATGATTTCAAACTGATCTGGCGGCCCGGATCTGTTGTTGAGGGCGAGGTGCGGGTGACCGCTACAACGTCGCGGCCCTCCACGCCGGCTGATGTGGGGCTGGATCCGAATGATCCGGCCGATCAAGCGTTTTTCGATAGTGTTTGCGGCCCTGGCGGCAGTGCCGCGCCTTGCACCACATCTCAGAAAACACTGCCGCAACAGGCGACAGTTGAATTTGCGATCGACGGACCGGTGACAATTGATCCGGCTGTTACACAGTTCACGGGTATCAATACTTTCGTTGTCAACGGAAACGGGATTCTTAATCTGTCCCAAGACCTGCAGGCAGTTGACGCGCCGGTTGATACCAGCACCGGAAACGTGCCAGCGGGCGACTTCGGAGGCAATCTGACGTTCAACACCATGGGCGCAGGTAGCCGCATCGAGTATTCCGGGGCAATCTCGGATGCGGCAGACGGCAGCAATCCAGGAAATGTGGTCAAGCAGGGACCCGGAACACTTGAACTGAACGGCAATTCCACTTTCTCCGGATCGTTATCTTTGGAAGACGGAACCACCGTTGTCAACGGCACACTGACCCCCTCATTCACGTCAGTTCAATCAGCAGCAACCTTGGCGGGGACAGGCACCACCCGAAACCTTACAGTTAACGGTGGGACGGTCGCGCCCGGCAACTCCATCGGTACATTGAACATCACCGGGGATGCTGATTTCACCAGTGGTGGTACTTTGCGCGCAGAGGTCGACCCGAACGCCGCCCAAAACGCCGACCTTTTGGCTGTTTCAGGAGGCCTTACTGGGACCGATGCGATGACAATCGAGGTGCAGCCAGTTCAAACGGGACTGTCCGCGCAGGATTACGTGGCGGGCAACAACTATACAGTTGTTACAGCGGCTTCGATCGACGGCAACGCGCCAACCCTAGTCGAAGGTGGAAATCTACCGGCAATCGTATCACCATTCATTGTCGGCACGCCAACAACATCGGGTCAGATTGACATTGGGTTTCAGCAACTGAACCCAACGCAACTCGGAAACAAAGCGCTGGGTCAAACCGGATCTCCTAACCATGCAAGTTTCACGACCGCTATTGGTACTGCTGCACAGCAAAACCCAAACACGGCTCTGACTTCCGGAGCGGTGCTTGGTTCAACCATTACCAATCTGAACAACAACCAACTTGCACAACTCAACTCAGTTCACGGTGAGGCGTACTCCTCCTATCTCACCGTTGGCTTGGAGCAACTGGACCTCGTATCAAAACTCATATTGGACCGTGCCAGCGGCGAGCGCGCCAACAGTTGGGGTGGTACCGTTCCCGGGTTTGGTCAGGGTCCGGAAGTAAGCCAAGGTTTGTCTGCACCGTTAACGATCCAAGACACAAATTCCTCTCGTCTGTGGTTTGACGCTGTTTACGTCACTGGTCAGGTCGATGGTGACAATGGATTGGGAAATTTTGACTATGACCTTAGTGCCTTCTTGTTTGGTGGCGATATATACGAGGATGGCCCTGTGACGGCAGGCTTGTATGCCGGATTCGGTAATATCGAAATGGACGAACACGATGTGATCGATCAGGATTTCGATGGTGACACCTACCACATAGGCGCTTATGGCAGCTACTTTGCAAACAACGGTTGGACCTTCAGTGGCGTCATTGGTTACTCGTACACCGACAATGATACCTCGCGTGATAATGATGATGTAGGTGGCTTTACGGGTGGAGAGGCAGAGGCCAGCTTTGACAGCCAAGGTGTTTTCGCCGGAGTGCGTGCAAATACTCAGTACAAACTGGCGAACGGGCTAACGTTGACGCCACTGTTTGATGCCGTCTATGCCTATGTTGACCAGGATGAAGTCACCGAAACCGGCGGCGGCGACTTTAACTATACGATCAATGATGCCGATGCCGAAGCGTTCATCACATCCGTTGGCCTGAACGCCACTCATGAATTTCAGTCGGGTAGCACTCGAATGGCAGCAACAGGCTTTGCTCGCTATCACTATGACTGGATCGCCGCATCCGATGATGAAAACGAAGTTACAGTTTCGAGTCCTATTTTTGGTAGCTTTGACCAATTCGGCCAAAACCGCGGCAAGCAAGCAGTGACGCTGGGACTCGGCCTCGCTGCCCAAGTGGCCGATAACGTGCAGATTGCAGCAAACTACGGGTACACATGGAACTCAAACGGCGAAGAGCAAGGGTTTGGCGCTTTCCTCACGGCCCGTTGGTGATTAGTGCCGGTCGAAACTCGGGCGGCGCACACAAGCGCTTCACTGATGGTCCTGTCAGTATAGATTCTCTTCAGCGATGCATCGCCAGGTCGTGGTGTGTGATCCGGTGTCGAGCGTTCAGGCGAACTGAGTGACGGTCAGTCTGCCCTTAACCGCAGGACAGGCCGCGACCGGATCAATCGCGGCCTCTGTGACGGCCCCAATCCATCCAAACGCGGATCGCAGGTCGTCGGCTTTCAAGTGACTGGCCACAGCGGCACAGGTCAGCGGTATGGGGTCAAAGCCGTTTGTTGCGGCCTGCTGACGTGCCTCCAGACAGGCGTTCCGATCGTCCAAATCCGCGTCGTTCAAGAAGTCGAGACGCGCCTGTCGGTATCAGGATGGTGGTTTGGTCAGGAAGTCGACCCAGCCATCAACGGTTGTCGGTATCTCTGGCAAGTCAGCGTCGCTCCAGTTCTTTGCGTAACAGGCCCAGTGCTTCAGCTTCTTTGGTCATACTCAACCTTCCAAAGTTCGAACACGTGTTTGCTGGAGCGGCAATCCAGCGGCAATTGCAGGCACACGCCGTGACAAATTATTCGATGGTCCTCATCGCCGGTGGTTTCGTACGTGGTCGGGTGGCCCGCATGCTTTGCAATCATCTGCCGGGCTTTGAAAATAAACGCTTTGGTTTGCGTTATCTGGATGTCACGTGTGAGCGTTTCGCTAAAATCGTAAATTTTCATCAGGAACCACCAAGGACACGCTGGGGCAGGCACGCGATGCCAACGATCTTATAAAAGCGGCACGCTCAGAGCAATAGCCTTAGATTGTGGGTATGCTCAAAACCCATAGTCTCAGGTTATTTTAGGGTCATTTTTTGTCTTTTCTCTACAAGAAGCCTCCCCATCGCGGTGACGTTCCCCAACGGAAAAGTTTCATACTATCCCCCCGCCTTAGCTGGTACCCACCCAACCAGCCGTCACCACACGCAGCACACAGCGCAGCCAACACGTGGCAATGCGTAGCGATGGGGGCGGTATGGGCGGTGGGGTGCTGGTCTCTCGTATCCGTACTGTCTCGTGTGTTGCGTTCCGTTGCGGTCCGAGCGTGACGGGTGTGACCATACCCGTACCTGTACTGTCGCGTGCTGCTTGGTTGAATGTATGTCCCTCCATAGATTGATATGTGCCGTGATAGTTTCGTTGGTGTTAACGGTACATCTCCACAGAGTTGCGTTGGTTGTTCACACGTTGACCCTTGGTGGATTTGTCGACAATGTCGCTCGCGTACGAAAAGACAAATTTTTTAACCTCTTCTTCTTATTATTACGACACACGATACGCGCGCGCATGAGCGACATTGTCGACAAACCTCTCAACTCCTAATCTTGGCAACGATCTCAGCTCTACGTTCTTTCTCGCGCTTGGCATCGTCAACGAACAACGTGTGAACAGCTGGATTAACGTTCCAGTTGCGTGACAGAAAATTTGCGTCAGTGGGAGATACCCAATTACTATCTTCCATATAGCGCATCAAACGCAGCTTTGTGGTGTCGTCCATAGCACGCCACGCCCGATAGTTCCGTTGCAGGTCACGCAGCGCCAATGTCTCGCATTGGGTGCTCAGGATGTAACCAGCAATCCACCGGACGTGTTCAACATCACCACCGTCACCGAGGATGTCGTCATACAAGGCGAACACGCTCGGCAGAAAGTAACTCGTGTGCAGGTCTGCCACGATACGCGCCGTCTGTGCCGTTACGGGATATGCGGTCGGTTCGTGCTCATAGCTTGCCGCTTCGATTGCGTGCATCACGAGCGCCCAGCGGAACAGGCCACCTTCCCATTTGGACAAATGACTGGTGAGACGCCCTGACAGCCCACCACCCGCCACAAGGCTGTGCACAGTGCCCCAACACTCATCAAGTATTGCCACAGCCTCTGGTGACAGCTCTACGGTCCCGTTGCGGCTGTTGTGGACCTTGCGGACCACCGCGTCGAACATGTGCATGTTGTTGGGGTTTGTGGGTGTGTTCGTGGCTCTGGGGGCACGGCTGGCAAAAATTGGATAGAACCGTTGCAGCAAACCGTCATCGGGCGAATACTTCATCGCTACGGCCAGCGCGCTTGGCTGGATACCGCCTATGATCGATGCGGACCATGAATCGATTATCAGAGTACCGCGACCGATGCGGTCGACCGGATAAGAACCGCCGTTATACAGCGACAGAAAAGCGGCCCGTGATGTAGCGGCACCGCCTCGACCTTCCACACTGGCGAACCAGCCAGACAACTCGTCACGCAGCATGGTAACGCCACGTGGATTGTGTTGCAGGATGTCGCCCAGCTTTTCGACCGTAGCATCCCCAACCAGCAACCGATCCGTATTTGGGTGTTGTGGAGCAAAGCCTTCGGGTTGTTCGGCACCATCTTTGCCGTCGGTATATCTCTTGAGCGCGGTGTTGTACCGCTTCAGCTCGACCTGCCATCTTGCGATGCTTTGACCATCGGTTTCGGCATTGTCCCGGTCAATTCGTTTCGCGGGCTTCATGCCGAGATTCAGGCCGGGCGTTTTCTTGACCGAGGCATCCCCAATCATAGCCAACCACAGACGCGGGCTTTCCCGCCAAACAGATCCTGCATGCGGAATGATCTCCATACGGTCGTCCATCGCCGCCACAACGCTACCGATACAGGCGCAGAATATAATTTCGGGAGGAACGCCCATTGACGGCCCGTCGTCGGACATGAGCGGGCGCAGGACGGGCGGAACGCATTGCTCGGGCAGTCTCGGTGCCAAAACGGGCCGCATCAAGTCCACAGGCTGCGTATCGCCCCACTGGTCCACAGTCACACCCGTCGGCATGGGGTGTGACACGCCGGGCACCGCAGGCACGGGTGCAACAACAGTGAGCGCCGCACTCAGGGACGCGGCGGCATCGGGCAGCAGAGGGGCGTGGCGCTGCTGCAGGGTGCGGCTGTGCATCATGGCCGCTACGTGCGGCGGGTAAATCCCGCCATGGGCATTACGTACCAGGTAGCAGAGTTTACCGAACGTGAGACGTCCATCGGGCTTTAACCCTTTCCATTCTCGGGCGTGCTCTTTGGCGCTGAACTTTTTACTCTTGCTGCTCCACGCCTCAAACAGCGGTCCACCTTCCTCGTGCCCAAGGCTGTGACAGACCGCAAAGCCCACGTCGCGCCAATCGTCATAGCTCAGTCCACGGTGCTTACTCTTGCCTGACGGTGGCGCGTCATTCGGCAGCATCTCAAGCATCGCCTTTACCAGCTCGACAGGCACGTCATCGTCACCCTCGTAGGACTGGCGTTCCGTCCCGGGTGCTATGTGCCCACGTCGA
Organism: Ruegeria atlantica; assembly: GCF_001458195.1. Lineage (GTDB taxonomy): Bacteria > Pseudomonadota > Alphaproteobacteria > Rhodobacterales > Rhodobacteraceae > Ruegeria > Ruegeria atlantica. The sequence continues at coordinate 128,716 of NZ_CYPU01000049.1, read as the reverse complement.
GCCAATACGGCCTGTTTGATGGACGGAGCGGCTGTCGGCTGCACGTTGTGCCCATCCAGAGCATTGAACGTCAGAGCGGCTGCAATCCTGCTGTTTGCGAAGAACCCGCACCCGTTGGCCTCCACATGTGATTGTTCAGCATCGCCCGGCTCGCGGGTCATGACGATACGCAGGCCCGTGCCCGATGCGGACACCTCAACATAGGTCTCTTCCAGCGATATGATGTCTTGTGCCCATTGGTCGATGACACCCGTTACCGGATCCCGGCAACCGTCCAAGTCAGCAAATGTCAGCAAACTATCCGGTCGCGGCAGGTATCCGTAGGTGATGCTAACTATTGGGTCGTCGTAGCAGGTCACCATGTCGCCAGATCGCGGCACGGACAGAAACCGCTGCACCTCGGAATAGGTGTATCTGGCGGCGTCCTCTTTGCTATGTGGGTATCTTACCGCGTTCGGCTTGGTCGGGAACTTGCCGAGCTTGGGATTATCGGCACCCTGACTGAACACAACAAACGTCAGCCAATTGTGCTCATATCCGGCCTGCTCCCAAACGGTTGCATTTGTAACTGTGGGTGGGTTATCTTTTGCCATGGCACCGTCTGTCCTTTGTATGGGGTTGGGTGTTGTTGTTCCCCCGGCCCGTAAAAAGGCCGGGGGTTTTGCGTCGCAGCAACCGTTGCCATGGCTTGGAGTGGCCGGAATTACGCTCTGACGGTATGCTTAGGCAGCTTCCAGCTCTTCAAGACGCTTTACCGCCCGTTTGAGCAATTGTTCGTTGTGCCAGCCACCGTACTGTTCAAAACGGGTCGCTCTGTAATGAACGTCACCTTGCGCTTCCAGCAGTTCGTCTTCTCGGTCGCGTTTCATATTGTCATCCTCATGGACCGAGTTGTCCCGATACTCACGCACGGTCCGTTGCGTGGCAGGTGTGTCACGCAGCAGACTCCAGCGACGCAAAATACGCCAGTTGCTCGGCACGGGTGCGACCGTCCATCCAGTACAACACCAGCTCTGGCGACAGTTGTTGGAATGCCGGGCCGGTATTGTTCCGGCGGTGCTTTGCGAGCGCCGGTGTGTTGACGTCAAGCTGGTGGGCTTTTAGGGCCACGCGGACCGTTGCGGGCTGTGTCCAGTCCCATTGGGTGTATGTCTTATCAGGTGTCATGTCGTTACTCCGTTGACTAACTGAGTATAACCTGACAACTCCGATCTAGTCTTGCAAGTCTTTGATAACGTTACGTATTATCTATATGAGCAGTCATATACGTATTGTGACATATGTCCGCGCAACCTGTTGATGACGCTACGTCACCTTGTCAGGAATTACGTTGCGTAAACCGTCCAGCAGGTCGGCATAATCCTGCATCATCTGGCGTCGTTCAGACAGGTGAAGCGTTCGGTTATAGGCCCGTCCGTGCGCCTCTGGAACAGTGTGGCTCAGCTGCTGTTCGATGATTCTCGGGTCGGTGCCAAGATCCTCCGCAATCCGCGTGCGGGCCGTTGCGCGCCATCCATGCGCCGTGTGTCGACCGCGCCAACCGAGCTTGTCCGCTATCTTGCTGCTGATGACCGTGCTGGTGTGGCCTGCTGATGCGGTTCGGCTGTAGAACACGAAAGGCAGGGCATGCGTGTCCATGGCGCGCAAAATATCAACCACCTGGTAGCTCAGGGGCACGGCGTGATCGATGTCGACTTTGCCGACACGATAGGTCCACAGTGCTGCATCCAGATCGATGTCGGCCCACCGCATGGCGCATATTTCACCGGGCCGCTGGAACGTGTAGGCACAAAGCTGGTGGATGGTCTTGCCGTATGACCCGCCCGGCCACGCCCACAGGTCACGTAACAGCTCACCAACACCCGCACGGTCCGTAACGGCTGCCATGTGACGCACGGGCGGTGGTCGGTCCATTCCACCCCTCAGATCGGCTGTCACGTCCCGGTCGGCCTGTCCTCGGGCCACAGCATAGCGCAGCACCTGCCCTATCATCCCCAGCACCCGCACAGCCGTATCCTGCGCGCCTCGGTTGGATATGGGCTGGACCGCGCGTATGGCGTCGACAGGCTGGATGTCACGCGGATGCATGCCGCCCAATATGGGCCACACGTCGCCGGTCATCCTGTTTCTAAATCGCTTGTAGTGGCCGGGTGCCCAATGTGGCTGTTCTCGGGCCATGTAAGCCTCGGTCACACTCTGGAACGTGACGGCCTGTGCGGCCCGTTGACGGGCTTGTGCCAGTGCAGGGTCCGCACCCTGTCGTTTGAGGTCCAATGCGGCCTGTCTGGCGTCCAGCAGGCTCATGGCGGGCCACTGCCCCAACGTGACGGTGCGGTCTTTCCCGTCCGTCTGCAGGCGATACCGCCACACCTTCGATCCGGCGGGTGTTACATCCATCACCAAACCGCCACCATCGGACAGACGATATCGTTTGGTGCGTGGTTTTGCTGTTCGAATCTGACTGTCGGAAAGTGCCATGCTGTGTCCTGATTGTGCCCTGATTTAACGTTACCGTCCGTAACTACAGGTTTTGTCAGGTTAGGTATATGGCTTTACATATATGACCTAAATGCATGTGTGATTATGGCACGTTAGGGTGGTTGCGTAGTCTCCTCCGCTACCAAATTCCCCTTAAAAAGCAAGGATGCTGCGTTTAGTGACCAAAGTCCTCCCTGTAGGTATCCGCTGGGACTGCAAACACTAGCCAAGCTAATGCTATAGCTTTCTCTCCTCTCTGTAATGTAGGTGATGTCTAATTCGTGGGTTCTCGGCTTATCATGCGCACGTGGCTATTTCGTAAGGTTGAACACCGTAGAACCGCTCGACTTTGTCCGTCGTCAGAGTATTTGTTTCGATAACCACAAGCAAACTGCGAAATCGGCCGTCTTTCTGGCATCCAGCAGTTCAGATTACACGGACTGAAACGAAGTGTCGCAATCTTGTTGGCTTGGGGCAACAAATTCTGGTCCTCGAAACTTCACACTCAGCACAGACAGTTCTTCTTGTTTTAATAAAAAGGTATTCGATTGGGCCTTAACGGCTCAATGTGCGGATTTCGAGCCAGCGCCCCGGCTGGCGGTCACTTTTGCGATTTCACGAGCGCAGCCAAAACAAAGGGTGCACCACGGAACGCGAACCAAGGCCCCTTAATCTAGGAATGAGTGATTCGGCACAGTTCATTTCCCTGCAACACTCTGAAACAGTTTCCTTTGTTGCCCCAAGCAGCGTAACCTTAGATATGTTTTGACGGCGCCGGTCTGGGATTGCAGGCTTGTGACGCAGAAAACCGGGGGAATGAGCATGCATAAGGTAACTATCGTCGGGGCCGGGATTGCTGGGCTCACCGCGGCGCTTCGTTTGTTGGAGCGGGGATACCACGTCACACTGTATGAGCAGGACAATTTCATTGGTGGAATGTTGCGATCCCATAAGGAGCACGACCACGGTGATTATCCGCGCGAGCACAGCTATCACATGCTGTGCAATTGGTATTACAACTTCTGGTCGGTCGCAGAAGATTTGGGGATCGAAGACAACTTTACACCGCGTGAAGCCTTCAAGTTCCTCTATGACGGTGATCTCGACAACATGCCGGAAATGGTGAACCCGGGCGGCATTCAGGATTTCTATCGCAATCTCACCGGCGGCGCGGCGCCGCCTGCTGAACTCTTCCTGTTCATGTATTCGATGGTCGATCTGCTTTCGATCCCGGACAGTGAAGATGACAAGCTTGACCGAATGTCGTTCAACGGCTGGTTGCGTGGACGGCCCTATTGCACCGATGAGGTCGCCCAACTTCATGAGAAGATCTGGCAGACCGTCTGGGCCATCGACAGCTGGCAAGCCTCAGCGCGCAGCTACAAAACATTCCTGAAGTACGGCAACCGCGTTCCGGTTCCGCAGCTCTGGCTGTTTGATGGGTCCAAGAAGGACACCCTGATTGATCCTTTCCATGCCAAGCTCAAGCAGTTTGGTGACCGGTTCGAACTCAAGTACCGTCACCGACTTCGCGAAGTTCATCCCAGTGAGGATGGAACTCGGATCGAGCGGCTGGTGTTCGACAAGGTGACCAAGTCGCCATCGGTTAATCCCGATTGGAAGGTCGCAAAGAAAGACATCGTCGACGATGTAAGCGATGAGAACGTAATCATCAGCATTACACCTGGTGGGATGGCATCGATGGTGACCGATGATTTGTACAATGCCGACCCTGACCTGGGCCAGTTGCGATATCTGGAAGCCGAGCCGATGGCGTCGGTGGAGCTTTATCTCAAGCGGAAACTACCCGGCATCCCTACGGAAGTGGTGGTTTTCATGGATACGCCCTATGAGATGACGTTCCTAAACTACTCGGCGACATGGGGCCTCAAAAACACATTCCTTTATGTGACGGTATCGGATTTCAAATCGCTGTTGTCTGTAAAACCCGAACGCCGAGACGAAAACCAGAACCTCATTCTGGATCTCAAAAGCCCCAAAACCGCAATCGACTATATTCTGCGAGAAATCACTGCCAAGTTAGAGATAACCGAGGCCGATATCGATCTGTTCCAGACCTCTGTCGACACAAATACGGGCGAAGAGCTTTTTGCCAATCTAACCGGCAGCTGGGAACATCGCCCCGAGGTCAACACCAAGTTCGAGAACCTGTTTCTTGCCGGGACTTACGTCAGAAATTTCGCAGATGTTTCGACCGTCGAAGGAGCTTGTGCAACAGGGCTGATCGCAGCAGAAGGCGTCCGTCAGGCCGCGCAAAGAGAACCGGACAAAGGCGATGCGGGTAAACCAGTCGAAGTAATCACACCCGATTTCTATCCCAGTCAGATGTTTCAGACGCTCAAGATCGCCTGGGCACCTTATGCCGCCAGTGCCAAAGCCTGGACGCTTGCGGACAAAGCGCTGGGGATCAATAAGCTATGGCCACCGAAAGACTTCAAGTTTCCGAAGTCAAAATTCACACCGAACCCCGAGAATCTTGGTTCGCTGTTTACGGATTGGCTGCCTGCAAGTAAGTGGAACGAAAAGACTTTGGGCCTGGGTCCAATGTTCTGGAACTATACAGAAGACGGCAAGCCCCGTAAAAAGTAACCAAGAATACCTCGCACGAATAAGAGACGACTGATGACTACTAAATCAATTGCGGCATGGCTGAACGAAATTGGCCTGCCACAATACACCACACTATTTGATGAGAACGGTATCGACCTGGACATTCTTGAAGATGTGACCGGTGACCATCTCAGAGAAATGGGTGTCACGGTGTTGGGTCATCGGCTCAAGATCAGCAAGGCGATCGCGGCGATGAAGCCGGACGCGGCACAGCCCAGACCCAGCGGAGCTATGACGGGTGAGGAAAGCGCCGAACGGCGGCACCTTACAATCATGTTTTGTGATCTGGTTGGCTCGACCGCCCTGTCGGCGCGGCTTGATCCCGAAGACTATCGCGATCTTATGGCGTTGTATCAGGATACTGTTTCGCAGTTGGTCAAAGATGCCAGGGGGCACGTGGCCCAATACCTTGGTGATGGCGTTGTGGTCTATTTTGGCTATCCGGTCGCCCAGGAGGACGCGGCTGAACGCGCATGCCGCGCGGCTTTGGAGATTGTCGAGGCCGTCGCCGGGCTGGATACTGCAGCAGGTGACCGCCTGCAGGCCCGCATCGGCATTGCAAGTGGCTTGGTTGTGGCCGGTGATCTCGACCAGATCGGAGTGAACTCAACCTCTGCCGTGGCTGGGGATACGCCAAATCTTGCCGCCCGACTACAGGGGTTGGCAAAGCCAGGGCAGATCGTAATCGGCAACAAGACGCACTCGCTGTTAGGGGATATGTTCGTCTATGAAGCGCTAGAGAACATCCACCTGAAGGGGTTTGACCCCGGTCAGGTAGCTTGGCGTGTAATATCCACGGCACAGCGTCAGGACCGGTTCACCGTCAACTCGGCACGGCGGCAACTTACACCACTGGTCGGTCGCATGCCCGAGCGGACGCACTTGATGTCAGCCTGGGAGGATGCCAAGTCAGGCAAGGGGCGTGTCTGCCTTGTCTCTGGTGAGGCCGGCATTGGCAAAAGCCGCCTAACATATGAGGTGGTTGATCAGGCCAAGGGCGAAGGCGCCACCGTCCTTCACCTGCAATCCGCGCACTACTTCGAGAACACGGCCCTGTATCCCATCCGCCGTCAGATCGAGACCTTGCTTGGGTTCACTGAAGAGGATGATAGTAACGCCAGGTTAGACAAGCTGGAAAAACTGGTAGTCGCCGAAGATAATCTGAACGAAGCGCGCGCCCTAATGGCGTCGTTGTTTTCTCTGCCCTGTGACAGGTATCCACCGCTGAACCTGTCGCCCGAACTGCAAAAAACCCGTACGATCGACATGCTAATCGAACAGGTCATCGTGCAGGCTAAGCGGGCACCTCTTATGGTGCATTTCGAAGACCTGCACTGGATCGACCCCACATCGCTGGATTTGCTGACCAAATTCGCCGCCAAACTCGCCGATCATCAGATCTTGTTGCTTGTGACCTGCAGGCCGGAATTCACCCATGACTGGCAGGCAGATCACCTGATCACCTGCGAACTGGCGCGCCTCAAACCCGCAGAAGTCGAAGAGCTTTTGGACAGCATGACAGGGTCGGATACGTTTTCTCCTGAACAGCGCCAGCAACTGCTGGAACGATCGGACGGCGTGCCGCTATTTGCCGAAGAGCTGACCCGCTCTGCGATGGAATTCAGAAACAGTGCGGATTTGGTGCCTGAAACCCTGCAAGACAGTTTGATGGCGCGTCTCGACAAGCTGGGGGCTGCCCGCGAATACGCCCAGATCGGCGCTGTGATCGGCCGGGAATTCGATGTCGACCTGCTGTCTCAGGTGACCGGAACTCCGCTGCCCGAGCTCTCGGATTCGCTTTCGCAACTGGGTGACGCAGACCTCGCATACCCGGACCAAACCGGCCAAAGCCTGATGTTCCGCCATGCCTTGATTCAGGAGGCTGCGTATCGATCTATATTGCGGCGGCGGCGGCAGCAATTACATGGAAAGATTGCCGAAACGCTGGAAGAAAAATTCCCTGAACGTTGCAAGTCCGGTCCGGAACAGGTGGCAAACCACTTTGTTGCCGCCGGACTTGGTGACCGGTCAGTCCCCTATTGGCTGACGGCAGGTAAATCCGCGTGGGGCCGGGCTTCGATGAAAGAAGCGCTCGCTCAACTCAGCAATGGTTTGGAATATGTTGGAGAGGTCGATGACCTGACGGATCGCGCAAAGCTGGAGCTGCAACTGCAGTCGACCATTGGCGTGGTGCATTTTGCGGCGACCAGCTACGCCTCGCCACAGGCGCAGACCGCATTTGAGCGCGCCCGCGAGCTATTTTTGGATGTTGACGATCCAGACCTGCGCGTCGCGGTTCTATACGGGATCGGGGCCTTCGAAACCATGCGTGGCGACGTAAGCTCAGGGCATGATACCTTTGCGGCGCTTGCTGACGAGGCGACGCGCAGCGGCAACACCCGTTATGAAGTCTATTCCGCCTCGATGCAGGCATGGTCGCATTTCAACCGTGGCGACTACGCCGAGTCGGTGCGTTATGGCGAACGGGTACTGCAGCTTTATGAAGAAGGCATTTGGGACCAGCCCGGGCCACGCCTGTCGGCCGCAGAACCCAAAGTGATCTCAGAATGTTTCCGGGCAGCGGCGCTTTGGTCTCTGGGCCGCCCGGATCAGGCGGTGAAGGCTGGTAATGACATCCTGAATTACACCCGGTCGCTGCCAGACCCCTACTCGCTTGTATATGCCCTTTCGAACGGTGTGATCCGCATTCACGACTGGAATGGTGACTGGGAACAGGTCATGGACCTGACCGAAGAATGCAGCGCAGTTGCCGGAGAATATGGCTATAGGTTCCTGGGTGTCTGGGCATCATTCTGGCGCGCCCGGGCCATGGCAAAACTCGGTCAACTGGAAGAGGCCGAAAAGATCACGGCCACCGCCGTTGCTGCCTGTAAGAATGCCGGTGTCCATTACCACCGCGTCTGCTTTGAAGCCAATCACGCGCGCCTGCTGCTGGCGCAGGATCGGATCGAGGACGCCGCCCGTGTTCTGGACGATCTTGACCAACCACTGCAAGTTGGCGGCGAACTGAACCACCTACTTGACCTGAGTCTGGTCAAAGGGGAACTGGCGCAGAAACGTGGCGATACCAGTGACGCAGAGCGGCATTATCGCGCTGCATTTGACGCTGCCGAAAGCCGTTCCGCGTTGGCATGGCAACTGCGCGCAGCTTTGGGGTTGGCATCTTTGCAGCCCGCGAAAGACGCGCAACGCGCGCTTATCGAACCGCTGGTGGCGCAGTTCGAAGAAGGGCTCGACAACCAATATCTGACAGCGGCACAGGCCTATTTGTGATCAGCGGGCTTCGCCTAAAGCCCGCGTGCGATCCACAAGTGTGATCAGCTTTTTGGGGTTCCGGGCAAATCGATTTGCCTCAGCTATCGCGCTTGCAGCGATCCGGTCCAACTCTGCCTCGGCTTCTGGCAAAGCGGCGCGAAAGGCCTCGGCCAGCGCGTCGTAATTGCCCGGGTTCGGATCGCGGAACATTTCGGCAATTGCAGGTTCGCGTACAGCTATCGCGGCCGGCAGGGTTAGAATTCCGTCGCGGATATCCTCTTCACCGCCGCCACCCAGGGCTTCGGTTCCACGCACGTCGGACACGTCATCGCAGGCGTGATACAAGGTGCCCAACAGACCTCCGAAATGGCGCAAACCCTCGCTACGGTCGCCGAGACAAGCAGCCACCTCAAACATCGAACCGGTGTCTTCCTGCGCCAGCTTGCGCCAATCCTCGACCCCCCGCGGCATCGTGCGGCTGTCCCACTGCGCGATCTCAGCCGCGCCAAGTCGGGACATCAACTCGGACAACAACCCGACCACCTGCGGCTCGGTCGCCATCATCCGATAGCCTTCCGCAACCATGAACCCAGACGTCATCAGCGCCGCAAGTTGCCCAAAAGCCGTGTGCATGGTCGGTTTGCCACGCCGCTCGTCCGACTGGTCCAAAATGTCGTCCACAACCAGCGTCATGTTGTGAAACAGTTCAAGCGTTACGGCCGACTGGATGGTCTCATCCGTGATCTCTTCGCTGCCCACAGCCGTCTGGCAGGCAAATATGGTCAACGGGCGAAAGTACTTTGAGCCGGCCAGAAACTGTTCTTCCAACTGCGGCCGCATCTCTTCGGGTGTGGATTCAACCCACGCGCCGATGGCAGTGCGCAACCGTTCGGTCTCAGACTCAAATCCCAGTTCCGGTATCACCCAATCGGCGCGGGCACCTTCGTTATTCATGGTTTGGATTTTGCATAGCGATGGGGGCCTTCCCGGTCATTACCCACGGGGCCGACTGACTTGCGAAGCTCGGCCTCGATTTCCATTAGATCACGTTGCAACAGTTTTGCCTCACTCAGCGACAGATCCGATATTTCGCGCAACACGGCACGGGCCTTGTCCAACACGATCAGTTGTCTGGCTTCCAGCGACGGGCCATCCGTGTTGGGTATGGTTGCTTCGATCGCGTCCGTCCCTTGGGTCGAGACGATGGTCGCGATTTGCCGCCAGTACCGCAAAGCCGAGCTAAGCCAACGCGCTTGTGCCTGCGCAAGCAGAAACATCACGTCGGGTTCGACCCGTGCACCCTTTTCGCTGTAGTCCCGCAGCGAGCCCAGAACACCCTCAAGCGCCTCCAGATACATCGCCACCATATCGTCAATCGAGCCGGGGTTCCCAAACTCATTGCGTGATGATCCGTCGTCTTGATCCATCTTGCTACTCCATTGCCCGCATCGTCATAAAGTTCTGTAGATTCAGAGTTTTGGTACCGAATGTCACTGTATATTCACACCGCGTTTGGGCATGGGTTGATTTGATTTTCAGTAAAACAAGAAGATCGCCGCGCAATCAAGTACCGAGATATGTTAACCATCTATTAACCTTTGGGAACTGCCGTCGGCATAAGACAAAAGCACCCGCCCAGTGGTTTTGGTTCACATGGCGCAGACGGCGGTACGAAACAGACTTGCCGCGATCTGCCGGGGCGAAGTTCGTGATCATGAGGCTTTGCGCCTACGGCTTCCCGCAATGTATCTGGGTCTCGATGCGGCCCTAGCGGTGGTCACCCAACGAAGTGGCCCAGCAAAAAAAACACTGGCCGCATGAAATCGGTGGAAGGTTCGATCGGGAACTGCGGGGAGGATAAACTGCCCGCCGTTAAGGCTTATTCAGGCATCAATTGCCATCAAAATTCCCGCTGCGCAGTGCTGGTCCAGAACGCGATCCCATGTCTGATCGCCTCGTCGTTGAAATCATACGATGGGTTATGAAGCGGCATTGAATTGTTCCCCTCCACTCCGTTGCCCATCAAGATGAAGGCCCCGGGGCGGTGAGCAAGAAACTCTGCAAAATCCTCAGAGAATCCTACCCGACCGTAATCCGCATCAACGCTACCAACATCACGAGCGGCACCCGCGATCATGTCTGTGGCTCTGGCATCGTTCACCAATGGCCGGAAGGAAGTTGAGTAATCAACCTCCGCCTCAGCGCCTTGTGCTGCACATACACCGGCGACTATGGCGCGCATTCTTCGCTCGATATTCTCGGACACATCTCTGGAAAAGCCCCGGCAATCCCCCCGTAGAGTTACGTTGCTAGGCAGAATGTTGCGCGCGCCGTCTGTCAGGAACTCCGTAACGGAAACCACTGCATGCTCGCTCGCCGGAACCGAGCGAGAGACGATCGATTGCAACTGCTGCACAATTGCGGCACCTGTCACAATCGGATCAACGCCTTTTTCCGGCATCGACGCGTGCCCGCCCTGACCCTGAACGCGTATCTCAAAATTATCCTCGAACGCGCAGAATGAGCCCCTTTGCGTGGCAAAGCGACCAAGCTCCATTCCGGGCATGTTGTGAAGGCCGAAGATCGCGGCCATCGGGAAACGTTCGAACAATCCGTCCGCGATCATCGCGGCAGCCCCGTTTCCGTTCTCTTCGTCCGGCTGAAAGATGAAGTGAATGGTGCGGTCAAAAGACGGGTCCGCCGAAAGCTCCAGCGCGGCACCCAGCAGCATGGTGCTGTGGCCATCATGGCCACATCCATGAAACTTGCCTTCCGTTCCCGAGCGGTACGGCGAGTTGGTGGCCTCGTGTATCGGCAGCGCGTCCATGTCGGCTCGAAAACCGATTGCGGTTTCGTCCGGACCACGGCGCAGGGTGGCCACAATACCCGTGCGGCCTACACCCCGGGTGACCTCAAGCCCCGCGCGTTCCAACTCGGTCGCGATCAGATCCGAGGTCCGATCAAGGTCGAAGCCTGTTTCAGGGTGGGCATGCAGATCACGGCGAAACGCAACGAGATCAAGCATCGGGAACGTCTCCTTCGGATAGCACGATCAACGGCAATTTAGCCTCGTCCATCAACAAGGCTGCAAGCCCCGCTGCGCCAGATGGCGTGGTGGAAAAGCCCAGATCGCGCGCATGTTTTACAGCGTCCAAGGCCTGCAGGTCAGTGACCGTTACCCAGTCGTCGGCGCACCGTTCCAGAATTTCGAAAGCCAACATAGAAGGCGTTTTGCAATCCAAGCGCCCCATATTGGACACCGGGCCCTCAACCGTTACGATCTGTCCTGCCCGGGCGCTTTCGGCAAGGCAAGGGGCCGCATCAGGTTCGACCACTATGATCTTTGGCTGAACCGCCCAGGTGGACCGGATCATGTAAGCGATCCCCGCAGCCAGCCCACCAACGCCTGCCTGCAAGTAAACGTGGCTTGGCCAATTTCCGGAGCTTTGCAACCCTGTCCGCATTTCTTCGGCGATTACGGTATAGCCTTCCATTACCAACTTCGGAGGTTCCGTATAGCCAGGCCAAGATCCATCGGCGAGGTGGATTGCGCCGGACGCCTCGGCGTCGGCTATGGCTGCCGCAACGCTCGCCTCGTAATCGTCACCCGATCGGACAACTTCCGCGCCTTTGTCCCGCAGGCGAATTGCAAAATCCTCTGGCACTGTCTCAGAAAGGTGAATGCGGGCCTTTGCGCCAAACAGCCGCGCTCCGGCCGCCACGGCCATGCCATGATTACCTGCACTGGCACAGACAAAAGTCATCGTGCGTGCGATGGTTTTTATGGAATCATCCAAATAGGCGTTTGCTTCCAAAGGGCGGCCGACGCGCGCTTCTATCAGCTTGGCAACAGCGTAAACGCCTCCGAGCGCTTTGAAAGCGCCCAATCCCATCCTGTTGGTTTCATCCTTGATCAGGATAGGTCTGTCTTGGAGACTGCGTGTCTCCAACGGACTTGGTTTATAGGTGGGGCATGCAGCCAGGAGAGCCAGCGGTTTTGCGACATCGAGTATCGTTGGATTTTTCATACCGAAAGTTGTACACGCGAAAGGTGATCTTTTATGGTCAATGTTTACTAATTTTCGGGAAATTTTCTCGCCACAAAGGAAATTCTCATGAAACTCGATCAGTTTGACCAAAATCTGCTTCAGTTGATGCAAACCGATGCCAAGATAGGCCTCGAAGCGCTTGCGTCCGAGACAGGCTTGTCTGTGGCCTCCGTTCAGCGGCGGTTAAAGGCGCTCAGAACCTCGGGCGCAATTCTTTCGGAAGTCGCGATCGTTGACCCGAAAAAGCTGGGTGTCGCGATGAGTTTCATTGTCATGGTCGAATTGGAGCGTGAGCGTCAGGATCAGATCGACGCATTCTCACGTCAGGCGCAATCAGAGCCTATGGTACAGCAGTGCTATTACATCACCGGAGACGCCGACTTCTGTCTCGTCTGCACCGCAAAGGATATGGACGATTTTCAGGAACTCACGAAACGACTGTTCTTCGACAACTCAAACGTCCGTCGCTTTCGCACATCTGTTGTCATGGGAAGAAAGAAAGTCGGTTTGAGTGTTCCTGTTCAGGATGTTGGGTTGGAACGATAAGGATCAACATTTACGTCAGCTACCGCGTCAAAGCGGGCCCTCGAATGCTGGGCAGCAGATGCGCTCATGAACCAGCGTCACCTGTCCTCGGGGTTAGGGCCCAGAATGGGCCCCTCGTTACTTTTCCCAGTGCGGGATCCAATCCCCGTCAAGGCGAAGTGACACGCCAGCATTGTCTTCTTCAAGCTTCACCACATGCAATTCGCCCTTGTCACCGCCGTATTTTTCGCGGGCCGCTTCGAACAGCGTGCACACCAGCCGTGTGGCCGGGGCGGCGGTGCCGGCGTCGTTGCAGGCCTCAACGATCAGGCCCAGATCCTTTTGGCACAGATCCAGTGTGAAGGACGGATCATAATGTCCGGCAAAAACGGACGGGGCGTCGTGATGCATGCACCAGCTTTCGCTGGCCCCGATCTTAAGCGCGTCCCAGGCTCGTGACAGATCGACACCTGATTTCACCGCCATGACAAGTGCTTCACCCATGGCTGTCGCGTGGATGGCCCAAAGCTGATTGCTGGCCAGTTTCGTCACGGACCCGCTGCCGCTGGGACCCATGTAATGAAGCGGACCCATCAGTTCCATCACGGGGCGAATACGCGCGACGGTCGCCTCATCCCCACCTGCAAATTGGGGCATGTTGCCGGTGCGTGCACCATCGACGGCACCTGTGACCGGCGCATCAATCAACTGTACACCGTTTTCAGCAAAGGTGGCGGCAAGCTCGCGCACAAAGGCGGGTTTGTTTGTTGTCATATCCACCCAAACCTGCCCCGCGGACATGGCGGATCGCAGCCCATCGTCGCCACCTGCCACTTGTTCGATTTGTTTTGGTCCAAAGACCATGGTGAACACGATGTCCGCCGCTTGCGCTGCTGCCGCAGGGGTCTCTGCCCACTTCGCCCCAAGCGCCAGGTGCTCTTCTGCCCGGTTCCGATCAAGGTCGCAGACCGTCAGGTCATGCCCGCCCTTGATCAGGTTCAGGGCCGCCGGGCCGCCCATGGTGCCAAGCCCAATAAATCCAATGCGCATCTTCGCCGTCCTCGGGGTTAGTTATATTGCTTACGCGTTCAGGATGGTGTCGGTCGAACATACCTCACCAAACTCACCCTGCAGGTTGGCAAGCGTGACGGAATGGATCTGTTCGGCGCTGTGGGTCACCCCGTCCGGCCCGGTCGCGTCATAAGCCCAGACGGCGTCAGAGGCATAGACCATCTCAAAGCCCAGACTGCTTGCAGAGCGCGCGGCGGACTCGGCACAGTGATTTGCTGTGGCCCCGCAGATGACCACACGCTCAATATTGTCGGCACGCAGATCAGCTTCGAGCGAGGTTCCGGCGAAGGCGCTGGAGACGTTTTTGATGATCACCGACTCGTCCCCCTGCGGTGCCGCAAAGGGTTGAACAGCCGCACCAGGCGCATCCGCATGAAATGGATCGCCGGGGTCAAGCCCGTGGTGATGCACATGGACGATCTTGTCACCGTGCGCGCGAAACCGGCTGAGAAGCCGGCCGATATTGTCGCCTGCCTCGGGGCAAGATCGCACGGCACCGGCGGCATCCTCATGAGCCAGTGCCATTTGCACATCGATGACGAGTAGAGCAGTTTTCATGGCTTGGTCCTTTATGCGTTGATGCTGGAGGCTGCGCGTTCCGCGAGGATATTTTTGACACGATCACCATAGATCCGGATGTTGATGTCGTCGCTGATCACACGGCCTTCCTGTTCGTCATAGGTCATGATCGCGGTGACACGGGGGGTCGACCCTTCGACCTCTGTCACCCCGTGCAATGAATAGCCACCGCGAAACAGGGTAAAAGTACCGGCACCCCGGTCAAACTTCTGCGCATGGGACATATCACCAGCAAGCAAACGATCCACCGCTTCGCGGTCTTCGGCTTCGTCGGTGCGCGAGTTTGGCAAGAAGGCAAAATCACCCCCGGTTTCAGCGGCCTGCAACAGCAGCGTCACGGTACATTCCGTCGTATCATAATGCCAGGCGTGCCAGCTTCCTGGATGCAGGGCGACGACATTCAGCGCTTGAAACTCATCGGCGCAGCGATGCAGCACCTCTTTCTTTTGGACGCGGCGCACAAAATCCGTCAAACGCGGCGACTGATAAAGCCGCTGAATAAGCGTTTCATTCGGCAGCTGATCATCCGCCAATTGCGTCGCCACATGCGTATATTCCTTACGACGCGGATCATCCATGGGCAGCGACGGGTCAATTGCGCCCTGATAGATGTTGCGCTTGATGGTCAGCACGTCAGCGGTCGGTAGTAAGGCGTTGGATTCATCGGCCAGCGCTGCCAGTGCCTCGGGACGGATAAATCCATCCAGATTGCACCAGCCATGTTCCTCCATCTGATCCTGACAGGTCTTGAGAAACGCAGCGCCTTCGGCACTTTCCAGATCCGCAAGGGGATAGCGCTCCAGATCCACAAGGCTCAAAACCAGGTCGGTGGCTGCATCTTGATTGATCTCCGGCATAGATCGCTCCCTTTTGTCTGGTCGACTTCGTCGTCAGTTGCTTTTGTCTAACTGCCGGCCGAAATGAAGGAAAATGAAACAATTTGCGTCCATGCACATAAAAAACTTATGAATGGGCAATGAAAAGCAATCTCAACCTGAACTGGCTTCGCACTTTCGAGGCCGCCGCCCGTCATTTAAGCTTTACCGCCGCCAGCCGAGAGCTGGGGCTGACACAAACGGCTGTCAGTCAGCACATGAAGGCGCTGGAAGGTCAGCTGGGGCAGAAACTGTTCATTCGCAAGGCCAAAAGCCTGCAACTGACGGAAATCGGCCGGGCCTATTTGATATCGGTCCGGGACTCACTGGAGCACATCGCATTTTCCACAAACGGGCTGTTTGGGCCTGCCTTGGAGACGACGATCGTTGTGCGGGCGTCGGCGGCTATGATCATTTGGCTGGCGCCGCAACTTGCGACCTTTCAGACAGCCCATCCCGGTATCGGGATCAAACTTGTCACCTCTCTGTGGCAGAGCGGCGAGGAAGGGCATCCCGTGGACATTGACATCCTGCTGGCTCCGCAATCCCATTCCGACACGCGCATGGTCAAGCTTTCCGATGAGTTCATCGTTCCAGTTTGCGGTGCGCGCACCGCGCCAATGATCAAAACACCCGAGGACCTGACGGCGCACGCTGCCATCCACGTTCTGGGGTTTGACGACCATTGGGCGCGGTATCTGTCGGCCCGTGGTCTGCCCAATACTGAAATATCCCCGCGCCTTATCGTCGATACCTCAGTTGCCGCCTGCGAATTGGTGGCCGCGGAAAGCGGCTGCACTATTATGATCAACCGGTTCGCGCAGCAGGCCATCGCAAGCGGCCGCCAGATCAGAATTGTCGGTGCCCCCGTTGTTACAGGCCAAGCCCACTACATCCTGCAACACAAAACAGGTACGGCAAGATTACACGTTTCGACTGCTTTTTGCGAATGGTTACAAACCCGTTTTTAAGCTGACCTTCTGTCTGGCTCCAACGCAATGAGACAGTCTAAATTGATACAATTGGAGAGGGTTGCTGCTACATCGTAAGGGCCAAAGAGATTATGTACCGGCACGCAGGGTGTCCTCTTGGTTCTTATAGTCGCTGGCCATCAGCGCGGCAGTGGTGAACCTATCAGGTGCACGCACTCGCGCTTCGACCAGATCGCGATCGACTCCTGATAGATGATCAATGCACGCGGCCTGAGCCGCAGCAGCCTCGGTGCGGCTCACGGCGGTCGTCTGCACGAATTTACGCCTGCCCTTGCCTGCCTTGATATCCGCCACCGTCAAGTTACGCGTCGCCGGATGCCCACCAAAAGTATAGATCCGTTTCAAAACCGCTGTCCTTTTTTTATTCAGCGGCTTTGCGTTCAGAGCCTTGCGGGATCACCTCGTAACCGGGTTCTTCCGGCTCATCATCCGTCATTTCCGGCGGGAAACCGGGGGCGAGAATGTCCAGACCGGTGGCCTCTTCCAGACGTTTGATGATGTTGGGCGAAAAACAACGCTCGCCATAGCGTTCGATGCCGTCCTCAAAGATCTGAACCAACATAGGCGAGATTTCCAGCGGCACATTGTGACGGTCAGCCACCTGCTGGAAAAGGCCGGCATCCTTTTTGACCAGATCCATGGTGAAAGAAATGTCACGGCTGCCGTTCAGGATCACCTGGCTTTCGGTTTCATGTACGAATGACGTGCCGGAGCTAATCTTCATCGCCTCATAGGTCGTATTGAGGTCCATACCGGCCGCCTTGGCGGTGACAAGCGCTTCGCAGCAAGTGACAAGATTGGCCGTGGCCAGATAGTTCGTCACCACTTTCAAAACCGAAGCCGAGCCCAGATCACCAGTGTGCAGAATGCGTCGACCCATGGTTTTCAGGAAAGGCGCGATGCGATCAAATGTGGCACGGTCGCAGCCCGCAAAGATCGAGATATTGCCCGTCGCTGCGCGGTGGCATCCGCCCGATACCGGGCAATCCACGGCTGCACCACCTGCGTTCATCACCATTGCGCCCAAGCGTTTGACCTCGGCTTCGTCAGTGGTGGACATCTCCATCCAGATTTTGCCCGGTTTCACCTCGGGCAGCATCTGTTGCATGACGGCATCCGAGGCGGCGGGAGTTGGCAGACAGGTGATAACAGCATCGCAATCGCGCATCAGCTGCGCCGGGCTTTCCCCACGGGTTGCCCCGCGCGAGACGAAATCTTCCACAAGCTCAGGATTGAGGTCATGAACCGTCAGATCAATGCCATTCCGCAGCAAACTGCCGCTGAGTTTCCCGCCGACATTTCCAAGACCAATAAACCCAACTTTCATGCGCGTGTTTCCCTGTTCCAGTTCCCGCCGGATGATCGGCAAAGATGTTACTTTGAAAAAAATTACAAACGTTGATGGCAGGGTGTAAAACGAATAATACCGGCAGGTATCAGCGAAAATTTTCGGTGCTAAGAATGCCGCGATCTCCTAACCCTATCTGGCTTCGGTCCTTTGAATGCGCGGCGCGGCATCTGAGCTTTACTGCTGCCGCAGCCGAGCTGGGCATCACGCAATCGGCACTCAGCCTTCATGTCCGCTCGCTGGAAGCGCAACTTGGTTGCCCCTTGTTCTATCGCGCCGCACGCAACCTAAGCCTGACCGAAGTTGGTCAGGCATACGCTTTTTCTGTGCGGCAAGCCCTGAGAGACATCGATCTGTCAACGATCAGCCTTTTCGGATCAAACCAGAAGCACGAGCTTGTCGTGCGCGCGCCAATATCTACAGCGACCTTGTTTCTCGCTCACAGGTTGCCAGAGTTTTTGCGGATTCATCCCGATATTTCCATAAAGCTGATCTCGAACATTTGGGCTGAATCCGCAGGCCGCGAAAATGTCGATGTCGAACTGAGGACAGGAAGTGGCGATTGGAATGAAATCCCCGCTCGGAAAATATCTACTGAACGTATCGTCCCTATTGCCCCCAAGATGGTCGAGGAAAAAGCTCCTTCCATCGAAAATCTGCAACAACGGCCACTCATTCACATTCTGGGCTTCCAGCAAATGTGGGAACGGTATTTTTCCGCAATCGGGGTTCGACAAACCCAATTCGCATCAACCTTTGTGGTCGACACGACAATAGCCGCCGTGGACATCGTGGCCGCAGGTGGCGGCAATGCGATCGTTATCGAGAGGTTTGCCAAAACCGCAGTTGAGACCGGTAGAAAAGTCGCCATAGTTGGTGAAGCAGTTCCAATAATACAAAGCCACTATTTGATTTCAGGGCAAAACACAAAAGCGGATGCGGTAGCCAAACAGCGTTTTGAAGCTTGGCTGGAAGACATCTTTGCAAATCCGTCCGCGCCCCATTGATGGAGGTTTCGTTGCCGTGGTTATGGTTCTTCCTCTGCTGATAAAAAGGTTTAGTCCAATCCCAATTCGATTCTATTTTTCTAATGATCTCAAACTATAGTGGGATACCTATTTTTTCTTCAGGCGTATCTATGGTGAAGGAGTATGTGCCCGCGGCGACAAAGCTACTGATTCCATCAAGTCGCGTAATCAAGTCTGAAAAGGAGCTCCTTTCCTGAGAGACCCAGACTTCTATTGAGGCTTGCTCAGTTCGCAGTCCACCGACCCGCTGGATTTCGCGAACTTTTCCTAGATACAAGAAACCATGTTTGCGCGCGCCGCACAGTTTGCAAAATTTGCCTACTAGCATTCCATGCAGGAATGTTAGTAGGCAAAATATCAATAGCAGTTCACCTCTCGGTGCCTTGAACCCGGAATCTCCTCCATCTTTGTGTAGAGTCGGCCAAATCAAAGGATGGACAATTGAAAACGAGATTCACCGACGAACAAATCATTCAGATGATCTAGGAACAGAAAGCTGGCGAGGAGACGGCCGACGTGTTCAAGCGCTATGGAGTCAGCCAAGACGCCTACAAACACATAAGTAAGTATGGCGGGATGGGACCGTCGGATGCGAAGAAGCTCCAGTTACTGGAAGCCGAAATCGCAATGCTGCGGAATGTGAACTCAAAAAAAGTGGTGACGACCGAAGCCAAGCGGAAGACGTGGCCAAGGATTACGGAGTTTATTGTCTGAAGTTCGCATCCAAATCGGACCTCCGAAACCATCCTCGCAAAGTTCAGTTACTTTTTAGGGGCAGTAGTCATCGCCCTATCGCCGCTAACCTTCCCGCAATAGTTCAACAATTTTTTCAAGTGCCGCGCGTCGTCTCGATGGATGCGGAAGGTTTATCATCAGCGACCGGCCTGTTTCGCAGGCCTGCGCCGATACACGCACCAAATGCCCGGCTTTGAGCGCAGGTTCGATCAGACATCCATGCGCCATCAAGGCACCAGCCCCGGACTTAGCCTCTTCAACTGCAAGACCATAAAGCGAATACTTCGGCCCTTTATTAGGATCGCTGATGAGTGTCCCCGTCTCCTCGGACCACCGCCGCCAGTCATCATGCCATGTCTGATCGTGCAGCAGCGGGGTGGATTCAAAATTGAAACTCTCGGCCAGTTCCGGCGCGCAAACCGGGAAAATGACGTCCTCCGTGATTACAATTTGATCAGCCGTCCCGTCGGGTTCGGAAATGAAGACCGAAAGATCAAACAGATCACGTGATAGGCGAGGCGATGTTTCCATGGCCGTTACCGAGAACTTCATGTCCGGCCAAGTGTTTCGGATTCGCCCCAATCGCGCCGGCAGCCAAAGTTGCGCGACCGAAGGCAGGGCGGCGATATGGATCTCAACGCTCGGGCTCAGGTTCCGCAGGTTCTGCGTTGCGGCCGCAAGCTGATCGAAGGCCAGGGTGAAATCACCAGCCAGTTGGCGCCCGGGCGCGGTCAGCTCAACCCCTTGCGCGTTTCGCCGGAACAGAGGCACATCCGCCCACGCTTCAATTGTCTTTATATGTTGCGAAATCGCACCGGGAGTGACGCTCAGCTCTTCGGCAGCAGCTACGAAACTGCCCAGCCTTGCCGCAGCTTCAAAAGCGCGGAGTGCGTTAAGAGGTGGCCCTTTCGG
Organism: Ruegeria atlantica; assembly: GCF_001458195.1. Classification (GTDB taxonomy): domain Bacteria; phylum Pseudomonadota; class Alphaproteobacteria; order Rhodobacterales; family Rhodobacteraceae; genus Ruegeria; species Ruegeria atlantica. The sequence goes on along the minus strand of NZ_CYPU01000049.1, from coordinate 108,217 downwards.
GCGTCTTGGGAGAACAGCCATTGCCTTAGACTCAGTTTTTCTACGCCAAGAAATAGCAATTCTGATTTGCGATGTCGCCTCAATTGTTCAATCTGGTGGCAAGCAGGAGGTCACAGACATGACAATCACACACCGAAACTGGGTCCCGGATCAGTGCGAAACTCGGGTTCAACAAATCGCCGTTAAGGCGTCTCAGGCCTCGTCTGATGAACTGATCAAACGGATCGATGATCTTGCGACCCGAAACCGCGAGATCCACGAGCGAGAGTGTTTCAACCTAAACCCCGCAACCAACGTGATGAACCCAAAGGCCGAGGCCCTGTTATCGTCGGGCATCGGGTCGCGGCCGTCGCTGGGCTATCCCGGCGACAAATATGAGATGGGGTTGGAGGCCATTGAAGAGATCGAAGTGATCACTGCCCAGCTCTGCGCCGAGGTCTTTGATGCCAAATTCGCCGAAATCCGTGTGCCGTCGGGCGCGATTGCCAACCTTTATGGTTTTATGGCCACCTGCAAACCTGGCGATACAATAATTGCGCCCCCAGCCTCCATCGGTGGGCACGTGACCCATCACTTAGCTGGATGTGCCGGTCTCTTTGGTCTACGTACAATCAAGGCACCGACGGATACTGACGGTTATACCGTCAATCTGGATCAGCTGCGCGCATTGGCTCTGAAAGAACGGCCCAAGCTGATCACCATCGGGGGCAGCCTCAATCTGTTTGAACATCCCGTAAAAGAAGTCCGGCAGATCGCTGATGAGATCGGGGCCAAGGTCATGTTCGACGCTGCGCACCAATGCGGGATCATCGCAGGCAAAGCGTGGTGCAATCCTTTGGCCGAGGGCGCGCATTTCATGACGATGAGCACTTACAAAAGCCTGGGCGGCCCCGCTGGTGGTTTGATCGTCTCCAATGACGCGGAAATTGCGCAAAGGCTCGACGCGATTGCCTTTCCGGGCATGACGGCCAATTTCGACGCGGCCAAGTCCGCAGCGTTGGCCGTAACAATGCTGGACTGGCGTGACTTCGGCCAACAATACGCGGCCGAAATGATCTCGATGGCGCAAGCGCTCGCAGAACGATTGGACACTCGTGGCGTTCCCGTCTTTGCGGGTCGGGAAGGATTTACCAACTCGCACCAGTTTGCTGTGTTGGCAGACTCTTATGGCGGCGGGCAAGCGGCGTCCAAAACGCTGCGCCGCGCTGGGTTTCTTGCCTGCGGAATTGGACTGCCTGCACCCGAAGTAAAAGGGGACATGAACGGCCTTCGGTTCGGGACGCCTGAACTGGTCAGATGGGGGATGACGTCGCAAGACGCTGATCGGTTGGCGGCATTGATCACCTCTGGATTGGCGGGCGCGGATATCGCCCCCGAGGTTGCAGAGTGGCGGCAGAGTTTCTCAAAACTGCATTTCGTGCACTGACGGCACGTTGGGTGCTATCCAAGGCGCTTTCGTCGCGCCCGCACGATTGCGCCCTTTTAATCGTATATGGGCGCGGGCCGACCGTCATGGCCTGCGTTATGGCGTTTCACATTGCCAGATCCGGTTGGTTCCGAGTTATCTCATACGTTCGGGTTTGACCGGATCGGGTAACCTGCAAGATCAACTTCTGGGCATTTTCGAACCGTTCGAAATACGCAAACCGGATATTAGCCAGCGCTGTAATATCCTGGCACTGAATCAGGTAGTTGGCCAAAAAATCGCTATGTTGATCTTGATCAGCAGACTTGGTGGTATTGTCCTGCCCCAATCCTTCACCCGTAAGGGTGACATTGGCTGATGCGGTAACGCATCCGGCCTCTTCCGGTAGCACAAACAGGCCCAAAGGTTTGGACAAGTCGGAGACCGCAACCGCAACCTGCGCGCGATCGTCATCGGTTTCGGCCGGCCCTTCAAAACCAATGATGTCTGCAGAAGGCACGTTGAGGGACAAAGTAAATGCCTGATCAGAAATGGCGATATCCACATATCCTGTACCATGTTCATGGGCAGGGCCTTGCACCTGCGATAGAACAATCGCCGGTGTCAGCATCAAAGCAATGGCTGCACATTTCATAAACAAAGCACCATCCAACAAGGAATCACGTCGTCCATTCTAATGTGATTAATACCCCGTGCAATCGCGGCTTCGGTCCACCTACCCCGCTAATTATGGGGAAAGGGTGCGACATTTATTTCCGACAATAAGACTCAGGTTGACCTAACTTACTAATTCACTCAGTTTTTGGCGCATGCGCGTCGCTGAGGCGGCGCTAGTGAGTTTTTTTGACAGGAAAGTGTCACCTCCATGACCAAATTTTTTGCCGCCACAAGCGTATTGACCCTTGGGATCGCGACTACAGCGTTTGCGGACGCCCCAGCGAAGATCGACGTTCTGACCACCTACGCGAACATCGCCGAAGCCAAATATGACGACAGCCTGATCGCGGCAAAGTCGCTGCAGGCCGCCGTAAATGCGCTGATTGCTGATCCATCAGACGCCACACTCAACGCAGCACGCGCCGCTTGGGTTGCCGCACGTGTTCCTTACCAGCAGACCGAGGTTTACCGTTTCGGCAACGCGATCGTTGACGAATGGGAAGGCAAGGTAAACGCATGGCCGCTGGACGAAGGGCTGATCGACTATGTGGACGCAGCCTATGGCGATCCGACTGACGAGAACGAGTTCGCCGCGCTGAATGTCATCGCCAACCCCAGCTTTGAGCTGTCGGGCAAAACTATCGACGCCAGCGAAATCACCCCGGAATTGCTGGGCGAAACCCTGCACGAAGCCGACGGGATCGAGGCAAACGTTGCCACAGGCTACCACGCAGTCGAGTTCCTGCTGTGGGGTCAGGATCTGAACGGCCATGGCGCGGGCGCAGGCGACCGTCCGTATACCGATTACGTTCAGGGTGAAGACTGCACCAACAGCAATTGCGACCGCCGTGCACAATACCTGAGCGCTGCGACTGATCTGCTGGTCAGCGATCTGGAATGGATGGCCGCGCAATGGGCCGAAGGTGGCGAAGCACGCGCCGCCTTGACGGCTGACGAAACCGCTGGCGTCAGCGCCATTCTGACCGGCATGGGTTCGCTGTCATACGGCGAGCAGGCCGGTGAACGTATGCGTCTGGGCCTGATGCTGAACGACCCCGAAGAAGAGCATGATTGCTTCTCGGACAACACCCACAACAGCCACTACTACGATGGTCTTGGCGTTCAGAACGTCTATCTGGGCAGCTACACCCGCATCGACGGCACTCCGGTTTCCGGCGCATCGCTGTCGGATCTGGTGGTCGCCAGCGACCCATCTCTGGACGCGGAGATGAAGGTGAAACTGGCCAACACCATGCGGGCTCTGGGACGTCTGAAATCAACCGCGGAAGCCGGATTTGCCTATGACCAGATGCTGGAACGCGGCAACGAAGGCGGCGAAGTGCTGATCATGGGCGGCGTTAACGGCCTGGTCGATCAGACCAAGACGATCGAGCGCATTGTGACTTTATTGGAACTTGACCAAATCGCGTTCGAAGGTTCGGACAGCCTGGACAACCCAGACGCGGTCTTCCAGTAAAACACAAGGTTCGCGCCTAGCGGAGGCGGCTGTTCACGCCGCCTCCAAATCTTGTGAGGTACCTTGGATCTGTTGCCTCTGGACGTTTCCAAATTAACTTACTAATACAGTAGGAAATACAACTCAGAGCCCTGATTGCTATGATCGTATGCCACTGCACAAACATCTCGGATCACGATATCCGCGCAGCCATCGATTGGATGCGCACGTCTGATCCTTACGCGGTCATTACCCCTGGTAAAATCTACCATGCCCTTGGAAAATCAGCAGATTGTGGCGGGTGCATGCCGCTTTTCCTAGACTCGATGCGCTCCAGCGATAAGTTGGAGGTCCCGATGCAGCTTCGCGAGCTTCGCAGCGAGGTAACACAGGAGCATGCAGATGAAGGGCGACCCCAAGGTCATAGAATATCTCAACAAATCTCTGCGGCATGAACTGACGGCGGTCAGCCAGTATTGACTGCATTACCGCCTGCAAGAGGATTGGGGCCTCGGCCACATGGCCAAGAAAAGCCGCGAAGAATCCATCGAAGAAATGGAGCACGCGGACAAGCTGATCGAGCGAATCATTTTCCTGGGCGGTCACCCGAATTTGCAGCAACTTGACCCGTTGCGCATCGGCCAGACCCCAAAAGAGACGTTGGAATGTGATCTGGCCGCAGAGGTCGACGCCCGGGCCTTGTACAAGGAAGCGCGCGAATACTGTCAGAGCGCTGGCGACTACGTCACTATGTCTCTCTTTGAAGGATTGCTGGCGGATGAGGAAGGGCATATCGATTTCCTCGAAACGCAGCTGGACCTGTACGAAAGGATTGGCGAAGCCAATTATGCGCAACTCAACGCATCGAAAATGGACGAAGGCGCGTAAGCTTTCGCTGGTGACGGTGGCCGCCCTTGCGGCCACCCAATCCCTGTCGGCAGAGCTGCGGGATCTTCACCTCAACTACCTTCCCAGAACCGAAGACGAACAAGCGAGGATTGCGCGGGTAACTGCCGCACCTGACGATTTCAGCGCGCCGCAGCGCTTTGAAGAGTTGCCCGGTGGTGCCGCAACTGTCCGCGTGCGCACCTACGCAGATGCGTTTTCGCAGCCCTCGGGCAACCTGAGTTTCGAGCAGGAGCTTGACTTCAAAGTCGGCAACGGACTGTTCAAGAAAATCTGGGTGTCATCTCCGTCATCCACACTGGCCTCGGATGGGTTGGGGCCGCTGTACAACGCACGATCCTGTCAACGCTGTCACATCAAAGACGGGCGCGGACATACGCCCAACGGGTCAGATGACAACGCGATTTCGATGTTCCTGCGCGTGTCCATCCCTGGCACATCCGAAGACGGGTACGTCGAGATCGAAGACTACATCGCCACCCTGCCCGAACCGAATTACGGCGGGCAGATGCAGGATCTGGCCCTTCCCGGCCACCCGGCGGAATACAGGCTGGATATCACTTACGAGGACGTTCCCGTCACGTTGGCTGATGGGGAAACCATTACCTTGCGCCGCCCGACCTACGAGGCTGCGGATTTGGGTTATGGCCCGCTGCACCCCGACGCCATGTTAAGCCCACGCGTAGCCCCGCAGATGATCGGTCTGGGTCTACTCGAAGCGATCCCAGTTGAAGACTTGCTGGCGAATGCGGACCCAGAAGATGAGGATGGCGACGGGGTTTCCGGCCGCCCCAACATCGTATGGGCGATTGAATACGGCGCGCCGATGATGGGCCGGTTTGGCCACAAGGCAGGCATGCCCACGATCATGGAGCAATCCGCGGCGGCCTTCGCCGGGGATATAGGCATTTCCAGCCCGCTCTATCCAGCGGCGCACGGCGATTGCACTGATTCGCAAGTCGATTGCGTGAGCGCGCCGCATGGTGATGGCGACGACCGGACCTTCGAAATCGATCAAATCGGCATGGATCTGGTCGCCTTCTACAGCCGGAATCTGGGTGTTCCGGCCCGGCGGAATATGAACGACGCTGACGTGTTGCGCGGCAAGCAGGTGTTCCACGACACCGGGTGTGCATCGTGCCACACGCCCTCGTTCGTGACGCATCGTATGGAAGACCGTCCCGAGCATAGCTTTCAGCTGATCTGGCCCTATTCGGACCTGCTGCTGCACGACATGGGCGAAGGTTTGGCCGATAATCGGCCCGAAGCGCGCGCCACGGGTCGTGAATGGCGCACGCCGCCGCTTTGGGGAATCGGCATGACCCAGCAGGTGTCAGGACATACGCAGTTTCTGCATGACGGGCGCGCGCAGTCGTTACTTGAAGCGATCCTGTGGCACGGCGGTGAGGCACAGGCAGCGCGTGACGCTGTCGTCGAGATGCCAAAACCCGACCGCGATGCCCTTATCCGTTTTCTAGAAAGCCTTTGACCCATGCGCGCCTTCGTACTTGCCCTTTCCCTGACATTGCCGCTTGGCGCCTATGCGCAAGAGCGCGGCCCGATCCTGTCCGACGCCATCGAGGCGCACATCCTGCCCGGCTATGCCAGACTGACGGAGACCACCGACGCATTGGCCGAGGCAGCGCAGACAGATTGCAACCCAACCTCGGTCTCGCTTCGCACTGCTTACCACGCGGCGTTTGACGACTGGGTTTCAGTCAGTCATCTGCGCTTTGGCCCATCTGAGGCAGAAGACCGCGCGTTTGCATTGGCGTTTTGGCCCGACACCAAGGGCTTTACGCCCAAAGCCCTGTCCGGCCTGATCGCTGCCGAAGACACAGCCATCCAGTCACCCGACACGTTCGCGGAAACGTCCGTGGCCGGGCGCGGATTTTTTTCGCTGGAACTGATGCTCTACGATCCACGGTTCACCGACCAAGGCAGCGCCGAGTATCGCTGCGCACTGATGCAGGCAATCACTGCCGATATCAATCGCAACGCGATGGCAATTGACGCGGATTGGGCGGGCTACGCGCCCGCATTGGCAAACCCGGGCGAAAACAGCCCATACCGGTCGGAAGACGAAGCCATGCAAGAGCTTTATAAGGCTCTGATTACCGGTCTGGAATTCACGGCCGATACCCGCCTTGGCCGCCCGATGGGCACGTTCGATCGCCCCCGCCCAAAACGCGCCGAGGCGCGGCGTTCGGATCGTTCACTGCGTCATGTGCAGCTGTCTCTGACCACCTTGTGTGACCTTGCCGCGCGCCTGTCGGCAGATCATCCGGACATCGCGGCAGATCTGGACGGCGCATTCGCTGCAGCCATCGACCGGGCGCAGTCGCTGAACGATCCGGCGTTTGCCGGGGTGGCAAACCTGCAGGGACGGTTCCGCCTTGAGGCATTACAGCAATCCATCAACGATATCCGCGTCATTGCCTCGACCGAGCTTGGCCCCACGCTGGGCATCAATGCCGGGTTCAACTCACTGGACGGGGATTGAACCGTGACAAGCCGTCGAAGCTTTCTCGCTGGGTTGGCTGCTGCCAGCCTTGCGCCCATTCGTGGATGGTCCGCTGTCGGCGCACCGGATTATCTGGCCGCCGCACTGTTCCCGGATGGGACTTTTCGGCTGGCCGGGCTGGATATGGGCGGTGACATCCTGTTTTCTCTGCCGTTGCCCGCGCGCGGGCACGCGGCGGCGGCGCATCCCCACCATGCGCAGGCAGTAGCCTTTGCACGCCGTCCGGGAACATTTGCAATCATTATCGACTGCGCGACCGGCACACAGACCGCTGTGTTAGAAGCCCTAAAAGGCCGCCATTTCTATGGTCACGGCGTGTTCTCAACCGATGGAACACGGCTGCTCACCACTGAAAACGATTTTGAGACTGGTCAGGGCGTGATTGGTGTCTGGAACACAGATGACTACACACGAATTGGCGAGTTCGCTTCGGGCGGTGTCGGTCCCCATGACATGCGTCTCATGCCAGATGGTCGCACATTGGTTGTGGCAAATGGCGGGATCGAAACCCACCCAGAAACAGGAAGAACCAAGCTCAACCTGCCCGTGATGCAACCGCGCCTGACCTATCTGGACCAAAATGGCAGGGTTCTGGAGCAGGTAGAGCTGCCACAAGAGCTGCACAAAAACTCGATCCGCCATCTGGCGGTGCGACCTGACGGTTTGATCGGCTTTGCGATGCAATGGCAGGGCAATACATCGCAACACCCTCCCCTTTTGGGTTTGCATCGCAGTGGCGAAAAGCCCCTTCTACTCAGCGCGCCCGACGCAGAGCAAAGTACGTTGCATGGATATGCGGGCAGCATCGCGTTTTCCGGTGCAGGCGAAACAGTCGCTATCACCTGCCCCCGCGGCAACGCCGTGCACCGTTTTCGGGTCGCGGACGGACAGCTTGATGGCGTCTTCCTGCACGAGGATGTTTGCGGCCTAGGCACCGCATCAAACGGGTTTGTGTTCACATCCGGGACAGGAGTCATCGGGCAATTGTCCACAAACAAGGCCCAAATATCCAACCGGGCTGATTGCCAATGGGACAACCATTTGATCCCAATTCGCACAGCTGCATGAATTCGGAAAATTCCGCCCCATAGATTACACTTGGAAGAATCATATAGCTGCCGTATTGGCGGGCGCGAAACTGGCACCCTGACTTACAAGGACTGACTTGATTGAAACACACGCCCGACGCACCGCATTCCATCTACGGAGTTGAGAAATGGGGCAAAGGTCTCATTGAGGTGACGGAGCTGGGCGAAATCGGTCTGCGCAATCCGATGGCTCCCGAGGCCGAAGCGATCAGCTTACCGGGTATTCTCAGTGATCTAGATGAACGCGGCATCAAAGCGCCGATGATCCTGCGCGTCAGTTCTTATCTGGAACACGAGATTGTCCACATTAACGAGAGCTTTCGCGATGCGATTGCACGCACCGGCTACAAGGGCAGCTATCGCGGTGTCTTCCCGATCAAGGTGAACCAGCAAGCGCAGGTGGTCGACCGGATTGTCGAGTTCGGCAAGAAATACAATTATGGACTTGAGGCCGGGTCAAAGCCTGAGCTGGTAGTGGCCTTGGCGCACCGTCTGGCCAGTGAGGCGTTGATTGTCTGCAACGGCGTCAAAGATGCCGAGTTCATTCAGTTGGCCATCCTCAGCCGCAAGATCGGGTTTAACACGGTCATTGTTCTGGAAAGCCCGAAAGAGGCTGACACGGTGATCGAAGTCTATAACGAGCTGGGCATCGAACCCCTGATCGGCGTGCGGGTAAAACTGACCAACCAGATCAGCGGCAAGTGGGAAGAAAGCTCGGGTGATCGATCGGCCTTTGGCATGAACACCGATCAGCTGGTCGCCACGGTGGACAAGCTGAAAGCGGCGGGCTTGCTGCATTGCCTGAAACTACAGCACTCACACCTTGGTTCGCAGGTGCAGGACGTCAACGATGTGCGCCGCGCGGTGGGCGAAGCCTGCCGGTATTACACCGAACTGACGCGCGAGGGCGTGCCGCTCACCCATCTGGACCTCGGCGGCGGTATGGGCGTGGATTACACAGGTGAGAAGAAGGCCGCCGAGAACTCGATCAACTACACGGTCGAGGAATACTGCGCCAATGTTGTCGAGACTGTCGCCTACGCGATGGATGAGGCAGAAGTGAACCACCCCACGCTGGTCACTGAAAGCGGCCGCGCCGTGGTGGCAACATCGTCGATGCTGGTTTTCAACGTGCTGGAAAGCACTCTGTATGACGCACCCAACGGACCCAAGGTCGAAGCGGACGATCACCATCTGGTCTCAGACTTGGCTGCAATCAACGGCTATCTCAGCAGCGACCGCCTGCAGGAATGCTGGAACGACGCGAATTTCTACCGCAACGAACTGCGCGCGTTGTTCCGCCGCGGCTATGTGGACCTGCGTCAGATGGCCCGGGCTGAGCGGATCTACCTGTCGCTGATGGCCCGTCTCAAGGCGCTGGCCGCAAGCGACGATCTGGACACGGATGTGGATGATCAGCTTGAGAAAGTGGCCGATATCTATCACTGCAACTTCTCACTGTTCCAGTCGCTGCCTGATGTCTGGGCGATCGACCAGCTACACCCAATTGTGCCCCTGCAGGGCCTGAACCAAACGCCTGATCGTCGCGCGGTTCTCTCCGATATCACTTGCGACAGCGACGGGAAGATTGATCGGTTCATCCTGGCCGACGGTGTCTCGCCCAGCTTGCCTGTGCACTCCCTGCCCGAAGATCGGGAATACCTCATGGGTGTTTTCTTTGTCGGGGCCTATCAGGAAACACTGGGCGATTTGCACAACCTGTTCGGCGACACGAACGTCGTCACCATCGACCTGCGCGCGGACGGCGGCTTTGACCTGCTACACGAACAAGAGGGCGACACGATCAGCCAGGTCCTGTCCTATGTGGAATTCGACCCTCACGACTGTGTTGCCGCCTTCCGCAAAATGGTGGACGAGGCGATCTCGACCGGTACTCTGAAAGCCAGCGAACGCAAAACCCTGATGAGCGCCTATCGCGACTCGATCAACGGCTACACCTATTACGAATAACCCCAGAGAGGAGATGACCCCCATGGGAACTTTGAGCGGCAAAACACTGGTTGTAGGCGCGGGCGGCGTATCCCACGCAGCCGTGCACAAGATGGCGATGAATTCGGATATTTTTACCGAAATCACGCTGGCCAGCCGCACCAAATCTAAATGCGATGCCATCGCCAAGGCGGTGAAAGAGCGTGTGGGCGTTGATATCGCGACCGCTGAGCTAGACGCCTACAAGGTCGAAGACACGGTTAAGCTGATTAAGGAAACCGGCGCCGAGTTGCTGGTGAACCTCGCCCTGCCCTATCAGGATCTGGTGCTGATGGATGCGTGTCTTGAGGCGGGCATTCATTATCTCGACACTGCGAACTATGAACCCGAAGACGTGGCCAAGTTTGAATACCACTGGCAATGGGCCTATCAGGACCGGTTCAAAGAGGCTGGCCTGACGGCCATCCTCGGCTCGGGCTTCGATCCGGGTGTAACCAGCGTGTTCGCCAAATGGCTGAAGAAACACAAGCTGGACACCATTCGCCAGATCGACGTTCTGGATGCCAATGGCGGTTCGAACGATCAGGAATTCGCCACCAACTTCAACCCTGAGATTAACCTGCGCGAAGTGCTGGCCGAAGTGCGCCACTGGGAAAACGGCGCATGGCATACCAGCCCGGCGATGACCACAAAAGTCGAATACGATTTCCCCGCCATCGGCCAGAAAAACATGTACCAGATGTACCACGAGGAATTGGAGTCGCTTACGACCCACTTCCCCGAGATTGAGCGCGCCCGCTTCTGGATGACCTTTGGCGATGCCTACATCATGCATGCCAAGGTACTGGAAAACGTCGGCATGACCCGCATCGATCCGGTGATGCATGACGGCAAGGAAATCATCCCGATCCAGTTCCTGAAAACTCTGCTGCCCGATCCCGGCGATCTGGGTGCCGAAACCAAGGGCAAAGCCTGCATCGGCGATATCGCCACGGGTCAGGCCAAGGACGGCTCGGGCGAGAAGACCTATTACATCTATAACATCTGCGATCACGAAGAATGCTACGCGGAGGTCGGATCACAAGCAGTCAGCTACACCACCGGTGTCCCCGCCATGATCGGTGCAGCGCAGGTACTGAAAGGCAACTGGAACGAACCCGGCGTGTGGAACACGGAACAGCTGGATCCGGACAACTTCATGGACATGCTGAACGAACATGGCTTGCCGTGGCAGGTCCACGAACTCGACGGTCCGGTCGAGTTCTAACTTCATCTTTTCCAAAATACTCCGGGGGTCCGGGGGCAGAGCCCCCGGCCTCTCCACAATTCGGAGGCGCCGGACATGTCCGACATGATGACCGCACAGGCCGGAGACGCCGGAGCCTTTCGCAGCTTTGACCTGAGCCGCGTGCCAAGCCCCTGCTTCGTGGTTGATGAAAAGGCCGTCGAGCGGAACCTGACCATTCTCGCCGATATTGGCACCCGATCCGGCGCACATGTGCTGAGCGCGCTTAAGGCATTCTCGATGTTCTCGCTCGCCCCGCTTGTCCGCCAACATCTTGGCGGCACATGCGCGTCTGGCATTTTCGAAGCACGGCTGGGTCGCGAAGACTATGGTGGCGAGGTCGCGACCTTCTGCGCCGGGTACAAGGACGCGGACGTCGATGAAATTCTGTCGTTGTCCGATCACATCATATTCAACTCACCAGCGCAAAAAGACCGGTTTCTTGACAAAGCTCGGAACGCTGGCGTTCAGGTCGGTCTGCGCATCAACCCGGAGCATTCCGAAGGCGAGATCCCAAAATATGACCCCTGTGCGCCCTGCTCTCGCCTTGGCACCCCAATCAGTCAGTTGACGACCGACGAACTGACCGGGGTTGATGGCCTGCACATGCACACGCTCTGCGAACAAGGGTTCGCGCCATTGCAACGCACTTGGGAAGCCGTCCTGCCAAGACTCAAGCCCTTCCTCGGCCAACTCAAATGGCTGAACTTTGGAGGTGGCCATCATATCACGCGCGACGACTATGACCGCGATGGGCTGGTGGCGTTCATCAGGGACATCCGCGAGACATACGGCATCGAAGTCTATCTCGAACCCGGTGAGGCGGTCGCGCTGGACGCAGGTATCTTGGTCGGCGAAATCCTCGACCTGCCTACCAATGGCATGAACCTTGCAATCACCGATATCTCGGCCACCTGCCATATGCCCGACGTGATCGAAGCCCCCTACCGCCCTGCCCTGATGAACGAGGCAGAAACGGGCCACACCTATCGATTGGGTGGCCCCTCCTGCCTGGCGGGCGATGTGATCGGCGACTACACATGGGATCGACCACTGGTAATCGGCCAGCGCTTTGCCTTCCTGGATCAGGCGCATTATTCGATGGTCAAGACCAATACGTTCAACGGCGTACCGCTGCCCACCATTGCCCTGTGGAATAGCGAAACGGACGAGCTGAAGATCATCAAGCAGTTCGGCTATGACGACTTTAAGGACAGACTCTCATGAGCATTTTCCTCGACAGTGAACTGACCACATTTGAGCGCACCGAAGATGCCCGTTTTCGCGTTATCCCGGTGCCGCTGGAGCGCACGGTCTCTTACGGCTCGGGCACGGCCAAAGGGCCTGATGCCATCATCGAGGCCAGCAATGAGCTGGAACGCATTACCGGACATGCCGAGCCATGCGTCGAGGGGATTTTCACCGAAGAACCAGTGGATTGCGACGCCGCCCTGTCCGAGATCATGGAGCGCCTTGCCCAGCGCACCGAAGCCGCTGTTCGCGCTGGCAGGGTTCCAGTGACTTTGGGCGGAGAGCATTCGCTCAGTTACGGCGCCGTCATGGGAGTGGCCCGCGCATTAGGTCAACCAATCGGCATCGTTCAGATCGACGCCCATGCCGACCTGCGCAATGCATATCAGGGGGAAAAACACTCCCATGCTTCGGTCATGCACCTGCTGGCCGAAGAAGACGTTCGATTGGCTCAGTTCGGTGTCCGCGCCTTTTCGACTGAAGAGGCACAGAGCCGCCTGAAAAACCACATCTTCCACGTGGATGCAGAAGATCTGGTCACAGGCAATATCCACGCTGTCGACCTGCCAGAGGATTTTCCCGAGCTGGTCTATGTCAGTTTCGATGTCGACGGGCTGGACCCGGCGATCATGCCCGCCACGGGAACTCCGGTGCCCGGTGGCCTGGGGTATTATCAGGCGTTACGGCTGGTAGAACACACCCTGAAAGGCCGCAAATGCGTAGGCTTCGACGTTGTGGAACTGGCCCCGAACGGCAATGCCGCCTGGGACTTCACCGCCGCGCAGATCGTTTATCGCCTGATGGCTGCCTGTTAACCCTCGGACGTTTCGTTCAGTTCCATATGGCCTTCGCCCTTGTTCAGGACGCGGCGCAGCATGGGTTCAAAGAACTCAAGCGGTTTAGTCGGATACTCGGGATCAAACGCCTTCTGATCGTATTCATGGCAGAAGTAACGGCAATCCTCCCAATAGGGGCTGTCGCGGTACTTGTCGCGGGCGTTACGATCACCACCCAGGTGGTGATTGTAGTAATAGCCTTGGAACACGCAGTGGTGTTTTAATATCCAGTGGGTTTTCTCGCTGACATAAGGTTTCATCATCGCTGCCGACAACTCACCGTGGTTATACGGTGACAAAATATCTCCGGTGTCATGTATCAGTGCCGCGACCACCAGTTCTTCATCCGCACCATCCTCATAAGCACGCGTCGCGGCCTGAAGGCTGTGCTGGTAACGATTGACCGGGTATGGCGTCCACGCCTCGTCCAGGGAACGGATCGCGTCCAGGATTCGGTCTGGAAGGGCGGCGTTGAACGCCTCTTCATACTCCATGACGGCGTCCCAATCGGCTTTGGTCGCCTCTTCAAAACTGGTCCAGGTGGGTTTGTGGCTTTTGTCCAGCATGATGTTTCCTCTGGCTGATCTGCTACGGCCAGCATATCCGAAGGCAGCAGCTGAAAAAAATGAATTGATTTTATCACTTCGATCAAAAAATACTGTCAACATGCAAATCAAAGCTCTTGAGACATTTCTGTGCGTTGCAGACACCGGTGGCTTCCATGCCGCTGCTCGACGCCTCAACATAACACAGACCGCGGTCAGCGCCCGTATCAAACTGATCGAAGAGGAAACCGGAAAGCCGCTGTTCACTCGGGGCGCAGGCGGCACCAACCTGACAGAATTCGGACGGCAGTTTCGACCCTATGCCGAGCAGATGTTGTCATTGTGGTCCTTCGCCTCTCGTGACCTTCCGGGGCAGACACCGCACCGGATCGCCCTTCGCCTTGGTGCACAGCTCAGCGTTTGGGACCCATTACTGGTCGATCTGGCCGTTCGCTATGAACAACGCCATGGCCAGCTATTGCTGACCCTGAACTACGATCATGACCTCAACATGGTCGAAGCCGTGGCGACGCATGTATTGGATGCAGCACTGACCCACGAAAAACCATCTGATCGGCGCGTTCTATATCACGAACTGGCACCGGAACTTTTATTGTTGGTCGAAACCCCCGGCGCGGGCAAAGACCCGGTTTTCGTGAATCTCGAGTTAGGCGAAGTTTATCAGGACCACGTGCGGTCAGCAGCGCGCAAAGCGGCAGGCCAGACGCTTTTTTTGGGCAATTGCATGATGGGCCTGCGGTATGTTTTGCAGCGCGGCGGCACGGGGTATTTCCCCGAATATGTTATTCGGGAACAATTGAACGAAGGCACGTTGGTGCCGGTTGCCGAAGCGATAGACCTGATGTTGCCGCTTTATCTGGTGACCCGGCGGGACAGCGAAGCCTTCGATGACGTGGTGGCCTGCCTGACCGAACTGCGTGCGGCGGATTAAGCTTGAGACAAAGCTCCATTCGCCCCCCGCGTTCGGGTGCGCAGCAATGGCCGCCCGGCGATCAACAGGAACACGCATGAAATCAAGACGCCGACAATCGCGGGAAGATAAAGCAAAATCCACAGGTTTGGATCATCAATCACGACCGGGGACACAAAGCCCCGGACCCCCTCCAACAGGACCAAAATCGTGAAAGCTCCGAATATCTGTGGCCACAGCCCAAAGCGCGAAAAACTGCCCAGCATCAGCGTTGAAAAACCAGCCATCGCCACCGCGATACAAATAGCGATCCATGAAAAACGCTGATGCAGCTCTTCGATCAGTTCCCCTTCCGAGAACTGCTCGGTCGCCAGAATACTTTCCCGGCCCTGCAAAAGCTCGAGCGTTGGGATCGCCTCAAGACTGCGCATGGCGTTGGTGTCTGAATTTGTCAGTTCCGAGATGTCATAAGAAGCATCCGCAAAAAGCGTTGAAGACAGCGTCCTGCCTTCTGGATTCAGGCGCAATGCGATCCCGTCCACCATCACAAGATGAATGCCGGCGCCATTGTTGACCAAATAAGCCGTCTTGCTGGAATAGCTTACCGGTTCCTCTTCATTCCGACGGTCTGAGACAAAGACCTCGGACAAAGTGCCATCCAGATCAATTTTCCCAATATAAACCGTAACGCCTTGCGCGGGGTGCAAAAATTCACCCTCATTCAAAAGCTGGGCGGTGACATCCCCTGCGACCTCGGCTTGGCGCTGTTCCAATTGTTCAACGGACGCGGGGCGCAGGAAGACGCTGATCGCGGCCATCATCAGGCCGGTTACGATGCCAAATACGAACACTGCGCGCGCCAATCTCCAGGGGCTGGTCCCGGTGGCCAGCATCACAGTCATTTCGCTTTCGCGGCTCAGGCGATTGGTGGCATAGACGGCTGCGGCAAACACCGCCATCGGCATCACGGTGCGGATAAGGGTTGGTAGGGTCAGTGCGGTGAATTCCAGAAACACCATCGCGGGTTGGCCGCCGCTGATCACCCGGTCAAAAAGGCTGACGGAACGGGTAATCCAGAACACACCCACCAGAACCAGGGTGAAAAAGCCGAACAGAATCAGCAGCTGCCGCAGGAAGTAACCATCAAAACGCGACATGAATCCTCTTCCGCCTGTCTGTTGTGGGCAGGACCATAGGCCATTCCAAAGGCGTAGGAAACCGGATTGATCGAATTTCGCGGCACCTGGCTAAACCAATGTAAATTCCATCCAAACCCCTGGTTCAACACAGCCGCCAATCTGAGTGGAATGAACAACCGAGCACGCGATGGAGGAGAATAAGATGGCCCACGCAGACTTCATCACCGAAATGGGCGTCTTTTAAAGCCTCGTACAATCGCATGCGGCGTGAAGCCAGTTGGATGCAGAAAATGGATCGGTCAGATTCAGCCGCCTTTAGACCCCCCCGGGATCTCAAAATTCCCGTATGCAACACCGGCAAAGTTTTCTACGCCACATATTTGCCATATTTCCTTTCAGTTGATACGGTCGCAAAAAAGGCGAATGCCGGTGGCCAAAATAGAGCAGCAGTCAAAATATTCTAAGAGCGTCGCAGCGCTCACCGTGCCGGAGTCCTTAAAGGGCAAACGCGGAGGGCTGTTCTATTTGCTTCACGAGATAGAGAGGTCTCGGCTTATGAAGCTGCACGGGCCTAACTTCGAAGACTTCATCTCAAAGTCACCTGCGGGCTGGGACTCAAACAACGGTCGGTTGGTCAGTATGCTCTCCGTCGACGAATTCAAATTTTTCTAGCTATCAATGCCGTGCTGCGGCGTTGTTCGAAAAGTTAGGAATCGCGCCTCGCGTCCGGGTCTCTCCAGACTCAGATTATATTTCAAGCTATTGTAGGATAACCAAATTGGGTTTCGTTCTTTGAATGAACCGGCCGCAGATCAAAAAAGGAATGGCAGGGGCAGCAGGGTTCGAACCCGCGACCTACGGTTTTGGAGACCGTCGCTCTACCAACTGAGCTATACCCCTAAGGTGCGCATCAAATATGCCAGCCGCGCAGCGGACTCAAGAGGCTTTTTTAGATTCCGCGCGACTAATGCACCCGACAAACAAGTTGCGTGCAGCGTTTAGTTCTATAAGACACGGTTTGGTCAGTACGAGGGGCCCAATCCGTGAGTATCCGCAAAAAGATCGCCGACAGCGAAGCCGTTTTGAACTGGGCCGCGCGCCGCATCGCAAGTTATATTCGGATGGTCAATCGCAACACCAAGTGGCAGCGCATCGGATACGAAGAACTGGACCAACTGGCCGAACAAGGTGAGCCGGTGATCGTGGTGCTGTGGCATCAGCGGCTGGCGCAGTCGCCGTATTTCTTTCCGCTGGACAAAGGGCGCATCTGCTCGATCACTTCGTCTGCACGAGCAGGCAGCATGGTAGGTCGGGTGCAGAAACTGTTCGGCATGGATACAATCGCCATGGCCAGCAAACACAAGAGCAACGTCGCCGTGTCGCGAGAGGTGTTCGGCAAGATTAAGAAAGGGGTTTCCATCGGCATCGCCGCCGACGGACCACGCGGCCCCGAGCGTGTGCTGTCCACGGTGCCGCTGGTCTGGGCGCGCACCTCGGGCAAACGGATCTTCGGAATCACCTATTCCGCGCAATATGGCAGCGAAGCGGGTACATGGGATCGCCTGTTGATGCCCCGCCCCTGGCGGAACAGGGGAGTATTTCTGTGCCGCGAGTGGACTGAAACCGTTCCACGCAAAGCATCAGAAGAGCAAATCGAAGAGCTGCGGCAAAGCCTTGAACAACATATGAACGACATCACCGCCGAGGCCGACCGCATGGTCGGACGTGAACCGTGGTCGCCAGAGGCTTAACCGCCCCGCAAACGTTGCATCAGGTAAATCTCGCTGCCCTCAGGGATCGGCTCAGTTAATCCGCTGGCGATGACGCGCCCATCAATGGCGATGGATACGCCCGCATCAATCGGCGCCTGAAGCTGCGGGTGTAGCTTCACCAGTTCCCGCAATAGATCGCCGGTGGTTTTGGCCTCAACCTCGACCACCTGTTGGCCCCCGGTCAAAGACCGGAGGCCGGACCAGAGATGGACCTCAACCATTGTCCTTCAGCGCGGCCAGAATACGCGGCGGTGACATTGGCAGTTGTCGCATACGTACGCCCGCCGCGTGCGACACGGCGTTGGCAATGGCAGCCAAGGGCGGCACGATGCCGGTCTCACCGACGCCACGCACACCGAATGGGTGGCCGGGGTTTGGCACTTCGACAATCACCGTGTCGATCATCGGCAGGTCACTGGCGACGGGGATGCGATAGTCGAGGAAGATCGAGTTCTGCAGGCGACCATCCTCGCCGTAGATATACTCCTCGTTCAAAGCCCAACCAATGCCTTGCGCGGCACCGCCCTGATACTGGCCTTCCACATAGGTCGGATGGATGGCCTTACCGGCATCCTGAACAACCGTGTAGCGAGTGATCGCGGTTTTGCCGGTTTCCGGATCAACCTCGGCATCAACGATATGGGTACCAAAGGACACGCCCGCGCCTTCCGGGGTCGCCTCAAAGTGGCCCGAGATCGGACCGCCGGTCGAACCCATATGGGCCGTGATATCGGCCAGCGGGCGCGGATCGAAGTCACCGGCATTGGGGCCAGAGGGCACCGCACAGCCGTTTTCCCATTTCACCGCGTCGGTCGGAATTCCCCAGCTGGCCGCCGCGCGTTCGCACAGTTTTTCGACCGCGTGATTGGCTGCTTTGATGGTGGCCAGGCCAGAAGCGTAGGTCACGCGAGAGCCGTGGCTGACGTCGTTGTACCCAAGCGTCGCTGTATCGGCGATGGTCACCCGGATGTTTTCGTAGGGAATACCCAGAACCTCAGCCGCCATCAGCGCCATAGATGCACGCGAGCCGCCGATGTCCGGCGTACCAACCATCAACTGGGCCGAGCCGTCCTCAGACAGAGATAGAGACACCGAGGTCTCTCCACCGTGGTTGAACCAGAACCCACAGGAGATCCCGCGTCCCTGCCCCGGTTTCAGCGGCGCTGAATAGTGCGGATGCGCCTTGGCGGCTTCCAACGTCTCAACCAGACCGATGCGTTCATAACGCGGGCCGTAGCTGGCCTTGGTGCCTTCATACGCCGCATTTTTCAGGCGTACATCGACAGGATCAAGGTCCAGCTTTTTGCACAGCTCATCAATCACCGACTCAACGGCAAATGCCCCCATTGGTGCACCGGGTGCACGGTAGGCTGCCTGTTTCGGTCGGTTGGCCATAACGTCATAGCCAACCTGTTTGACGTTGGTCAGATTGTAAGGCGCAAAGGCACACATGGCGGTCATATCGCCCGGCGCACCCGGAAACGCGCCGCCTTGCAGGCGGAACACGCCCTGCGCGGCCGAGATGGTACCGTCCTTCTTCATGCCGATCTTGATGTCCATCGACGCCGACGAAGTGGGGCCGGTTGCCCGGAACACCTCGGACCGGGTCATCACGAGTTTGACCGGACGGTTGGCCTTACGGCTTAGCGCCAGCGCGACGGGTTCGATGAAGACGGTCGTCTTGCCGCCAAAGCCACCACCAATCTCGGATGCCGTGACGCGCAGCTGTGAGGTCTCAATGCCCAACAGCGCTGCACAGGTTTTCTGCGCGATCCAGTGGCCCTGGGTCGTGCACCACAGCTCACCCTTGCCATCATTGCCCAGCATACCCAAACAGGCGTGCGGCTCGATGTAACCCTGATGGGTCGCCTCGGTGACAAAGCTGTCTTCGATGACCAGATCGGCCTCGGCAAAGCCAGCCTCGACATCACCGTGTCCGCTTTCGTGGTACCGCACGACGTTTGGATGCATTCCTTCGGGAACTGAATAGTCCGCGGCACCTTCGCGAATGACTGGAGCATCCGAGGCCATCGCCTTGTCCACATCGGTGACGTGGGGCAACACCTCGTATTCAACCTCGATCAGCTTGAGCGCATCGCGCGCTGCAAGTGCAGACGTAGCTGCTACAGCCGCAACGGCGTGTCCGTCATACAGAGCCTTTTCGCCTGCCATGACGTTTTCCAGAACATTCCAGAATTCGCCCTCCAGTCCCGGTTTGAACGGGACGTCCGCAAAATCCGCGCGGGTCACGACGGCTTTGACATCCTTGTGCGCCTCGGCTTTCGACGTGTCAATTTTCACAATCCGCGCATGGGCGTGAGGCGAGCGCAGGATCGCGCCGTGCAACATACCGGGTGCCGACATATCGGCCCCGAACTTGGCGCGGCCCGTAACCTTGTCCAACCCATCGGGACGGTTCGGTCGCGTGCCAACAAAAGTGAATTCAGATTTGCGATCGTCGAGTGCCATTACGAAGCCTCCCGCAGTTCTTCTGCCGTTTCCATGACGGCGCGAATGATCTTGTCATAACCGGTGCAGCGGCACAGGTTCCCTGCCAACCAATACCGGGTTTCCTCTTCGGTCGGGTTGGGGTTCTTTTCCAGCAGCGACTTGGCCGCGACCAGAATGCCCGGTGTGCAGATGCCGCACTGAAGCGCGGCGTGTTCGATAAACTTCTGCTGCAGCGGGTGCAGAACGTCGCCGTCTGCGATGCCCTCGACCGTTTCGATCTGCTTGCCATCGGCCTCTACCCCCAGCATCAGGCAGGAACAGACCAAGCGCCCATCGACCGAGACGGAACACGCGCCGCAGTCACCAGTACCACAGCCTTCTTTCGCGCCGGTCAGGTTCAGCTTGTCGCGCAGACAGTCCAGCAGGGTTTCGCGCGGGTCGCAGAGGTATTCAACCGAGTCGCCGTTTACAGTGGTGGATACGTGGAACTTGCTCATGCTTGTTCTCCCTTCGCACGGGCATAGGCGATTTTCGCGGCGCGCTTGGCCAGAACGCCAGCGACCTCGGTGCGAAACGCGATGGTGCCGCGCTTGTCGTCAATCGGGTTGCACGCAGCGGATGCCGCAGCAGCCAGCGCATCAAGCGCGGCGTCGTCCAGTGTACTGCCGATGATGGCTTTGGCACAGTCTTCGACCAGCAGAACGGTCGGAGCGACAGCACCCAGCGACACGCGGGCTTCGGTGACAGTGTCGCCATCCAAACGAAGGTTTACACCCACGCCAACGACGGCAATGTCCATTTCGGTCCGTGGTATGAACCGCAGATAGGCGTCGCCGCCATCCTCACCCCGTGCAGGGATATGGACGGCCGAGACCAGCTCTCCCTTGGACAGCGACGTTTTGCCGGGGCCGGTCGGAATTTCTTCGACAGCAACTTCGCGCGTACCTTCGGGTCCTGTGACAGTAACGGTCACTCCGGCGGCGGCCATAGCAGGCACGGAATCAGCCGCCGGAGAGCCATTGCACAGGTTCCCGGTCAGCGTTGCGCGCCCCTGCACTTGGGTTGATCCGATCAGGTCCATCGCCTCGACCACGCCGGGCCAATCGCCGCCCAATTCGGGGTGTTCGCTCATCTCGGCACCGGTGGCGGCGACGCCAATCGTCCAGCTACCGTCGGCATTTTTGGTGATGTCGCTGACGCCCTCAATCTTTTTGATGTCGATCAGCGTGTCGGGGGTCACAAGTTCCGAGCGCAGCTGCACCAGAACATCGGTGCCGCCTGCCAGAAACCGGGTAATGCCCGTCGCGTTCGCGGCCAGAGCCGACGCCTCGGCAAAGCTGGCGGGGCTGTGATAGTCCATGAAAATACCTCGCACCTGTTGATCAGGATTCACTGGGGTTCGCGGGGGACGTTAGTGCAGCAGCCCCACGGCGTCCATGGCTGGAACGACCAATTTTTGTGTTTATCGAAGTCGTTTTCAGACCTCAGATCAGAGGTCGAGTTCAATCACACCGTCAGGTTCAGCCGCGCGGCTTTGACACAAAATGATCGCGCCCTCGCGCTGTTTGTTGGACAGAACGAAATCACGATGCTCAATATCGCCGGAAACCACACTGCATTTGCAGACGCCACATATGCCGTCGGCGCATTTCACATCCACATGAATACCCGCCTCGTTCAAAACCTGAGCGGCATCTTTGTCTTCGGGGACGGTCAGTTCCCTACCCGACTTTGCCAGCTTCAACCTGAAGGAGTGATTTTCATACTCCGGCTGTTCGGGGACCGAAAAATACTCCAAGTGCCGCGCCTCTTCAGGAAATCCCTGCCGGTCGGCCGCTTGTATGACACCGTCCATGTAGCGATCCGGTCCGCAGGTATAGACGTGCCACCCTTCCTGATAACCCGACAGGACTGCATCCAGATCGGCGCGCGTTCCTTCATCCGAGAAATGAAAATGCACGTGGTCGGCCCAGGGCATCGCCGCCAGATCGTCCAGGTACCCGGCCCCAGCACGGGTGCTGGCGGAATAGTGTAGTGCGAACGGCTTGCCCAGCGCATGCAATCGATGAGCAAATGCAATCATCGGGGTGATGCCGATCCCACCACCCATCAGGAAGGTCTTTGTTGCGGTTTCATCCAGTTCGAAATGGTTGATCGGTTTCGAGATGAAGACCTTGCGCCCCTCGCTGAAGATTCGATGCAACAGGGCCGAACCACCACGACCTTCATCCTCGCGCAGGACGCCGATCTGATAGACTGACCCGTCCGATGGGTCCCCCGACATAGAATACTGACGCAGAAACTCAGGCGCGACCAGCACATCCAGATGCGCCCCGGCGGTCCAATCCGGTAACGGCGCGCCATTCAGGGCCGAGAATTCATACTTGGTCACATCCGCCGTCATCTTGTCGACCTTGGTCAGCGCAACTCGCATCACCGGCGCATCGCCCGCGATCGAGTACCGATGCACGATCGACGTATCCCCTGCTGCCTTGCGGTTTTTGTATTCTTCGGCTGACACCATCGCCTGATAGGCCGCAATCCCGGCCTCGCGGTCCATCGCAAAAGGATATGGCCACGGATGGGGGGCCAGATAGGCAGGATAGACGGCTAATGTCTGATCTTCGAATTGCAGGTCCAGATCCGTTTGCAGGTCACGCCGGTTCAGCGGATTTTTCGTCGGGCGGTAAGCTCCATCCGCCTGCAATTCGATATCCCACCACCATTTCTTGGTGTCGTTCAAACCGCCATTACCCACGGCATCGTCCAGTTTCGCCAATGCCGGCGCGGCTTTCGGGATGTTCATCGCGGCCCAGCGGAACGGGCGTTCTTTGAAGATGCCCTCAAGGTTCCACGGGCACGTCTTCATGCAGCGCCCGCACATCGCACCGCCCGGTGTGGTCACGCGGTAGGTTGCGCATTTCTGGCTGTCGGATTTCCAGATCTCATAGCCGTTGAACATGAGTTTCGGCCCCGCGGTGATTGCCCCCGACGGACATTCGCGCGCGCATTTGTTGCAGCTTTCACAGAAAGTCTGCAGGCCAAAATCAATCGGTTTGTCGTGCTCTATCGGCATGTCGGTCGTCACCGCACCGGACTTGAGCCGGGGCCCGAGATAAGGGTTCAGGATGACCTCGCCAATCCGGCTGACCTCGCCCAATCCAGACAGCAGCAAAAGCGGCGGTTGCAGCACTTCGCCATCCATGACCGTATGCGCCTTGGCTTTGTAACCGAGGTTGCGGATCTGCTGCGCGATCACACCGCCCAGTAGCGAAAACCGCAGATAAGCGCGCATCGACTGGGCAACTGCGATCCAGTCATCGCCGCTGGACCCCTCCATCGTTTCATAGCCCTGGTCGATGATCATGCTGATGGCCTGATCGTGGGTCGGGTTGATCTCTTCTCCGGTCGCGTCGTGAGAGTACCACGCCCATTCAGGACAACGGCTGAGGCCCACGGCATCGCCCCCAATGAAATAGGTCGCGGCCTTGATATTCGCGGCATTTCGGGCGGCATCGGTCGGGCGCGGGCCATCCGCGCTGTCGCCATCCTGCAAAAGCACAAATGCGCCCAGTGAACGGCGTTGCGCGAAACTGGGGGCGGCCTTGCGCACGTAGTGCCCCCCCCTGGCTGCATCCTGCAGCGGTTTGCCCATATCCCCGAATTGTGCGCGGGCAAACATGTCGGCGCGTTTGGGAACGCGGGCCACGTTTTCTTCGTCGATGTAGGTCGTCGGGTCCTCGACGCGCTTAAGCTTCTCGAACGGATGCGCTCCGTCCACGTAGCGTCGTTTGGCGTAAGCATCCCGGTTCAGCGCGTTCTTGGCGAACCCCGTTCCCAGCCACCACGCCGGACCCTGAGTGCGAAACCACGGTTGCTGCGCCATGGATTGCAGGGGTTGATCATGCGCAATCTCCATCTCGGTTGTAACAGCCGCCAGACCAAACCGCGTGCCTAGCCACGGCACAACGACGTCGCCATTCTCGACCGAGGCCAAACCAGCCGCCACCGCCAGTTTACCAAGATCAACCTCAGAGGACATCGCGGTATGCGCCCGCGCATCGAACCCCAACAACCGGATGTAATTGGCAATCACCACCGCATTTTCGGTCGCCAGCAAACAGGAACGGTGATCCTGCGCATCCATGATCCAATCAGAGCCGGGCTCATCCGGGTTCGGATCACGGTTGTGTTCATAGACAAAGGCGATGGCATGGCGGTGGGTGTCCATCGGCTTGGGCGCGGCCTCCATGCTTTCTTTCAGGTCGGCCATGATGACATCAATACCCGACGCCAGCGTCTTGGTCTGCCGGGTCTTCAGCGCATGGGCCAGTCGATCTATGTCGGGGTTAATACGCGGCTGGGGCAGCATCGCCTCGGCAGGCAAAGGCCCACATCCCATCATCGACGCGTCATTGAAATAGCCAAAAGCCTTCAAGTGATGGGCGCGCGCGGTCGGATC
The DNA here is from genome assembly GCF_001458195.1 of Ruegeria atlantica. GTDB lineage: Bacteria > Pseudomonadota > Alphaproteobacteria > Rhodobacterales > Rhodobacteraceae > Ruegeria > Ruegeria atlantica. The sequence goes on along the minus strand of NZ_CYPU01000049.1, from coordinate 83,538 downwards.
AGACGGGATTTCAGAGGGCACGGCATTCACGAACCCATCACGAATAGCGTCCATCATCGCCTGAAACTCACCCATGGCGTTGACGATGCTTTCAGGCTGATCCGGCCGATGAAAACTGAGTACGGGCATCGGCGGCACGGCAGATAGGTCCGGCACAACGCTCTGACGTGCCAACCGCTCCAACGGATAAGGCCCCATGTGGACCGGCCGGTTCTTGTCTGAGAAAAAGCGGATCCCCATCGTGCGCCTCCTGATTTCTAGGTCTCACCTAATGCGGCGTGGACAGTAAATCCATTCATGAATAATCATAAGCGGTATGAGCAAAACAGATTTCATGGATCTGGATGGCAAAGTCCTGAGGGTCTTTCTAACCATTCTCGAAGAAAACTCGGTGTCCAAGGCCGCAGATCGGCTTGGCGTGACGCAATCGGCCATCAGCCACACCCTGTCCAAACTTCGGGTGGTTCTGGGCGATCCGTTGTTCATCAGATCAGGGCAGGGTCTGACGCCTACTGAGCGCGCCTTGTCCCTGAAAGACCCTGTGCGGCAGGTTCTGGACAATATGCGCGCGCTGACCGAGGACCGCCCGTTCGACCCGCTGTCCGAAGAGATAGTCTTTTACATCGCCACAAACGACATGCCGAGGGAATTGATTTTCCCGCAATTGCTGCAAAAGGTTCGGACCGAAGGCGTGCGGCTGGGGTTGGGGTTTATCCCATCAGGTGTTCCAGACCCTGAGCTGCTGCGCAGTGACCGGTGTCAATTGATGCTGACGCCTTTGCCGCCGGATGGGCCGGACATCTTTCAAAAGCGCATCCTCAGCAGCCCGTTGATGATCTACTATGATAGCACGCGACGATCTCCTCCGGACAGTTGGGAAACCTATTGCGAAACCGAACATGTCGAAGTGCGCTTTGCGGATGGCCGCAGCTCGCGCGCTGTTATGCGGGGTGTCGATCAAAACCAGATCAGGCCACCGACGGTTACCTTGCCGCATTTCAATGCCATTACCTCATTTGTGAAAGGCGGCGACCTGATTTCAACCGATACGGCGTTGATGAAACACGGGCCGCTACATGCGTTGGATTGTGCACCTCTGCCCTTCGCGTGCGACCCTGTCTCTATCTACATGGTCTGGCACCAAAGATCTTCCAACGACCCGGCACATCGCTGGTTGCGTGACAGGATCGAAGCCATCGCAGCGACGCTTCAGGATTGAGACAGCAACCAGTCTTTCATCACTGCGACCAGCGCGGGTTGGCGTGGCTGTTTGGGTGTTACGATGTAAAAGCCCAAGTCCTCGACCAGCTCGTCCGGGATCGGGCGCACCAACTGACCGGCGGCCAACTGGGCAGAAACAAGCGGTTCGTTAGCAAGCGCAACACCCTGGCCCGACACGGCTGCGTCGATGGCAAGGCTGGTCTGGCTGAAACTCATCATCTTCGGCTTGCCCGTGATCCCTGCACGCTGCAGAAACAAAGGCCACAGCCCATGGGTGTCGTTCAGCAGAGTGTGCTTTGTCATGTCAGCAGGATGCGCAATTCTGGCCGCCATCTCAGGACCGCAAACCGGAACGAAAGTTGTGGAAAACAGAGGCACTGCGACCACCCCGGATCCAAACGGCGCACGCCCTTGCCGAACAGCAATGTCGACACCGTCTGCCTGGAAATCCGCCAGCCGTTCCCGCGCGTCGACCTGCACGGCAATATCAGGGTGGTGCCGCGTAAAGTCCGGAAGTCGTGGAACCAGCCATTTCGAGGCAAAGCTGGGCGTGACAGATATAGTTATTTGTCTGTCCCCAGAAAGATCCTCGACGGCCTCTTCGATCAGTCGGAAGGCCCGGCGCAAGGGCGCATGGAACCTGCGCCCAGCCTCGGTCAGCGCAAGGCCGCGCGGCAGGCGGTCAAAGAGCGTCACAGCCAATCGCGCCTCAAGTCCGCGTACTTGCTGGGCGACAGCACCTTGGGTGACGCCCAGATCCTCGGCAGCCAAGCGAAAGTTCAGATGCCGCGCCGAAGCTTCGAAGGCCCGCAAAGCGTTCAGAGGGGGAAGAGCCGTCATCGTAGCATCCTGTAGTTTTTCTACACCATAAGGCCAGCAGAACTGATTGGTCAATCAGATCGCCAAAGCGCATCTTCATGCCATCAATGAATGGAGAAATCACATGACCAAAGTGGCGCTGATAACAGCGGGCGGCAGCGGAATGGGCGCAGATTCAGCCCGACGTCTGGCCGCAGATGGATTTAAGGTCGGCATCCTGTCGTCTTCTGGCAAGGGTGAGGCACTGGCGAACGAGCTGGGTGGTGTTGGCGTGACCGGGTCAAACCAGTCGACGGATGATCTGCAAAAACTGGTCGATACCGCGATGTCCCATTGGGGGCGTATCGACGTGCTGGTCAACTCGGCCGGTCATGGCCCGCGCGCGCCAGTGCTGGAGCTGTCGGACGAGGATTGGCACACCGGTATGGACGTCTATTTCCTGAACGCCGTCAGACCAACCCGGCTGGTGACACCGATCATGCAGAAACAAGGTAGCGGGTCGATCATCAACATTTCAACCTTTGCCGCTTTCGAACCCGACCCTGTTTTCCCAACCTCGGGTGTTTTTCGCGCGGGTTTGGCGGCCTTCACCAAGCTGTTCTCGGATCATTACGCGGCTGACAACATCCGGATGAACAACGTATTGCCAGGGTTCATCGACAGCCTGCCAGAGAAAGAGGAATTCCGCGCGCGCATCCCGATGGGCCGCTATGGACGCAGCTATGACGAGATCGCCTCGGTCGTGGCGATGCTTGCGTCAGAAGGCGGCGGCTATATCACCGGTCAGAACATCCGGGTGGATGGCGGCATCACCCGCGCGGTCTGAGGTCAGAACCGCGCTTTGACAAAATGGGTCAGCGCCGCGCCGGTTTCAAAATAGGCGCGACGTAGCCCTATCCACTTTTCCTGATACTCGGGGACTGCGGGCACTGGCAAAAGACTTGGGTCGTCCTGCAACAGACTTTGGGCAACAAGGCGGCCAAAGACAGTGCCTGGCCCGATTCCACGCCCCGAAAATCCATGAACGGACAGAGCGTTGGGACCGATCTGCGTAATCTTCGGGATGTGGTCCGACGTCATGGCTATGCGGCCATGCCAACCTTCGACCAACGGCTGATCATTCAGTTGCGGATATAACTGAGCCAGTTTGCACTTGATCCAGCTCTTGTGAATCCCGCCGCCTGCCTGATCCAGATCACCCATGGCACCGATGATAAACCGCCCCTCTTGATCCATTCGGAACGAGGTCATGATTAGGTCTGTGTCCCAGCACCCCTCATCGCCCGGCATAACGCTAGCGCGCAGATTGTCCGACAATGGGGCCGTGGCATATTGGAAATAATAGACCGGCACATAGGCGGGGGCCGATGCGGTCAGATCACGGTGATAGGCATTGGTCGCCTGAATGACCCATTTGGCGCGCACTGTGCGCCGAGCAGTCTTCACCTCCCAGATTCCATCCATTTGCTGCATGGACAGAACCGGATCTTGCGTGGAAACTGACGCGCCAGCCTCGATCCCGGCACGGGCCAATCCACGCACATATGCCAATGGCTGGATGGTCCCGGCGCGCGGATCGAACAGAGCACCGCCAAAGGCCGCGCTGCCCGTTCGCTGCGCTGTCAGTTCTGCAGACAGCAACTCAACCGGTGCACCAGCAGCACTGAGTTGCGCATGGCGGACCTGCAGATCCCGAAGACCCGCAGCCGAATGCGCACAATGCAGAGTTCCGTTGCGCACGGGTTCGCAGTTTATCCCATGCTGGTCGATCAGGTTGAACACCTCTGACGGGGCAGCAGCCAGAAGGTCAATCAACCGGTCCCCAATCGTGTCGCCGAGATGCGCGCGAATCTCAGCGGGCGGCAGCCACAGCCCCGCATTCGCCAGCCCGACATTGCGGCCCGATCCGCCGTGACCGATGTCATGCGCCTCAAGCAGACAGACCGAGGCACCAGCCTTGGCTGCAGTCAGGGCCGCAGAACAGCCGGTGTACCCACCACCGATCACCGCCAGATCAACAGTGATATCACCGGTCGAAACACTGGGTTCGACAAGTTCACGGCATGTGTTCAGCCAAAGGGACTGGTTGTGGTCGCTCACGTCGCGCTCCTTGAAATTGCGCGGATCATCAGGGCAGTGTCAGCCGGTTGCAAGCGCTCTTTGATCCTCGCGCCCCATGGCGATCAGGAAGGGTTGCGCATCCTGTTTCGCTTGAAAATCAGCCTTGTTACCCATGCCACGCCAGTTCGCCAGAACAAGAGATTGCGCCACTGCGCCACCTAAGGTCGCGCCGGGGCCAGTAACAATGAACACGTCTGGCGCGAACTCATGCGCGGCGGTCTGGATCGCTCGGGTAAAGTCATAGGGTTCGGTCACTTGGTGGCCCAGGGTATAATCCCAAAGCGCCTGCGTATCCGTCGCACCCGGCCACCAAACCTTTCCGCGACCGTCGATCAGGGGGCGTTCAGGCTGTCGGAACAAATCCGCGCCCAAGAGCGTACGCCCTTCGGCAGCGACCGGTGCCTGCAAGGATGTGTGAAACGCGGCATGGTTTGGCAAGCGCATCGGGAAACGGTCCTGCACGGTGGGTTGTGACGCCTCGAAAGCCTTCAGCCCCATTTCATTGCCTGCCAGAACCAGCATTCCACCCAGATCAATTGACAAAGCAAGGTCGTGACCTGCCATCGCATTGATGCGTTTTACATCCGCCAGCAGCTCTGCCTTGCGAACAGCGTCGTCCGCCCAACCGTCGTCGGCAAAGGGATAAACCAACTGACCACCGATCAGGTGATCCTGCATCAGTGTTCCCATCGTGTTCACGACGCGAAACCCGTCCTCAGGCGACAACGCCCCGGCAGCGGCCAGCGCAATATACCACCCCATCGAGTTCCCGGTGACCGCGACCACCTCGATATCATCGGCCAACGATTGCGCGTCCGCCAGCGAAGCTGCGTAGATGAGCGGTGAGGCAATATCGCCTTTTGAATACTTTGAAACTGTGAACCGCGCTGCGCCATCCAATGCGGTAACGGCCTCTTGCCCTGCTTCCGCACGTATCGCGTCGAAGCGCCTAAACATCGCAGTCTGCTGCGCGTGATGGCGATGCATATAGCCAAGCTCGGGCTTGTTGTATGTACCCCGACCGGGGCAGATCACGACAGCTGTGCGGGTCATGAGCGGCCCTCCGTCAGTTTTAGCGCAGCGGCGACAATCCCCTCTTTCGACGGCAGCGGAGCGGCATAGGCGGGTCCAGTGGCGATAAAACAATCTTCGGCCACGACGCGTGCAGTTGGGGTCGTGGGACTGTTTTCGGTGAAAAAGGTCATCAGCTCCTCGGACTGGCTGCCGGTCCGGCGACACTCGTCGACGATAAGGACGTGTTTGCAACCCTTTGTGGCCTGACACAGATCCTCAATCGGGAGAGGTGCCAGCCAGCGCATGTCGATGATACGGGTTTTCACGCCTGCTGCCTCCAACTCGGGCAGAGCCTGTTTCGACAAGTAATGCCCGTTTCCATAAGTGACGATGGCCAGATCTTTACCCTCGCCATACACGCCCACCTCACCCAGCGCGATACTCTGGTCAGGCAACGGATACGTCGTCATCCAGCCTGCGTCCTGTGCATCGTGCAGATCGCGCATCGGATAAAGCGCAATAGGTTCCAGAAAGACCACGACCCGCTGTTCTTCGCGCGCCAGCCGTACGCATTCGCGCAGCATCTTCGCCGCATCCGCGCCAGTCGATGGGCAGGCAATGATCACGCCGGGGATGTCGCGCAGGACTGCCAGCGAGTTGTCATTGTGGAAATGGCCGCCGAACCCTTTCTGATACCCAAGCCCCGCGATGCGTAGAACCATCGGGTTGGTGAACTGCCCGTTCGAAAAAAAGGGCAGGGTCGCGGCCTCGCCCCTGATCTGATCCTCGGCATTGTGCAGGTAAGCGAGGAACTGGATTTCGGGGATCGGAAGGAACCCGTTATGCCCCATGCCAATGGCCAGTCCCAGAATGGACTGCTCATCCAACAGCGTGTCGATAACCCGGTCCGGGCCAAAGCGTTGCTGCAGTTTCTGGGTCACGCCATAGACGCCGCCCTTGCGGCCGACATCTTCGCCCATGCAGACGACCTCGCCGTGTTCCAGCATCAGATCGGTCAGCGACCAGTTGATCAGACGGCTCATGGGTTGCGGATCATCCATTGCCCGCGTGTCGCCGCCAAAGGCCTTGGCGCGCGCTTCGGCGCTGGGGCCGTTGTTGGGCTTGCAGGCGCGTTTGGGTGGGATCAGGCTGGCCATGACCTCGGACGCAGTAGTCAGATGCGGGCGGGTTGCGGCCTCCGCCGCAATGCGGTCCGTGCGGGCGCAGGTATCTTCGTAGATTTTCAACGCCTGTTCCGGCGCCAATGCCCCGGCTTGTTCCAGCAAGCGCACCGAGTGCAGCAGGGGATCGTTGGCCTCGTCCGCCTCAACCTCGGACTTCGGCAGGTACGTGGTCGGCACATCTGCGCCCGCATGGCCGTAAAGACGCACGGTTTTCAGATGCAGGAAGGCCGGTTTCCGGCGGGTACGGACATACTCGGCGGCGTCTTGCGCCACCGCGAAGGTCTCATAGATATCCAGACCGTTGGCCTGAAAATACTTGATCCCGGGGCGGTGTTCCATCGACGCCTGTATCCAGCCTTTTGGCGTTTTGACCGAGATTCCGATCCCGTTATCTTCACACACAAACAACAGCGGCAGAGGCGTCGACTGCACGCTGGTCCAGCCTGCGGTGTTGATCGCGCCTTGCGCTGTAGAATGATTGGCCGAGGCATCCCCGAAGGAACACATCGCAATCCCGTCCAAGGGCAGTTCACGGTGTTCAGGATCGTGTCTCCGCGCGGCACCTAGCGAATACGCAGCGCCCACCGCCTTGGGCAAGTGGCTAGCGATAGTCGAGGTCTGCGGTGGGATCGTCAACGCTTTGGACCCCAGTACCTTATGCCGCCCGCCCGAGGTCGGATCCTCTTTCGAACAGGCAAAACTCAGCAGCATGTCCCACGCGATCTGCTGGCCCGGCACCTGCTCAGCCCGCGCGATCTGGAACGCCGCGTCCCGGTAGTGAAGAAAGGCGATATCGGTCGGGCGCAAGGCATGCGCCACGGCGGCCATCCCTTCGTGGCCGGATGATCCGATAGTGTAAAACCCCTGCCCCGCCTTCTGCATCGCCCGGCTTGTCCGGTCCAACGCACGGCTAAGGACCTGTGACCGGAAAAGCGACACCACATCGGTATTGCTCAGACCCTGCCGCGGGTTTACTCCGTCGGGAAAGTCGCGATTGGCGACCCGGGTCAGGAAATTCTCGTGAACGATCTGGGCGCGATCCATTGGGTGTCTTCCGGAGTTATTTGGTTACAATTTGGCGGTAGCTTCCGCGATACGGCGCATACCTTCTTGCAGGCTTTCAGCGGCATAGGCAAAAGAAAGCCGCAAATGCCCCGACATCCCAAACGCACGCCCCGGCACCAGCGCCACACCCGCCTCATCCAGCAGAAAGCGACAGAATTCATGGTCTGTGGCCATTTTCGCGTGAGTTTTGGGAAAGACGTAAAACGCGCCATCCGGCAGGGCACATTCCAGACCAGCGGCGTTTAGCCCTTCGACAACCAGATCGCGGCGCGCTCGCATTGCCTGACAGCGTTCTGCCAGCAAGCCTTGCGGCCCGGTGATGGCCTCCAATGCTGCAGCCTGGGCAATCGAACACGCCCCCGACGTGATTTGCCCCTGCACGGCAACCATCGCCTTGATCAACTCAGCAGGGCCGATACCCCACCCGATGCGCCAGCCTGTCATGGAATAGGCCTTGGACACGCCGTTTACGATCAACGTTCGTTCCGCCAATGCGGGAACAGCCTGCACAAAGGGCGTGAAAGGCACAAATGATAGGTGTTGATAAATCTCGTCAGAAATTACCCAGACCTGAGGATAGTTTTGCAATACCGCGCCCAGCGCCTGCAATTCCGCCTTGGAATAGACCGCGCCAGTTGGATTGGACGGGGAATTCAGCAGCAGCCAACGCGTGCGCGGGGTGATCGCGGCCTCCAACTGATCCGGCGTCAGTTTGAATTTCTGCGTCGCCGGACAGCTGACGACTACGGGGACACCGCCAGCCAAACTGACCATATCCGCATAGCTTGTCCAGAATGGAGCAGCCATAATCACTTCATCACCGGGGTTCAGAGTTGCCATCATTGCGCAGGACAAAACCTGCTTGGCACCCGTCGAAACGACTACGTTCTCGGGATGCGCGCCAGCCTCAGTCGCTATCGCTGATCGCAAAGCGGGCGTTCCTGCCGTTGCGGGGTATCGCGTCTGCCCGTCAATAGCTGCGCGGTTGGCCGCCTCAACGACATGCGACGGCGTTGGGAAATCAGGCTCACCAGTGCTGAGCGCGATTACGTCGACACCCTGCGCCCGAAGGCGCGCGGCCTGTTCGGAAATGCGAACGATCTCTGACAGCTCAATACCGTCCAGCCGGTCGGCGGGCTGAAACTCTTGAATTCTGGTCGTTATGGTCATTGGTCCACATCCACATTGGAATCCACGCCTCTGTATCGGGCTGGTGAACGGCAATTTCCAGTGATATTCCGTGTGAAAGGTATGAGGATATATCATATGATAGCACCACGTCGGTTTCTCCCCTCGATCCCCTCTCTTCTGGCATTGGAGGCAGTTGATCGCCTCGGCAGTGCCTCGGCTGCAGCCGAGGAGCTGTCGCTAACCCAAAGCGCGATCAGCCGACAGCTAAAGTCCATGGAGGACCAACTGGGCGTCGCGCTCATTCAGCGAAACCAGATGCGATTGCACCTGACCCCCGCCGCGAAAGACTATGTTCAGGTGGCGCGCACAGCGTTAAACCAGATTGCGCAGGCGTCACTGAAACTGAAGGCCAACCCAACAGGCGGGTCGCTGAACCTGTCCATCCTGCCCGCCTTTGGAATGCACTGGCTGGCACCACGCCTGCAGGATTTCGCCCGTCGCCACCCCGAAGTGACCGTAAACCTGAGCACATGCCTCAAGCCGTTTGATTTCGAGACCGAACATTTTGATGCCGCCATCCACTTCGGCCAAAAGAACTGGCCGGGCGTCAACTACCTGCCGATTATGCGTGAAGATGTGGTTCCGGTCTGCGCGCCGGGCCTGTTGCCCGATCAGGAGCGGGACTTGAGCTGGCTGATGACAGCCCCTTTGCTGCATCTAGAGACCCGACCGGACGCTTGGGAGCGATGGTTTGCGGCACAAGGGCGTGACACATCGGGGATGCGGGGAATGCTGTTCGATCAGTTCTCGACCATGGTGCAGGCCACGATCCACGGGTTGGGAGCGGCGCTATTGCCCAGCTATCTGATCGAAGACGAGCTGAAAACCGAAAGGTTGGTTCCAGCATGGAACGGGCCCCATATCAGCCTTGGGCAATTCTTTCTGGTCTGGCCACAGTCACGACCGGAATCCGAACCGCTACGGTCGTTTCGAATATGGCTGCAAGGTCAGGTTGGCCCATTCTGATCCTAAACTGCACAGCCGAACACTGCGCAGCCTCCGGCTTTGCGTCCTGCGGACGGCAGAGGGGCCGGGCAGGTGCGGGCTGCGCCCGCACCTGCCCGGCCCAACAGGAGGAGACGTTTTCCAAAAACGTTGACGACAGGCGGGAGCTCTTTGGGTGCGTTACTTGTCCAGCGAACGGGCGATCAGTTCCTTCATGATCTCGTTGGTGCCGCCGTAGATCATCTGCACCCGCGCATCCGCATAAAGCCGTGCAATCGGGTATTCCATCATAAACCCGTACCCACCGAACAACTGAAGGCATTCGTGCATGATCTCGTTCTGCACTTCTGAACCCCAGTATTTCACCATAGAAGCCGTCGCCGCATCCAATGTACCAGCCTCAAGCTGCGCGATGCAGTCATTGACGAAACTGCGCAGAACCTCGGCCTTGGTTTTGCACTCGGCCAGTTTGAAACGCGTGTTCTGAAAGTCCATAACGCGCTGGCCAAAAGCCTTGCGTTCCTGCGTATAACGCACTGTCTCGGCAATTGCGAAGTCGATCGCGCCCAACGCCATGATACCTATGGTCAGGCGTTCCCACGGCAATTGCTTCATCATCTGATAGAAGCCCTGACCTTCCTCGGGTCCGATCAGGTTGGTCATGGGAACCTTGACGTCTTCAAAAAACAGCTCGGCCGTATCGTTGGCCTTCATCCCCAATTTCTTGAGGTTACGGCCGCGGCGAAACCCTTCTGCGCCTTCGGTTTCTACGGCGATCAGCGATACGCCCTTGGATCCCTGCGTCTTGTCCGTCTTTGCGGCTACCAGGATCAAATCGGCGGATTGTCCGTTGGTGATAAAGATCTTGGATCCGTTCAGGCGATAGGAATTTCCGTCTTTGTCCGCCGTGGTGCGAACGGACTGAACGTCCGAACCTGTTCCCGGCTCGGTCATGGCCAAAGCGCCAACCATTTCACCGGATGCCAAACGGGGCAGCCATTTGTGTTTTTGATCCTCGCTGCCATAGGCGTTCAGGTAATGGACAACAATCGACTGAATTCCAAAACCCCAACCCGAGTCACCGCGTGCGGCTTGCCCGTACATCGTGACCGCGTCGAACCCAATCCCGCCGCCAACGCCACCATATTCCTCGGCAATAGCGCCGGCCATCAGCCCCATATCCCCGGCCTTGCTCCAGAATTCGCGATCGACCATGCCATTTTGGTTCCAGCGTTCGATATTGGGTACAAGTTCGTCGTCCATGAACCGGTTTGCCATTTCGGCAAACATCTGATGTTCGTCAGTGACCCAGTTGGCGGTTGGCTTGAATAGCGACATGTAGGCTTCTCCCAAATCGAATTTCGATAAGGGTAGCGTTGGGCACCGCGCAAACCAACCCATCCACCGGATTGCTACGCAACGTCTTTTTCGTACAAGACCTTACGTTCACAGGTTTAAACCCGGTCAAGCCAGAGCATTATCCAGCAGAACCTGTGCCGCTGCCTTTGCATCTCGCGCAGGATCGCAGCTTTTTACCAGGACGGCCGTGACGATTGCGCCCTCTTGCAAGAGCAGCAGCTGGCATCCCAATGCATCGGGATTACGTGCGCCCGCCTTACGGGCCAAATCGGTGAGAAACTCGAGCATCAGATGCTTGTGTTCGGCTGCCTGCGCATGGATTGGGTGATCTTGTTCCTGATACTCTGCGCCCGCTTTGATGAACATGCATCCGCGAAAGCTGTCCTCCAGGAACCATTCGCCCAGCACATCGAAACTGGCGATCAGCCGTTCGGCAGGTGTATCGGCTAGCTCATCTACCCGTTGCAGGAACCATTTGCGAAAGTTCTCATCCCGCAATTGCAAAGCCGCCAGGATCAGCTCTTCCTTGGTACGAAAATGTTTGTACATGGACGTTTTCGACACGCCCGTCTCGACCACCAACTTGTCCATGCCGGTGGCGTGAAATCCGTTACGATAGAAGACCTGCAAAGCCTTGCGGACCAGCTCGTCACGTTTGTTCGGGCGCATCTGACAGCTCCTGTATGTACTGATCGGTACATAATGCACCACAGCGATGGCTGCAACAGACACAGCCTAACCTGCTGTTTTTACTTGCTCCCCCTAGGAGACGAAAATGTGGGATCAAAAAAAACCAACTCAACACTTGAAAAAGGTTACCGATCTGTACACATTCAGGGCACAGTGTACCGATCAGTAAACTCAGGAACGAACATATGAGACCCCGCACCAGACCTCTCTCGCACCAGTACATCCCCCTTCTTTTGACCATCGCCTTGATGGCAGCTTCTCTGACCTGAAAGACCTACAAATGAACCGTCCTCCTCTGCCCCCGTTCACTCAGGAAACCGCAACGCAAAAAGCGCAAATGGCGGAAAACGCCTGGAACAGCCGTGATGCGGATGTCGTGACCCCGGCCTATACCGAAGACAGCCAGTGGAGAAATCGGGCAGAATTCCTTAGCGGCCATGCAGACATCCATGCCTTTCTGACACGCAAGTGGCACAAGGAACTGGACTATCGGTTGATCAAAGAGCTGTGGGCCTTTTCCGGTGACCGCATAGCGGTTCGTTATGCATATGAATGGCGTGACGACAGCGGTCAGTGGTTCCGGTCTTATGGCAACGAAAACTGGCGATTTGCCGAAGATGGTCGAATGGCCGAACGCCACGCATCGCTGAACGACCTGCCGATTGCAGAAACAGAACGTCTGTTTTTCTGGCCGCAAGGCCCCCGTCCCGACGATCACCCCGGCCTGTCCGATCTGGGACTTTGAAAGGAAATCTCATGCCTCGCGCCTTTTCCGAACTGACCTTCACACCTGCCGTCCGAGCCCATCAGGAACGGATGGGATCTGCCAAGACCTATGCCAAATTCATCGAAAGTGGTCCGCAGCAAGGCCACGAAATCGGCGAGCCTGAAAAGGCGTTTATCGAAGCCCGGGACGGGTTCTATCAATCCACCGTGTCCGAAACGGGTTGGCCATATGTGCAATACCGTGGCGGACCGACCGGGTTTCTCAAAGTTCTGGGACCGCAGACAATCGGTTATGCCGACTTTTCGGGCAACAAACAGTATATCTCGCGCGGAAACCTGGATGGTAATGACCGGATTGCAATGATCCTGATGGATTACGCCAATCGGCGGCGCCTGAAAATTCTTGGCCGGGTCGCGTTCACCGAGGGCGAAGATGCCTCTACCAGCCTTTATCCTGACGGTGCCGATGCCCTGGCTGAACGCGCCGTCATCATCCGGGTCGAAGCGCTGGACTGGAACTGCCCGCGCCACATCACGCCCCGCTTTACCGAGGCCGAGCTTCGCCCACATCTGAACTCGCTAGGGCAGCAATTGGCGCAACTTCAGGCAGAAAACGATAGCTTGAAGCAAGAGCTTGCAAAACGGTCCTGACCCAACAGCGCCTGAAGAACCTCTCGTATCAGGACTTTGCCCATGTCGCGATCTTCATTGAATATGGCCGGTTTCATTCTTTTAGGCATTGCGCTGAACACAGCCGCCGTGTCGCTTGCGTTCTTCGCCTCCCCCGAGGCCGTCAGATCGCCGCCGCCGGATAACTACAACTCTCTCTTGCTAGAAATGTTTGCGAACAGGTGACGCCAACGCGCGGGTTGAAAAAAAGAAAATCCGCGATACCTCTTGACCTTCCCGTGACTGGAACCCCCATTTGGAGGGCAGATAACACATCGGGACGAGTCGCATGGCTACGCCGCAAACAACACAACTTAAAATCTCGGGCATGTCCTGCGCGTCCTGCGTGGGGCGTGTAGAAGCCGCATTGCAATCGGTGCCAGAAGTGACCGACGCCTCGGTCAACTTTACGACCGAAACGGCGCAGGTCACACATACCGGGCCGATCAACGCACTGACTGACGCCCTGAGCAATGCCGGGTACCCGGCGGCCAGCAAGCAGACGACCCTGAAAATTGGCGGGATGACCTGCGCCTCGTGCGTGGCAAAGATCGAGAACGCGCTGACCGCTGATCCTGCGGTCGTCGACACACAAGTCAATCTTGCGACCGAAACCGCTGTGGTCACGTTTATCGACGGGGCCACCGACCCGCAAAAGCTGGCCAGTTTGTCTGAGGCAGCAGGATACCCTGCGCGCGTGGCAGACAGCATGACGGCTGACCAAACAGACCACACGAAATCCGACGAAGCGCATGCGCTGACCCGCGCGACGATCTTCGCAGCGGCATTGGCTCTGCCAGTATTCATTCTGGAAATGGGCGGGCATATGATCCCGGCCTTCCACCATTGGGTCCAGGCCACAATCGGCACGCAAACCAGCCACCTCATCCAGTTCGCACTGACCTCGGTCATACTGATTGGCCCGGGGCGCGTGTTCTATGCCAAGGGGATCCCGTCACTGATGCGCGGATCGCCGGATATGAACGCGCTGGTCGCTTTGGGAACGGGGGCCGCCTATTTGTTTTCCGTCACCGCAACCTTCGCCCCGCAGATCCTGCCGCAGGGTAGCGCCAATGTGTATTTCGAGGCCGCCTCGGTCATCGTGGTTCTCATACTGCTGGGCCGGGTCATGGAAGCGCGCGCCAAAGGCAGGACCGGGGCCGCGATCCGCAAGCTGGTTGGGCTGCAGCCCAAAACAGCGCGGGTCGAACAGGACGGAAATTTCATTGATCGCCCCATCGCCGACATAACAGTAGGCGATACCCTGCAGATCCGCCCGGGCGAACGAGTTCCCGTGGATGCCGAGGTTCTGGACGGCACCTCTTATGTGGATGAAAGCATGATCACGGGCGAACCGGTGCCGGTGGGCAAGTCGCCATCGGATCAGGTCGTTGGTGGTACGGTGAATGGCACCGGAGCGCTGCGGGTACGCGCAACACGCGTTGGTGCCGATACGGTGTTGGCGCAGGTGATCCACATGGTCGAACAGGCTCAGGGGGCGAAGCTGCCGATCCAAGGGCTGGTCGACCGGATTACTGCGCGATTTGTGCCCGTTGTGATGGCTGTTGCGCTGCTGACGATTGCCGTTTGGTTGTTCGTTGGCCCAGAACCGGTTTTGCCATTGGCGCTGGTCGCCGGCGTCTCGGTTCTGATTATCGCCTGCCCTTGCGCCATGGGCCTTGCGACACCAACCTCAATCATGGTCGGCACTGGCCGCGCGGCAGAATTGGGTGTGCTGTTCCGCAAAGGCGATGCGTTGCAGCAGTTGCAACAAGCTAAGGTGGTCGCACTGGACAAGACCGGGACACTGACGCGGGGGCGGCCGGAACTGGAGAGTGTTACGACTGCAAACGGCTTTGACCGCGACAGTGTTCTGCGTTTGGCCGCCGCCGTCGAGGCAAGGTCAGAGCATCCCGTTGCCACTGCCATCACTCGTGCCGGACCATCTGAATTGCCCAAGGTATCAGAATTTGAGTCTCTCACGGGGCTGGGAGTTCGGGCTGTGGTCGAGGGGCATAAGTTGCTGATCGGTTCGGCCAGATTGATGGAACAGAACGACATAACCGTCAGGGACCTGATGGCCGAGGCCAACCAGCGCGCCGAAGAAGGCGCAACCCCTTTGTTTGTCGCCATCGACGGTCACGCCGCTGCAATGCTTGCGGTCGCGGACCCGATCAAGCCCGGCACTGTGCAGGCGCTTGGGCGGTTGCACGAAATGGGGCTAACTTTGGCGATGGTGACAGGCGACAACGCCCGGACGGCGCAGGCTCTGGCGGACAAGCTGGGCATTGATCATGTCACAGCCGAAGTGCTGCCCGATGGTAAGCTTGCTGCGATCAATGCGCTGCGCGACACGTTCGGCGCACTGGCCTTTGTCGGGGATGGCATCAACGATGCCCCGGCACTGGCTTCGGCGGATATCGGCATCGCCATCGGAACCGGCACAGACGTAGCGATTGAAACTGCGGATGTGGTGCTGATGTCGGGTGATCTGCGCGGTGTCGCAAACGCGGTCGAGATCAGCCGCAGAACCATGCGCAACATCAAGCAGAACCTCGGTTGGGCGTTTGGCTACAACATCTTGCTCATTCCGGTTGCCGCAGGTGTTCTTTACCCCTTTGGCGGCCATCTGCTGTCCCCCGCCCTCGCGGCTGGGGCCATGGCATTGTCCAGTGTTTTCGTGGTCTCGAATGCACTGCGTTTGCGGCGCGTCCGGGCCAGCCTGCCTGACACCCCGCAAGGCCATGCAACGCAAACGGTGACCTCATGAATATCGGCGATGTTTCAAACCAGACAGGCCTACCCGCCAAGACGATCCGGTATTACGAAGATATCGGCCTGGTAAAGCCCCTGCGCGATGACAACGGATACCGCAGATTTCGCAGTCAGGACGTGCACAAACTGAATTTTCTGGGCCGCGCCCGCGCCTTAGGATTCACGATCGAGGATTGCCGGACGCTGATGGCATTGTACGAGGACGAAACCCGTGCCAGCGCCGATGTCAAAAAGGTGGCCCGCGCGCATATGGCTCAGATCGAAGCCAAGATCGCTGACCTGAACGCCATGCGGGACACTCTGAGCCATCTGATCGACGCTTGCGCAGGGGACGACAGACCCGATTGCCCGATCCTACGGGATTTGGGCGGCAAAGCGTGACGCGGGGTTGCCCTTTAGACGCAGCTTTGCTTTGTCACTGCTAAACAATCCGGCCCGGTGAAAGAAACGGGTACCGAACAGCAGAGAGGATCTCCAAATGGCAAAAGTCGCGTTTCTGGGTCTGGGTGTCATGGGCTATCCCATGGCCGGTCACTTGCAGGCCGCAGGTCATGAGGTGACCGTTTACAACCGTACCGCCACTAAGGCCGAAGCTTGGGTCGCCCAACATGGTGGCGCCATGGCGACAACGCCCCGAGAGGCCGCGCAGGGTGCAGATTTCGTCATGGCCTGTGTCGGTAATGACGACGACCTACTGATGGTTTGTACAGGTGAAGACGGCGCCTTCAGCGGCATGTCCAATGGGGCGACCTTTGTTGATCACACCACTGTTTCCGCCATGGTGACACGCGAGTTATACGAAGCTGGACAAACACAAGGCATCGCTTTTGTGGACGCTCCGATCTCGGGCGGACAGGCAGGGGCAGAAAACGCGGTTCTGTCGATTATGTGCGGTGGGGATCAGGCGGCGTATGACGCGGCTGAACCGGTCATGCAGGTCTATTCCAAAATTTGCCGTCGTATCGGCGACAGCGGTGCAGGCCAGATGACCAAGATGTGCAACCAGATCGCTATTGCCGGTCTGGTGCAGGGCCTCAGCGAAGCGCTGCACTTTGCCGAGAAGGCGGGCCTTGATGGCCGCGCAGTTGTTGAAGTTATCAGTCAGGGCGCGGCAGGCAGTTGGCAGATGGCAAACCGATATGAGACGATGCTGGATGACCATTTCGAACATGGGTTTGCGGTGGACTGGATGCGTAAGGATCTTGGCATTTGTCTGGATACGGCCAATGAAACAGGGGCTTCGCTGCCTGTGACCGCTCTGGTCGATCAGTTTTACAAGGACGTTCAGAAACTGGGCGGCGGACGCTGGGACACATCCTCGCTGATCAAACGCCTGCGCGCGCTGGATTAAAGGACCGTCGCACTGATGACCGAGTTGACCGAATTCTGGGCCCACGCCCTGCGCATCCATTGGGGGCTTGAGGCCAAACTGAACCGGCTGGACGGCGAATATGACTTCAACTTTCTGGTCAGGGCCACCAATGGTCAGGACTACGTACTGAAAGTCATGCGCGCGGGTTGCGAGGCAGAGTTCATTGACCTGCAGATCAAGGCGCTGAAACACGTTGCCGCCGAGGCACCGGGACTGCCCTTTCCCAGTGTTTTTCCGGATATCAACGGTACGCTGCTGCCGGAAATCTTTGATCAGGATGGGCAGCCCCGACTGGTTTGGTTGCTCGAATGCCTGCCCGGCCAATGCTATGCCAAGGCTGCGCCGAAATACGAAGAACTGATCCTGAAACTGGGCCGCGTTCTGGGGGCAACCGACCGGGCACTGAAACGGTTTACCCATGACGGGCTGCACCGCGCGGATTTCAAATGGGATCTGACACAAGCGGGCTGGATTTCGGACAAGCTGGAGGCCTTTGCCGACCCTGCACGGCAGGCGATATTGTCAGAGATTTGCGTTGAATTCGATGCAATCTCGGGCCCTCTGGCGGGCCTGCCGAAACAGGCGATCCACAATGATGCCAACGACTACAACATATTGGTCGACGGTGAACTGGGTCAGCGGCAAGCCGTCTCTGGCTTGATTGATCTTGGTGATATGTGCGCCGCACCGCGTATCTGCGATCTGGCAATTGCCGGGGCGTATATCGTCCTGGACCACCCAAAACCCGAGCGGGCATTGACGGCGTTGGTGCGTGGCTATCACGCGGCCAACCGCCTGCGTGCTGACGAGGTCGATCTGATCTGGCCGCTGCTGCGGATGAGGCTGGCCGTGTCCGTGGTGAACTCGACCTTGATGGCCGCGGACAATCCGGACGATCCTTATGTGACCATCAGTCAGGCCCCTGCGTGGCGCTTCCTAGAGAACGATACGGTGAATGGCGGCTTGATGTCCGCCCGGCTGCGCGCCGCCTGCGGGTTTCCCGTGACTGACGGAGCTGAACGCATCCACGCTTATCTGGCCGAGCATCGCGGTCAATTCGCGCAGATGTTCGAACAGGATCTGAGCGATATTCCAATGGGATCTCTGTCGGTTGAAAGCTCGACCTGGCCCCAGAATCCGTTTCACATGCCGCTAGACGAAGCCGCGCGCGTCGGCGAGGAGTTCGGAGAAGGCCTTTGGCTGGGTTACTACAACGAACCGCGCCTGATCTATGTCGAGCCGGCGTTCCGCAAAGGACCGTGGAAGGCCTCTGACAGGCGAACGGTGCATTTGGCCGTAGACGTATTCGCCTCTGCCGGAACTGTTTTGCATGCACCGATGAGTGGCCGGGTCGAGGCAGTCGAAAACCGCGATACGCATCTGGATTATGGCGGCGTAGTGATCCTGCACCATGAAACACCCGAGGGTGATCCGTTCTATACGCTCTACGGTCATCTCGACCCCGAGGTCTGTGGTCGGCTGAAACCGGGCGATCCGGTCGCGCAGGGTGCGGCCTTTGCACGGCTGGGGGACGCCACACAGAATGGCGGCTGGGCCACGCATGTGCATTTCCAACTGGCCCTGACAACTGACGGGATGCAGAACGACTGGCCCGGTGTCGGCGATCCTGATGAAATGGAGTTGTGGCACGCCGTTTGCCCGAACCCGGCGGCGCTGTTGAACCTGCCGGACGACAAAGTGTTCTATCGCCCGACCGACAAGCAGGCGATCCTGCAAGCGCGGCATGACCATTTCGGTGGCAACCTTAGCCTGACCTATGATGATCCGGTCATGCTGGTCCGCGGTTGGAAGCATCATCTGTTCGACGAATGGGGCCGTCCTTATCTGGACGCCTATAACAACGTCCCCCATGTGGGCCACGCGCATCCGCGCATTCAAGTGGTCGCAGCAGATCAGCTTAAGCGGATGAATTCCAACACTCGCTACCTGCACCCGGCGCAGACAGCCTTCGCTGACAAAATCCTGTCCAAGCTACCGGATCATTTCAAGGTGTGCTTTTTCGTCAACTCGGGCACCGAGGCCAACGAGCTGGCCTTGCGTCTGGCGCTCGCGCATACCGGGGCCAAAGGCATCGTAACGCCTGACCACGGGTACCACGGAAATACGAATGCGGCGGTGGCGATCTCTGCCTACAAGTTCAACAAACCGGGCGGGATTGGCCAGGCCGATTGGGTCGAACTGGTCGAGGTTGCAGACGACTACCGGGGCTCATTCAAGCGCGACGATCCTGACCGGGCACAGAAATTCGCCGATCTCGTGGATCCGGCTATTGCCGTGCTACAGGACAAAGGCCAAGGGTTGGCTGGCTTCATCGCCGAGACCTTCCCCTCGGTTGGCGGCCAGATCATCCCACCCAAAGGGTATCTGCCAGCCGTCTACGACAAAATCCGTGCGGCCGGCGGGGTTTGTATTGCTGATGAGGTGCAGACCGGGCTGGGTCGCCTTGGTGACCACTATTTCGGCTTTGAGCACCAGGGAGCGCTGCCGGATATCGTTGTCATGGGCAAACCCATCGGAAACGGCCATCCGCTGGGCGTACTGGTCACGACCAAAGCCATCGCCGACAGTTTCAACAACGGCATCGAGTTCTTTTCGACTTTTGGCGGCTCCACCCTGTCCTGCCGGATCGGAAAAGAGGTACTGGACATCGTCGATGACGAAGGCTTGCAAGACAACGCCCGTGTCATGGGTGGGCAGCTGATGGATGGGCTCCGTCAGATCGAGGCTGATTTCGCCTGTGTCGATGACGTGCGCGGCATGGGCTTGTTTCTTGGCATGGAACTGATCAATCCGGACGGATCCGAAGGCACCGAAATCTGCAGTTACGTCAAGAACCGGATGCGCGATCACCGTATCCTGATCGGCAGCGAAGGGCCCAAGGATAATATCCTGAAAATCCGCCCGCCTTTAACTATCGAGGCGGAGGACGTCGAAATGATCCTTTGGGCGCTGCGCGAGGTTTTGTCCGAGGTGGGTGGCTTTGCACCTGCCCCGACTTGCGATCATGATCATCATCACGCGGGCTGCGGGTGCTGCTGAAACAACAAAACCCCGGCTCGCCAGAGTCGGGGTTTTGAAGCCGCCTGCCGCTTAATGCAGCACGGCCGAGGGGTTTTTGTGGCCGGTTGTTGGCAAGGGCACTGACGCAGTCATCCGGCGCAGCACCATACCCATCTCTTCGGACAGTGACGCCAGTGCCGGGGCAAAGTCTGGTCGAACGATCAGCGTTGCCATCATCATCGCGTCTTCACGCGCACCTTCCGAGGCGGCAGCAATCATCTGGGCGAAACAGTTTTCATCTGCACCAAGGCAGGAACAGCCAAGCCCGTGCCGCACCAACGGGCGGCGGCCGTGATGGGCACACAGCCCGCACAAACGATCCAGCGTCATCATTGCAGCCCGCCCCTGATCCAGACCAAGCGCAATCTCGAAATCGCTTGCAGCATCCGCACGGCCCTCGGAACTTTCGCTCCACAATCGCAGATACATCACAGCACCGGCTTCGATTGGGCTGAGGTCGGACAGACGCCCAACCGCAGCGCCACCGCGCGAGGAATGCCTGCTCATTTTGTCAGGATCAGCTTGCCTGCGCGTGTGATACGCAAGGTATATAGTTGATCGCCCAGTTCGATATGGGCCAGGTTGCCACCCTTGGTCAGATCTTCGGCCTTATGTGCCGGAAGCATGGACACCGCATAGGACTGGCTGGGATTCGGGTTCTGCACATTCATCATGACAACTCCAGTAGGTTCTCGGGCGAAGGGCCTTAATTTGTTCGCGCTTTCAACAATATGGCTGACCCGCACTGGGTTGGCTGAAGGGATCTTGTCGTTAATCTGATTATTTTAGTCAGGTATGTCAACCCTATTCGATAGAAACCGCGGATGTGGGGTGATTGCGCAAGGATTACAAGCAGGTTAGGTCTGGCTCACGCGCATTAACCGACGGGGAAACTGATGACCGCAACAATCATGTTCGACCTGGATGGAACGCTGATCGACAGCCTTCCGGATATTGCAGCGGCCGCCAACCGGACATTACTGGATATCGGCATCGCCCCGTTGCCGGAAAGCACGATCAAGCAATTTGTGGGCAACGGTCTGCCAAAACTGGTCGAACGCATGATCCGCCATCACGACCTGCCGATCGAGCAGCATAGCGAATTGACCAAACTCACACTGGCCCATTACTCTGCCGCCTCAAGCGACAAAACAATCCCTTACCCAGGCGTCCCGCAGGCACTGACACAACTGCGCGAAATGGGCTGCGTTCTGGGCGTATGCACAAACAAACCTGAGGCACCCGCACGTCATATTCTGGACGCACTGGATCTGGCACATCACTTCGAAACAGTGTTTGGCGGCGACACACTAACCGTTCGCAAACCAGACCCCGTGCACCTTGAGGCAAGCTTCAACGCGGTCGCCAACGCTGGACCCCGGCTCTATGTCGGAGACAGCGAAGTGGATGCCGAAACTGCGCGCCGTGCAAACGTGCCCTTTCTTTTGTTTTCGGAAGGTTACCGAAAAACTCCGGTGGAAGAGATCCCACACAAGTTGAGCTACGATGACACGCATAAACTACCCGCACTCGTCCAGGAGGCATTGCAGGGATAGGGGAGAAATTTGCTGGCAGGGGGACTTGGGAAGGCGGTTGAGGGGCCGGCCGAGGGGGTAAGTAGCCAGCCCCTCATCGGGGAAAAGTGGTATTGTCCGCAGTAACTCTTTGAATGATTTAACATTAACGAATCGACCTGCATTCAGAAATTGGGGGTTTCCCGTAGACGGTAGTAACAAATTGAAATTAAATGTCTTAATATGAAAAAACGATACAAAATGACCTAAAATTCACGTTTCGACACTCGGCTGACCCCAAGAATCCTCCGCCTGTGGGGCGAAAAAATCTACCCTGAGCGTAGCGTGCCAAGAAAAATTGGACAGGCCTCCCTCAGAAAACGATCCGAGTCCGCAGGCCGATCAGCGTGACGTTAGATTGCGCCAGATTTAGCAATGTGTTTTCGATGAACTGAAAAGACGGTGTGACCTGCAGGCCCGGTGAGACCAAGAACGGTAGAACGCATCAAGCGTGAACTGAGCCCAAAGCGGCCGCAGTTAGGTTTCTGGAACGCAATCACCGACTTTTAGCAACGCAAATTGGGTTGAATGGCCAAGTTCCAATTCGATGTTATCAATTGCCCAAACTGATTAAGGCTCAAAACCGCATCACAAGCCTTAGGCTACGAAGTAGGAGGTTATCTCTCCCACCCCTTTAACAAAATGAGTTTGCGCTTCCGCGTTGGGCAAATGGTCACCCAGCGCATCCTTGGTTTCGGCAGAGATGTGGATGTGCCCTGATTTTCCCGTGGCCTCGAGACGACTGGCGAGATTCACGGTTTCTCCCCAAACATCATAAATTGACCGTTTTCGACCAATCAGACCAGCAATGACTGGTCCGGAATGGATACCTATGCGGATTTGCAAACCCGCGATACTTACTGTGCTGTCGGACATCGTTCTCAGGATGTCACGTGCAAAGCTTACTGCCGCGTGTGCGTGGTCCTCGCGATGCAACGGGATACCCGATGCCGCCATGTAGGCGTCTCCAATCGTCTTGATCTTTTCGATACCATGCAGGGTGGCCAGGTCATCAAATGCAGTGAACAAGTTTGACAATTCCAGGATCAAGTCACCGGCGTCCATGCGGGCTACCAGTGGTGTAAATTCCACGATATCCGCGAATATTATGGTGGCGCCGACGAAGCGATCAGCGATGTTTGTCTCGCCATCGTTTAGTCGTTTGATAACCGGCGCGGGCAGCATCGAGTGCAGCAATTTGTCTGCCCTGTCACGTTCGTATGTGATCTCATTTGTGAACGCCAATTCCTTAGCGCGCCAGCGACTGCGCTCCATGCAAGCATCCACGCGCGCGTGCAGTAACACCGGGTCGATAGGTTTTGGCAAATAGTCTTCAGCGCCGACACTGATGCATTTGGCGATAGCGTTTGTCTCGTTCAGACCTGAAACCATGACCACGGGTATTTCGCGCCAAGACGGATCTTTTTTAATTCTTTCGAGGACATCGATACCATTCACCTCTGGCATAAGAATGTCCAACAGAACAAGGTCAAACTCTTCGCGCTTCAGTGACTCGTAAGTTTCCTTAGCCGACCCGACCGACCGCACACTGTGTCCTCGTCGTTCCAGCAATCGGGTCAGGATTTCCCGATTGGCCGCCTCGTCATCAATCACCAATAGGTGACCAGTCAGGATTTCGCGACCGTCGTCTGGTGTGGCTAAGCTGCGTTCAAGACTAGCTGCAATTTTCTGATCCCGGTCACTTTCCTCAGCGCTATTCCGAATATCTTCATCACTGATTGTGCTGTCAATCTGTAGCGCCAGCTTACGCGCTTCGCTCAGGATCGCGTTTATGTCGCTGCGAGCGGAAGGCTTCAGATCTGCCTCGAAATCGTCCAGCACCATTTCCGAATACCCAATGATCGCGTTAATCGGTGAGCGTAAATCATGCCGTAATTTTGCCTGAGCGTCTTTGTCGGCCGAGATTTGGTGCGCACTTCTCCCCAACAATTCGATCATCTGAACAAGGTTGCTGGCGGCGGCGCCAATCTTTTGCAGGTCCTCCAACGCGGCTTCTGGCCCAGTTTTGCGCACCTCCTCGATCAGCAGGTTATGAAACCCTACGATCGCTTCTGACGGCCCATTGAGGTTTTGGGAAATGCGGGTTGCTAGTGCCAACTTGTCTTTTCGGGTCTTTGAAACCATGCTGCGCTACCCGTCCAGCAGTTTTTTAATAATTTCTAGCAACCCAGGCAGTTCGATCGGCTTGGTATAGAATTCGTCGCAACCTGCCTCCATGGCTTTGTCACGATCACTCTGCATCGCATGGGCAGTCAAAGCGACAACTGGGATAGTTTTTGTGTCTGGGTTTGCTTTTATCTGTCTGGTCGCCTCCCACCCGTCGATTACGGGCAGGCTCATGTCCATTAAAATCAGATCTGGTTTATCCGATAGGGCTTGTTCGACGCCAGCCTGACCATCGCGGGCCGATGCGGTTTCGTATCCTTTTCTCTGCAGCCGACGCGACAGCATATCGAGGTTCATATCGTTGTCTTCCACAATAAGTATCTTTGCCATCGCCTTAAACTTCCCGACTTATGAATAGTCCTGTAACTGACGTTTCAGCGCCGCAATCAGATCACCTCGACCGGTATCTCCTTTGCGGATGACCTCATCTGAATGGGCTTTCAACCAATCCAGTTCGTCCCGCGTCAGGTCCTTAGACGTGGCTACGATAACCGGCAAATCGGCAAGCCCATCAGTTGTGCGAACCGTTTTGAGAACATCGAAACCGTCCACATTAGGCATCATAATGTCCAATACCATCAGAGTCGGCCTTTTGGATTTCAACTGGCTGAGCGCGCCGTGACCGTCTGCCGCCTCGCGCACTGTCCAACCATTGCGCGTCAAAATACGGCGAAACAGGTTCCGCGTTGACATATCGTCGTCAACGATCAGCACGTCTTTGTCGCCACCCGAGGCGATTGAATCTAGCGTTGCGATCAGCCGAGCTGGATCAATCGGCTTGATCAGGTGCTCGATCGCCCCAAAAGCAAGGCCCATGTCGCGATCCGCGACAATTGTTGCCAAGACGACGGGTGTCTCGCACAGCTTCGAGTCTGCCTTGAGTTCTTTCAACATAGACCAGCCGTCGCGTTCGGGCATAATAACGTCCAGTAGAATGACGTCAGGCTTTTGCGCGCGTGCCATTTCCATGCCCGCCTCCGCATTTGATGCCATCAAGACATCATACCCTTCCTCGCGTACGATTTGTGCAACCGCGTTTCGAGCGTCTTCTTCATCATCCACGATCAGAACGCGGCCCAAAGCAGTGTCCGGTGACGCTTCACTGTGATCGTCAACCAATGTGGACACAGCAGCATAGCGCGCCGGAATTTCAAAAGAGAAGGTCGATCCAACACCCTCTTTGCTATAGACTGTGATGTGCCCGCCCATCATACGCGTAAATTCCTGCGCAATGGCGAGCCCGAGCCCGGTACCTCCGAAATTCCGCGTAGTAGACTGATCAGCTTGCACGAACGCCTGGAACAGCTTGTCGCGTTGCTGCGGCGTCATTCCGATACCTTCATCTCGCACCGCAAATCGAAAGAAATCCGTATCATTCTTCCGGAGTTTAGAGACGAGAAGCTCAATCTTACCACCTTCGGTAAACTTCGCCGCGTTGGACAACAGGTTGAAAAGGTTCTGCCGGAGCTTGGTTTTATCGGTTTCGATCTCGTCAGTGTCTGCGAGATGACAAGAGAGAACCAGTTCATTTCTATTCTTGCTCACCAAGGGAACCACCGTCGACGCGACTTCGTCCAACAAGGGTCGGAGCGCGAAGCGTTCCGGGTACATTTCCATTTTGCCCGCTTCGATCTTGGACAGGTCAAGAACGTCGTTGATGAGCGAGAGCAGATGTCGCCCGGATGCCATGATCTTCTCCAGATCATCCGTCGCAGTCTCGAATCCCATGTCCTGCGCATCTTCGGACAGCATTTCGCTATAACCGATGATCGCGTTCAAAGGAGTGCGCAACTCGTGGCTCATGGAAGCCAGGAACTGGCTTTTTGCGGAACTGGCGGCGATCGCCTGCGCGTTGGCTTCTTCAAGTTGTTCCTGTTTGGACTTAAGATCAGAAATATCGCTGTAAACAGCGACCGTGCCCCCGTCGGGTGTCTGGCGTTTCGACACCTGAATCCATGCGCCACCCAGTAAGACTTCTTGGCGATCCCCATCAGGTCTGCGGTGTCGTTCAAGCCGCCCGCTAATCCACTCTTCGTCAGGAACATCGCCGCTATCCACCGATTTTCGTTCCAGTTGCAGCCGCAAGATGTCTTCGAACCGGGTGCCCGGAACCAGAATGTCGTCCACATGTGCGAAAATGCTGCGGAACCGGTCATTGAAGAGTATGAGCTCGTCTTCGTTGTCGAACAACGCAAATCCGTCTGGAATTGTTTCAATTGCTGTCAAAATCGTATTGCGCTGCGCACGCGCCTCTTCTTCTAGTTCGCGCCGTTTGTCCTGGCTGTCGCGAAGCGCTCTTAGCGCTTGGGACATCCGACCTAGCTCATCAGGGCCTTCGGGCGGCAGCGCGACATCCCGTTCTCCCCGGATTAGGCCTGAAATCGCAATGTTGATTGCATGAAGTGGCACAACGATTGACCTCAGAGCACGCCACGTAAGAAGCGCTCCCAATATCACAATGACAACACATGCAATGATCGCTCGGTTCATCGCTGCCTTGGCGGCAACCGTTGCTTCATTTCTGGTTTGGTCGGCGCTTTCAGATAGGTCATCGACCAATTGCGTCAGCGTCTTGTCGACGGCATCACTGGCCACTCGGGCCTGTGCAAGTAAAGTGTTTCCCAGCACCCTGTTACCATCTGTGTAAGCATCGGCTGCTAGCATAGAAGTTTCGTAATAGGAGTTTGCCTGCTCTTGTACGCTGGCTGCGGACTCAGGCGCAAAAGCGGCGAGCTGTTCGAGGCTGCTATTGAGCTTTGTACTGGCTTCGTTGGCGCGCCGCTCCGAAAGGGTCAGTAAGCTGACAGAAAGATCCGTCAGCCAGTACCTCATCTCTCCAAATTGACGATCTGCCTGGCCTGCCACTTCCAGCCGGTGAAATTCAGTGTTTGCGTCTTGTATGCGGGCTTGGTTACGCGCCAGATCGTAGACCATCACGATAGTGCTCACAACCAAAGCAGCTAACAGTAGCGCCGACAGTGATCCTATGCGCACCGGAATAGTATTTTCGGACACCCACCGCCAATTGTTACTCACACCAGATTCTTGTTTCATCTAAAAAGGGTTATGCTAATTGCACCCGCCAGATCACCAAGTTGCCCACCTTCCTTTGGGAAACCGGTCACATCCGTTTCACCCGCCGGCGATCCGTGGCATGAAAGACAAGACTCCGAATAGTATTCTGGGATCAACATACGGAAAGCGGGTGTTCCTGAAACGCTAGTTTCTTCGAAAAATGGCTGCCCTTCGGTCCAAGATGAGTCCTTGAACTTTTCCTCTATGACCGAGTTTTCCCAAGTATCCGGACGGGCCATGCGATTGCGGACAAATTCCGAAGGCGCCGTTACCTTGACCATGGCAGACGTGCCAATTTCATCAGCGAATTGTTCATTTACCAACCGCGCAAAAACTGCCGGAATAAATCCTTTGAATGCCACTCCCTCGGCATTTATTATATCTTGGTTTGCGTCGATTACCGTGACCATAGCGTCCAGCTGCGTTTCTGTAAGCTTTTGCTCCAGTGGGTCCAACCCATCATGCAGCGGTGGTTCGCCATTGGCCTCCAAGTAGGCCTCAATAACTTGCTCGTAAAACACATCGCCGGACAGCCCTTTGTCGGTGATATCCGGATTGTTGATTAGGTCCTGGCTGTTTGACACCACACTTCGTCCAGCTCGTAACACCGCTGCTAGTCGGTTGCCCGTCTCAACTTCTTCTGCGGTTTGCGCCGCAACACCATCCAGACTAAGCGAACAGATTGTACTCAGAACGACCGCTGCTTTCAAAATTAGTTTTTTCAATAGACCAACGCCCCCACGTAAAGTCGAGTGCCGTGACAATAAGATAAACTAGCAAAAAATCACCAAACTGTCTTATGAATTCGGCCCGACTGGAGTGTTCAGCCAAAAATGGTGTGTAGTATGTGGCGGAAGAGCTAGTCACCGCGTTGCTTATGCACCAAATAACTTTGTCCGCAAATCAGGTTGCGAGCGAGATTTCGTGAATGTGTGCACCGAGCCCAAAGCTGACTTACTGTGCTGCTCATGATGTTCAAACGCCTAAGCTGGGCACACGTGCCGGTGGCTTTGTTGCACAAATAGGGGTTAGAGCATACTGAGCTACTCCCCAATTGTTGGACCGGTCCTGGCGTGAATTGAGCTATTCTTTGGACCCGCTGACTGGGATTTGTAGTTTCATTTAGCTGCCATAGATCACGGCAGGAGACTTGCCGGCAAGGGCAGAATGCGGACACCTGCGATTGTAGAACTCGATCCACTTTCTGACAACAGCCTTTGCCTCTGATCCGGTTTCCTAGGCTTGCAGATAGTTGCTTTCGTATTTCAGGGACCGCCGCACCCGTTCAACGAAGATATAATAAAAAGAAGCGGCTTTTCCCATCCATCGAATTACGCATACTGGATCGACGCAATCAGTCGGTCCAGACAAAGGACGTGAACTGGCTGCGCTGATCTGTGTTCATGATCGAGGGCGGGCCGAACTTGTGGGTCGCTTCATTCAGCGCCTCAACGCGGAATTCGGCTTCCAGCGTGTTGGAGATGCGCCACCCCAGAACCTTGGGGTGTATCAGTCCATGATAGCTATGAGATACAGAGAACAACGCCGCATCGGCAGAAAGGAGATGTCAGCGCACCAGACCTGGTTGGGTCGATCTACACGTAATCCTCGCAAGAGATAGGGATATGGCCTTGAAATCTGGGTGATGTTACTTCCGTTTAAACATCTCGGATCTCTTTTCCGTTAAAGTTCAGCTGACAACAAAAAGCAGCTTACATATGTTTCTGAATTTCCAGTCGTAGTTCAAGTCAACCAAACCGCGTGCGCAATTTTCTCAACAGGAAATCGGTGACGCTTGTTGCTGATAGACGTTGAATTCATCGATGCCAATTGCTTCCGGATCCAGTCTTGAGCAACGCCCATACAGTTACCGTGACAATATCGTTGGTCGTTCGAAAAAAGCGTTCTTGGTGTGTATTATCATTCTGGCAAGCCATGGAGTATCAATCCAGTCAGCAACAATGTCAGAGAGTTCTTCGATGTTTGGCAATCTCTTGCCGTCATCCGCGTTCGCCACGTGGCAGATCAGCAGGAACAGGCACCTTCGGCGTCTTATCAGCGAATCAGCTTTGATTTTCGCAAAGGGAAGTCAGGATCAAAGAAATCAGCATGGATGAAGGATGTGGGGGAATGGAAAAGTTCTGTCGCTGGTGGTGGAACTTTGTGTAGCCTTAAAAAGATATGTGGAACGTCACATATCATTGACTCCATCTACGACTGAATTTTCAATAAATCAGCGAATTACGTCGTTCAATTTTGACCCAGACCGAATACCCAGGTGGCTCAAGCGCTCATGATGATCGGCGAAGCCTCGGGGTTAGATTATCTTCGGGAGAAAAATCGCAGATTCCGAGGTCTGCAACAGCCACCAAGGCTGCAACCCGGGTAGCCCGTTCCTAAGCGGTTAACACAAGCGCTGTATCAAGGTGCCTTGGACAGCGACTCCAAAAATGCAGCTAGGTCTGCAATCTCTTGCTCAGACAAATTCAACTCCGACAGTATGGCTTCACCGTCGGCGTGCAATCTTTCCGTATCAATTTCGCTGTAGTGCCTGATCACCGCATCCAAGTCGATCAGGCTGCCGTCATGCATGTAAGGCGCGGTTTCGGCCACGCCCCGCAGGCTTGGCGTACGAAAGGTCCCAAAATCTGAGTGGCTCCTGCGGACACTGCGAACCACCCATGCACCTTGCTTTTCCGGATCGTCGCTCCAGTTGCCGTCCAATGTGTAAGCGTTTGAAAGCAAAAAGTTCAATCCACCGAACCGCCCGTCGTCGACCTCGGTTTCGCTCAGAAAATATGGAACGCCTGCGTCATGGAACTCATTGTTGGAAAATCTCGGACCATTGTGGCACAACACACAGTTTCCACGCCCTATGAACAGCTGAAAACCTCGCTGGGCAGCTTCGGGGTAGTTCGCAGCCGCTGCTAAATCTTGGTTCTCCAATGCATCGCGAAAATCGTCAAATTGTGTCCGACCGGTAGCCAACGTTTCCAAGTAAGCGGATAGCGTTTTGGCAGTGTTCACCAGCACAAGTTCTGGATCTTGAATCTGGATGTCGCCAAATATGGCTTCAAATTCATCAATGTAGCTACTTTCAGAGACGGCTGTTTTTAGGCTTTCCTTACTGTGCGCCATCTCATGTTCTTCGATGATCGGATGCAAGCTGGCTGCCCAAAGACTGTCACTCTTGCCGCCCCAACCGTACCAGCGGAGACCGGCAAGGTTCCGCAGGGATGGTGTGTTTCGATCTAACTGGACGCGACCAAATGCTCGCGCGTCGGACGTGGTAAATGCCTGTTCAGGGTCATGACAACTTGCACAAGTAAATGCGCCGTCAACTGACAACACCGGATCGTTGAACAAGGCCGCTCCTAGCGCAATCGCTCTTGTATCGTTTGAAACCCTGTTGCTTGGATCCGACTGAAACGAAATTGGCCATGGTCCGAAGGACAGCGTTTGCTGAATTTCGTCATCAGACAACAGGACTTCGGCATGAACGGCCCCCGCTAGGACTACAAACGCCGCTGTCACCAGCACCTTCATTTTAGCACGACATCGGAAGTGTAGGATATCGATCGCCCGCCAAAATTGGTGTCAACTCGCAGTTCCCACAGCCCCGGCATGTGAAACAGCATGTTATCTGCACGAAACACCCTATCGCCTAATGCGGTGATTTTGGGGGCGTAGTTTAGCCCGTGTTGGTGAGCAGGCATTATTGCATCGACGCGCACCTCACTCACGGCAACATCATCACAGACTGTCAGAAGAATAGAAAACGGTTGGGCCAATCGAATTTCGTCGACAGCCACATGCACCTTGGGTGCGTTTTGAGTTTCCGAACTCATGCGTTGCCCTGCCGTTTCACAAGCGACGGCCGCGCCAGATGATACTAGAAACCAGACAACCCAGCGGATCATTCTGATGCCAGTAAACGTTCTGCGTTTGCGTATGCGATGTTGTCTGCGATCTGGTCCGGAAGCAAATCCAACCACTCCCGTGAAAAATCAGCATGAGGGCCTACGTAGTACCAACGCTCTGGAGCGAATGTATCCGTACCAACCATAAACCGATCCGGGTGCGCTTCGAACGCAGCCTTCCAATCTGGGTCAACACGGCCCTGCGAGACCATATCAGAGCGAAACGCAAGATCGGCCCAAAGTCTCGGATAGGTGTCTAGTGCATCGACCACACTAGACGGGTCGTCAAAGCCAGAGTGGGCCCACAATACCCGAGCTTCGGGCCAAATCTCAAAAATCAGGTCAACGGCCTCTCGATCGCCATGGTGATGCAGAATTAGGTTACGTTCTTTTGCCAGTGCGATCATATGCTGGATGACCGGCGTTTTGATATCATCACCATAAGCGTGAAATTCGCCGATGGCTTTGTATTCGTTCTTCGCCAGATTTGCTTCCAGATAACCGATTACGGTTTCATCGTGCATCCAGGTGTTGATCTCACCGCGGCGACGGTAGGGGCGAAGGGCCGGAACAACGATGTCCGGCGCTGCGGCCAACAGCAATTGGGTACCGTTGTCATCCGAGCTGGAAACCAGTGCTTTGCGCACGCCTGCGTCCCGAAGGATTTTGGCAACTTGTTCGGGAGGAACCAGTTTGACGGCATCATGGCTGTAATGAATATGCGCATCGAAGATCGGTCGCTCTTCTGCGATGGCATTACCACAAAGAAGCGTAGCACCTAAAATTAAGGTATGTTTCAGCACCGCACCACCCTCAATAGCATTCAAACTCTGGCAAGCTTCACATCGAACTTTACGTGCAAGAAAGGTTCAGTAATCTTGCCAGAAAGTTCCATGCCTTCGGGAAATTCTGAAGCCGGCCTTTCAACATAAGTCATTACCAGGTCATCCCGAACACCAAACACTGTATCCTGATCCAGGTAGGGATCGTCGTCGGGGAATATCTCGGTAACTAAGGAACGATGCCCGGGTGCCTTAACGATATAGTGCAGGTGCGACGGTCGCCAAGGATGGCGACCGCAGGCGCGCAGGATGTCCCCGACAGGCCCGTCTGAAGGCACGGTGTATTCGACTGGCTTGACGGTCGTGAATGCATACTTACCGTCCTCACCAGTGGTCATCAGGCCATGAAAAGAAAAGGTGTCCTGTTCTTCATCCTGGCTTGCATACATTCCATTTGGCGCCGTTTGCCAGATGTCGAGCTCTGCACCGCTAATCGGATTACCCTCGGCATCCCTGATAACGCCCTCGGCCAGCAGAACCGGCCCACCGTAGTGACGCTTCATATCACCACCGAATGGCAGTGGCGGTGCGCCAGAAACGTGAAAAGGCCCAAGAACAGACGAACTTGTGGCATCTGGAGTTGAATGGAGCATATCCACCAGCGATGACAGTCCCAACACGTCCGAGGCCAAGACAAACTCATGCCTATCTGCGGTTTCCACAGCGGCGCACCCCTCTAGAAATGCAATTCCAGTACGCCATTCGTCATGCGTCAGGTTGGTTTCACGGGCGAAATCGTGGAGGTGCTTGACCAGAGACCCCATGATTTCACGCATCCGCGGATCAGTATCCTTGGACAGGTATCCCATGAACACATCGGTGATATTGTCTTTGGTGACAGAGCGCATCTTGGCCTCCTTAAATCAGGGCAAGGCTGAGGATCGGGAACTCGATCAGAATGAACAGAACGATTAGCATTACAAAGGCGAAGGGCAGCGCGCCCATAAACACGTCCTTCAGAGAGATGCGGTCGTCATTGATTGTCGATTTGATGACGAAGCAAGATATGCCTAGTGGCGGGGTCAAAAGCCCGATTTCGGCGCCGACCACGGTGATGATACCAAACCAGATCAGCGACATATCCAGCGCTTCGGCCATAGGCAGGAACAGCGGGACAACGATCAGGATGATCGAAGCCGTATCCAGCAGTGTTCCCAAAAACAGCATCAAAAGGACGTACAGGAGCATAATCGACCAGAAGGACGCGGAATTCCCCGCAAGCAGGTCCTGCAACTGGTTGGGCAGCCCCGCCAGTCCCAGCATGCGGCTATAAATTGACGCTGCAGTGATCAGGAACAAGATCGCCGCTGTGATATGACCGGTTTCCAGCAACGCGTCCCAGAACGCTTTTGGGGACATTGATCTACGTAGGACAGCGATGATCAACGCCACGAAGGCACCGGCTGCTCCTGCCTCGACCGCAGTAAGCCAGCCGGTGTAGATCCCGCCAAGAACGATAGTGATGATGCACAGTGTTGGTAGCGTTTTGGACGCAATCTCGCGCCCGGACATCCATTCGGTGTCATCGACGACACGGCCGCCCACGAATACTGGCGTGAAACGGCCCATGGCCCAGATCGCGCCGACATAGGCGATCGCCAGCATGATCCCCGGAATAATCCCCGCCAGGAACATGTCCCCCACCGATTGTTCGGCGACAAAGGAATAGATGATCAGCATCGCGGAAGGCGGGATGATCATACCCAGAACCGAGGACCCGGCCACCACGCCAACAGCAAAGCGTGGGTTGTACTCCTGCGCCATCATCTGCGGCACCGAAACTTTGGTGAACACCGATGCGGATGCAATGGACGACCCGGTCACGGCGGCAAAGACGGCGTTGGCTCCGACCGTGGCCATTCCAATGCCGCCTTTGACCTTGCGAAACCGCATGGTCATGACTTCGTAGATGTCCCTGCCTAACCCGGCCTTTGAAACGATGAGCCCCATGAAGGTAAACAGCGGGATAGTCGCGAAGCTATATTCCATCGCGCTGTCGCCGACCGCCACTTTCAGCAGATTCAGCGCTAGCGTGAAGTTGTCCCGCATCAGCCAGATCGACACGAACGAGACGACGCCCAAGGCGATGGGAATGTAGACGCCCGCATAAATCAGGAAAACAATGGCAACGACCGAGATCAGGCCAATCTCAATCGGCGTCATTCTGCGGCCTCGTCATGTTCAGGGGTGCGAATAAGTTGCGGACGGTCCTGCGCCGTGACGACCTTGAGCAGCAAGATCACGCAGGCAAGCGCAGTACCGCACGCGATAACTAGTTTGACCGGCCACCATGGCAATGTGAAAAGACCGGGCACTCCGAAGTAGTCCTGCGTCTGCCACATGTGTAGGAATTCAGGAAATGTCACATAGGCAATCAATGCCATGAAGATCGCCGAGATGGCATTGATGATGCGCCTCAGATTGGCTGTTAGCCCCGGGCGACGATGGTGCAGCAGATTCAGGAACCCGTCCGAGCGTGTTAGCCGGTCAACTCTGACCACGTCTGCCAACTGCAGAAAAACGATCATTACGACCGAGAATTGCACCATCTCATAAGTGCCACGCAATGGGGCTGAAAACAGGCCACGTGCAATAACGTCGACATTTAGAACAACCACCAACGCCAGGACGACGAGCGTACCCAAAGCGTTGGCGGCGATTGCAAGTGAATTGGCGACCCGCGACAGGCCAGCAACTGCGGTCTTCAGCATGAAAGGCCCCTTTCGTGGATCGCCGGACAGCTATTCGGCTGTCCAGTCACGCACTCCGGTGAAACCGGCGTCTTGAAGCTTGCCAAGGTAGGCGGCCAGCATTTCCGTTCCTTGTTCGCCGTTGTCATTCAGCGTCGCGGCCCATTCCTGCGCGACATTCGGCATGGCGTTTGCCCAAGCGGCACGGTCTTCGTCCGAAACCTCAACGATTGTTCCACCCGCTTCAACATACGCATCCCGCGAAGCAGCGGCGCGGTCCATCGCGATGCCGGCGACATGGTCACGGTAATCGATGGCAACCGCCGTCAACACCTCTTTGACATCGTCCGGCAGGCTTGCCCAATAGTCTGCATTAACCGTGATGGTTTTTGAGTTCACAGCACCCAGATCGGCCTTGAGCATATACGGGGCAACTTCAGCGATCTTGAACGTCTTCGCCGCTTCGGGCCACAGCATTCCACAATCAACCAGACCCGTCTGAAGCATGTTGTAGAAATCGGTCAGCCCACCGCGCACACCTGCCGCATCCTTGATGCCTTCGAGATACCGCAAGTTAAGGCCGGCACCGGCAATCTTGCGACCCTCTAGGTCCGAAACGGAAGCAACCGGTTCCGTGCAGAAAATCTGATAAGTGTCCAAAACAACACCTGTGGCCAGATACACCTGGTTCTGTGCGGCAAACTCGTTCTGCATCGCCGGGTATTCGCGTGCGATTTCATCCACCGCCTTGGCCACCGCACGAGAATCCGATGCCACAAAGGGTGTCGATCCTGAAATACCCTGGCTAGGCAGCTTAGAGGAATGGAAGATCGTTGTCACGATACCTATGTCGCCAAGGCCAAGCTGAATCCCTTCCAGAACGCCTTTCGGCTTTACGATCGAACCGCCATAGTTCTCCTGCCAGTTCATCTTGTAGTTGCCGGAGTCGGCCAGTCGCTTGTCCACTTCCGGAATGAAGAAATTGGTGAACTCCTTCACCCATAATGCCCGGTCCGGGTAACCATCGATGACAACGGCAGAAATAGTTTCCTCTGCTGCGGCGGGCAGCGCCATGACGCTTGCCAGAGCAGCTCCGATAAGGCTGCGTTTGGTCCAGATTTTCATTTCTCTCCTCCCAGAAAGTCGGGCCTTTTGTCTTTATTGGTTTGTTTTGACCCAGTTGACGGTCAGGTCCGTGCCTGCCGCTTCAAATAGTTTTGCGATGGCGCAATACTTGGCTGTCTCTTCGCCCACCCGTGTCAGCTCCTCCTGACTGGCGGGCGTGTCACACTTCACGGTGAGCTCGATTTCCGGAAACGGAACATCGATCTCCTCCTCCATCAGGACACCGCGCCGATCCAGCCTGCATTTCGCGTCGATTGTCACCGTGCCAAGATCTACTCCCAACCGGTGTGCATTCTTGTGCCCGATGACGTTCGTACAGGCGATCAAGGCTGCCATTGCGGTTTCGGTCGGAGACGGGCCAAGATTTGTTCCGCCGCGTTCGACGGGTTCGTCGACAACCACATCAAGGTCGCGAATTGGGATCTCGGTACGCGCATGTGTCGGGCATTGAGCTGTCGTTCGGTAAGTCACGACAGGTTTTACTTTCATGGCCACGGTGTTACCTCTTCATGCATACGAGCAAACCTTTTCGAATGGAAAACGTGGAAGCTTCTGGAACAAACCGGTCTCGTCTGCGTAGCCCAAATTACAAAGAAAATTGGACTTGAGCGTCGTGCCCGCGAAGAACTCCTCGTCGACAATCTTGTTCGAAAAGCCTGACATGGCACCGACGTCCAACCCGACAGCCCGGGCCGCAATCATGAAGTAAGCGCCCTGCAGAGTGCCGTTTCGAAAGGCCGTGTCCGCTACGTATTCGGGTTTGTTTTCAAACAAGGGCCGACGGTCTTCGTGTGGGAAAAGAAACGGCAGCTCCTTCCAAAAGTCCAAGTCGTAGGCAATGATCGCCGTGACGGGTGCATCCATCATCTTTGGCACGTTTTTCGGCTTTAGCGACTTGGCAAGCCGTTCTTTGCCTTCAGTGCTTTTCACGAAAATAAAGCGCGCGGGCAACGTGTTCATGCTGGTCGCGCCATTGATCGTGATGTCGTAGATCTCTTCAAGTAGGTCGTCGGAAACAGGCTTGTCAGTCCACGCGTAGTGCGATCTGGATTCTCGCAGGATCAAGGCGATCGCGTCATCCGACAAGCGTGGAATGCGCCCGCGCAGATCGCGGTGATCTTGCTGCGCCTTGGCGCGAAGTGCCTCCAGCTCTGCTCCGGTTGGTGCGCTCATGCTGCGGCCACCTTGGACTTGGCGTCTTTTTCGTCGATGATCGGGCTGGCGCAGATTCCGATGCCTTCAATTTCGACTTCGACGGTTTCACCCGGCTTCAGCCAACGTGGATTGGGCTTTTTGGCGTGACCGACACCCGGTGGTGTGCCCAACGCAATCAGGTCTCCGGGCTCCAGAGTGGTGTATTCCGAAATCGTCGCAATGACCTGACGAACGCCCCAGATCATGTTGGCAGTGTTCGAGCTTTGCAGGATTTCATCGCCCACGCGGCTTTCGATCTTCAGACCGGACGCCCCTTCGGGCAGTTCGTCCGGCGTTACGGTGAAAGGACCGATCGCTCCCGTATCATCGAAGTTTTTGCCAGGCGTCCATTGAACGGTTTTGCGCTGATAGTCCCGCAGCGACCCGTCGTTGAACACGGTGTAGCCAAAGACATAATCCAGTGCGTCCTCTTCCGAGATATGCCGACCTCTTTTTCCAACGATCAGCATAAGCTCGGCTTCGTAGTCTAGCTTCTCAGAACAGGCAGGCCGTACCATGGGCTGCCCCGCCGCCATTATCGAGTTTTTCCCGCGCATGAACAGCGTTGGATATTCGGGGATGTCGTAGCCCCCTTCCTTGATGTGGTCCGTGTAGTTCAAACCCATGCAAATGATCGTGCCGGGCGCGACCACCGGCAATGCTGGTGTGATAGACGGCACAGGCACACTGTCTGCGGCGGCGATTTTGTCAGACAGTGAGTCGGCCAGCTCAGGCTTGGCTATTAAACCCATCAGATCGGAACCGACGGTAGCGTCCAAAGCCGTTAAATTCACTGCGTTTTCACCGTTCACAGCAAAGACCGCAGTGCCTTCCGAGGTTTCTCCCACCAGGTATTTCATTTTCACCATCCATGTCAGTTCGCTTGATTTTTGCCGACTATTTTGCAATATGTCAAATAATATCGATATTTTTGGAGATCCGCGATGGTTGCTTGGGCAGATTATAAATCAGAAGCGAAAAGCCGTGGCGCACTGGCACTGGAGCTTTATGTTGCACTCAGCACACCGACCAAAGCGCCAGAAGACGTAAAAGCATCCCTTCCGGATCACTTGGCGTATCAGGCGGATCTTGAACGCGCGGGAAAGTTGGCTTTTGCTGGGCCGATGTCGGATGAGACCGGTGAGCATATGCAAGGGGTTGGCCTGATCATCTATCGCGCTGACGGTCTTGAAGCCGCGCGGAAGTTGGCCGAGGGCGACCCCATGCACAAAAGCGGGGCGCGCAGCTTTGTACTTCGGCGCTGGATGATAAACGAAGGATCGCTGAACCTTTCAGTTGGCCTATCGACTGGCACGAGCGCCCTCAGTTAAGAGCACTCATGAGTTTTTGCCGTCAAAAAGGAACAGTCGGATATGGACGCCATGCTTGATACCGAGGGCAGAGAAACATCAGCCACTCATGGCGCGTATCGAAGGCTGCGCGAAATGATCCTGACCGGCGAGTTGCCGCCCGGACAAAAACTAAAGATCGAGCAACTCCGCGGCCTTCTGAACACTGGCGCAAGTCCAGTTCGCGAGGCGCTGAGCCTTTTGACCTCGGACATGTTGGTTGAACGGATTGACCAGCGCGGATTTAGGGCTGCGCCCGTGAGCAAGAGTAACTTCGAGGAAATTCTTCTGTTGCGCTGCAACCTCGAGGAAACCGCGTTGCGTGCCTCCATCGCCAACGCGGATGCGGCCTGGGAGGATCGGCTTGTTTTGCGTCACCACCATATGAAAAAGGCCGGCCAAAATGGGGCGCACGACTTTGAAGACGCTCATAAAGCGTTTCACATGGCGTTGTTGGACAATTCGAAACTGCCGTTGCTACTGCGATATTGTTCGCAGCTCTACGACCTGAACATTCGCTACCGCTATCTGGCAGCCGGCGGGTCGAGCTACAAAAAACGGGATATCGCCGCCGAACATCAGCAAATTCTGGACGCTGCATTAGATCATGATGCAGACAGCGCGACCAAGCACTTGATCAATCACTACCGTCGAACAGGTGAGTACCTGAGCAGCCAGATGGATTCCTGAAATGCAACGGAATTGGTTTCTGGGCGATCTATTAAACCAATTGCTGGACCGTCCTGACAAAAGGCGTGGCAAGGATGACAAACGATCCATTGCTGAACTTTGCGAGGCGCTTTTGTCCGCAGAAGGTGAGGTATCGGGCTTCACGCTCGCGTCCACCATACTTGACCGCCACCAGACCCTGGATGACGCGGGAAAACTGGACTTTTTTGTCTACTTGAATGACCAGCTTGAGTTAGACGCAGAAAAACTCGCTGACACGGCGCGCCTCTATGCCAATGAGCGAAGTGTCGATCTATATCAAAAGCTTAGTGAATCTGCAGAACCCAGGCGGCAAGAGTTATTGCGTCGGCTGAACCAGCCGTCTGGTGCGACGCAAGAACTTGTGGCTATGCGCGTTGATCTACTGCGATTTCTCAAATCTGATGCCGAACTCAAGCGAACCGATATTGATTTTGTCCATTTGTTGAGAAGCTGGTTCAATCGAGGCTTTCTTGTTCTCAAGCAAATCAGCTGGGATACGCCTGCCCGCGTTCTGGACAAGATCGTCGCCTATGAGGCGGTTCACCAGATCAACGATCTGGACGACTTGAGGCGCAGGCTCTACCCACCTGACCGTCGTTGTTTTGCGTTCTTCCACCCTTCAATGCCCAATGAGCCGCTGATTTTTGTCGAGGTGGCCCTTACAACTGAAATCCCGGGCGCGATCGATACGCTTTTGTCTGAAGCTCGAGAACCGATTGAAGCCGAGCAGGCAAAAGTCGCGGCGTTCTACTCCATTTCAAACTGCCAAAAGGGTTTAGCAGGAATCAGTTTTGGGAACTTGTTGATCAAACAGGTTGTGACCGAACTTTCGCGAGAGCTTAGAGGTCTCGACACTTTTGTGACCTTATCGCCTATACCAGGGCTTAGCCGTTGGCTGGCCAGCGAAACAGAACATCCAGAGCACGGTCATACCGCCGAGGCCGTACTGGCAGCGACGGCCTCAGCGCAGGACGTGCGCGCGATGGCCGCCCGGTATTTGTTGCTTGCGAAGCGCGAAGACGGGATGCCGCTGGATCCCGTGGCCCGCTTTCATCTGGGCAATGGTGCTGAGCTTCATGAACTGCACGCCGACGCAGATCCGACGCCAAACGGGCGCGCCCAGTCCGGAGGCGCGATGGTCAACTACCTTTACGACTTGAACAAAACAGAACGTCACCACGAAGAATTCGCGACACATGCCACTATCCAAGCCTCGCGTTCAGTTCGTGCGGCTTCAACTGCGGCGCTTGCGATCAAACCAAGGGAAAATACAGCGTGACCAATACACTCTACGACAGCTTGTTTGCCCGCCACGAGGGCAACACGGCTCCATTCCTGCAACTCGATGATGGAAAGGTGGTTTCCTATGACGCGTTTCTGAAGCGCGCCGCACAGATCGCGCATGTTTTGCAGAACAGCGGAGTTTCTCCTGGGGATCGCATCGTCGTGCAGGCCCCCAAGCTGGCTGATACGATTGCGCTCTATGCTGCTTCGGTTCAGGCAGGTGCTGTCTACCTGCCACTTAACACTGCCTACACCATGGCGGAGTTGGACTACTTCATCTCTGATGCTCAACCGGCGATGATCGTTTGCGACAGCAACGATGAAGCTGAAATCAAAAAATTGGCAGCCCAATCGGGCGCAAAGCTACTGACCCTCGGCGGCGATAGTCCAAGCCTAAGCGTAGAGGCTGACGCACAACCCTGCGTATTCGAAACCGTGGATCGCGCACCGGACGACCTTGCGGCTTTGCTATATACATCAGGCACTACGGGCCGTTCGAAGGGTGCAATGCTAAGTCAGCGAAACCTGCTGTCCAATGCCCAAGCTCTTGTGGAATTGTGGGCCATCACCAGCGCCGATCGCCTGCTTCATGCGTTGCCAATCTTTCACACACATGGGCTTTTCGTGGCGATGAATACGTCATTGCTCGCAGGTGCCAAAGTTCGGCTAATGGAAAAATTCGACATTGGCATGATCTTGGAAGAGTTGCCCCTCTCGACCCTTCTAATGGGTGTCCCCACTTTCTACACCAGATTGCTTGCGGATGACGGTTTCACCAAAGAGGTCACAGGGAGCATGCGTTTGTTCATTTCTGGTTCGGCCCCATTGCTAGCCGAGACCCACCTAGCGTTCGAAACGCGCACCGGCCACCGCATCCTTGAGCGCTATGGAATGACTGAGACAAACATGAACACCTCGAACCCCTATGACGGTGAGCGTCGCGCAGGAACTGTCGGCTTGGCGCTTCCCGGCACCGAGGTGATCGTTACCAATCCTGAAACTGGAGAACCGCTGCCCCGGGGCGAGGTTGGAATGATCGAAGTACGAGGGCCCAATGTGTTCCAAGGCTATTGGCAGATGCCCGAGAAAACCGCCGAAGAGTTGCGGGAGAACGGGTTCTTCATCACCGGAGATCTGGGTCAATGCAGCGAGGATGATTATCTGTCGATCGTTGGTCGGTCAAAAGACCTGATCATCACTGGTGGTTACAACGTCTACCCCAAAGAAATTGAAGACGTCTTGAACGACATCGACGGCATCCTGGAAACGGCAGTTTTTGGCATTCCCGACGCCGAATTTGGAGAAGCTATAATTGCCACTCTGGTTGCCGAGCCTAGCGCGCAACTTGACATGGAACAGATCGCGGTGACCATCAGAGACAAGCTGTCGCGATTCAAACATCCGCGTCGCTACGAAATCGTCCCGGGCCTGCCGCGCAATACAATGGGAAAGGTCCAAAAGAACGTGCTGCGCGAACAGTACGCACAAAAAGAACTGCCAATGGATGTGTCCTAACAGCCCGCTGAAAAACTCAAACCAACCACGACCCTTTGATCTGACAACCTCTCACTTCGAACTGCCTATTCATCAGGAGATTCACTATGACCCGCATGACGGCAAAGGACTTCGACCAGGAACTTCTGGACCTGTACGACTTTTACGCGCACGGCAAAATCACCAAGCGCCAGTTCCTGGACCGCGCCGGTAAGTTCGCGGTTGGTGGTTTATCTGCGGTCGCGTTGCTGAACATGCTCAGCCCGAATTATGCTTTGGCCGAGCAGGTATCCTTCAACGATCCCGATATCCATGCAGACTACATCACCTATCCTTCACCAAATGGAACCGGCGACGTTCGGGGCTACCTTGTTCGGCCTGCAGGCGTTGAAGAGCCCCTGCCAGCAGTGCTGGTCATCCACGAAAATCGCGGCTTGAATCCCTACATCGAAGATGTGGCGCGCAGATTGGCGAAAGCCGGGTTCATGGCTCTGGCTCCAGACGGCTTGACGTC
Source organism: Ruegeria atlantica (assembly GCF_001458195.1). GTDB lineage: Bacteria > Pseudomonadota > Alphaproteobacteria > Rhodobacterales > Rhodobacteraceae > Ruegeria > Ruegeria atlantica. The sequence goes on along the minus strand of NZ_CYPU01000049.1, from coordinate 41,347 downwards.
GGTGGGCGGATACCCAGGCAATGACGCCGATGGGCGCGAGCTGCAAAAGACAGTGGACCGGGTCGAGTTGATGAACGATTTCTTTAATGGGTTCGAATACTTGTTGAACCGGGATGATTGCACTGGGAAGGTCGGCGCTGTTGGTTTCTGCTACGGCGGCGGTGTTGTCAGCGCAATTGCCGTGGCCTATCCCGAACTGGCCGCTGGTGTCCCGTTCTACGGGCGCCAGCCAGCGGCCGAAGATGTGGCCAAAATTCAGGCGCCGTTGCTTATTCAAATGGGAGAGCTTGACGAACGCATCAACGCGGGCTGGCCAGATTTTGAGACTGCTCTAAAAGCCAACGATAAGGTTTACGAAGCCTATATCTACGAAAATGCCAACCACGGCTTTCACAATGACAGCACGCCACGTTACGATGAGGAAATGGCAAACTTGGCTTGGGACCGAACCATTGATTGGTTTAATACCTATCTGAAGTAACTGCGGGGAGCTACGAAGCCGACCTAGCGTTGGTATCGCTTTGCGGACGCCCACAGTTCTCCGAGAACAAATCCCGTGAAGTCCGAGCACTTTGACTTTCGTGATTAGAGAAACCGGCCTTTCGCAGCGCTCGCAAGATCGTTCGCCATGCGAATTCACAGATCGCAGACAAACTGCGCGTTCGCTGCAGTTGCGTGAAGGTCAGCTTTCTATTCCGGAACTACCATCAGACCAACCTCGTGGGCGCCGGCGATGATGTTGCTGGCGATGTGATGCCCGAGCGCACGCAGTTCGGCGTCGGGGGCGACGATATCGGGGACCTGCACCGTTATGAGGCCCGCCGCGTGGGCCGCGCGGACGCCGTTGGGCGAATCCTCGAACGCAACGCAGTTTGACGGATCGTGACCCAGACGTGCCGTGGCATGTAGGTAGATATCTGGTGCGGGCTTGCTGGCAGCGACCTGATCGCCGCCTACGACGTCGCGAAAAAGCGCGCCGAGACCCGCTCGCTCGAGATGCAAATGCGCCTTTTTCGTCTGGGTGCTGGTGGCAATGATGTAAGGTATATCCCGCTCGCGCAGGTGTTCTGCCATCGCGCGCGCACCCGGTTTGACGGGGATGTAATCCGCCAGCCGTTGCGCGATTTCGGCGTCCCAGACGGCATCAAACTCTTCCAGATTGACGCGCCCCGCTAGCCCTTCGGTCAAAAGTCGGCGTCCTAGCACACGGTTCGTGCCGACTAGCCGCCGGAACAGGTCGTCGTCTTGCGGCAATCCGAGTGCGTCAAGCGTGGTGCGGAAGCCTTCGAAGTATACCCGCTCGGTGTCGAGCAACAGGCCATCCATATCGAAGACGACGGCTTGGGGAGTAGGAAGAGGCATGAGGTGTGGCCGTGCTGAGGTTCGAGTGTGCGTAGCTTGAATGAACGTTTTCGGGCGCAGTGGAAAGGCCTTAAGCGGGCATTGCTGCCGCCCACTTAGTGATTTCTAATATCCGATTTGAACTCAAAAGTTCAAATCGCGACGTCGCTTCTTTCTTTTGTACACGTCGTCAAAAATCGTCTCTACTTTTTTCTACGACCTCAACAAAAGCGACCGCCGCAGGGGATGGCGTTGCGTGCGGATGCATCGCGAGACCAATTTTTCGTGTCCTGACTGAATTCAGCGGTTTGCTGACCCAGCCCTCTTTACCATTCGTTGGCGGCAAGGCCATCTCGGCCACGACCGAGACGCCTTGGTTGCGCGCCACCATAGTCAACGTACTTAGCATCTGCGATGTCCGGTACCGCACATTTGGACTAAGACGGGCCTGCGTGAACAAACGGCGAATGATCCGGGCAGAACCAGATTCCGGCATGATGAATGGCATTTCGCACAGTTGCTCCAATCGGATTGAAGATTGCCTGGCCAAAGTACTGTCAGCGGCAACCAAGGCGACAAACTGGTCCTGTGCCACAGGCCAGGTCCGGAAGCGTTCATCTGGTAACACGACAAAACCAAGATCAATGCGCCGGTCTTCGATCCAACGGATAATCTCATCGTCAGCGGCTTCTTCAATCAGCACTTCGATACCAGGATGGGCTGCATGAAATGCTTCGAGAAGGCGCGGCAATATCTGCAATGATGACGTTGCACCAAAAGACCCAATGCGCAGTCTGCCGGTTTGCACTCCACGATATTCCGAGGCCTCCTGATGCATAGCGTCGGCTAGCCCAAGAATTTCGCGTGCGCGGGATAGAAGTCGTTCGCCCAACGGGGTCAGTTCGATTGGGGATACGGTGCGATTAAAAAGCGTGATGCCAAGCTCATCCTCAAGACTCTTGAGGGCATGAGACACTGCGGGCTGACTTATCCCAAGTCGCAATGCAGCAGCCGTAAACCCGCGCGTTTCGGCAAGAGTGACAAAAATATCAAGCTGACCAAAAGTCATAAGTAAATACTCATTTGACTATAACATAGTATAACTGAAATTCGGCATGGGCAATCCGATGTTTTAGGTGTTTCCATGTCCCAAGCCCTATCATATCCCATAGCGTCGCAGAACGCTTTGCTTTACGTCCGGCTCTCAATGGTGGCCTTCCTGTGGGGCGGCACATTTGTTGCCGGCCGCGTCGTTTCGGGTGAAATGCCCCCTCTGGTCGCGGCAACCGCTCGGTTTGGCCTGGCGTCTCTGGTATTGCTTTATCTTGTCTGGAAAGCGGAAGGTGGTTTGCCTCGCCTCACTTGGCGGCAGAGCGTGTTGATGGGGCTTCTCGGACTGTCCGGCGTCTGCCTTTACAACCTGTTCTTCTTTGCCGCTCTGGCTGAGATACCAGCTTCGCGAACGGCACTGTTTGTTGCCTTCAATCCGATAGCCGTGGCTCTAGTCGGGGTACTGATCGCGCAACGGCTCCCACCGATTGGGCAAGTTGCCGGGATTTGTGTGGCACTAGCCGGGGCCGTGATCGTGATTAGCGGAGGGGACGTTGCCGGACTGATGACTGACGTCCGGCAGAGTTTTGGGCAGGGAGAACTGTTCATGCTGGCAGCGGTGGGTAGTTGGGTGGGCTACACGCTTCTTGGACGCAAAGCTCTGGGAAGCCTCTCGCCACTGGCGGCAACCACTTGGGCTGCGCTGATCGGTTTTTTACTTCTGGCATTGGGGTTACCGTTGGCCGGTCCCGTGCAAGTGCCTCAGTTGCCCACGTTCACCTGCACTTTGGCCATCATCTACCTGGCCATTGGTGGAACAGTCGTGCCATTTGTTTGGTACTATCGAGGGGTACATTCGCTTGGGCCTGAGCGTGCGGCGGTGTTCACCAATCTCGTCCCCGTCTTCGGGGTAGCCCTTGGGGCTGCTATTTTGCGCGAACCGGTTGAGGTTTCCATGCTGGTGGGCGGTGCGCTAGTGATTGCCGGAGTTTCACTCACCAACCGAGGATGATGTCAAATGCCAAGAAACAGTCGGTTGGACAGGTTTTTTGTAGAACGATTGCTGGCTTTCACTGCGGATCGCAACGTGTTCAAAAATCCGCAGCAATAAAGACAGGCCAGTGCTGAGCCGACCTTGGATGCGGTGCAGCAACTCGCGTCCACTGATACAGTGCTCAAGCCAGAACGGCCCCAGACCTGCCATTTACTCACCGCGCTGGTGTCGCTACTGCGGCCCTTTATTCCTGACATTCGGGGCAACGGAACAGACTGGATGAACGAAAGCTCACACATTATTTCCACGTGGTCGATCCGGCTTTAAGAGTGGATTCCACTTACTCGAGTTCTCAGGTTATACGTAGCTATGGATATCGTCGTCATTACGACCATCATCACTTCTCTTTTTGTTGTAATCGGCGTGGCGGAACCGCTGGCCGCGCGAATGCGCCTGCCTTACAGCGTTATCCTCGCCGTCCTAGGGATAGTGATCGGGCTTGGCGCGACGTTCTTTCTCGACACAGACCTGACGGATGCATTGAATCCGGGGGCACAGGCAATTATCGATCTACCGATCCGGTCAGACGTCTTCCTCTATGTTTTCCTGCCCACGCTGCTCTTTCAGGCGACACTCGGCATGAACCTGCGCAGGATGCTGGATGACTGGATGCCCATCCTGATGATGGCCGTTGTGGCAGTAATTGTTGCGACACTTTCCATTGGCTATGCGCTCAGTTGGGCAAGTACGCTGCCGCTGGCCGCCTGTCTGTTGATCGGTGCTATTGTATCGACAACGGATCCCTCAGCGGTTGTCAGCATTTTCCGGTCGATTTCGGCACCGCGCAGGCTGTCGCGAATAATCGAGGGCGAAAGCCTGCTTAACGATGCTGCTGCGATTGCTCTTTTCGGGCTATTCATGAGCTTTGTTATGCTCGGGAGACCCAATCCACTGCTAAGTGAAGCCGTGGGGCAATTTCCGCTGTTGATCGCAGGTGGAGTTCTCACCGGTTGGCTCATGGCGCGCATGGCGGTTTGGCTGATGGCTTTCGTAGGCCGCTGGGAAATGGCGCAGATTTCAATATCCGTGTCTTTGCCGTATCTCGCCTATATCGTTGCAGAACAAAGCGTCGGAGCTTCGGGTGTCATCGCGGTGGTGGCTGCAGGTCTTACGCTCAACCTCACAGGCCCCGGTCGTCTGTCACCGGCCACCTGGACAAATCTGCAAGAAGTTTGGGACCTACTGGCACATTGGGCAGGCGCGCTGATCTTTATTCTTGCAGCCTTGCTGATACCACGATTGCTGGAAGAGGTGCGGCCGTCCGACTTTGGCCTGCTGGTTGTGGTGGTTCTGGCCGCCATGTTCGCAAGGGCGGCAATTCTGTTCGGGTTGCTGCCATTGCTTACGGCAATCGGTTTGTCACCTGCTGTCGAACGCCCCTATCGCACCGCAATACTGTGGGGTGGGTTGCGTGGTGCCGTGACGCTGGCTCTGGCTCTGGCAGTCACCGAAAGCACGCACATCCCGCTTGAGACGAAGCGCCTGGTCGGCATTCTGGCCACTGGCTTTACGCTGTTTACACTGATTGTTCAGGGTACAACCTTGCGCATGGTGATCACAAAACTGGGGCTCGACAGGCTTTCTCCGCTTGATACCGCCCTGTCGCGTCAGGTGGTCGCCGTCGCCTTGCAATCGGTTCGCGAGGACATGTCCCGCACAGCAGAAAACTATAACCTGACGCACGATATCGTCAGGAACGAAGCCAAACAGTTTAGTGAACGCCTGGACGAGGCCGTAAAGGCCGCCGAAGACAGTGCGCAGATCCTGGATCGTGACCGGGTCACGCTTGGTCTTATTGCGCTGGCCGGTGCAGAGCGGGACTCTGTATTGGCCAGGATGCGAGAACGCACCATGTCATCGGTTCTGAGTGAGAAGATTTTGTCCGATGCGGATCGGCTCATTGAAGGCGCACGGACTGGCGGGCGGATCGGCTATCAGCGCGCATCAAATCGGTCGGTCGTTTACGGCAGATCTTTTCGGATCGCCGTGTTTCTGCACAACCGGCTTCGAATTTCGTTCCCACTCACGCGTATCACAACGGATAGGTTCGAAAGATTGCTCATGCAACGTCTGATCCTGCAGGACCTCGATGGGTTCGTCCGCGGCCGCATCCGCCGGATCCATGGCCGCCGGGTTGCGGAATTGCTGGATGAAGTGTTGGCGCGTCGATCCGAGGCGGTTGAGACGGCGCTTGATGGTCTGAGACTGCAATTTCCCGGTTACGCCGAAAAGTTAGAGCGACGATTCATCCAGCGAACCGCGCTGCGCCTTGAAGAACGTGAATATGCGGTCATGCGCGAAGACGGCCTTGTGGGCGAAGAACTCTATTCCGTGTTGATGCAGGAAGTGGCGACGCGACGCACGTTATCTGAAGGACGTCCAAAGTTGGACATCACTCTTAAAGGACGGGATCTGGTCCGGCAGTTCCCACTGTTTTCCGATCTCGACAAGTCTTCGCTTAGGAAACTCAGCCGGGCGCTGCGTACTCGATATGCCAACGCGGGTGATACCATCATTTCCAAAGACGAATTCGCCCAGAGTGTATTCTTCATTGCTTCCGGAGCTGTTGAAGTGGAACTCGGCCGGCACACCTCGCGGCTGGGTCGTGGTGAAATGTTCGGGCAATTGGCCATGTTATTGAAACGGCCCCGTCGCGTAAACGTGCGGGCATTGGCACCGTCGACGCTGCTTATGCTCGACGAGGCAAGTTTCCGGCGCTTGCTGCGGCGAAGCAAAGCCATGCGAAACTCTGTCAAGATGAGCGCTGACAAGCGCATGATCGACCCCGCGGTGTTGGATCTGGATGAGGCCGAGGTATCCCCTGAAAAAGGGACCAAATCTTGAGAGGCTCTCAATTGGAAAGGAGCCGCGAAATCAAAAGTGCTGGTTCACGGACACCAATCTGATTCTGTTTTGTTGAGTGTCAACTCCTGTCAGAGGCTTGTTCGCTCGAAAAAATCACTACCTTCGACATCTCGGACAATCGCTCCAGTTTCCGACCTCGAATTTTATTGCGTCAGTCAAGACGTGCAGCTGTATGAGAAGGCGGGGTACGCGATCTGCGACATATCACGGTCCAAAGTGGCCCGTCGGTACAACTTCAATCGCTGCGATGCAGCGTTCTCTAAAGAAAGCCGATGTTGGTCACGAGCAACGTGCGGCTCCACTGCGTGGAAGCGAATGAGTGATTTAATAGGGGTATTCTTTCGACAGAAACTCATTTGACGCGAAGAAAGTGGATTATAGCCTGACAAACACTGTTTTGTTTTCCGACACCCCTTCCCTTAGATGTGGTGATGCATTCAGCAGGAAGTGAGCGGATCAATGCAAAACATCATTGCAAGAAGAAACTTCGCCGTCGCGGTAGCCGAAGAGGCGGGCGCGCTAGCGCTAGAGTGTTTTGCAGCGGTTTTGTCTGGGTGATTGATCCGATTGATGGGACAACGAACTTCGTCAATGGCATTCCTGCCTGGACGATTGTCATAGCGGGCGTTTCGGAAAGTCAGACGCAGGTCGGTGTGATTTTCGAGCCAAACGTTGGTGAAACTTACGTGGCGGTCGGAGGCGAAGGTGCCACCTTGAATGGACACGCCATGCAGGTTGCCTCAAGCGTGGAACTTGCAAGTGGAACCGTCTCAATTGGCTATTCGAACCGGGTCGAAGCATCAAACGTCGTTCCGGTGATTGCGGCCCTTATCGAACGTGGCGCTCTCTATCATCGCAATGCAAGCGGTGCGCTTTCGCTGGCCTATGTCGCGGCGGGACGTCTATTGGGGTATATTGAAGAGCACATGAACGCCTGGGATTGCCTCGCCGGTCAGTTGATAATCGCCGAAGCAGGTGGCGAGATCGAGGATCAAGACGCCGACGGGATGATCAGGGATGGTGGTCGCGCGATCGCTGGTACACCGGCCGTGTTCGATACCTTGAAAATGATCTGCGAAGACGCTTGGAACGAATGACGCCTTTCAGGCAATCGGGCGCCACCCGAATTCGGGTTGAAGAGTTTTAATATCCGCGCGCCAGAAGTGGCCCTGCCCAGATTGATCAAACCGCCGGTCGATTTCTTTCCCTGCCAGATGGCACCAAAGCAGTGTCCCGACCGCGCCGTGGGTTACAATGGCTAGGTCTCTTCCGTCGTGGTTTTCGACGATTGACAGGACTGCTCGAACGACACGCAATTGCGCAGCAGGGGCTGTTTCCCAGCCGCGGAAGCTGGAATTGGGTGCTTTGAAGAAGTTATCAGCGGCGGACTCGAATATCGAGGGAGGAAGGAGCCCGGTGGCGTTTCGGTCGTTCTCTCCCAATCCAGATTCGGATTTCGCGACCAGCCCCAAAGGCTTTGCAAGGATAGCCGCAGTCTCGTACGCTTTTCGCTCGGTGCTGGACCATATATCTGTCACGCACGACATGGGCTCATTCGACCAATTCGGGCCTGTCGCAGAGAAAGTCCGGTGCGAGCCCAAACCGGAAGCGGTGCTGCGCTGACGTTCGCAAGTGCGGAAACTCAAACGCAAAAATGTTGACTGCGCCGCAGAGAAAGAAGCAGACGTTCAGCCCAACCGCAGCGAAAATGACTGTGCGGATGTCCGAGTTGCGGTGCCGTTTCAACCGATCGCCGCAACACATTCATGGAACGTCTCTGCTGGTGAGAAGTAATGCAACGTTTTTCTTGGCCGCTCGTTGAGTTCACGAGCAACTGCGTCGAGATGTTCCTGGCTGTGCACTGAGAGGTCGGTGCCCTTTGGGAAGTACTGGCGCAGGAGACGGTTGGTATTCTCGTTGGTGCCGCGTTGCCACGGGCTGTGCGGGTCGCAAAAGTAGATGTCGAGATCGGTGGCCAGTGCCAGGTTCTTGTGATCGGCAAGCTCTTTGCCGCGGTCCCAGGTCAGCGTCTGGCGAAGCTCTCTCGGCAGATGTTGGATTTGTGCGGTCAGCGCAGCCACGACAGTCTGCGTTTCTTTCCCGCCCACCTTCACGAGCATGACATAGCGCGTGCGCCGCTCCACCAGCGTCGCGATGAAGCTGTTCTTCGAGCCGGCGATCAGGTCACCTTCCCAGTGGCCGGGAATGGCGCGGTCTTCGACAGCGGCCGGGCGTTCCCGGATCGAGATCGCATCCTTGATTTGACCGAGCCCATCCCGCTTCAGGCTAGCATGGCGAGACCGGCGGATGGCACGTGTCGCGCGCAAATGTGCAAGCAACTCCTTCTTCAGAACGCCACGGGCCTGGATAAACAGGCTTCTGTAGATCGTTTCGTGAGACACACGCTCGCCCTCGTCGTCGGGATGCTCGCGCTTCAGCCAACCCGCGATTTGCTGCGGCGACCACTTGCGTTCGAGCTTCTGAGCTATTGTGTGACAGAGCGCCGGCCTCTCCGCCAGCTTGCAGGGCTTCGGACGCCGTGCACGCTCCCAGGCTGCCTGATCGGACTGGGTGGCCCGGTAATGCTGACGCCCCCCGTTGCGCCGCACCTCCCGGCTGATCGTCGATGGAGATCGGCGCAGCTGACGCGCAATTGTACGAACGGACAACTCGGCTCCAAGCCCGCGTGAGATTTCTTCGCGCTCTGCCGTTGTCAACGCCCACCGTGATCGCCGCCGCTCTGGTGGCCGTATACCACCCGTTCTCGCAAGCAGGGGATAGATCGACGACGAGCCTCGATCAAACAACCGACCGATCGAGCTCATCGACTCCCCGCACTGCCAGCGATCCCAAATCTCTGCCTTCTGTTTCTCCGTAAAATAAATCCGACGACGATAAGCCATACCAACACTCCATCCTTGCTTCCAAAGTGAAGTGTTGCGGCGATCCGTTGAGTCCGCCGGTCAAAACGGACCTTTAAAGAAAGCCTTCTATAAGGAATTTGAGGTTATGCAGGACACAAACGCTCGCGCATTGCGCGACATGTCCTGCCAGTAAGGAAGAAGCTGCAGTGAATAACCGATTTTGAAGTCGACTAGCGGTGATTCCATGTAATGCTGACAGCCCGGATATGGGACTGAACCGGGCTTTTTGCAGGTTATCACGTCGGTGATTTGACCGCTGGAGTTGCGAGAAATATTCAGCTCAGTATCGCTGTAGGCGCTGGTTTCTGGATCTCGGAAGGGTGGTGCATCAGACACTAACGTTTCCAGTCCAAGTATAGATTCGACCGCATAAAAATCGGGTACATCAGCGACGGTTTAGCCTCGAACTCGAGTAGCGAAATGCTCAGCGATAGTGTCCATCGGCCTATAGTCGGTCAACAACATGCCGACATAGGGCCCCTCCTGACGTTTTGGCAAAAGCTCAGGTGGCCAGAGCGTGAAGCTCTCACCGTGAATCCGCAGAACCTGGCCTTCCCGCGTCGTGTTGTCCCGTAACTTGAGTCGAGGATCGAAATAACCGCGTGGAATGCTAAGACGAACTCTCTCTTCCCCCGGTTCAAATTCAAGGAATAGTGTTAGGTCTTCCGACCGATCCAAAGGGCAAATGAACTGTGAAGATTCGAAACTGGATGGGTCGTAGATTCCAGCGGTTGATCGGGACGTGGCGGCTACCAAAGCGAGTATGCCGACGACTATCGAGGTGGTTCGGAGGATTACATTCCGCATCCACTCAAAGTAGAAAACCCATACTAAAGATTCAAGCAAAGCGATTCACGTTGCTCTGATAAACCTATGTCGTAGAAGGGCTCGGTGCGGTCATTCGGCAAAATTCCGTGAACGTCTGCCTTGCGGACAAAGCCGACCTTGAAAAGACTGGAACATTAACTCGCAAAAAACTTTTGTGCTTAGCGCGCCTCCGGGAACGGGAGGGACTGGCAGTGTAACATCTTTCCTTGCCACGATAGAAGAAACCGCCATTAAATTTGGGTTCAGTACGAACGCGGTCTAAAATTTAACGTGTCCCCAAGTGCATTCATCCTGCATTTAATGTGGTACTCTGCGGGCTTTTGAGTCCAGAACTACCTTCGATAATATTATCTATCTGTATAGGCGCGGTTCACCCATTCTGTCGTGAATTGCATTTACCATATCCGGATCTAGGTCCAAGGCGCGTGACAGTTCATGCAAATATTTCGCCTCTTTTTTGGTATCCAGATCAATACCCATGACCGACATCATGTAAACCTGACCGGCAGCCTCTCTTGGCACGTCGCGAACCAAAGCGGCAACATCGATGGGCTTTGCAAGTTCCGCATTCACAAAGTCCAGCTCGGCGCGATCCAGCTCGCCTAGATGTTGCAACATTTGCTCTTTTTCGCTGGCATCAATACGTCCGTCAGCCTTCGCGGCCTGAATGAGTGCACGTAGTAAAATGCCTGCCAACTCCTCCTGCTCGCGTGATGGCCCGGTCTTTTCTTTCCCATATGTATCGAGACTATTGTTAAGCATATCGCCAAACGAGCCTTGGCTTGGTTTGCCGAAAGGACGAGATGCGCCGCTAGGACCAGAAAAACGGTCGGTTGAAATCTGGCTCAACTCTTCCAACGCTCCTCCAAGACTACCGCGTCCCCGTGGACCACTGCTGCCGAGCATCTGCCCTAGCAGATCTGTAAAGTCTCCTTCCCTGGCGGCTTCGCCTTTCGGTTGCGGGCCTCCATAGGGTGAGCTGCCACCTGAATCTCTGACCACCGATGGACCGCCTCCGCGAGAGGCTCCGCCGGACATCATACCACTCACGCCTTTTGCAAGTGCAATTCCAATCGCGGCTTTCGCCAGTGTATTAACCAAGCTCACTTCAAATCCTCCTAAAAATAATATCTTGAAACGAAAACAATCTACTAGACCATCGGTTAAGGAGAACCACCTTTACAAACTGTTGGCCCCAAAGGTATCGCAAGCGCGGACGTCGCCTGTCTGGTAGCCCGTCGAAAACCATCGCATTCGCTGTTCTGATGTACCGTGAGTAAAAGTGTGCGGACGCGGAACTCTTCCGGATTGCCGCTGAATAGCATCGTCTCCAATTGCTTTGGCAGCGTAAAGTGCTTCTTCAAGATCACCAGGTTCCAGAGTACCCAGTAGCGATTGAGCGGCTCGTGCCCAGACACCTGAATAACAGTCTGCCTGCAACTCAATTCTAACTGAAATTTGGTTGCTTTCAGCTTGTCCCATCTGCGAGCGTAACCTGTGGGCTTGTCCTAGAATTCCAAGTTGGTTTTGGACATGATGGGCGATCTCGTGGGCGACAACATAGGCCGCTGCGAAGTCACCTTTAACCCCGAACTGTCTCCTCATTTGCGCAAAGAAAGCGGTGTCGAGGTATGCCTTTTGGTCTACTGGGCAGTAGAATGGGCCGGTAGCGCCAGACGCGCCTCCACAAGGAGATTGTGTGACTCCTGAGAACAGAACAAGTATAGGTTCTTCATAAGGGCGCCCCACCTGTTCGTCAAAAATATCGCTCCAAACGGTTTCAGTGTCCGCTAGAACAACGGAGACAAACTGGGCGGCGGCCTCTTCTTCTCCAGCATCCAGAGCACCTACGTTGCCAGTTGAAGTCGCGACAGTGTTGTCTTGATTAAGCAGGAACGATGCGTCCACTCCGAACAGCCACCCAACCAAGACTATCAAAAGGATTCCAAGCCCAGCACCGCCTCCAGCTCGTGCCGCCTTGCCGCCTCTGCGATCCTCTATGTTACTGCTGCCTTTCCGTCCCTGCCAGCGCATAAATAAGCTCCACTACAATCAAAAGGGCTTTTCGGAAATTCAATGTTATCCTTTTAACATCATTTCTTTGCTGCGTTAATCAAATTGACAATCTGGGTTGGCACTTCCTCGAAACTCGGACGAAGCAATCTCGATCCTCTTTATATTAATTGAATGCCCATTATGGGCTCAGAGCAGCCGTTCGCTGCACTCGGCGTGGACGTCTGCTGTGCGGGACCATCCGGACTTTTGCATTTGCAGCTATTGCTGACGCAGCATCCGCCCGTACGTGCAGCGGTGCTCTTGCTGCGTCGCAGCCTTGATCACCGATGCGGACATTGCACACCAGTTTCTTGGGCTCAATCCAAACCAATCTTCCGCTGCATTATGCCTGGATGCGATTCCCGCGGGCGTGGCGGACCTTGCTCGCATCCATTCGACAGTCTTGTTAGCGTCACCTTGCTGCCGTTTGGAGACGGCGCTTGCAAATTGCGACCAAGATATACACGTGCCCCGGATCCGGGTGGCAACTTGGAGAAATCAGATGCGCGAAAGCCGCCATGTTGGGACAAGCGCCGACCGGGTGCAGAAGTCGCTTACGTCAACACCGCAGAACATACCATCCCGCTCGACAAGCACGGTACGCCACCCCTGCGCAGCGGCCCCGAGAATATCCGTATGCAGAGTGTCGCCGCACATTGCTATCCGGCTTGGCGCAACGCCAACTAGGCTTTCTTTGACCATCTCAAAGACTTCGGGGAAGGGTTTTCCGAAGAAATTGATATTCGTTAGACCCTTGTCGATCAGCATGTGGCCAAAGTGGCCAGGTTCAAGCGAGAAGCCATGATCGCGTGGGGCCGCGATATCCGCGTTGGCGATTACAACGGGCCGCGGATTGGCCAAGAGACTCTCAGTTAGGATGCCCTGACGCTCGGAAGTCCAAATTTCAGTCGAAAGAAACAGAATGCCCTCGACCTGGTCATATTCCGACCGGTCACTGTTGAGGCGCAACGTGTCGGCCGAAATGTCCGACAAGTCATCGCGCGACGCGGCAATGCACCCCCAGAGTATGTCATCCAGCCCGCGCAGCGTTGCATCGCGACTGGTAATAATTTCCTCTGGTTCAACACGCATGCCCAATTTGCGGAATTTTTCGGTCGCGCAATCATGATTATAGCTTGCCGCATTTGAAAGGATGCGGATTGCGTGCCCATTATCTCGAAGCTGGTCCAGCCTTTCCGCTGCTCCGGGTATTGGAGTTTCACCGACATTCAAAACACCGAAGGCGTCAAAAACGAAAGCATCTACATCGCCCGCTACGTCCAGCAGCGAATTCACCAATTTGGTATCAGCGGCGAAGTTTACAACCGGAAGACGGTGGCGAACCGACTGATACCTTTCGAAGATGCTATTTACATCATCCATGTGTTCAGCGCGGTCCCTTTAGAAAGCGGCACGCGTCGTGCGCGTTAATGAATCCATGGTAACGAGAGCAAACAAAAATGAAAGCGAAAACAACAAAACGACATAATTTGCTTAAAAACATGAGTTAGGACTGGATTTTTTTGTTGCTTTGTCGCTTTTGTTCGATATTTTTCGAACAAAACGTCAGGGATTCGATGGCATCGAAAAAGATCAGACGACGCGACATGATCCAGCAGGTCGTTCAGGAGCGCGGTGGCGTCAGCGTCGGTTCGCTTGCCGAGATGTTGGGCGTTTCCACGCAAACGATCCGCCGAGATATCGACGTCCTGTGTGATGGCAACACGTTGCGTCGGGCGCACGGTCGGATCGAACTCGCCGAAGATCGCCTGAACACGCCATTTGACCAGCGCGCCGGGACCAACCTCGCCAGCAAACGAGCGATTGCTGAAGTTGCAGCAGCACAGATTCCGGACGGCGCGACGCTCTTCATCTCTATTGGGTCGACGGCCTTGAGTGTTGCGCGGGCCCTTCGCTATCGCAAAGAACTGACCATCATTACCAACAACCTCAGCGCGGCGATGGCTCTGAGCGAGGAAGTTTCGAATCGTATCATTCTTCCAGGCGGCGAGCTTCGGCTTCCCGACCGCGATTTCATCGGAGAAGAAGTGGTCGACTTTTTCGGGCGCTTCCGTGCCGAATTTGCCCTGTTCGGAACCGCTGGGGTCGGCGAGGACGGCAGGTTGCTTGAATTTCATGAGTCCGAGGTTCGGGCGTCCGAGCGAATGCGGTCCAATGCACAATGCGCGATCCTTGTGATCGACCACAGCAAGTTCGGTCGCCTCGCCCCGGCTGCAGGCGCGATGATCACAGACGTCGATCAGGTGGTGTGCGACCGGCGGCCGGCGGCTGAATTCGATCCAGTCATCGAGGCGCTCGGCGACGGTCTCCTATTCGCGGAGAAGACAGAATGAATAACGTGGCAACCTTCGTTCACGTGGACAACGTCGCCAAGAGGTGGAACGGGCAGCTTGGGGTCGAGAACATTTCGCTTTCGATACCGCGTGGGGCTTTTGTCGCACTCCTTGGCCCCTCGGGCTGCGGAAAGTCTACTACCCTGCGGCTCTTGTCCGGTCTCGAACTGCCGGATGAGGGGCAGATCACCATAGACGGTCGCGACGTGACCAAAGCGGCCCCATCCGAGCGCAATCTGTCGATGGTGTTCCAGTCCTACGCGCTATTCCCGCACCTCAGCGTGGCAGAGAACGTGGTCTTTGGATTGAAAGTGCGAAAGGTCGGCGCTGCAGAGCGGCGTGAGAAACTGACCCGCGCTCTCGAGATCACGGGGCTGCTGGGATACGAGGACCGCAAGCCGGGAGAACTTTCGGGCGGTCAGAGGCAACGTGTGGCGCTGGCCCGAGCGATCGTAGCAAACCAGCCGCTCTGTCTGATGGACGAGCCACTCTCCAACCTTGACGCCAAACTGCGCGCCTCTGTCCGCAAGGACATCAAGAAGCTGCAAATCGATCTGGGCATCACGGTCGTCTACGTCACCCATGACCAGACTGAGGCTATGAGCATGGCCGACATGGTTGTGCTGATGAAAGACGGCCAAATTCAGCAAACTGGCACCCCGGAAGAGCTGTATTACAAACCCTCAAACACCTTCGTCGCCGAGTTCGTCGGCGCGCCGCCTATGGCGTTGATCGAAGGCTCTGCGTTGCCGGGCTTTGGAGAGGCTGCCCGGATCGGTCTGCGCGCCGAGAACGTTGAGGTCGCCGAGGCTGGAACCGGGCGGATGACCTGCAAAGTTTCGGAATGCGAGTTTCTGGGGTCTGAAACCTTTGTTGGCCTGTCGCATCCAGGCGCGTCCGGACTTACCGTCAGCTTGCCGGGCCTCCGGAACATCCCAGCAGGCGAGGAGATGGAAATTTATTTCTTTGACAAAGACTTACACTTCTTCGACTCCGCGGGCCAAAGGCTCGCGCAACAAGCCGGGTGACCGGCTATGCAATTCTAATGCATATCCAGGGAGGATACCGATGAACGCATTCAGAAAACTGGGACTGGCCGCCGTGTCAGCCACCGCCCTCGCCGCACCGGCAACGGCGGAAACCGAACTGACCATGTACTATCCGATCGCTGTTGGCGGCGCGCTGACCGAAGTGGTGGACGGGATCGTCGCCGACTTCGAAGCCGCGAACCCTGACATAAAGGTCAACGCGATCTATTCGGGAAACTACGACGACACCCGCGTGCGGGCGCTGTCGGCACTTGCGTCGGGTGAGCCTGCCCAGTTGGCGGTGATGTTCTCCATCGACGCTTATGACCTGATTGAGCAGGACTTCATCGTCGCCTTTGATGATATCGAAGGCGTGGACGCAAGTTGGCTCGACAGCTTCTATCCAGCGCTGATGGCCAACGGCAAGATCGAGGGCAAGACTTGGGGCATCCCTTTCCAGCGCTCGACAATCGTGGCCTACTACAACAAGGACATGTTCAAGGCCGCAGGCCTTGATCCCGAAGCACCGCCCACCACCTGGGACGAGATGATCTCGATGGGTAAGGCGCTGACGAAGGACGGCAGCTATGGCCTGATGATCCCGTCCACGGGCTATCCCTATTGGATGTTCCAGGCGCTGGCGATCCAGAACGGTAAGGAAGTGATGTCGGATGACGGTCTGACCACCTATTTCGACGATCCAGCCGTTGTTGAAACGCTGGAGTTCTGGAAATCGCTGAGCCAGGAGCATGGCATCATGCCGACCGGCACGGTGGAATGGGGCACACTGCGCCAGGCCTTCCTTGAAGGGCAGACAGCGATGATGTGGCATTCCACCGGGAACCTGACAGCGGTCAAAAACAACGCCAGCTTTGATTTTGGCGTGGCGGAACTGCCTGCGAATGTGCGCAAGGGATCGCCCACTGGCGGCGGAAACTTCTACGTCTTCAAGGACACCTCGCCCGAGGAACAGGATGCCGCGCTGAAGCTAATCGAATTCATGACCGCGCCCGAGCAGGCGGCGGCATGGTCGATTGGCACCGGCTACATGGGTGTTTCGCCCGCGGCTTATGAAACCGACGCGCTCAAGAACTACACGCAGGAATTCCCGCCAGCTTTGGTGGCCCGCAACCAGCTTGAAAATGCTGTTGCCGAGTTCTCCACCTTCGAGACCGCCCGTGTGCGAGAAGGTCTGAACAACGCGATCCAAGCCGCGCTGACCGATGCGAAGTCCCCGGCGGATGCGCTCGCTGAAGCACAGGCCGCTGCCGTGCGCCTGCTTCGCGACTATCAGTAAGCACTCACGGGCGCTCGGGTGACCGGCGCCTGATCTTCACTTTTCACGAAAGTCCGCCTCATGGCCGATCACGTCAGCAAAGAACGCCGCAGACAGGCCATCTATGGATGGATTCTGCTGTCTCCGGCGGCGATCTTGCTCACGACTTTCGCCTTCTACCCCTCGCTTGCGACGCTCTGGTCGAGTCTGTTCAGCCGCGAAACCCGCCGCCGCCCGAGCGAGTTCAAAGGGGTCGAGAATTACACCGACCTATTCGCCGATCCGACCTTCTGGAAGGTGATCACCAACAACCTGATGTACGCGGGCGCAACCGTACCAATCTCCATCGCTATCGCCCTTGCTATGGCACTTTGGGCAAATTCCAAGATCCCCGCGCGCGGCTTCATCCGCACCGCCTATTTCACCCCGACCGTGCTGCCAATGATCGCCGCGGCGAACCTTTGGCTGTTCTTCTATACGCCAGGCCTAGGTGTGCTGGATCAGATTGGGGGCCTGTTCGGCCTGCCCAGCGTCAACTGGTTGGGCCAGCCTGAGACAGCGCTTTGGGCTGTGATCATCGTGACGATCTGGAAAGAGGCCGGGTTCTTCATGATCTTCTATCTCGCAGCACTTCAGACGATCCCGGAGGACCTCAAGGAGGCCGCGGACATCGAGGGGTGCAGCCGCTGGACCTACACGCGCCGGATCGTGCTGCCACTCTTGATGCCAACGACGCTCTTCATCATGGTCAACGCACTGATCAACTCGGTCAAGCTGATCGACCACTTGTTCATTCTGACCAAGGGCGGTCCGAATGATGCCTCCAAGCTGATCCTCTACTACATTTGGGAAATGGCCTTTGCCTTCTTCGATGCACCGCATGCGGCGGCCATGACCATTCTGGTGCTGGTGGTGCTGGGCGTCGTGGCAGGTATCAAGTTCACCATCCTCGACAAGCGGACTCATTACCAATGAAGACGCTGACCCGAAACATCGAGGCTTTGGGAGCCCTGCTGCTCGCGATCATCTGGATCTCACCGCTGGTGTTCGCTTTCTGGGCCGCGTTTCACACCACGTCGGACGCGGTAAACTTCAACATCACTTCGCCCTGGACGCTGGATAATTTCCGTACTGCCTGGGCGGGCGCGCCTTGGCTGAAGTATTTTCTCAACACCTTCCTGCTGGTAACGGTCATCCTGATCGGACAGTTCATTGTGACCACTTTGGCGGGATTTGCCTTTGCGCAGGTGCAGTTCCCAGGGCGGGATTTCGTGTTCATCCTAGTGCTGATGCAGCTTTTCATCCTGCCAGAAGTGCTGATCGTCGAAAACTACGCCATGGTTTCGCGCCTTGGACTGTTCGATACGATCCTGGGCGTGGGTATGCCATATATGGCTTCGGCCTTCGGCATCTTCCTGATGCGGCAGGCTTTCAAGGGCGTACCGATTGAGTTGCACGAGGCGGCGCGGGTCGAGGGTTGCGGCTGGGTCGGCATCTTGTGGCGAGTTTATGTGCCCCTAGCCCGGCCGACTTATCTGGCCTATGCCCTTGTTTCGGTCTCGACTCACTGGAACAATTTCCTGTGGCCGCTTATCGTGACCAATTCACCCGACACACGCCCCTTGACAGTGGGCTTGTCGATCTTTGGCGCACCGGAAAACGGCGTCGATATCAGCGTGATCTCTGCCGCCACAATGATGTCCGTCGCCCCGCTCCTGATCGCTTTCCTGATCTTCCAGCGCCAGTTCGTGCAGGCCTTCCTGCGCTCAGGGATCAAGTGAGGCGATGGCCCAGTTTCTGCAACTCAGCGATCTGCATGTGGTAGAGGAGGGCGCACTTGCCTCCAGCGTTCTGGACACTCGCCGCACCCTGACAGCCGTTATAGATCGGCTTTTGGAAATGAAGGCGGCTCTCGATCCGCTGGACGCTTTGCTGGTCTCGGGCGATATCAGCGACGATGGCAGCGCGGACAGCTATGCCTTTGCCAGGGCCGAACTCGAACGTCTCGACATGCCGATTTACGTTGTCCCAGGCAATCACGATGCGCGCGAGCCATTTCGGGCCGCCTTTGCCAATCTCGACGCAACGCCTCCCAGCGGCCTGATTGACTGGGCCACAACCATCGGGGATACGCTTGTTGTCGGTCTGGACACCTTGGTCGAAGGACAGGGCGGCGGCCGCTTGCGCGAAGATAGCCTCGACCTACTGCGCAACGCGCTGGACACGGCGGGTCAAGGTCCGGTGGTCATCATGCTGCATCATCCGCCGATCAAAACCGGGATCCGGTTTATGGATGCTATTGGCCTTGAAAACGCTGAGGCGCTGGAAGCAGAACTTGCTGACACCCGGTGCGACATCACCCTGATCGCGGGTCACGTCCACGGAATTCATCACGGTCGACTTGGCCACCACCGGGTTGCAACCGCACCTTCGGTATGCAGCGGTTTTGCGTTGGATCTGCGGGCCAGTGCCACAGTGGGTTTCTTGACAGGGCCAACCGGCTGTGCGTTCATCGACACGGCCCCTGGCGGCATATGGAGCGCGGTGCCTCTCGACCCGTCTGATGGCCCATTTCCATTCTAAGTTGGTGAGCCATGGATAACTCGCCCATCATGATTGCTCTGAACCTTATCGCCGCGGCCGCCCTTCTGATCTGGGCGGTTCGCCTTGTGCGCACCGGGTTCGAGCGCGCCTTTGGCGGCGAGTTGAGACAATGGCTGAAACATTCGACAAGCAACCGTTTTGCTGCCGCCACTACGGGTGCTGCGGCGGCCATGTTTCTGCAAAGCTCCACAGCCGTGGCAATGTTGTTGGCGGGGTTCATGTCCGCAGGCGCAATCAGCGGTGCCGCCGGGCTCGCGATCATGCTTGGTGCGGATCTGGGCTCGGCGATCGTCGTCCAGATCCTGACATCGCCAATCTCGGCCCTAACGCCGCTTCTACTGATCCTCGGCGTGGTGATCTTTCTGCGCAGTTCCCGCCGAAACCTCAGGCAGGTCGGGCGCATTCTGATCGGTCTCGCTCTGATCTTTTTGTCACTTGACCTGATCCGCGAAGCAAGCACCCCGTTAGCGCAAAGCGACGCGGCGAAATCGACCATGGCTTATCTCTCAGGAGATGTCTTCACGGCCTTCCTGCTCGCCGCCCTATTTGCCTGGCTGGTTCATTCCAGCGTCGCCGCCGTGCTGCTGTTCGCGACCTTGGCGGCCCAGGGGGCACTACCGCTTGGGGCTGCGGTTGCCATGGTGTTGGGCGCGAATCTGGGTGGTGCCTTTATCGCCTTCTTTTTGACCCTGCATGCAGAAGTCGAAGTGCGGCGCGTCATCCTTGGCAACCTTGTGTTGCGCGGCGGCGGTGCCTGCATCGCATTGGGTCTGCTGTTCTGGCTTGATGCCGACATCCTTCCCGGTGCGACCGCTCAACAGCAGACGCTGAACGTTCATCTCGCCTTTAACGGGGCCCTGCTTTTGGCTGGAATGCTGCTGCTGAAGCCTTCGACGCAATTGGCCAGATTCCTGCTACCGGACACCGGTCGCGCGAGCACCGAATATAACCGCTCTGTCCTCGACCCCACTGTCATGAACCATCCCGCCCGCGCCTTTGCCTGCGCGCAGCGCGAACTGGTCGACATCGGCAACCGCATCGAGAACATGTTGAGGGACGCAATGCCTTTGTTTGACAGCTTCGATGAGGAAGTTGCCGTGAAGGTCCGTTCGGAGCAACGCACCATTTCGCGCATGTCACATGATCTGAGGGTCTACCTGTCGGGCATTCGAAGCAGCGATCCGAATGAAGACACCGGCACTCGCGCTTTTGATCTCGCCGGGGTGGCAACCAACCTCGAATCCGGTGCAGACGTGATCTCCCGAAAAATGGTCAGCCTCGCGCGTCAAAAACATCTGGAGAAAACCAACTTCTCGGACGAAGGGCGGCGCGACCTTTCCGAGTTCCACGATCGGGTGCTCAGAAATCTCCAGCATGGCATTGCCGTCCTAATGTCCGAAGACGTCGGAGCGGCGCGCGAACTGGTGGAACAGAAGGAAACGATCCGCGAAATCGAACAGATACTGGAACGCAAGCACCTCACACGGTTGCGTCAAGGCCTTGCCGAGTCGATAGAAACCAGCGCGATCCATATCGATGTCTTGAGATCCCTGAAGATGCTCAACACCGCGTTCGCCATGATCGCATACCCACTTTTAGAAGAGCAAGGCGAACTCCTCGAAAGCCGGCTAGCAGGCGGTTGACCGAACCGGCCTATTGCGAAGATGAGGTAGAAGATCCAGTTTTCTTCGCGGCCCAGCACGACCAGCGTTAGGAACCCGGTCGCAATGCTGTTTCGGCGCCGGTGCGACGACGATATATGCCGCGCCAGCGAAGTCCGAAATGCAGGTCGGCTTTGTCCCGCCACCTGTGAATTCGACCCCTGATTTTCGCTGCGATTTGCACGAATGGCCGATATTCCCGCTGTTTGACGGCACCGGATCTTACCTTCTCGCAGCATTTTCCACGCCGCGAGCGCATGCAGCAAGGTCTTGACACTTCTGCTGTGGGCTCGAGGCAGACGTTCGCAAAATCGCGATGTATGACCGCTTTGCGGGACATTGCAGTCATTGACCTAAAGTTACATGATCACCACCTGAAGGGATTAAGCGGAGACACCATGGCAGACGAGAGAGTGAGCCACTGGGAGGAGGCCTACCGCGAGAAAGACGATACCCAGCTGAGTTGGCATCAGGATGATCCCTCGATCTCGTTGGAGCTCTGCGACGTGGTCGGCGTCGATAATGCCTCCTCCGTGATAGACATAGGCGGAGGCACTTCACGCTTCGCAGAACGCCTGATCGAAAGAGGACTAAGCGACGTTTCTGTGCTCGATGTATCCAAAGCTGCGCTTGATCGATCTCGTGGACAACTTCGCGCCGTAGGCGAGCAGATTGAATGGATCGCAGCCGATGTCACAACCTGGAGCCCGGAGAGAAGCTATGATCTATGGCACGATCGCGCCGTATTTCATTTCCTTGTCGATGCGGACGACCGTTCCGCCTACCGGGACCAGTTGTACCGCTGCCTTCTCCCAGGTAGCCATGCGATTATCGCAACGTTTGCGCTCGACGGTCCGGAGAAGTGCAGCGGTTTGCCAATCGTTCGCTATGATCCAGAGGAGCTATGCGAGGTATTAGGCGATCGTATTTCCCTGGTCACGCATCGGAAGCACACACACCATACTCCCTGGGGAAGCTCTCAGTCCTTCCAATTCAGCTTGTTACGCGTGGGCCAGTAGCGCTGCTAATGCGCTTCGGCACGACTGTGACATCCAATGGCCTTGCTCATGCCTTCGGTGCAACTTTACTCATCCGGCGGCCGGGTGCTGTCAGACTAATTCGAACCAGTCTCAGTTTGCCGCGGAAACCGCGAACCTATCCGGAACAGAGTTGATGCCACTCGCTAAGAGCGGCGGCGCGGGTCAGCTTGAAGGTGTCCCGGCTGGTGAGCGATCTTTCCTGGTTGAAGTGGTTGTAGACAGAGGAATGGACGGAGGCGAATTTCTGTAAACTTCGCATGCGCCTGAAACGCTGCATCGCGCGTTCACGTCGTAGAAAAGGAAGGTGCGAATTCTCGACGCGGTTATTGAGCCACCTGCCCGTCTGCTGTTTTTCGGTAGCGCCGAGCTCTCTGAGAGCAGCCCGATACGACGCAAAGCGATCGGTGACTACCTCTTTAGCTTTACCGTGTCGCTTCATCAATTTCCTGAGGAATTTCAATGCCGCTTGCTTGTTTCGACGTTTGGCAACGATTGCTTCCAGCACTTCGCCCTCATGATCGACGGCCCGCCAGAGGTAGTGTCTCTTGCCATTCACCTTTACGAAAACCTCGTCCACGTGCCACTTCCATTTAGAGAATGCGCGCAGCTGCTGAATACGCTTCCGTCTGATCTCAGCAGCAAACATAGGGCCAAACCTGTTCCACCAATATCGGACAGTTTCGTGGCTCACGTCGATGCCGCGCTCATGCAGCAGATCTTCGACATTCCGAAGCGAGAGTGGAAAACGGATGTACAGCATCACCGCAAGGCGGATAATCTCAGGACTGGTTTTGAAGTACTTGAAAGAGACAGGGCTGGTCATGGGCAAAAGCTATGCAACCGCCCTGCCCGCCTGAAGCCAAGTTCTTCTGACAAGACCGACTAAAGTGTTGCGTCGACCCATTGAAACCGCCCTCGCATTGCGGGCGTTTAGAGTAGATTGGCTAAAGCATGCTAATGCTTCAGCAAAGAAATGTGTTGTCAGCAATGCCTACTATGGGTACGGCTCAATCTTCTCGGCAGAAAGGGAGTAACCGATCTCGGCCAGTTGGGTCGATTCTGCTGCTGTTCCAAACGTTCCGGTGACACTCACGGGCTCAAACAATCCCTTACTAGCGTAAGGCTCGCCTGTTGTGACCAAAACCAATTGATTTGCTGGTGGCGGTGGCACATGCACACATGCGCCGACGAATGGAACCAGAATAAATGTAGTGACGGCCGCACCATCGAATTCGAGCGGAACGACGTATCCGGGCAGTCGAACGATTTTGCCATTCCAATCGGATCGTAGACCAGATGATTGAGGCTGCTGAGTCACAAGAGGTGCGGCTTCGTGTTGCACGAGACCGCGCAATTGCTCAGGTAGCGGACTTTCTCCTTTGGGGAGAAGGTCCTCCCAATTCAGATTTATGATCTCATCAGCGTTGGCAAAGGAAGCCCTTGGTACCGCGATAGCCGCGGTCAGACCGAGCAAGACGTCGCGTCGGAGCAATGGATTTTTTATGTCTGCGTTCGCACGTTCGCTTCTGGGCATGCAGTTATCCATCTGGCTGACCCCCCACTCCCGCTGACAAGTTCGCTTCTCGGGCTTGCGCCAAATATACGGACACTGTCAGCACGCCTGTCAGACCCGAAATAGACCGTTGGCGAACAAGTGTTTGGAGTGTCGCTGCCTGAGACCAGTCGGACACGGCTGCGAATTGCCGCGCCACGATCTCGCCCGCACCGGGACGCAAGGCGACGAAATCGCTGATAGCAAGTCCTATGGCCGTTTGCACGTCTGGCTCGGCCAACTTGTTTATCGCCGCAAAGGCCATGATCACCTCTTCCAGCTTTTGGAGCGGCTGCGACGGGTCCAAAAGTAGACGATCTGCAAGTTTCTGTGCACCTTTGGCACCATCCAGCTCCACCAGCGCTGCGGAGAAAGCGCCTAGATTATTCGCCCAATCCCAGTCTTCGGCGCGATCGATGAAGGCATGGACCTCCTCGCGCGCCGCGTAGTCGTCGCTCAACCCGAGCAGCAACACGCGGATGGCCTGATAGGGGTAGCCTTGCTTAGTCCATAGCTCTTTGAGCAATTCTTGAGGCGGTATGCGAATATCCATCGTTCGCAGCCTCTCATACGGCATCTTGTCAAACTCGGAGATCACGAGAGCCCTTATATTAGGATCACTATTGCCTTGAAGGCCGTCCACGAAATCTTGCCGGGATTGTTCGTATCCAGCACGCCATTCTTTTCTGTGGGCAAGAGCGGTGTTCAGTACCGGTCTGAATACATTGTCGACTTGAGCCACGATCCTCCAGCCGCTTCCTGCAATGCCATCGTCAATTCCCGACACATGCGCAAAAAGAATGCCGTCTTCCAGATTAAGCGCCAATTGACGCCGGACCGTGCTGCTTACGAGGCCGGGAAGCTCGATGTCTGATGTCGAGCCGACAAGTAACTCGGACACCCCATAAGCGAATGCGTTGTCGGCTCTCGGTCGCGCGATGACCAGCTTTTCGGCGTCGACAATCCAGTCGATTGAGGATCGCTCGGGCTTGACGAGGTCAAAACCGCAGGCCGCTACCGAGCCGATCGAAATCGTCACCGTAATTATAAAGGCAGCTGCCATCCGCACAAGCTGGCTGACCGAAACTGTGATGGTATTGCTGGTCAATCTGGGAGCCTTCTCGGAACAGGTACTCGAAAACATTAAATGATCCTCGCTCGGATTGCCGCTCAAGAGTACACAGGAGTGTTTTTCAGGTACAGGAACAATAATGGTGCACAAAGGGACGCATATTCTCTTTTCAAATATGATTGAGGGGATCGACCGAATACAGGCTTTTGCAGCCCGGAATACAAGGACCAGGCTTTACCACTGTAAGGATCCATCCGCTCTGCCGTTAGCTTGTAACCGGTTTAAGGGAGCACTTTCGATTGCAGCTGGGTTCGCATGATCTTGGCATCCCAGAGTTCATCGCTCGGCCAGGACCGCGTGTCTCACAAAGAGAGTATGATCAATCTGTCTCATGTTTTCACCATCATACCATCGGCCAGTGACAAGCGATAGGCTCTGAAAGCCGGAACCATACTCACAATTGCGCCAGCGGCCACCACGCCAAGCAAGACCCAAAGTTCCCTAATGCTGGGTGCTTCTATGGGCAACCATAGGCCAAACGCGCTGTCGATCATCGGTTGCGCGACGGTCAAACCGAGGTAAAGGAATAATACACCAAGGAGCGCACCAACAGCAGCGGTCAGAACCGCCTCCAACACTAAAAGACCCATGATCGTTGCGGGTCGCGCGCCCATGGCCCGAAAGATCGCCATTTCGCGGCGGCGTTCATTCAGACTTGAAAAAATTGTCGCCATCATGCCGATCAAGGCTGTGACCACAACCATAGCCGACACACCCAACAAAGCGGTTTCTGCAACCCCGACAATGCCCCAGAGTTCTTGAAGGGCGACACCTGGCAGGACGGCCAGAAGCGGCTCCTCCGGGTATTCATTTATCGCGCGTTGAAGGGCAAAGATCTGCAATGGGCTTTCGACGCCGATCAGGGCCGCCGTGACCGCCTTGGGCGTCAGCTCCATCTGCCGGATCACATCGGCGGGCGTGGATTGACCGGGCACTTGTGCGCCGTTCTGCCAATCCACATGAATCGCCTCAATGGCCTCTAGGCTGACGATGACTGTGCGATCGACCGGTGTGCCGGTCTTGTCAAGAATGCCGGAGACCCGAAACGGCTGATCCTTGTGTTCGCTGAAAGACGCGATGCCATGCGCCACAACGATCGGATCGCCGACGTCATAGCCAAGCGATGTGGCAACGTCCGCGCCGATCACTGTGTCGAAAAGATCAGACATCAGCGCGCCATAAGCCACTTCAAGCCTCCGCCCTTGCCGGTACTTGTAGCGCTCGAAGAAGTCGACGGTGGTGCCCATGACCCGGAACTGGCGATGACTGTCACCAAGCGAGATTGGGACGATCCAGTCCACTTCGGGTCGCGAGGCAATGTCCCGATAGCTTTCCCATGTGACATTGTTCGTGGCGTTGCCGATGCGGAAAACCGAGTACAGCAAAAGCTGCACCGAGCCCGACCGCGCGCCAACAATCAGGTCGGTGCCCGAGATCGTGTCGGAAAAGCTGGCCTTGGCCCCGGTGCGCACCTTTTCGACGCCAAGGAACAGGGCCACCGACAGCGCAATTGCCAGAACCGTCATAGCCACCGTCAGCGCCCTTGCGCTCAGCGACCCGATTGCCAGCCGCAGGATCATGCCGCCTGCCTTTCTATGCGCGCGATGTCTTCCATGGCGATCACCCGGTCGAAGCGGCCCCCAAGGCGGGGATCGTGACTGACCATTAGAAGCGTCGTCCCATGGGCCCGCACTTGGGCGAAAAGAAGGTCAAGGAATGCCGATTGACTGGTGGCATCAAGTGCAGATGTGGGTTCGTCAGCAATGATGATCGGGGGCCGGCCTATCATGGCACGCGCAACTGCAACGCGCTGTTGCTGACCGACGCTGAGGGTGGAGGCTTTCGTGGCCAAAAGATCTGGCAGACCCAAAGCGGCGCAAAGACCTCGTGCCTCATCGGGCCCATTTTCTACCCGACCACGGCGCGCCGGGGCAAAGCGCAGCGGTAAAAGGACATTGTCTAGGACGGAGCCGAAAGGCAGCAGGTTGAATTGCTGGAATATCACTCCGATCTGTTCGGCGCGAAACCGGTCGCGCTGTCCGCCCGAATAGTCAGACACATCGGTACCCGCAACGCGCACAATCCCGGCGTCCGCGTGGACCGTACCGCAGATCAGAGACAATAGCGTGGATTTGCCTGATCCGCTTTCCCCCAGAAGAAGAACGGCTTCGCCCCTCAGAACTGAAAAATTCGGCACCGAAAGCGCGAAAGACGCCCGTCCTGGCCATCGGAAACGAACGTCCTTCAGATCAAGGATCAGTTCAGGCGACGTCAATTAGAACATGCCGCGCAAATCAAGCGTCGGTGCATCGCGCTCGATCTCGAATGCCTGCGCACCCGAGGCCGTCACAATCTGCACCTCCAATTCCAATGCGTTCTCGAAAGTCTCGAAATAAGCGAATTCGATCCCCGTTAGCGCATCAGGATTTCCGCAGGTCAGTGCGTATTCAGCGTGAAACTCAGTGTGGCTGGCTTCCGCTTCGGCATGGTCGTCGTGATCGTTATGCTTTTCGCCATCGGCGTGGTCTTCATGGCCATGCTCGTCGTCGTGGCCCTCATGAGCCTCGCTTTCGGCATGCTCTTCGTGGTCGTGCTCGTAATGTTCTTCTTCACTTTCCAACACAGCGCTGGCCTGGGTCACGCTGCACTCCGCCGCTGAGGGAAGAACGAAAAGGTCTAGCGGTTTTGCCAGCATGGCTACGGCGGCATCAATCGCAGCGCGATCTTCGGCGCCCGTCGCCTCGTATTCGAAGCCAACAATGTCCGCACCCGGCGCATGGAGCTCCATCGCGATCGTGCTGCCGTCAACCGCGATGTTCAGTTCGCCAACACCGTGTTCGTGAGCATCCAACTCGCGCGCATCTTCTGCGATGGCGGGAGCGGTGGTAAGGGCGACTAAGGCGGGAAGTGCATATTTCATGGCATACCTTTTTGAATTGGATTTGTCTTAAACGGCGCAAGTATTGCAGGCCCCGTGGAGTTCAACGATGTGGCGGTCTGGCACAAATTTGCTGGCCGAAATCAGAGCGGTGAGTTTCGACAGAAGTGATCCACCATCGTGCTCTTCGACCTTCCCGCAATTATCGCAGATCGTCAGGACCGGTAGGCTGTTGTCGTGGTCACATCGGCAAGGCACGAAAGCCTTGAGCGATTCAAGTTTGTGCGCCCGACCCTGGTCGGTCAGTGCAGTCAAGGCGCGATACACAGTTGGTGGCGCAATATCCGGCTCGTTCTTCTGCAAACGACCCAAAATTTGATAAGCCGTCATAGGTGCTTTCGAAGATCTCAGGACGCCAAGAATGTCTGCCTGTCTGATTGCAGCCTGTTTGCGCATGGGATTTGCCTCTTTGTTCGGTAGTTTTTACTTTATAAAGTAACAACATCCAAGCGCCTCTATAATTGTCGGCGAAAATCGATCAAAGTGGGCATTTGAATGCAGTGCAGCAATTGTCACAATGGGTTCAAAACAGTCTTTTGCTGCGTAGTGCATCAATGACCGCTGTGCGGAGAGGATGTGTGAAAACTCCGGCCCAAGCACGCTCTCGTCGCGCTCGTTTTCGGCACCTGCGCAAAAGCTCTCTCAGAAATGCGAGAGAATGCACATAGAGGCTGTTTTCGGCGTATTTCGCCAGACCGTCAGAGTTTTCACACAGCCTCCGGACGAACCCGCCTTATGCTGGCGCAGCGAACTCCGTGCCCGCGCATCCACGCAATCGGGGAATTACTTGCGGCGCTGCAGCGAGATTTCCCGAAAGCGGTCATTGAACGCTGCCAAACTGGAACCCGTCGTTCGCTGCGCTTCCGTTCTATGTCTCACATGCGGACAAAGCATCCGTTCGCTGCTGTTTAACCCAAACTACGGCTCCTCGGCCTTTTCGGCCTGGCATTGCTGTTAGCCAGCAGAATGAACAAACAGCAGCGAAATCGACCCCACAAGGATCAAGCTCAACGCCCATATTACGTCCAGATTGAACCACCCTTTCGAGAGGAACCTCAGGCCCAGCCAATGATATACTCCGAACGCAAGCAACCCGCCTGAGATTGTCATAGCCAGCGTGTGGGCCAAGGCGACACCAACAGCGATTTTGGCGTTTCCAGTCATCAGATCAGCCGCCGCTGCATGTCCTGGGTCCGTAGCGATTGTGCGACAGATGCCCAGATAGATAGGAACCAACATCAGCCCTGCTCCGTGCGCCATCGCTGCCAAAAACGACCAGAGCGCAAGCCGCGACGGAGGTACCCGCGCAAGTATTCGCGGGTGACGCCGGTTGAGCAACAGATAGACGCCCAGTCCGATCACGAGACAGGCCGCGAAGATCTGAATCTCACGCTGCCACTCGGCTAGAAACAGCAGCGCAGTAAAGGGAAACAGAATGGCGCCCATCGCAACAAGATGCCCGGTCGCCAACGCGATCAACGCCCTGAAAAGGCTGTTGCTGCTTTTGTCCATCAGAGCCGCTGATACCGCCAAAGGCCAACCCATACCCGGATTGACCCCGTGATAAATGCCCGAGGCGACAACAGCCCACCACAGGGCTGTTGCCGTGTCTAATCCGTCCACGCGTCAGACAGACGGGTAGCAGAAGCTATCTGTTGAGCAGTCTCCGCCTTCCAGACGAATCTGGTGGCTACGATAGCCTTTTGGGAACTCGACATAGAAATCTTTGTCCAGTTCCAGACCACCGTTTTCTCCGACATTGGCCATGACCATTTGCCCGCCCTCATCGTCTGGGTAAAACTGATCATCCCACGTCGAATAGAGCGAATTGGTCCAGTAGACTCGTTTGCCGTCCCGGCTGATCTCAACCATTTGGGGTCCGTAGACAAAATCCTTGCCGTTCGGGTGTTTCGCCCCGCGTGCAATCCCGCCAAGCTCGACCTTGCCGGTCAGCTTGGGGTTCATCGGGTCAGAAACATCATACTGATGCATTTCTCCCTGACCCCAACAGGCGACGTAGAGGTACTTGTCGTCCAGGCTCAGGTCGATGTCGGTGACCAATGGGGGTACGGCCTCAAATCCCTGCAACAGGGGTGGAAGGTTCTCAGCCTTCTCAGGTCGCGGATCAATCGTGATCGTCTTTTTAGCCTCGAACGTTCCGTCATCCTTCTGCCACCATGTGAAAATTGCGCCCTGCAGGTTTGTGGTGTCCACGACGACGCCGCAAAAACCATAATCCTTTGCCGGATCATGAGCAGGCCGGATTTCCAAAGCCATCTGGTGGTTCGCACCCAGATCAATGGTTTGGACGTTGCGGCGTTCGCGCAGGTTCCAGAAATGGATCTTGTGGCCGTATTTGTTGGACAGCAAATCCTCGGCCACGATCCCGTTTTCAAACTGTGGCGGCAGCCCCCATTCCGAGCTTACCATGTAGTCCCGCGGAAGATTCCACCAGAAATCATAGTGCTTGTCCTGTTCACCTCGGTCCATCTCGTAGCGGCCAAGGATATCAAACGTCTCGCAGTCCATGATGAAAATGCCCGGAGGGCCATTCGTGCCATCGGCACCGCCGCCGCCGAGCGTTGAAACATAAATCCCTTCGGGACCGCAGTGGATTGTGTGCGGGCGGGAATAGCCCGTTTTGGCGAACACCTCTTCGGGTTCGATGATCTTGTGAATCTTCGCCT
This sequence comes from Ruegeria atlantica, assembly GCF_001458195.1. Taxonomy (GTDB): domain Bacteria; phylum Pseudomonadota; class Alphaproteobacteria; order Rhodobacterales; family Rhodobacteraceae; genus Ruegeria; species Ruegeria atlantica. The sequence goes on along the minus strand of NZ_CYPU01000049.1, from coordinate 10,958 downwards.
GCAGGGGGTCCTTCACATCGATCACGTAGATGCGCGAGGACCGGATTCCCGGTACAATCAGATACCTGCGTTCCAGAAATGCATGCCCTGTCAGGGGCGAAAGTGCAGAAGAGCACGCGTTCCAGCCAAAGTGGTGAAACTCGTCACCCTTGTTGGGCATGATAAGCTGATGGACGATCTGACTGTAGGTCTTCGATTTCGGGTCAACATCCACAACGGCCAGGCCATCCGGCTGTGAGCCGTCGGGACTGAGCATCAATGTGAAGGCGAGCGTTTCCGCCGGTGCCTCCATAGCAAGTTTCGGTGTGGCGTGAAAAGTCGGGTCAGGTCTCAAGTTCATAACTGGCTCCTCCCAGGCCGTGGACGCCAGACCTAAATCAAGTTTTGTCTGGTATCGCCCAGAACTGAGAATGGCACATATTCAAGATTCGCGAAAACGGGCCAAACTCAGGCACTTGAATTTGCCCTTTTGAATCGGCTCTTCCAATGACTGAAATGGGCTCAAAGCAGCCGTTTGCGGGGCTCTGTTTGAGTGACCGCCACGCGGACATAGCAGTCATAGCGTGTGTTGGCGTTACATAGGCATCCCAGAGGACTCCATAGCTTCGAGCCATCGTTCGAGAACGCCTGGAGCGATCCACAAATCGGCGTTAACGTCGCGTTCTCGCGACACGGTCCAACTTGGGTTCTCGGCGACATAGACAGCCATTGCCTGCGCTGCTTTGTTTGCATTGCCTAGGCAGTTATGAATTGCAGCCAGCATCTTGTTGGCTGCTGTCGGCATTGAAGGCGATGATTGAAAGGTCTTCAGCGCCTGCTCACAATTCCCCATCTGCCATTGTATTCTGGCCTTTTCCCAATGAATGTCGTGTCCGTAAAAAGGGTCTACAAGTTCAGCCTCGGCAATAACCTCCAAAGCCTCTTCCGATTCTCCGATAAAGCCCAGCGTTTGCGCCAACGAAGTTCTTGCAAAGGAAGATGACGGGTTCAGTTCGATCGCACGGCGGAAAGCGTTCGCTGCGGCTTCGGGATTGTTATTCATTGTCAACGCCCGCCCCAGCGCCTGATAGGCCATGAAGTTATTGGGATCCAATTCCACGCCACGGCGCGCCAGATCATACATCCTTTTGCGTATTTCCTCTTCGTCGCCTTCGATCCAGCCGTAACGCAGGCCGATCCGCAGCGAGAGCGCCTGCCCAAGATGACCCCAGGCGGACTCCGGGTAGTCTTTCAACGAACGTTCCTGTTCCTCAATGTTCTTCAACAGGCTCTCGCGGCTAAAGTCTCGCATGATCCGGCTTTGCGCGGCATTCGCAATCATCAGCGCGCTAACATCGTCTTTGGCCATACGCGCCACCTCCGTCTCGATGACCTTGTTTCCAACGGACCCGGCGACATTCAAGCTGATTGCGTTGTTCGTTTTCAACAAGTCTTCCAAAGGGACATCGACATCATCAGTCCAGATGTGGGCCTCCGTTTCCCCATCGATCAATTGCGCCGTAATCTGCAGCCTTTCCCCATCGTATTGTTGGGTTCCTTCAAGAATGAAATCGGCACCCAGCTGATCGGCAATTTCAGAGATGCGAAGGTCGGAATCCCGAAATTTGAAGCTCGATCGCCGTGAAATCACTTTCATCTGCGGAAAACGCGCCAAAGACGTGATGATACCTCCGCTCACGGCGTCGCTCAGGAGGCCTTTGTTTTCGGCGTCACTGAAGTCTTCGAATGGAAGTACTGCGATCACAGGCGGTTTGAAGACCTCCGGTCGCAGCAAATACATCGCACCTGAGAGCGCAATCACCACAATTGCCACGGCCAGAATCCACTGCTTTACCTTCCTGCGCGGCGCTTCGAATGTTGGTTCTGTGATCTGTGTAGGTGTTTTCGTGGCAAGCGCTCGCGCGCGCTCGTCGAACGCGATCCTGTAGACCTCTACGGGAGCAGATAAGTTCTTGAGCTGTTGCGGCCCTATGTCGACAAAGGTGAGGTCTAGCTTGTTGCTCACCTGATCAAAGACAGTGCGCGATATGCAGATGCCGCCGGGCTCGGCAAGCCCTTCTATCCGAGCAGCGACATTCACACCGTCGCCGTAAATGTCTTCCCCGTCCACAATGACATCACCGACGTTAATCCCAATGCGGAACCGAATTCGTTCACCTTCGGTTACAGCGCTTTGGACTTGTGCGATGGCGTTCTGTACGTCCACAGCAAACTGAACTGCATCAACGACGCTGGCAAACTCAACCAGGCTTCCGTCCCCCATCAGTTTAACGGTGCGTCCGTTATAACATGCGATACGAGGATCAATCTCCGAATGTCGGAGTTTCGTCAGCGCTGCCAGAGTTCCGCTTTCATCGCGGCTCATCAGGTTTGAGTAGCCGACAAGATCGTGGTAAGCTTCCGTGAGTGTTGATCTTTTTCCAAGGCACTGATCTCCGCTATACCGAGCATATCGCAAAGACGGTCAAAGCGTCGAGCAAACAATGATGGGCCGTATGTCGCTAGTTCCGACATTCATTATTGGCGACAGCTCTGGGCTCACAGCAGTCGTTCGCCGCACTAGGCGTGATAGTCCGGATTGCGGACAAAGCCGCCGTTCGGGACAACTATCCAAAGGGCTGCTTTCGGGGGCAATGTAACCCGTGGCCTCAAAATCTCGTGAGCTGGATCCGCCACCAATTTGCAGTCTGTGGCGGTTCAGTTGGAGAACAAACGGTTAGATTGCTCGACGCAAGCCTGTTGCTACATCAAACAGGTGTGATTTGCCAAGTTGGATCCAAAACCGCACGACAGTGCTTGTCATGTTCAATACATGAACACCTTGCAAATTTACGATGTAACTCTCGTTTGTGTTGGCTAGCCCACAATGAAGCAGCGTATTAGTGCCGTACGGTTCGAGAATCCCAGCGTTCAATGCCGTAGCTTGGTCAGCCGCCATGGTCGCTTCGACCTGCACATGGGTCAGGTAAAGAGGCGCAAAACCCAATCTCCTCCAAGAGTCATTTATCTTCCCAAAGCGGAAAAACTCGCTACGTTGAACTTGTTGGGTCAGGATCACGAAAAATGTGACGTTCCGACACTTCCGGTCCGGCCAAAAGTGGCGGCGACAGGAAACAAAATGCGGGCGTTGAGCCCGACCAAGGGAGGATTACCATGAAGAAATTTAGCACTATTGCCGTGACGTCTATCGTCGCGCTGACGGCAGGCGTATCTGCCGCGCAGGCCGACAAATTGACGCTGTATTGCTCGGCGCAGGAAGACTGGTGCCAGCTTATGGCGCGAAGCTTTGAAGACGCCACAGGTATTGACGTGAACATGACCCGCAAATCGTCAGGCGAGACCTTCGCGCAGATCAAAGCCGAGTCCGCCAACCCAAAAGGGGACGTTTGGTGGGGTGGTACGGGCGATCCGCATTTGCAAGCTGCCGAAGAGAACCTGACGATGGCCTACGTGTCACCGATGCGCGACCAGTTGCATGACTGGGCGATCAGTCAGGCGACATCCGCTGGCGACAAAACAATCGGGATTTATTCGGGCGCGCTTGGCTATGGGTACAACACCGACCTTTTGGCTGCCAACAACCTGCCCGAGCCATCGTGCTGGAAGGATCTTTTGAAGCCTGAGTACAAAGGCCACGTTCAAATGGCGAACCCCAATTCATCAGGAACGGCCTATACGACGCTGGCTTCTATGGTGCAGCTTTTTGGTGAAGACGAGGGCTTTGAGTTTATGAAAGGCCTTCATGCCAACATCAACCAATACACCAAGTCCGGCTCTGCCCCGATCAAAGCGGCAGGTCGTGGTGAAAACACCATCGGTATTGTGTTCATGCACGACGCGGTGAAGCAGGCTGTTTCGGGTTTCCCCGTGAAAGTCGTCGCACCTTGTGAGGGCACTGGCTATGAAATCGGTTCGATGTCGATCATTGAAGGTGCGCGAAATGAGGACGAAGCCAAGAAGTTCTATGACTGGGCCTTGTCCACGGACGCACAAAACCTTGCGCTGGAAGTGAACGCGTTCCAGGTGCCGTCGAACACTGGCGCCCAGACGTCACCGTCTGCGCCGGACATGTCGACGATTACTTTGATCGACTATGATTTCAAGACCTATGGCTCGTCTGCCGAGCGCAAGCGTCTGTTGCAGAAATGGGACGAAGACGTCTCGACGTTGCCGCAGTAAAACTTGCGAAACGTTTCAACTGAAACGTCCACCCATCCGGCCTTGATCTTTTGGATCGTCGCCGGGTGGGTCGGGTTCTGTATTTTGCCTTGGTACGGGGTCGAAGACGGCTTCTTTGCATTTGAATGGCTGATTGATGGCTATCCCTTTGATGAGGATTACGCGCCTGCGGCGTTTTTGATTGGACAGGGTGAAAAGCTCTGGCTGGCGCCACTCATAATCCCGCTGATCACGTCGCTTTTTGCGCTTCGCCGCAAGAAGAGCGACCCACTTTATGCAAAGATACTGATTGCGTCTGGCGCCATTGGCTTTGGGTGGCTGATTGCTCAAGGCTTTGGCATCGGCATAAGGGGGTTCAATTTCGAATGGCTGATGGCGCTGTTTGGAGACCTTGGCGACCGCCAGTTCGGTATGGGATACGGCGCGCTTTTGCTCGCGTCGGCGTACCTGTTCCTGTTCACCCAAGGCATCGCTGCACGGGGTGCGATTAACGGAGATGTCTTTGTTGTCAGCGCGATTGGTGGCGTGATCGTTATCGTCACGGTTTTCGTGTTCTTGCCGATCGCAAAGATGCTTTTGGCCGCTTTCATAACTGAGGAAGGTGGCTACTCTGCTTCGGTCTTTGCTTCCAAGTTCTTTGATGACCGTCTTTGGGGCCTTGGCTGCATGTCTGGCGCGCGCTGTGGGGCCGCTTGGAACTCGCTTTTCCTCGCCATCACGGTTGGCATCCTGACAACTGTTCTGGGTTTGGTATTCGCGCTTGTCGTGACGCGCTCGGGTTTCCGCTACAAGCGGGCACTGCGCGCGTTGACCGTTCTGCCGATCATCACGCCTCCTTTCGTTATTGGTCTGGCTTTGATCCTGCTGTTCGGCCTTTCCGGCACGGTCACGCAGTTCTTTGCCGATCTGTTTGGGGTCCAGCCGACACGCTGGCTCTATGGCATGCCCGGCGTACTCATTGCACAAACGCTCGCCTTTACGCCCATTGCGTTCCTTGTCCTTATCGGCGTTGTTGAGGGGGTGTCTCCGTCGATGGAGGAGGCCGCGCAAACGCTGCGGGCGAACCGCTGGCAAACGTTCCGTACAGTTTCGCTGCCGTTGATGCGGCCGGGGCTGGCAAATGCCTTTTTGCTTGGCTTCATTGAGAGCATGGCGGATTTCGGCAATCCGCTGGTTCTGGGCGGAAATTTTGATGTTCTGTCAACCGAGATATTCTTTGCAATTGTCGGCGCTCAGTACGATCAGGGCCGCGCCGCTGTGCTTGCGATGGTGCTTTTGTTTTTTACACTCTCCGCGTTTTATGCGCAGCGCATGTGGCTTGGCAAAAAGAGCTATACAACCGTTTCCGGCAAGGGCGACGCTGGCGTCCATCCGCTGATGCCAAACGGCCTTGCTGTCCCGGTTTTCATTGCGGCAGGCGTCTGGGGTCTGTTTACGGTCGTTGTGTACGGCATGATCCTTTATGGAAGCGTGGTCGAACTTTGGGGTGTCAACAACACGCTCACCTTCAAACACTATGTCACCGCGTTCTCTGTGCGTTTCGAAGAAACAGGCATCCGCTGGACAGGCGCGGCATGGGATAGTTTCTGGACGACGATCTATATCGCTGCTGCAGCTGCGCCGTTGACGGCCGCCGTTGGTCTTATCACGGCATATCTGCTGACACGGCAATCCTTTACAGGCAAAAACGCGTTCGAGTTTGGAACTATGCTGAGCTTTGCGATCCCGGGAACGGTTATCGGGGTCAGTTACATTCTGGCCTTTAACGTGCCACCGATTGAGATCACCGGTACGGGCATTATACTTATTGTGAGCTTCATCTTTCGGAACATGCCTGTTGGGGTCCGCGCTGGCATCGCTTCGATGAGCCAGCTCGACAAATCGCTGGACGAAAGTTCTCTCACGCTTGGTGCGAATTCGTGGCAAACTTTCCGGCGGGTGATCTTGCCGCTCTTGAAACCCGCAATTCTGGCAGCACTTGTTTACAGTTTTGTGCGCGCCATGACTGCGATTTCTGCAGTGATCTTTCTGGTCTCAGCAGAGTACGACATGGCGACGAGCTATATTATCGGTCGTGTTGAGAACAACGATTACGGCCTTGCGATCGCCTATTCCACAACGCTGATCTTCGTCATGCTTGCTGCGGTCGGCCTGCTACAGGTGTTGGTCGGGCGGACGAAAATCGGACGCCGCACGCAATTCGGGGCAAAGGAACAAACATGAGCAAAACACTAATTGCCAGTAAAGCCGCCCCGGTTCGTTTCGAGAACGTGACCAAAAGCTTTGGACGCGACGTTGTCGCTGTGGACAACATCGATTTGCATGTGGAGGCGGGCAAGCTTGTCACCTTGCTTGGGCCATCGGGCTGTGGGAAAACGACGACGTTGCGTATGATTGCAGGTCTAGAAATGGCAACGTCCGGGCGCATTCTGATCGGCGACCGCGATGTCACAACGTTGCCCGCGACAGATCGCGATGTGTCGATGGTATTCCAGTCCTACGCGCTGTTTCCTCATATGAGCGTGCTGGAAAATGTGTCTTATGGCCTGACTTTTTCTGGATACTCGAAATCGGAAACGCGCGACCGCGCGCTAGCCGGATTGGAGCTTGTTGGGCTGAAGGGGTTCGATACGCGCTTGCCCAGTGAGCTTTCGGGTGGTCAGCAACAAAGGGTCGCCGTCGCGCGTGCTTTGGTGTTGGAGCCGCAGGTTCTGTTGTTTGACGAGCCGCTGTCCAACCTTGATGCAAAACTGCGCCGTCAGGTGCGCGAAGATATCCGCGCCATTCAACAAGACCTTGGGCTTACGGTTGTCTATGTCACCCACGATCAGGAAGAGGCGTTGGCCGTCTCTGATGAAATCGTGGTTATGCGCAACGCCTCCATCGCTCAGATTGGCACGCCGCGCAGCCTGTACGATGCGCCTGTTGATCGTTTTGTTGCGGATTTTATCGGAGAAGCGAACATCCTGCCATGTACCATCGAGAGCGTGGATGGCGATATGGCGACGATTTCCATTGAGGGGTACACTCATGTACTCCCCGCCCGAGGGCTAGCGGTGGGAGCCGCCAAGCTTGCTGTTCGCCCATCTAGATTGGTGATCGGTGCGCAAGATGGTTTCAAGGCGACCGTAGCCAAGGCGACCTATGTCGGTGTGCGGATGGAATACACGCTTGAGGCCAGCTTCGGTTCCATGTTCGCTGTTCACGAAAACGTGGACACGCCGCTGGAAGTTGGCACTGACGTGACCGTCGGGTTTTCTCAAAAAGGGCCGGTATTGCTGCCGGAGGCTTAATCGGTTTGCTCGAAAGCTGTCTTGGAGAGCTCAAGTAGCCGATCAAATACGGCAGGCGTTCCCACAACGACACGTCCGCCATAGCGTATCATGTCGTCAGCGTTCTGCACCTCTACGCAGCCTCCGGCCTCGGCGACAATGAGCTGACCCGCAACGCAATCCCAAGCGTTCATGTGCTCTTCGGCGTACCCCAAAAGCCGCCCCGCTGCGACATAAGCCAGGGAAAGAGCCCCCGACGCGTTCCGATAGAACATTGATCCTTCATCAACCAAAGCCGTAACGAGGCGAACGATCCCTTGGTCGTCCACTCGGTTGGAGTATCCGACGCCAACTGTGCCTTCGGACATCTTCCGTGAATCCTCGAGTTTCAGCGGCGCCCCATTCAGCTTTGCGCCTTCGCCTTTTACGGCGACAAACGTTTCGTCGTTTGCCGGATCGTGGATGACCCCGCATTCGGTTGCAGCGCCGCGCACGCCCGCAACAACAACCGTCCAAGCAGGAATGCCGTTGATGAAGTTCGTGGTGCCATCGATCGGATCAATGACCCAGGTGAACCCGGAGGTGCCGGGGGTCGGAGCGTGCTCTTCGCCGACGATGGTGTCTTCAGGAAAAGCCTTGGCTAACAGATCGCGCGTCAGCAACTCGACATTGCGATCTGCCTGCGAGACAAAGTCCTGATGTCCTTTGTTGTCGATCACCAGCGTGTCTTGTTCGCGGAAATACTTGAGCGCCAAACGCCCGGCTTGTTTGCAGATATCCTCTAGGACTTCAATTCTTTCTGGCATGCGTTCTACTCTCGCAGGGGAAGACTGGTTGTGCTCTGGCTACCACTGTTCCTGCCGCAAACCCAACATTCATTTTTTATGCACCACTTAAGCGGTATTTGAATGTGGCACGGGCAGACACTTCAGTAATAAATATGCGCATCAGGCGATTGTATTTTCCAATTGTTAAAGGCAAATATTTCGCGACTGAGGTCCATCAATGCAGGCTTTGATTGGGATCGGGGTTTAAAGCGCACTAAGGCGATACGGTGTTGATTTTGCAGTCGTAATCCTTCGTTCGTGGCAGATAATTTCAATGCTTTTCCTGGACCAAAGCTGTCATTGGTGGCGGTTTGCACCGGCGTCTGTTTTGGGCTCGGAGCAGCCATTCGCTGCACTATGCAACAATGACTGCAGTGCCGAAGCTTGTAGTCGGTATTCTATGCAAAGTGATCCGCCACTTCGAAGTCGATTTCTGCAATAGTCACGCCTTCAAACCAGCATTTCCAGAACATTGGAGATCGCCTGGGTTTCGTGATCTGACGAGTTCCGATAGCGTCCTGAAGCAACTCGAAAAACAGAATTGAGACAAACTGCATGATCTATCCAGCTACAGAGATAGTCTTCCACAACTATCCGCAATCACCCGTAGCTGAGTAAGTGCGCGTGGCCTTCGGTATCAAGCAGCTGTCCTGGCGCGATGTCGAGATCCCGCGCTTGCCGCCGAAGCCCATGCTGACAGCGCTGACGGGCGGCTACCGACGTACCCCGGTCATGCAAATTGGGGCGGACATTTATTGCGACAGCCAATGTATCCTTCGCGAGGTTGAAAGTCGTCACCCAACGCCGACACTGATGCCGACAACTGAGGCTGGTTTGATGTGGTGCTTGAGTCGCTACACCGATGGCGATCTTTTCTCGCTGGCCGTGAAAATCGTTCTTGGATCTGCCGGTGATAACCTGCCAAGTGATTTTGCAGAGGACCGCGGACGCTTGTATATTGGCCAAGACTGGGCTGCAGGGCTTAAACGCGCCAACGAGCAGCTACCACATCTTGTCGCTCAGATGCGCGCACCCCTATCTTGGATGGATGCTCAGTTGAGCGACGGGCGTACGTTCTTGCTCGGCTCTGATCCTGCGGCCATTAACGCGCAAATGTACCATATCATTTGGTGCATTCGTGGGCGGTGGACCGGTGGCCCTGATCTGCTATCCGAATTTCCTGACCTGATACGGAGGGAAGAAAATGTGTGCGGAATTGTGCATGGGACTTCAAAGGCTATGCGCACGAAGCACGCAACCGAGCAAGCAAAAAACGCCGAGCCCGTGTCGGAAATCGGTGTAGCTCCTCACGAATTGCAGGACCTTCAAATCGATACTTTGGTAACGATCACTCCTGATGTTGAAGGCGGCGAGCAACCCGTCGAAGGCAAAGTGCGCTGCGCAGATTGAGCAGCCCTATCTGACGGGTCCAACGTGATTGTTAGTGCATGATCGGCCTGTGTTCCATCGGGATGATGGTTTCTGGTGCCGGAGAGCGATAACCCAGTGCACTGTGTGGTCGTTTGGTGTTGTAGTGCTTCCTCCATTCTTCGATGATGATCTGCGCTTCTCTGAGCGAGTAGAAGATTTCCCCGTTCAACAGCTCGTCCCTCATGCGACCGTTGAAGCTTTCACAAAATCCGTTCTCCCAAGGCGAGCCTGGTTCGATGTATGCCGTTTTGGCTCCGACAGCTGCAATCCAGTCGCGAACCGCCAGAGCAACGAACTCAGGACCGTTATCTGAACGGATGTAGGACGGTGTGCCGCGCAGAATGAACAAATCCGTCAGAGCATCGATCACATCCGCCGAGTTTAGTTTTCGCTTTACCCTGATTGCCAAGCACTCCCGGCTGAACTCGTCGATGATGTTCAACGTCCGGAAAGGTTTCCCATCATCGGTGCGACAATGCACGAAGTCATAGCTCCAGACATGATTGCTATGTTCCGGCCTGAGTCGAACACATGAACCATCGTTTAGCCAAAGCCGTCCCTTCTTGGGCTGTTTTGCAGGCACCTTCAGCCCCTCTCGTCGCCAAAGCCGTTCAATGCGCCCATCACTGACAGACCATCCAGCCTCTCTCAGCAACACCGCAACCCGGCGATACCCATACCGACCATACTGCCTGGCAAGCTCGATCATGTCGGCCACCAGCTGTTCTTCATCGGGTCGGCCCCGTGGAATACGCCTTTGCGTGGATCGGTGCTGTCCCAGTACGCGGCATGCACGGCGCTCGGAAACTTTGAACTGGCTGCGAACATGAGCGACGCAAGCACGGCGACGAGAGGGGCTTAGAAGTTTCCCTTCGATGCTTCCGTCAGGATAAGCTTGTCGAGCGTCAGGTCTGATACCGCACGCCTGAGCCGCTCATTTTCCTTCTGAAGCCGCCTAAGTTCCTTCAATTGGTCTACACCCATTCCGCCATATTGCTTGCGCCAGCGGTAATAGGTTTGCTCCACAACGCCGATCTGTCTGATCGCATCCAGACGCGGCATCCCTTGCCCCATCAGAACTTCAACCTGCCGCAACTTCGAGACAATTTCTTCCGGCTTCGGTCGCTTGTTTGCCATTCTTGGTCCTCCGTTTCCTAATCTTAACGGTGGGCCCATTCAAATGGGGAGGCTCACTTCCTTTACGAAGTCGCTAAGTTATTGATTTTGAATCAAGTGGAAACCGGAACGC
>NZ_CYPU01000048.1 GCF_001458195.1 Ruegeria atlantica | reverse complement strand
CCGTCAGGATAAGNTTGTCGAGCGTCAGGTCTGATACCGCACGCCTGAGCCGCTCATTTTCCTTCTGAAGCCGCCTAAGTTCCTTCAATTGGTCTACACCCATTCCGCCATATTGCTTGCGCCAGCGGTAATAGGTTTGCTCCACAACGCCGATCTGTCTGATCGCATCCAGACGCGGCATCCCTTGCCCCATCAGAACTTCAACCTGCCGCAACTTCGAGACAATTTCTTCCGGCTTCGGTCGCTTGTTTGCCATTCTTGGTCCTCCGTTTCCTAATCTTAACGGTGGGCCCATTCAAATGGGGAGGCTCAAGACCAACCCGCAGCGGCGCGAATTCAGCCAAAAAGCCAGAAATGGATATCAGGATTTGTTCATACGCCCAGCCCGCCCACCGCGACGTTTGGCAAGGCGGGGTTTGCGCGCAGGCAGATCTTCCATGATTTCGGCACGCTCAACGCTGTCCATTTTCGACCAGCGCGTGATCTCATCAATGGTGCGATAACAACCGGTACAGATGCGCTCGGTCGGGTGCACGACGCATATCTGGATGCAAGGGCTCTCAACCTCGTTCCTTTTCCAGACCATGTTTGTCATCGGTATACCCCGTTGCCCTTAAAGAAAGCGCAGCCTATCCAGCGCTCCTTGTAGAATATAGCCTGCCGCAACGTGATCGATAACCTGTCCGCGACGTTTTCGTGACGTATCCGCCTCAAGAAGTGCCTTTTCCGCCGCGACTGTGCTTAGCCGTTCGTCCCAGAAGCTGATTGAAACCTCGGTCAGACGTGACAGATTTCGGGCAAAAGCGCGGGTCGATTGGCACCGGGGGCCTTCGGTGCCGTCCATGTTTTTGGGCAGGCCGAGTACGACACCACCAATCTCGCGGTCTGCGATGATGTCCAGCAATCGGGCCGAATCCAGGGTGAATTTCTTGCGCCGCACGGTCTCAAGCGGGCTGGCCACGCCGCGCATCCGGTCGGACACGGCCACGCCGATGGTCTTTTCGCCCAGATCTAACCCCATCAGGGCGGTCATAGGGGACAATGCGGCGGCGAAGTCTTCGAATTCGTCATATATCATTGCGCGATACCTGCCTGAAGTGCGGCAGCGTCGATGGTCTCCAGCGCGTCGGCGTTTCCGGCAAAGACCGCCATGGCTTCGTTCCTGATGTCGATGGCGCGCTGTCCTTCGCCCAGAACGCCCAGTGCAGCGATCAGACGGGCCCAATCCTCGGGCGCGCCTCCTTCGGTGGCCAACCGGTCGGAGAGCTGATTAACCATGCCTCGGATCATCTCTTGTCGTTCTTCCGGGGTCAGCGCCGCGGCGGCCTCGACGTCATCCTGGCTTGGGCCGGGTCCTGCGGGAGCCGAAACCTCGGGCGCGTTGAACACCCCTGCGCGAAAGGCCAGCTCATCCAGTTGGGCCAGAATTGCGTCGACCCATGGCGCGCCGGCCGGTGCGTTGCGCAAGGCGTCGGTCCAGATGCGATACCCGATGTCGGGGCGCCCGACCTGCACCATCATCTGGCCAAGGTAATACAGTGCCGGGCCATGTCGCGGATCGCGTTTTAACGCTTCGCGCAATGCAGCTTCGGCTTCGGGGGATACATATCCACCCGCCGACAAGATCATCATTTCGGCCAGATGCGAATAAGCGTCTGCAGGGACAGCGTCGCCAGACAATTCGATCACGCGCTGCTGGGCCTTGTAAGCGGCCGGAAAGTTGCCTGCGTTCGCTTCGTGTTGCGCCAAAAGTACATGGCCTTGCAGGTCATCGGGACGCGCTTCGACGGTTTCACGCAACTGCTCCAAAAGCGTTGCATAACTCTCTTCCAGCTGAGGCAAGGGCGCAGGTGTTGTAGTGGCCTCGAATTCAGCCTGGCTGGGGCGTTCCGCGCGCAAGGTTTCCGCCTGCGCAATACGCAGCGACAGGGGTTGGTCCGGTAGCCCCGCCGCTCCCATCCGGTCGTACATCCAGGCCGCACCGCCGACCAGGATAAGACCCACGGCTGCGATAGCGGTGACCGAAGCCCAAAGTGGCGGTCCCGGTCGAGTCGACTGTGCCTGTATCTGTGCGTCTGCGGCCAGAATACGGCGTGAAATCTCGGTGCGTACACGCTCGGCATCTGCTTCCCCGATGACACCTCGGGCCAGATCCTTGTCCACGCCCGCCAATTGTTCGCGATAAACACGCAGGTCATAGGCCGCTGCGGGTTCGCGTGTGTCACGCGAGCGCAGGATAGAATAGCCTAGGAACACTGCAGTCACGGCAGCTGTTAGGATGATCAGGACCCAGAACGACATGGCTTCTCCGAAGTGGCTGCCCTGACTTAGACCTCTCGGCGGGCCGACAAAAGGGACAAATGGCCGCTGGCCGACTTCGTGTCGCAATAATGGGGCCTATGTCGCAATAGTGCGATATTACGGCGTTGAACGGCAGGGGCGCGCTGGCGTTACGCGGCATATCTTCGCGCAATCACCGAACCGGATGGATTCGCCTATGAAACACTATTCAGCCTTTGCTGTAGCGCGCGAAGCGCTGCGCTATCACACCGGATGGGAACGCGCCTGGCGTTCGCCCGAACCCAAGAAGAAATACGACGTGATCATCGTCGGTGCGGGCGGTCATGGTCTGGCCACGGCCTATTATCTGGGTAAGAACTACGGCATCCAGAATGTCGCCGTGATCGAAAAAGGCTGGCTGGGCGGTGGTAACACCGGTCGGAACACGACTATCATCCGCTCAAACTATCTGCAGGACCCTTCGGCAGCGATCTACGAAAAAGCGCGCAGCCTGTACGAGGATCTGAGCCAGGAACTGAACTATAACATCATGTTCAGCCCCCGTGGCGTTATGATGCTGGCCCAAACCCATCACGAAATTCGCGGATATCAGCGCACGGCGCATGCCAACGCATTGCAAGGTGTTCAGACCGAATGGATCACCCCCGAGCGCGTCAAAGAGCTGGTGCCGATCATCAATATCGACGGTCCGCGCTATCCGGTTCTGGGCGCATTGTGGCAGGAACGCGGGGGCACCGCTCGTCACGACGCCGTGGCTTGGGGATATGCGCGCGCCTGTTCCGCAATGGGCATGGACATCATCCAGCAATGCGAGGTCAAAGGCGTCAGGTCTGAGAATGGCCGCGTTGTTGGCGTCGATACTACCAAGGGTTCGATTGACTGTGACAAGCTGGGTATGGTGGTTGCGGGCCATTCCGGTCAGCTGGCCGAGATGGCGGGCTTCCGTTTGCCGCTTGAAGCCATTGCCCTGCAGGCGTTGGTGTCCGAGCCGATCAAACCCTGTATGGACGTGGTGGTGATGGCCAACACCGTGCATGGCTATATGTCTCAGTCCGACAAGGGCGAGATGGTGATCGGCGGCGGCACTGATGCCTTCAACAACTACACCCAGCGCGGCAGCTTCCATCATATCGAGGAAACCGTTCGCGCACTGGTCGAAACCTTCCCGATGATCTCGCGCCTGAAGATGTTGCGCCAGTGGGGCGGGATTGTGGACATGACCGGTGACCGGTCTCCGATCCTGTCGAAAACGCCACTGGGTGGCTGCTTTATCAACTGTGGCTGGGGCACGGGTGGCTTCAAGTCGATCCCTGGATCGGGATGGGGCATGGCGCAACTGATGGCCACGGGTCACTCACCGCTGACCGAAGCCTTTACGCTGGATCGCTTCAAAGAGGGCCGCTTCATCGACGAAAGCGTCGCCGCCGGGGTGGCGCACTAACACCCTTGCCCGAAGGTGCCACTTAATAGAATTCTGGTTGGCCACATTGCCAGCCGACCGCCAAAAGGATGACCATATGCTGATCCTGAACTGCCCGTATTGCGGCGTCGACGCCGAAGAATCTGAACTGTCCGCCGGAGGTGAGGCGCACCTGAAACGCTTCGGTCCCGGCTCGTCTGAGGACGAATTCCACGACTACCTGTTCATGCGTGAAAACCCCAAAGGCGTTCATTTCGAACGCTGGCGCCACAGCAACGGCTGCGGCAAGTGGTTCCACGCCGCTCGCTGCACACAAACGCTCGAAGTGTTCGGAACCTATTCCGCCCAGACCACCGAGCCGCCGAAAGAACTCAAGGACGCGATCACTGCAAAGCGCCCTGGCTGGACGTGGAGAGAGTACGAATGATCCGCGCTGCCATCCCTAATTCCGCCTGCGAAAGGTCCGCAACATGAGCACCCGTCTCGCAAAACAAGGCCGGCTGATTGACCGGTCGAAACAGGTCACCTTCACCTTCAACGGCACCTCGATGCAGGGGTACGAGGGGGATACGCTTGCCTCGGCCCTGCTGGCCAATGATCAAATGATGATGGGCCGGTCATTCAAGTACCACCGCCCCCGCGGTGTTGTCGCCAGCGGTGCGGAAGAGCCGAACGCTTTGGTTGGCCTGGGGCAGGGCAACCGGTTCGAGCCGAACCAGCGCGCCACAACGACCGAGCTGTTCAATGGCCTGACCTCAATTTCACAGAACCACTGGCCGAACCTGGAATTCGACATCGGTGCCGTGAACACAGCGCTGGCGCGGTTCCTGCCAGCGGGCTTCTACTACAAGACGTTCATCCACCCCAAGCCATTCTGGAAACACGTCTACGAGCCGATCATCCGGCGGTCGGCCGGTCTGGGTAAAGCACCCGACAAGGACAACCGCGACGCAGATACTTATGAGCACTTCTACGCCTTCACCGACGTTCTGGTGATCGGTGGCGGTGTCGCCGGGTTGCAGGCGGCCATGGCTGCGGCCGAGACCGGTGCCAAGGTTCTGCTGATCGAGCAAACTGCGCATTGGGGTGGGCGTGCTCCGGTCGATGGCGGGACCATCAATGATGAGCCTGTGGATAAGTTCGTGGAACAAATGGTTTCCAAACTGGAAACAATGGGCAACGTTATCATGCGCAACCGCTGCATGGGCGCGGGCGTCTATGACCATGGCTATGTGCTGGGGTATGAGCGCCTGAACGACCATAAACCGGGCACACAAGGTCCACGCCATCGCCTGTGGCGTATCCGGGCCAAGCAGGTCGTCACTGCGACAGGTGCAATCGAACGTCCGCTGTCATTTGCGGGCAATGATGTGCCGGGCGTCATGCTGGCCGCGGCCATGCGCGACTATGTGGTGAATTGGGGCGTAACCCCGGGCGAACGTGTGATCGTTGCGACCAACAATGACGACGCATATCGCACAGCGATCATCCTCAAGCAGGCAGGTGTCGATGTTCTGCGTGTTATTGATGCGCGCGCTGCAGCCGGACCGCTGGCCGAAGAGGCGCGACAGCTTGGAATCCGGGTCGACCCCGGCAAGGCCATTGCCAAAGTCAAAGGCGGCAAGCGCGTCAAAAAGGTCGAGATCTGCAATCAGGAAGGCATCGGTGGCGCTCGCGAAGAAGTTGAGTGCGATGCGGTTGCCATGTCTGGCGGCTGGTCCCCGGTTGTTCACATGTGGTCGCATTGCGGTGGCAAGTTGATTTGGGACGAGGCGCACGCGCATTTCCGCCCCGATCCGGCACGGCCACCACTGGGCGCGAACGGCGAGGGATTTGTTGTGGCTGCGGGTGCCTCAAATGGTCCATTGGCGCTGGGTGATGTTCTGACTGACGCGCACGCTGCGGGCAAAGCCGCCGCCAAGGCAGCTGGCTTCAAGCCAAAGAACACCAAGGCTCCGGCTGGTGAGGCCACGCAAGAGGCCGCTATGCAAGCGGTCTGGCTGATGCCCGCCAACGCCGAAGTGCAGCTACGCATGAAATCCTGGCTGGACTTCCAGAACGACGTCAAAGTCTCAGACGTGCAACTGGCCGCGCGCGAGGGCTATGAAAGCGTCGAGCATACTAAGCGGTACACCACACTGGGTATGGCGACAGATCAGGGTAAGTTGAGCAATATCAACGGACTGGCGATTCTTGCTGATGCACTGGAATCAGAAATTCCGAAGGTAGGAACCACCACGTTCCGCCCGCCATACACGCCCATTTCGATGGGTGCGATTGGCGGCGAAGCGCGGGGCGACGTGTTCCAACCGATCCGTCAAACGCCGATGCATGACTGGCACGACAAGAACGGCGCGGATTGGGAGCCGGTCGGCCACTGGCGCCGGACCTACGCTTATGTACGTCCTGGTGAATCTGTGCACGACGCAGTAAACCGCGAGGTAAAGAATACCCGCGAAAACCTTGGTTTGCTGGACGCGTCGACACTGGGTAAACTGATCGTCAAAGGCCCGGACGCCGGCAAATTCCTGGACATGATGTACACCAACATGATGTCCACACTGAAGATCGGCAAATGCCGCTATGGCCTGATGTGTTCGGAAAACGGGTTCCTGATCGACGACGGCGTTGTAGCACGGATCGACGAGGATACCTGGCTGTGCCACACAACCACCGGCGGAGCGGAGCGCATCCATGCCCATATGGAGGAATGGCTGCAGACCGAGTGGTGGGACTGGAAAGTCTACGTCGCCAACGTGACCGAGCAATACGCTCAGGTCGCGGTTGTTGGCCCCAACGCCCGTAAGGTGTTGGAGAAATTGGGCGGTATGGATGTTTCGAAAGAAGCGCTGCCCTTCATGGAATGGCGTGATGGCAAGGTCGGTGAGTTTGACTGCCGCGCTTACCGCATCTCGTTCTCTGGCGAGTTGTCTTATGAGATCGCGGTTCCCGCATCGCAGGGTCAGGCGTTTTGGGATGCCCTGATGGAGGCGGGCAAAGAATTCGGCGTGATGCCTTACGGCACGGAATGTCTGCATATCCTGCGGGCCGAGAAGGGCTTTATCATGATCGGGGACGAGACCGACGGCACCGTGATCCCGCAGGATCTGGGGCTGAACTGGGCGCTTTCGAAAAAGAAAGAGGACTACCTCGGAAAACGTGCCCATTCGCGCAGCCACATGGCCGATCCGGACCGCTGGAAACTGGTTGGTCTTGAGACTGTGGATGGTTCGGTCATCCCTGACGGAGCTTACGCAGTCGGGGAGGGCGTCAACGCCAACGGGCAGCGCAATATGATCGGACGGGTGACCTCGACCTATTACTCGGCCAATCTGGGCAAGGGCATCGCAATGGGTCTGATCAAGCACGGTCCCGACCGCATGGGCGAGATCGTTGAGTTCCCGGGCACCGATGGCAAAACCTACAAAGCCAAGATCGTGGACCCGATCTTCTTCGATAAGGACGGGGAGAAGCAGAATGTCTGAACCCATCAGCGCACTGAACCACGCAAGGTATGATGGCATCGCCAAGGTCCGGGAATGTGGCCTGCAGGGTATGATTACCTTGCGCGGCGATCTGTCCGACAAGGTGTTGGCCAAGGCCGTCAAGGACGCAACGGGTCAGAAGATGCCCGGTCAGCGCGAAGCCTTGGTCGACGGTGAGTCCGGCGTCTGCTGGATGTCCACCGATGAATTACTGGTGCTTGTTCCTTACGCCGAGGTTGAGGCCAAACTGGCGGCCTTGACCAACGCGCTAAGCGGTACACACGCGTTGGCCGTCAACGTCTCGGACGCCCGCGCCGTGTTCAGTATCTCGGGCAGCAATGCGCGCGAGGTGTTGGGCAAACTTGCCCCAGTCGAGCTGTCGGTTGAGGCATTTCAACCTGGTCAGATCCGCCGCTCGCGCTTGGCTCAGGTGGCAGGGGCTTTCTGGATGGATGACGCTGAAACTTTTCGCGTAGTCTGCTTCCGGTCGGCCGCAGACTACGTGTTCAAGCTGCTTAAAGCTGCGGCGCAGCCGGGCAGCGAAGTTGGGGTGTACTGAACCGAATTTAACTGAAAAGCCCCGGCTATGCCGGGGCTTTCTTTACCCGGTGAATACGCTGCAAACTCCGGATCCATATGGTTTGTTGGCAGCGCTTGTATGCGCAAAACTGGCGCGAACTTTGACAGTGTTTTTTGCTGAATTAAGATTTGCCTGATATTTCATGCGCAGATTTTGCCCTTCGCTTGACCGGAGGGTGACGTTCCAAAACATGCGATATTCGCCACTTTTTTTCACTTTGAGTTGGGCGCTGGTCCAATCGTGATGACAGCTGACAACTTTGGCCTCACGCGTGTCAGTATCTACTTGAAAATTATACTCGGGAGCGATCCAGCCATGGCCGTCCGGCTTCGTGATTTCGCATTTGTATTCGACGGTACCAGCTAAAACTGATTGCGCGGAAACGGTCATCGCAGCAATCGCCGTAAGCGAAGCTTTCATTTTTGTTTTCCTTCAAACTATTCCGTGGGTTCACTCAACAAGCTCACGCTTGGGTTGCAAGTGTGGAATCACCTAATTCGACAGGGTTAATGGCCGCATTCTAGCCAGTAAACAAAACCGTACGGTACCGTGTCATTTCCGTTGGGCTGAGCGCTTTCTGAACATCCAGCGGGCGTCCGGTTTCGTCAGTAATTTCAGAATAAAAGGAGAGACTGCTCAGCAGGTCTGAGGTCGGCTGATGTCTGTCCTCTTCGGGTAAAAGCGGTGAGTGGAGTGAGAGGTACAGAGTAGGTCGCGTCCGTTTCAACCAGGGCAGGATCGTTGGCAGCACTAAAAACTCAGCCCCCTCAATATCCATCTTGACCAGAGAAACGCCCGAAAGGTCATTCGCGGCCTCGAATTGGTTCCATGCGATCGTCAAGGCGTCATTGCCATGTGTTCCGTCGTGCAAAAGTGAGCTGGTGGAATCGCCCGGCTCGCCGCGCACCGACGCCATGCGAGCCACTCCGAACTGATCCGACAACGCCACGCCAAAGGCCGAAACGTTTTGGATGTCGTTCAGGTCGAGGTTCCAGGCCAGATGCCGAAATGCCGTCGGGTCCGGTTCGAAACACCAGACATGTCGCGCCTTGCGGGCACCGTACAGGACCGTGGGGCCAATCCACGCGCCGATGTCCAGATAATCCCGATCTGCCGACAGATACTTGTCGAGTACCGCGAAAGTTTCAGGCTCCCACTTGCCATCAGACGCCTTGCGCCAAAATTTCGAATGATAAGGGTCCAGACGAAACGGCTCGCCATTCAGCTGGCCCGCATAGTATCCGCGGGCGCGGTAAAACATCTTGCGCGCCTGTGTAAGCATCGCCTGCCTCCGGGTTTTCTTGTCTCGGCTCTTGACCTGCGGCGGCTGCCAAAGCATTTAACCTTGGGAACCGCAACTTACATTTTTAACAGGGGGCCGATATGGCTTTTGAACTTCCTGATCTTCCTTATGCACATGACGCGCTGGCAGCCAAGGGTATGTCCGCGGAAACACTGGAATATCACCACGACCTGCACCACAAGGCCTATGTCGACAACGGCAACAAGCTGATCGCCGGCACCGAGTGGGACGGCAAGTCGCTGGAAGAGATCATCGTTGGCACCTACGACGCAAATGCCGTCGCGCAAAACGGCATCTTCAACAACATCAGCCAACTGTGGAACCACAACCAGTTTTGGGAAATGATGGGCCCCGGCGGCAACGCAATGCCCGGTGACCTGGAAAAAGCCCTGACCGAGAGCTTTGGCTCGGTTGACGAGTTCAAGTCGCAGTTCAGCGCGGCTGGTGCCGGTCAGTTCGGTTCGGGCTGGGCGTGGCTGGTCAAAAACGCAGACGGCTCGCTGGCTGTGACCAAGACCGAGAACGGCGTGAACCCGCTGTGTTTCCGTCAAACCGCTCTGCTGGGTTGCGACGTGTGGGAGCACAGCTACTACATCGATTTCCGCAACAAGCGTCCGGCTTACCTGTCGAACTTCCTCAACAATCTGGTGAACTGGGAGAACGTTGCATCGCGGATGTGATTGTTGACCCGATAAGGGTTTAACAAGGGCCTGCTGGCGGTGACGTCGGCAGGTTTTTTTTGTTTAGATGGGTGTTTCTGAAGGTGATGCGGCGTTTTGCAATCGGTGTCGAATGGCAGCAGTGAGCCCAAAGCGGTCAACGAATTTTCCGCAGCAGAGTCTATTTCCCGATCTTAACAACCTTCGTATGTCAGCAGCCCGTCGAAGCGCGAGGACCGCTGTTGCGTAATCTCCCAATGAAATACCTCTGAAAGCGAAGGCTGCCGGTGTTTCGTGTGAACGGCCAGCGACTTCCCCTGAGACAAGTTCCGTTAAATCGCCGGCTATCTGCTGGTATGGCAGCATCGGCTTGTCACTTTCAATTTCTTGTGTTCGGCCATCAACAATAACAGCTTTGAAAGCGGACATGCTGTCTGGAAACCACGGAATGCAGGCATCTGTAATCGCTGCGAACGCAGTCGGCTTAAGCCATCGGGCATCTAAGAAGGGTTCAACAGAGTAGTCCAATGTTATAGATGTCACAACCAGATCGGCATAGCGCAAAGCGTCCTTCGCATTTGTGGCTATTTCAGCTACGAGGCCCATATCGTGAGCATAGCTGCAGAGCTTGTCGACATTCGCTTTGCCACGCCCGAACACGCGAATTCTTTTCAAAGGAAATAGCTCTGAAAATGCAACTAATTGGGAGTGAGCTTGCACGCCCGCGCCCACAAAAGCCATCGTCTCGGCACTAGGGTCTGCAAGTCTTCGCGCCACCACCATTGATAGTGCTGCTGTTCTGATTGCGGTTATCCAGTTCGCCCCCAATACAGCTCTGAGAAGCCCGGTTTGCGCGTCCATAACCATGATTGCGCCGTTAATAGCGGGGAGCCCTCTTGCCGAATTTTCAGGGCACACAGTAACTTGTTTCGTCACGATGAACCCATCATCTCCCACTGCCAAAGTTGAAATTGAATACCGTCCATCCCCAGGCAGGATGGCCGTCTTGGGAGACGTATGAAGCTTTCCGGTTGCCTTCGCGATCAGGGCAGCTTCAATGGCTGCGGTAAATTAGGAAGGTTGGATGCCTAATGCTTCCAGGTCCTTGTCAGAAAGATAAACCAATTTGCTTTCGGAAGTCACATTGTCATCTCTCGGCTTTGCAATCTGGTATTCTGACTACGCACGATATCTTGGGCACTCTATTCTTGTCGGTTAGTGTTCCCAAGATCAATAAAACTGAAGTAACAAATCCTTCGCTTCAATGCGCGCCAAAGAAATACTGCTCCGCTATCTTGGAAATGTTGTTCGAACTGAATGATCGAAAAGTCCTGCCGTTTCAACCGATCGCCGCAACACATTCATGGAACGTCTCTGCTGGTGAGAAGTAATGCAACGTTTTTCTTGGCCGCTCGTTGAGTTCACGAGCAACTGCGTCGAGATGTTCCTGGCTGTGCACTGAGAGGTCGGTGCCCTTTGGGAAGTACTGGCGCAGGAGACGGTTGGTATTCTCGTTGGTGCCGCGTTGCCACGGGCTGTGCGGGTCGCAAAAGTAGATGTCGAGATCGGTGGCC
>NZ_CYPU01000047.1 GCF_001458195.1 Ruegeria atlantica | reverse complement strand
GTCCGGCGGTTTCAACTGATCGATGCAACACTTTAATCTTTTTGGAAAGATGGAGTGTAAGCCATGGCCTATCGTCGTCGCATATTTTTCACAGACAAACAGAAGTCAGAGATATGGGATCGATGGCAACGCGGAGAGTCGATGAGTTCTATAGGGCGGCTTTTTGATCGCGAGTCGTCTTCGATCTATCCACTCCTTGCTCGCACTGGCGGCATTCGCCCGCCGGCCCGCGTCAGATCCCGGCGCGCTCTGACACTCTGCGATCGAGAGGAGATATCGAGGGGCTTACGTGCGAGGGTCTCGATACGGTCGATTGCCCGTGCTTTGAACCGATCGGCGTCCACAATCAGTCGAGAGGTCCGACGTAATGGTGGTGCCAAACATTACCGTGCAGCGCCCTCAGATGCTGCGGCCTGGGACCGAGCCCTCCGCCCAAAGCCCTGCAAACTGGAAGGCAATGCCTATCTCTGTCGGGCGATATCAGCCAAGCTGAAGCGCAATTGGTCCCCACAACAAATCGCAGGCTGGTTGATGCGCGAACATCCCGATGATGAAGGTAAAAGGGTCTCGCATGAGACAATCTATCGAAGCCTGTTCATCCAGACCCGTGGCGTTCTTAAGAAGGAATTACTGGCACATCTGCGCGCCACCAGGTCCATTCGCCGATCCCGTCACGCCACCTTGAAGCGCAGCGGATTGGGCAAGTTCAACGATGCAGTTTCTATCCGGGAGCGCCCCGCAGAGGCCGAGGATCGTGCCGTGCCAGGACACTGGGAGGGAGATCTGATTGCGGGTTCCGGCAACAGCTTCATCGCCACACTGGTTGAACGCCACACCCGGTTTGTGATGCTGGCCAAGGTCAGCAACAAAGACAGCCACAGCGTCATTCAGGCGCTCATCAAGCAGTCTCGCAAACTACCAAAAGAACTGTATCGTTCTCTGACATGGGATCGTGGAACAGAAATGGCCGGGCATAAGACGTTCACCCTGGCGACGGATATCGATGTCTTTTTGTGTGAACCACACAGCCCATGGCAACGCGGCACAAACGAAAACACCAACCGCCTGCTGCGACAGTACTTCCCAAAGGGCACGGACTTGTCGATACATAGTCAGGCAAAGCTCAGTGCTGTCGCAAGGCAGCTCAACGAACGACCTCGAAAGACGCTCAACTACGAAACACCAGCCGAGCGTTTCAATGCATGTGTTGCATCGACCCATTGAGACCGCCGGACAAACCTGACAGTCGCCAAAATATGGATGAGGCGGCTCCAAAAGGTGCCGCCAACAAAATTTTCTCAAGTGTTCTTAGCCAGGCGTGTACCAGATTGGCGATGTGTAGGCTCGCTCCGTCGTGACCATTGGAACGTAATCTGGCATCTCTACACCGAAGCGATTGGCTTCATAGGCTGTCCAGCGTGGCGTAGGGATTTCAATCACTCGAGCGTAGTAGAAAGCTGGGATCGAAGGATCAAAATCTGGGTCTTCCCAAACAGCAACTAACTCTGGCGCACCAATAGTGTTTGTCCAGGTTGCATTGGCCACATCCACTGTATTGCCCACATCTGGCAATATACCATTGGCATCTGGTTCTCTGTCGCCAGACCAGACGACATCAAAAACCTTTTCCCTCGTCTCGCCCGTCTCAGGATCAAGCCAGCCTTTGACAATCTGTATCCGGTCGAGATTGCCCGAAATCGGATCTTTCAATGCGGCGACCAGAAATGTGGGACTTTGCGCATCTGACGTGGCGCCAAGGTTACCTCCCATTGGCACGCCCTTGCGGTAGCCCGCGTCGGCCGGCAGGCGGGATAGCGCATCCTCTTCAGTGAAGTCATAACCGCCGAAGAAGCGGACGCCGATGCGCGACCCTGTTGTGGCATAAGTCTCCTTGCGCATCATAGCGTCAAAGATAGCTTCCCGCGTGTTTTCCGTAGCCCAGACTGCGCCAAGACCTCCTGCGGCTTGTTTCCAACCGAAGATTGACAACTCCGGATCTGGCGCTTCGATCACGAGATGCTCCCAGCGGTTTGGCTCGGGCTCAACACCGGAATGCTTGCCAAAGAAGTTGTCTTCTTGTGCTGTCGCCATGGCCGTGTGGCTATCTGTGGCGCCGACCATACCAAACTTGAAAGGGTTTATGCCAAGGTCAGCTTCGATCTGCATGCCGCGTTTAAGTGCTTCGCGCGCGTATTCTCCTGCAAGCATATCTGGAGTTTTGATTTCAGTACCATTCAGGTTGGCAGCATCCCAAGTGTCATGATCCGCGAAAGCATCGTCCGGGCTCAGGAAGGGGTGCGCTTCGCCGTCCCCCTTGATCTGAGTGGCCTCATACAACGGCTCAAAACGCGCTCGCATGCTGGCAATCTCTTCAGTAAGTGCTGAACCGTCATAGGCATTCATTGAAAACATGCGGCCGTTTGAGAGGTTGCCATTGTGTGCGATGGCCAAAACTTCGCCGCCCGTTCGTTCTTCATACTCTGCAAGAAACTCCCACAAGTCTTCAGGGTTTTTGCTGTCGTATTGCGAGAAGGGCCGCGTCTGGCTTGCGCGTAATGGACCATCGCGGAAAAGCACATTGCGGTGCAGGTTGTTCGCGCCTTCGGTGGTATACTCATATCCGATGATGGAGGTGAACACTCCGGGTTCATTAAACTGTTCGGCGGTTTTGAGGTAATTTTCCCAAGCGTGTTTAATAGCCTTTGGGTTGTCGATGGGTGGCTCGTCGCCTGAAAGGGACGCAACAATCTCCATGGCGGTATTGAATGCCAGTTGAGGATCGCCTGCGGTGAGGGCTTTATACCAGATGCGCCCCTGTTCGTTGGCAAGCACCTGAGCATCTCCAGCTAGTAGCTGCGGCATAAGACCATACATTTCTGCATGATCAGATACCACAAGCCAATCGAGTGGTCGGGAAAGCTTGGCGCGAAGCCCATGAGTAGTGGTAACCTCCTCGCCACGGGCAAAGCGGAAAGCATCTGCTTGGCTGAGGCGATTCATCGTACCAGCATCTACCGACACTTCAGTATGTAGATGAGAGTCGCCCCAGAGTGGTCGCGTTGGAAAGTTGCGCCCCGCATATGGTGAAAAGGCATCCGGCGCCAGAACGACCTCGGTGTCTTCCTGTTCTGTTTGAAATTCTTGGGCAGCGACGGTGGAAATGCCGAAAGCCAATGTAGCGAACACCAAGCTCGTAACTATTCCAGGCTTCAAACTAGAAGATCGAATGTATGTTTGCGCCACGTTTCCCTCCCAACTTCACTTTTGTTGAGCAAACATAAGACCACATGCCTCCGATCGCATAGAAATTTTTTATTGGTCTCGCTGAGCTCTGTCTTAACAAGCGCAACCGAATCTGTCCGCTTTGGGCTCGGTGCGGTCATCCGACTGTTTTTCTCAGATGACGGCTAAGCGCCGCTAAGCGGTCGTTCGGTCACGAAAAACCGAGCTTTCTGCTTTCAATGACCGCTTTGCGCGATAGCAGACGCTGGTGAAAATGGCGCTATGACCGCTCCGCGGACAAAACCGCCGTTTTCCGTATTGTTGTGTGAGCTGCTTTAGCTCAACTAATTCAACTGAGCTAAAGCATGAAAAACAAAGATGGCTTAGGCCAAATCGATTTTCTGTCCGTCTGCTCCTACCTTTTTCAGGGAAGGTTAGACCCTGACGCTGGATCCTGCAGTGCCTCAAGGTAGTTTGCGATCTCGATCAGCTTGGTCGGCATAAGGAACGGCTCGCTATTTCCCGGATCGAACTCACTCATTTCATGGTCCAAAATGTCTACAATAACGGGCATATCCTCCCGCGGTAGGGTATTGCGGGAATACCCGCTCAGTATCTCCATAACCTCAAGGGCGGGCCACATACCGTCGCGTCGGGCTGCAATCTTAGTCAAATCCGCCGGCTTTGTGCTCAAACGCACTGCTGCAGGCCCATCGCCCTTCCCATCAACACCATGACAAGACACGCAGTGCTGCATGTAGAGTGTTTTGCCGGCACTTGTGGTTTCTAAGGTGGTTCCCATCAAAACAAACGGAACCAAAAGCAGCCAATACTTCATAAGGGCGATCTTTCTGAAACTGTGCGCTAGCGTTAACGCTTAAGGAAAACGGAAACTTTGATCTCGGTCAAGGGACCTATCATGGATCAAGCAATGACAGATCGAAGCCATTCGCATCCATGCGAGCGCAAGTGGGGATACTTCGCGAGTTAAAACGGTTCTGGGTCAGGTTCCTGCTCTGCATCCCTTGAGAGACGGCGACAAGCGGAAACAGACTGTCAGAAAACGGCGGCGAAGGTCTGGGTTGCGGGCAAAGGCAGCCACTGGTTTTGGTCTTCAAGCTTGTCCGGTTGGTAGACCAAAGCTGCCGACCGAACAGTGAGGGTGAGTTTCTGATTGCAACGGCCTTACGAGCCCCGCACAAATGGCAACCCGTATTGTCCAGCTGCTTCTGGTGTGTGCAACACTAGAAGACAGAGACCACCCACTTGATGATCACCGCGTTGGCTAGGTCGACGAAGAAAGCAGAGACAAGTGGAAGTACTATGAAGGCAACTGGTGATGGGCCGTAACGCTGGGTGACGGCGGTCATGTTGGCGATCGCGGTGGGCGTGGCACCGAGCGAGAAGCCCGCGAACCCCGCCGAAAGAACCGCAGCAAAATAGTTGCTTCCCATTAGGCGGAACACAATAAGGATGATGAACAAGGTTGCGGCCAGTGCCTGAAGAGTCATTGTTACGGCCAATACGCTCGCGCTCGAAGCCAAGGTCCATAGTTCCATAGACATCAGCGACATTGCGAGAAAGACCGACAGGCTGAACTCCGAGATCAGGTTGGTTGCACTGCTACGCGGGCTGAGACTGCGCCTTGGAAATAGCACAGGGAGAAGGTTGGCCAACAGTATCCCGCTGATCAGGCACGGAACAAATAGGGGCAGTTTTACTCCTGCGGCCTCGAGCGCCTCAAAGGCCGAAAATCCGATCGCGATGGCCACGTGAATCCACAAGATGCTCGACATGATCGAGGTTTGGGTAATCCCGGTGTCGTCGTCGCCCGCCTTACCTGTCGCTGCCGTTGGGACATGTCCATGTGTAGGGCTATCAGGAACGAGGTGATGTCTCTGAATCAGGTACTTGGCGATAGGGCCTCCGATTACGCTCGCCAGGATCAGGCCGATGGTCGCAGCTGCAATTCCAAGCTCGGCTGCGCCTTGGACTCCGAAGTCACTTTGAATTGTGGGCCCCCAGGCAATTGCCGTTCCATGGCCGCCGATGAGCGACGCCGTACCAAGCAGAACGCTAGCTTGGGGAGCAAGCCCGAATATGCTAGCCCCGATAAAGCCCACCAAGTTTTGAATGAGCATGAAGGCGATAGTCAGCCCAAGTAAAATCGCCAGAATGGGTCCTCCTTTCACAAGATCCGAGACTCGGGCGTTCAGCCCGACCGTGGTAAAGAAGTAGACGAGCAGAAAGTCTCGGGCAGAGAGATCGTATTGGATCTCGCGCCCAGTAACCAAAACGACTCCAAGCGCGATGAGCGCTGCCACTAACCCCCCACTTACCGGTTCTGGAATGCTGTAACGCTGCAGGAGTGGGTACCGGCGTGTCATCCTGGCGCCGAGGAAGTAGACGACGATCCCGAGCGTGAAGGCACCAAAGCTCTGTACTACGATAGGCTCAAGCAATGCGTTTGGCTCCATGTTCGCTCCTTTGGCATTTTTCCGCACAGTCGCCAGACACCCGGCTACCTAGATCTATCGCCATTTCTGGCCATTCCGCGACTATACACGATACCAGCGCCGCGAGGTCCGCTGAGGGGATGGGAAAGCCCTGGAAAGGTCCCCAACGACGAAATCCTCCCCAAGTACATACCTGCCAATATACACAACCGTCAGAAACCCGATTTGACGTGAATCAAGCGATTACAACAACCAATGAACTGCGACGGTCGGAAAGACCGCTCTGCGGGGCGGTTTCAACGGGTCGACGCAACACTTTAATCTTTTTGGAAAGATGGAGTGAGCATCATGAAGTATCGTCGCCGCATATTCTTCACGGACAAACAGAAGTCAGATATTTGGGATCGATGGCAACGCGGGGAGTCGATGAGTTCGATTGGACGGCTGTTTGATCGCGAGTCGTCTTCGATTTATCCGCTGTTGGCTCGCATTGGCGGCATTCGCCCGCCGGGCCGTGTCAGATCCCGCCTTGCGCTGACACTTTCCGAGCGAGAGGAGATTTCCAGAGGCTTACGAGCGCGGGCCTCGCTTCGTTCAATTGCCCAAACATTAAAGCGACCGGTATCCACAATCAGTCGAGAGGTCAGGCGCAATGGTGGCACCGAGGACTATCGTGCTGCGCCATCAGATGCAGCAGCTTGGAACCGTGCCCTGCGCCCAAAGCCGTGTAAGTTGGCCGGGAATGTCTATCTCTGTCGCGCAATATCGGCCAAGTTGATCCGCAAATGGTCCCCGCAACAAATCGCAGGCTGGCTGATGCGCGAACATCCCGAAGATGAAGGCAAGCGCGTCTCGCATGAGACAATCTATCGAAGCCTGTTTATCCAGACACGTGGCGTACTTAAGAAGGAATTGCTGGCACATCTGCGCGCAACGCGATCCATACGCCGGTCTCGCCACGCCACCTTGAAGCGCAGCGGGTTGGGTCGGTTCAACGATGCGATATCGATCCGAGAAAGACCGGCAGAAGCCGAAGATCGAGCCGTACCAGGCCACTGGGAGGGAGACTTGATTGCAGGCTCCGCCAACAGCTTCATCGCGACACTGGTCGAGCGACATTCGCGTTTTGTCATGCTGGCTAAGGTGAGCAACAAAGACAGTCACAGTGTCATTCAGGCGTTGATCAAACAGTCACGCAAGTTGCCCGAAGAGCTTTATCGCTCCCTGACCTGGGATCGCGGAACCGAGATGGCCGGGCACAAGACCTTCACCTTGGCGACGAACATCGATGTCTTTTTATGTGAACCACATTCGCCGTGGCAACGCGGTACAAACGAAAATACCAACCGCCTGCTGCGACAGTACTTTCCAAAAGGCACAGATTTGTCGATACATAGTCAAGCAAAGCTGAGCGCCGTCGCAAGACAGCTCAATGAACGACCTCGAAAGACGCTCAACTACGAAACACCTGCCGAGCGTTTCAATGCATGTGTTGCGTCGATCCGTTGAAACCGCCGGACGAAACAGACGTTACTAAATGCGACTAAGCGTTGTCCGCCCAATTACTCTAGATTGCATGCGCACTATCTGCCGGAAATCTGATGCTCGATAACTTCGGTCTTTGGCTATACTGGCTGACAAACATCTTTGAAACTGCGAAGCGGTGTGGCAACGTTTTGGCTATCCTGCGAAACTGTGTGATACTTTGCAGACTTCCATCATCAATTTCATTGGGAGAAGACATGCTAACCAAACTTCTTGTGCCCGCATTTTTCTTGATTTTGCCCGCGCTCAGTTTTGCTCAAACAGCTGAGCGCAGCGTGACCATCGAAGCCGACGCGACAGTTAAGTCGGTTGATCCGGACACTCGGCTTATCGTGCTGCAAAACTCAGAGACGGGCGAAGAAGAGACCATTGTTGCAGGACCGGAAGTCGTAAACTTCGACCAAATTGAAACAGGCGACACAGTCAAAGCGGTATACACACTGGGGGTAGCCGCAACCATGGCGTTCCCCGGCGAGGTTGACAGTATGGTTGAATTGGAAGGCCAGGCTGCAGAGGGATCAACACCGGGCGTAGCTGCCGGAACGATGGTCACGTTAATTCTGACTTTTGTTTCATTCGACGCCGCGAACTCAATCGCCACTGTGACAGACAGCAGCGGCACTGAACAAATGATCGAGGTTGAAACGGATGTTGGTCGTGAGTTTGTTGAACAGCTTAGCCCGGGAGACAGAGTAGCTCTGAGCTTCACGGAAGGTCTCGCGGTGGGAATTGTTGAAGAATAGGCGTCCGCGGCGTAGCTTCATCAGGCCTACCTTATGTTTCTTTTACCGCCACCATTGGAACGGTGCTGTCAGACGAATTCGAACCAGTCTCAGTTTGCCGCGGAAACCGTGAACCTATCCGGAACAAAGTTGACGCCACTCGCTAAGAGCGGCGGTGCGTGTCAGCTTGAAGGTGTCCCGGCTGGTGAGCGATCTTTCCTGGTTGAAGTGGTTGTAGACCGAGGAATGGACGGAGGCGAATTTCTGCAAACTTCGCATGCGCCTGAAACGCTGCATCGCGCGCTCACGTCGTCGAAACGGCAGGTGCGAGTTCTCGACTCGGTTGTTGAGCCACCTGCCCGTTTGCTGTTTTTCGAATGCACCCAGTTCTCTGAGCGCGGCTCTGTATGAGGCGAAGCGATCCGTGACGACGGTTTCCGCTTTGCCGTGTCGCTTCATTAACTTCTTGAGGAATTTCAGTGCAGCCTGCTTGTTTCGGCGTTTGGTAACAACGACTTCCAGCACCTCGCCTTCGTGATCAACAGCCCGCCAAAGATAATGCCGCTTGCCATTCACCTTCACGAAAACCTCGTCCACGTGCCACTTCCATTTGGAGAACGCGCGCAGCTGCTGAACACGCTTCTGCCTTATCTCAGCAGCAAACATCGGGCCAAACCTATTCCACCAATATCGGACAGTTTCGTGGCTCACATCGATGCCTCGCTCGTGCAACAGATCTTCGACATTCCGAAGCGATAGCGGGAATCGGATGTACAACATCACCGCAAGGCGGATGATCTCGGGACTGGTTTTGAAGTATTTGAAAGAGGCAGGCCTGGTCATGGGCAAAAGCTACGCAACCGCCCTGCCCCGCTCAAGCAAAGTTCTTCTGACAAGACCCTTTGAATGCTGCGGTGCGGCTGACGGCGGCTTTGTCCGCATAGCGGTCGCTCGCGACAATTCGGCGAACGTCCGCACCGAGCCCAAATGCGACCTTGGTACAGCGTGCAGCATTTGTCACAAAGGGCGGATTTCGGTCTTTCGCTGCACGCGCGAACCAACCATGCTGAGACGTCGTGAGCCGACATTCAGACAACCCTGAAACGGCGCAATTCGCTGCTCCGCCGCAAGGCAGCTCGGAGCCCAAAGTTCCGAATGCTGCGGCGTAAACGAAAGTACGTAACATCTGCAAGCGGACCTTCAAATGATGTGTTTTTCATCCAAATCGAGACGTCTGGCGATTCCGCTGGCCCATAGCGTCAACAGATTTCCCGGATATCCCAGTCGCCGCTTGTGCCGAGCTTTCTCAGAACCCGCCGAAAGCCTTCATGCCCCCGGTGCAGGGCTTGGAATTCAAGATCAACGAGCATTTGCGGGCTGAATGCGGATTGCTGCAAAATGACGTGCGCCGGGCTAAAGGGTGGATCGAGATAGGCAAATGCACCCTCTCCCAGGTTCACACCATTCAGTGCCTTGCGACCCTCTTGAATGGGTGCGCTGTAGGCCCAGACGTTTTCATACGTGAACCGCCGCAACCCCTGATCCAGCAGGCGGCGGGTCAATTCGGTAAGGGGCAGGAAGCCGTTGCCCACCGGAACGCCCGCAACGGTAAGCTGGCCCGCATCTTCGGCCCGGATCATCACGTGATCCTTGAAATGGACGGAATAGACATGGGGCAACACCGCGTCGAGGGCTGCAATTGGGTCTTCCAGAACCATCTGTGAATTGCCGTAGTCGTAGAGGATTTTCAGATTGGGGTGGCTCACCCGTTCGACGATTTTCGCCAATTCCGGCCCGGTGAAATCTTCGTGGTTTTCCAGCACGATGATCACGCCCAGATCAGCGGCTTCTTGCATGACCGCCGCCAGATCATCGCCCGTGTTTTGCATCATCTCCCCCACCGCACCGCCATGGCGGGTATAGGTGCGCAGGGAGGTGGCCCCCATGCGATGCGCCACTTTCAGCATCTCGGACATATTGCCCGGTGACGTGTCTGAGGTGTCCACCTCCAGGCTCATCCCATGGGTTGTCAGATAGGTGCGCAAACGGTCCATCCGGTCAGTGTCTCGCCCACCTAGATGACGGTAGTTTTCATTGTTAAGGGACAGGCTGATGCCCTGAAATCGCATTGATCTTGCCAACTCGGCAAAGGCGATGGCGTCAAAGCCCGGCTTATGGGCAAAGTGATGCCATAGGCTGAAACTGTGGATAGTGGTCTCAACGATCATGCTGATTGCCCCATATAGCTCAATTCCTCGCCAAGCGCACGGCGGTAGCGGGCACAGATTTCGGCATCTTCCAGAACGTCCGCCCGCCATGCGCAGTATCCCGCGAAGCGCCAGGCATAAGCGGGCCGTAACAAATCGTAACGCGCTTCAAGGTCGGGGCGCGCGAGGGCGTCCCAGAAGTCGCGGACCTGTGCGTCGGTCAAGGGCGCACGTTCGCCGAGGATTTGGAATGCGGGCGACAGAAAGCTGTAGATGTCTTCGCAGACATCGCCGATGGCTGGGCATTGCCAGTCAATGAGGCGCAGGCCAGATCCCTCGCCCACAAGATTTACCCCGATATCTGTATGGATCAGTGAGAGCTTTTGAGGTGGCGGTACATTGGCCGCTGGCAGAGAGATCGTCCCAGGCTGCGACGCGCAGCGGGCAAACAGGGCGTCCCCTTCGGCAATGATGTCCGGGATTGTCAACGGCACGCTCCGGAATCCTGTCGGATCAGCAGTCTCCTTGCGTAAAAGCAGTTGCGCGACGCTTACCATATCGTCGTCCCACATGTGCCCCTCAACGTAGTCGTAGACAAGCAGCGAGGCCTCTGGCCAGAACCCGACCAGATCAGGGGCTACTTCCAGCCCTGCAAGGCGGTGCAGGGCCTCCGCTTCATCTTCAGGAAGGTTCGGAAAGAGTGTGCCGGTCATGGGCTTGGCAAACTCCTTGGCGACAAGGCATCGCTCAGGGGTATCTACACGCCAGACGCTGTTGAGATAGCCGCCTTTGAGTTTGCGAAACGCTGATCTGTTGTCTGCTAGCCCTTGCTTGGCAAGGAAGTCCCGCAACTCCGCCTCGGTCATGCGAACCCCTTCAGCGCTGCATAAAGATCAGGCTCAATCGGAATACCCCGTTCTGCAAGTTGCTGCTTGTTTGCCTCGCGCCGAGCGTTTGGCAGGCGAGCGCCGTCTTGTTCGGTGATCGAAGTGACAAGTTTGGTGATCGTCTGATCGAAACCGCCGCCAGACAGTTTACCCGGATCAAAAGCCACAAAGAACTGACCGTTGTCGATGGGTGTGCCGTCATCATCAGTGAAAGACCCCTGATCCGGCCCCAATTTGCCCCCAGCGAGTGCGGCGCACAGAACCTCGACCAATAGGCCGATGCTGAACCCTTTGACCCCGCCCGCAGGCGCCATCGACCCGGCAAGCCCGGCCGCTGCATCAGTTGTGGGTTCGCCGTCTGCATCAAGCGCCCAGCCAAGCGGGATCGGCTCACCGGCTTCGGCGGCGCGCTTTACGGCTGTCCAGGCCACCTGCGTTGCCGATTGATCAGCCAGAAAGGCGATTTCGCCGCCCGGTGCCGGGACAGCATATGAGATCGGGTTTGTCCCGATGATTGGGGTTTTGCCACCCACCGGGGCCAGATTGGGAACGGCATTTGTTGCACCGATGGCCAGAAGGCCTGCGCGCGCAAGATACCCGGTGTGAAATCCCAAGGTTGCAGCATTATAGGAATTATGAACGCCCATCGCCGCAACCCCATGCGCCTTGGCTGCCGGGATCAGATGTTTGAACCCGGCCTCAATCGCTGGATGGGCGAACCCGTGCAGCGCATCCACGCGAAAGCTGGTGTCGGACAGCGCCTCGATCTGCGGGACGGCCTTGCCATCCACCTTGCCGCTGCGCAGATGGGCGCAGTAATATTGCAGCCAGTAGAACCCGTGGCCCTCCAATCCGGACAGTTCTGTATCCAGAATGGCGTCAGTGAAATACCCTGCGTTCTCTGGCGCGGTGCCGCTGCCGGTCAACGCATTCCAGATCAACGCACGGGCGTCCTGGGGGGAGAGTAAAACGCTCATTTCGCGTGCATCCTTCTTTTGCGGTCACGGATGACTGCCGTCATCTCTTCGGTTCCGTCGTGGTAAGTGCCGAACCATTTATCGAGCGGGAATTCCGGGCTGCCATAGTTGCATTCGTAATAGCGGTGGTGAAGCTGGTGGAAGAACCCGCCAATGAGGATCCGCGCCTTGTTCTTGGCAAACACAGCCTCGTACCCTGAATGGCCGGTCGGTGCCCCCAGTAACTGCCAGTGCAACAGGAACATCATGTGCACCGGATGAGCAGGCAGCACCAAAAAGATCAAAAGGCTGCTGAAATAAAACAGATGCTCAACCGGATGCATCGACAGGCCGGACCAGGGGCCGACATTGACATTCCGGTGGTGCACCGAATGCACATGCCGATAGAGCGGCGGCCAGTGAATCAGGCGGTGGATCAGATAAAAGTGGAGCCCCTGAAGCAGGGTCAGCAAAGGGAACAGTAGAATAAACCACACCGGGTTGTCGGCAAACGTGACTTGCATTGTCCAGCCGTTGGCATAGGCCCAACGCACAGCAATCTCAAAACCCGACGCAATCGGCACGCCGTAGATCAGCGTGTAAAACATGTTATCCCAAGTCTGATATCCGAACAGAAACAGCGCGTTCTTGCGGCCGGTGATCGGGCGCGCATCAAAGCGCATGACATTGCCCTGACCGTCAATGCCGTAGAACCAGATATGCAACCCGCCCACCACCAGAAACACGGCCACCAGATTTCGCAGCAGGACCAATGCGGACCAATCCCATGCAAGTGCCGCCTCAGCAGGGACAAAGGGCATCAGCCAGAATGCGATGGCAAAGCTGTAGGCCAGAAACAGCGCCCGGTCGGAGACCTGAAGAAAGTTCTGAAACAGCCAGCGCAGAACGGCCCAAGGCCTGGGCGGCCAGTGCCAGTACGGCATAGATTGCAACGGCAGTTCCGGCGCATGGTTCCAAACGGTTGTTTTGCGGTTCTGTGCGGACATATTCTCAGGCCTTTAGTACGTTCTTTTATGACTGGGTGTGCATGCGTTTTTTGGTTTCGCGCACACGTTCGGTCGCTTCCGGGCTGCCGTCGTGATAGCTGCCGAACCAATTGTCCCAAGGCATTTCCGGGTTGCCGTAGTTGCATTCGAAATAGCGGTGATGCAGCTGGTGGTGGAACGACCCAATCTTCAGATGGGCCTTGTCCCCCAACACCAGGTTCTCAAACCCGGCATGGGATGTGGCCGTCGCCAGCGCCAGCCAATAGCCCATGAAGATGAAGTGGATCGGATGCGCGGGCACCGCCAGAAAGATCAGCAGCAGCCCCATATAGCCGATATGCTCAATCGGGTGCATCGAAAACCCGGACCATGGCGCGATTGAAACGCTGCGGTGGTGCACCGCATGCACGCGCTTGTAGATCCACGGGATATGCAACGCGCGGTGCAGCCAGTAAAAATGGAAGGATTGAAAGACGGGCATCAACAGGAACAGGGCAAAGAACCAGATCGGGTTGCTTTCAATCGTCATCATCGGCGCCCAGCCATTGGCATAGCCCATCCAGACAATCACATCATAGAACGTCCAGAATGTGACTCCTGACAAAAGCGTATAGGTGAAATTGTCCCAGTATTGATCATTCCACAGGAAGATGCGCGCATTCTTGGCCAGCCCGCGCCGGTCGAACTTGTAATCGTCCTCCTGTTTCTTCCAGCCATATAGCCATTGGTGCAGCCCTTGGGCAAAAATGATCATCAGGATCAGGTTGCGCGCCCAAAGCTGCAACACCCACCCCCAGCTCAGCGTTTGCATCTGCTCCAGTGGCGGCACCAGCAAGGCCCAGGTGGCCCAAGCCATCAGCGCATAGATCAGGTATTCTGTCATCGGCAGCCAGTTGGTCGCAAACCAGCGCAGCGTTGCCACAGGCTGCGGCGGCCAGGAAAACAGAGGTGAAACAGCAACTGGCAGGTCCGGATGCCAGTTCCATTCCTTGCTTGAAACCGCTTTCAGGTGCTCATCAGTTGTGGACAGGCGTGATCCTCCCATCGGCTCTACAAGACTATACTTCATGTTTTCCACAGAAATAGAAAACACTAGTATTTGTCTGCCAAATACATAACCTCAAGGAATGAAATCATATCGCAAATCCCTACCGCCGCTTGACAGCCTGCTGTTTTTCAACGCGGTCGCGAACAATCGTAATCTTAACAGCGCCGCCGAAGAGCTGTTTGTGACGCAGGCCGCCGTCAGCAAACGTATACAACGGTTCGAAGACTGGCTTGGAACACCACTTTTTTCCCGCGATGGGCGTGCCTTGCAGATCACCGAAGCAGGCACCAGTCTGGCAGCGGATGTCGAAATTGCGCTCGATTTCATTGAACGCGCGATTGATAAGGTCAAGGCTCCTGAACAGCCTGTGGTGCGCATTGCAGCCAACGCCGCAGTTTCGATGTTCTGGTTGTACGAGCAACTCAAGGCGTTTTCCCTGAGCGACAGTTCCTGCAACGTTAATGTTTCGACGACCGACAGCACGGCTGAGTTACTGTCTGACGATCACGATCTAGTCATTCTGTATTGCGACGGGAACGTGCCGGGATGGAAAGCCATTAATTTGATGGGTGGTGAACTGGTGCCAGCAGCGGCACCGAAAATAGCCGAGAGGGCCAAAACACACGCGATGTTTGACAGCATCGCACCTACTAAACATGCGCCGGCTCTTTTGGAGTACGCAAATCTCACACCAGATTGGATCAATTGGAAGCTCTGGCTAAAACAGAAGGGTTTTGCTGATATCGCTGCCTGGCGCACAATCCCGTGCAACAGCTACGTTCATTCGGTCGGCAAGGCGCTCAACGGCGAAGGCATCGTTCTCGCAAATTCAGATATGCTCGAAGCCGAGTTTCGTTCCGGAAAGCTGGTTAGAATTGGAGAGGCCGGACTGACACCCAAGAAGTCGTACTTTTTGTGCTGCAAGGAAAATGCTCCGCTCTCGCAATCCACGGCGAATCTGCGAGATTTTCTGACCAATGAAACGTGAGCGGCCCGTCGCGATCATTCGTCGTCAATCACCGAATGACGGCTGTGTCCGCCAAGCACTCATTGCCAGGATCCGAGTGTGCTGCAAAGCAACGAATGGCTAGTTCGAGCCCATTGTGACTGATGCTGCGCTGCGCACCAAAGGCCGCTTTGCGAAGGACAACTCGTCGGCGCAGCATCGTTGAGGCCGGCGACATGCAACCGAAACCTCAGCTTCCGTTCAATTTGCACAGCCGCTTCTCTTAATTCGCTGGGTAGGTGTCTTGCAGCATTGTGTATTCCGATGGTCCTGCTCAGCCAGCCGTCGATTTGGTCAACCACTCGCGCCCCTTGAGCATTGCGTTCCAATACACCCAAGGTAGAATGGATTTTTTCAAGAACCATGCGGACCGACGCGGTTTGGTTGAATCCCACGGAAAGCTTGGCATGACTTTTCCGCCATACCCGAATTCGGCAAGGATAATCTTGCCGTTTTCGACCGTTAAAGGACACGAGCCGTAGCCATCATAAAGCGGCGACGGGGCAGCGCCCCTAATCTGCGCGATTAGGTTTTGGGCTACGATTGGCGCCTGCTTGCGCGCGGCCGCGGCGGTTTTGGCATTCGGGGTGGATGTAACATCGCCCAACCCAAATACATTGTCGAACTTGGTGTGCTGCAAGGTGGCCTGATCCACATCAACCCACCCGCCTGCGCCCGCCAACGGACTTTGCGCGATGAAATCGGGCGCGCACTGTGGCGGGCAGACGTGGATCATGTCGAACTTGCGCTCAATAATCTCGGGCTCTGCATCCTCTTTGGTGACCTTGAACCATGCGGTTCTAGCGGGGCCATCGATCTTGATCAGGTTATGGCCGAAATCCAGATTAATGCCGTATTTGCTCACGTACTCCATCAGCGGCGGCACATAGGGCGCGCAGCCGAACAGCACCGGGCCAGCATTACAGAACGAGACGTTCATGCCCGCTAATTTCACTGCCTTCAGCCAAGCATCGCAGGACAGGTACATTGCCTTTTGCGGCGCGCCAGCGCATTTGATAGGCATTGGCGGCTGGGTAAAGATCGCTTGCTTGCCCGACATCTCCTGCACCAGTTTCCAGGTATAGGGGGCGAGGTCGAAACGATAATTCGAGGTGACGCCATTCTGGCCCAGCGTATCGGACAGGCCTTCGACCGCGTCCCAGTCTAGTTTCAGGCCCGCCGCGACCACAAGATATTCATAATTAACGACCGAGCCATCGGTCAGCGTGACGGTGTTGGCGTCGGGTTGAAACGTGGCGACTGCGCCTTTGATCCGTTCGATGTCGTCGGGCCAGACCGTGTCCATGCTCTTTACCGTTTGCTCTTTCGAGAAAACGCCAGCACCGACCATCGTCCAGCCGGGTTGATAGAAATGCTGGTCCGCAGGTTCGACAATCGCGATATCGAGCGATGCGTCGCGCTTCTTCAGGCTCGTCGCTGCAGCAATTCCGCCGGCCCCGCCACCGACGATCACAACTTGATGGTGTGTTGTCATTTCATAGTCCCCCTAATTGTTATTTGTTCGCTCAAAGGCGATTGATCGGCACTTTCAGGTAGGTGTTCCCGTCATCTTCGGACGGTGGCATCTTACCGGCCCGCATGTTCACTTGGATCGACGGGATAATAAGTTTCGGCATTGCAAGCTGCGCGTCGCGCTGTGTCCGGAAGTCAACGAATTCACTTTCGGATTTGCCGCCACCGACGTGGATGTTGCTGGCTTTTTGTTCGGCTACGGTTGTTTCCCAGCAATAGGTGTCGCGACTGGCGGTCTTGTAGTCATGGCACAGGAACAGGCGCGTCGTGCCGGGCAGCGCCAGAATACGTTGAATCGAGGTGTAGAGGTCGGTCGCGGAGCCGCCCGGAAAATCCGCGCGGGCGGTGCCAAAATCGGGCATGAACAGGGTGTCCCCGATAAAGGCCGCATCCCCGATGACATAGGTCACGCAGGCGGGTGTGTGGCCCGGTGTGTGCATGACCACCACATCCAGATTGCCGATGGCAAAGCAGTCGCCATCTTTAAACAACCGGTCAAATTGGCTGCCGTCCATCTCGAACTCTGTGCCGGCGTTGAATATCTTGCCAAACACCGCCTGAACGGCTGCGATATTCGCCCCGATCGCGATTTTACCACCCACCTGCCCAGCCAGATAAGGAGCCGCCGATAGGTGATCGGCGTGCACATGGGTTTCGATGATCCACTCAACCTGCCAGCCGTTTTTACAGATGGTGGCAATCAACGTGTCGGCATGCGTGGTATGGGTTCGGCCCGCCGCAATGTCGAAATCAAGAATGGAGTCGATGATCGCACATGCCGGTGAGGACGGATCCTTAACGATGTAACACGCGGCATTTGTGGCTTCGTCAAAGAAGCTATGAACCTCGGGGGTGGTCTGCTTCATCGATCAGAACTCGACGACGGCGCGGATCGACTTGCCTTCGTGCATCAGATCGAAACCGTGGTTGATCTCTTCCAGCTTTAGTTTGTGGGTGATCATCGGATCGATTTCGATCTTGCCGTCCATGTACCAGTCAACAATCTTGGGCACATCCGTGCGACCAGAAGCACCTCCAAAGGCCGTGCCACGCCAACTGCGGCCGGTGACCAGCTGGAACGGACGTGTGGAAATTTCTGCACCTGCCGGGGCGACACCGATAATGATGCTTTCGCCCCAGCCTTTGTGCGCACATTCCAATGCCGTACGCATCACGCCGACGTTGCCCGTTGCATCAAAGGTGTAATCCGCGCCGCCGCCTGTCAGTTCGACCAGATGCGCCACTAGATCACCATCCACCTTTGACGGGTTCACGAAATCGGTCATGCCGAAGTGCTTGGCCATTTCGACCTTGCCGTCGTTCAGGTCAACGCCAACGATCTGGTCGGCCCCCGCCAGTCGCAGGCCCTGAATAACGTTCAAGCCGATCCCACCCAAGCCGAAGACCACACCGGTCGATCCGATCTCGACCTTGGCGGTGTTGATCACCGCGCCGATCCCTGTCGTCACGCCGCAGCCGATATAACAGATCTTGTCGAACGGCGCGTCCTTCCGGACCTTGGCCAGCGCGATTTCTGGAACCACGGTGTGGTTGGCGAAAGTCGAGCAGCCCATGTAGTGATGGATCGGGGTCCCATCGAGCATGAAAAACCGGGTGGACCCATCAGGCAACAGCCCTGCGCCTTGGGTCGAGCGGATCGACTGACACAGGTTGGTTTTCGGGTTCAGACAGTAGTCGCACTCGCGGCATTCCGGCGTGTAGAGCGGAATGACATGATCGCCGACTTCAAGCGATGTCACACCCTCACCGATCTCAATGACCACACCTGCACCTTCGTGGCCTAGGATCGCCGGAAAGATACCCTCGGGATCATCGCCGGAGCGGGTGAATTCGTCCGTGTGGCAAAGGCCTGTAGCCTTGATTTCAACCAAGACCTCACCGGCGCGAGGGCCTTCGAGGTTCACTTCCATGATTTCAAGCGGTTTGCCGGCTTCTACGGCGACTGCAGCCTTGGTGCGCATCTGTACCCTTCCAAATTTCGACTTGCTTCGAATCGAGATATTCTCATAATTCGAGACATAGTCTCACAAAATGGCCGTTATCCGTCAATATGCATCTCGAACGCCTTATCAGCCTATTGGAAGTCATCGCCGTTGCCGGACGACCCCTTACTGCGGCCGAAATCCATCGCGCTACGGACCTGCCCAAGCCCAGTTGTTACCGACTGATCCAATCGCTAATCGATCAAAAGTTGGTTGATCAGCCGGGCGAAGACGGCAAGGTGATCATCGGGGAACGACTGATCCGTATCGCGCTTTTGGGAAAATCGGATGTCGATGTGCGCCGTTGTGCCGCCCCGATCCTAAAAACCGCGGCGACCAAGTTCAACGAAACAGTTTTTCTGGCCCGTTTTCGCGA
The DNA here is from genome assembly GCF_001458195.1 of Ruegeria atlantica. Lineage (GTDB taxonomy): Bacteria > Pseudomonadota > Alphaproteobacteria > Rhodobacterales > Rhodobacteraceae > Ruegeria > Ruegeria atlantica. The sequence continues at coordinate 11,732 of NZ_CYPU01000047.1, read as the reverse complement.
CAGTAAGGTAGAGATTATTCATGTCGAAACACCAGATGATCCGGCGCGTGCCTTTATCCACCCCGGATTGGGCGAACGCCCGATGCATGCCTGTTCATGTTCAAAGGCAATCGCAGCCTTTACGGAACCCGAGTTTCAAGATGCAATTCTGACGGGCAGCCTGAAGCAATACACCGAACATACGAAAACCACCGCGACGGAGCTGCGGTCCGAACTTGACCGGATTGTCGAACAGGGGTTTGCCGATTGTGACCAAGAGATCGACATGGGCATCGCAAGCGTCGCCGCCCCGATTTCCATCGGCAACATCGGTGCGACCTTTAGCGTTGGTGCCGTTGGCCCGATACGCCGGTTCGGGCCGGAATATCGCCGCGACATTGGTGAAAAACTCAAAGACATCTCCAAGAAAATTAGTGGGGCAATTCAACTTTGTAACGTCGCAGAAGTTTGAGCGGTCCGCTTTTGCATGGTCCGTTTGGACCCAAGTCAAACGATCCCGAAAACGGGACACAACAAACAAACTAGGGAGATAACAAATGAACTTGAGACCAGATCCAACATTCCACGCATCGCCAAAGCTGGCGATGGAAGCACCGGTGGAAAACTACGCTTTTACAGTAATGCTAAGCCCTGATGGTTCGCAATCGGACGGTATCGCGGTGGTCGATCTAAAGCCCGGCTCTGACACCTACGGCCAGATTGTCCATCAGGTGATCGTGCCTAACAAGGGCGACGAATTTCACCATTTCGGCTGGAACGCCTGTTCGTCGTCCCTGTCACCGTTGACCGGTCACGCATTTCTTGAACGGCGTTACCTGATCGTACCCGGCATCCGATCGTCGCGCATCTACATCATCGATGTGAAGGAACCTTTGAAAGCCAAAATTCACAAGACAATCGAGCCCGAGGAACTGTTTGCAAAAACCGGCTATTCCCGCCCGCACACAATCCATTGCGGCCCCGAGGGCATCTATGTTTCCTGTCTTGGCGGTGGTGGTGAAGACGGCACCGACGGCCCTCCGGGCATCTTCATCATGGATTGCGAGACGTTCGAGATCATCGGCCAATACGAGATGGATCGCGGCAAGCAGGACAAACACTATGATTTCTGGTGGAACCTGCCGCAGGATTACATGGTGTCCTCGGAATGGGGTCTGCCGCCGCAATTTGAAAACGGCGTGGTCCCCGAGGATTTGCTGAGCAACAAATACGGCCACTCGATCCACTTTTGGGATTTGCGTGCGCGCAAGAACATCCAGACCATGGATTTCGGTGAGAATTACCAGATGGCGCTGGAAATCCGCCCGGCCCACGACCCAACCAAGTCTTACGGTTTCTGCGGCGTGGTGGTGGACACAACGAACCTGCAAGGCGCGATCTTCACGTGGTGGCGCGATGATGATGGCGTCTGGCAGTCCAAGAAGACCATCACCATCGATCCGCGCCCTGAAAAGCCCGAAAACCTGCCACCGCTGCTGCAAGGGTTCGAGGCCGTGCCGCCACTGGTGACCGACATCGACCTCAGCTTGGATGACAAGTATCTCTATGTTGCCTGCTGGGGCTTGGGCGAAATGCACCAATACGATGTGTCCGACCCGATGAACCCTGTATTGGCGGGCAAGGTCGAATTGGGCGGCATCGCCAAAGGTGAGGCGCACCCCAACGGCAAACCCTTTGCCTATGGTCCGCAGATGGTTGAGGTCAGCCGTGATGGAAAACGCGTCTACTGGACCAATTCGCTCTATTCCACATGGGATGACCAGTTCTATCCCGACGACGAAGGCGGGCAGATGGTGATGGCCAACAATGACGAGAACGGCTTTCACCTCGATAAGGATTTCTACGTCGATTTCCCCAAAGGTCTGCGCAGCCACCAGATCCGGTTGGAAGGTGGCGACTGCTCAACTGACAGTTTCTGCTATCCGTCCGTCTAAATGTTTGGCGATATGACAACGGTGACAGCCCTTTGGTGGGCTGTCATTTTTTCTGGGCTCTACCACGGTATCAATCCCGGCATGGGCTGGCCGCTGGCGGTGTCAGCCGCATTGATGGAACGCAAACACAGCGCCATGCCCAAAGCGTTGGCGATGCTGGCCGCCGGGCATTTCCTGGCAATGATCGGCATTCTGTTGCCCTTTTCCCTGATGATCTTTCTTGTCGAGTGGGAAATGCACATTCGCGTTGGTGCCGGACTGCTGGTTATCGCGATGGGGATTTATCTACTGATCAATCGTCGGCATCCAAAAATCTTGGCCCGCATTCATCCGGCACGTCTGGCGTTGTGGTCGTTTCTGGCGGCAATGGCACACGGTGCTGGTTTGATGCTTGTACCGATCTTTCTGGGTATATGCGCCGTTGACGCAGATGACACCGGGCATCTCGCAGCACAAACCTTGATGGGAAGCAACGTGAAAACAGCCTTTGTGGTAGCGCTGGTTCATACGGCCGCCATGACAGTCGCCGGCGGCGTGATCGCGATGGTCATATATCTATGGCTGGGGCTGAAATTCTTGTCGAAGACGTGGTTCAACCTCGACGTCGTCTGGGCAACTAGTCTTGTTCTGGTCGGTGTGTTCGGCGTTTCATTTGCCTATCTAGGGCACTGAATGTCGGCCACTTCGCATTTGTGAATCCGAGCAACCGAACCGAGCTTAGGCGCGTCGCCGTATCGTCTTTCCACGTATCGGATTTCCCGCCTTCGGGTCAGAGGCAAAGCGATTGTACATCATGCATTGCTGCACAAGCAATTGCCTTAACTAATCCAAGTGCTGCGCTTCAATGCTGAAAGCGGACATACTTGTTGCAATATTCAACGGCAGCAAAGTCCCGCCTTGCGGTCGCTCGATGATCACGAATGCTGCGCTTTGCACGAAGGTCCGCTTCCAGGAAGTCAAATGAGTGAGTTCGATCAGAGTCGAATGTCGGCTACGGGCCGAAAGCGCCAGTTGGAGCTAGTCCGGCGAAGGTCTGGAAAGTCCGCAAAGCAGACTTTGAATCAAGTTGCCGCGAACGACTGCAATGCGGACAAAGTGCGCTTTCGCTGTGGCTGCACCAAGGTCGGCTTTTGAGTTGTCGCTAAGCTGGGACGAACAAGTCCTTGTACTCTTCGCGCAGGGTTTTCTTTTGCACTTTGCCCATCGTATTGCGAGGGAGTTCGGGTAGAACGACCAGTTTTTGAGGGTGCTTGAAGCGCGCGAGGGATGTGCCGATGTTGCTTTTGATCGCGTCGAGATCGAGTTCCACACCTGCTTGGGCGACAAGAACGCCAACAACGGTTTCACCAAAGTCAGGATGCGGAACACCAACGACAGCGCTTTCAAGAACACCGTCTTCATCATCCAAGAGGAGCTCGATCTCTTTGGGGTATATGTTATAGCCGCCCGAGATTATCAGGTCCTTGTTGCGACCAACGATGTGCAAGTAGCCATCTTCATCGATCTGCCCGAGGTCACCGGTGATGAAGTAGCCGTCTCTACGCAGTTCCTCGGCTGTTTTCTCGGGCATTTGCCAATACCCCTTGAAGACGTTGGGGCCGCGCACCTCAATCTCACCGATCTCACCTTGGGGTAAGGTTGCTCCGGTGTTGCTGTCAGTGATCTTGATTTCTACGCCCGGCAATGGGAAGCCGACAGTGCCAGCACGACGCTCACCCTTGTAGGGGTTGGACGTGTTCATATTGGTCTCGGTCATGCCGTAGCGCTCAAGGATACGGTGGCCTGTGCGCTCTTCAAACTGCACATGTGTTTCTGCAAGCAGTGGTGCGCTCCCCGAAACGAACAACCGCATATCATTAGCCAAATCTTTGGTGAAACGCGCGTCTTCCAACAGACGGGTGTAGAAAGTCGGAACGCCCATCATGGTCGTCGCCGTTGGCATTCGTTCAATGATCACGTCAAGATCGAATTTCGGCATAAAGAAGATCTTGCCGCCCGCCAGAAGCGATATGTTTGTCGCCACAAACAGCCCATGAGTATGGAAGATCGGCAGTGCGTGAAGCAGTACGTCCTCAGAGGTGAATTCCCACTCACCTGCCAGAGCTTTGCAATTTGATAGTAGATTACCTTGGGTCAGCATCGCTCCCTTTGAGCGCCCGGTCGTTCCCGACGTGTAAAGAAACGCAGCCAAGTCATCTTCAGACCGGTCAACTGTTGCGAAGGCTGATGGCATGGCTTCAGCTTGCATCGCAAAGGTGCCGCTACCGTCATTGTTCATCGTTTCGAGAATGGCTCCAGTAGCCTCAGCAACGGGCTCCAACGCTTCAGATCGTTTGCCGTCGCACAGCAAAACCCGCGCACCGCTGTTTTCGACAAAATAGGAAACTTCGTCCGGTGTATATGCGGTGTTCAAAGGCAAGAACACGATCCCGGCCTGAACACAGGCTGCGTAAACGGCCAGAGCTTGTGGGGACTTCCCTATCTGTACCGCAACGCGATCACCGGGCTTCACGCCAAGCTGTGTGAACAAGTGCGCATATTGCGCTGCAAGTTCAAGGTAGTCGTTGTGCGAAATGATCGTTCCATCCGCGAGCTCCAAAAAAGCTGTCGTCTTACCCTGGTGTTGCCCGAAAAGTGTATCATACAAAGGGTTTGTCATCTTCAATCTCCTTAGCTTTTGGGTGTCACCGACCCGCTCAGCGCTTTGACTGCAGCGGACGCGACTACGGTCTTTTCACCGACGAATTGCTCGTGATTTTGTGAGATTTGTGAGAGGTCGTAGAGATAATTGACCATCGTACCGTTGGATTGCTTGCGTCCATTTGGCGACGTATCCGCTTCAGCATGGACGGCATGAACCATGGCACCATTGCCGAGATGGAACCGGGCAACTGGATCAAACGGCATGCCATCTGATCTCTTGGCTTCCAGCAGGTAGTGAGCAGCCAATGCTTGGCTGTCTGCGGCTTTCAATGCGTCTAGGTCTGTTCCACCCAACCATCTGTTCAGGCTCGGTATCGGTGAGAGGGTTACAAATGTCGAAAGTCTAGGCAGATCTCTTGAAAGGTCAGAGACGACCTGTTTGATCAATGAATTGCCAAATGAAATCCCAGCTAGTCCAGCCTGACAGTTGGATATCGAATAGAAGACGGCTGTATCGGCGTCTTCCGCTTCGATCTCGTCCCTTTCATCTGCGAGTAAGTCCTGAACCGAGCTTGGCACGCCCTTGGTGAGTGCAACCTCAACGAAGATGAGTGGTTCATCGGCCATTGACGGATGAAAGAAGCCGAAACAACGGCGGTCGGTCGGTTTCAATCGGCGTCTGAGATCATCCCAACTGTCAATTTCGTGCACGGCCTCATACGCAATGATCTTTTCGAGAATATCTGCAGGGCTTGCCCAATCGATCGGACGCAGCACAAGGAAACCTCGGTTGAACCAGGATGCAAACAGGTGTCGGAAGTCCACATCCAGCGGTTCAAGGTCCAGCCGTTCTTTCATCATGCCCAGCAAGTCTTTGCGCATCTGAACCAACTGGCCCGTCGCGCCTGGAACTTGATTGAGCCGCCTTGCCAATTCCTGACGCCGGGGCTCGCAGGCTGAGGCAAAGGCACGATAAGTGCCTTTGCTCGGTTTTTCTTTGTAAGCTTCCAGCGAGCTGATGACGTCGGCAGGGTCAATCTCAAGTTCATGTGTCATGAACTCAAAGAACGCTGTCTTTTCATCCTGGCTCATCGCTGCGTAGCGATCCAACAGGTTGCGTGCGAGAGTTACGCCCGACACCTCCCCATGGCTGCTGAGCAGCGCTTCGCATAGATCAGAGGTCGTCCTGCCATCGACTTCATTGGAGAGCGCTTTTTGATATCGCCGCTCGAATACCGTCGAGATCAGTTCGCTGAAGTAGCTCATACCGCTTCTCCCATTACGAAGTCAGGCAACCATGTCGCGATGCCAGGGAAGAAGCAGAGCAGGATGATTGCGATCACCATGCAGGCCACGAATGGCAGAGACCCTTTGAGAATGGTCTTGAGCGAGATGTCCGGTGCGATGCCGTTGATCACGTATAGGTTCAAGCCCACCGGAGGGGATATCAAACCAATCTCCATATTGATCGTCAGAACAACCGCAAACCAGATAGGATCGAAACCGGCTGTTGTAATGATCGGCAACAGGATCGGCGCGGCCATCAGGATCACAGCCACAGGCGGCAGGAAGAAGCCCGCGATCAACAGGAACAACATGACAAATGCCATCAGCACCCAACGGTTCACATCTAACGTACCGATCCACTCGGCAATTGCTTGCGTGATGAATAGGCTCGACAACATATAGGAAAACACACCCGCAGCGGCGATGATGAACATGATCATCACGCTTTCTTTGGTGCTGTCGCGCAGAACGACCCAGAGGTCTTTCGGGTTCCACAACTTGTAGATAATCATTGCGATCAGCAGGCAAAGAAGTGCGCCAACAGCAGCCGTCTCAGAGGGTGTCGCGATGCCGCCATACATGGCGTAGAGAACGCCGATGATGATCGCAAGGAACGGCAACACACGCGGCAGGATTTCAAACTTCTCTTTCCAAGTGTAGTTCCCTGCAGACAACAGCTGCTTATCGCCAGACTGCCAGGTCGAATAAAGCGACCAGATCATGAACAACAACACAAGCAGCAACCCAGGAAGAACGCCAGCAAGGAAGAGACGGCCGATCGAGGTCTCCGTTGCAATGCCGTAGACGATCATTGTCACGGATGGCGGGATCAAGATCCCCAATGTGCCACCCGCTGCGATTGAACCCGCTGCCACGCCATCAGGATAGCCACGCTTGCGCATCTCGGGGATGCCCATTTTGCCGATGGCAGCGCAGGTCGCCGGGCTGGACCCGGACATCGCCGCAAAGAGCGCACAAGCGCCGAGGTTGGAGATGACCAACCCGCCGGGAACGCGTGTCAACCAGCGTTCAAGCGCTTCGTAGAGGTCCGCCCCTGCCCTGGTCGATGCGATGGACGAGCCCATGATGATAAACATAGGGATCGAAAGAAGCGCAAAGTTGTCGAGCTTACCAAAGAGAATTTCGGGGATCAGTTCAAGGGAGCGCAGACCGTCGAAGATCAGCAAGAACCCGGTTGAAACGATTAGCAGCCCCAGAGCGACTGAAACGCCGGAGAAGAGCACCATGATTGTCGCGATTGCGACGATGCCACCAAGTAGGATCGGGTCCATTACACGTCCTCCAAACCAAAGGGTGCGTCAATTTTCAGGAGGACGGCGACCAAATCAGCGATCAACTGAAGCAAAAACAGGCCAAACCCAACGGGGATCGAAAGATAGGGAATCCAAAGCCTGACAGCCCAAATGGTATCGGATTTCCAGTTGCGCTCATAAGCAAGGTGCCAATGCTCGTATCCGTAGAAAAGAACAATCGCGACAATCAAAATCGAGAGGGTCATCGTCAGCAGATACATGTAGTATCGAGCGGTTTTGGAGAGTGCCAGCGGGATCAAATCGACGTTTACGTGACCGCGAAGTCGCTGCACATAAGGTAGCCCAACCAATGTGGCTCCAATTGCGAGATAAACGACAGCTTCTGTCTGCCAAACGGTTGATTGGTTTAGAACGAAACGTACGAAAATCATTTGGCAGGTGATGGCGACGGCAGCAACGATCATGGCCGCAGAGCACCAGCCGGCGAGGGTAGAGAGGGCCGCTACGCCGCGCAGAAATGGGTTATTACCCGTGCGCGAAGTGACGGCTGAGCTTTGGCCAGCCATGTCAGCTTTCCTTCAAAAAATGAGAATTTGCGGAGATTGGGCGACCACCACTTGATGACGGTCGCCCTTGGATAGATCACTCGACAGCCAACGCCATATCGAGCAGCGCTTGCCCATTAGGAACATCTGCCACGAAGGCTTTGTAGGATGTTTCCTGTGCCAGAGCACGCCACGCCTCGAAGTCTTCAGCCGACATCGCTGCAATCTCAACACCGGCGTTCTCGAACACCTCAACAGAAGCAGCGTCTTGCTTCTTCGCTTCTTCCAGGTAGAACGCTTCGGCCTTTTCCGATGCCGCCAACAGTGCTGCCTGTTGTTCAGCGCTCAGGCCTTCGAAGGTCGATTTGTTCATCAGCAGTGGCTGATACATGAACCACAACGCAAAATCTTCTGTTGCTGGCGTGTAGCAGGCCACTTGCTCGTAAATCCGATAGGAAACGAAAGAGGAAGACGACGTGTTCGCGGCATTCAGAATACCGGTTTGCATCGCGTTGTAGATTTCGGACGACGCCATCGAAGTGATCGACGCATTCGCTCCAGCCAACATCTGCTCGAAAGCTTTACCGGCAGCACGTGTTTGAAGCCCATCAACATCAGCCGGGCCAGTGATGCACTTGTCTTTGCCGACGAAACCACCGGCCAGGTAGCCGTGCACGAGCACCATCACATCGTCTTCAGCCATCTTTTCTTCGAGCGCTTCCATGTATGGCGAATTGCTCAAACGGGCGGCGTGGTCGTGGTTTTTCACAAGACCAGGCATCAGGGTCAGGTTGAAGGCAGGCTGTTGGCCGCCCGCGTAGCTCAATGGCAAGACAGTCATGTCCAACTGGCCACGGCTCAAGGGGCGGTACTGTTCACGCGGCTTAAAGAGCGATTTCGAGCCAAAGATCTTGATTTCGAGGTCAACATCGGCTGCGGCGACCTCATCAGCGACGATCTGTGCCACTTGATTGCGAATATCCTGTGCTGACCACTGGTGCGACAAGCGAAGTTCTTCGGCGCTAGCTGTCGATCCAATGCCCATTGCCGCAACCATGGCGACAGTCGTAAGAAATTTCATTTTCATGGTTTCCTCCCATTTGTGAGCCGACTCTCCTCAGGTACGGCAATAATCCACCATCGCTTATTTTGCATCACAGGTCAATTTTCTTGTATACAATATCTTAAACCTTGCACTCTAAAAGAGATTTGTAGTATGGTGTGTCTATGGAGTTGAAACGGGCAGAACAGATTGCGGACTCACTGGAGCAGCTTGTGTTTCAAGGAGAATATGAGGACGGCGAGAGACTCGATGAGATCAAACTTGCCGAACAATTTTGTGTGTCGCGGACTCCTATCCGGGAGGCTCTTCAGCGGCTCGTCATGTCTGGAATGGCCGAACAAATCCCACGTCGGGGTGTTTTTATCCGCCAACCAGGTCCCGTCGAACTGCTCGAAATGTTTGAAACCATGGCGGAGCTAGAGGCTGCTTGTGGACGATTTGCGGCGGCCAGGATGAGCGACGATGATCTGGAACGCCTCGTTGAAGCAAACCTCAGATGTCGGGATGCCGTCGAAAAGGAAGATACTGCTGGTTACTATCATGAGAATGAAGTCTTCCATCAGGAAATCTATAGAGGCGCTACAAACTCTCATCTACAGGGCGAAGCACTACGACTGCAGAATCGCCTGAAGCCATACCGACGCGTCCAACTCCGGTTTCGAGGACGTATGGCCCAGTCGCTCGCGGAACATGACGGCATCATTGATGCTCTTAAGTCCGGGGATTCTGAACTTGCCGCCAAATTGTTGCGCGGCCACGTCACAGTGCAAGGCGAGAAGTTCCAACAGTTGATGGCTGGGTTGAAGAACTAGATGCTCGCCTGCTCAATCCAGAAGCTAGGGCCCACAAAAAGTCGCCTTGTTTGGCTGATACGAAATGCGGACATTCGTACACTTCGCAGCATTTGGTAGACTGGGCTCGGAGCAGACCTTCGCTGCAGTTGGCCCTTACGGCAGCTTTGCGCTTCATCGCAGACGTTCGAGGTCGAAGATTTGATATCCAACCCGAGGTCGCTTAAAAGCGCTTTGGCGTGGCGTCAGAACCGCATGCGATCTTCCCTTCTTGGTCGTTCGGGTCGATAGTTGCCTTGGCGGCGGCCTGTGTAAGGATCTGTATCGAGATATGTCCCTTGGCTTCGACGCATGTATTCAGCGAACTGGGTCAGGGCATCCACCTGATCATCTTTGAGAGCGTCCGGAAACGCCAGCAGTTCCCTGCGGAACTCATCAAACCAGGGCTTGTCGGTGGGGATGACTAACTTGCCAGATTTAATCCAGTCGGTCTGTGGGATGAAGCGGTCCAGCTTGCTAGTGACAACGTTGACGGGCATGTAGACACCTGCTGCAGTGCGCTTCAATTCATCCAGAAGGTGGATACCCATCGCCGAGGATTCAATCAGGACTCTGTCAGCGCGCCATTGCTTGCGCAATCGAAGAACAGCGTTCCGCACCTGAGTGTAGTTCGTTCGAGCACGAAAGACGTCGAGCAAATACCATCTCTCTTCATACGCATGCCAACCAAAGGTCAGCCCAACCGTAAAGTCCGAACGCGGACTATCCTTCGCCGCTGTATCCCAGCTCTGGACCCGCCGGACAAACACGCTTTCGTCCGGCAAAGTTTCCACCAGATGCAAATCGGACATTGAGAGAAATTCGTTTTCACCGTCTGTGGGGTTCTGTTGATACTGAGCCTGGAAAGCAAAATTGCCTATGTCGGCCTTGATCCGATCAAGAATCTCCTGCGGTTCCCGCTCTGGGTTCAACAAGTCCCCTGGCCGACGCTTCAGCACACGATTGTTGTAGAGCGAGATCTCTTCAGGGATCTCCGCGATCGACGGCAAACATAGATGGTTAAACGTGTCCTTTTCCAAAAGGTAGGCGGAGAAGTCATCCGGGTGCAATCGCTGCTGGATCGAGACAATACGGTCCGTGCGCTTGTCGTTCAGCCGTGAGAACAGGGTCTGATCGAAGAAGTCACGCAACTCCTGCCGGTACGTATCGTGGCGCATTTCGGAGGGTTTACCCAGATCATCGATGATAATGAGGTTTGCACCGAAGCCAGTTATGCCGCCGCCAAGAGAGACAGATTTGCGCCCGCCTCCTTTAGTGGTTTTCATATGTTCGAACCGGTTGTGTTTGGGATCGACCTTCATCTTTGGAAAGAGGCGCTGATAAAACGGGCTGGTCACCAGCCGTCGAAACTGTTCGGCATGTTCGCGCGCCAGATCTTTGCCGTAACTGACAACAACCACTTTCTTTGTCGGATCGCGTCCAAGCTCAAAGGCTGGCAACAAAACAGATCCACAGATCGACTTCAGATGGCGAGGGGCTATCGAGATCATCAACCGTTGGCACTCACCAGAGGCCACACGCTGAAGGGCGTAACACATGGCCTCCAGGTAAGGGGCTCGGGCAAGCCTCTCACCCGGACACAAGATACCAAAACTGCCCGCAAGGAATGCGTAGAGGTTTTCACGCATCGCAGCCTCTGCCAGCCTTTTGCGATCATCAGAATTCAGGGCATTCATCGTCGATGCCTCCCTGGATGCTTGCAAAAAGCTGATCCGGATCGCTGCCAAACATATCCGCCAGCACTTCTAAGGCGGCCAGGTCTGAACCGGGGTCGGCCGCTGATGCACCTTCGCCACCCGCCAACTCTGCAGCACGTGCCTCCTGAACCGCGGGCAACAGTTTGAGAACCCGGTCAATCGAACGCATCTCGCCTTTAACTGCCCCATTCACCAGCTGGCGCAGGATTGCTTCCAGCATAGTGACCTCGCGGCGTGATCCATTCTCGGTGATCGGGATTTTCCGAAAGAAGACTTCCTCAAGCATCGACCCAACATTTTTCGAGGCTTTCGGTCGTCCTTTCGGATTGCCGGATTGGCCTTTCTTGAATCGGGTCGCTTTGGGCGGTTTGCCGTAGCCAACCTCAAACTCTTTCGTATCGTCAGACATGATCCGCCTCCAGCTCTGAGGTGGCATTG
>NZ_CYPU01000046.1 GCF_001458195.1 Ruegeria atlantica | reverse complement strand
TGGAAACATAGCCCATCGCCACCGGTCCGCCGACCGTGGGGCCAAATACGCCCGAGGTGATCTGACCGATCGTATTGCCCTCGGCGCACTGGATTTCCACGCCCTGACGCGCTGGAGCGCGGCCATCGGGCTTGATGCCAACCAGCTTTTTAGCAGGGCCTTCGGCCAGTTCCTTCTGCACGCGGTCTGCGCCCGGAAAGCCGCCTTCTTCCTTGCGGCGCTTCTGGATCGCCCAGCCGAGGCTGGCCTCAATCGGCGAGGTGCTCTGGTCGATGTCATTGCCATAGAGGCACAGACCCGCCTCCAGCCGCAGGCTGTCGCGCGCGCCCAGACCGGCCGCTTCGCAATCCTCATGCGCCAGGAAGGCTTTCGACACTTCGATCGCCTTGTCCTCGGGGATCGAGATCTCGTACCCGTCCTCGCCGGTATACCCCAGACGCGAGATGCGGCAGTCTACGCCGTTGATCGGGGCCTCAGTGGTTTCCATGAACTTCAGGTCGCGGGCGGCAGGGCAAAGATCACCCACAACGTTTTCCGCCGCCGGGCCCTGCACCGCCACCAGCGCGCGGTCGAAGATCTCGATCACTTCGACGCCGTCTAGATTGTCCCGCATATGCGGAATGTCCTGATGGCGCAGCGCCGCATTCACCACCACGAAATAGTAATCGCCCGCATTCGACACGATCAAATC
>NZ_CYPU01000045.1 GCF_001458195.1 Ruegeria atlantica | reverse complement strand
GATATCGATGTCTTTTTGTGTGAACCACACAGCCCATGGCAACGCGGCACAAACGAAAACACCAACCGCCTGCTGCGACAGTACTTCCCAAAGGGCACGGACTTGTCGATACATAGTCAGGCAAAGCTCAGTGCTGTCGCAAGGCAGCTCAACGAACGACCTCGAAAGACGCTCAACTACGAAACACCAGCCGAGCGTTTCAATGCATGTGTTGCATCGACCCATTGAGACCGCCCCGCAAAGCAGACTTTGAATCAAGTTGCCGGGAACGACTGCAATGCGCTGCCGTTTCAACCGATCGCCGCAACACATTCATGGAACGTCTCTGCTGGTGAGAAGTAACGCGGACAAAGCGGCTATTGCTCTGGAGCTTTGCAATGGCCGCTTTGGAGGGCTAAGTTTTTCGCTTCAAGCGTAATTCGGTTCATGACTTGGCCAGAACCACCTTGAAGGTGGCACCGAGTTCGATCCGAGCATCTGCTTTTTGGAATGGCGCGATAGCCGAACGATGCGCCTTAGCTACCGCATCTTTCCCTGCCAAGTTTATTGCTTTGGCCGCTCAGCAAGAGTCATGCAACTCAAGAGACTGTGATTAATGTTCCGCGTAGGCGGAAGGGCAGGGGAAATGCGGCGGGCGGCGACGTTTTGATGCCGAAGTTTCCCAGGCAAAACCCATTGAATTCATGACTTGATGGCCTTACTGAATTCCTGAGGTCCAACAGAGACCCGGCGCGCTGAGCGGGCGTGATGGAATGGTAGACATATCAGACTTAAAATCTGAAGGGCGTATGCCCGTGTGGGTTCGAGTCCCACCGCCCGCACCAACTATCCAAAAAAGATCGTTTAATTACAACACCCTACGGGGCGTCCCTTTATTTTCAACCCCCAGAACAACCCCCAGATTGAAAATAGTCTAATAAAAACATTGGGTTGAGGAAATTTTAGGGATTGTGTGATCACATATTTAGTTACTACCATACCCCTATACACCACATATAGGGGACCAGACATATGCGGGAATGCGCTCACTTGACGATTATTGCGGATAAGAAACTTCAAGAGGAAGTTAGGGAAGAGGCAAAACGCCGGGAACAATCCATCTCTGGATTGGTTCGGTATGCCATCAAGAAAGAGTTGGAAGCGGCAAAAAAGTAAGGGGTGCCAAGCCGCCAAACCCGTACACCCCAAAAAGAAAACAGTACACACCCTTTATAGTACAGGTTTGGTGGTAACGCTCCCCCCTAAAACGGGGAAAAGAGATATGCCACGTTGTACGTGTGAAAGAACAGGACGCACTTGGAAACAGGTTTCCCATCATCGGTGCGACAATGCACGAAGTCATAGCTCCAGACATGATTGCTATGTTCCGGCCTGAGTCGAACACATGAACCATCGTTTAGCCAAAGCCGTCCCTTCTTGGGCTGTTTTGCAGGCACCTTCAGCCCCTCTCGTCGCCAAAGCCGTTCAATGCGCCCATCACTGACAGACCATCCAGCCTCTCTCAGCAACACCGCAACCCGGCGATACCCATACCGACCATACTGC
>NZ_CYPU01000044.1 GCF_001458195.1 Ruegeria atlantica | reverse complement strand
AGGAGGCGGGCGCAAATCTGTCTCTCTTGGCGGCGGCATAACTGGCTTCGGTGCAAACCTCATTATCATCGATGATCTGGGTAAACCCTCCGAAATGCGCCACGATACGTACCGGCAGGAGTTGCGTGACTTCTTCGATCAGACCCTGTTCTCACGGCTGAACGACAAGCGCACGGACCGTATTGTCTCGATCCAGCAGCGATTGCACCCGGATGACTTCTCCGCCTACCTTTTGGAAAAGGACACGTTTAACCATCTATGTTTGCCGTCGATCGCGGAGATCCCTGAAGAGATCTCGCTCTACAACAATCGTGTGCTGACGCGTCGGCCAGGGGACTTGTTGAACCCAGAGCGGGAACCGCAGGAGATTCTTGATCGGATCAAGGCCGACATAGGCAATTTTGCTTTCCAGGCTCAGTATCAACAGAACCCCACAGACGGTGAAAACGAATTTCTCTCAATGTCCGACTTGCATCTGGTGGATACCTTGCCGGATGAAAGCGTGTTTGTACGACGCGTTCAAAGTTGGGATACGGCGGCGAAGGAAGGTCCGCGTTCTGACTTTACGGTGGGACTGACGTTTGGTTGGCATGCGTATGAAGAAAGATGGTACTTACTCGACGTCTTTCGTGATCGAACGAACTATACAGAGGTGCGGAACGCTGTTCTTCGATTGCGCAAACAGTGGCGCGCGGATCGGGTCCTGATCGAGTCTTCGGCGATGGGTATCCACCTTCTGGATGAATTAAAACGCACCGCAGCAGGTGTTTACATGCCCGTCAACGTTGTCACCGGCAAACTGGATCGCTTCATCCCACAGACCGACTGGATTAAATCTGGCAAGTTAGTCATCCCCACGGACAAGCCCTGGTTTGATGAGTTCCGTAGGGAACTGCTGGCGTTTCCCGATGCTCTTAAAGATGATCAGGTGGATGCTCTGACTCAGTTCGCCGAATACATGCGTCGAAGCCAAGGCACATATCTAGATACAGATCCCTACACTGGCCGCCGCCAAGGCAACTATCGACCCGAACGACCAAGAAGGGAAGATCGCATGCGGTTCTGACCCCATGCGAGGGCTCTTTACAGCGAGCTGGGAGTGGATATCGAAATCTTCGACCTCCAACGTCTGCGATGAAGTGCAAAGCTGCCGTTAGGGCCAACTGCAGCGAAGGTCCGCTCCGAGCCCAACCTGTGAATTCGATTTTCTTGCTGCGCGCGCGCGCAGCGCGCCTCCCCGCCGCACTGCCGAATTTTACTCGCTGCATGGCAGAGAAGAATGCAGCCATTCCGGCAGGCCGCAGCAAATCTGAAACCTCGCATTCACACTGTGCGGAACCTTACAGCTATTTGGTCAATCAAGCCGAAGCACTGATTTCGGTTGCCGTACCCGAATTATCAGTCGAAGGGTTTGTTGCGAGTCCAGTCGAATGTTCCGGCATCCCGTTCCTGCACCGCCTGCTTCCAGCCGACTTGCTCCACGCGGGCTTTGAAATTCATGCCCTCGGGTGAATGGCGGGTGATGCCGTCGAACACGGTGGCAAGGCGCTGCGTCTGGTTGATCTTTTCCTCGACTGCAGCGTTGATCACCATTTTCTGCATGGCCAATTGGTTGATCGGCACGGATGCCATCCGGGCGGCCAGCGCCTCGACTTCGGCATCGAGCTGAGCGTCAGGCACGGATTTCAGCACCAGCCCCATCTCTGCGGCTTCAACGCCGGTTATCTTGTCACCCGTGAACATCATGCGCTTGGCCTTTTCCGGCCCCAGTCGGTGCACCCACATCGCCGTTGTCGGGCAGCCCCAGACACGTGTTGGCATATAACCGATTTGCGCGGTGTCGCCCATGACAGTCAGGTCTGCGCAGAGCGCAATATCTGATCCGCCCGCGACGGCGTGTCCATGCACCTTGCAGATCACCGGCTTCATCGCCCGAAAGAGCGACATGAAGGCCTGCGTGTTCGCCCACATGAACTGGAAATCCTGCATTGGGTCCCAGGGCATGTCCTGCACCACCTTGTTGGGGCCGTTGCCCGCCGCGTAGTGGGCCAGATCGTAGCCTGCGCAAAATGCCTTTCCTGCGCCGGACAGGACCATCACGTGCACGTCGCGATCATGGTCGGCCTCTGCAACCGCCGCCGCCAGTTCGCGCGGCAGATCATCGTCGATCGCATTCATCACTTCAGGTCGGTTCAGGGTGATCCGCCCGATCCGGCCATCTTTCTCGTACAGAACCTTTGCCATGCTCACTCCCAATCGCTGACGGCCTTGACCTCAAGGAATTCCTCAAGACCCCAGACACCACCTTCACGGCCATTGCCCGACTGCTTCATGCCGCCGAAAGGCGAGCCCGCACCGCCGAATTTTCCGTTCATCTCAACCATACCGGACCGCAGCCCGCGCGCCACCCGACGAGCGCGTGTTTTGTCGGCAGTCTGAACATAATTCGTCAGACCATAGGGCGTGTCATTGGCAAGCGCGATGGCCTCCTCTTCGGTGTCAAACGGTGTCATCACAAGAACCGGCGCAAAGATTTCTTCCTTCCAGATCGTCATGTCCGGCGTGACATCTGCAAAGATCGAGGGGCGCACGAAGTGGCCTCGATTCAGCCCCACAGGGCGGCCAAGGCCACCTGCGACCAGCGTGGCGTGTTCGTCAATGCCGCTCTTGATCAGATATTGGATCTTGTTGAACTGCAATTCCGACACAACTGGCCCGATCTGGCGACCTTCGATATCCGCTGGTCCGACCTCTGTTTTCTCGGCTATCGTACGGGCGGTTTCAACGGCTTGGTCATAGACCCCGCGTTCCACCAGCATGCGGGTCGGCGCGTTGCAGGACTGGCCCGAGTTGTTGAAACAATGACGCACGCCGCGCGTAACGGCCTTTTCATCTGCATCGGCGAAGATGATGTTGGCCCCCTTGCCCCCCAGTTCAAGGCTGACGCGTTTCACGGTGTCGGCCGCGGCCTTGCTAATCGCGACACCAGCACGGGTCGACCCGGTGAAGCTGACCATGTCCACGTCTGGGTGCGACGTGAGATGCGCGCCAACGCCAGTGCCATCTCCGTTCACAAGATTGAACACACCGGGCGAGAAACCTGCCTCATCAATCATCTCGGCCAGCAGAATGGCGCTGAGCGGCGACAGTTCCGATGGTTTCAGCACCACCGTACAGCCTGCCGCCAGCGCCGGGGCGACCTTCAGCATCACCTGGTTCATCGGCCAGTTCCACGGGGTGATCAGAGCGCAGACACCGACCGGCTCGTAAAGGATCATGTCGCTGGGCGCGTGCTCCCCAAGGGGACGCTCAAAGGCGAAAGCCTTGGCCGCCCGAATGGTGTTCTTGAGATGCCCCGCCCCGGCACCGACCTGTGCAGTTCTTGCAAGCGCAATAGGTGCGCCCATCTCAACGCTGATGGCCTGTGCCATGTCTTCGGCCCGCGATTTGTAGACCTCCATCAACCGTTCCAGTAATGCGATCCGGCCCAAAGGATCTGTTGCCGCCCACGCCGGGAAAGCTGCCTTGGCTGCGGCGACGGCTGCGTCAGCATCTGCGACGCCACCCAAAGTGATCGTGGCGATCTTCTCTTCAGTAGACGGGTTCTCAACCGCCATTTCGCGCCCGTCGACCGAGGCGACCCACCCGCCATTGATATAGTGTTTGGATGCGTCTTGCATGGCAGTTCCTGTCTGTCAGAGTTCAGAATATTCCCCGGCGACGAAACGATCGCGGAGAACAAATTTCTGGATTTTGCCCGAGCCGGTCAGGGGAAAGCTCTCGACCTGTACCCAGACATTCGGGGTTTTCTGCGGGGACATGTTTGCGCGGCAATGGGCATGCAGCGCGCCTTTTTCGAGTGGTCCTGTGCCGCGGATGAACGCGCCGATGACCTCGCCCCATTTCGGGTCCGGCAAGCCGACCACGGCGACCTCGGCCACTTGCGCGTGTTCCAACAAGCAGTTCTCGATCTCGGCCGGGAAATGGTTCTCGCCGCCGCGGATGATCATCTCTTTGACGCGGCCCGTGACGGTTACATAGCCGCGCGCATCCATCCGGCCCAGATCGCCGGTGTGCAGCCAACCCATCGCGTCGACGGTCTCGGACGTGGCCTTGGGGTTGTCGTTGTATTCCAGCATGACGCAGGGGCCGCAGGCACAGATTTCCCCGACCTCTCCGACGGCGACAACGCTATTGTCATCGACACTGCGGATTGAGACCTCGGTCTGAGCCACCGGCTGGCCAGCCGTATTGCAGATGTCGTCGATACTGTCTGACAAATGGTGTTGAGTGATCACCGGACAGTGTTCTGTCTGACCATAAAGCGTCGAGAATCCGGCGCCCATCAGGTTCTGCACTCGGCGCACCAATTCCGGGGCCACCATCGAGCCACCGCAACTGACAAGTTTTAGGGCAGCGAGGTCGCGTGGGCGCCCTTCCTGAGTGTCGAGCAAGGCTACCACCATGGTCGGGACGCCAAGTATGATGTCCGCGCTGCTCGCTTCCAACTGGTCCAGTACAACATCCGGATCAAACAGGCTGACCAACACCATCCGGCACCCCGCCTGAAGGCAGCCAAGGGTGACCATGCCGCAGCCCGAGGTATGGAACATCGGCATGATGTTGATCCATGTGGTTGCCTCGGTGACCCCGCAGCGCCTGGCATAGAACCGCGCGTTATTGACCAGCCCGCGATGGCTGAGCACCGCCCCTTTGGGAAAGCCAGTGGTGCCGGACGTGTACTGGATCATCGCGGCATCGGTCGGGGCGACGTCGGGCACAGCAGGCGGTCGCGCCCCTTGTGCGTAAAGCGCTGTGCTTTCCATGTCAGTGACTTCTCGCACCGTTGAAATATTCGCCGACACCTCAGCCCCGATCCGGCCCATCGGGTTGCCGCGAAATTCTTCGACAAGAAACAAGGCGACCGCGCCGGATTGTTCCAGCACATAGGCCAATTCCCGCGCCTGAAAGGCCGGGTTCGCAGTAACCAGCACCAGCCCGGACAGCGCACAGGCATATTCCATCAGGACCCATTCGGGGCTGTTGGGCGACCAGATGACCACCCGCTCGCCGGGCGCAAACCGGGTGGAGAGCGCCATGGCCAGCCGCTCGGAGTCGGCCAGCAGTTCGGCGTAAGTCCAACGCCGCCCTGTCGATCCGTCCTGCCTGACTTCCACAAGGGCCTCTGCATCAGGCCGCGCGACAGTAACCTCGCGCAGCAATGCGCCGATGGTGATCTCGTGCGTCTCCATGTCGGACTGGACCGGAGCATGGGAGGTGAGGAGCGCTAGGTCATACATGGTTATTCCGCCGCTATTGGGCTTGTGGGGATGTCCACCAGCTTGCCGCGTGGTATCAGGCGGTCCGCATCATACATCGGCAGGGTGCAGAGCTCACCGCTCTGGGTGGAACCATCAGCGCAAAGCACGTCCACCTTTGTGCCCGAACCCTGTGCAGGGACATCCATGCGCACGATGCAGACACCGCAGCCCTGATAGGGCGAATAGCCCGAAGAACAGACCCGGCCGACCTCTTCGCCATCAATGGTGATGACGCGGCCAAGCTGTGCGACACCGCCGGTGACCCGCATGCCCCAGGTGCGGCAGGATTTGTCAGCTGCCTCCAGCGCTTTGCGGCCAACAAAATCGCGATCATCAAATTCGACAAATCCGCCAAGCCCTGCCTCAAACGGCGTCGTCTCCGCCCCGAAATCCGAGCCGGCATTGAGCAACCCTGCCTCGATCCGCCGCGCGCGGAACACTGGTGTTCCGGTCAGCAGAATGCCGAAGGCAGCACCTGCCTCCATAATCTTGTCACCGATGGCGGGGATGTCGGTGTCGGGTAACATGTAGACTTCCCAGCCCAGTTCATTGGTGAAGCCCGAGCGGCTAATCCAGCAGGTCTGCCCCGCGATGGAAACCTCGGCGCAGTCGAAATAGCGGAAAGGATCGGGCATGGGGCCGTCCAGCACAGCAGCCAGCAAATCCAGCGACCGTGGGCCTTGAATCTGGCTGACCCAGACATTCGGGTCGTGGATTTTCACGTCTAGCCCTTCGGCGTGGGCCTTGTACCAGCTGAATAGGTCGCCGTCGGCCTGCGCCATCCAGAACCTGTCCTGCGACAACCGCAACAGCACCCCGTCGGTGATCATGCCGCCATCGTGATAGCAGGCAAACTGATAGGAACAGCGCCCCGGCTTCACCTTGCTGACACTCCGGGTGAACACCTTGTTCAGCAGGGCCTCAGAATCCGGCCCGCTAATCTCGATTGGCAATTCGCCGGTGTGGCGGAAAATGACATTGGTGCGCACGGCCCAATACATCTCGTCATCCGTGGCCGTGTCCAGCTTTTCTGGCGTCAGGCGCAAGTTATAGAGCGTGTATTCGGGATCATATGGCAGTTCCATGTAGCTCAGCGGATGGGCCGGCATGGTGCGGGCCAATTCGCGCGGTCGCGCGCCCTGATTGGGGAGAGCTTTGGCAACGAAGCGGAAGTGGGAAAGGTCAGTTGTCATATTGTTCACCGTTCAGATTTGTTAGACGCCTGCGGGTGATCTTCGACAAGGACAGATGGGTGCCACGCATTGAGTTAGTGATATTGGACCAACTGCGCTCAGCGCAAATCTAATGATTTGCACAAGTCGTTCGAAAAAATTAGACAATATTTATGCGCTTTCGTTCTTATGATGCCCTCAAGATCTTTGATGCCGTTGCCCGCACTCTGTCGATGACCAAGGCGGCGGACGAGGTGCATCAGTCGAAAGGGTCGATCAGTTACCAAATCAACAAGCTTGAAGCCGAGCTAGGCTTTCGTCTGTTCGAGCGCGCGCACGCAAAACTGGGACTGACAGAAGAAGGGCGCAGATTGTGGCATGTGTCCCAAACGGCCCTGAGCCAGATCGACCGTGAAATCGAAGACCTGCGTGGCACTGTCTCAGGTGCCGTGACCGTTGGCGCGCTGACCTACTTCTCTTCACGCTGGCTGTCGCCAAGGCTCACCCGCTTTTTTGAGGCCAATCCCGGTATCAGCCTGCGGATCGAACCGTTCAATTCCGTCGACATGATGAGATCGGTCAAAGTCGACATGGCAATCCTCTGGGGAATTGACGGCTGGGAGGGTCATAAGAGCGAACTTCTTCTGTCCCTGCCTGCTGTGCCAACCGCCAGCCGTGCAGTTGCTGAGCAGGTAAGGCAGCTTGGATTGCCCGAAGCGGTCAGGCAGCTTCCGCTCTTGGGTGACAGCTCCGGCGATGCGGGGTGGCGCACCTGGCACAAAGCTGCAGGGCTGCCGTACGCACCCAGCCGGTCCAGCTTGACGGTTCCTGACTCAAACAGCCGCGTTCAGGCGGTGGTGGATGGTCAGGGGTTGGCGCTTTGGGATGATCTGATCGCGCCAGAAATTGACGACGGCACGCTTGTCCGCTTGTCCGATGTCAGAGTTGAAAACGCGGGTTACTTTGTCATTTTCACGGATCAGCCGATGTCTCAGGGCGCAGAGGCATTCTTGGACTGGTTGCGGGCTGAAAATGATCGCAGCGAGAGGCGGGCCTGAAATCCTGCGGGTTTGCTGCTCTTGAACGGCCGGTTTGGAGAAATCTGCCGCGTCGCCGCGCGATTCATACCGCATTTGCGAAAGGTTTCTGCGTCCGCAATAGAGGCATAAGCAAAAGGTAGCAAAGTCCGCGTTGCGGACATTCGGGGAATATCGATCAATGACAGCTGTGCGGACAAAACGGTCATAAGTTTCGGCAGCGCTACAACGGCATTCCAGAAGATTCCATAGCTCCGAGCCAACGATCAAGAATACCCGGTGCAATCCATAGGCCGACATTAACGTCCTGTTCTCGTGACACAGTCCAGTCTGGGTTTTCAGCTATGTAGACGGTCATTGCCTGTTTGGCTTCCTCGTCATTGCCAAGGCAGTGATGAATTGCAGCCAGCATCTTGTTGGCAGCTATAGGCATTGAATGCGACGACTGAAACGTCTTGAGTGCTTTGTCACAATCTCCTACCTGCCATTGAATTCTAGCTTTTTCCCAGTGAATGTCGTGCCCATAAAAAGGATCTACGAGTTCGGCCTCTGCAATCACCTCCAAAGCTTCTTCAGTCTCTCCGATAAAGCCCAACGTCTGCGCCAACGTGGTTCTTGCAAACGATGATGATGGATTGAGCTCAATCGCACGACGGAACGCGTTTGCCGCGGCGTCAGGATCATTGTTCATCGTCAAGGCGCGCCCCAATGCGTGATAGGCCATGAAGTTGTTGGGATCGAGCTCTACCCCCCGACGAGCCAGATCGAGCATTCTTTTGCGAATTTCCTCTTCGTCACCTTCGATCCAGCCGTAGCGCAGGCCGATCCGCAGTGAGAGCGCCTGCCCAAGATGGCCCCAAGCAGAGTCTGGGTAGTCTTTAAGGGATTGTTCCTGTTCCTCGATGTTCTTCAACAGGCTCTCACGGCTGAAGTTTCTCATGATCCGGCTCTGCGCAGCATTCGCAATCATCAGCGCGCTGACATCGTCTTTGGTCATGCGCGCCACCTCGGTCTCAATGACCTTGTTTCCAACAGATTCGGCGACATTCAAACTGATCACATTGTTCGTTTTCAGCAAATCTTCGAGAGGGACATCGACATCATCAGCCCAGATATGCGCTTCCGTCTCGCCATCAATCAAATGCGCCGAAATCTGTAGCCGAGCGCCATCATACTGTTGGGTCCCTTCGAGAATAAAGTTGGCACCCAATTGATCGGCAATTTCAGAGATGCCCAGATCGGAGTCACGGAACTTGAAGCTGGATCGCCTTGAAATCACTTTCATCTGAGGATATCGCGCTAAGGACGTGATGATCCCGCCGCTTACGGCGTCGCTCAAGAAGCCTTTGTGTTCTGCGCTACTGAAGTCCTCAAAAGGTAGAACGGCAATAACCGGCGGTTCAGAGGACTCCAGTCGCAAGAAATTCAAGGTAACTGCAACGGTCAGAACCACAATTCCAGCGGCCAGCACCCACCTCTTTACATTGCGGGGCGGTGCTTCAACTACCGGTTTCGTTATCTTCTGAGGAGTATCCATGGCAAGCGCTTGCGAGCGCTCGTCCAACTCAACTCGATAAACCTCCACCGGCGCGGATATATTCTTTACCTCTTGCGGACCCATCGGTGTAAAGGTGAGATCGAGCTTGTCGTTCACCTGATCAAAGGCTGTTCGCGCTATACAAATGCCACCAGGGTCAGCGAGCCCTTCGATCCGAGCAGCAACATTCACGCCGTCTCCGTATATGTCGTCCCCCGCTACAATGACGTCACCCACGTTGATCCCAATGCGAAACTGAATGCGCTTATCGTCAGCATTGCCTGTTTGGGCCGCAGCAACAGCGTACTGTACGTCTACCGCAAAGCGTACCGCATCGATGACGCTGGCAAACTCAACGAGGCTTCCGTCTCCCATAAGTTTAACGATGCGGCCGTTGTGCCGTTGGATACGAGGATCTATCTCAGTGCGCCGGAGATCTTGGAGCGCAGTCAGGGTGCCGCTTTCGTCGCGACTCATTAGGCTCGAATAGCCCACGACGTCAGCCGAGAGGATCGTCGTCAATCTGTGTTCGTATCCGTCGATTTCCAAGGCTCTGATCTCCGCTTAGTCGAACCTATCTCAAACAGGAGCCACTCGTCGAGTAGACTGAGATTGGCTGAAAAGCGTTGGATGACGGTTCAAGTGAACAGCGTCGGCTTAGGGCTCATAGTCGCGTTCTCTGCTGTTTGCACCAATGACGAGTGGCAGCCCAAACCGGACATTCCAAACTAGGCTATGCAAATCCCGAGATGCGGGACAGAGCCGCAATCCACTCAGCGTAAGGCGATGACCGGTCTCAGCCCAAAGCATGCGTAATTGGGCTGACCCTGATCAGAGGTTGAGCTCCCGATAGGATCACAGGACATCTGTGAACATGGGAGATTTTGAATGGAATATTATGCGGGCTTGGATGTATCGCTGCGGGCTTGCGCGGTTTGCGTTGTCGACGACAAAGGCACAGTTGTGTGTGAGCGGGATGGTCGAGATGGACGAAGTTCTGGCCCACGCGATGCTGCCACTGCTCGACGCTCGGCTAGTTCTGTATCAGCATTTCCTGGAACTGGACCGGAGGGTCAAACGCGCGGCCAGCCAGAATGAGGTGTGCATGCGCCTGATGACTGTCCCCGGCGTCGGGCCGATTGCTGCTTTGACCTTCAAGGCTGCTGTCGATGATCCTGCGCGATTCAAACGGTCTCGCACCGTGGCGGCCCACTTTGGCTTGACGCCCCGAAGATACCAGTCTGGTGAACACGACAATCCTGGCCGGATATCCAAGGCCGGGGATCGAGATGTGAGGGCGGCGCTCTACGCCGCCGCGAACGCCCTGCTTATGCGAACCATGGCCGGATCGCAGATCAAGTCATGGGGCATGCGCTTGATGCGTACAAAAGGGCGTCGCCGCGCAGTTGTAGCTGTCGCCCGTAAACTGGCTGTCCTGCTGCACCGTATGTGGGCAGATGGCACCGAGTTCCGTTCGGAAAAGCGGGAGGGCATGGCATGAACTAAACGCCCAACACCAATCTGAACGGGATCGTCCTCACCGGACGAGGTGCGTGGATGAAGCCGAAAATGTCTGCTGCGCCTCCAAAGCGCGTCTCAAAGCGAGGCTCTCCACTGCCAATCCGACACATGCGTGCAGCGGTGCCCCACGTGGTATCACCCAGACTGCGAAGAGAAGCGTGACCCGGATGAGCGACAATGATTCCACACGACAAAGGAAAACGAGCTTGACCCAAACGCCCAATTAGAGAAGCAGACGTTAAACTGGTGTTTATAGGCCAGCAGTATTCGGACAAAGTCGGCATCTGAATTCTGCCCTAGTTTTTTGGCAAGTACCGATCCAACAAAGCATCAACCAACCCTTCCTGAAGTTGGTAGCCAGTTGCTTCGTCCACACGCAAGATGTCTTCAAGAATAACAAGTTGTTCCATGCCGGTCGTCATGGACAATCGCTTTGCCAGGTCATCAATTTCCTTCGGCTCCATCAATGAATGAACTGGTTCGAGCGCTTCAATAAAAGCCGCCACTCTTCTAGCCCCACGCATTTTGACCGTTCCATTCTCAAGTGATGCCTTGAGTGATTCCGCCAGAAACTGCCGGAAGTGCGCCTCATGAACCCGAGAGAAATCCAGATAGTAGCGCGCGACGACATGTACACGGCTCCTGACGTTATTCAGTCCCTCGAGAAGTTCTGACGTTGGAGTAACTTCAAGGTCGAGCGTCGCGTCTAAAGCCAAAACACTTGGGTCAGAAAAGTAACGATAGACCGTCGCACGGCTGGTTTTGGCGCGTTCAGCGACTTTTGCTAGCGTGACTTCTTTGCCCTCCGACATCAATTCTCGAGCGGCCGAAAGAAGTGCTTCTCGCGTTCGGTTGATTTGATTTGTACGAGGTGCCAATTCTAAGCCTTTTGTGATACACTTGTCTCATAAGTAGATTTTTGTATCATAAGAGCAATATGTTTCAAGTAAAGGGAGTCGCAGTTATGACTGAACCTCGCCCGCGAGTTTATCATCTTCTTGGGAACCTTTTGACCTTCCACGCCTTTCCCAGTGAGACAGGAAATCGTTGCACAATCGTTGAGATAAAGACGGCTCCGGGTGCCGGTGCGCCACCCAATCATCATGCAGGCGAAGATGAGAGCTTCTATGTGCTCGACGGTGAGTTCGAGTTCTTCTTGAATGGTGAGACAGTCAGCGCAAAAGGCGGTGACTTCGTCAAAGTTCCGGATGGCGCAGTGCACGCGTTTACTTGTACCGGGGAACGGCCCGGCCGGCTACTGTGCATAAACGCTCCCGGCGCGATGCATGACACTTTCTTCACCGAAGCGGGTGAAGCAATGCCTGACGGTACGACTGATATTCCGGCGCCAGATGGACCACCAGACATTCCGGCGATCATGGCCGTGGCAGGTCGAGTGGGAATGACTATCCTTGCGCCTGCGGACGTTCCCAGCTAACGGACGCGCTTCATTCCGCGCGCGTTGCGCTGTAATCCTCGTCTGTAACGTGCTCCATCCAATCCGCAGTCTTGCCCTCGACAGCCGCCTGCACAGCGAGATGGGTCATCGCGCAGTCTGGCGACGCGCCGTGCCAATGCCGCTCTCCAGGCGCGAACCACACCGTATCGCCAGGGCGCAACACCTGCACCGGCTGCCCCTCAGTTGCAGCCAGGCCTAGGCCCGACAAAACATGGAGCGTTTGACCGGCAGGGTGCGTGTGCCAAGCTGTCCGTGCGCCGGGCTCAAAAGTCACTGTAAGGATCTTGACCGGCGAGGGATCGTTCCCTGTCACAACGGGATCAAAGCGGACCTTGCCGGTGAAATACTCATTGCCGGGAAATTGAGAAGGACGGCCCCCGGCGCGGTAAATTTCCATGATGTGCTCCCTTGCTGCCCTTGGGGACTTAGCAGAGTTCTGATTTCGAACCCAGAGGCTCGCCGGGTCAAAGCGGTCATCTGAGCAGCATTGTCGAGTGCCCAATAGACTGGAACCAGTCGTTGGTTTGAATAGGGCCTACGTCCGAGTTGCGGACTAAGCGGCCGGTCGCAAGATCCCAGCTGGTGTCAGTTTATGGACAAAGCGGCAGTCGCCGATATCGTCAGATCAGCACAAGTCGCGTGGCTCTGCCAGACAGCCCGAGTTGTAAAGCCAGTGCACTTGGCGCGGGAGTTGGGCCAGCAGCCGCTAATGCTTGTAACGAACGGGATGCTCTGACCTTGTCGACGAGAGCGGATACAAGGTCCGCAGTTTGACAATCCGGGAGCGTCGTTTGCAGCACGACAGCGCCGCCGCATAGCCTCAAACAGAAAGCAAATCGGAACCCGCGTTACAGGGTCGTCTCTCTCTTAGAAGAATTCTGACGACAGAAAGGCATAGATGATGATCGCCGAATTTATCTTGCCACGCATTCACTTTTGATTACGTTAGTAACAAGCTGCTTGCTCCATGGGGTCCGACAATGAGTGTGCAATCTGAAAAAGGTCGCCTTGCGATCTCAGTGGCTATCTGTGTCGCTGGTCTAGGCGCTGCGACGTGCTCTGCGCTGGCGCAGGACGGGGTCTTGAATTCGGACGCAGGCGCCATTTCGAAAGACCGGCTTGCAGGTGTGGTCTCAAAGGAGCCGGATTACTCTCCTTGGGCAGGTCGGAATTATCCAACGAAACCTCTTTGGGGCGATACTCACCTGCACTCCGGCGCTTCTTTTGATGCTGGCGCCGCAGGGGCTACCGTTGGGCCGCGCGACGCCTACAGACTGGCGCGTGGCGAAGAGATTACGTCGTCGACCGGGCAGCAAGTGAGATTGTCGCGTCCATTGGACTTTCTTGTCGTGGCCGACCACTCGGACAACATGGGTTTCATGCCTGATCTGCTTTCTGGCAAGCCAGAAATCCTGGCCAACCCCAAAGGTCGCAAGTGGTACGATCTTATCAAATCGGGTAAGGGCGATGAGGCCTTCGTGGATATGCTGAAAGATTTGTTCCAGCAGCAATTCCCGGAAGAGATCATGTATGTTCCGGGTTCGAGAGGTTATGCAGCCACTTGGGAAAATAACATAGCAGCAGCAGAAGAGTTCAATGATCCCGGTCACTTCACGGCGTTTATCGCCTATGAATGGTCTGCCGCTCCAAAAGGAAACAACCTCCATCGAAACGTCATCTATCGTGACGGGGCTGACAAGGCGAGCCAGATGGAGCCGATCGTTACCCAGCCGCCGTTCGGCTCCCCCGATCCAACCACTCTCTGGGCATGGATGGAGTCCTACGAAGAGAAAACTGGCGGCAACCTCCTTGCGATCGCGCACAACGGGAACCTGAGCAACGGTGAAATGTTCCCCGTCATCGAAGCCTTTGGCAAGAAGATCGATGAGGAATGGATCACTACCCGCGCGAAGTGGGAGCCGCTCGTAGAAGTGTCGCAAACCAAGGGTACTTCGGAAGCTCACCCGGTGCTCTCCCCCGACGATGACTTCGCTGACTTTGAATTGTGGGACTGGGCCAATCTCGACGTCAGCGCCGTCAAGACGCCAGACATGCTTCCGACCGAATACGCCAGGGAGGCGCTAAAGAACGGCCTGAGGATGGAGCAGGACACCGGAACAAACCCGTACAAGTTTGGAATGATCGGATCGACGGATTCACATACCGGTTTGTCGACTGCTGAGGAGAGCAACTTCTTTGGCAAGATATCGACAGGTGAACCAAGCAAGGAGCGCCTTACGAGCGACTTCGTCCGGGCGGACGAAGTCGCGACAGGGATCGGTATTGCGGACTGGCAGGTAAGCGCGTCCGGCCGCATTGCGGTATGGGCCAACGAGAATACGCGCGCTTCGATCTTTGACGCAATGGAACGCAAGGAGGTCTTCGGGACTACCGGACCGCGGATGTCGGTCCGCTTGTTTGGCGGTTGGGATTTCGAGCCCGGTGACGAACAAGATCGCATGCTCGCCAGAACCGGGTACGAAAAGGGCGTGCCCATGGGCGGGGACCTTCTGCCCGCGCCGGAAGGCAAGTCGCCGACTTTCCTCGTCGCCGCGCTCAAGGATTCAATTGGGGCGAACCTGGACCGGATCCAGATTATCAAGGGTTGGGTCGATGCCAACGGCGAGACGCAGGAGCGCGTATACGATGTCGCAGTCTCCGACGGTCGTACAATCGATCCGGATGGCCGTTGCAGGACATCGGTAGGCAGCACAGTCGATATTGAAAATGCGACGTGGAAAAACACCATCGGCGCAGGCGAAATGGCAACCGTTTGGGAGGATCCCGATTTCGATCCGGCGCTTCGGGCTTTCTACTACGCTCGCGTGATCGAGATACCTACGCCGCGCTGGCCCGCCTATGACGTCAAACGCTATGGGAACGAGGCCGAGCCTGAGACACTGATGACAGTTACCGAGAGGGCCTATTCGTCTCCAATTTGGTACACGCCATTGAGTTCAGATGGGTAACTCTGAATAGGCAGGCGTCCCCCTTCAAACGACTGCTTCGGGCTCGAAGCAGTCATTCGCTGCGATTAAGTCGGACGACTGCTATATGAACTAAACCGCCTCTTACAAGGCCGTCGGTCTTGTCAGAAGAACTTGGGTTGAGCGGGGCAGGGGTGTTGCGTAGCTTTTGCCCATGACCAATCCTGCCTCTTTCAAGTATTTCAAAACCAGTCCCGAGATCATCCGCCTTGCGGTGATGCTGTACATCCGTTTCCCGCTCTCGCTTCGGAATGTCGAAGATCTGCTGCACGAGAGAGGCATCGACGTGAGCCACGAAACTATCCGATATTGGTGGAACAGGTTTGGCCCGATGTTTGCTGCTGAGATCAGACGGAAGCGTGTTCAGCAGCTGCGCGCATTCTCCAAATGGAAGTGGCACGTGGACGAGGTTTTCGTGAAGGTGAATGGCAAGCGGCACTATCTTTGGCGGGCTGTTGATCACGAAGGCGAGGTGCTGGAAGCCGTTGTCACCAAACGCCGAAACAAGGCTGCAGCACTGAAATTCCTCAAGAAGTTAATGAAGCGACACGGCAAAGCGGAAACCGTCGTGACGGATCGCTTCGCCTCATACAGAGCCGCGCTCAAAGAACTGGATGCACTCGAAAAACAAAGGACGGGCAGGTGGCTCAACAACCGCGTCGAGAACTCGCACCTGCCTTTCCGACGAAGAGAACGGGCCATGCTGCGTTTCAGGCGCATGCGAAGTTTACAGAAATTCGCCTCCATCCATTCTTCCGTTTACAACCACTTCAACCAGGAAAGATCGTTAGCCAGTCGAGACACCTTCAAGCTGACCCGCGCCGCCGCTCTTAGCGAGTGGCGTCAACTTTGTTCCGGATAAGTTCGCGATTTCCGCGGCAAACTGAGCCTAGTTCGAATTAGTCTGACAGCACCCCTCCGTCTACAATCACTTCAATCAGGAACGATCGCTCACCAGCCGAGACACATTCAAGCTGACCCGCGCCGCCGCTCTTAGCGAGTGGCGTCAACTTTGTTCCGGATAGGTTCGCGGTTTCCGTGGCAAACTGAGGCTGGTTCGAAT
The DNA here is from genome assembly GCF_001458195.1 of Ruegeria atlantica. Taxonomy (GTDB): domain Bacteria; phylum Pseudomonadota; class Alphaproteobacteria; order Rhodobacterales; family Rhodobacteraceae; genus Ruegeria; species Ruegeria atlantica. The sequence goes on along the minus strand of NZ_CYPU01000044.1, from coordinate 244 downwards.
TCGTCTGACAGCACCGCCACTCATACCTGTCTCACTTCAGTTGTGTTTTCTGACCCGGAATTGTGCCGCAATTCCCGCGAGTTGGCGCATGCGCTTTCAATCAGAGACGGAGCAGATCGTACACTCAGAGCGCAATTCCGGCCGCAGTCTCAGTGTCGCATTTTGGCGGGGTCGCTTTGGGCGGGATTTCCCTGATACCCGGCAATTTACAGGGAAATTTCGCGAAACAGGTCTGATTTCCGTC
>NZ_CYPU01000043.1 GCF_001458195.1 Ruegeria atlantica | reverse complement strand
ACTGAAGTGAGACAGGTATGAGTGGCGGTGCTGTCAGACGAATTCGAACCAGTCTCTGTTTACCCCTAAATGCCGGAACTTATGCTGAACAAAGTTGGCGCCACTCGGAGAGAGCAGCGGCGCGGTTGAGCTTGAAATTGTCTCTGCTGTAGAGGGCGCGTTCCTGATTGAAATGGTTGTGGACGGAAGAATGAACTGCGGCGAACTTCTGCAAACATCGCATTTGCCTGAAGCGGAGCATCGCACGTTCTCGTCGTCGAAATGGCAGATGGGAATTCTCGGCCCGATTGTTCAGCCAGCGGCCGGTCTTTTGCCGACTACCGTTCCCGACAACTCTCATCGCCGCGCCATAAGACCGCAGTTTGTCCGTCACGATGGCTTCAGGTTGACCGTAGCGTTTCATTGATTTTCTGAGGAATTTCAACGCAGCTTTGCGGTCACGGCGCTTGGTCACATAACTTTCCAGCACCTCGCCTTCGTCATCCACAGCCCGCCATAGGTAGTGCGTCTCGCCATTGATCTTCACGAAGACCTCGTCCAGATGCCACTGCCAGTTCGAATAAGACCGCATCCGATTGACCCTGTTTCTGCGGATCTCTGCCGCGAATATCGGGCCAAATCTGTTCCACCAATAACGCACAGTTTCGTGGCTGATCTCGATGCCGCGCTCGTGCAAAAGATCTTCAACATTGCGAAGCGAAAGCGGAAACCGAACATACATCATGACGGCCAGACGGATGATCTCGGGGCTCGTCTTGAAGTAGCGAAAAGGGCTGCGTCTTGTCATCCTGCGACGCTAAGTGCTCGCCCTGCCCGCCTCAAGACAAGTTCTTCTGACAGTGCCCGTGTCAGGGCTGTCCTTCATAACTGGGCGTTGAGGTCACAGTTCAAACAAGAATTCACGTGTGAAGGACGGTTTCGGCGGTTCTCTTTTGTTCAGAAAGCGACTGCCTTTGATGGCACATATGGGCACGAGGCGTTCATTCAACAAATACGCTCATACGTTCGCTATGCGGACCAGAGCGCTCGTTCAGATCACGTTAACAAATCAAGCTGATCTTGGTCACTCGCTCGCTTCTGCAATGAGCGTTGTCCACGCATCGTGCTGGGACAAGAAAACCCTGCCGTTCAGACCGTCGACAATACGAGACCGTTTGAGTCTGTCCATAACAGGACCCTTAACTTCGGACAGATGTAGGCCAACGCCAAGCTCCTCAAGACGGTGATTGATCGCCTCGAGAGTTTCCAGCGCTGAGTAGTCCACTTCGTTAACGGCGGAGAACATCAAAACAACATGTTTGACCTTCTTCCGCTCGGCAAGGCGACTGAAGATCAGTTCTTCCAGAAAGCCGGCGTTTACGAAGTAAAGGCTCTCGTCGATGCGCAGCGTCAACACCGTAGGTGCGGTTTCGACATCGTGGCGCAGGACATTTCGAAAGTGCTCTGTCCCGGGCACACGACCCACTTCCGCAACATGCGGTCGAGACGTCTTGTATAGATGCAGAAGTACTGAAATCGCCACTCCGGACGCGACGCCGACTTCAACACCTAGACCCAGCGTCAGCAAAACCGTTGCAGATACCGCGATGAAATCCGCACGGGAATAGTCCCATGTTCTGCGCAATATCGAAAAATCAACGAGGCTCAGAACCGCCACAATGATTGTGGCGGCCAACGTAGCGTTTGGCAGGAAGTACACCAATGGCGTCAACGCCAAGGCGGCGATCGCGAGGCCAAGCGCAGTATAGGCGCCAGCAGCAGGAGTTTCAGCGCCAGCATCGAAATTGACGACTGATCGCGCAAATCCCCCCGTGACCGGGTAGCTGAATTCTGCTGAACGGCAGAGTTGCGGACAAAGCTGCCGTTTGCAGCTCTAAAGCGAGCAGACATCAAATTGGCGAGAAATTGCTTACCGACAACTGCGACGGAAAAAATCATGCTGGTTTTCTGAAAGAATCAACATAACTGACGCAGTGTCAGAAAAAGCTGAAAGGAAGCTAAAAATGAAACTTATTAAAATCGCCGCGGTCTCTTGTTTTGCAGCGTCGACCTTAGCGATGCCGGCCTTTGCAGCAGACCCAATCCCCGGCGCAGAGGACGGCTTTGCGCCATACGGTGATCCAGTCGAAGGGTGGAATGTCTTCATCGATGCCGAACGCCAGGCTTGCTTGATCGAACGTACAGATGACTTCGGGCACGCAGTACAGATCGGTCTCACCAAGAACAAAAAGCATGCGTACATTGGCGTATTCACCTTGGCGGATGTTGACATCAAAAACAAACAGAAGGTCGAAATTGATATCAACGGGTTTGTATTCGACGGCAAAGCCCGCGGGATGAAGAGCAAGGATCTGCAAGGTGATTACAAGGGCGCTTATTTCGTTATCAAAGACGACAATATGGCGAATGCCATCATGCAGGAGGGAACACTGACTGCATTTCCGAAGAAAACCAAGCAACCGGTCAAAGTAGACCTGACTGGCGTCAGCGCGGCGGTCGAAGCAGCTCGCACGTGCACTGACGGTATTGCCAGTTAAATCTGAGCGCTTCAAAATGCACTAGCACATCGTGCTAGTGCATATATCTCGTGCGAGATAGAGGTTGAATTTTCCTATGCGTCCACATGATTTAAACCTAGGGGGGCTTGCATGAGGAAAGTCAGCGTTACTTTTTAACCAGCAGTGCTTCATCCAACATTATGAATTCTACTCTTCGGTTCAAGGCACGTCCTTCATCGCTGAGGTTGGAAGCTACTGGTGCAATTGGGCCTGCGCCCATCGCAACAAGCCGCTCCGGCTCAACGTTGTTAGGCTCTGCCAGTAGCGCATCTCGGACTGCATTCGCGCGGCGTTGAGCAAGATCAATATTGTAGTAAAAATCCCCGACTGAGTCCGTATGGCCGACGATAACTAGGCGTAATTCGGGCAGCTGTACCATGCCGAACGCTACTTTGGCTAAAACGTCTGAAGAAGCCCCAGTCAGTTCGGCGCTGTCAGTTTCGAAAAATCCACCACTCATGGATACGCGCCCGTCTTCGCGCAACGCTTCAACAATTGCTTTGTCCGTCAATTCGCCAATGGGGCGCGCAAGCTTTTGGTCATAAAGTGATTGAGCGATTGCACCGCCGCTTATAAATGCCACTAGCAGTGTCAACGCACCAATCTTGCTTATCATTCTTGTCATTTCACCGTTCTCCCTGAATTCGTGGCAGTTCAATCTTCTAAAGATTACCACAATTATTAGAGATTTTCTGTTCGCCGCTACAAGCAAGAGAAATTGGGACTCTTGGGTATCGTGTTCTTACGCTTTGCTGGGCATCTAGACAGGCGCTGGCAAGGACTGTCGTATTCAAGCTTCCCGGTGCTGAAAGTACTGCCCAACAGATAAAGGTTGTCCCCCATGCTCGTCTTGTTCGTAAAGCCGGGCAACAGTCCCTGCTTTCGGAACCCAAGCTAAATTCGCCACCCCTCTGCAGACAAATTCTGACTCCTATCATCCACCAATGATAGAGTTTACCTCACACCGAAGAGCGCTCTAGTACCGAAATTTTGCTAGACTTCTGACACGATGTCAGGCGTACTAACGCCATGTCAGAAAAATCCGAGGCTGATGCTAATTCCAAGCGCGTCGTGCGGCAATTGCCCCCAAGCAAGGCCGCACTCACACGATCTGCCATACTTGATACTGGAAATCGTTTCCTAGAGACACGCCCGTTCCGCGAACTCACAGTTGCCAACTTGATGGCCGAAACGGAGCACAGCCGATCGACCTTTTATCTCTACTTCAATGATCTGCACGGTTTAATGGAAACGCTCCTCAACGAAGTGAAGGGTGGGATCGTTGAAGGTGCACGTGCCTGGCTCCTTAACGAAGCCGACGCGGTTTCGGGTCTTCATGAAAGCCTCCGAGCACTCGTAGATGTCGGGTATCAGCACGGCTCCATTCTCAAAGCGGTCGCGGATGCAGCGCCTAGCGATGAGCGACTTGAGCATGTCTGGGAGACATTTCTAGGGTCGTTCGACCAAGTCGTCTCTGCGCGTATTGCCCAGGATCAGGCAAAGGGCATTACGCCCGAGTTTGATCCTCTTCCAGTTGCTCGTGCGCTGAATAGGATGGACGCGGGTGTGCTTATCAATGCGTTTGGCTCTGTCCAGAAGGCCAACAAAGAGGAGGTGCTCTCGGCGATCATGCGCATTTGGATTTCAACACTGTATCCGTTTGACGCGGCCGGTTCTATCGGACACCGCTTCAAGTGATCAAAAATTTTCATATTGGCTCTGAAGTAAGGCGCTTCCGCAGGCTTCACTAATTTCAACGGAAGGAAGACTAATGAACTTGATCAAACCTCTAGCATTCGCGGCCAGCGTAGCTGTCGTCGCAGGAAGTGTTGGAGTTTTTCCAATTGCTGCCCAAGAAGTTCCGGTTATGGAAATGACGACGGAGATCCCCGAGGGGATTACCACCCCGGACAACATCCAAACGCGGGTCGGGGAACTTAACTTTTTCGACGGGGTACCAGACGTCGAATCCGCCCAGAAGATTTATAATCTGTTGGATTTCACACACGCCTATCAGGCTGTTCTGGACGGGACCAAGATCGCTTCTATGGAAGGATTACGGAACGGTATTCTGGAGTTCGGTCCAGCGAACACTACTGCCATCCTTTTCGAAGACTTGATGGACTCTCGCACTCTGTTTCTGACTGCGAATACGACAAGTGTTTATATGATGTCTTGGTTGGAGATGGGTGATGAGCCCATGGTAATGGAGACACCGCCAAACGTCCTCGGATTCATAAACGATGCCTGGTTCCGCTATGTCGGCGACTTCGGAAACTTGGGTCCGGATGAGGGGCAAGGCGGTAAGTTCCTGATCCTTCCTCCAGGTTACGAAGGTGATGTTCCAGACGGGTACTTTGTTATGCCTACCAACACCTTTGGGAACTGGGTGCTTTGGCGCGGCTATCAAAAGGATGGATCTACTGAAACGGCAGTGAGTCAGACGAAGGAAAACTTCAGGCTCTATCCGCTTTCTCAGGCCGAAAACCCGCCCGAGATGACTTTCCTCAACGTTTCCGGCGAGGAGTTCAACACCATCCACAGAATGGATGCGGAAATCTTCGATGAGATTAACGCCGTCATCCAACGTGAACCTTTAATCGGGGAAAGGCCTGAGTTGCTGGGTCACCTTGCAGCGATTGGGATTGTAAAGGGACAGGAGTTCGCTCCAGATTCGCGGATGCAACCGATCCTCGAAGCCGCCGCGGCTGCCGGCGCGATCACGGTCAAGACGCTAATTTCTAAACCCCGTGATGAACGCTACTACTGGTACCCAAACGAAAGCTATTGGCAGAATGGTTTTCCGGGCGGTGCCTACACTTGGGAAATCGACGGCGTGACGATGCACGACTTCCGTTCAGCTTTCCATTTCTACGCGACAGGTGTCACACCAGCAATGGCGGTAAAGGCCGTCGGAAAAGGATCGCAGTATGCCATCACTTATCGCGACTCCAACGGCAATCCACTAGACGGTGCTAAGACTTACAAAGTGAACGTGCCTGCAAATGTTCCCGCTAAGGACTTTTGGTCGTTCACGCTTTACGACAATCAAACAAGATCGATGTTGCAAACAGATGCCCAGTTTCCGGCGATCGGCAGCAACGATACCGATGTCGTGCAGAACGAAGACGGATCCTACGACATTTACTTTGGACCTGTTGCACCTGAGGGTAAGGAGAGCAACTGGGTGCAAACCGTACCCGGAAAAGGCTGGAACACGATCCTTCGGCTCTATGGACCTCTGGATCCCTGGTTCGATCAGACCTGGCGACCGGGTGAGATAGAGCTCGTCGAATACGCAAGTTCAGAGGTGTCCAACAATGAAACTGCTGATGACATCTCGCTTCGAATTACTGTTGACGGACGTGTGTCCATATATGGTGTGCAGTTCGATTCCGGATCAACCGCAATTCTTCCTGGTTCCGAAACAACGCTTGAGGCAATCGCTCAGATGATGACTGAATTGCCCGATCTACGGATTGCTGTGGTGGGGCACACAGACGACGTAGGCGATTATGAAAGTAACCTCGATCTCTCAAGGGGCCGCGCAGACGCGGTGGTCGCAGAACTGGTGAACACGTATGAGGTTGACCAAGGACGATTGTTCGCCGCCGGGGCCAGCTTCCTAGCACCAGTTGCCAACAACGACACCGAAGAAGGTCGAGCACTTAATCGGCGCGTAGAGTTGGTCAGGGCACCATAAGGGTTGCTAAAAATGCGTCTCAGCTGGCTGGATTGCCTGCTGAGACAAAACGGAATTGTCGCTTACCTCCACCGTCCCTGCGAACGTCCCCTTCGGGCTCAATGCAGTCATCTGAGTCTTTCAGTTAGATGACGGTTTAGGAACGGATAGCGGTCATTATTGGTGGTCATTCCGAGAAATTTCGCTTGAAGGTCTGCATTGAACGGCAGCGGACGTTCTCCACGTCTGCTTTGGGCTCGTTGCGGTCATCCGACGGTTTTACTCAGATGACCGGTTGATCACGTAAAGCAGACATTGCGAGGCGTGGTTCGAAAAATCCGAACTTGAATGGCTGCTTTTACCGGTACCGGACATTCGCTGCACCTTGCAGGAGTGTCTGAGTTGCGGGACAAAGCAGGCGTTTCCCTGCGTCCGATAAATGACCGCTCGCCAAGTTATTTAGCTTCCCGCCTTCGCAACGTCCTATGGAATTTTTCGGTCCTGGAACAGGCTCCGACAAATGCCGGTAAACCTGTCAGCCAGCAGATTCTCTGGGGCGTCCATATGTGACGCGATGACAATTCGCATCGGCGGTATTGAATCTGAGAGTTTGATCGGGACAACCCGACCGCCGTCGTAGGTTTTGTTGTCGGCAGGTTTCATCGAGAGAAGCGAAACACCCAGCCCGTTTGCCACGTTACAGCGAACCGATTCAATCGACGACGATCGAAACGTGATCTTCGGTGCAATATCGAACTCGGCAAAAATGCTGAGAAAATAGTCCCTGCTTTGAGGCGCATCGAAAAGCACGAACTCCTCTTCGTCGATCTCACGAATTGACACGGACGCCCTTTTTGAAAGCCTGTGGTTTGGTGGAACGATCAGATACAGGTCTGCCGTTGCAAGAGGACGTACGCGGAACAAGGTTTCATCAATGCCCAGGTCATAAAGGATCGCTAGGTCGATTTCGTTTCGGTCCAGGGCTATGATCAGTTCTTCTTGCAGAAGTTCGTCGACATCCAAAACTACACCAGGCATGTGTCTCGGGAAGACGCTGAGGATGTGCGACACATAGAACGGTGCAATCGACTGAAAGCAGCCTAGGCGTAATGTTCCCATTCTGTGCGCAGCAATATCTGCCACTGCGACGTCCATTTTGTCGGCGTAAACCAGCATTTGTTCAGCATACCGAAGGAACTCGACACCTTGTGCCGTCAGCTCCATTCCGCGCGCGTGCAAGCGTCGAAACAACACAAGTCCCGTTTGAGTTTCCAGTTTGGCGATAGCTTGGGCGACGGCGGGCTGCGAGATGCTAACGAGCTGCGCTGCCGAAGCGATCCCACCAGTCTGCGCCACTGCTCGGAAGTAGCGGCATTGTTTGAGTGTTATTTCGACCATGACGCTTGGATAACTTTTTTCACTTTAAAGGCAACAAAAAACAATTTTATTTGTTCTTTGTGCCTCTGTATCACGTCAACAACGCAACTTGACGGCAGGAGAGACCAATGGAGCTGAAAGACATTATCGACTTAAAAGCCTTTCCGATCGGCAATGTGGATTTCCGCGCAGCTTGTAAGAAAGAGTTTAACGAAACGGGTGTCTTCGTGATGCCGGGATTTGTTCAAAAGGGAGCGATTGATACAATCCGTGACGAGGGCATCGCCAACAAAGACAAGGTCTTTAAGTCAACAAAGCAACACAACGTCTACCTGACCCCAAAAGACGAAAGGTTTGCTGACGACCATGCACGCAATCGCCTCGTCACCTCATCCAAAGGATGCATTACCGATGATTTGATGCCGCAGGGTTCACCATTGCGCCAACTCTATGACGCCCCGGTTTTCCGGAGCTTCTTGTGCGATGTCCTTGGCGAAGACGCGATGCACCAATACGCAGACCCGCTATCTTCCATCAACCTGCATTTTGCTGAAAAGGGAGAGGAGCTTGGCTGGCATTTTGACAACTCGTCCTTTGCCATCACCTTGATGGTGCAAGCGCCCGAAAAGGGTGGGAAGTTCGAATACGTTAACGCCGTTCGCGATGCAGATTTAGGCGAAATGGGATTTGAGAAAGTTAATGAAATTTTGGACGGAAAGGCACCAGTGGAAATTATCAAGGCCGATGCCGGTACACTGGTCTTCTTCCGGGGCCGCAACTCGATTCACCGGGTGGCACCGAATGAAGGCGATCTAACGCGCATTCTCGCAGTGCTTGCTTATAATGCCGAACCCGGTGTCGAACTTTCTGAAGCCGCCCGAATGACCTTTTATGGTCGATTGAGCTAATAGTCGCTCACCACGTTCGCCTCGCCCCGCAATGTTGAAAATACGAGAGCGACCTGAAAGCTGACATTGCTGCCACGCGCAGGTGCTGTCAGACGAATTCGAACTAGTCTCAGTTTGCCGCCGAAACCGTGAACTTAGGCGGAACAAAGCTGACGCCACTCAGAGAGAGCGGCGCTTCGGTTAAGTTTGAAATTGTCTCGTGAGTAAAGGTGGCGTTCCTGATTGAAGTGGTTGTGGACCGAAAACTGGACGGATGCGAATTTCTGCAAACATCGCATTTGTCTAAAGCGGAGCATCGCCCGTTCCCGTCGTCGAAAAGGCAGGTGAGAATTCTCAGCACGATTGTTCAACCAGCGACCCGATTCCTGTTTCGTTACGTTTCCAATGTCCTTCATCGCAGCGCCGTAGGATCGGAGTTTGTCCGTAACGATCACTTCTGGGGTGCCGTATCGCTTCATTGATTTCCTGAGGAATTTCAACGCAGCTTTGCGGTCCCGACGCTTGGTGACGTAGCTTTCCAGTATCTCGCCTTCGTGGTCCACAGCCCGCCACATGTAGTGCGTCTCGCCGTTGATCTTCACGAAAACCTCGTCGAGATGCCACCGCCAACTCGAATAAGATCGCATCCGACTAACCCTGTTTCTGCGGATTTCGGCGGCAAACATCGGGCCAAATCTGTTCCACCAATACCGAACCGTTTCATGGCTGATTTCGATGCCGCGCTCATGCAGGAGATCTTCCACGTTCCGCAGCGATAGCGGGAACCGCACATACATCATGACCGCCAGGCGGATAATCTCAGGGCTGGTTTTGAAGTAGCGAAAAGGGTTGGGTTTTGCCATCTCGCGAAGCTACAAAACCGCCCTGCCCGCCTCAAGCTGGTTTCTTCTGACAGTGCCCAACCGAGTGATCATAGCCGAAGGGCCAGGTCATGAAGAAGCAGGCCTCACCCGGGACGTCGCCCTTGACCTGTTGCGTCAGCCAGTGATTTGGCACAAAACCGAAGTGCTGGCCATCGAACTGCAAGCCGATCTTGGTGAGCAGCCCCATCGGCAAATCGGAAATCGCACCCCTGGCATCCTTCGGCAGAGTGGGTGAGAACGTGATGGCTCCGCTGTCCAGGACGCCTGTTGAGACGGTCACAATGCAGGCTTTTGCTGTGAGTGTGCCGGCGCTAGTTGTCACCGAGACGCCTTGGCCGCCCCAGTCGATCCCCGTGACCCGCGTGTTCAGGGAAACAGGCGCTTGCGCGGCCCACCGGGCCACGAGCGTGCCCAATCCTTCACGCACGATGTAGCTGGGCGACCCTTCCGCCGCCTCCCAGTAGTCAAGGACAGACAGGTCAGCGAAATCGACGCCGTGGTCCATTGGACCGATCCAGGTCTGTACGGTTGCACCAAACTCCAATCCCACCGGGACGATCTCCGAGGCTGGGATGTCACGCTCGGCCTCTCCAGCGGTCTCAAAAGCCCGTTCGATGGCGCCCCAGGCTTTGTTGTACCCCGCGCGTTGTTCTGTATTGGCGCGTTTGCCATCGACAAACAGTGCTTCACCGGCACTCGACTGGCGCAGCGGCTCGGCACCCTGATCACTTGCGATGCGCAAGAAGGGGTTGTTGTCTGCATTGATCCACGAACAGCCCATATCCATGGGCTGACCCAACGCGTCCGCGTCCGTAAATGCGCGCCCGCCGATTCGGTCTGCGGCTTCGAGCACCACAACAGTGCGCCTGGCGTCCTGCAGAACCTGTGCGGCACGCAGCCCGGCAATCCCTGCGCCAACCACGATCACATCAATTGCTGACGATTGGCTGCGCACCATTTTCGGTGCTAGTCCAGTTGCAGCTAAACCCATGATAACACTCCGCCTTCGCATGCTTGGTCTCCCTATGGTTCCTGCACAAACACGTCATGCGGTCAGAAGGGCTGATTTCTCAGGCAAGGCGAAACTCGCCTTATGGCTTTGGTCAACCCGAGCATTCTGTCCCTCACATTATTCTTGACGTCGGGAGAATTTCAACATCATCATTGAATGAATATTCAATTAGTGAAGTGGCGGAGTGGGGAACTAAAGAGCTTGCGGGCAACCGTCTCGAGCGTCTTTGCCGCAGCGGATGCAAGGGCCAATAAGCGGGAAGCTCAACAAATGGGCTGGCCAACCAGCCATTAACAAGGGAGAGAAAAGTGGACATCACGGACCAACTGGGATCAATGCGCGCGGGTGATATGAGCCGTCGTGCTTTCACCAAGTCGCTTCTGTCGGCAGGGGTCGGGGTCGCGGCTGTACCGCTTGCGGTACGCAAGGCAACCGCAGCACCGGAAGACCAGGCAACATTCTTCACTTGGGGTGGCTACGACATCCCAGAACTTTTTGTCCCTTACAACGAGACCCATGGCGAGTTGCCCAATTTCTCGATCTTTGGCGGCTCCGAAGAAGCGCTGACCAAGATGCGCGGCGGCTTTGTTGTGGACGTTTCCCATCCCTGCAACTCCGGCCTGCCGCGCTGGGTACAGTCGGGTATTTTCCAGCGGATCGACACCGGGCGTCTGTCCAATTGGGGCGATGTGATGCCTGAGCTAGTGAACTTGCCGGGCAACGAGGCAGATGGCAGTAGTGTTTGGCTTGCGCCCTTTGATTGGGGGCAGACCTCGATCACCTACCGCACAGATATGTTCGAAGTGGAGGGTGAAGAAAGCTGGGACATGCTGTGGGACAAGCGGTATTCCGGGCGTCTGGGTTCTTTGGCATCAGGCGGGGATGCCTGGTGGTGCGGGGCCATCAAGGCGGGTGTCCCCATGAGCGAGATTCACACCGATGACGCGTTTGATAAAATCGCTGCGGTGATGCGAGAACAGCGCCCCCTGATCCGTACCTACACGGATGACACAACCACGCTGGAACAGGCTTTGTCGTCTGGTGAACTGGTGGCCGCAATGACATGGAACTCGTCCGCGACACTGCTGCAATCCGAAGGCGTGCCGGTGAAATTCGCCAAGCCGAAGGAAGGCGCGCTGACATGGGTCTGTGGTCTAATGATCCACAAGGACGCCCCCAATCTGGACCGCGCCTATGACGTAATCGACAGCCTGCTGAGCGTCGAGTCCGGCAAGTTCATGATCAACGACTACGGCTACGGACACTCCAACAGCAAATCGTTTGAGCAGTTCGACGCGGAAACGCTGGCTGGCCTGGGGCTCAGCTCCAATCCAGCAGATATTCTGGAAGCGGGTCACTTCCAGGTGCCGCAGACCCAAGAGTGGGAAACCAAGATGAACACGCTCTTTGAGGAAATCAAATCCGGTTTCTGATCTGAGCAACTCCTGCGTCGGTGAAGACCGGCGCAGGCCTTGTCGGGTGCGCCCTGACGCGCGCCTTGATTGATTTTCTTTGCCCAAGGCTCCTGTGATGACAGATCAAACGCTTCAAAGCGGCAGTGCGTCGGGCACAGCTGGGCCTCGCGCGGGCTGGTTTGGCCGACTGATTTATCGGTCAGAGACGGCGCGCGGCTATACGCTGCTTACGCCTGCGCTGGTCTTTCTGGGCGTCGCGATACTCGTACCTTTTGGCATTCTGGTGGTCATGAGCTTCTGGACGGCCGAAGGTTTTGGTTTCGACACCACGCTCACAACCCACAACTACGAACAGTTCTTTGAGCGGCCCATCTACATGGCGTTGCTCAGCCGGACCTTTGGCATTTCCGGCATGGTAACGATTGCCACGGTGCTGCTTTGCTATCCGATGGCCTATTACGTTGCCTTTCATGTGCACCGGAACAAGATGTTCTGGCTGGTGCTGATTACCCTGCCCTTCTGGACCAGCTACCTGCTGCGTGTTTTCGCGTGGAAAGTAGTGCTGGGCTACGAAGGCGTGATCAATTCTGCCTTGCTGAGCGTCGGGCTGATTGAGGCACCGCTGGAGTTCCTGCTCTACAGCAAACAGGCTGTGATCATTACCTTGGCCCATGCCTGGGCGGCGTTTGCGATCCTTCCGCTTTATGTCTCGCTTGAGAAGATCGACAAGTCTCTGCTGGAGGCAGCGACGGACCTCGGAGACGGTCCGGTCCGCCGTTTCTTCCGCATCACTTTGCCTTTGTCACTGCCCGGGGTGATCTCGGCCAGCTTGCTCGTTTTCATTCCCACTACGGGTGATTACATCACGCCCGCCCTGCTAGGTGGGCCTGATGGTGCGATGATCGGCAACCTGATCCAGAAACAGTTTGGCCCAATCAACAATTGGCCGATGGGCGCGGCCCTTTCGATCATCCTGATGCTCTGCATTGCCGCCATCAGCCTGATCTTCATCATGCTGACCCTGTTTGTGAGGAAACGCATTTCATGAGTGTCGAAAGCTATATTCGCAAACCCAACAGGCCCTTGCAGCTATATGCGGCGATCTTCTTGATTACGCTTTATCTGCCGGTACTGTTCCTGCCGCTCTTCAGCTTCAATGACTCTCTCTATGTGCGCTTCCCGCTGGAGAGCTTCACGGTGCGCTGGTACGTTGAGCTCTTCGCACGTGATGCGGTGTGGAACGCACTTTGGAATTCGGTTCGGGTGGGTGTTGCCGTAGCGCTTGTCTCAACCACCATGGGCATCTTCGCGGCCAAGGCGATCACCCGCTATAGGATGCCGGGCAAAGGGCCTGTTGTCACATTCATCATGCTGCCACTGGTGGTGCCGCTGATCATCTTTGGCGTGGCGCTCTTGGTATTGATGAGCCAACTTGGCGTGCCCCTGTCGCTTTACACCGTGGCGATCGGGCACATGATCGTTTGCCTGCCGTTTTCCATTGCTGTGCTGATCCCGCGCTTTGAGGGGTTTGATGCGTCCATCGAAGAAGCGTCTGCCGATCTGGGCGAGAACGCCTGGTGGACGTTTTGGCGCGTGACCCTGCCAATGGTGGGGCCGGGCGTGCTGGCCAGCCTGATGCTGACCTTCACGGTGTCCTTTGACGAATTCATCCTCGCATTCTTCCTCAGTGGCACGCAGCCAACCCTACCCATGTACATTTGGGGCCAGTTGCGGTTTCCGCAGGAGTTTCCCTCCGTGCTGGCGCTTTCCTCGATCATCATCGTGGTCAGCTTTGTCATCGTGTTCCTGGGGCAGTGGATCAACCGCGGCGCCATTTCGGCCTCGACATCAGGAGACGCCTCATGAGCGGCAACAACGGCTTTATCTCGATCCAGAATGTCGACAAGTATTTCGGCAGTTTTCAGGCGATCAACGATGTTTCCATGACCGTGGGCCATGGCGAGTTTTTCTCGCTGCTCGGCGCTTCGGGGTGTGGGAAAACGACCCTGTTGCGGATGCTGGCAGGGTTCGAGAACCCATCCTCGGGTGAAATCTACATCGACGGCCAACCCATGTCAGATGTGCCGCCGCATATGCGGCCCGTGAACATGGTTTTTCAAAACTACGCAATCTTCCCGCATCTGAACGTGCGCGACAACATTGCTTACGGCCTGCGCAAGCAAAAGCTGCCCAAGGCAAGGCGCGATGACATGGTCGACGAGATGCTGGAGCTGATCAAGCTGCCCCACTACGGGAACCGCAAGGCCAACCAGCTTTCCGGGGGGCAACGCCAACGCATTGCGTTGGCGCGCGCCTTGATTTTGCGGCCCAAGGTGTTGCTTCTGGACGAACCCCTTGGCGCGCTCGACAAACAGTTGCGCGAACAGATGCAATTGGAGTTGCGTGCCTTGCAGCGCACGGTCGGGATCACCTTTGTCTTTGTCACCCATGATCAGGAAGAGGCGCTGACCCTGTCGGACCGTATTGCGGTCATGTCTCGTGGTGAGGTGTTACAACTTGATACCCCCGGCGGGCTTTATGAGCGTCCGCAAGGCCGCGAGGTGGCCTCCTTCATCGGGACAATGAATTTCTTCGACGGTCAGGTGCGCGGGCAGACCGCCGAAGCCATTTCGGTCGAGGCCGCGGGCCTTGGCGTTTTGAGCATTCCAGAAACGAAAGGACGTTTTGTGGAAGGCGAAAGCGTACAGATCGCGCTTCGGCCTGAAAAATTGGAGCTGATGGACGCAGCGCCTACAGATGGATCTGAATCCACCAAAGGTGTGTTGCAAAACGCCGCCTATCTGGGCGAGCGCAGCCATTACTACGTCAAAGTCGATGGCCATGAAACGCCTATAGCCGTTTCGGCCCAAAACCGGTTCGACGGGTCTTTTGCTGTTGAAGAGGGCAAACCGGTTTGGTTGACCTGGCGAGACGAAGCCGCAGTTGTCCTGCGCTAAGTCGAGAAATCATTACGAGGAAGTCTATGGGCACAGCGACCAAAATCACTAAGGCAGAGCGGCAAAGAGTTCGCAATCAGCGGACAGCGTCCAAGGCGGTGCGGCGCGAGCAATTGATCGAAGCTACCATCGATTCAATCGCCAAGTTGGGCATTTCCGGCACAACCATGAACACCGTGACTGGCCTGGCCGGGATGTCGGTAGGCATTGTGAATTTTCACTTTAAGAACAAGGAAAACCTGTTCGAAGAAACGCTTCGGTATCTGGCTGCCGAGCATCGGGATCTTTGGCAAAAGGCGGTTCAAAAGCCCGGCCTTACAGTCGCAGAAAAGCTGCTGGCCATCGTGGATGCAGAATTCCATCCGCAAATTTGCAACCGCAAAAAGCTGACGGTTTGGACCGCCTTTTACGGCGAGGCAGGCTATCGCAAGTCTTACCGCAACATCATGACAGAGATTGACAACGAACGGTGGGAGACCTCGCGCGCATTGTGCGAGGAACTTATTAAGTCCGCCAACCTACCGCATGCAAATGCGGAGGTCGTGGCCGACACGCTTGAAGGGCTCTATGATGGCTTTTGCCTGAACATCCTGATCTATCCGGGCGAATTCACCCGGGAAAACGCCAAGGCCCGTGTGCGCAGCTACCTCGCCACGACCTTTCCCGGGCAGTTCGACCATCCCGCGCCCTGCGAGGCCCAGGGATGACCCGCGATCCGCGCTATGATGTGCTGTTCGAGCCTGTAGAGATCGGCCCCGTCACGGCTCCGAACCGATTTTATCAGGTGCCGCATTGCAACGGCATGGGACGTCAATACCCATCTTCGATGGCCGAAATGCGCGGGATCAAGGCCGAGGGCGGCTGGGGCGTGGTAAACACAGAGGAGTGTGAGATTTCCCACACTTCAGAGCTTGGTGGCGTGATAGAGGCCCGTCTGTGGGATGACAGCGACATTCCTGCGCTGGCCAAAATGGTAGAAAAGGTCCATGCCCATGGCGCCCTTGCCGGGATCGAGCCTGCGCATCTGGGAGTTGGAGTGTCCAACGCCTATAGCCGCGAGATTCCTATGGGCCCTATGGCGCGGCCCGTGGACATGCTGGACCCCGTGCAAGCCCGCGCCATGGACAAGGCGGACATCAAGGCCTTTCGCAAGATGCATGTGGATGCAGCGATCCGCGCAAAGAAGGCGGGCTTTGACATTGTCTACGTCTATGCCGGGCACGACATGACAACGCTCATGCACTTCTTGTCCCCCAGCCGAAATGAGCGGATGGATGAATACGGCGGTAGCCTTGAAAACCGCGTGCGACTGATGCGCGAGGTGTTGATGGACACCAAGGAAGCGATTGGCGACACGACTGCCGTGGCCGTCAGGCTGGCCGTTGACGAACTGGAAGGCGCAGACGGTCTTTCAGCAAACGGTGAAGGCCGCGAGATTCTTGAAATGCTCGCGGAACTGCCGGACCTTTGGGACGTAAACATCAGCGGCTGGGAGAATGACAGCCAGACCTCGCGGTTTTCCGATGAGGGGTATCAGACCGACTACATTTCGTTTGTCAAAGGCGTGACCAGCAAGCCTGTTGTTGGCGTCGGACGTTTCACGTCACCGGACACCATGGTGTCGTTGATCAACAAAGGCGTGCTGGATCTGATCGGGGCGGCGCGCCCTTCAATCGCCGACCCCTTCCTGCCCAAAAAGATCGAGGAAGGTCGGATCGAGGACATCCGCGAATGCATTGGCTGCAACATCTGCGTGACTAGTGATTTCCTTTCACATCCCATGCGCTGCACCCAGAATCCGACCATGGGCGAGGAATGGCGGCGTGGCTGGCATCCGGAGTACATTGCGCCCAAGGCCAACAACGACAACGTACTGATCGTGGGAGCAGGCCCCGCGGGCCTGGAAGCCGCGCGGGCCCTGGGGCAACGCGGGCACACGGTGACCCTAGCCGAAGCAGGGGATGCCGCTGGCGGGCGTGTGTTGCAAGAGGCCGCTTTACCGGGTCTGGCTGCGTGGAAGCGCGTAGTGGACTACCGCACCTATCAGATCAGCCAAATGTCGAACGTGAGCCTTTTCCTGCAAAGCCATCTGAGTGCTGATCAGGTGGCAGAGTTTGAACCCGATCATGTGCTCCTTGCTACCGGCGCGCGCTGGTCTGCCACCGGGATTGGGCGCGAGAACAGGAAAGGGATCGCTTGCAAGGATGGGGCACATGTGATGACGCCTGACGATATCATGGCAGGTCTGACGCTCAAGGGGCCGGTCGTGATCTTTGACGATGATCACTACTACATGGCCGGCGCCTTGGCCGAAAAACTACGCGGGCAAGGCCATAACGTCACCTATGTTACCCCCGCGGCGGATGTGTCGCACTGGACTCACAACACAATGGAGCAGGCCCGTATTCAAGCCCGGCTGATGAAGATGGATGTGACCATTGTTCCTCTGCACAACGTGACAGAGGTGCAGGCCGACCGGCTGATCCTGTCATGCATCTACACCGAACGCACACGCGATCTGCCCTATGGGACATTCATTCCGGTAACGATGAGGGAGGCCTCGGACGCGCTCCATACAGATCTGGGCGCTTTGGACGGCCCGTGGAAATCCGTCACGCCCGTCGGCGATTGCCTTGCGCCGGGGACCATCGCGGCAGCTGTCTATGGAGGACACAAGTATGCCCGCGAACTCGGGGAGCCAAAGGTCGAAGGCGTGCCCTTCAAACGCGAACTCCCCTTGCTTGCGGCAGACTGACATGGCGCGTGATCCCAGATACGACATCCTTTTTGAGCCGGTGCAGATCGGCCCTGTGACTGCTCGGAACCGTTTCTACCAGGTGCCGCACTGCAACGGCATGGGTCGTAGCTTCCCATCTTCAATGGCCGAAATGCGCCGCACCAAGGCCGAAGGCGGCTGGGCTGTGATCTGTACGGAAGAGGTCGAAATTCACCCCTCGGGCGATCATTCGCCCTGGGCGGGGGGGCGGTTGTGGAACGACGATGACATCCCTGTGCTGGCCAAAATGTGCGACGGCATCCATGAGTTTGGCAGTCTTGCAGGGGCCGAGATCAACCACGCAGGCCAGATGGCTGCCAACCGTTACAGCCGGGATGTGCCGCTTGCGCCCTCACATCTTCCGGTCGCTGCGCATGACCCCGTTCAGGCGCGTGCTATGGATTTGTCCGACATCCGCGCCTTACGCAAATGGCACCGGGATGCGGCACTGCGCGCCAAGAAGGCGGGGTTTGACATCGTCTATGTCTACGCGGGGCATCAACTTTCGACGATGTCGCACTTCCTGTCGCCCTACCGCAACCGTCGTTCAGACGAATACGGCGGCAGTCTGGAAAACCGCGCGCGTCTGCTGCGCGAGGTGCTGGCCGATACCAAGGATGCGGTTGGTGACACCTGCGGGGTTGCTCTACGCTTTGCCGTGGACGAGCTGATGGGCGATCTGGGGTTCACCAGCACGGGCGAGGGTCGAGACCTGATCGAAATGCTGGCAGAGGAACCTGACCTCTGGGACGTCAACATCAGCGCATGGGAAAACGACAGTGCAACATCGCGCTTCAAACAGTCCGGATTTCAGGACGACTACGTCGCCTTTGTCAAAGAGGTGACAACCAAACCAGTGGTGGGCGTTGGGCGCTATACCTCGCCGGATGCTATGGTCTCGCTGATCAAGAAAGGGCGGCTGGACATGATCGGTGCAGCACGGCCCTCCATCGCGGACCCTTTCTTGCCGAAAAAGATCGAAGAGGGTCGGATCGAGGATATTCGCGAATGCATTGGCTGCAATATCTGCGTCTCTGGCGACAACCACTTTGTCCCGATCCGCTGTACTCAGAATCCAACAATGGGCGAAGAATGGCGTCGTGGCTGGCACCCTGAACGGATTGCACCCAAAACGGCAGATGAAAGCGTTCTGATCGTGGGCGCAGGACCTGCCGGGCTTGAGGCCGCACGCGCGTTGGGTCAGCGTGGCTATCGCGTGACGCTGGCGGACAAGGCCAGCGAAGCAGGCGGACGCGTGGCCCAAGAACGGCGCTTGCCCGGACTGGCCGAATGGGGTCGTGTGGTAGACTATCGCACCTATCAGATCGGTCAGATGGCCAATGTCGATCTTTTTCTCGAAAGCGATCTGACCTCAGACATGCTGGACGACTTCGACGCGGATCACATCGCCATTGCCACAGGGTCAAAGTGGACAGCGGACGGAATCGGGAGGCAAAACCCGCTGGGTCTCGACATCGCAGATGGGGCGACTGTCCTGACTCCGGACGACATCATGTCAGGGGTCAAACCTGATGGGCATGTGGTGCTGTTTGACGACGATCATTTCTACATGGGCGGTGCCATTGCCGAAAAGCTGCGCCGCGATGGCTGCGAGGTAACACTGGTGACGCCTGCCAGTGAGGTGTCATCCTGGACGCATAACACACTTGATCAGCATGCCATCCAAAAGCAGTTGCTGGACCTTGGCGTGCGCGTCGTCACCGCGCATAACCTGAGTGCGATCAGATCAGGCGCGGTGGATCTCGCCTGCGTCTATACGGATGCCATCCAAACGATCGACTGCGCGGCAACAGTGCTAGTCACCATGCGTGCGCCCGTCGATGACCTGTGGCAGCCGCAGCCCGACCTGATCCGCATTGGCGACGCGCTTGGCCCTTCGACCATCGCGGCCGCCGTCTACAGCGGCCACCTCTACGCCCGTGAACTGGGGCAGCCGGACAAAGGCAACGTCCCGTTCCAACGCGAATTGATCAACCTGACCGCGACCTGACCGGAGCCTGACCGATGACCAGAGACCCCCGCTACGACATCCTGTTCGAACCGCTTCAGATCGGGCCGGTCACGGCGAAGAATCGGTTCTATCAGGTGCCCCATTGTACCGGCATGGGTTATCTTCGCCCCCGCATGCTGGCGGAAATGCGCGGCATGAAGGCCGAAGGCGGTTGGGGCGTGGTCTGCACCGAATACAATTCCATCCATCCCTCGTCAGATGATCTGACCCATACGTCGGCCTCTTTGTGGGATGACAGCGATATTCGTGCCCACGCTTTGATGACTGAGAAAGTCCACGCACATGGGGCGCTCGCGGGGGCCGAACTTTGGTATGGCGGGGCACGTACTGGCAACATGATGACACGCGAGGTGGCGATGGATCTGTCCTCCTTGCCGAACACGGCGGGGCATCCGTTCCAGACAAGGGCCATGGACAAGACCGACATCCGCAATCTGCGCCGCTGGCATCGCAAAGCGGCGTTGCGCGCGCGGGATGCGGGGTTCGATATCGTTTATGTTTATGCGACCCACACTTATCTGCTGTCCAACTTCCTCAGCCCCAAGATCAACACCCGGTCGGATGAATACGGTGGCAGTCTGGAAAACCGTGTCCGCCTCGTGCGCGAGCTGATCGAAGAGACCAAGGATGCGGTGGGTGACCGCTGTGGCGTGGCGGTGCGCTTTGCTGCCGATGAAGAGATCGGGGAGGCCGGGGTACCAATCCATGGCGAGCGGCGCGACATGTTCGCCATGCTCGCGGACCTGCCCGACCTGTGGGACATCAATATCGCGGACTATAGCGTCGAGATGGGCGTGTCACGCTTCATCAAGGAAGCCCCGCTTGAGCCCTACATGGATTTTATCAAGAACCAGACGTCCAAACCGGTCGTGACCGTGGGGCGTTTTACCTCGCCCGACACAATGGTCAGCCAGATCAAACGCGGGGTGACAGACCTGATTGGTGCGGCGCGCCCCTCGATTGCTGATCCCTTTCTTCCCAAGAAAATCGAGGAAGGCCGGCTTGAGGACATCCGCGAATGCATTGGGTGCAACATTTGCTATTCTGGTGACACCTTGGGCGTGGCGATCCGCTGCACGCAAAATCCCAGCATGGGTGAAGAATGGCGCAAGGGCTGGCACCCAGAAGAGATGAACGAAAAGCGCTCGGACGCCTCTGTCCTTGTGATTGGGGCCGGGCCCGCCGGGCTGGAAGCGACCCGCGCACTGGGAAAACGCGGCTACAGCGTAACATTGGCAGATGCGGGCAAAGAGCTGGGCGGTCGCCTGCCCCGCGAGGCCGCTCTGCCGGGGATGAGCGAATACATTCGCGTCCGCGACTACCGCGCGCAGCAATTCCACAAGATGACAAATGTGCAGTTCTTTCTGGAAAGCCCGCTGACGGCCAAGGACGTAATGGAGTTTGGCGCGGATCACGTGGCGATTGCGACAGGCGCAATCTGGCGCAAGGATCGGTTTGACGGCGAGGCCTTCGTTGAAGTGGTCCCGGAAGGCGCTGCTGCGGAGGTCCTGACCCCCGATGACGTCATGGACGGCAGATTACCCAACGGCCCGGCACTCGTCTACGACGAAGACGGGTATTACATGGGCGGCGTGATTTCGGAGAAAATCAAGGCGGCGGGGATAGACGTCACGCTTTGTACGCCCTCAGAAGTCGTGTCCGAATGGGCTGGAAAAACTTCGGAACGCTGGCGGATCAGGGCGCATCTGATGGCGCTAGGGATCAAGACAGAACTGGCGCAGGCTCTGACCTCTTTCGATGGGAAAACAGCGACCCTCGCCTGTCAGTTCACCGATGCGGAGAAGCAGCTGCCATTCTCTTCGGTCGTTATGGTGACGCATCGTACGCCCAACGATGACCTCTATCACGATATTCTGGCTCTGGCGGGTGGCGATGCAGCTGAACTGCCGTTCACGCTGACCCGGTTCGGGGACTGCGAAGCACCTGCCATTGTTGCGGCTGCGACCTATGCCGGGCATCGCTACGCCCGGCAGTTGGAAGAAGAGGTGGACGTTGACCAGCCCCTGCAACACGACAGGGTCGATGTCGGCGCACAAGGACGGAAGCCTTCAAAAGCCTATCTCGATACGCTCCTCCTTTACTATGAGGAAGAGATCGAGGGGGAGGCCTATTTCGCCGGTGTTGCTGATCGGCTGGCGGAACCTCACCACAAACAGGCTTTCCAACTGCTGTCCGAAGTCGAAACCTACACAGCCAAAGCGATGCGTCCCTTGATCGACAAGTACGGTCTGGTGCCCCGCCCCGAGGCGGATCTTCATGTGACAGGGCGGGATCAGGCGGCGCAAGAGATCAGTGACTGGGATGCACTGATCGAGAAGATGGATAAGATCTTTCCCGATTACATTGCCTCATTCGAACGCCTCGAAGCCATGGCCCCCGGTGCTGAAGACCTGCCCGGCCTCAAGGTAGCCACAGCACATGAAGTCGCCGCAGTGGAGTTCATCAATCGCGAACGCGCCGGGGCGTCAGACAGCCTGGCACCTCTACGTCACTTCCTGAAAACAGGTACTTCCTGATGTGACATGGCGGTGGGGGATCATAGGTGCCGCTGGGATCTGCGTTGCAGCCTACCTCGCCGTCTACGCGTCGGGGGCGATTGGCGCAGGGCAACAGGTCGAAGACGCGGAGGCTGAGACGTGCAGCAGTTGCGACGCACGCAAGAAAGACCTGTCACGCCTGCGTAAGGCGTTGAGTACACCTGCCGCAGGAGGGGATTAGAGAGATGCCTGGCGGTCCGAACCATCTCTTTACACCGTTGACCATTCGGGGCCTGACCCTGCGCAACCGTATCTTTTCTACCGGCCACATGGCGGTGATGCTGGAGGATGGCAAGGTGACGGATGCCATGGTCGAGTACCATGCAGCCAAGGCGCAGGGTGGTGCCGCGCTCACGATTATCGAAGCCGCGCGCGTGCATCCTTCCGGTGACAGCGGCAGGCCTGCTATCCGCGCTTACGATCCAGCTTGCGTGCCTGGTTACGCCAAACTGGCAAAGGCCTGCCAGGGCCACGGCTGCAAGGTCTTTGCCCAACTCAGCCATCCCGGGCGCGAAATGACCATGGCCGCTGATGGCACTCATGCAGTGGCTTATGCCCCCTCAGCAGTCCCCAATGAACGCTTCCACGTGATGCCGCGCGAGATGAGCGTGAGGATGATCCACGAGGTGGTTCAGGGGTTTGAAACCTCTGCTGCGAACATCCGGGCGGCGGGTCTTGATGGGGTCGAGATCGTTGCGTCGCATGGCTACCTTCTGGGCCAATTTCTGAACCCGCGCGTGAACCAGCGCCAGGACGCTTATGGTGGCTCGCCCGTGAACCGGATGCGGATCATCCAAGAGGTCATTGCCGCCATTCGCAGAGGCGTCGGCGATGGCTTGGTTATCGGGATCCGGCTGTCGGGTGAGGAAAAGGACCACGACGGGGTCGAAGTGGACGAAATGCTGGAGATGGCGCAGGCGATCGGCGCAGACTGCGATCTGGATTATCTCAACGTGACCGCCGGGACATCTGCGGGGCTTGCAGGCTCGACACATATCGTGCCCTCGATGCGGTTTGAGGCGGGCTATACAACGCCGCTTTCTGCAGCCATCCGCGCCAAAGTGCATAAACCCGTCTTTGTTGCAGGGCGTATCAACCAGCCGCAGATTGCGGAACAAACGCTGGCGTCAGGTGCCGCTGACATGTGTGGGATGACCCGGGCGTTGATCTCGGACCCTGAGATGCCCCGCAAGGCCGAAGCCGGGGCTTTGGATGACATCCGGGCCTGTGTTGCGTGCAATCAGGCCTGCATCGGGCATATGCTGAATGCCTGTTCGATCTCTTGCATTCAACACCCCGAGACAGGGCGGGAACTGACCTATGGCACGCCTGAACCAGTGGCCGCGCCGCGCAAGGTCATGGTTATTGGTGGGGGCCCCGCAGGCCTGAAGGCAGCAGCAGTTGCGGCAACGCGCGGTCATCAAGTGACGCTCTACGAGGCGCAGGCGCAGCTCGGCGGACAAGTGAACCTCGCACAGCTTTTACCGGGGCGGGCTGAGTTTGGCGGGGTAACCACCAACCTTGCGCGTGAGGTCCGGAATGCGGGCGTAGATGTGCGACTGAACACGCTGGTGACCCGGGATTTTATCCAGGCGCAGGCCCCGGATGCCATTGTGATTGCCGTTGGAGGCACCTGCCGGATGCCGCGCATAGAAGGGGCCGAAGACGCGCATGTCGTCTCTGCCTGGCAGGTGTTGGAGGGGCAGGCAAATGTGGGTGCCAGAGTGGTGATTGCCGACTGGCGTTGCGATTGGGTGGGCATGGGGCTGGCCGAACGGTTTGCCCGCGACGGCTGTCATGTGCGCCTTGCGGTCAATGGCATGGTCGCGGGTCAGACAATCCAGCAGTATGCGCGTGACACATGGCTGTGCGATCTGCACAAGCTGGGGGTCGAAATCATCCCACATCTGCGCCTGTACGGTGCGGATGCGGATGACGCCTACTTCCAGCACACGCTGAGTGGTGAGGCAGTCATCCTGAACGAGGTCGACACGCTGGTTTCAGCGTTGGGCACGCAGTCTGAGACAACGCTGGAAGCCGAGCTCAAAGACTATGAGGGCGCGCTCCACGTAATAGGCGACGCGCTTTGCCCCCGAACCGTGGAAGAAGCCGTGCTTGAAGGTCTCAAGGTGGCAAGCAGTCTGTGAAGTGCTCATGATCCATATGCTTTCCAGTTTTGATCTGAAGCCGGGCGAAGACTGGGACAGCTTCGCGCGGGACTACGACACCTTTCTGGAAGACCTGCGCGCGGCGGACCTGATCGCGGATGCAAGCCCTCTGGGCCGCCGCGTCAGTGATACGCCCATGGATACGGACGACACGCGCACGCACCAGTATTTCTCGGTCATAAGCTTTCGTGACCGCGCACAACTGGACGCAGCCTACGCGCATATCGATGCTCGCGCGCGGCCCGGCACAGAAACGCATCTGCGCATGTACCGCAGGCTGACCAAGACCGTTTTCCTTTGCTGGGAAGACGCCGAAACCGGAAAGGGCACCCCATGACCAAAACCGCCAATATCCTGCACTTTGACCCCAAAGGCCCCAATGGTCTGGAAGAGTGGGAACAGATGGACTACGCCAGCCTTGTCTCGGGCGAGCCTGTGCAGCGTGGCCATCTTTACCACGAAATCGAAGATCAGGGTTATATGGTTGGAGTCTGGGACTGCACCGCGTTTACCGAACAGATGGCGCCCTACACGGTCGATGAATACATGCTATTTCTCGAAGGGGAACTGACGATGGTCCTGCCCGATGGGGCAGAGATTGAGATCAAAGCGGGGGACGCCTTTGTCATCCCCAAGGGGTTCGAGTGCCAGTGGAAGCAGACAGGCTTTGTACACAAGATCTTCATGATACTGGATGGTGACGTGCCGCAGGCCGAAAATGCCTCGCTCCGCCGGATCACGGTTCCGGACCTTGCAGGGCCCAGCGGCGCAGATGTTTCGACCACGCGCACGGACTTTCTGAATGCGGCAGGCAACATGCGCGTGGAGGTTCAGACCCACGGCGCGGTTGCGCAGACACAACGCACCAGTGCCGCGCATGAGCTGATCACGGTGCTCGAAGGTTCACTGCAGCTCTTTGACGGTGAAAGCCCACATGTATTTGAAAGAGGCGACACCGCCTATCTGCATCAAGGCGACACCGCCGGATGGAACACCGCTGCGGGTACGCGCTTGATTGTCGCGAGCTATAACAGCGGCGGGTAACGTCATGCGCGGGCGAATTCTGCCTCGACCTCTTTGACCGCGTCTTCGATGATGTCGAACATCTCTCCAAGCCGTCGTTGATCAGCAGTACTGATGTTGCAATGTAGCTACACCAAACTGGTCGTTCGCTGCATGGGCGAGATCAGCAACAAGTTGGAGGTCGGCATTGCGGGACTCTAGGGTCGTGCGCTGCACCTGCAGCATCTCGGTTGTCCACAGCACGGTGCGTGTTGGAGACACCTTGAACCGGACTCAAATTCTAAGAAAACGGCTAGGAGGAGAGTTGCTTCAGCAGTTTATTTGCATCGACCAATTCTGGCAGATCATGGCCTCCGTTAGCCGCGGTAAGACAGAGCCAAAGCATACAAGCACCGTGCTGCGGCTTCGATGTCTTGCCCATACAGAAATGGCGCCGATCTCTCGGTTTGCGGAATTTTCGTGTCCGTCGCAATTTCGAGGTGCTCGAGCGATTCAGATAATTCACCCGAAAACAGTTTTGTAAGCCCCAACATCCGGTGACCTAGCAAGACTGGTTCAGGTTGGTCCTTCCGTTGCGCCATGTTCAACATCTCAGTTGCCAGTTCGACAGCTCTTGGTAGCTGCGCGGTTATGTGAGCTGCTTTAGCTCAACTAATTCAACTTAGCTAAAGTGTGAAAAACAAAAGATGGCTTTGGCCAAATCGATTTACTGTCCATTAGCTCCTTTCTTTTTCAGGGAAGGTTTGACCCTGGCGCTGGATCCTGCAGTGTCTCAAGGTAGTTTGCGATCTCGATCAACTTAGTCGGCATAAGGAACGGCTCGCCATTTCCCGGATCGAACTCGCTCATGTCATGGTCCAAAATGTCTACAATAACGGGCATATCCTCCCGCGGTAGAGTATTGCGGGAATACCCGCTCAGTATCTCCATAACCTCAAGGGCGGGCCACATACCGTCGCGTTGGGCAGCAATCTTAGTCAAATCCGCCGGCTTTGTACTCAAACGCGCTGCTGCAGGTCCATCGCCCTTCCCATCAACACCATGGCAGGACACGCAAATCTGCATGTAGAGTGTTTTGCCGGCACTTGTGGTTTCTATGGTGGTTCCCATCAAAACAAACGGAACCAAAAGCAGCCAATACTTCATAAGGGCGGTCTTTCTGAAACTGTGCGCTACCGTTAACGTTTACGGAAAACGGATACTTTGATCTCGGTCAAGTGACCTATCATGGATCAAGCAATAACAGATTGCAGCCATGCGAGCGCGGGGGGGGGGGGTAGCCGAAATCAGTGGAAATTGGAAGATACAGTCCCGGAACAAAGAAGCGGCAATGCCGCCGATGAACTGAAATGAAGTCGAAGTGACCGTATTTTTGGGATCTGAGTAGGGCAATCGGCCTGGTATTGCATGTCAGGATCGGGCTCAGCGCAGTCAAGTGATCGCAATGTTGCAGTGCGGTCAGTTACCTAGCAAATGTGCGTTCCCAAATCATTGACTAGCCAAAACAATTAACTTTTTGCGGAGTCGACCAGGCCACGAGTTTCTGAAGTGAGATTGTGCAATACAAAATAAATGTAGGCGGACAAAACCGCCGCGATGAAACACCAGATCGATGTGAAAGCGTGAGCCGCAAAGAAAAATCCAAAAGCAACGGAAATAACAATGAGATAACCAAACCTTCGCAATCTTTTGTCGCTCGACCCAATAAGCGGGATGCAGATAACTAAGGAGTATATGAGGCGCGCAATGTACTTGGTGGCTTCAGTTGGAAACATCTGGGCGTTTTCATACTGAATTGAGTGTTTAACGAGTTTAATTTCGAGGCTTTCTGGCGATACGAAAACGGGCAGGTATAGCAAGGCTCCGAGACTGAACCCTATTCCACAAATTCCTTGGAAGATCAGCTTGCGTCGTCGCTCCAATTCAATCAGAGATACTGACAAAGGCACCCAAAACGGCCAAAAAAAATAAGCAAAAAATAGAAATATCAACGCAGCTTCTAACGAACCGCTGGTCCCAGAATTACTAATGGATACCCACAGAAAGCCTTCGGAAAACTGTTGAACACCAAAGAAAAGTGGGAAACTTGCCAACGGAAGGTAACGGCACCCCTTTTGCAGAGCCAATCGGATTGTAAGACCACTACAGGTAACGAGCGCTGCACCGGCTATAAAGCTCGCTTGAGATGAAAAACACATTACTACGACACCTCTTGTCCTCAGTAATACTAGGGCCAATCGAACCAAAAAACCTATTTTCGCACTGTATCCCTTTGTCATGAAACGAAGACAGCCATCCCCAGTTGTTGGAATTCTGCTCTGGGCTCGGAGCAGTCATACGCTCCTGTCGATCTCTACTGGTGCCATTGCTGCCGGATTTGCGTTTGCGGCCCAGCGTACTATGTGGGTGATGGCTTGGACTAAGACTATATGAACCCCGCAGCTCCCAATTTCTCAAAGGCGACCAGCGCAGCATTCAACGCAGCTTTTTCAGTCCCAAAAGGGTCATCCCAAACAAATGACTTGCCCTTATAGTTGATTACTTCAAGTGTCCAATACTCTTGTCCTGAAGTACGGTGAATACAGATTTCAAAACGTGATCCATCAACCGAAACACTTTGGGATAAGTCAGAAGAAACAAAAGAAGGAATGTCCATCGCATCACTCCGGCTCGAATCGTCGACGCAACGAAAATACAAAAACTGGAATTAGATTTCAGCAATCTTTTTTTCACTCAGGACTGCGCTCTCTGCGGGACAGAGTTACCGTCGGAAAACGCAAAATGTTCAGACCGTTCCCAACTCATTACTTTAGCCGAGCCGGTGAATGAGGTGCTCGCCCTCAAACCCTTGCAACTCCACCGAAGTCGCGTTGGCGAAGCGGTAATCATGCGTTTCGCCGACCATTTTGCGCGTTGCATCAGATACCTGGATTTCGCCCGGGGCAGCAAGGGCGGTAATCCGGGCGGCTTTGTTGACAACGGACCCAAAGAAATCATCGCTCGTCTGGATGATGTTGCCGGTATGAATACCAATGCGCAGGGCGATAACAGGTCCGTCGGATTGCACAGTTGCCTGCAGGATCGCCTGCGCGGCGCGCAACGCATGAGCAGGTTCCGGAAAGCTCGACATTGTTCCGTCGCCCAGCGACTTCACAAATTGACCACCTGCGTCTTCGATGATTTTGCGAAGCATGTCAAAATGCCGTGCCACCTCAGAGGACCACAGACGGTCGCCAATCATTGAAGCAAGGCGCGAAGAATTGACGATGTCGGAGAACATTATCGAGGCAAAACCGTCTCGTTGATCCAGTGAGAAACCCTTCCGAGCAGCTGCGACAAGGTCGGCGATGGCATTTTGTTCGATCCCCGTGAAATCGATATTCGGGATTGGAACCGAGCCATGGCGCTGCACGATTTTCCAAACGCCCTCTTCGAGCGCGAAGATTAGGGTGTTCCTCACATGAAATGTCCTGTCGGGCTGATCGGCAAAAACAATGTCATGAGCGAGGCACGCCCATCCGGAGTCACCATTCTCAAAGGCTTCGGCAAAAGTTTCTTCGTGTTTAAGGAATCTCGGGATTACGCCAAAAAACTCTCCAATCCCCTCGCGCACCGCGTCACCCGCCCACAGTTCGCCGTCACCTGTACCGACGAAGCGCAAGTATTGGTGTTCGGACAAAAGGTTCCGCATCTGGTTTTTTCGTTTGTGCTGGATTGCGTCGATCCAGCGGCGCGAAACGGCAAGCAGTTCAGTAGACGGCCGCGTCATCGCGGCTGGTCCTGCCAGTCATTTGCCATCACGAGTTTCTTTTTTCCCAAAACGAAACCTCCAGGATTGCGCCTCTTTTTTCACGCTCACGTCAAGATTAGCACAGACTATCGGATTTGCGATAAATGCGATGGTATGCTTCGTCTGCATTGGGCTCAACGCGGTCATCTGAGCACTTTTGTCGGATGTCCACAAAGCGGCTGAAACGGGACGCTCAATACCTGTCGGCACGCGGCTTGTCTGCTTTGACCTCCCGCTGACCGCTTAAGCGGGAACCGGACCTTGATTTGAACAGGACTTACGTCCGAGTCGCGGACAATGCCGCCGGGCGCGGTGTCGGTCCAAAAGTCCTTTTATTGGCACGGCGCAAGAGGGAATTTTCTGATGTTCCGGATAGCTATTGTGTAAATTGGATGGATGTAAAGTCGAGGTGTGATTGTGGTAGTATGACGGTAAAGAAGCGCCAGACTTACTATGAAATAAATGCGGGTAAATGTATGGGGCAGTTCAATTTGAAGAATGCCAAAACAACCTCAGTTTCAACTAGCATCGCTGCATTTACGGCTGTGTTGCTCGTTTCGTTATTTTTTGGCGGTGCTAAGGCGCAGCAACTTCCTCACTCGGATCCATATCGAAACTCAATTGCTATTGCGAGCGAGGCAAACGTAGACGAAGACGTCCTGTCTCGGCATGTCGTTGCTTTAGGAGCAGCAGATCTTACGAATATAGCAGATATTTGGCAGCGCAGAGTCCAGACCAACCTCTCGAAAATTGCCGAAGGCTTGACGCAGTTGGAAACTGCAGTGGATCATCAAGCTCCTGAGCTCGTCAATCAAATAAAGACCATAAACCGCCAAAACATCGGTGACTTTCAGAACTACCTCATAACGGTCAATGCTCTGGAGCGTAAAGGCGGTTCTAAAGAGGAATTGGAGAAGCACCAGGGGTTTATCAGAGGTTTTGTGACTGAGCTTTTGCTTTCTTATCAATGGTCAGTGATTGCTCAGCTTTCAAAGGACTGGGTTTTGTCAGGCAGGGGTGGTTTTAGGGCACTAAGCGGAGTTTTCCAAGCCATAATGGTTTTAACCGTTGCATTTCTTCTCGGTGGGGTTCTGAAAAGAATTTCGAGCAGACGGCTTCACCGCCGCAGAAATGAAAATGAAATCGCGGCAGTGGTAATACCGAACGTCATTCGCTGGAGTATTCTTGTTCTTGGTTTTTTTGTCGCCCTGTGGGGGCTTGATGTAAATCTTGGCATCACAACAGCGATTTTCGGCGGGCTTGGGTTCCTTGTGGTGTTCATGCTTCAGAACTTTTTTCAAAGTGTTATAGGCGGTCTTCTGCTTCAAGCAACAAACCCTTACTCAAAGGGCGATACTGTATCTATAAATCATACGATTGGGACAGTGGTTGACGTAAACGTGATTTCAACAAAGCTCAGGACTTTCGACAATCGTTTGGTGCAGATCCCAAACCAATCCATCTGGCAAGGATCCATGGAGAACCTTACTAAGTACAGAGTGCGGCGTGTCGATCTTGTTTTCGGGATTGGATATACAGACGACATTGAGCGCGCCAAAGCGACGCTCGCTGAGATGGTAGGGGCAGACAAACGATGCCTGAGAAGCCCGGAAACGCGGATATTTGTCGGCGAACTGGGTCCCTCGTCCGTGAACGTTTATTGTCGGCCCTGGGTGCGCACCGACGACTACTGGGATGTGATGTGGGACCTCACGGAAATCGGAAAGACCCGCTTACAGAATGAAGGTATATCTATAGCGTTTCCGCAAATGGATGTGCATGTACACACCAAAAAGTCAGCTTCATCTGAGGTCTGGCCAAGTTAGCTCGTTGTGTTGTGCTCTAACGTTTAAAGCCCTCTGTTTTCGCCACTCTGAAAGATTAATCTCCCGACGGAATAGTATGTTGCCACCCTCGTTATGAGAAATTGGCGAGGAGAATCACGAGGCGTCGCCCGGTCGGTCTGATAAGCAAGCCTTGGCTCAGACGGCTCCAAGAAACTACCTTTTATTTGCGATGCTAAACAGCTCCTCCGACTACAGTTTCACTACTGTAGAACTCCTCCCAAGTCGGGAAAATCTTCGCATTTTGGTTTTGTGAACACAAAAAGTGGAGAGACGAAATGTCACAATTTGATCTGCTAATTACCCTTCGAGACCAATACCCAGCCACTACTGCTTCGGCGCACAATTTGGTCTTACGTACGTCTGAGCTTTTACTTGCTAGAAAGCACCAAGTACAAATTGACCTGCATAATTCTCATAGGGCTCAAATCGCCTTCGAAAATGGGCTGTGGGAAACCTTACTCTGGGCAGCACGAGAATCCAACGCGACGAGTGCAGAGCGGTTGTTTAAGTTCACGGCAAACTTCTTTGCTCAGTTTGCTCTGGCTTGCCCAACTTGGAACTACGTCATGCCTGAAGTCACTAACTTTTTGATTGCAGCCAGCAGCGCTGAACACTCGTTACTTATTGACGCCGTCCATCAGGTGAAAAGCGAGCAATCCATAATGATTGGTATCGGGAAAAGACCTATCGTACTAAACCAGCAAGCCGCCATGGCGTCGCTTGCCGCCCCAACCGGGTCGCCATGAAGAAAGGAACACGGTGACTCAAGCAATCTATCGCAATCAAATTGAAAGGAGGAACAAATGAACAATGCTGATTCAAAGGCTTGGGATCTTGTACTGTCGATAAAGCCCGACGACTTGATTGAATTCTATGAAGAAACAGAGGAGCTTAGCGACCTCCATCGTCATATTTACCAAAACTTTCAGATGAATGGGCGGTTCTCCTGCGCGCATCAGGAATTCTTCTTTTATTCTAATGCAGCTGAGCTTTATGCCATTTCATTACATGCTCAAGAATCTATCGAGCCTTGAAAAGCATTTCTTCAGGAGTAGTCAAAAAACTTGCCAAGAGTTGACCGCCGCAATTTTCAGTCAAGCACCAGAGCTGTCAGTCACATCTCTAATCGGTATTGGCTGAATCTTGCGGCGCTGTTCTGCTAAAAACTCAGATGAAATTGCAGTGAGACCGCCGTGATCACGAGATGATTGAATGCGCAGAAACCTTTCTAGCTTGCTTCATGCTCTGCCAGCGTTGTGTTGGATCACAAGAGTTTCAACCCGGTGCGGATCATTTCAATAACGCGGGGTGCGTAAGGTAGATCATTAAGGTACTCTTCAATCGTAAAGTCGCCGTTAAGCTGAGGCAATTGTGCCCTAGCTCGCTCTGTTTCGCCTGCGAGGCTATGCACCGCAGAAACAATCAACCGATCACTTACACTGTGACGCACATCTAATTGGCGCAATTTTTCGGATGCGGCCTTGTAATCGCCACTTTCAACATCTTTTAGGCAAAGCGTAATTTTGGTCCACGTCGGCAAAACGGGGTTCGCATCTGTCGCTTTCCGCACCAACTCTATGCCTTTCTTAGGGTCGCCGGCCAATGCAATCCATCCTCCAGCTACAGCGAGCAGAAGGTTACCATTTGTATTAGCCCGTATCCCAGCATCAACTAGTTGCAAAAACCTTGGTTCGTCTCCATCCAGTTGGGCATATATGGCTGCAGCCACAAGAGCTTCCTGACATTGTGGCTCAAGCGCCAAGGCTTTCTCCGCGTGGGTACGTCCGTCTTCAATAACCGATTTCAGTCTTTGTTGACCAACGGATACTTCTTCGACGTGTCCAAACGCTAAAAGCGCATGCGCAAGTCCACTGGTTGGGTTATTGGCAACAGCAAGTTTACAAAGCTCCATCATTTGAGACAAACTACTCACTCTGTTTGTGCGTAGATGCGAATGAAAGGCCAACAAAGCCTGGTAAACATTAGAGTCCGAGGCAGGCCGCGTTTGGACATTCCTCTCAATGTCTGTCGCGACAAACCCGTACGCATCCGCAATGTAGATGGCGCAGTGCTTTGCGATGTCTTCTTGTGTTTTGAAAACGTTGGCGTGGCTCAGATAGATGTCTTTTCGCTCCGACCATAGCAAGGCCCCTGTTTCTCTACGCTTTAACTGAACAATTACTCGCAGGCATTCGCCATCTTCGCGCACCGTCCCTCCCAAAATATAGTCGCAACTCTCAAGCGATTTGCAGTCTTCTTGGCCTCCAACTTTTGAGTTTTCTGCCCGAAAACCTGTCAGTACCCGAATGTGACCAAAGCGGGCAAGTTCTAATGCAATTTCTTCCGGCAAACCATTTCGAAAAAAAATTGCGCGCTCGGTGTCTGAACCTGAGAACGATCTGATGCCGAGCGTGGGCAACCTGAGCAGTTGCAAATCAGTCAAAGTCGCATTTGTAGTTTCCAATTCTCGAAAACGAAACGTCGGGCGATACCGACCCTTGGGAACTGATATCTCTACCCTGTCTTCTCCACCTGATGTTAAGTAATAGTAACTCAACGCCTTTCGCAGTTTTACTGCTTCAGTTCTTACTACGGGGTCTGTGTTGGGATCGAAGTCAACACCCCTTCCAAACACATCCATTGCCAACGCAGTACCATGAAGTTCTTCACCCTTTCCGTCAATTTCACTTTTGACGAGGTGCTCAAAAAACATTCGGGTGCGTTTGCTGGCGGCGAAGTCTTTTGAGCCAACAATACGTTCCAGCTCTTCCAAGATCTCTTCTCTTGTCACTTTGAAGGCCAAAAAATACACCTCAGGATCAACTGCGCCATACAGACTAACTAGCATAACCTGGATATTGCGGCAAAGGAGACATCATCTTGGGGATGTGACGGTCACCGCTGAGAGTGGTCTCTTCGGATTCAAATAAATGATGCGCTGCGAAAAAACCGTTACAAACAACCTGACGTCCACTTTGGGCTCGAAGCAGTCATCCGACAGCTTTAGTCAAGGGACTGTTTTGCGGATGCAAGCGGTCATTGGGGCCGCATGCAGGATTGGTCCGACATCAGCCTTCCCGGCACTATTCGACGAGTTTTCAAGCTTGATTCTGAGGTTCTACCGTCGCCTGACCCTCTCTCGATTACGCTCCCGACGTTCGATGTTGATCTGGTGATCGCGACCCAATGCCCGGTAGAATCCCAGTCCCTTGGACCAGTTCACAAAGTGGGCAAAGCTGTCGACCTGATCGTCATTGCGACCGCGTGGAAAGGACTGCAATTCGCGTTTGAACGTCGCCAGCCAGGGCGCGTCTGCAGGCAGGTACACCTTGCCCTCTTCGACAGGACCGCACGCGGACTGGAACCGGGTTTCCTTGTCCTTGTCAGGTCTAATGCGGTCATAGCGCCGGCGGTCATCACGAAACAATTCGTCCAGAAGCGGTTTGCCAGAAGCGGCATCCTCGATCAGAACTCGATCCGGATCCCAATCGCGGACAAGCTGCAGTGCCTTGGCTTTCAGGTCTGGGTAGTCCACCTGCCCGCGCCAGACGTCGAGAAGGTGCTGTCAGACGAATTCGAACCAGTCTCAGTTTGCCACGGAAACCGCGAACCTATCCGGAACAAAGTTGACGCCACTCGCTAAGAGCGGCGGCGCGGGTCAGCTTGAAGGTGTCTCGGCTGGTGAGCGATCGTTCCTGATTGAAGTGATTGTAGACGGTGGAATGGACGGAGGCGAATTTCTGTAAACTTCGCATGCGCCTGAAACGCTGCATCGCGCGTTCGCGTCGTCGAAACGGCAGGTGCGAATTCTCGACGCGGTTGTTGAGCCACCTGCCCGTCTGTTGTTTTTCAAGCGCGCCCAGTTCTCTGAGCGCGGCTCTGTATGAGGCAAAGCGATCCGTGACGACGGTTTCCGCTTTACCGTGGCGCTTCATCAATTTCTTGAGGAATTTCAGTGCTGCAGCTTTGTTTCGGCGTTTGGTGACAACGGCCTCAAGCACTTCACCTTCGTGATCGACGGCACGCCAGAGATAGTGGCGTTTGCCGTTCACTTTCACGAAAACCTCGTCAAGGTGCCACTTCCACCTTGAAAAGGCTTGGAGTTGCTGAACCCGTTTTCTTCGGATCTCTGATGCAAACATCGGGCCGAACCTGTTCCACCAGTATCGGACAGTTTCGTGGCTCACATCGATGCCTCGCTCATGAAGCAGATCTTCTACATTCCGAAGCGAGAGCGGGAAACGGATGTACAACATCACAGCGAGGCGGATGATCTCGGGACTGGTCTTAAAGTATTTGAAAGAGGTAGGTTTGGTCATGTGCAAAATCTACGCAACCGCCCTGCACCGCTCAAGCAAAGTTCTTCTGACAAGACCGCCCGAATTGCCCGATCAACTTCAGGCCGAGATCATTGACGTCGACGGTGCAGCGGTTGTTCCGGGTTTTATTGATGGGCATGCGCATATCAACGGTGGTGGTGGTGAAACCGGACCAGCCAGTCGGGTGCCGCCGATGGTTCTGTCGTCTTTCACCCGTGCAGGTGTCACCTCGGTCGTTGGGGTGTTGGGCACCGACGATCTGACCCGCAACACGCAGACGCTGGTACAACAGGCCTATGGGCTGCGGGCCGAGGGGCTTTCAGCCTGGTGTCACACCGGTGGCTATCACATCCCTCTGGCCACGCTCACCAGTTCAGCCCGTAGTGATATCGTTTTCCTTGATCCGGTTATCGGCGTTGGTGAACTGG
This sequence comes from Ruegeria atlantica, assembly GCF_001458195.1. Taxonomy (GTDB): domain Bacteria; phylum Pseudomonadota; class Alphaproteobacteria; order Rhodobacterales; family Rhodobacteraceae; genus Ruegeria; species Ruegeria atlantica. The sequence continues at coordinate 7,050 of NZ_CYPU01000043.1, read as the reverse complement.
CGATCAGTGATCACCGGTCGAGCCAACCCACTTTGGACGAGTTTCTGCGGATCGCAAGCGAGGCGCATGTTGCTGGCCTAATGACTGGGAAAGCCGGCATTGTGCATTGCCATATGGGAGACGGCGAGCGGGGTCTCTCGATGTTGGAACAGGCTATCGCGACCTGTGAGATCCCCGCGCGCGTCTTCAATCCAACCCATATCAATCGCAACAAACCGCTCTTTGAACAGGCCGTCGCACTGGCGCGGCACGGATGTTACATCGACGCGACCGCATTCCCCTGTGAACATATCGAGCCCGGCATTTCGGCCGCCGAGGCCTATGTCCAATTTCGCGATTTGGGTGGTCGCGCGGACCGGTTTACGATCAGCTCTGACGGTGGCGGTTGCCTGCCGGCCTTTGACCGAGAAGGCAATTTGACACGGTTCGGTGTGGGATTATCGGACACTCTGCCCGAAACGCTGCGCGACCTTACCGATAGCGGAGTACCCCTGTCCGAGGCGCTGGCTCCGTTGACCTCGAATGTCGCCGATCTGCTGAAGTTAAATCAGAAAGGTCGCTTAAAGGTGGGCATGGACGCTGATTTGGTGGTTCTTGACGAAAACACGGGTGTGCGGCATGTGATGGCCCGGGGGGAATGGCATGTCCGCGATGGCCAGATAGTCCGGCGCGGCATGTATGAAAAGGTTTGAGCGTCCGCGCGGTCCCCGGTGGCTGCCCGCTATAACACCGGAAGGTATTTAAGATATGTGCCCTGCACCCATTGATGCAGAGACCCCGCGTGGGTTCATCATTCCGATTGGCGGCGGCGAAGACCGTGTCAAGGAAATGCAGATTCACCGCAAATTCGTGGAACTGTCCGGCGGTGCGGATGCCGATATCGTCGTAATCCCGACGGCCTCGATGTTGGAGGAAACCGGGCCGGATTATCACCGTATTTTCTCCGAACTCGGGGCCGGTCAAGTCGAGTTTCTGCCGATCTCGCGCCGAGCCGATTGCGACAATCCCGAATATGCCGAGATGCTGGATCGCGCCACCGGGATATTCATGACTGGCGGGAACCAGCTTCGCTTGTCGGCGATTCTGGGTGGTACGCTTGTCGCTCAGAAAATCCGGCGTCGGAATGCGGCGGGGGTACCGGTTGCGGGAACCTCTGCCGGGGCCTCGATCATGTCCGAGCACATGGTTGCAGGCGGAAGCAGCAATTCCGCGCCGGCGGAAGGCAACATCACTCTGGCCCCGGGCATGGGGTTGACCAACGCGGTCATTATTGACCAGCATTTTACACAGCGTAACCGCTTGGGGCGCTTGCTAACGGCCTCATCTTTCAACCCTTTTCTGATCGGACTGGGAATTGACGAAGACACGGCGGCGTTCATTGGGCCAGATAACGTTCTTGAGGTCGTGGGCAGCGGAACCGTGAGCGTGGTGGATGCCAGTCATCTGACCCATTCGTCAATGTGGGATGCCCGCCGCGGCGAGGCGCTGAGCCTTCTGGGTCTTCGGCTTGACGTTCTGGGCGAAGGGTGCCGTTATGATCTGACGGCTCGCCAGGCATTCCCGCCGGATGAGCATATGGCGTTCTGCACACTACCGGACCTGTCTGGGGATGACGTCGCCAGCGGGGGATAACAAAAAGATAACCAACGGGGACCTTCATGAAAATTACTTCGACCAACGTTTTTGTCGGCCCGAATGTGTGGGCAAGTTTTCCGGTTATTCGCCACGTTATCGACTTGGGTATTCTTGAAGAATGGCCTTCTGCAAAAATTGGTTCCGATTATATTGACGCATTGATCGCGGCACTTCCCGGTCTGGTTGAACATGGGTGTTCCTATCGCGAACCCGGCGGTTTCATCAGACGCCTGCGCGAAGATGAAGGCACCTGGCTGGGTCACGTACTGGAACATTGCGCTATCGAAGTACAGAACGTAGCCGGCACGGATGTGACTTTTGGCAGGACCCGCAGCACGGGTGAACCTGGCCAGTATAACATGGTTTATGAATACCGGCAGCGCGACGTCGGTCTGGCCGCGGGTAAGCTGGCGATGCGGTTGCTGATGCATCTGCTGCCGAAATCCCTGAAGGATCAGGTGGATTATGATTTCGACCCGGATTTTAACTGGGACGACGAACTGCGCAGCTTTGTGCTGCGGGCGCAGCGCAAGGAATTTGGTCCCTCAACCGGCTCGTTGGTCAAGGCCGCACAAGAGCGTGACATCCCCTGGATCAGGCTGAACTCAGGCTCGCTGGTGCAGTTCGGGCATGGGAAGTATCAGAAACGCATTCAGGCAACCATTACCTCTGAGACCAAGCATATCTCGGTCGAGATTTCCTGCGACAAGGAAGATACCCACAACCTGTTGAACGATCTGGGCCTGCCGGTACCGCAGCAGCGCATGGTTTACTCGGCCCGCGAGGCAGCGAAAGCGGCGGGGCGTATTGGGTTTCCTGTTGTCGTCAAGCCGCTCGACGCCAATCACGGACGCGGCGTTTCGATCAATCTGAAATCGGAATCAGAGGTCGAGGCCGGTTTTGCCGAAGCCAAGGAACACTCCCGCAGCAGGGCCATTTTGGTGGAAAGCTTCATCACCGGTTTCGATCACCGAATGCTGGTTGTGAACAACAAGCTGGTTGCAGTGGCCAAACGTGTCCCTGGACATGTCGTTGGCGACGGCACGCACACGATTGCCGAACTGGTTGACATCGTGAACCAGGACCCGCGCCGTGGCATCGGGCATGAAAAAGTGCTGACCATGCTTGAAATCGACAATCAGGCCAAACGCCTGATGGAGAATGCGGGCGTGACAGAAGAGACCGTGTTACCGGATGGTGAGATTTTCTATCTCCGATCGACGGCAAATCTGTCGACGGGCGGTACAGCCATTGACCTGACGGATGTCGTACATCCTGACAATCGTGACATGGCCGAACGCGCCATCATGGCGGTTGGGCTGGATGTGGGGGGTGTGGACTTCCTGATCGACGACATCACCAAATCCTACAAGGATATCGGTGGCGCTATCGTCGAGGTGAACGCAGCCCCCGGCTTCCGAATGCACGTGGCTCCGTCCGAAGGTCAGCCGCGCGACGTGGCGGGCAGAGTGATTGATATGCTGTTCCCCGCCAATGAGGAAACCCGCATCCCGATTGCGGCGATCACGGGTACCAACGGCAAGACTACGACGTCACGGATGCTGGGTCACATCATGAAGACCAGCGGCAACACGGTTGGCATGACCTCGACAGACGGCGTCTATGTCGACGGTAAGCTGAGCGTCAAGGGCGACATGACAGGGCCCAAATCCGCGCAGATCGTCCTGCGCGATCCGGCGGTCGATTTCGCGGTGATGGAAACCGCGCGTGGCGGGCTTGTGCGGTCAGGTCTGGGCTATCAACGCTCAAACGTGGCGGCGTGTCTGAATGTCTCGGCAGATCATCTGGGTCTTGGTGGCATAAACACGGTCGAGGAACTGGCCGTCGTCAAGCGCGTGGTGGTTGAAAGCGCCACAGATACGGCGGTGCTGAATGCCGATGACATCAATTGTCTGAAAATGGCCGACTACGCCGGAGCCGATCAGATATTCTATGTCACTACCAATCCCGGGCACAGTCTGGTCAAGGAACATATCAAGGCCGGCGGCAAGGCCATCGTGCTGGAAAAGGGCATGAATGGTGACATGCTGACCATCTATGACAACGGGCTTCATATCCCGGTTCTGTGGTCACATCTGATCCCGGCGACGTTGGAAGGCAAAGCGATTTTCAACGTCCAGAATGCCATGTTCGCCGCCGCGATGGCCTATAGTTTCGGAGTAGACCTGGACAATATCCGTCACGGTCTGCGCACCTTCGACACCAGCTATTTCCAGGCACCCGGGCGAATGAATGTCTATGATGAACATTCCTTCAAGGTGATCCTGGACTATGGCCACAATCCAGCCGCACTGAAGGCGATGGCGGCGCTGGCCGATCAGTTGGAGGTCAAGGGCCGCAGGCTGTGCGTTGTTGCGATGCCCGGAGACCGGCGCGATGAGGACATTGTAGATGGCGCCGCCGCGCTGGCTGGACATTTTGATCATTTCATCTGCAAGGCAGATGACCGCCGTCGCGGGCGTGGGCATGACGAGGTGCCGCAGATGATGCGTCAGTCATTGATCGACAACGGCGTCGACGATGCAGCCATCACGATCATCCCCGACGAGGTTGAAGCGGTGAGTGCCGCGTTGGAGCAGGCTGCACAGGGCGATCTGCTGGTGATCTTTGGTGACGACACGACGCGTTGCTGGAAACAGATCATCTATTTCAACTCTGATGGTGAAGCACCCGAGGCCGCGCCGGTGGCAAGCCCCGCCGAACCCGCATTCGAAGACATGTTCGAAGGCGACCAGAACCTGATCCGGGATGAGCGTGGCGTTCGTCTTGCCCGTGAAATCAGCGAAGACGCAGATTGAGCGGAGGCACCGGAATGGACCGGATTGAAGAGTTTGAGACCGCGCTGACAATCGAAAGCGCGACCGTCGACCATATTCAGGTGGGTGACGCCCGACGTCTGACCGGACCGGGTCTGCTTTGGGACCGACCCGGCGCGGTGATGGACGTGTTTTTCACCGAAATTGATGCCACGCAGGTCACCGCCCTGTGGGAGAACCACGCGCGTCGTGTGCTGGATGCGCTTAGCTGGCAGGATCAGGATCTGACCCATCGCATCTTTACCGGTGGCGTCAATTTGGCGATCTCGGCGCCAATGGATCAACTCTATTCCTCGATCTTCGCGGCGCAAACCGCCTGGCATTTCTGTGCCGCTGACCTGCTGGCATCCGAGCCCGGAGATTTCGATCAGATGGTTGCGGATGTTAAAGGCGTGATGGAGAAAGAAGCCAACCCCGCGCTGATCGCACTGATCGCAGCAGCACAGGCGCGTGGTGTGGATATTCTTTGCGATGATGATGACGTGTCGATCGGGCATGGGACGGGCAGTCAAACCTGGCCGGTCGATGCGCTGCCAGCCTCTGATGAAGTAGACTGGTCTGCCCTACACGATATCCCCGTCGCGTTCATCACTGGAACCAACGGCAAAACTACCACAACCCGGTTGCTTGAGGCGATCGCGCGCGCTTCCGGCAAGGTCGCCGGGCTGACCTCAACCGAGTTTGTGCGGGTGGGTGACGATATTCTGGACCGTGGCGATTACTCCGGCCCCGGTGGCGGGCGGATGTTGCTGCGCGACAAACGACTGGAAGTTGCCTGTTTGGAAGTCGCACGTGGCGGCATCCTGCGTCGGGGACTGCCGACCCGCGCGGCCACGGCAGCCGCGGTCACAAACGTGGCGAATGACCATCTGGGGCAATACGGTGTAAACACGGTACCAGAACTGGCTCAGGCCAAGTTTGCCGTTCATCGCACGCTGGCCGAGGGCGGTGTGCTGGCCCTGAATGCCGACGACCCCTATGTCCGCACCGAGGCTGAGAAGACTTCGGCAAACATCTGGTGGTTTTCGCTGGACGCACAGAATGGCCTGATCCGGCAGGCTCGCGATGCAGGCAAGTGTTGCGCCTATGTGCGGCACGACGATATCGTCTTTTTTGACGGCGCGGCCGAACAAGTAGTGATCGCAGTTTCCGATGTTCCCCTGACCATGGGCGGCGCTGCGAAATACAATATCCTGAACGCGCTGGCGGCCTTGTGCCTTGCCCTGGCACTAGACTTGCCCGTTCAGGCAGTGCGGGATGGGTTGGCCGGGTTCAAGCCAGACGCCAAAGATAACCCAGGTCGTTGCAACGAGTTTGAGTACAATGGAGCACGGGTCTTTGTGGATTTCGCACATAACCCACATTCCATTTCCGCCGTTTGCGATGCGCTGTCTAGCTTGCCGGCAAAACGGCGTTTCATCATGCTCAGCCATGCGGGGGACAGATCGGATCAGGATATCCGGGACGTAACTGCGACAGCGCTGAACTTCCAACCTGATGTGGTCGTCGCAACCGAACTGGAGGGGTACTTAAGAGGTCGCGAACTAGGAGAAATTTCTGATCTGATCGAACGGACAGCGTCGGAACATGGGTATGGTACAGAACAAGTACTCAGAGCTGCTTCGCCTACACAAGCCGCTTCTATGATACTTGAACTGCTGGAGCCGGGTGATATTGCCTTGCTGCTGGTTCTGTCCGATCGCGATGCCGTTCTCGCGATGTTTGACGGGTGAATACAAAGCCGGGGGTGCTGTCAGACCGGTGCTGTCAGACTAATTCGAACCAGTCTCAGTTTGCCGCGGAAACCGCGAACCTATCCGGAACAGAGTTGACGCCACTCGCTAAGAGCGGCGGCGCGGGTCAGCTTGAAGGTGCCTCGACTGGCTAGCGATCTTTCCTGGTTGAAGTGGTTGTAGACAGAGGAATGGACGGAGGCGAATTTCTGCAAACTTCGCATGCGCCTGAAACGCTGCATCGCGCGTTCGCGTCTTCGAAACGGCAGGTGCGAATTCTCGACGCGGTTGTTGAGCCACCTGCCCGTCCTTTGTTTTTCGAGAGCACCCAATTCTCTTAGAGCAGCCTTGTAGGAAGCGAAGCGGTCGGTGACGATCTTTTCGGCATTGCCGTGCCGCTTCATCAATTTCCTGAGGAATTTCAGTGCCGCAGCTTTGTTTCGGCGTTTGGTGACGACCGCTTCCAGCACCTCGCCTTCGTGATCCACAGCCCGCCAAAGATAATGCCGCTTACCATTTACCTTCACGAAAACCTCGTCAACGTGCCACTGCCATTTGGAGAACGAGCGCAGCTGCTGAACACGCTTCCGCCTTATCTCAGCAGCAAATATCGGGCCAAACCTGTTCCACCAATATCGGACAGTTTCGTGGCTCACGTCGATGCCTCGCTCATGCAGCAGATCTTCGACATTCCGAAGCGAGAGCGGGAAACGGATGTACAGCATCACTGCAAGGCGAATGATCTCAGGGCTGGTTTTGAAATACTTGAAAGAGGTAGGATTGGTCATGGGCAAAAACTACGCAACCACCCTGCCCCACTCAAGCAAAGTTCTTCTGACAAGACC
>NZ_CYPU01000042.1 GCF_001458195.1 Ruegeria atlantica | reverse complement strand
AGTATTCAGTCTCCGAAGCCGGAACGTTATGTTCCGTGAAGTTCTGATCAGCATTTGTGTACGCTAAAGAGTGCTGCGTTGGGCGAGTGCCGTATCTGCCAAGAAGCAACGAATATGCGGATCGCGTTGTGGACGATGCCGTCGCGGTCTGGTCTAACTTGCTTCAATATCAGGCCTCGCGCTTCACAGCGCTCTAATCCAAGACTTCTTGTAGTACCTCACCGCTCGCACCATTAGGACGTGCCGTGCTTAACAATGCAGACAGTGTGGATGCGAGAGCAGTCGTGCAAACCCGGCGTGCGACCCGTTGCGGTTTTAAGTTCGAGCCAGCAAAGATAATCGGCACATGTGTGTCACCGCGCCACGGCGACCCGTGGGTGGATGTAACGGACAGACCATCGAAGTCTGCGATGAACCAGCCGGGCTTGAAGACTACGTATATGTTCCCGGATCGGGTCGGATGATAGTTGTTGCGGATCAGGCGCATGATGTCGGTATCGGGCAGGAGGTTTGCTTCGATAGCCGTACTGGGGACGGCGAATGCCACATCGGGAAAGGATAGAAGCTCTTCTGCAATAGCTGACTCCAGCGTGGGTAAATCAATATCACGGCGAGCCAATACTTCGGGGGCGATATTGAGATAGGGGTGATTATAACCCTCAAGCAATTTCCCGGTGATCCCAAACCGCTCCTTAAGCCTGACTATCTGTTCCGTCGGGTCCCATGTGTCCGGAGCAACAAGGCCAGTTTGGATGCCAACACTCTCCAAATAGCCCGGCGCATCGGTGGTGCCGTGGTCCGCCGATAGAACAATCAAAACGTTTTCCAGCCCAATCCGTTCGTCGATAAACGCGAAGAGATTCATGAGAGTCTGATCGAGGCGGTATATCGTGTCCTCGGCTTCAAGACTGGAGGGGCCAAACACATGGTTGACGTAATCCATGGACGAGAAGCTAATCGCCAGATAATCCGTTACCGCGTCTTGCCCGATATCCTCGGCATCAATCAATCGTTTGGCAAATTGCGCCGTCAGATCGTCGCCAGCGGGACTAAGCGTTAAAAAGGTCGTAAAGTAGGGATTTTCTAGTGGGTCAAACCCATTTTGCGTCGAAGAGTAGCGATGAGGAAAGGTTATGCCGAACCCGGCGACATCCGTCTCCCATGGTTGGTTGTCACGGTCGCCAAAGAGATAGGTTTCCTTTGGGTGCATCAATTCCCAAGAGGTTCCTTCAAATGAGGCACTCGGCGATGCGTCATTCCAGACAGAAACCCAATCAGGGTATTTGTCGTAATAATACGAGCTTGTGACAAAACGATTTGCGGCTTTCGAGAACCAGAAGGCTTTGCCGCTTTGTCCCGCCATTGTAATAGCCCCACGGTCTTTGATTGAAACTCCAAAGACCTTGGCCGCACCAGCAGTGGAAGCGTTTAATTCGTCCGAAAGCGTCGTAACAAGCATAGCGCGTGGTGACCGCCCATCTGTGCCAGCTGCCGCCTGTGTTGGGTCAATTTCAATATCGTCATTGACGCCAGCGCCATCTCCAAGAAGCGGAGCGGTGCTGTCTTCAACGTTGTAAACAACGCGGTCCAAGGTTCTGTCGAACCATATGTTTCCGATCATCCCGTGCACTGCCGGTGTTGCCCCGGTCGCCAAGGTGGCGTGCCCGACAACAGTCTCTGTATTGGCATGGCAATGATGGGCGTCCAGATAGTGTACACCGTTTTCTAGTAAATACTTAAGGCCACCCTCCCCAAGATTCTCAAAGTAGCGTGTCGGCAGATCGCCCCGAAACGCGTCAACGGTCAGCTGCAAAACGAGACGAGGAGGTTCTTGTGCGTACGCAGGAGCGACTGCAACCAACCACAAAGACAAACAAGCTCTCAGTGTTTTGGTCATAGTGTTTCCTTTCGCTGTATTGCGCAGCAGGTTGGCGGCGACCGCAATTGCGCGCTAGAACAACCCGTTTCAATACCAAACTGATAACAAAAACGCTTCAAGTCTACTTCTTCCGACCTATCGCGAAAGAACCTGCAACACCCAAAACGTTGTTCATACAAACGATTGCTTGGAACTGAGGTGCCCGGTTCGGTTTTGATCCAAAACAAGGCTTTGAGTCTTTTGAGACACTAAACTCTGCGCCAGAAACCCTGTTTCAGGTGAAACGCTATGACCAAAAACCTATCGGTTTTTCTTATTTTGGCTGGTTTAGTAGTTGCTGGTGCGTTGCTGTATATCGTTGTTGCCGAGGATGGCGATGAATTGCCGGTCGGGTTTGTGCAAGGAAACGGACGGGTTGAAGCGGAACAAGTCGAAATAGCACCAACTAGTGCAGGACGGGTTGCGAAGGTAACGGCAACAGAGGGCAGTATGGTTGCAACCGGTCAAATCCTGGCCGAAATGGACATAGACGAGCTATCTGCCGCTCTGGACCGGGCTAGAGCCGAAGTAGCCTTGGCAAATCAGACAAGGGCCGAAGCAGATGCGCTCGTTGTGCAACGCGAAAGCGAACAGCGCAGGGCTGAGCAAGAGCTTGATCGTGCCACGGCGTTGCTGGCAGGACAAAATATCTCCAAAACTATTTTTGAAGATCGCGATACCACTCATAAGGTTGCTACAGCAGTATTGGGCGCCGCCAAAGCCCGAGTTGCAACCGCAGAAAGCCGTATTGCTGCCGCTGAGGCGGAAGTGCGCAGGATTGAGGCACAGATTGAAGACAGCGCTCTAGTGGCACCTTTGCCCGGACGCGTGCTTTACCGGCTCGCAGAACCCGGAGAGGTGGTTGGCGCGGGCGAACCAATCCTAACTATTCTTGGCCTTGAGAATGTTTACATGGAAGTTTTTCTTCCGGCGCGTGAGGCTGGACTTTTGCCCATTGGAGCTGAGGCTCGCATCGTGCTCGACGCTTTGCCGGAATATGCGATACCTGCATACGTGAGCTTTGTTTCTCCCGAGGCACAATTCACCCCCAAACAGGTCGAGACCCTGGATGAGCGAGAGCAACTGGTTTTTCGCGTTCGCGTCCGTATCCCAATAGACTTGGTTGAAAGTCGGATTGAGCACGTCAAAACCGGTCTGCGCGGTGTCGCGGTGATCCGGCTGAACCCAGCCGCTGCTTGGCCTGAGGCGCTTGAACAACGCATCCCAGAAGAGCTGTTCGAATGAGAGTAGAGGATGACGCCTGCGATATTCACATTTCAGGTGTTACGCACCGTTATCGCAAGCATGTTGCATTGGATTCAGTTTCGTTGGAACTGCCAGGCGGCCAGCTCGTTGGCTTTATCGGGCCGGATGGGGTGGGAAAGTCTACACTGCTTGGTTTGATCACCGGCGCAAAGAAACTGCAATCCGGCAATATCGACGTTTTAGGCGGCCCGATTGGCGATTCTGGCCATCGACACAGCGTTTGCCCAGCCATCGCTTTCATGCCGCAAGGGCTGGGTCGAAACCTGTATCCGGAGCTGTCTGTACGCGAGAACCTCGAGTTCTTCTCAGGTCTCTTTGCTCAAGGGCATTCAGAGCGGGATGACCGTATAGCAGCGCTATTGGCTGCGACAGGGCTTGCGCAGTTTGAAGACCGTCTGATGGGCAAACTCTCGGGTGGAATGAAGCAAAAACTAGGCCTTTGCTGTGCTTTAATCCATGACCCCAAACTTTTGGTTTTGGATGAGCCAACGACCGGGGTCGACCCGTTGTCGCGTCGGCAATTCTGGGCTTTGATTGACGCAATCCGAGAAAAAAACCCTGAACTGTCGGTGTTAGTGTCGACGGCGTACATGGAAGAAGCCGACGGGTTTGACCGGATTGTCGCGATGGACGCGGGTCAAGTCATCTTTCAGGGGAAGCCCGCCGAATTGAAAGGGAGTGATGTCGACCTCGAAATTGCATATCGGCGTCTGAGAGCACGGGAGTTGCCCGTCGAACCGGCGGGGAAAAACGAGAAGAATGAACAGATAGAAGCAAGCCCAGTGATAGTTGCGCGTGGACTGACACGACGCTTTGGTGATTTCACGGCCGTAGACAACGTCGACTTCACAATCAATCGCGGAGAGATATTCGGGTTTCTAGGATCAAACGGTTGCGGCAAGTCCACGACAATGAAGATGTTGACTGGCTTGTTACCTTCCAGCTCAGGTGAAGCACTGCTGTTTGGCAACCCTGTCGATGCATATGACCGAAAAATGAGGCGTGAAATAGGCTACATGAGCCAGGCCTTTTCCTTGTATGGCGAGTTGTCGGTCAATCAGAACCTACAATTGCATGCGCGGATATTTGCAATTGCCGACCGTGAACAACGTGTTTCGGAGCTCACTGAGCGCTTTGGGCTCGAGGAGCACCGGCATACGTTGGCGACGGCACTGCCCCTAGGGATCAAACAGCGACTTTCGCTAGCCGTAGCGGTGATCCACCGTCCGCGGGTGCTAATACTCGACGAACCAACATCCGGTGTGGATCCAGAGGCACGCGATTCTTTCTGGGACTTGTTGATAGAGCTGTCGCGAAATGAGTCGGTAACGATCTTTGTATCCACTCATTTCATGGGTGAGGCGGAACGCTGTGATCGCGTTTCTTTTATGCATGCTGGTAGAGTTCTAGCGGAAGGTACTCCGGCTGAACTGATCGCTGTTGAAGGGGCGGAGAACCTTGAAGACGCGTTCATTTCGATATTGGAAGCAGCAGAAAAACCAGTCTCTGTTGTCGCGCCAGAGGTGGGTTTTGGGACCAGATCCCATGCCCGGGGAGGAGCGTTTTCTCGTGTATTGGCTTATGCGCGGCGCGAAACCGTTGAAGTAGCTCGCGACCCAGTGCGTCTGGCTTTCGCGTTTCTGGGTTCTGCTATTCTAATGTTAGTTTTTTGCTTTGGAATTACGCTGGATATCGATGAGCTTGAATTCGCGGTACTTGACCTTTCTCAGGGGCCGGAGAGTCGTGCTTATTCGGCTGAATTCGCCGGATCGTCCTACTTTAAAGCCACATCGCCGCTGCAAAGCGCTCGCGAAGGGCGCGACCGTCTAGTGGCAGGTGAGGTCTCTCTGGTTGTTGAGTTGCCACCTGACTTTGACCGAAAGATGAGTACGGGTGAACCGACCGAGATACTTGCAACTGTAGACGGCGCTATCCCATTTAAGGGTGAGACGGTTGAAGGTTATGTTTCCGGATTGCACCAATCATTTCTCGCGGAATATGCCCTTAACAATGGCAAAAGCCAGATAGATATCGCCAGGATCGAACCCCGGTTTCGCTACAATCAGAGCTTTGAAAGCATCGCCGCGATGGCTCCGGCAATGCCTGCTATCTTACTGATTATGTTGCCAGCTGTTTTGACTGCCGTAAGCGTAGCAAAGGAACGAGAGCTGGGGTCAGTTGTCAATTTCTACGTGACACCAACCACGCGGCTTGAATTTCTAGTCGGCAAACAAATTCCGTACATTTTGATCGCCTACGCAAACTTTCTGCTTTTGGCCGGAATGACCGTTTTTCTTTTCGGGGTGCCGTTAAAAGGAAATCCTTTCCCTTTGGCTGTTGGTGCCCTTCTTTACGTTTGGGCAACGACATCCTACGGGCTGTTGATCGCTACAATGACATCCAGTCAGGTGGCCGCGACATTTGCAACTGCCATCGCCTCAGTTGTCCCAACAATCCAGTTCTCAGGCCTGTTGCAACCTGTTTCAACGCTTGAAGGAGGCGCACAAGTGGTGGGCTCACTTTGGCCTTCCTCATATTTCCTACACCTAAACGTTGGTGCCTTCACTAAAGGTTTGGGTTGGGAGGCCCTTGCGCCGGACATTCTGGCCCTCGCCTGCTTCGGACCAGTTCTGACACTGATCGCAGCCCTATGTCTTCTGGCGCAGGAGAAGTGAATGCAGCGCTTCTACTGCATATTCTGGCTAGGTTTGAAGGAAGTGATGAGCCTGCGCCGTGATTGGGTGATGATGGCATTATTGGTTTGGTCTTTCACGCTGGCCCCAATCATGGAAGCAACGGGAGTGGCAAGTTCTGTAAACAACGCCTCGATAGCGTTTGCGGATGAAGACGACTCGCCACTTTCTCGAGCACTTGCCACAGCGTTTTTCCCACCAGAGTTCCAACCGGTCGTCCAAATCGAACCCGGAAAAGGACCTGCTTACATGGATGCTGGGCGCTTTATTTTCGTTGTGGCTGTGCCCCCCGGATTCGAAAGGGATCTGCGCGCAGGACGCAGTCCGGAGATTCAAGTTCTTATTGACGCAACCGCAATGGAACAGGCCGGTATTGGTGCAAACTACATCACCAGTATCTTGAACGCTGAAATACATCGTTATGCAATTGGTATCGATCTAGTTGATGCTCCCTCAATCAGTGTCATTCTAAGAAGCGCCTTCAACCCAAATCGAGATACTGTACGTTTTGCTGGTATCGTTGCTTTGATTGGCCAGATCATGTGGCTCACAACTATTTTGACCGGAGCTGCGATGATCAGAGAACGAGAGCACGGGACTATTGAACATCTCCTTGCCATGCCGCTTGCTCCTTTTGACATTGCCATTGCCAAAATTTGGGCGAATGCAGCAGTGGTTTTGGTCGCCGCTGGTCTTTCACTAACCTTTGTGATGCAGGGTTCTTTGGGCATCAGTATCGCTGGATCCAAGATGTTGTTTTTGGTTGGCACGGCGTTGTTTCTTTTTACTGCGACGGCGCTTGGGGTGTTTCTGGCAACCATCGCGCGCTCTATGGCGCAGTTCGCGCTTCTGGTCATGTTGATTGTGCTGCCAATGCTAATGCTGTCAGGTGGGGAAACCCCAATTGAAGGTCAGCCGGCTTGGTTGCAGGCAGGTACTTTGGTTCTGCCGTCACGCCACTACATGTCAGCAAGTCAGGCTATTGTTTTCAAAGGCGCTGGTATTGAAACTGTCTGGCCGGAATTCGTTTGGATGACGTTGTTAGGAATTGCTTTGTTACTAATGAGCCTACGGCTTTTTCGGCGTTCTCTTGCTCAGATCAGCTAGCGCTCCAATCTGTTGGCTTTGACAGATTGGAGCGCTAGCTGATCTGCCTCTGAAGACAGTTTGGAAATGCGCGTCCCTACAATCTTTTTTATGTCGCCAAAGTACTAGTTGGCTGCCTGCGAGAAGGCCGACTTGGCCGCATTACATTGAAAGGGATCTACTACAACCTCGCAATTGAGGTGTGTTGTTCGGTTTTGGGTTGAATCATTCTAGTCAAAATGCACTATTGATTGAGTTTTGGTGCGTTCAAGTTGATCGAGCCACACTACGACAATCGAAAATTGAGCGCGAATGGTGAACCGCGCAAACTTATGGGCAATTGCTGTGCAAAATTATGGGCGACGGCACCCAGATTTTTTGAATAAAATCAATGAGAGGAATGCAGCGTTATGCGCGTCCCTACAGATTTTGTAGGTTTGCGCATAACACTTCGCGCACCCCATAAGTTTGCGTAGTTCGCCCATAGTTTTGCGCTGCGCGTTTGTCTGCATTAGCGACGAATTCAATCAGTTTATGGCTTAGTCGTCGCGGTTATGGCCCTTTGCATTGCTCAATCCCACAAAGGGCCTCCCTAAGGAACCTTGGATTCTCGCGAAGGTCTGCGATGCGCAGAAAGCTGACTTTGCAAAGTCTAGCTTGAGCCCAAAACGGAAGTGCACTGAATTAAACGAAATTGGCTTTCGCCGCTTTCAGAAAAAAGGGTTATGAGTTTCCTTCTTTAATTCGAAGTATCCCAAATCATACCTAGGTAGGAGGAGTTACCATGAAGACAGCGGTTGTGACCGGCGCCGCGGGAGGGATGGGGCAGGCCATCTGCCGCCAATTGCAGACAAACGGATTGCATGTGATTGGTCTGGACCTCAAAGAAGAGCGTCTGAACGAACTGGCATCAGAATTTAGTTCGGACTTCACACCTATTTACGTTGACTTAACTGATCCTATGGCCGTGGCTCAAACGTTTGAGCGCATTAGGACAGCCCATGGAGGTCTGGATGCTTTGGTAAACAACGCTGGCACCTGCTTTATGTCTGACTTCCCGCACATTCCGCCCGAGGAGCTCGAAAAGCAGATGGCAATCAACTTTAATTCTGCATTCCATTGTTGCCAGCAAGCGGTCCAATTGATGTTAGAACGCGAAGGCATCAAAAAGATTGTAAATATCTCATCGAACGGTGCTTACAATTTCGATGTGTTCGACCCTCCGCACTACCGCGCGTCAAAAGCAGCGATGGATACCCTTACAAAAGACCTCGCCCGTCGATACGCACAGGATAAAATCTGTGTAAATTCTCTGGCACCTGCCATGACTGAGACACCGTTGTTCAATGTCTTGACCGAGGAAGTCTTGAAGAAAGCCGTTAGTGCCATGCCACATGGTCATGCGATGCTACCTGAGCAAATCGCCTCTTGGGTTGGTTTTCTCATTTCACCGGCAGGGGATGTTTCCAGTGGGAATGTGATTATTCTGAACCAAGGGCGCGACGTCAGATAATTCTTTGGTGCGACATCACTTTCCGGAAAAATGGTCCAAGGGGTGGGATCAGCTGTAGACTTCTGGTGCTTTCTTCAGAACAGCCCACTGCTTTGGACAATGCCCATAGATTACAAAGGCATCACGCTCGGATGCCAGAAGCATCAACCTGTCTGCGCTGGCAATTGCTGCATCTTCGTCCCAAGACCCGGCAAACTTCTCGTCGATTTCTGCTGGTCGGGAAATCGCATCACTGGTCAATAAAATCGCCCCCGACGGAAGATCGACCATTACCGCGATCTGGCCAGGCGCATGACCGGGTGCCATCAAAACGAAGATACCCGGCCCAATCTCTACGTCGTCATCAATAACCAGGTAATCCTGCTCGGGCCATTCCATCGGCCGCATATCGCCCCAATACAAGGGGCGAGGTAAGGCTCGCTCGGCAGAGGAGATGAGAATGGGACTGTTTGGAAAGTCGCCCAATGCACCGATATGGTCGATATGGGAGTGCGTACAAATCTGTAATGTAATGTCTGACGGAATAAGCCCGAGTTTTGCCAGCTGTGCGCGTGGCAGATTATCTGGTTCGCACTTCAGAACCTCGCCAAACTCGAACAATCGATCTTCTTTGACCGCGGCGTTGGTATCAATGGCGTATTTTTCAGGAAATCCAGTGTCGATGAGTATTGCTTCTCCCAAATCTGTTCGGATCAGAAACCCGCAGATACCTATGATGCGGCCAGTGGAATGGACCTTGAACAGCCCGTAGTCCAAAACCACAAGGTCAATCGGTCGCCCTTTGACAAATCCCTCTGCTTGCACAGACTCTCTCCCTGATTGACTACAAAGATTTTGAGTAGAGCATGAAAGTCAAGATACACACACTTTTTCAATACCTACTGGATACCAGGGAAGCGGATCCAGAAGCTTTCGTTGGGTTTTCCTTGTCCGAGTCGCCGCGTTTGGGTGAGTTCATGGATGCGCTGGATCCAGCGCTGCCGTTGGATTGGAACCAAAAGAGCTTTCGGGGTCTACCTGCTTTACGACGGCATGTTTTGGACCGCGCCGGCTTGTCTGATGTTTGCAAGCCAGACAACGTTTTGATCACCGCCGGCGCCGCGGAAGCCAATTATCTTGCATTCATGCAATTGGTCCAACCGGGCGACGAAGTCGTAACGGAACGCCCGGGCTGGCCACAAGCGGGCGTATTGGCAGAGGCAGTTGGCGCGACGCTAAAAGTTGTCGACCGCGAAGAGAGTGCTGGTTGGGTATTGCCGCTCGACAAAGTTGAGGCCGCAGTAACAGCGCGCACGCGGCTCATCTTTATGACCAACCCCAGTAACCCCACCGGGCAGTTGATGACACAAGCAGAGATGGAAAGGCTTGTCCAAATCGCAGATCGCGTAGGTGCATGGATGGTTGTTGACGAGGTTTACGCGGGATTGGAGTGGGACGGGTCCCGTGCCCCTTCGATTGCTGGTTTGTATCCAAGGGGTATCACGACGGGCAGCGTTTCCAAGGCACTGGGGCTCCAGGGGCTACGCACCGGCTGGATGATATACCGTGATTCAGATCTCATTTGGGACGCTATTATTCTGCGGGAAAACTCGAGCGAAATTATGAATATTCTTGGCGAAGTCATCGCCGAAATCGCCTTGAGGTCTGACCGATATAATCAGGCTTTGAAAACTGCACGGGCAGCTGGGATGAAAATGCTGGAACGCCTGGATAGGTTTGTTGCCGATCAGCCCAACCTCGATTGGGTCAAACCTCAGGCTGGATTAGTTGGTTTGGCACGGCTCGATGGGATTGATGGCGACGTGTTCGCCAAACGCTTGCTCGCCGATCCCTATCGGACATTTCTACTACCGGGTTCGTCTTACGGGATGCAGAACCACATCCGACTGGGTGTGGGGGGAGGTGCTGCTGCCAACCTCGACCTTGGCCTAGAGCGCATGGGCGAACTATTGGCAAACTGGTAGATTTAGGACACTCATTTCGACGGTTCGGGCTGCAAAGTCGGTCAAATAACGTTGCCCGTCCCAAGCTGACACTAAGCCCAATTTTGGTGCAAGTTCACCTGCCATACGCTGAAAGCTCTATCGCTAGAATAACGCTGTCGGCGCGCTAGTTCGAAGATGGAACAACTGATTCATACCCAAGGTTCGAAATGACAGGTTGGACAACTGCAAACGTCCAAGAATATCCGCGACCACCTGCGCTGCGGGCAGTGCCTCATCGAGTGCGGATCGAGCTCGGCAATCAAACAATCGTGGAAACCGATCAGGCGTTTCAGGTTCTCGAAACCCACCACGCCCCCACGTATTATATTCCGCCGCAAGCCATTGATGCCGTTCTGACAAAGGCCTCGGGTAGATCATTTTGCGAGTGGAAGGGTGTTGCGAGCGACTGGGACGTTCAGAGCGGGGCAGCTGCGGCTAAGAAAGCTGCGTGGAGTTATGCTGCACCAACCATCAAATTTGAACGGATTAAGGGCTATCTCGCCTTTTACGCCGGACTTATGGACGCTTGTTTTGTTGGTGAGTACCGGGTGATCCCGCAACCCGGGGACTTCTATGGAGGTTGGGTCACCGAAAACTTGAAGGGTCGCATAAAAGGCGCTCCGGGCACGGAATTTTGGTGAGTATTGATGACCGACCCTAAATCCTCACCAACCCCTTTGGCAGTTCCTACAAGCCGTTTGGTCCGTGTTGCCGGTTTAAGCAGCATGACGGCAGGCATTGCGGGGAACATGGCAGCACGCGCCCTAAGAGAGATCGGCCGCGGCGCGCGACCCGATATGCGTGGTTTGTTGATGACACCCGGCAACGTGACACGAGTCACGGATCAACTTGCTCGCATGCGAGGCGCCGCGATGAAGGTGGGTCAGTTGATTTCGATGGATGCAGGTGAGGTCTTGCCGCCTGAACTGGCTGACATCATGGCGCGTTTACGAGATCAGGCGCATTTCATGCCACCGAAACAATTGCGTGACGTCCTGAACCGAGCTTGGGGTGCAGATTGGCGAAAATCCTTCAAAGATTTTAACGTTAGGCCCATAGCGGCAGCGAGCATTGGGCAAGTACATCGTGCGACATTGAAAGACGGGCGCGATGTGGCGATCAAAGTGCAATATCCCGGTATCGCGAGCAGTATCGACAGCGACGTGGCCAACGTTGCCACTCTGGTTCGCATGTCAGGTCTGCTTCCCCAAAGCTTTGATCTGGCTCCGTATATCCAAGAGGCGCGCAGTCAATTACATGATGAAACGGACTATGAACGCGAGGGGCAATATCTGCGCTGTTTTGCTGACCTATTGCAGGGCGATGAAGCGTTTAAAATCCCAGAGTTCTATGCAGATTGGAGCACGCCAGAAGTTCTGACGATGTCCTTTCTGGAAGGTCGCCCTATCGAGGCCGTGAGTGATGCGACAAGCGAGGAACGCAATCGAGTCTCAGAGGCCTTGGTCAATCTCACGCTGCGCGAGGTTTTTGAGTTCGGTATGATGCAGAGCGATCCAAACTTTGCCAATTACCGATACAACCCATCCGATGGAAAAATCGGTCTCTTGGATTTTGGCGCGGCACGCGCACTGCAACCATCTGCAATAGATGGATACGTGGATCTGTTGCGCGCCGGTTTGCTTGAAGACGGCGCGGCGCTTCGTAAGGCTGCCATACAACTGAAGCTTATTGAAGGTGATGGCCCATTTGACGACCGGATCCTCGGAATGATCCGCAGCGTTTTCGAAGCAATTCTATCTGCGAATGAATTTGATTTCTCCGACCTAACGCTTTCCCACCGCCTGAACAAAGAGAGTATGGCCCTGGTCGAGGTCGGCTATATCCCACCCCAGGTGCCAATGGACGTTCTTTACCTTCAGCGAAAGATTGGGGGAATGTTTCTGTTGGCTACTCGATTGAATGCCTCGCTGCCCGTGAAGATGCTGCTTGAAAAGTACGTCATCTGAACTAGCCCAATTCACTCAAAACCAACAAGCCGAACAATTACAAACCTGCGTCACTGATCAGCGTGACCAACCCAAGACGAAGTGTGAATACGGCGCGAATGTTGCCAAACGCGGATTCGAGAACGCCTTTGAAGAGCCAATCCAGCCATTAGAAATGCCCATCGTTTAGGTTTATCATGTCGACGAATTTGTCCTGTTAACCGGCTTCGCTCCGAACCAAGAGGCGATCTTCGAAAGCTTCGGTCTTAAGGGCAGGAAAACTCGGTATGCAAGTTCCAGCAGGGACGTTACCCCGGGTAAGCCTGCCAGACGCGCCAGCCAACGCCATTTGGGTAAAGTGCCCCAGAGTTCCGTGAACCCGCGCGCACCGGACACAAGTTCTCCATCTGGCCGGCGCACAGTGAATCGATCCATCGCTTCTTGCCGCGTTAGATTTGCACCAACACGAGCATTGGGTTCTGAAACGTCGACAAACCGCAGGTGTTCAGCGCCCTTGCAAGAAGCATAATGCCCGATCTCAACGGAGCAAAGCGGGCATGATCCATCGTAGTACACCGTAGTGTGCGGTTGATCGGCGTCATCGGATGTGAGTGCAAACTCAGCATTGTCCGTTTTGTGCATTTTGTTTGACCTTGCCCATTGGGTTTCGCCGGTACGCTCGTGAGAGTTAGCGCGAAAACCAAAGAAACAATGGGGCAGTCGTGGAACACAGATACGCTATGAAGCCGCAACTTGGGATGCCGCAAGTCATAGTTAACGGCAGCTTTGCTCAAATTGCAGGCGTATAGGCAAAATTTTTGCATAGTGCGCGAGGTTTGTAGTTATCTCGCGGTTTGCTGAAGAGAGCTTAAAATTCGCCGCCACAAAAAATTGACTACGGCAATCAAATAAATTCAGTGGTTTCCGTATCGAATGATCGACGAGGCTAAATGCTGCATGAGCCTAATTTACCGATTTCAATGCGCAAACGAGATGACTCGGTTTAGATTTAGCTTTCTCCCATTAACGGTGCATTGGGGGTAGATGTTCTGGGGATCGCTGCCAATCGCGCTCACGGTGCTCGGTGGCGTACAGGTCGTTGTGGTGGTCTCTTTAACCTGTGTTCAGAAATCAGAGTTCAAACAAACTAAAGTTGGGCCAACCCGGTTCTTGGCATGGTGTTTTAGGGCTCAGAGCCGTTACCAATCTATGTCACTTTCGCCAAGGTCTCATTCTCCAGGCCAGACGCTCATCAATGAGTTCGCGGAAACTTCCGACCTTCAAGTGCCGAAGGCCGATGGCGCCTGCGCAAAGGCCGCGCCCACAGCGAAGTGGAGAGGTGGTTGAAACAAAGATCCAATTTCTGTGGCCATACGTATAGACCTCGAAGAACGGAGGTATTGTGCAGGTCGTTTGGTTCAAACGGGATTTACGGGTAAATGATCATCCGGCACTTTCGCAGGCGTCTGAGGTCGGGCCAGTTTTGCCACTCTATGTTGTTGAACCGGAGCTTTGGCAGCAACCCGACGCGTCAACACGGCAGTGGAACTTTGTTGCTGAGACAATCGCCGGACTTCGAAAAGACCTTGGGGAACTTGGCCAGCCTCTTGTTGTGCGCACCGGGCAGATTGTGTCGGTCCTATCCGAGTTGAAGGATCGTGGTCTAGTCGACCTACTTTGGTCACACCAGGAAACAGGGAACAATTGGACGTATCAGCGGGACCGTCAGGTCGCAGCATGGTGCAGGGATCATGGTGTGCAGTGGCACGAAGTGCAAAACCACGGCGTTTTTCGCAGGCTCAAGTCTCGCGACGGCTGGGCGGAACGGTGGGACAGGTTTATGGCATTGCCCGTTTCGTCACCAGTTGCGCTGAAACATATCGATATAGAACCAGGGTATATTCCCACGGCGCGCGACCTCGGCTTGCTGGATGATCTGTGCGTTGGTCGTCAAGCCGGTGGACGAGCTGCGGGTTTGGAGCGGCTGAACAGCTTTCTGACATACCGAGGCAAAAGATACCAACGCGAGATGTCCAGCCCTTTGGAGGGAGCCGTTGCGTGTTCGCGGCTGTCGCCCCACCTGGCTTGGGGCGCGCTTTCTATGCGCGAGGTCTCGCAAGCGACTGAAAGGCAAATACGCCAATTGCCGCCGCAAGCAAAGGACTGGCGTAAATCGCTGCGCTCGTTTTCTGGCCGGTTGCATTGGCATTGCCATTTTATTCAGAAACTTGAGGATGAACCTCGGATCGAGTTTGAAAATCTGCATCGCCTTTACGACGGGCTTCGACCGAAAGCGCCAGATTGCGAGCTATTGGCTGCCTGGTCCATAGGCGAAACGGGATATCCGTTTTTGGACGCATGTATGCGGTCATTGCAAGCGACGGGGTGGCTCAACTTTCGGATGCGCGCGATGGTGATGGCCACGGCGAGCTATCATCTTTGGGTGGATTGGCGAGCCCCGGGTGAGCATTTGGCGCGCATGTTTACGGACTATGAGCCAGGCATTCACTGGAGTCAGGTGCAAATGCAATCAGGCACCACTGGCATCAATACCGTGCGCATCTATAATCCAGTTAAGCAGGGCTATGATCAGGATCCAGAAGGGGTGTTCATTCGGACATGGTTGCCGGAACTGGCCCATATTTCGGATCGGTACATCCACGAACCCTGGAAAGCCCAAGATGGGAAACAAATCATCGGAGCGCATTATCCAGAGCGTGTTTTTGACCATCTCGCAGCAGCCAAAGCCGCGCGCGAGCGGGTATGGGGCGTCCGCCGGAGCACTGAGTTTCGCGCCCAAGCGCAAGCCATCGCGGCAAAGCACGCGAGCCGAAAGACCAGGCGGACTGCTCGCAAAGATGCGCGGTCGGCTCAAGATCAAGAGCAACTCGGCCTGCCTTTGGGGGACCAATGATGAGGATGCGGAAGAAAGCCGATTTGCCCCAGAAAATCTGCCCGATCTGCAAGCGCCCGTTCACCTGGCGCAAGAAATGGGAAAACGTTTGGGATCAAGTGAAATACTGTTCGAAGAAATGCAGGTCGGCCACATGACCGAGATTTTTCCAGAACTTGCGGAAGCGAAAGAGACGATCAGTTTCAAGCCCACACGAACCAGTGGCCTTAAAAGGCTGAAGCAGTTCGTGGGACGCGCCGGTCGGCATTATACAGGTAAGCGGAACTACGATTTTGGGACCGATCAACGCAGCAATGTATCGGGTTTGTCACCTTGGCTGCGCCACCGTTTGATAACGGAACAAGAGGTACTGGCAACTGTACTAGCGTCCCATAATTCCGACGCGGCGGAGAAGTTCGTTCAAGAAGTGTTCTGGCGCACTTACTTCAAGGGCTGGCTGGAACAGAGGCCCAGCGTCTGGACACATTATCAGCGGGATCTGTTGAGTGCTTTAGAGCGACTAAAATTCGATCAGGGCTTAGAGACCCGTTTCAACGATGCAGTGAACGGCAATACCGGCATCGACTGTTTCGATCATTGGGCGCGGGAACTGGTGACGACCGGTTACCTCCACAACCATGCGCGCATGTGGTTTGCATCAACCTGGATTTTTACGCTCCACATACCCTGGCAGCTTGGCGCGGACTTCTTTTTGCGGCATTTGCTGGATGGCGATCCCGCGTCGAACACGCTGAGCTGGCGGTGGGTTGGCGGATTGCACACAAAAGGCAAAACCTACCTCGCGCGACCTGATAATATTGCCAAATACACCGAAGGACGGTTTCAACCAAAAAACCTCGCCAAATTTGCGGAACCTCTGACCGAGACAGCAGAACACCCGCTTATTCCGCTTTTGACTCCGCAAGAGCCCCCAGAGGGCCCTTACCTCATGCTGTTGACCGAGGATGATCTGTCAGCCGATAGCTTAATGCCGACATCGCCTGCTGCCGCGATTGGACTTTTGGCCACGCATGGTCGGTCTCCAAATCCGATTGCAGGCGCTGTAGCGGATTTTGCCGAAGGCGCGATGAACAGCGCCCTGGAACCTCACGGAAAGCGCGTGCAATCCGCCGAGGACTGGAGTGATCCGTTGATCGAGGCAGCGCGGGATACCGGTGTCAAAACCATTGCAACAGCCTATGCGCCCGTCGGCCCCACTCGGTCACGACTGGATCGTGCGGAACCTCTGTTGAGGGACGCTGGCCTGTCTTTGAACCGGATAATACGACCCCACGACACGATAACATGGCCTCATGCAAGGGCAGGCTTCTTTGGTCTTCGAAAGAAGATCCCATCGCTTTTGAGCCAATTGAACCTGGCCACCCAACCAAGGCCATAGCTGGTGTCCACTGCTGCGCTTTTACTTCCCAACCAATTGTTTGCCCAGCACCTCGGTGTGGCCGCCCGACCCGACGCGGTTGTGCTTTTCGAAGACCCGCTTTACTTTGGCGATGCGTTTTATCCTGCCACGATGCACAAGCAAAAGCTTTGGCTGCACCGTGCTTCCATGACGCGCTATCGCGATGGCTTGGTCGCCAAGGGATTTGATGCCGCGATTTGGCCCTTTGAGCGGCAGCCGGGCGCTTGCTTGCGCCTGTTTCAAAGTCTGCGGAACCGCGGCATCAGCCATATAATCATGGTTGATCCGGTAGACTTAATTGCAGAAAAACGTCTTCGGGCGGCGGCTGGCAGAACCGATATCACGCTCGATTTTCAGCCATCACCTGGTTTTTTGAACACTCGGGCCGACAATCAGGATTGGTTTGCCGGTCGCAAACGCTGGTTCATGGCAGAGTTCTACAAAAGCCAACGCCGCCGCTTGAATGTGTTGATGGACGGCGGTCAACCGGCGGGGGGACAATGGAGCTTTGACAAGGAAAACCGTAAGAAAGTGCCCAAGGCGCTGTTGGGCAGCCTGCCTTGGATCGACTGGCCTTCCCATGACGCGGTTGATGAAGCCGCGAAAGCAAGCGTACTTGCTGACTTTCCAGAAGCATTGGGCAGCCTGGATACGTTGTACTATCCGACATCACACAAAGCTGCGTCCGACTGGCTGGCGCAGTTTCTGGAACGGCGGTTTGATCACTTTGGCGACTATGAAGATGCCATTGTTGCGGGTGAAAGCTGGCTGTGGCATGCCGCTCTCACGCCAGCCTTGAACATTGGATTGTTGACGCCCAAACAGGTTTTGGACGCTGCGCTGGCGCATGCGGATCGCAAGGGTATTCCCCTCAATTCGTTAGAAGGTTTCGTCCGTCAGATCATTGGCTGGCGCGAGTTTATGCGCGCGACCTATGAGAGCCTGGGTGTGCCGATGCGCACTACAAATCATTGGGGCCATCACCGCCCAATGCCCCGCGCTTTCTACGGCGGAACCACTGGTATTGATCCGCTGGACGACACGATCAAAAGGGTGCTCAAGACAGGGTATTGTCATCATATTGAACGCCTCATGGTTTTGGGTGGATTTATGTTTCTGTGCGAAATTGATCCGGATCATGTCTATCGCTGGTTCATGGAAATGTTCGTCGACAGCTATGATTGGGTGATGGTTCCCAATGCCTACGCGATGAGCCAGCATGCCGATGGCGGGTTGATCACCACCAAACCGTACTTTTCGGGTTCAAACTATGTTCGCAAAATGAGCAATTGGGGTAAAGGGCCCTGGGCCGACATTTGGGACGGGCTTTATTGGCGCTTTATCCTGAATAACAGCGATAGACTGGCTGGCAATCCCCGATGGGCGATGATGTGCCGTACGGCTGAACGGATGTCGCCAGAGGCCAAGAGCACGCACATAAAGACGGCTGAAGCTTTTTTGCGACGGATGACACAAGCATGAACACTATGGTGGCGCGTGACTGATATTGAGGTCACATCCCGTGATCAACTGTGGGAGTGGCTGAGCACGCATTTTGCCCAACGTGATAGCGTCCGCCTGATCACGTGGAAGGCGCCACATCCGCAGAAATATGTCAGTCGGGACGAGGTGCTGGATGCGCTGATCGCGCATGGTTGGATTGATGGAAGACGATTTACAATCGATGAAGACCGGACGGCGCAACTGATCAGCCCGCGAAAACAGCAAGCTTGGTCCAAAAGCTACAAGGGCAGAGCAGAGCGCCTTAGGCAAGAAGGCTTAATGCACCCCGCAGGAGAGGCGTCCATAAAATCCAGTAAGGCGTCAGGACTATGGAACTTCTTTGATGACGTCGATGCTCTGATTGTGCCAGACGATTTATCCGGTGAATTGGACCTGAACAAATGGGAGCAATTGCCCCCCTCTTACCGGCGCAACGTCCTTCGCTGGATCAAGATTGCCAAGAACCCAACAACGCGCCAACGGCGGATCAACAAGACGGTCGAAACAACGCATGCTGGAAAAAGAATGCAGCAAATGTAGCGCCTTCTGGTTTGCCCTTGGTTTGCAATCGCAATCTGAGCTTTCGTAGTGAAAGCGTGTGGACATCAAACGAACCTGTGCTGAAGACGACCGCGTTGTTGTGCTGTCCCATCAGATCTGGCCCGATGGTCTGGTGGACGTGGGGATCGATTTAGGTGCGGTGCATGGAACTTCGAAAAGCCCTGTCGGCTAAACCGCGATAATCAAACGGCATAAGTCTGATCCAAGAAACCCTTCGAAGCGTATTTATCAAGAACCCTTTAGCAAGGAGATAAATATGCTCCCGAAGAGTATTCTTGCGGCGACACTTGGATTACTTGCAGCTACTTCGCTTCAAGCTGGTGTACAAGTTCGCTTTATAGAAGGCGCACCCAAGGACCGTTTTGTTCTGACAAATGTCGGAGCGTGCGAAGTAAAAGCCTCGACCCTCAAAATCGACTTGTCGCAATCTGCCGGACGTCTGATTTTCGACGTTACCGAAAAAGGTGCGGGTGTAGAGGTATTCCAACCTCTCGAATTCGTTGAGGGCGCGGAAGCTCTGCGGCAAATTCCAGCGGTCGTGGACGGGCAAGATTCAATTGAACTTCAGATCGCCTCCCTCGCAACCGGGGACAAACTCGCCTTTACCATCGATGTAGATGACACTATCGGGCAACGCGAAATCACCGTAACAGGGTCGGAGATGGAAGGCGCCACGGTATCATATTCCGATGCGGACAAGGTCAGTACTGCAACATTCTCTTCCGAAGCGCTTGTCAACGTGACGACCAAGGATTGCTGAAAGCAGTCCCGCAATGTCGAATTGGTTGATCCGCATAGCATTCCTTGCGCTTGTGGTGGGCGGCGGCATCCTGATCGGGACATTGACCGCACCTGGCGAATGGTACGCGCAGCTTTCTAAACCGGCTTTCAATCCACCAAATTGGATTTTTGGGCCGGTTTGGACGGTGCTTTATGTCTTGATCGCTATGGTGGGTTGGCGCCAGTTCGAAACAGACCGAAGCTCGACCGCAAGGAAGCTGTGGTGGGCGCAGATGGGTCTGAACTTTTTGTGGTCCCCAGCCTTTTTCGTACTGCAACTGCCGTGGTTTGCCCTTGTGGTCATAGTCGCGTTGTTGGCCGTAATCGTCATGTTCATCGCTCAGGTCAGGAATTCAGATCGGGCTTCCGCACTGGCCTTCCTGCCGTACTTCGCGTGGGTCGCATTTGCCACGGCGCTGAACCTTTCCATTGCGCTACTGAACTGAGAAGGAACAATATGCGTGCCAATTTCATTGGGCTTGTTTCAGGTCTTGCCATCATCGGATGCACAATGGCTCAGGCTGATGGAAAATTAACGGAAGACTTCTCCAAGTCTCCGGAGACGCGTTGGGACTACGTTGCCGACACTGTCATGGGCGGAGTTTCTTCAGGGCAGGTGCAGTTTAGTTCGGAAGGTAATGTTGCATTCGCGCGGCTGATCGGAACCGTCAGTACAGAAAACAACGGCGGTTTCATCCAATTCCGACACAAGTTGCCTGATCGGCCAGATGCGAGTGTATCGGGCGTAAGGTTGTTGGTACGGGGGAATGGCGAGCAATACTTCGTTCACCTCAGGACACGTGGCACTGTGCTTCCGTGGCAATACTATCAGGCCGAGTTCCCAACTTCTGACGAATGGACCGAAGTCTCTTTACCTCTGTCAGGCTTCAAGGCTTCAGGTGCCATGTTGCGCGCTATTCCCGTTGCTGACGAAATCACGTCAGTTGGGGTCGTGGCGTACGGTCGCGATCACGAGGCCCGTGTAGATGTCAGCGAGATTGGTTTCTATTGAAGGTCGCCCGGGCGCAACGCTCTTATCTTCGTTGAATCAGCCAGACCAGTCGGCTCAATAAATGCAAACGACAATGCAATTCCAATAGTCTTTGCTCATCTTGTGCAAGCGACTAACTTGGGTTCATGGAAGAAGTCACTCGACTAACCGAATGGATGATTACAGAAGGTCGTCGCTCCGGCGATCCCGTAAAGGTGGTGTCACAGTTTTGTTCCTCCTTGGTCGAAGCCGGGGTTCCGCTTTGGCGAGTAAACATTGGCCAGCGCTTTGCCAATCCACTGCTTATTGCTTGGGGCGTGGTTTGGACGCCCAACGGCACCGACAGCTACGATGTCACACATGAGACGACGTTGACGGATGGTTATGTTGGGAGCTCATTCGAGTATATTCTGGCGAATGGAAAGCCGCTTCACAAAAGTCTCCATCAACTGGACTCAGAAACAGAGCATTCATCCTATTTGGAATTTGCAGAGCAAGGCGGCACCGACTACTACGCTACTTTGCTTTATTACGGTGATGGATCGCTGCATGGTTGTACGTTCGTTACACAGGCGCCGGGTGGATTCTCGCCGGAACATCTAAGGCTGATTGAAGCGGTCTTACCGGCCCTTTCTTCCGCACTGGAACCTGTGACGATGCGAAAGTCGTCTAAAGGTCTACTTCGAACCTATTTGGGAGATGGGCCTTCCGAGGCAGTCTGGAGCGGCAACATAAAGCGCGGCGAGCGAACAACTCTGGATGCTGTGGTAATGTTCTCTGATCTGCGAGGCTTTACGGCACTTTCCGAAAACTCTACGGAAGAAGAAGTCTTCGAAACGCTCAGCGACTATTTTGATCTGGTGGTCAAAGCCGTAGAAGACAACGGTGGAGACGTCCTCAAGTTCATGGGTGACGGCATCCTGTCGATCTTCACTATTGAAGCTCAAAAAAACCATGCCGACCGTTGCAGAATGGCGGCTCTTGCAGCACAGAGTGTGCTGTGTGGTTTGAAAGCTCTCAACACTAGACGGGACGAGTTCCAAAAACCGCCCTTGGACATTGGAATTGGGATCAATGTTGGGCAGGTCAGCTACGGTAATATCGGCAGCCCCGGCAGGCTTGATTTTACGGTTTTGGGCGGTGCGGTGAACGTCGCAAGCCGAATTGAAAACTTAACAAAATCAATTGGTCAGAGAGTGTTGGCGACGTTAGCAGTTGCAAGTGCTGCACCGAACATGTTCGTTAGCTGTGGGGATCACGAAATACGTGGCCTTGCTCAGCCCATTGAGCTGTTCTTTCTCACTGAAGGGGCGCAATAATCAGGTATAGTTCTTTAAAACAGCACACCTTTCCGGGAGCATCCTGAGTGTTTGTGAGGACCCTAGCCTTACTGATCTGCGCCGGGGCTTCTCCGGCCACGGCATTGGAGCTTCGCGAAACAGAGCGTTATGACCTCAATCAACCCGCAAGTCTGGACTACGATCCGACGTTTTGTGGGTTGTGGACTGCGAATGAGGGGCCCGAAGCCATTCTCGTTACTTTGCAAGGTGATGAGTTGCGCCGCATATCCAGCGATCTCTTCCGTATCAAGGCAATTGCTATCGAAGGGGATCACTTGTTGGTAGGCGACGGTCTACCGTGTTCAACCCTCTCAGCGATGGTTTGCGCCAGAATATCACACCCTTTCATCTTGGCGGCGTCGCGACAATTCGGTCTGAACGCATCCTGATGAATGGGTTCACCACTGTCCGGGACCTAGGCGGACCAGCAAAATCCATCGCTCGCATTATAGATTCCGGCATGTTTCCCGGGCCGCGCATTTACTCCTCTGAAGCCTTCATCACCCAGACATCCGGGCACGCGGACTTCCGTAAACTGAACGACCGGCATCCCACACTGTCTGGGCAAGGACCATCACATTGGGTCGAAAGTGAAATGAGCTTTATAGCCGATGGGCCGGATCAGATCCGGATGGCTGTACGCGAGAACCTGCGTCGCGGGGCAACCCAGATCAAAATTATGGTCAGCGGCGGTGTTACGTCCGAGTTCGACCCCCTGCATTCGCTTCAGTACCAAGCCGATGAAATCCAGATGGCAGTCAAAACCGCCGAACAGTGGGGCACATAGCGAATTCTACAAATACGCCGAGATCGGCTGGACGCCCGAAAAATCAAAACGATTTCTGACAAACGTTCATCTGGGGATGTTTCACACGGATGCGCGCCAACAAGTTGGCGTACCGGAAACATATGGAGCCACACTTTCTGCCAACCATACATTCGACAACCAACTGATGATCTTCGGACGGCTGGGATGGTCCAATGGCGGCGGTGCGTTGGCCAGGCGTGCAGTCAACGCAGGCTTGATGTGGCGACCTGGCACTTATGATGATCTTCTTGGCATAGCGGCCACTGTTGCCGACCTGACGACACCAGGATTGCCCAATCAAACGACACTTGAAGCTTT
The DNA here is from genome assembly GCF_001458195.1 of Ruegeria atlantica. GTDB lineage: Bacteria > Pseudomonadota > Alphaproteobacteria > Rhodobacterales > Rhodobacteraceae > Ruegeria > Ruegeria atlantica. The sequence continues at coordinate 9,779 of NZ_CYPU01000042.1, read as the reverse complement.
CTACCGTTTGGACTTGGCCAGACAATCTGGCGCTGACGGCAGACGTGCAATACCTGAAAAATCCCGGATCAAACTCGAACGACCCGCTGGTCTTGGGACTGAGACTGAGGGTCAATCTTTGATGAATGCCGGGTAGCAGTTTCCGTTCGGGCTTCATTTTGGCCGGAACGGGCGGGGGCGGCAAGTGAGTGGGTCGCCCCCAACTATTTTTGATGGCAGATTTTTTCGGTCTCCTTATGATCTCTTCAGTCTTTATGTGGGAGCTTTAGTGTCATGGCGCGATACATCTACGGTTTTGTTATTTTGCTCTTAGCTGCGGCGGTATCGACGTCTAACGCTGGTCCAGCGTACGCACAGAACGCGGCGAGTGAACAGGAACCTGCTGAGGTACAGCAAGAAGATCTATTAACTCAGGTTGCCGACAAATCAATTTCTGCCGATGACCTGGAGATACTGCTTGTTCCGCTGACGACTGATGAGCTTTCAGAAATTGCTGTTGCCTGGCAAGACCATGTTCGCAACCAACTTGAAGAAATTGCCCGTATCAATCTTAGCCTTCAGGCCGGAAACGAAGCGCAAGAAGATGACCTGAGATCACAGCTTTCTTTGATAAACGACACTGGCACTGTAATTTTGGATAATTACACACTGGTCTTGAACGAATGGGCCCTAAAGGGTGCCGCCGAAGAAGACCTGAAACCGCACACCGATTATCTTTTAGCGCTCAAAACTGGCGTGCTTAAAACAACGGATTTACAGACGTTATTTCACAACGCTCTCCAATGGTTGGTTTCCTGGGAGGGAGGCGCTGGTCTTCTATTGGCTGGGTTGGGTGTTTTGGCTGCTGTTTGGGTTATGATGTTTGTAGCCAAAATGGTGCGTCGTTTAACTGAGCGCGGTCTTGAAAAAATACCAACAATATCGCGGATGCTTAAGAAATTCATTGCGACCGCAGTGTTTTGGGCGGTCTTTATTCTCGGCATTCTGGTTGTACTTGCCTTGTTTGGTGTGAACGTCACTCCTTTGTTTGCAATATTTGGTGGTTTGTCTTTCATTCTTGGCTTTGCGCTTCAGGAAACGTTAGGCAATCTCGCCAGCGGTCTGATGATCATGGTTTTGAAGCCATTCGATACCGGAGACTATATTCAGGTTGGCGGGTCATCTGGTTTTGTTGACGAGATGTCGGTCGTTTCGACAAAAATCCGAACCTTCGACAACCAGATCATCATTGTGCCGAATAGTAAGATCTGGGGTGACGTAATCACAAATGTCAGCGCATCTGATGAGCGTCGCGTCGATCTGGTTTTTGGGATCGCGTATTCAGACAACGCTGCTCACGCAATCGATGTTCTGAAGGAATTGGTCGCAAGACATGAACTATGCCTGAAATCGCCTGATCCAGAAATATTTGTTGGTGAACTTGGCGACAATTCAGTCAATATCTTTTGTCGACCGTGGTCCAAGTCTGACGACTATTGGACTGTCTATTGGGACCTCACAGGACAAGCCAAGGAGCGGTTTGACCAAGAGGGAATATCAATACCGTTCCCGCAGCGCGATGTTCACCTGATTCCAGTGGAAGGAGCAAAGACATGAGAGCATTAGTAATATGGATGATGTCCTTTCTGCTTCTTTGCAGTGTAGCCTCGGCCCAGTCAGAAGAAATACTGCTGCCGCAGCAAGAGCGAGAAGATCCCGAATTCATAGCACCGGTTATTGTCGATGGGGATGAGCTTTTTGTCGTCCGCGGATCCAGCGCATTGCCCGCAACGGACAGGGCCGCAAAGATTGAAGAAAGAATTGCTCAAGTCGCGGATAGATCAGAGAGCAAAACGGTCGACATCCAAATCTCCCGGGCTGAATTTGGACAACTCGTACGCGTCGACGGCCATATGGTCACTATTACCACTCAGGCTGACGCCGATCACGAACAGATGGACATTGAAGTTCTGGCCGGGCTGCAAGCAGAGGCCATCGAAAATGCCATTTTAAAGTACCGGGAAGCGCGATCCAGCGAAGGCCGCGTTGACAGCGCCTTGGCCGCTGTCGCTTGGACGGCGCTGTTTGCACTAGTGTCATACTTCTTCTTTGCCAAACGGAAGAAGTTTCTGGGCTACGTCAGAAACAACTTGGAAAAGAGAGCGGAAAGCGTCGAGGAAGCTACAAAATCAATCCTACGAAGCAGGGCAATCGCGTCTATCATCGTTTATTCAATTCATGCTTTGATGTGGGTGCTGTTTCTGTTTTTTCTCTATTACTACCTGTCCTTGGTTTTGCTGTCATTCGCGGAAACCCAGGCCATCGCTCAAGTTCTTCTAAAGTACGTTAGTGAGCCATTGATAAATGTTGTGCTGGCTGTCGTTGGGTACATCCCAAACCTGATCATGCTGGTGATTATTGCAGCCTTATGTCGATTTGCGATCCGCGGCCTCGATCTGTTCTTTGACAACCTGGAGAACGGTGCATTCGAAATCAAAGATTTCGAGGCGCACTGGATCGCGCCAACGAACATGCTGTTCAGGGCTTTGATCATCGTGATCGCACTGGTGTTCGCCTACCCATACATTCCGGGCTCAGGTTCCCGGGCGTTTCAAGGCCTGACAATTCTTGCCGGTATCATGGTCTCGTTGGGATCTAACACAGTTGTATCGAACATGATGGCAGGTCTGTTTGTCATCTATCGGCGCAGCACGAATGTTGGTGATCGAATAATGGTTGGCGACAAGATAGGGGACGTAACCGAAATCAAGCTTATGGAAACACTTATCAAATCCATCAAAAACGAAATGATCAGTATTCCAAACGCTCAGTTGTTGAACTCAGAAGTCGTGAATTATTCGCGCAAAGTCGATGGTCGAGGCCTTCTCGTTCACACAACGGTCGGGATCGGGTACGAGGAGCCGCCAAAAAAAATCACGGCAATGTTGATAGAGGCGGCTCATCGCACACAGGGTTTGAAGAAAAACCCGGAGCCTTTTGTACTTTGGACACAGTTGGCTGACTATGCCATCAATTACGAAATTAACGCATACACATCTCGAGGATCGAGTTTGCCTAAGATTCTGTCTGATCTACACCAAAACATCGTGGAAGTGTTCAACGAGAACGGTACGCAAATTATGACACCGTCCTACATGGCCGACCCGCCAAGTCCTAAGATTCCCACCGAAGAATGGGATGGAAAGCTTGCTCATATAGCGGAGTAAAAGAATACCACGTCCACTCTGGGTCCACTAAACCCTTCCATTGCAGGTTGTCGGATTAGTTTGATTGATCCAGAGCAATGGGTAGGATTAATGAAATAGTTTTCAGGACGTTTTGAGGTTCCAGATGATCAATTGGGCATTTACTGCAATGGTAACGCTTCTCGCGAGTGGCGCTCTTGCCGCTGGTATGGAGCCGTGGGGTGAGTCCGGCGACTGGAAAATTTTGATCGACTCCGAGAAGGGAAATGGCTGCCTCGCGTGGAAGCCCTTCGAAGACGACATGACAGTTGAAATTGGCGTCGCACCCAATCAGGCTGGCGGTTTCTTCGCCGCCTATAATCCGGCCTGGGTTCAGATTGAGGACGGGTCGACCGGCATCGTGAACTTCGATTTTGGTGACGCAAAGTTTGAAGGCGAAGCCATAGGTGTTTTCAAGAATGGCGTCCCCGGGGGTTACGCCTTTTTCGACAACCCTGCGTTTGTAACCGAATTCGGCAAGCGCCAAAGCGTCACGATTATTGGTGAAAGTGGAGCCGAAGTAGAACTTGATCTAAGTGGGTCCTCAAAAGCCATCGAGGCCGTTTTGGCATGCCAGGCAGAACAGCCTGAACCACTAAAAAACTAGGTCGTGACCGGCTATTTCAGTTGATTGATGTCTGGCACGCACGGTTGCCTATCTGCTGGCATCGCATCAGCACCTTCCGGAGCCTTGTTTCTGGACCCACCCACATCCAACTTGAACTTCGGTGACGAAAGTTGGCCAGTCACGTCAAACGGCCACGCGCTACGGGATAACGGATTGCCAACTCGACGAGGTTCTGCCCTGATCGCAATAGTATCTTTGACCCAATCCACTTGGCCCTTGGCCACCAATTGAACAGAACCCGTTTCAACCACGATGGAGTCTGAGCTTACCCGGCCGGCTTCGATGTTAATTGGTGCCACAACGCATGTTATGTCCGTGTAACCTTGACGGAGTTCCTCTGAAAACAGCCAAGGGAAAACACCAAGCCCTGCCAACTCCAGAAGGCTGGTGCTGACATAGCCTTGCGACATCGACAAAGAAGCATTGCCGCGCATGGAATTCACAAACGCATTGCCAGACGCGGTACTGCCTGACACGTTGAACTCACCACTCAATCGCCCATATGCAGCTATCCCGATACCCAGTTCATCGAGAATCTCTCCGAATTCCCATCCTGAGGTTGACCCCGACAAGGAGAGCCAATCAGGTGAGTCAATCAGATCCATCACTGCCCGTAGGCTGAAGTTTCCACCGCCATATGCCAATTGGAGCGGCCCAAAATCTACGGTCCCTTCTTTTGCAGACAATTGGCTGGAAACAGAAGTTACGCCTTGTTGGCCAACAATCTCCTTAAAGTCGATTTGTACCTCGACGTCTGCCTCTCTCAGTACGCGCTGCACATCCAGAAGATCGGCTGGCTTTCCTTTCTCCTTTGGTAAAACCGGGGGCTGTACGTTGGTTTCCTTCGCTAGAACCAAGGGCTGTACGTCGGCTTCAGGATCTTTTGAAGCGTCGCTTACCAAGCTCGTAAGCTGGTCCAACGTGGCGGTCAGGTTTTTTAGATCGTTCAAATCGAGCCTTTTACTCGCAACGTTTCCGCGAATTACAGAAGCGCCCTCGGGAAATTTTGCATCCAAAGCGGCCAGAAGGTGTGACGAACCGGCTTCAAACTCGATTGAGGCGGTGAAGTTCTCGCCCTGCTTCGACGTCACTGCATCGACGGCAAGTGCGCCAATCTCGACAGGTTGCAATTTGAGCGCAGTCAGAAAACTAGCTCCGTCGCTGACATCCAGTTCCACGTCAAAATCAAGGCCTGACAGCCCTTTCAATTCGCTGACCGATAGCGCGAGGTCAAGCGCCCAAAGATCTGTGCCATAGGTGGTGGCATTAAACCTGTTGAGCGAAACAGGCCCTCCTTCATTGGACAAGCTGAAGTCGGCATTTATGCCACCGAGCTGATTGACAAAATCTTCATCCATATTTGGCAAAATCAACTTGGCCGGCCCGTTGAGTGTGGCATCGAAGGTCACGTCCTGAAGCTGAAGCAGGTCGAGAATCTCGCCGTCGGCCTTTAGAATTGGGTCCTCGACGGGTCCAGCCTGTAAGGCGATGCCCAGCATCGCAAGCCGACCATCAGGCATGCGGCGAATGCGTTCAATAGAGGCTGGTCCGATCACGTCCAGGCCTTGGTCAAATGCGTTAGTTTGGAACAGAAGCTTCTCGAACTCGAAAGACGCAAGGGATCCCACCATGTGCATTTCAAAGGCTGTGAACTTCAGCTCCTGGAAACTCTTTGCTGCGTTCGGCGGCTGCCCCTCAGGATATAGCCGCGCGTCGAATAACAGATCAACGCCCCGAGCTGTGTAGAGGTCTTCTATCGATCCTTCAGCAGTAAGTTGTTGTCCGTCCTCAAGGTTTACGGTGGTCGTAAAGGTCTCGATTTTCAGAGCATCCTGAGAAACAAGCTCTGCTTGCAACTGGCCATTCCCCTCCAGAACTCGCTTCAGCCCAATGACTTCAAGAAAGTCACCGAACTCACCAGTGTCCATCTGCAAGATGGCACGATACCCGCCTCCCTCGCTTTCCGAAAATGGTTCGCCGTCGTAGCTCACCGTCATTTCGCCAAAATTGGCGCGCGTCGTAAACGGTGCACTATGAGGATAGTCACCCTCGATTTCGAAACTTTGACCGTTGACGGAGCCTGTCCCCGAGACCTTTGTTCTTTGCCCTTTGTCTACCTGTTCCAGAGCGAGAGACTGGAGGTCAAACACGAACGAAAAGCCAGAGGTTTGATCATCAATGTTCAACCCAATGGATGTGAAAGCTACATTCTTGTCACTCAGGAATGCGAGGATCCCGCTACCTTCTGGGTCGCCCTCATTGGACCCGCCTGTCTCAGCTATAGCCTCTTGATTGTCCTCTTCCGTGGCGTTTTCGGGTTCAGGTTTTGGCGTCGGTCGGCCTTTTCGCCAACTTGTAGTGCCGTCAGCAGCTGTAAGGAAATTCGCCTGGAGACCGTCAACGACGAGGTTGTCAAAGTGCAGACGTCGATTGGCCAAAGCGGCAACATCTAATTCCAGTTCCAGAAGGTTCAATTCTGCAAGAGATGCTTCCGGCATTGTTTGGCTCGGGATAACCACACCACCGACGTAAATGTGGGTAATGCGTCCAAGCGCGACACTTACATCGTCGTTGACCACAATCGGTTGGCCGATTTGTTCAGAAAGGACTTTTTCGACCAGGTCACGTCGCATCTCCGAGAATAGCGGCGCAGCAAGTAGCAACCAAACAAATCCGATTGTTGCAAACACAAGTAGTACGACAATCCCAATTGATCTAAACAGCCAAGTCCTCATGCATCCCCCTGTCGTCGCCTACGCCGTTTGGTCAATCTTCAATTCGGCGTTCGCCAATCTGCTGGACTAGATGGGCACATAATTCGGTTCGCGCGCGCCGCGCATTTCGTGCTCATCGGTCCAAAGCCGCCAGGATACGAGCATCCCGCTCGTATGGGTCCTCGCGGAAATGAACGACCCCGTCTTCGACCCACGCTGTCCAGTACGTCAAAAGAACTGGCATTGGCTCAGGTAGATCAACGCGCGTTGTCTTTCCGCTATCCAAAATGGACTGCATCTTCTGTCGGCTCCAATCTGGCTCTCCCTCCATCAGAAGGCTCGCGAACTCGAACGGATACTCAAGGCGGACGCAGCCGGAACTGAGATTTCTCTCGTTTCGGTCAAAAAGAGTTTTGTCGTTTGTGTCGTGCAAGTATACAGCGTATTTGTTTGGAAACATGAACTTAACCAAACCCAGCGCATTGTCTGGGCCCGGTTGCTGAACCAGGGTCACGCCGGGGTTCTTCGCCCCCCAGTTTACAGCGTTTGCTGGGATTGTCTGGCCATCCTTGTTCCGAACGACATAATTGTTGCGTGTCAGATAGGCTGGATCCTTGCGGATGCGCGAAAGTTTGTCTTTACGAAAAATCGAGGCGGGAACGGTCCAGGTGGGATTGAATTCCATGTACTTGATTTCGTCTCGGAACACTGGGGTCTTTCGATAGGCTGACCCTGTGATTGATCTAGTGGTCCAAAGCGTGCCATCCGATGTGACCAAATAAGTGCGGGCTCCTGCAATGTTCACCAGCACGAATTCGTCGTCGACTTCCCGCATAAGCCAGCGGCCACGTTCCAAGCTGAGACGCAGCTTGTTAATGCGATCTTCCACCGGTTTGTTTAGCGATGCGAACGTCTTACCGCCAATTACCCCATCGGCTTCTAATCCATGTCGACTCTGAAAAGATTTGACTAATTTCAATAAGTTATCGTCGTAAACCCAAGCTGGATTTATGCCGTTTTCGCCATCTTCAGAAGAACCGCTTGTTTCGACGTAGCCTTCTGCCGCCAGCCTTACGCGCAGCTCAGCGACAGCAGGGTCCACCATCTCTGGTTTAAGAACGGTTTCATCCGAAACATTGGTCCAACCGCCCTGTAAAGCAATGGCCCTATACTTACTCAGTGCTTCGACAAGCATCGTATACTGCGCATTGTCGATATCGATGCGCTCGATTAACGCGCTAAAACCTTCACCTTGAAGAAACTGATTCAGGACAACGGCTGGGTCTTGTTGAATTACCGGTTTTGAGAAGTTCCAATCGTCGTCCAGTGCATTTGGGTCGACTTTCCCAAACACCAAATGATGAACCAGTTTCACAGCAGCGTCAGTTGCTAGAATATCGAACAATGCTTGATTAGAGACATCCCCACTTTGGGCGGCCTTAAATGCGGCTTGAAGCTCCGCTAAGTCAAAGTCTTCTGGTCTGAAACCCTGTTCTATTGCACTATCCAACTCATCAAAGAGTTCGTCCGACAGTACATCGCGTGCCCACGCAGGAGTGAAGTCCCTCTCTTCGTAAAAACGCGGCACTAGGATTTCAGCATCCAAGCTCTTGCTGTCAGGTGGCGTGCTACTCACGTCCAACTTGGCACCGAGTAGAGAAGCAATCTGCTCTGATATCTCGTTTGCGACACTTGGGTTGGGGAATATTGTTACCAATGCAGTTAGCGAAATCGCGACTAACGACTTAACGTGACCCACCAATACCTCCTGCGGCTTCGCGCTATATGCTGTCTCTATGTGGGAGGATACTCATACATAATGTATAATCAAATCGTAATTTATGATTTTAGTATGGCCATTTGATCGGAGGGTTCGAGAGCCGTGTGGATATGCAGGGGATCAAGTCCAAACGATGCTGTGGACGAGGCGGCCCTGTTGAATCTACTGTCATTGCAGTATCGACGGAGTTGGGCGGGTTATGGCGACATTTGTATTGGTCCATGGAGCGTGGCAAGGGGGATGGTGCTGGGCTCGCGTAGCCACCCTTCTGCGTAGGGACGGCCACGACGTTTTCACCCCGACACTGACAGGGGTGGGTGAACGTGCGCACCTCGTGAGTGACGAAACCGATCTGGCCATGCATATCGAGGATGTCCTGGGGGTAATCAAGTGCGAAGAACTCTCTGACATTGTTTTGTGCGGTCATAGCTATGGCGGCATGGTTGTCACCGGAGTGGCGGATAGAGCGCCCGACCACATTCGCTCACTTGTGTACCTCGATGCGCTCGTACCGGGCGATGGGCAGGCGGCCTTGGATGTTTTGCCTGCGGATATCGCGGCAGGGCTTCGTGATAGTGCCGCCGATGGTAAAGTCGCGCCGGGCCCAGCGGAGGCTTTTTCGGTGAATGGAGCAGACTGTGCGTGGGTGGACCGCCGAAACGTCGCGCAACCACTCAAGACATTTGAGCAACCGATGCAACTGGTGAGCGGCGGAGCCGAGGTGGTAAAGCGGACCTACATCTATGCCACCGGCTGGGTCCCAGGGCTTGGCCAACCGTTTTTTGAGCGATACCAGCATCAGTCGGGGTGGACAGCGATTTCGGTGCCATTCGGGCACTACGTGATGATCGATAGGCCTGACGACTTGGCCCGAATGCTAATGTCTGCGATTTGAATTTGGCCGCCGGATCCTGCACGAGCGCGCGGACAGCGAAATCGCCCGCGTAGAAATAGTTATTGCTTCTATCCCGATTGTCCTACTTCGATCAGCGCTTCGGGCGAGATGCGCCGTAGCTCCGCAAGTGAATCCGCGTCTCGACTGATCAGCTGGCATTGATCTCAAACCGAAGCTTCAGCTTCAATGGCAGGCAACCGATCTCGGCGCCGTCACTTTCGGATACCCGATAATGAGTATGCGGCACTAGCTAGGAAAATAAGATTGGCTCAGACAAGGCGCTCGACGTTATCTTGGCCAACTAGGCTCAGGACCTATTAATCTGATTGAGGTTGTCGGTTCGGCGTGATTCAAGCTCCCAAACTGCGGGGGTTATATGAGCAATCTTTACTGGCTGAACGAAGATCAAATGGCACGGCTTCGGCCCTGTTTTCCGAAGAGCCACGGTGTGCCACGCGTCGATGATAGGCGGGTATTGAGTGGTATTATCTTTATTAATCGCAACGGCTTACGTTGGTTTGACGCACCAAAGGAGTAT
>NZ_CYPU01000041.1 GCF_001458195.1 Ruegeria atlantica | reverse complement strand
CGTGGGATCAGACCCGAAACCGAGTGATCTAGGCATGGCCAGGTTGAAGGTAAGGTAACACTTACTGGAGGACCGAACCCACATCCGTTGAAAAGGATCGGGATGAGCTGTGCCTAGGGGTGAAAGGCCAATCAAACTCGGAGATAGCTGGTTCTCTGCGAAATCTATTTAGGTAGAGCGTCATCCGAATACCCCGGGGGGTAGAGCACTGGATGGGTAATGGGGCCCCACAGGCTTACTGATCCTAACCAAACTCCGAATACCCGGGAGTACTAGATGGCAGACACACTGCGGATGCTAACGTCCGTAGTGGAGAGGGAAACAACCCTGACCTACAGCTAAGGCCCCCAATTCATGGCTAAGTGGGAAAGCAGGTGGGACGACCAAAACAACCAGGAGGTTGGCTTAGAAGCAGCCATCCTTTAAAGATAGCGTAACAGCTCACTGGTCTAAATAAGTTGTCCTGCGGCGAAGATGTAACGGGGCTCAAGCCATGAGCCGAAGCTTAGGATGCCGTAAGGCATGGTAGCAGAGCGTAGTGTGACATAGACTTATCCTCTTTAGTGTCCTTCGGGGCACCTTGGAGGATCGAGTCTTTTCGATGAAGCCGGCGCGTGAGCGATCCGGTGGAGAGATCACTAGTGAGAATGATGACATGAGTAGCGACAAAGAGTGTGAGAGACACTCTCGCCGAAAGTCCAAGGGTTCCTGCTTAAAGCTAATCTGAGCAGGGTAAGCCGGCCCCTAAGCCGAGGCCGAAAGGCGTAGGCGATGGGAACTAGGTTAATATTCCTAGGCCGTGGAGTGGTGACGGATCTCAGAGGTAGTTCATCCTTATCGGATTGAATGGGCTGCTGAGAGGTTCCTGGAAATAGCCCTCCTATAAGACCGTACCCTAAACCGACACAGGTGGACTGGTAGAGCATACCAAGGCGCTTGAGAGAACGATGTTGAAGGAACTCGGCAAAATACCTCCGTAAGTTCGCGAGAAGGAGGCCCGGTTCCTAGGCAACTAGGGGCTGGGGGCACAAACCAGGGGGTGGCGACTGTTTATTAAAAACACAGGGCTCTGCGAAGTCGCAAGACGACGTATAGGGTCTGACGCCTGCCCGGTGCCTGAAGGTTAAAAGGAGAGGTGAGAGCCTTGAATTGAAGCCCAGGTAAACGGCGGCCGTAACTATAACGGTCCTAAGGTAGCGAAATTCCTTGTCGGGTAAGTTCCGACCTGCACGAATGGCGTAACGACTTCCCCGCTGTCTCCAACATCGACTCAGCGAAATTGAATTGCCTGTCAAGATGCAGGCTTCCCGCGGTTAGACGGAAAGACCCCGTGCACCTTTACTACAGCTTCGCACTGGCATCAGGATTGTGATGTGCAGGATAGGTGGTGGGCTTTGAAGCAGAGACGCAAGTCTTTGTGGAGCCTCCCTTGAGATACCACCCTTCGCACTCTTGATGTCTAACCGCGGTCCGTTATCCGGATCCGGGACCCTGCGTGGCGGGTAGTTTGACTGGGGCGGTCGCCTCCTAAAGCGTAACGGAGGCGCGCGAAGGTTGGCTCAGAGCGGTCGGAAATCGCTCGTTGAGTGCAATGGCAGAAGCCAGCCTGACTGCGAGACTGACAAGTCGAGCAGAGTCGAAAGACGGCCATAGTGATCCGGTGGTCCCGAGTGGAAGGGCCATCGCTCAACGGATAAAAGGTACGCCGGGGATAACAGGCTGATACTGCCCAAGAGTCCATATCGACGGCAGTGTTTGGCACCTCGATGTCGGCTCATCTCATCCTGGGGCTGGAGCAGGTCCCAAGGGTACGGCTGTTCGCCGTTTAAAGAGGTACGTGAGCTGGGTTTAGAACGTCGTGAGACAGTTCGGTCCCTATCTGCCGTGGGTGTAGGAGACTTGAGAGGAGTTGCCCCTAGTACGAGAGGACCGGGGTGAACGATCCACTGGTGGACCAGTTGTCGTGCCAACGGCAGTGCTGGGTAGCTATGATCGGACAGGATAACCGCTGAAGGCATCTAAGCGGGAAGCCCCCCTCAAAACAAGGTCTCCCTGAGGGCCGTGGAAGACCACCACGTCAATAGGCCGGAGATGTAAGCGCAGTAATGCGTTCAGTTGACCGGTACTAATCGCCCGATAGGCTTGATTTGATCCAGTAATGGAAAGACAAATCAAAAACATACACCTCATTAAACATGGATAACTTCGCAGCAAAACGCTGCGGTGTTGATTGACATAACTACCGAGTGGCAACGCGCATTTGCACGCAAATACGTCGCCTGCCACTCGTCGCGCTTTGCAACGCAAAGCCGCGACGGGGATTTTCCTCGGTTTGGTGGTCATAGCGCAAGTGAAACACCCGGTCCCATCCCGAACCCGGAAGTTAAGCACTGCCGCGCCAATGGTACTTGGGCTTAAGCCCCGGGAGAGTAGGTCACCGCCAAACCTAGAAAAATCCCACAATCAAACTTCTCTCTTACGATGAAAAAAACACTACCCGGTCTCAACTAGCCAAATAGGCGGTAGACCAACGCAAACTGTCGCGGGATGGAGCAGCCCGGTAGCTCGTCAGGCTCATAACCTGAAGGTCGTAGGTTCAAATCCTACTCCCGCAACCATTACTGTCGAACAAGCCGCCTCCGGGCGGCTTTGTTCGTTCTGGGGTGCTCCCAGCGCCATCAAGCCCGCCAGTTCCCCAATGAGTTCAATTGTATATGTACCATCTTCCAGAACCAATCGAATCTCTGACAATAGGCCGCGAATGATGGATGTTGCCTCAGCTTGCGAAGAGGGATCGCGCAATGCCTTGGTCAAATTGGCGACTTGTTCCCGAAACACATCGGACAATCCGGGATGCAGCAAAACCGGTTGTTCATCAGAGGCGGAGGCGATCAAGGCTTCAAGTTCCGATTTGCGAACCTCCAACGCCGTCAGCTTATCCTTCATGCTGGCGTGAAACATGCCATCGCTGATGGCGTCTATTAGATGTGCAATCTTGCGCTCGATCTGCGCCAGATCACGTGTCGCGCTACTCCGTTCCTGTTGAATGGACCCGGCAAGACGGTTGTATTCCTCTTGATAGGCTTTGGTGAATTCCGCGATCAGATCAGGATGCAGCAACTGCTCCTTGAGGCCGGAGAGAACACGGTCTTCGAGCTCCGCGCGTTTGATCGTCAGCCGATTATCGCAGGTGCCTTTGTTCCTATGAGTGGAACAGCCGTAATAGTGTTTGCCGACTTGGATGACACCGCCACCACAACCCCCACAGGTCAGCATGCCGGAAAACAGATGCCGTGCCCGCTTGGTTAAACCCAGTTTCCTGATGCCATCGCTGATCGCGGTGCTGCGCGTTTCTTCCTGTCGTGCCTTAACAGCGTTCCACAGGTCATCGGACATGATGCGTAGATCGGGCACGTCTTCAATCACCCAGTCTTCGGGCGGGTTCAGCCGCGCCTGTCGTTTGCCAGTGTCCGGGTCTTTGACGAAACGCTGCCGGTTCCAGACCAACCGTCCGATGTAAAGTTCGTTGTTCAAGATGCCGGTGCCACGCTGGTGGTTGCCGTAGATCGTCGATGCGCCCCACGTGCCACGGGGTCCAGGAATGCCCTCATCGTTCAGGTTGGCAGCGATGTTGCGTGGGCTCAGTCCATGGCCGTAATCCTGAAAGATACGTTGAACGATCTGGGCTTGGCTTTCATTGATCCGCCGTTCCCCTGTGGTGACAGACCCGTCTGCGCTCATGTCTCGCACGACATCGTAGCCGTAGGTGATCCCACCGGCTGACTTGCCTTTGCGCACACGCCCCTCCAGTCCGCGATGGGTCTTTTGAGCCAGGTCTTTTAAGAACAGACTGCTCATGGTCCCCTTGAGGCCGATATGCAGTTCGGAAATCTCTCCTTCAGCCACAGTCACAATCGGGATGCCCTGAAACCGCATCTGCTTAAAGAAGGCCGCGATATGTTCCTGATCGCGGCTGATCCGGTCGAGACCTTCGGCTACGACGACATCGAACACGTTGCATCGAGCGTCCTCCAGCAACCGTTGATATCCGGGACGCAGATGGGACGCTCCGCTCAGCCCCCGGTCGGAATAGGTCTGGGCCTCCTGCCAGTCGTTGCCATTGATCAAGCGTAGACACAGCCGATGTTGGTCCTCGATGGAGGCGTCACTTTGAAGATCGGTGGAGTAGCGGGCGTAGATGGCGGCGCGCATGGGTCGGGCCTTTCGGACTGAGAAACAAGTTGGCCCAACCCATTATAGGCATGGATTGGGCGGTGTCTTCCACTTTCGATTGCAACCCGTTGCAACGGAAAATGCTTTGGTCATAGGCATTTGGCCGAACCGACGAGCGGCCTTTGGGGTCGATAGCTTACCGTCTGCGACCCAAGGTCTTCATCTTTGCCTGCAGGAGAGATTGGTAGTCGTCACAGGCTGACAGTCCGGTGGCACGATTGTAGTGCTTCTGAGACATGTCCAGCGTGGCATGTCCGAGGATATCCCGGATGATGTTAACATGTTCCGGGTCTGTCTCTGCGATGCTTGTCGCCGCAATGTGCCTAAACTTGTGGGTGCGCAACTCGACGCCCAGCATGCGTTTTGCCACTTTCGGCAGCTCACGAGACAGGCCATGGGGGGTAATCGGGTCTCCATATTGGCTGATCCACAGCGCATTGGATGTCTTAGGTCCGAGCAGGATCGGGCGATGGATGCCCAAATAAGACTCCATCGGCTGTACTAGAACCTTGGGTAGAGGAAACCACCGCGCTTTTTTGTCTTTGGTGTCTTCCGGCGAAAGGTGAACCTCGAATCCTTCGGCGTTTTTGCGCAGATGCTGGTTCGTTGTCAGCGCGAGCAACGTGCGACGGCGCACGGGCCGCGAGATCAGAAAGGCGATCATCAGACTTGCGCGAAAGTGGATTGCGCGCTTCAGGTCACTGAGAGACGGATCACTCTCCACATCTTGGAGCCATTGCAAGCTTTTAGTCAGAGCGTCACCTGCCAATATCGGAACCGCCTTCGGCAGGCTTTTGCGATCTGCCAGATGTACCAGGCGGTTGGACAGTTTGTTTAGCCAGTCCCAATCTCCTGACGGGTCCATGGCCTTTACAAGCACATAGAGATCACAAATCATGTTCTTGCGGGTCATTAGGCCTACGCGCGCTTCCGCTTCTTCCAGAAATCCCTGCACGGCATCGTTAGTAATGCGATCCGTCGGGGATCGATCCAAAAGGGCAGGCTGATGACGCTTTATCCATGACAGCCAGTATCCGTAGCTCTGGCGTCGTTTGGAGCGGTTGCCTTCGGACCAGCTCGCACAGGGGCCTGTACCGTCAAAGATGTCACCTTCCGCGAATAGGGCCTCCCAGACGGTTTTATCCGCCTGGGGCCAATTTTGATAAAGAAGAACAAGAGGAATGGGGTTAGTCATTAGACGTCCCCCGGAACTTCGAAAGAACCACCTCATCGTAGTGATCATGCGCCCACTGGTTGCTAAGCGAGGCATAAAAATCCATCGTCGTCTGAAGCCGATTGTGTTTGAGCAGGCGGCGGACGGTCTCGAAGTCTCCGGGGCGTTCTTCTAGATAGAGCTTGGCCGCGATGTGGCGGAAAAGATGTGGGTGAACCTTCAACCCGGTCTCACGAAAGATGCGACGGGTCAGATCACCGCCAAAGTTTGCGGGCGACCGGGGCTTTCCATCACTGCTGCGGGGGAACAGGGCACGGCCACCAACCTGCGACACCTGCGGTCGGAACTGCATGATATAGCGGTGTAAAATCTTGGAACTGCGGGCATTCAGTTTGACCTCAATCGGCTCCCCATTCTTGACCTCGATCCCTTCGATACGGATGGAATAATAGGTGTGCGTCCCCGAGCGGGCCGGGATCAAATGCTTGTCCAAGTCAAGGTTCGCGAGGTTTTTGACGCGCATGGGACAGCTCAAGAGGATCGTAAGCGCTGCTGCATGCATCGCCGCCAGTGCGCTGTCGCGCCGGGTCGCTCTGTCTTCCGCCCGTGCCATCAGAGTAAGGGCCTCGATAACCGGGTCGAAGAGCCGCCTGGCGAAATTGACTTCGCCTGTTCTCTATCAGGTTCAAGCAAGTTGGCGATGCCTCGGGTAGAAAACCGCGTCAAACCATATATTCTGAAATCGATATTTCCTTAGGTCATTTTGGGGGAATGCAATGTGGATTACTCTGAAACTAGCAGCGCAATTTCTGCTGAGCATCGGAATGGCGCTGTTTTCGGCACAGTTGGTACATGCCCAAGCATTGCCTCGTGATGAGGCCGAAGAAGGGACTTGGCGCCATTCGATCACACCTTACCTATTCCTGCCTCTCAGCACCATCGGGACGTCGACCGTTGCTGGTACCAGTGTCGATTTGGACCTGAAACTGAGTGATGTTCTGGACCTCCTCCAAGGCGCAGCATCGGCGCGGTACGAAGGGTGGAACGGTAATTTTGGACTCATTTCCGAAGTTTACTACGTAAAGCTCGGCGAGGACGCGACGTTACCTGTCGGAGGCGCATCTTTAGACGTGGACATCCGGCAGACATTCTTCAACGTGCAGGGTGCTTACCGGTTTGCCGATGGGGTGAATGCGTCAGGCCGACGGTACGCTGCGGATGCCGCTATCGGGGTACAATGGAACCGCCTGAAACAGGAAATCGATATCGCTGGACCGGGGCCTGGCATGACCCTGGGCGGAACTGAGGAATGGTTCGAGCCGATGATCGCCGTGCGTTATGCGGTTGAACTCAATGAGAAATGGAACTTTGCCAGCCGCGCCCAACTAAGCGGATTTGGTGTGAACGGTGACGATCTTCAATATCTGGTTCTGGCGGGTTTTGACTGGAAAGGCTGGGAAAACACGTCACTGCGGTTTGGTTACCAGTTTTATGGCATAGACTATTCGACGGACCGTTCAGATGGGGAGTTTGCTTATGATGTCGATCAGAACGGCCTTTACGCTGCGGTCGCATTTCATTTCTGAGGCGCGCGTCCGCTCTGGATCCAAGGCGGGCGTCCGATTTCGGGCTGAAGGCATTTCGTAGTACCCTTACCGACATCAGAATGTTTTGGGGGGACTTCGTATGCGATTGAATTTGATATCAACTCTCGGCCTGGCAATTGCTGCAATATGTTCAACCGCAGCTTCTTATAGTGCGTCAGAAACGCGAAAATTCTATTACCCCAGCACTGAGCCACTTGGTGAAGCTGAGATGCGGGTGATCTCGCTAGGGACAGGAACACCCAATTTTCGACACTCTCAGGCTTCTGCATCATGGTTAGTGGAACTCGGAAACGGAGATAAGTTTCTGTTTGATGTGGGAACCGGATCGCTTGCCAATCTCGCGGCACTGGAAATCCCCTACACTTATCTCGACAAGGTTTTTATCAGCCACCTGCACGTCGACCACATCGGTGATTTGGATTCACTATACGTTGGCGGGTGGGTTTCCAACAGGACCGTTCCACTCCGCGTCTGGGGACCAAGCGGTCTTGAACCTCAGTATGGAACGGCCGCTGCCGTCGATGGACTGAAGCAGATGCTTGCCTGGGATGTTGCCGGGCGACGAGGCAACATGCCTTCCTCAGGTGGCCATATTGAAGTTACGGAGTTTGACTATTCGAAAAAACAAGTGGTTTACGAACAAAATGGCGTCGTAGTGCAGTCATGGCCCGCAATTCACGCTATTGATGGTTCCGTCTCTTACAGTTTGGAATGGAACGGTCTGAAGTTCGTTTATTCCGGTGACACCAATCCTAACAAATGGTTTGTGGAAAACGCACAGGAGGCCGATCTCGTCATCCATGAATGCTATCTGACAGTGCAACAGTTTATAGACTTCAAAAACTATGATCCCGAGCGCGCCCGTCTTGTTGCGACCGTGGTTCATACCCCGCCTGATGCCTGCGGTAAAATATTCGCAATGATCAAGCCACGCCACGCGATTGCCTATCATACGTTTTCGGACTTCGACATTGCACCGAGCACTATCGCAGCAATCCGCGAGACCTATGACGGTCCGCTGACGTTGGGCCAAGACATGCTGGTTTGGAGCATTACAGAAGATGCAATAACCGTGCGCGAAGTTGTGGGCGCTGAAAACCCCTTGCCGGTTGAGCCTCCGACACCGGCGGGGCCGCCTGACCCAAGTGAACGCATAGATATGTCCGATTGGCTAAATGCGGGCCGACTCGACCTTAATGATGAATGAAATGAGGAAAAACCGTCACTATGACGATTTAGGCTGTGACATAGGCCCGCTTGCGGCACCGGTTGAGCAGGAGTCACCCACTTCACCCGGTTCGGTGAAATCTGCTGCGCGACCGTAAACACCTCGCTGCTAACGCGGCAGTTTTCTGTGTGAGCAATAGCTACGCTGGCAAAAGACCGCTTCGTTGCATTTCTCGGTTTCGAAATCGACCGCCGCGAAACGGGGTATGAAATCTCGTGGGATCAACACGAGCGAAAGACCGGTCTGGGGAATCCGCTGTATTACCGAATTTTTCACGCTGCATCCGCGAGGGTTTTCTGCATTAGCAATAGCCGCGCAGGCAAAAGGCGGCTCCGTCCGCAAAGTAGACGTTCAAGCAAGTTGCAGCGAAAGACCGCAATGCGGACAAACCCGCCGTCTGGAGAACTCGGTGTTGCAAAGAGTTAAAACGTGTCAATAGAGATATCAGTCCCGTGGAGCTCACAATGAATAAACTGTCCGGTCGCCTTTCCCGCGAACTTATCGAACTTGGCGATTCATTATGATTGACTGGCTGTGTTCTTGTGCGGTTGCAGGAATTTTGCGCAGCTTACAGGCCAGTAACATCGTCGCAATTTCAGTAATTGCGACCCTTTCTTCGTGTTCTGCACCCACGACGCGTCAATTTTTCGTTGAGGCGTCTGCGATTGACAAAGTCCCAGACAGTCTTGTCGCGGTAGAGGATGGTCGAGGGCGTTTTCGTGAAATTTTCTGCAGTGTTTTAGAAGCTCGGCAATCCGAACTACCAGACTATAAGAATTGCGATGTCGCATTGACCCTCGTGGCAGACGAAAAAGCAGGTTCCGGGGCTCCTGTCTATCTGGCTCCCTCGAAATCAAACCTGACAGTCTACTTTGTTCCGGGTATTGGTTGGGATTGCTTTTCGCAATGGCTAGCGCCGCCAAAAACAGCCGTCAAGCACATCAGGCAGCTTGGCTACGGTTTTGAAGCCGTTCCAATTGAAAGCCTATCTAGTAGCAGCCGGAACGCCCGTATCATTCGCGACACGGTAATGCGCTCACCTAAATCGGAAGCAGGCTCACGTGCGGTTTTGGTGGGCTATTCAAAAGGCGCGCCCGACATTCTGGAGGCGGTGGCAACCTATCCCGAACTGGCGTCGCGCGTCGCCGCTGTTGTCAGTGTGGCTGGCGCGATTTGGGGGTCGCCGCTTGCGGAAGACGTGGCTTTTGCCAACTTGGCGCCTATCCGAAACTGGCCCGGAGCAAAGTGCGCAGTCGGAGACGGCGGCGGTTTGGAAAGTCTGTTACCTGGAGAGCGGGCAGAGTGGATGGCCGAAAATCAGCTGCCGACTCAAATTCAATATTATTCGGTAGCGGCGCTACCGCACCCTGACAACATCTCGGCAATTTTACGGCCAAGTTACGCCAAATTGTCGAAATCGGACCGTCGCAACGACAGCCAAGTCCTGTTATTTGATCAATTCATTCCGGGAAGCACTTTTCTGGGCTACTTGAACGCTGATCACTGGGCGCTTGCCCTACCAATTGAGCGCTCTCACCGTTTGATTGGCAAGACTATCGTGAATCGAAACTCATACCCCCGCGAAGCTCTTCTAGAAGCAATACTGCGTAACGTTGAAGAAGACATTGCAAAGTGACTGGCTTGCGTTAAGCGCTCTGGATAAAACTGCGCAAGTGAGGAATTTCAGATTCGGAAGCGCCCCAGCGATCAACTGTTTGAAGCATCATCATTACTAGGCTCGCCAAGCAACGTTCTAATTTCTTGGCCGTGATGGCTGCGGCTCTTCCCAGTCCAAATACCTAATGTCTTTAGTCAGAACCCGGTCACCAGAAACAAACAATACGACCCGGTTACCATCGGTATAGTATGGGTCTCTGGTATAGTTAACGCGCCCTGATCCTCTGCCAGCTGGACCAACGCCACTTACATGTCCAATCGCACGAAGCGATCGGGACGCAATCATGTCTAAGGTGACGTATAACCGGGCTTCGTCTACAAGGGGGTCGATCTTGTGAGTAACCACGGTCACACCGGATAGCTTAATACCGATATCGCGACTGACCTGACCAACCCAAACCGGCTCTCCATTCATGTTCACAGGCGCACGCCACATTCGCATGTGGTTTCGTTCGTCCACATTTCTTCGAACCTTTTGCAAGGCAATGTCTTGTTCTCGTCCAAAAAGAAAAAGGGGTGAAATCGGCGATGTACGGTATTGGGACTTGAACACTGACGAAGCGACCATCCGCCCAACGGAGCTCGCGCGCGTGGTTTCGGTTAGATCCCAGCCGCGGCGCGCCAAAGCCGCCATAACTTTCCGTCCTTCTCCAACAAAAACCAAATTCAACGGATCTCCATCCGTCCTGCGGTCCCCTCCGGATGTGCAGCACGGTAGTTTTTCAAGATAACGGCGAAGTTCGTTGAGAGTGAGGTCGCGGCGATCTGCGGAAGCGTGAAGGGACCGAAAATCAACCCTCTGATAATCTGCTTCGAAACCCGGTACGGCTTGAAAAAAGTCTAACGACCTCACTTCGTTCCGCCCCATAACTTCGATCGTGTAAGCTTTCCTACCAGGGTCCAGATTAGTGTAAACAAAACCGGAAACGGATGATCGCGCCGGAATGCGTACTGGAATGTGCTTTTCATGAAAGTAGTCGGCCCTTTGCGCCAGTGTATTCGCTTTTGGAACGTCTGGGCTGTCATATCTCCGAAATTTCCAAGCAACCTCAGAGGGCGAAAAATAGTTTGCATCAACATTGATCAGCATTAGAAAGAAGTCGGTCAATTCATCGTTTTTTATCTCGACCCAAATTGGTTGAATATCCTTCTTCGCTAGTGGGTAACCTAAGCTAAAGAGCGATTCCTCGGGGCTAAGTACAACAGACGATACTTGGACTCCGCCTGATGCACGGGTAACTGCCCGATCCTTAAAGTTGGTCGGATCGTCTTCTGGAATGGAGGCTGAGCAGCCTCCTAATAGAATAAGGAAAACAACATTTAATAGCCAAAGGCTCACCTTGACCAACATTGAAAGGCCATGCATGGATGGCAGTCCGGCATCAATTTCGACACCGGGCTTCTTTTGTTCTCTGGCAAGCGGACACGTGGTATCTGGCATTTGTATGCATCCATAGTCGGTATGATGCATCCCTGAGGAGGACGCTCGTCGATGTTGGCACGATACGCGTTTTGTACCAAGACAAGCTTGTTTACCAAGGCTTCGACACGTCCGCTTTGGGCTGCCGTTTCAACCGATCGCCGCAACACATTCATGGAACGTCTCTGCTGGTGAGAAGTAATGCAACGTTTTTCTTGGCCGCTCGTTGAGTTCACGAGCAACTGCGTCGAGATGTTCCTGGCTGTGCACTGAGAGGTCGGTGCCCTTTGGGAAGTACTGGCGCAGGAGACGGTTGGTATTCTCGTTGGTGCCGCGTTGCCACGGGCTGTGCGGGTCGCAAAAGTAGATGTCGAGATCGGTGGCCAGTGCCAGGTTCTTGTGATCGGCAAGCTCTTTGCCGCGGTCCCAGGTCAGCGTCTGGCGAAGCTCTCTCGGCAGATGTTGGATTTGTGCGGTCAGCGCAGCCACGACAGTCTGCGTTTCTTTCCCGCCCACCTTCACGAGCATGACATAGCGCGTGCGCCGCTCCACCAGCGTCGCGATGAAGCTGTTCTTCGAGCCGGCGATCAGGTCACCTTCCCAGTGGCCGGGAATGGCGCGGTCTTCGACAGCGGCCGGGCGTTCCCGGATCGAGATCGCATCCTTGATTTGACCGAGCCCATCCCGCTTCAGGCTAGCATGGCGAGACCGGCGGATGGCACGTGTCGCCCCATGACCGGTCGCAGTTTCAAAGCGCAATTCACGTAGTCCTGCAGGGACTTCATCTGGTCGCCAAACAGGGCGCTAAGCCATTCATCTTCCGAAATGAGCACGACTGCGTCTCTTTTCGCTAGTTCCGCTGCCAGCGTAGATTTTCCAGAAGCGACTTTGCCGCATAGCAAGTGAAGCGTTGAAATAGCCTGTGACATAGAACGAACTCCCGGATTACCTGATGGTCCCTGCGCTAAGTTGGTCCGCCAGTTGATCATGAGCCTCCCCATTTGAATGGGCCCACCGTTAAGATTAGGAAACGGAGGACCAAGAATGGCAAACAAGCGACCGAAGCCGGAAGAAATTGTCTCGAAGTTGCGGCAGGTTGAAGTTCTGATGGGGCAAGGGATGCCGCGTCTGGATGCGATCAGACAGATCGGCGTTGTGGAGCAAACCTATTACCGCTGGCGCAAGCAATATGGCGGAATGGGTGTAGACCAATTGAAGGAACTTAGGCGGCTTCAGAAGGAAAATGAGCGGCTCAGGCGTGCGGTATCAGACCTGACGCTCGACAAGCTTATCCTGACGGAAGCATCGAAGGGAAACTTCCAAGCCCCTCTCGTCGCCGTGCTTGCGTCGCTCATGTTCGCAGCCAGTTCAAAGTTTCCGAGCGCCGTGCATGCCGCGTACTGGGACAGCACCGATCCACGCAAAGGCGTATTCCACGGGGCCGACCCGATGAAGAACAGCTGGTGGCCGACATGATCGAGCTTGCCAGGCAGTATGGTCGGTATGGGTATCGCCGGGTTGCGGTGTTGCTGAGAGAGGCTGGATGGTCTGTCAGTGATGGGCGCATTGAACGGCTTTGGCGACGAGAGGGGCTGAAGGTGCCTGCAAAACAGCCCAAGAAGGGACGGCTTTGGCTAAACGATGGTTCATGTGTTCGACTCAGGCCGGAACATAGCAATCATGTCTGGAGCTATGACTTCGTGCATTGTCGCACCGATGATGGGAAACCTTTCCGGACGTTGAACATCATCGACGAGTTCAGCCGGGAGTGCTTGGCAATCAGGGTAAAGCGAAAACTAAACTCGGCGGAT
>NZ_CYPU01000040.1 GCF_001458195.1 Ruegeria atlantica | reverse complement strand
GATACCGACATCAGCCAGACGGCGCTCAGGTTAATCGCGCTACAACCCTTCGCAACCGACTACTGGGCCAAGTTGGATTTGAAAGTCCCATATGATTGGGAAGAAGATGCATGGTCTGGCTCTGCAGAAGTCCAGATCGGATACAACATCAACGAAGGCATCGCAGTCTACGGCGAAGCGCTTCTGGGAATTGGTGGCAACCGATCTTTTGACGAAGGATTTGGTGTAGGCCTTCGCTTCCGATATTGAACCTTTAGCCTTTTCCGACTTGGTCTCAGTAAACGTTGTTTGTTTATGACCGCTCAGGGCTCGGAGCAGTCACTCATCGCGCGACCGATCAAGTGCAAATAATCAGATTCTGCCTATAGTCTTGGCAAGCGCAATTCAGAATCAGAAATTTGTTCCAGAAGGAGTTTCGTTATGGGCTGGAGGAGGAGTTTAGGTGCCATCAAGGCATTGGTTTTGGGGGTGATCGTCGCGACTGCGAGTCATGCCGAGGATTTTGACCCATCGAACGCTAACACTGCGGACCGCATGACCTATCATCGCGCAGTTGATGCTGCTGTCTGGGCCATGCCTTTGATGAACTTCAAATTCTACATCGATGCTCTCGCTCGGGCCGGTGTCGGGCCGAATGACATTGGTTACAATTCGAAGGTTCAAGATTGGCGCTTCCAAACCGCTACGCCCAACAATACTACGCCCTATATTCATGCATATTGGAACATCAAAGATGGGCCAGTTGTGTTCGAAATGCCTGCTTCAGTCGAAGGGATTGGCATCTTTGGCACCGTGATGGACGCATGGCAACGCCCACTTGACGATGTGGGCTCAAAAGGGCGCGACAGAGGCCTTGGCGCAAAATACCTGTTGGTGCCGCCAAATTATGATGGTCCGCTGCTCAGGAATGCCCTGGTCTATGAGCAGGGAACCAATTTTGGCTTTGCTGTGCTCCGGCCGATTATCGCCGGAGGTCCGACCGAAGAAAACCTTGCGAGGGCCACTGCATTGACTAAACAAATCAAGGTGTATCCGCTGTCAGAGGCTGGAGAGGAGGCAGCAACAAATTATGTTGATGTCTACGGCGTGCCGCTGGAAATGACGCCTAAGATGGATGGTGGAGTCTATGGTCACATCCACGAGATGATAGGCGAAGAAGTCGTGTTGGATCGCGATCTTGCCATGATGGGTGCACTTGCACGTATCGGAATCAAGCGTAACGACCCTTTTGAACCCGATGCAAAATTGCAGGCTATTTATGATGTAGCTGGTCCTGAAGCACTCGAATACATGATTGACCAGTACCACCGTGTGCTTAATCCATTTGTGTTCGAAGGGAAGAAGTGGTCAGCGCTTGTTCCCAATGGATCGCGAGAAACAGAATGGAGCTATGAATACCCTTCATACTACGACTATGTGGCGCGCGGTGCACTTTACTACGCGATCATAACAAGTGTTAAGAATTACGGGACAGCAACCTACTACCTCGATCTGGCCGAGACTCCAGATGGAGAGT
Source organism: Ruegeria atlantica (assembly GCF_001458195.1). Lineage (GTDB taxonomy): Bacteria > Pseudomonadota > Alphaproteobacteria > Rhodobacterales > Rhodobacteraceae > Ruegeria > Ruegeria atlantica. Next base: position 4,405 of record NZ_CYPU01000040.1, on the reverse strand, counting down.
GGCTCGATGGCAACCGCAATTACAAAATCACCGTACCTGCCAATGTTCCGGTCCGCGATTTCTGGTCGATCACGACTTACGATCTAGAAACGGCCTCATATCTTCGAGACATTGAGCCAAGCACTATCGATTCTAACATGGCCAGCGTCGTTAAGAACGACGACGGGTCCGTTGATATTTTCTTCGGGCCAAAGGCACCAGAAGGAAAAGAAAGCAACTGGCTTCCAACCAATCCAGAACGTCGTTTTTTCCTTCTCGCGCGGTTTTATGGTCCGGAACCTAGTCTGCTGGACAGTAGTTTTGAACTGAATGACATGGAACGAACGGATTGAAAAAATTTTAGTGTCCGCTTTGGGCTGCCGTTTCAACCGATCGCCGCAACACATTCATGGAACGTCTCTGCTGGTGAGAAGTAATGCAACGTTTTTCTCGGCCGCTCGTTGAGTTCACGAGCAACTGCGTCGAGATGTTCCTGGCTGTGCACTGAGAGGTCGGTGCCCTTTGGGAAGTACTGGCGCAGGAGACGGTTGGTATTCTCGTTGGTGCCGCGTTGCCATGGCGAGTGAGGCTCGCACAGGAAGACATCGATATCGGTTGCCAAGGTGAATGCCTTGTGACCTGCCATCTCGGTGCCGCGATCCCATGTGAGGGAGCGGTACAGCTCTTTTGGCAGCTTGCGGGACTGCTTGATCAATGCCTGAATGACGCTGTGGCTGTCTTTATTGCTGACCTTTGCCAGCATCACAAAGCGGGTGTTGCGCTCAACCAGTGTGGCAATGAAGCTGTTTCCAGAGCCAGCAATCAAATCGCCCTCCCAGTGCCCTGGTACAGCACGATCTTCAACGTCCGCAGGCCTGTCGCGGATGGAAACAGCGTCGTTGAACGTGCCCAAGCCACTCCGCTTCAACGTCGCGTGACGCGAACGCCTGATGGAGCGTGTTGCGCGAAGATGCGCTTGCAATTCCTTCTTTAAAACACCGCGCGTCTGGATGAACAGGCTCCGATAGATTGTCTCGTGCGAGATCCGTTTGCTTTCCTCATCAGGGTGTTCGCGCATGAGCCAACCTGCGATTTGTTGCGGAGACCACTTGCGGTGCAACTTGGTCGATATCATGCGGCAAAGATAGTCGTTGCCAACCAGCTTGCATGGTTTTGGGCGATGCGCACGATCCCAGGCATTCGCATCAGATGTCGTAGCGCGATAATGCTTGGAACCACCGTTACGACGCACTTCACGGCTGATGGTTGAGGGCGCTCGGTGAAGACTGCGCGCTATAGACCTTAGCGATTGCTTGGCCACAAGACCGCGTGATATCTCCTCCCGCTCATGAAACGTCAGCGCCAACCGAGACCGTGTTCGGGTCGGCGGCCTGATGCCCCCAGTACGCTCAAGCAGAGGATAGATTGACGAGGAACCACGATCAAACACACGTCCAATCGAACTCATCGACTCTCCGCGCTGCCACCGATCCCAGATTTCCGCCTTCTGCTTCTCAGTGAAAAAAATCCGCGTTCGATAGGCCATTACTTACACTCCATCTTTCCAAAAAGACTAAAGTGTTGCGACGATCCGTTGAAATCACCCCGCAAAGCGGTCAGTGAATTTTCCGGAGCAGCGCCATACCACGATCACAGTTTAGGAATTGACAATTCTTGACGCTGACTTCGGGCAAATCAATCCGGAAGAACATTTTTGTATATCTCGCCGTTTTTGATGATCACTGAAAGGTTGTCATCCGGTTTCGCCAGAAGAGATACATTTTTTGTGGGATCTCCATCAACAAGAATGACGTCGGCAAATGCACCTACCTCAATTACGCCGAGTGCTTGGTCTGGATAAGGGTTTCGGGCTCCAGACAATGCCAGAAGCTGAGCCGCATTCGTTGTCGCCTGCTCCAAAATTTCTACCGGGGTGAACCATTTTTGACGCAGAATGAACTCTTGCGGTGCGTTAGCGAAGTTTTCCGGAGTGCCATAGATGTCGGAGCTGTGAGTAATGGTGACGTTGTACTTTTTCGCCAATGTAAACATTTGATCTAGGCCAACGTTGACACTGTTCAGCTGTTCGATCTGGCTGTCATTGAAGTATGGTAATTTCTGGGTGAAAGTGTACGTCTGAGCAGATAAGAATGCACCTTTGTCTGCCATTAGCTTCATGGTCTCTTCTGACATCAGGTTGCCATGTTCAATGGACTTGACCCCTGCACGTAAACTAGCCTGGATACTGCGATCATTGTAGGCATGCACCATCACATAGGTACCAAAATTTTCAGCCACTTCTACGACTGCGTGAATTTCTTCTTCGGTGAATTCCTGAACGTCCACAGGATCGTGCAACCCGCTGACCGAACCACTCACCAGCATTTTCACTTGTGTTGCACCCTTACGAAACGCATCCCGGGCGCCTCGCATCACCTCGGCTTTACCGTCGGCGATATAGGCCAGGCCCATGGTCTCAGTTTCATCCGCGTAGCCGCCCTTTTGTGGGGTCGGGTTGTCCAAGTTGCGGAAGTCTCCGTGCCCGCCAGTTTGTGTGATTGCAGCGCCGCTGGGATAGATACGGGGACCAGTCGCTAGATGTTCATCAATCGCGCGTTTCACGCCCATTGATGGCCCGGCAGCTTCACGAATGGTTGTAACACCATTCATCAACAAACGTTCGGCATTTTGTTCAGCCAGGAATGCCAGATAGAACAGATCAGTATTTTTAAGTGCGTTCGGCGAAAGCGTATCCATGATGTGGACGTGTGTATCGATCAGGCCGGGTATCAGAGTTTTTCCTTTGGCGTCAATAACCTCAGCACCCTCTGGTGGAGTGATTTCCGGTGCTATGGATTTGATAGCATTGCCTTCGATCAGAATATCCATCGGTCCCGAAGCGGCATTCATGCCCGCAGTCCAGTAGCTGGCGTTGTCGATCAAGATCGAAGTTTGCTCTTGTTGCGCCATGAGCGGGGATGCAATCGATACCGTGGTTCCCAGCAGCGCGGTAAAAAGACTAATTGAACTTTTCATAGAGGTTTCCCTTGTTATGTTGAGTTACTACTTGCACCAAGGGCTATTTAGCCCTTGGTTTTGCCGGTGTGACAATGGAAAGGACTCAGTGGCGGAGAGCTTCACTGAATTTGACGTTGAACGACGCGCTGTCCCAGGGGTCGAGCATGATGCGTACGATGTTAACGCCCTTCGGCTCGCTCAGTTGTTCAAGCACCTCGGCCATCTCTTTTTCCGTACGTGCAACGTAGCCCTTGGTGTTTACACTTTTTACGCCACCAAATGCAGATCCGAGCTCTTCGTAGTTCCAGACAGGTGTGTTGTTGTAGCTACGTTCCTTGCCGGGGTAGATCTGGCGTTCAGCTCCATAGCCGCTGTTGTCGAGGACAAAGATTACCGTATCGATATCGTATTTGATCAGCGTGGAAACTTCCTGGGCGGTCATGTGGAACGCACCGTCACCGGAGATCATATATTTCCGCCGACCTTCTGCTTCCTTGGCAAATACACCGCCTGTGAACATACCGAAGCCTGCGCCCAATGATCCCCAGTTTCCGACGCCGTAGATGTCCATGCCAACAGGGAACTCGGCCTGCGATCCGTTGATGTAGCCGCCGGTATCGCCGTAAAAGACATCACCCTCATTCGCGTAGTTTGCGAACTGAACAAACAGGCGGTCAATGGTCAGAGGCGCGTCAGTCGGCGCGAAGGCGTCTGAGCGCTGGAAGCAGAATCGGCGGTCATCCTTGCCTACCATCAAGTCACCCGGTTCGATGGATTGGACTGCGCTGATCATTGCCGGCAAAAAGTCCCGCAGATAAACCTTGTCGAACACGGTGCCATCGACGGTCACTTGATCGAAATCGACCCAGATGTTGTGCTGATCGGTGCCCATATTGCCGGTAAAGACACCGGTGTCGAACTCATTGAAGGACATTCCCAGTGCAATCGACACATCCGCACTTTCCACTGCTTTGAGCGTAGCGTCATTTGACATTGCGCCCATGTAGAGACCGACAGCGTTGGGATGGCCTTCAAAGTCCGAGATTTTACCGACAAAGGTTGTCGCGACTCCGGCATTCAACATTTCGACAAGGGCTTTTGCGGGTTCGATCAACTTTTCGCGTTGCAGTAAATGACCTGTTACAACGGTGCGGGTCCGGCTCTCTTTCAATACGGCCACAGCGGCGTCAACGGCTGCTTTTAACCCGTCATCCGAGGACTGGTGCATCATCAGGTCCAGTGCCTGGTTGGCCACCGGAATTTTCGCGGTCTGGATGTCGTATGGGATTTCCAGATAGATCGGCTTTTTCGATTGATAGGACAGACGCAGAATATCATCGATTTCCTGCGCGGCGGTTTCTGCGGACATCAGACGGTGCGCAGCAACGGTGATGGGCGCAAAGGCTTT
>NZ_CYPU01000039.1 GCF_001458195.1 Ruegeria atlantica | reverse complement strand
TAGCCTGAAGCGGGATGGGCTCGGTCAAATCAAGGATGCGATCTCGATCCGGGAACGCCCGGCCGCTGTCGAAGACCGCGCCATTCCCGGCCACTGGGAAGGTGACCTGATCGCCGGCTCGAAGAACAGCTTCATCGCGACGCTGGTGGAGCGGCGCACGCGCTATGTCATGCTCGTGAAGGTGGGCGGGAAAGAAACGCAGACTGTCGTGGCTGCGCTGACCGCACAAATCCAACATCTGCCGAGAGAGCTTCGCCAGACGCTGACCTGGGACCGCGGCAAAGAGCTTGCCGATCACAAGAACCTGGCACTGGCCACCGATCTCGACATCTACTTTTGCGACCCGCACAGCCCGTGGCAACGCGGCACCAACGAGAATACCAACCGTCTCCTGCGCCAGTACTTCCCAAAGGGCACCGACCTCTCAGTGCACAGCCAGGAACATCTCGACGCAGTTGCTCGTGAACTCAACGAGCGGCCAAGAAAAACGTTGCATTACTTCTCACCAGCAGAGACGTTCCATGAATGTGTTGCGGCGATCGGTTGAAACGGCACCGCAGAGCGGACATTCACGCAAGCTGCAGCGAATGACTGGTGGCTCAACAACCGCGTCGAGAACTCACACATGCCTTTCCAACGAAGAGAACGTGCGATGCAGCGTTTCAGTCGCATGCGAAGTTTACAGAAATTCGCCTCCGTCCATTCTTCCGTCTACAACCACTTCAACCAGGAAAGATCGCTAACCAGGCGAGACACCTTCAAGCTGACCCGCACCGCCGCTCTTGCCGAGTGGCGTCAACTTTGTTCCGGATAGGCTCGCAGTTTCCGCGGCAAACTGAGACTGGTTCGAATTCGTCTGACAGCACCCGCTTAACAATTTCGAGCATCTGCTCTCTGACAAGGCTTATATCGAGGAAGCGCGTGGATATCTGGCGATGCTCATCGACAAGATCACGCTGATGCCAGACGAGCGAGCGCAACACGGGTTGCAAGCCGAGATGCATCTCAGAAGTGGACTTCTGCTGGGTGGCAGCTCCGAGGACGAACCCGTTGTCGTCCCCTGTTGAGCGTGAGGGCGAGAAAATGGGCGAGAAGCAGAAATTCGCTGCAAACGAAAGAAAATCAATTCCCTATGAGAAAAAGGGGACATTCGTATGCGTCCTTTTTCCGTCTCTGAAATGAAGGATTGAATAGTCGCGTGATTGAAAAGTGGCCGCTACGTGCAATGAAAGCTCAATTTATTTTGGAAATCAGTGTTCTATAATTGGTTCACGTGAAATTTGGGCGCTGTGCGCTTGGATCAAGAAACTCCAAATCTTGGCCATTTTGCTAGTACAACCAAGTCAGATTCCGTATAATTTGATCAGGGCTTTGAGTGGACAGGCTTCATAGTCATTTTTCCGGCTTCTGCAACGCTTAGCACGTCGATTGGGACATCTAGATTACCCCAATAGGTAGAGGTTCAACCTACGCATGCGCAGATGATATCAGGCACAGGATTCTTCTCGAACAAGCACGGCGTAAGCCTTCAATGCCGGCTCGCAGCCTTGCTCCCAGATCATCGGGAGCCAACTACAAAACGCCTTCGAGAAAGGACTCGGTTGAGCCAAATCGCCGTAAATCCGATTTAGTTCAAGCCAAGCCATCGGACGTTCTTTCGCCGCTTTCGCCGTTTTGCAAAGATCATTCCAGATGGGATCATTTGCTTCGATTACACTCGCGTCTTCCCGCGTACCGAAACACATACGCGCCCAGAGAGCCTCGACCAGCGCCAGTCCTTCAACACTGCGCCCAGCGGCAAGCTGATCGCGCAGGATGGGCAAGACAAAACCGGGGTGGCGAGCAGAACCGTCGAAGGCTACACGGCGGGTTGTATCCACAATTCGAGGGTTCGAGAAGCGATCTTCGATAAGCTCTACATATTGTACGGGCGTTTTGCCTGGCACAGCGGCGACTGTAGGTGCGATTTCTGTGCGTTGCACTGTGCCAAAAAACGCTGCAATTTCGGAATGCGCCATACAATCTGCAATCGTTTCGATCCCCAGTATTTCACCGACATTTGCAATGACCTGATGACCGGCGTTCAGGATTCGGATTTTCATAGCCTCAAATGAATGAACATCGTCCGAGAAGGTCGCGCCCACTTTTTCCCAATTCGGCCGCCCTACACAAAACTTATCCTCAATGACCCATTGGCGAAAGGATTCGTGCGTGACCAGCGCATTGTCGATGATGCCAAAATCCGCGGCAAGCGCCAGCTCTTTGGGCCCATTGGAAGGTGCAATACAGTCAACCATGGAGTTTGGGAACGTCACTTCGGTGTCAATCCAATCAGCCAGATCTGCATCGGATTGGCGCGCCAAGGATACGACGGTTTGGCGCAGGATGTCTCCGTTCCCTTGCAGGTTGTCACAGCTGAGACAGGTGAACGGCCCATGACCCGCGGCATGACGCAGGCGTAGAGCGGCGACAATTGCGCCGAAGGCGGTGATCGGCCTGTCGGGATTGGCGGCGTCGTGTTGCAGATCGGCGTGTGCGGCGTCAAATTCCTTAGTGACCGGATCGATGTAGTAGCCGCTTTCAGTCACTGTCATTGCAACGATACGTATTGCGGGTTCCGCCATTTGAGAAATAAGCGCCGCATTGCTTTCTTCGATTGGCAGATAATCGATCATTGAGCCGATGACCTCGGCAGAGACATTTTTTGGATCAAGTTCAATCAGGGTGGTCAAACAATCCTGAGCCAGCAACTTCTCGCGCATGGCCGCGTCATATGGACGTACGCCAGCACCGATAATAGCCCAGTCCTTTGCTTGGTTTGCTTGCATCAGGCGATGTAGGTACCAGGCCTGATGAGCGCGATGAAAGTTGCCAACGCCGATGTGAACAATGCCGGGTGTCAGGGTTGCGCGGTCATACCGAGGATGTTCGACGGTCAATTGATCAAGTGTCGCGTTCGAAAGGGAGATTAGCTCATCCATTGTCCACCATCTACGTTAAAGGTCTGCGCAACGATGTAATTTGCAGCATGACTTGCCAGAAAGACGGCCATACCTGTGAGGTCTTCTGGGGTGCCCATGCGCCCAAAGGGGACGGCTGCCCCAACTTCCCGTTTTTTTTGACCCAATTTTTTGTTCTCATATTTGGCAAAGAAGGCATCAACGTCGTCCCAGTGTTCACCGTCCACAACACCGGGGGAGATCGCGTTGACGTTGATTCCGTGCTTGATCAAGTCTAGCCCGGTAGACTGGGTCAGGCTGATCACTGCCGCTTTGGTGGCGCAGTAAACGGCGACAAGGGGTTCTCCACGCCGACCTGCTTGAGAGGCCATGTTGATGATTTTTCCGCCTTGACCGCGTGCGATCATGTAGCGGGCAACAGCCTGCGTCATGAAGAGTGTGCCGGATACGTTCACATCCAACACGCGAGAATAATCTGCGCGATTGATCTCAACCAGGGGTGCCGCCGTGAAAAGTGCTGCATTATTGACTAGGATATCGATCTGCCCAAAGTGATCGATCGTGCGATTTACCCCTTCATCAATACTGACCTGATCGGTTACGTCCATGGGCAGAGACCAAGCCCGTTCTCCGAGTTCATTGGCCGTTAAGGCGATGCTGTGCGCGTCAATGTCTGCAACCACAACCTGAGCGCCTTCGCGGATATAAGCGGCTGCAATGGCCCGCCCGATTCCGCGGGCGGCTCCTGTAATAAGAGCTGTCTTTCGCGCCAGTTGCATCACTCGACCCTAAGACCTTGCGCATCAAACTTGTGAATCTGCGTTGCATCTGGTGTAAGATAGACCCGATCACCGTGGTTGAACGAAACATCACCTGCGGCACGCATGGTCATAGGGTCACAACCTTCAATGCCATGTATGTGGATGAATGTGTCAGATCCCAGGTGCTCTGCAACACCGACTGTCCCCTGCCACAAACCTTCCTTGTCCGAGATGCTTAAATGCTCAGGGCGAATACCAATTGTATGTGCAGCCTGTTCCTCAGCCAACGCACCTTCAATCAGATTCATTTTGGGGCTGCCGATAAAGCCCGCCACGAACTTGTTGCGCGGACGGTGGTAAAGTTCCAGCGGAGAGCCGACCTGTTCGATTACACCTGCTTGCAACACGACTATCTTGTTGGCCATCGTCATGGCTTCAACCTGATCGTGGGTCACATAGATCATCGTAGTCTTCATACGTTCATGCATTTCGGTGATCTCGAGCCGCATACCGACCCGCAAAGCTGCATCGAGGTTCGATAAAGGTTCGTCGAAAAGGAACGCGGATGGGTCACGGACAATTGCACGGCCAATGGCTACACGCTGACGTTGACCACCGGACAATTGGCCTGGTTTACGGTCCAAATAGTCGGTAAGGTTCAACGAATTTGCCGCCGCTGTTATGCGTTTTTCTTGCTCTTCCTCGCTCATGCCTGCCATCCGCATTGGAAAAGCAATATTTTTGCGAACGCTCATGTGCGGATAGAGCGCATAGGTCTGGAACACCATGGCAAGTCCGCGTTTGGAAGGGGAGATCTCTGTCACGTCCTCATCATCGATAAGCACTTTACCAGACGTTGCGTCTTCTAAACCCGCGATTACACGCAAGAGGGTGGATTTACCGCAGCCGGATGGCCCGACAAACACAGCGAACTCGCCGTCTTCGATAGTTAAGTTCAATGGCGGGATGACTTCCGTCGAGCCAAAGCTTTTGGTTACGTTTTCAAGTACAATACGTCCCATGATCTTTTCCTATTTCACGGCGCCAAAGGTGAGACCTTGGACCAATTGTTTTTGACAGAACCAACCCAACACAATGATGGGGCCGACTGCAGCAGCAGAGACAGCGGAGAGGCGCCCAAAGAACAGACCTTCCGGCGCACGGTTACCTTCGATGAGCTTGGAGAGTGTTGCCGCCTCGGTAGTTGTGAGCCGGACGGTCCAATAGGCCTCGTTCCAACAGAAGATAAAGCACAATAGCGCGGTTGAGGCGATGCCGCCCCAGGCCAGCGGAATGAGGATTTCTCGGATCTCTCCCCAGGTATTCACGCCATCCATCTGCCCCGCTTCGATAATCTCTTTCGGGATCTCCTTAAAGTAGGTGAAAAGCATCCAGATCACGATTGGCAGGTTGATCAACATCAACACCACAATGACCATAAAATGGGTGTCAAAAAGACCAAGACTCTTTGTCAGAAAGGTCATCGGGTACAACACCGCAGCTGCAGGCAGCATTTTCGTGGAGAGCATCCACATCAATAAGTCCTTGGTCCCGCGTGTCGGCTTGAATGCCATGGCGTAGGCACATGGAATACCTACTGCGAGTGCGAAAACCGTGGCGAAGACAGAAGTGATGACCGAATTGGTCGCGAAGCGCCAGTAGTCGTAGTTTTCGGTCATGTTTAGGTAATTCTCCAACGTAGGTGTGAAGAAGAATAGGAACTCAGGTTTCACCGCATCAGCGTCCGTCTTGAAGCTCGTCAGAACCAGCCAGAAGATCGGGAAGAAGAACAGAAGTCCCACCGCCCAAGCCAATATAGCGCGGCCGATATCTCCGTATTTCGAGGATTGTGCAACAATGGCCATAGGTCTGTTACTCCATCAATGTCTTGCCAACCATCCGCAGCAAGAAAATCGCAACGATGTTGGCAAGGATTACGGCGAATATCCCCGTAGCAGAGGCCGCGCCGATGTTGTTGTTGGCGAATTCGCCGATCAAGTAAGGCAGGTTTTTGTTGCCGTTGCCCCGGCTGACAATCTCAATCTCGGCATAGAGTGAGAGATGGAAGATCGCTTGGATCATCACCACGATCGCGATAGGCCGACCAAGGTGAGGCAGAGTCAGAAAGCGGAACTGCGACCACGCGCTGGCCCCATCCAGAATTGCCGCCTCTTTTTGCTGCTGATCCTCTGACTGTAACGACGTCATAAAGATTAGAACCGCAAATGGAGTCCATTGCCACGTGACCATCATGATTACAGCGTAGGCGGATGTCTGTGTGGCGCGGAAAGAAATTGGATTAAACTCGGGCCATAAGGAGAAGAATCCTCCGATCAACGGTGTGTTTCGAAGCCCGGCAACCGTCTCGTTTATTCCTGCGACCGCGATGCCCTGCAGGCCCAGAACAGGGTCAAGGATCATGTTGATCCACAACACCGCGTTCACGGCGGGCATCACAAAGAAGGGCGAAATCAGCAACACGCGAACGATTCCCTGGCCTGGGAAGGACTTGTTGATCAACACGGCAATCAATACTCCCAGAACAACGGTCAGGAAGAGAATGCTGCATACAATGAGAAGGCTATTCTGGATTGCGAACAGGAAGTCCTTGGACTTCAAAACAAACTCGTAGTTACCTAAACCGCGCCAGTTGCTTATAGATGGAGTTGTCCACTCAGGCCGACGCAGGTTGTTCAAGACGTAGCGGATAAACGAGAAGTAGAGCGTCATCGACAACGGCACTAGCATCCAGATCAGCAGTAAGATGACCGCTGGTGATTGAAGCATGCGTGGAAGTTTTCTATCAGACATGGCTAAGGACCCCCGCGAAGCAAATTGCTCGCAATGATTTCAATAATTTCGTAAGTGATCGGTGGTCAGGTTGCTGGAGAACAGTACTTCTGTAAACCGCTGGTCTCTCAGCGAGAATAGTATTGGAGAGGGCCCGGATGAACCGGACCTTCCATGTTACTCAAAGTCTAAGCTTAGTAGCCTGCTTCTTCCATGATCGATGCAGCAGCAGCCTGTGAAGCCGCCAAAGCGTCATCGACAGATTTGGCGCCAGACAGAGCAGCCGCGATTTCCTGCGCAACAGCGGAACCCACTTCTGGGAACTCAGGTATCGCTGCGAACTGAACACCAACATATGGTTTCAGGTCTGTCGCTTCAGGTGCGGCTGACTCAATCGCTGCCATCTCAGCTGCCGCGAAACCTGCAACAGCTTGGAATTCGGGCAGAGCGTACGTTGATGCACGCTGACCTGTAGGGACTTTCGCCCAGCCGAACTCAGGGTGGTTCCCAACGGCCTGCACATAATCTTTGGAAGTTGCCCACTCGATGAAGGCCTTTGCTTCTTCCGCATTAGGTGTTCCGGCAGGAACAGCCATTGCCCACGCCCACAGCCAGTTCGCGCCAACTGGGTTACCAGCGTTTGGCGACTGCGCGTATTCAACACCGTCAACGGTCAAGAAGGAAGCTGCGATCGTCGCGTCGATCCACATGCCGCACTTGCCTTCGTTGTAGAGAGCGAGGATTTCGTTGAAGGAGTTTCCTTCCGATCCAGGAGGGCCATAGTTGCCCAAGAGGTCAACGTAGAAGTTGATTGCTGCCTTCCATTCGTCTGAATCGATGGTCGGTTTGAAATCCGCGTCGAACCAGGCACCACCGAAAGAATTTACCATAGTGGTGACGAAGGCCATATTGTCGCCCCAACCTGGCTTGCCGCGCAGACACGCACCGTAAATTCCGTTGTCAGGGTCATGCATTGCTGCCGCCGCCGCTTTGATATTGTCCCAGCTATCGTTGTCAGCGATGGTTACACCTGCAGCGTCGGTCAGGTCTTTACGATACATAACCATGGAGCTTTCGCCGTAGAACGGTGCCGCATACATAGTGCCCTCGTGGGACAGACCAGCGCGAATTGCGGGCAGGATGTCGTCAGCGTCATAATCGGCACCGAAGTCTAGGGCCTCTATCCAACCAGCTGCACCCCAGATGGGCGCTTCCTGCATGCCAATGTTGATGACATCGTACTGGCCGCCTCCGGTTGCGGTATCGGACGTGACTTGCTCACGCAGAACGCCTTCTTCGAGAGAAACCCAATTGAGCTTTACACCGGTTTCTTCTGTGTAGGCTTCTGCAACTTTCTGCATGTTGATCATGTGACCGTTGTTCACGATCGCGATTGTCAGTTCTTTGGCGTGACCGTCGGCAAGTACGCCGCTGACGGCAAAAAGTGAAACCGCCGTGGCAGAGAGTAGTGCTTTCTTGATGGACATCCCAATTTCCTCCTCCTTGGGTGATAATTAAGACGATACCGGGCGTCGCAACGCGAAGTCAATTAAAAATTTGCGCGCGTAAATATTTCGATAATTTATTTTTAAAATAAATCGCTTAGGCGGAATTCCTCATGACTAATCGTCCCTCAAAGGTGGTTTCCGTACGTTCTGAAAGGCGCTCACCTTGCTCAAGCATCTCGAAAAGATCGTTGAATGCTCGATTCGCGATGGCTTCATAGTCCTGCGCGATTGTCGTCAAAGGAGGACAGGTGAATTTGGAGAAGGGGTGGTCGTCATGGCCAGCCACCCTGATGTCGCAACCCGCACTGTGACCCACGCGTAGCCCAAGGCCGTAAGCTGCGGACAGCATGCCAATTGCCAAACGGTCATTGCTGCATAACACAGTGTTGGTGCTGAATGCTTTGGAAGATAGCAGCCGACCGCCTTCGGTTTTCCCGATTTCCTCGAAATGCCAACCCTTACCATCAGCCTGAAAAATAGACGGTTCATGTCCGTGCCTATGCATGCTGTCGAGATAAGCCTGACGGCGCTTGTTGGCGTTTGGATTCGAGGGGAATTTCATTTCAAAAAAGCAGGGCGGCTCGCCACTGCGACACAGATACTCAACCATCAAATCCACACTTTTCGCATTGTCCGTCCCCACAAATGCCTGACCGACGTCGCCTATATTGGCGTCAAAAAGAACTAAAGGGAAATCATGGCTGATGTCTTTAACCGCGTCCTCGTCGGACATTCGGCCAAAGGGGGCAAGCAACACACCAGCTGGTTTCAAGGACCGCAAAGACAGCAAGTTTTCTCGTTCCATCTCGGGGCGACCATGAGAACTTGCCAAAATTGGGCTGTAGCCAGCGTCTATACACGCAAGTTCGACCCGCCTGGCGATCTCGGAGAAAAATGGGTCTGCAAGGTTCGGGACCACAATGCCGATGTTCTTTGTCGTGCGCCGGTTTTGATTCATTGCAAAGACGTTAGGCTGGTAGTCGTACTTCTTCAATGAGGCCTCGATCCTTGCACGTGTTGAAGCGCGCACACTACCGGGATCATTGAAATACTTCGAAACAGTGGGCCGCGAGATGCCGCTTATTGCAGCAAATTCTTCCATATTGCGAATTTTCGAGTATCTCATTTTTACACCTGATGACGAAAAAGATGGCGCGCGGCAACTTATATACTTTACGAAGCGCCCCCGCGCCACGTCAAGGGATTACCCGGATTTGGTCGCTTTGTGCTCCGTAAGAGACGTAGAAATTCCACATACTGCAAACTTGAGCGACATACCACTGAGGTGGAGTTGCTAATCTTAACACTTTTGATTGGTGGCGATGCGGGGTGCATGCGCCGCATTGCCAATCGATTAAGAACCACAGCTTTGGGTCAGGTTTTGACATTCGCGCTTGAGGCAATGTTTCAGAAAGACCCCAATCAGAATTGAGCACATCTTGACCACATTTGAAAGTGCAACTTTCGAACGGGCCAAGGGCTCTGCCCCCGCCGCGCTTTACGCGCCTCCCCCGGGATATTTTTAACCAGATGAAGCGGATCCGGTCAGTGATGTGTCGGCTGGATCCGGTCCTGACGGAGGTCTCTGGCCGACAGGCCGTGCGCGGTTCGGAAGGCACGGGCAAAGCTGGATTGTGAGGCAAAGCCTGTGGCGAGTGCCACGTCCATCAGTGGCATATCCGTATCGGTGACCAGACGCCGCGCTTCGGCCAGGCGCAGTTGCAGATAGTGATCCTGCGGCGTTGTGTTCAGGCGCAGACGGAACTGTTGTTGCAGAGTACGAGGGCTGGTGCCCAGAGAGTCGGCAATTACGGCCAACGGTAGCGGGTCCTCGAGCGATGTCTCCATCAACGAGTTCGCCTTTGCTGTCAGGGCCGTATGACGATGCGGCGCGCCTGTGCGGCTTTGTGGTTTTGTCGGGCTTGGCGCGCCATCGTAGAGGAACAGGCCGGACACGCGGGCGGCAAAACCTGCGCCGTGGCGCGCGGCAATGATGTGTAGCATCATCTCGACCGCGGGGATCGCGCCGCCTGAGGTCAGACGGTTGCCGGACACAGTAAATCGGTCAGGGCGAACATCGACTTCGGGGAAGCGGGTCGCGAAATTGTCCAGATCCTCCCAGTGCGTTGTGGCGGAGTGGCCGTTCAGCAGGCCGGCTTCGGCCAGTAGCCAGGGGCCGCCGTCGATGCCAGCCATGGTGGCTCCGGTACCGGCAATGCGGCGCAATCCGGCGAGCAGGCTGGGTGTGGCGTGACGGGCCAGTTGGAAACCTGCAATGACGATCATCAGGTCGCAACCCTGCAACCGAGCCAGCGGTGTGCCTGGAACATTCAGTGCGCTGGTCAGCATCGCCGGTTCCGCTGTGGCCGTCACATAATCCCAGTCAAAGGCCGGGCGGTCCGCCAGACGATTGGCGGCGCGCATCGGATCGACGGCCGAAGCAAAGCTGAGCGTGTTGCATTCGTCCAGAACCAGCACGGCCGTTTTCAGGGCGCGATGTTCGGGCTGCAATATGTTTTTTGCGGATTTCATCAAGTTCGATTCGCATTCTGGCAAGTTGTTTCCATAAAGCTGCGCCAGAGTCGGGGATGAACGCAAATCGGAATCCGGGGAGAAGCCTGAGGATAACTTAGGTCAAAACCGGGTATAAGTTGGGGAAAACACCATGCCACTGGAAATGAACCGCGAAGTCTTCATCACCTGCGCTGTCACCGGCTCGGGCGGAACACAGGATCGCAGCCCGCATGTGCCGCGTTCGCCAAAGCAAATCGCCGACAGTGCGATCGCTGCGGCCAAGGCCGGGGCGGCCATCGTGCATTGCCACGTGCGTGATCCGGAAACCGGTGCACCCAGCCGTCGTCTGGACCTGTACCGCGAGGTGACTGATCGCATTCGTGAAGCCGAGGTCGACGTTGTGCTGAACCTCACCGCCGGGATGGGCGGTGACATGATCTTTGGCCCGACGGAATCCCCGCTGCCGTTGAACGAGGACGGCACCGACATGATCGGAGCGGCTGCTCGGGTGGAGCATGTGGCTGAATGTCTGCCCGAAATCTGTACTCTTGATTGCGGCACCATGAATTTTGCCGAAGCTGACTATGTCATGACCAACACGCCAGGCATGCTGCAGGCGATGGGCCGGATGATGACGCATCTGGGCGTGAAGCCTGAGATCGAGGCCTTTGATACCGGTCATCTGTGGTACGCGAAGCAGTTGGTGAAGGACGGCGTTCTGGACAGCCCGGCACTGGTTCAGCTGTGCATGGGCGTGCCGTGGGGGGCTCCGGATGATCTGAACACCTTTATGGCCATGGTGAATAACGTGCCTGATGACTGGACCTTCAGCGCATTCGCGCTTGGGCGGAACCAGATGGCATATGCGTCGGCTTCGGTGCTGGCGGGCGGCAATGTGCGCGTTGGCCTTGAGGACAATCTGTTCCTCGACAAAGGCGTTCTTGCGGAAAACTGGCAGCTGGTTGAGCGGGCGAACACCATCGTTTCGAACATGGGCGCGCGGGTGATCGGCGCGCAGGAAGTGCGTGAGAAGCTGGGGCTGGTGAAACGAGCACCTAAGGGCTGAAATTTCTCCCAATAGGAAGTTCGCCTTGCCATGACACCGGGGCATCAACTGAGGGAATGAAACTCATGAAAGTGATGTTGCGGTGTCTGGCTGTCGTCGGAGCGGGACTTATGGCGGCTTGCCTTCCGGCGGATGAAAAGGCGGAGGCGGCTTCTGTGAACAATGGGAGGCAGGCTTGCAAAACCAAAGGTGGTGTCTACGAGGTTGCGGGCAAAGCCCAGCAATATGTGCGTTCTGCCGCTGGCAGATGCGGGCAAGACCTGTGAAAAAGGTTCGGACTGTCAAGGCTTTTGCCTGTCCGAGACCAAACAATGCAGCGCGGTCACGCCGCAGTTCGGGTGCATTCCTCATCTGGATGAGACGGGACGCGAGCTGGTGATCTGTATCGACTAGGAAAAGATATGACAAAAACAGCAGCTATCATCGGTGGTGGTGTCATCGGCGGCGGGTGGGCCGCGCGGTTCTTGCTTAACGGTTGGGATGTCCGTGTGTTTGATCCGGACCCTGAGGCCGAGCGCAAGATTAGTGAAGTTCTGGACAACGCGCGCCGGTCTCTGCCGGGGTTGAGTGATGTGCTTTTGCCGTCTGAGGGGGCGCTTACCTTCCACGACGATCTGACTGACGCCGTGCAAGGCGCCATCTGGATTCAGGAAAGCGTGCCCGAACGGTTGGATCTGAAGCTGAAGGTTTATAAAAGCTTGCAGGATGCCTGCGATCCGGAGGCGATCATCGGGTCGTCAACCAGCGGGTTCAAACCGTCCGAGCTGCAGGAAAGCGCGCTGCGCCCAGAACAGATTGTTGTGTCGCACCCGTTCAACCCAGTGTATCTGCTGCCGCTGATCGAATTGGTACCGACCGACAAGAACCGACCCGAAATGGTCGATCGCGCGAAGGATCTGTTGAAATCGGTGGGTTTCTTCCCTCTGCATGTCAAAAAAGAGATCGATGCGCATATTGCTGACCGGTTCCTCGAAGCCGTCTGGCGCGAGGCGCTGTGGTTGGTCAAGGACGGTATAGCCACGACTGAAGAGATCGACGAAGCGATCCGCATGGGCTTTGGTATCCGCTGGGCGCAGATGGGTCTGTTCGAAACTTATCGCGTGGCCGGTGGCGAGGCGGGGATGCGGCATTTCATGGCGCAGTTCGGCCCGGCGTTGCAATGGCCCTGGACCAAGCTGATGGATGTGCCCGAGTTCACCGATGAGCTGGTCGACATGATCGCGGATCAGTCTGACGCGCAATCGGGCATGCACTCGATCCGCGAATTGGAGCGTATTCGCGACAATAACCTCGTTGGGATGATGCGGGCGCTCAAGGCGCAGAACTATGGGGCCGGTGCTGTTCTGAACCAGCATGACGCGGCGCTGAAACCGGGCGCACTTCCGACGATGGATCAGGCCGATCTGAGCCAGCCAATTCTGACCTTGTCGCGCGCAGTGCCGTTGGACTGGACCGACTACAACGGTCACATGAACGAGGCGCGGTACCTTGAGGCCTTCGCCGCGGCGACCGACCGGTTCATGGAGATCATGGGGTGTGATGCCGATTACATCGCCTCGGGCGGCAGTTACTTTACGGCCGAAAACCACATCCGCTATATCGACGAAGTCCACGCGGGTGCAAGGATTGAAGTGCGCACGCAGATGCTGTTGGGGCAGGGCAAGAAGCTGCACGTGTTCCATTCCATGTATGAAGGCGACAAGCTATTGGCTACGGGCGAAAGCTTCCTGCTGCATGTCAGTCTGGAAACCCGTCGCCCGAGCGCACCTTCGGCAGAGATCGAAGACGCTATGGCCCGGATCGCTGAAGCTCAGGCAGGCTTGCCTTATCCTGAAGGTGCGGGTGCTGCGATCCGCAAACCGGCATGAGTGGGCGCGTTCTTATAACGGCTGGCGCCTCGGGCGTTGGCCGCGCTATGGCCGAAGCCTTTGACGCAGCTGGTGAGCAGGTCTGGGTGGCTGACGTCAACCCGAAGGCGCTGTCAGATTGTCCGGCCCATTGGCGGCGGTCCGAGGCGAACGTCGCGGACGAGAATGCCGTGGCCACCTTGTTCCAAGACATTGAGGCGGAATGGGGTGGTTTGGACACCCTGTGCGCAAACGCAGGAATCGCGGGACCAACCGCTTCGGTTGAAGACGTTGCATTGGACGAGTGGCGCATGTGCCTTGCAGTAAATCTGGAGGGTGCCTTTCTGTGCGCCAAACACGCGGCGCCGATCCTGAAACGTCAGGGCAGTGGCGCCGTGGTCATTACATCTTCGACGGCTGGCCAATACGGGTACCCAAATCGCGCGCCTTATGCTGCGGCGAAGTGGGGGATGATCGGTCTGGCCAAGACCCTGGCGATGGAGCTTGGCGCGCATGGCGTGCGGTGCAATGTCATCTGCCCGGGGTCGGTAGAAGGTCCACGGATGGAAGGCGTGCTGCAGCGCGAGGCCGATGCCAAGGGCATGACGCGGGATCAGGTCTATGAGGGATACGCATCGGGCACATCAATGGGCCGATTTGTCGAAGGTCACGACATTGCCAATATGGCTGTATTCCTTGCATCGGATGCAGCCCGATTGGTGTCGGGGCAGGTGATTGCCGTCGACGGGCATACGGTCAACCCCGACCCAAAGGTTTAACCCTGATTGGGGCCGCGAATCTGGCGGATGCTCTGACGAACCGCCTGCCAGTCACGGGCTTGCTGCATGTTCCCGGCGTCTTTGCATTCGCGCATCTTCTGCGCAGCTTCCGCCTCGGCCTGATCTCCGTGGGCGGAATAAAGCGCCCGTGCGTATTGAGCAGTTTTTAATGCGTCCATTCCTATGGTCCTCCGTCTGTGATCGGATCGCTCGAAAGTTCGCGCCAATTGACGATATCACACCTTGGTCGCTTACGCATCTATGAGGCCGTTATCAGGCGGAAATCGTTGATCGCAGCTGCCTGAGATGATCGGGGAAGTCCCGCGCCGTCACATCCGCTTCTCGCACCAACGTATCGAAATGACGGGAAAAAACTTCGATCCTGTCGCGGTCTCGAAAGGCCATATAGTGACTTCCCGCGTAGAACACACACAGCAGCGGGCCAAAAATCGTGACCGGCGCAGAATAGAGGCGTTTGGCATCAAACAGATAGATGCGCATGCGGGGATAAAGCTGATCGCTCAGCTCTAACAAGTGGTCGATCTGATCCATCCTGATTTTCGGGCACAGGCCTTCGTAGTATCCGGTCGCGCGGGCAAAGCTGTCGATCTCATACAGCGGCATGGCGATCTCATAATCTGATTGCGCGCTGCGCATCCACGTCAGCCGGTCTTCTGACGCGCCGATGGCCTGATCTGCCGTTCGCCCCAGATGCGGGGCGTATTCCCACTCTAGCACGGCGCGGGTTTTCAGCATGTCGGGCAGGGTGGCGGGTACATAGCGAACCTTGTAGCCAGCCGCCTCTTTGTGCCATTCGAAAATACGTTCATCGACCAGCGCGCGTGGCGCCTTGGTCATACTCAGAGAAAGCGCCAGAAGCTCTGCAGCGCTTTCGGGCCGATCCGATAAGCTCAGCAGCCAGTCAGCCGAAACACCAAGCGCTGTGGCGCAGCTGCCAACGACATGCGCGTTCGGCAGGCGCGCACCTTCGCCAGTCAAAAGTTGAGATACGGTCGATCGGTCGACACCGATATCCCGGGCCAGCGCGCTTTGGCTGATGTCACGTTCTTCCATCGCGCGGGCAAGGCGTTGGCGAAACTGTGCAGCGCGATCTCGTTTGTCTAATTTATCCGTCATATGTTGATTTATATCATGGATGATGAATTTTGTTAATCATATTCAGAATTTTCAACTCGGCCACGATCCGTAATTCTTAAAACATAACAATAATATGGGTGACGGAATGGAAACGCGACGAAGATCGGTCGTGAAGGCTGTGGTGTGGAATGCGATGGGCCTGGTCATGATGACGCTGGTGGGTCTGATCGCGACAGGTTCTGCCGCAGTTGGTGGGACGTTGGCGATTGTGAACACGGGCATCGGCCTGACGATGTACGTGATCTATGAGCGTGTCTGGGCAGGCATCACATGGGGCCGAAATGTCTGAGCGGCCAGGTCCCGAGTGGGGCACCTTTGCCCTGATCATTGCGTGTTATGCGGCGTGGCTGGGGGTGATCTTTACACTTCCCGTCTGGCTGGCCATTCCCGCCATGGGCTTGGTGGCGGCGCTGCACTCGTCGCTGACGCACGAGGCGCTGCACGGGCACCCGTTCCGCACGCGTTGGCTGAACGAGGCGCTGATGGCGCCGCCGCTAACCTTGTTCATTCCGTACAACCGGTTCCGCGACCTACATCTGGCGCATCACAGGGATTCGACGCTGACCGACCCCTATGACGACCCTGAGTCGAACTATCTGGACCCGAAAGTTTGGAATACGCTCAAAGGCTGGCAAAAGCGACTGCTGAGAGCGAATAACACGCTGCTTGGACGCATGGTGCTGGGCCCGGCGATTGGTCAGTATATCTTCTTTCGGGATGAGTTGCGCGGCGCCAAACGCGGAGACAGAGCCGTACTGTTGGCATGGGGACTGCACCTGATCGGAGTGGCTGCGGTTTTGTGGGTGGTTTCTCGGTCTCCAATGCCTTTATGGGCCTTTGTTCTGTCCGCTTATATTGGTTTGGGCTTGGTCAAGATCCGGACGTTTCTTGAACACCGGGCGCACGAATGCTCCAGTGCCCGAACGGTCATTGTCGAAGATCGCGGGTTGTTGGCTTTTTTGTTTCTGAACAACAATCTGCACGTCGTTCATCACATGAATCCCGGTGCTCCGTGGTACCGGTTGCCTGCGCTTTATCGTGCCGGGAAAGACGGCTATCTGGCCAGCAACCACGCTTATGTCTATCGGTCTTACGGGCAGATTTTCCGATCTTATTTCTGGCGTATCAAGGACCCGGTCGAGCATCCGCTCTGGCCAAAGGGTTGATTTGACGACACAAGGGAATCCATGAGTTTGTGGATTCCCATCACCATCGCCGCCGCGGCATTTCAGACCGTGCGGTTCATGCTGCAAAAGTCGCTGAGCACCGTGAAACTTTCGGCAGCCGGCGCGACTTTTGCGCGGTTTGCCTATTCCATGCCGTTGGCAGTCCTTGCGCTGATCGTGGCAATGCAATTGACCGGATTTAGCCTACCGGCCCTGACCGGGCGTTTCTGGTTGTTTGCAGTGATCGGCGGGACAACGCAGATTTTGGCGACCATCTGCGTGGTGGCCCTGTTCAAACAACGCAATTTTGCCGTCGGTATTACATTCAAGAAGACCGAAGTTGTCCAAACCGCCATCGTCGGATTTTTGGTCCTGGGCGATCAGGTGTCCTCGGGTGCGTTGTTTGCGATTGTTCTGGGACTGGTGGCTGTCTTGCTGTTGTCGAAAAGTCCTGGTGGAGAAGGGGCTTGGTGGGCACACCTCACCAACCGTGCATCGCGCCTTGGGCTGGGTTCGGGCGTGCTGTTTGCTTTCTCATCCGTCAGCTATCGCGGTGCCTCGTTGGAACTGGGGGATTTGAACGCCTGGTTCCGGGCGCTGGTCACTTTGGCAGTGGTGGTTTCGTTCCAATTCCTCAGCATGGGGCTGTGGCTGCTGTGGCGCGACCGTGCCGAGCTGCGCGCGGTTTGGGACACACGCCGAACGGGCGTTTTTGTCGGGCTCACCAGTCTATGTGGATCGTTCTGCTGGTTCTTCGCCTTCACGCTGCAAAACGCGGCCTATGTCAAAGCTCTCGGGCAGGTCGAACTGATCTTCAGCCTGTTCGCCTCGCTCTTGTTTTTTCGCGAAAGAATCACCCGGCGTGAGATCGCCGGGATGATGTTGCTTGGTGCCTCGATACTGGCATTGGTGCTTACGATTTAGCCTGCGCGGCGTTCGTCAAAGCTGAGGGCGATGAAGCTGGGCAAGTGATCGCCCATGCCGACAACTGCAGGGCCCCTGTCGTCTCTGCGACCGCGGCCTTTGGACTCTTTGACCTTACGGGGCTCTCTATCCTTGCGCGGTTCTCTATCCTTACGAGGCTCTATTTCCGTACGGGGCTCGCTTTTGCGCCGATCGGACTTTTTGGTGTCCGCCGCCTTGGGCTGATTCTCGGTTTTTGGGGTATCGGCTTTGGAGTCATCCGCCTCAATCGGGTTGTTCAGACGGGGAATTTCTTTCTGAATCAACTTCTCCACCGCCGCCAGCGCCTTTTCATCGCGGGAAGAGCAGATCGTGATCGCCTTGCCCTCACGCCCGGCGCGACCGGTGCGGCCAATGCGGTGGACGTAATCCTCGGGGTGGCCGGGGACGTCGAAATTGATCACATGGCTGACGGATGGCACATCCAATCCGCGCGCGGCCACGTCCGAGGCCACGAGTAGGCGCAAAGACCCGTCCCGGAAGCCGTCGAGTGTTTTCGTGCGCTGGGATTGATCCAGATCGCCGTGGATCGCGGCGGCGTCATAGCCGTATTTCTTGAGAGACTTGGCGCAGATATCCACATCGGTCTTGCGGTTGCAGAAGATGATGGCGTTGGTGCACTTCTCGCCTTCAGCGTCGATCAGCGCCCGCAGGACATTGCGTTTCTGGCTGGCCTCACGATCCCGACGACCGCCTTTGAACATCACGACGCCCTGTTCAATAGTTTCCGAAGCGGTGGCCTGACGCGCAACCTCGACCCGCGTGGGTGCGGACAGGAAGGTGTCAGTGATCCGCTCAATCTCGGGCGCCATAGTGGCCGAAAAGAACAAGGTCTGGCGCGTGAACGGCGTCAGCGAGAAGATGCGTTCGATATCGGGGATGAACCCCATGTCCAGCATCCGGTCAGCTTCGTCGACAACCATGATTTGAACACCGGTCAAAAGAAGCTTACCGCGTTCAAAATGGTCCAGCAGGCGACCCGGCGTGGCGATCAGGACGTCAACGCCCCGGTCGATCAACGCGTCCTGTTCTTTGAAGCTAACGCCGCCGATCAGCAGCGCTTTGGTCAGTTTCAGGTGTTTGGCGTAGGTGTCGAAATTCTCGGCCACCTGCGCGGCCAGTTCCCGGGTCGGGCACAGCACCAGCGAGCGCGGCATACGTGCACGGGCGCGCCCACGAGCCAGCAAGGTGATCATCGGCAGCGTAAAGCTGGCCGTCTTGCCGGTACCGGTCTGAGCAATGCCCAGAACATCCCGACCTTCAAGGGCCGCGGGTATCGCGCCTTCCTGAATTGGCGTGGGCGTTTCGTATCCGGCTTCCTCAATGGCTTTGAGGACCTTCGGGTTCAGGTTCAGTTCGTTGAATTTTGTCATGTATGTCCGGTTCATGCGGACACTAGACCTAGCCCGCGCGTCAAAGGAATGCCGGGCCCGGATGGCCATACGCTGTCAGGCGCATTTCGGCTTTGCGCGGACATAACAAAATCATGGGGCAGGGTCAAATGAAGAGCCCTTAACCTGACGTCGCTAACGCCCACTGCTGGTTTTCTGCAACAATTCAGCAGCTTCCGGGAAAGTGTTTCGCAACCTTAGCGTCCAGATCCAGCGGTCTGTGCCGGATCAACCCATATTCTTCGAGACGTGCGCGTACGCCGGGATCGGCACCGCTAATTTCGTCATAAAACGCGCGCAAGCCGTCCTGGCCCTGTTCTGTCTCGATCCAGTTGAACAACTCATTCTTGTTCAGACCGCCCAGTTCGCGCGGAACGTTCGGGGACATGCCGGGTTGATAGGACCCACGCGCCATCCGGAACTGGTAATGCGCCGCCCAGTGATCCCAGTCAGGGGCGTGGCGATGACAAAGCTCCAACCCCGGAAGTTCGAATTTGCAGGGTAGAAGTTTTTTGTTTTGAAACAGGTTGTGGATGCGAAAGTTCAGCTTTTCCATGCCTGTGCGGACGAACAGCTTACCCTGAACGTGGCTGAGGAACCCGCCGAGTACAAAGCTGCCATAGTTGGGATAGACGGACTGTACCATGGCTGAGCGGTCCGGGCCGCTGGGGATATGCGCCTTGAACAGATCCTCGCCGCCTGCCATTGCCTCCATTGGCCGGACACGGACGGCAGGGATTTCCGCGGGGACGGATTGCAACTGCTCCCGGATGGGTTTTGAAGACCAAAGGAACTCATCCACGTCGATATGGGCCAGCCAGTCCAGATCGGTGTTGCGATAGGCGAATGTGGCATGAAGTGTCTGACGAACCTGATGGCGGTCCGGGCGGTCGCGTTTGCGTTTATCCCAAAAGACATCATCACAGATTCGCGCCCTGATTTTCGGGTGTTTCCTGAGGGCCCGGTGCGCCTCACGATTAGGTTCGTCCAGGTAAATGTACAGATAACCCGCACCCAGATCGAGGTGATGGGCCGCGAACCTGAGTATGTCGCGGGTCGATCCGCGAACCATTGAGACGATACCCCAGGTCGTCATTGGCGCGCTTCCCTACGCGCTGCACGAGTCTCATGCATTTTGGCCAGGCGCCGGAACACTGTCCCGGGATCGCGATTCAAAGCCTTGAACAGATGATCCGAATGCTCGGCCCACAACCGGCAAAACAAGGCGGGGGCGTGGTTCGGCCAGGATCGTTTCCGCAAGTTCGAAATAAGCTGCGCGTTCAGAAACGCCAGTTCAGATTTTCCGACGAATTCCTGCGCGATGTGTCGGCGTTTGCGCGTCCAGGATGTATCCGCCTGGCCGGGTTGCGGCCGTGTCGCGCTTTCAGGAACAATCTGACGCGTCAAATGGGTCAGATCGACATCTTCTGCCGGCAGTACCTCGTCCGAGAAGTCGAAAGGCGCTCGTCGCCTTTCGAACCTGTCTTGCAGGGCGGGCAAGCCACCCGAATACGTTAGATCATCATCCATTCGTGCTTTCGGCCCGTGCCATCACGCCATCATCTCTTTCGTGGCCGTCAGGTTCAGTTCGGGATAGTCGCGGACGACCCGGTCGATGTCCCACTGCAGGCGCGTCAGATAAACGATATCGCCGTCATGATCATGGGCGATGTGCTGCTTGTTGGCTTCGACGAACTTCTCGACTTCGGCTTTGCCGCCGCTGACCCAGCGGGCCGAGGTGAATTGCGACGCCTCAAAGCGCACGGGCAGGCCGTATTCCATCTCAATCCGGCTGGCGAGTACTTCGAATTGCAACGCGCCGACGACGCCGACGATAAAGCCCGATCCGATCGAAGGTTTGAACACCTTCGCGGCACCTTCCTCGGCAAATTGCATCAGAGCCTTTTCCAGATGCTTGGCCTTCATTGGATCGCCCGGGCGCACGGTTTGCAGCAGTTCCGGCGCGAAGGACGGGATGCCGGTCACCCGGATCGCTTCGCCTTCGGTCAGCGTGTCGCCGATGCGCAATTGCCCGTGGTTGGGGATGCCGATGATATCACCGGCCCAGGCCTCTTCGGCCAGTTCGCGGTCGGACGCCAGAAACAGCACAGGGTTCGAAATCGCCATCGGCTTTTTCGATCGCACGTGGGTCAGCTTCATACCACGCTTGAAATGGCCCGATGCCATGCGAACAAAGGCGACGCGGTCGCGGTGCTTTGGGTCCATATTTGCCTGAACCTTGAAGACAAAACCGGCGACCTTCTTTTCATCCGGTGCGATTTGACGCGGTTCGGCAGACTGGATTTGCGGCTGCGGGCCATAAGCGCCGATGCCCTCCATCAGTTCCTTGACACCGAACGAGTTGATCGCCGAACCGAACCAGATCGGGGTCATATGCCCCTCAAGCACCGCCTGCGGGTCCATGGCGGGCAGCAGCTCCCGCGCCATCTCGACCTCTTCCAGGAACTTCTCCAGCAGGTGCTCGGGTACGTGTTCCGCGAGCTTGGGGTCATCAAGACCGTTGATCTCGATGCTTTCGGCCACTTTGTTACGGTCGGCGCGGTCCATCAGCTCCAGCCGGTCGCGCAGCATGTCGTAGCAGCCGATGAAATCGCGGCCGACGCCGATGGGCCACGCGGCAGGCGTGACGTCAATGGCCAGCATTTCCTGAATTTCGTCGATGATCTCGAACGTATCGCGGCTTTCGCGGTCCATCTTGTTACAGAAGGTCAGGATCGGCAGATCGCGCAGGCGGCAGACCTCGAACAGTTTCTGCGTCTGGCTTTCCACACCTTTTGCGCCGTCGATCACCATCACGGCGGCGTCCACAGCGGTCAGCGTGCGATAGGTGTCTTCCGAGAAATCACTGTGGCCGGGCGTATCCACCAGATTGAACCTGAAAGTGTCATAGTCAAAGGACATCGCCGATGCGGAAACCGAGATACCGCGATCCTTCTCCATCTGCATAAAGTCCGAACGGGTGCGCCGGGCTTCGCCCTTGGCGCGCACCTGACCGGCCATCTGAATAGCGCCCCCGTACAACAGGAACTTTTCGGTCAGCGTCGTCTTGCCCGCATCCGGGTGCGAGATGATGGCGAATGTCCGGCGCCGAGCAATCTCGGGCGGCAAAACGGGTTGGTTCGAGGCAATATCAAGCATGAACGCGCGTATATGCGGGGAATTCTGCCGAGGCAAGACAAAGGGGGTGTTCAGAATCGCCTGATAATGGCAAAAAGAACATATAGTGAACAAATGATGGAGAGGTGTGATGAATTTAAAAGAAATCGCAAACGAACTGGTCGCTGGTTGCCGCGAGGGCCGGGCCAAAGCGAATTTGGATAAGCTCTATGCAGACAATGCCGTTTCTGTCGAAGCTGTGGATTACTCGGGTATGGGGCGCGAAGTCGCCGGGCGCGACGCGATCCGCGGCAAACACGAATGGTGGGAAGGCGCGCATGACGTGACCGGCGCCTCGGTCAGCGATCCCTTTATGCATGGTGACGACCGCTTTGCCGTAATTTTCGAGGTGCAGGGCACAGTGAAGGAAAGCGGTGACAGCTTTGATATGCGTGAGGTCGCCATTTACCACGTGGCGGATGGTAAGATCGTGCGCGAAGAGTTCTTTTACTAACGTGTTTTGGTTTCTGGTCTTCCCTGAAAGGCTGGTGCTAGATGTGCGGCAAATACAGGGAGGATCAGATGGATCTTGGGATCAAAGGTAAACGTGCGCTGGTCTGCGCCAGTAGCAAAGGTTTGGGTCTGGGTTGTGCCGAGGCGCTTGCAGCGGCCGGCGTTGATCTGGTGATGAACGCGCGCGGGTCTGAGGCTTTGGAAGCCGAGGCCACGCGCCTGCGATCTGAACATGGGGTGGACGTGCAAACTGTCGCCTGCGATGTGACCTCGGTTGACGGGCAAGAACAGGTGATAAAAGTCGCGCAGGATGTTGATATTCTTGTGACAAATGCCGGTGGCCCGCCGCCCGGTTTGTGGTCGGACTGGGATCGTGACGATTTTATTAAGGCGCTGGACTCCAACATGCTGACGCCGATTGCCTTCATGAAGGCACTGTTGCCGGGGATGATGGGCAAGGGCTGGGGTCGGGTGGTGAATATCACCTCGCAATCCGTGCGCGCACCGATCCCTGCGCTGGGTCTGTCGAATGCAGCCCGGACCGGACTGACAGGTTATGTTGCCGGAACTGCGCGTCAGGTTGCACCAAAAGGTGTAACGATCAACAACTTGCTGCCGGGCATTCACACCACTGACCGGGCGGACTCATTGGATGGTGGTGTCGCGGCGCAAAAAGGAATTTCGATGGACGAGGCGCGCGCTGAACGCGCGGCAACCATCCCGGCGCGCCGGTATGGAACGCGTGAAGAATTTGGTGCAGCCTGTGCGTTCCTTTGTTCGCAGCATGCCGGGTTCATCGTCGGGCAAAACATCCTGCTGGACGGCGGCGCGACCAACATGACGATGTGACCATGGCACAGAACTTCTCACTTAAGGATCAATTGTTTAACGCGGAAAAGACCTGCTATTTGGCAGGGCTTTTCGCGGGCGCAGACCCGTCTTTTGATGCCAATTCATTTCAGGCGCAGGTCATGTCGCGCCTTCTGGATCTGGAATTGAAAGAGCGGATGGCCTGGATTGCCGAGTGCTTGCAACAGGCCGTTCCGGGTGATGTGACTCAGATCGCACCAACACTGTTGCGCGCTTTGCCGCCGCCTTTGGATCCCAGCAAAACGGATGACGATTTTGGGGATTTCATCTTTGCGCCATTAGGTGAGTGGGTTGTTGCCGTGGGGATAGACCATCCGGCGCAGGCATTGGATGTGCTTGAGGAACTAACCCAGAGGTTTTCGATGGAATGGGCCATCCGCCCGTTCCTCAACGCCCATCAGGATTTGGTGCTGTCGAGGATGAATGAATGGTGCGCGCATGACAGCTATCACGTGCGACGATTGGTTAGCGAAGGCACACGGCCGCGCTTGCCTTGGGGGCAGGCGGTGGGGCTGGACCTGACCGATCCGCTGCCTCTACTGAATCGGCTGCATGCCGATGGGACGCGATATGTCACGCGGTCGGTGGCCAACCACCTGAACGACATCACCAAAAAAGACCCCGATCTGGTTTTGGACCGGTTGCAGGATTGGGACACAAGAGGGCAACAGGATCAGGATGAGTTGGACTGGATGACCTCGCACACCTTGCGTGGTCTTGTGAAAGCTGGACATCCGCGCGCCATGAAGGCTCTGGGTTTTGACCCGGACGCCAAGGTTTCGGCCGATGTCACGATCAAACGCGAGGCCCGGATCGGTGACGCGCTGGAGTTTGATGTTGTGCTGAATGGTAAGGATCAGCAACCGGTTCTTGTGGATTACATCGTGCACTTTCAACGACCTGGCGGAAAAACCTCAGCCAAAGTTCATAAGCTGAAACAAGCTTTGTTGAAGGACGGCGGCCTGACGTTGAGCAAAAAGCATAAGCTCAAGGGCGACGCGACCACGTTCAAACTGGTTCCCGGAGCACATCGCCTTGAGGTTCAGGTGAACGGCAAATTACGTGCGGGTGTGGATTTTGAACTGCTGGCGTGAGGCCAAAGAATCCTCACGCCTTCGTCAGATCGCAAGTGCTCGGATTGCGCCAATCCCCGCACTGCATT
This sequence comes from Ruegeria atlantica, assembly GCF_001458195.1. GTDB lineage: Bacteria > Pseudomonadota > Alphaproteobacteria > Rhodobacterales > Rhodobacteraceae > Ruegeria > Ruegeria atlantica. The sequence continues at coordinate 859,313 of NZ_CYPU01000039.1, read as the reverse complement.
AGCTGCTATGCGGCCATCAGACAGAAGGATAACCGCGATGAAGCATGAGTCAGTGCAGAATTACTATGGCGAAGTCTTGCAGGGCAGCTCGGACTTGCAGACAAACGCGTGTTGTACGCCTGATGACATGCCGGATCATGTCAAAAAGATCCTGTCGAAAATTCATGACGAAGTTCTGACGCGCTACTATGGCTGCGGTCTGATCGCTCCGCACGACCTTGAGGGGATGAGCATTCTGGATCTCGGCTGTGGTGCGGGACGTGATGTTTATGCCCTGTCTGCCATGATAGGTGAAAAGGGAAGGGTTGTCGGCGTGGACATGACGCCGGAGCAATTGGACGTAGCGCGCGCGCATCAGGATTATCACGCGCAAGCCTTTGGGCATTCTGACAGCAATGTGGAATTCCACCATGGCTATATCGAAAAGCTGGATGAGCTTGACCTGGAACCCGGTTCTTTTGACATTATCGTCTCGAACTGCGTGATCAATCTGGCCACCGATAAAGAGGCTGTTTTGCGCGGCGCGCACCGGTTGTTGAAAGACGGGGGCGAGATGTATTTCTCGGACGTCTACGCCGACCGCCGAGTGCCTAAAGAGATGGCCGAGGATGAGGTTTTGTACGGTGAATGCCTGTCCGGCGCGTTGTATTGGAACGATTTCCTGTCGATGTCGCGTAAGGCAGGCTTTGGTGATCCGCGCCGGGTCACGCATCGTCCGCTGACCATCGAAAACGCGGTGCTCGAAGAGCGTGTTGCGACTCTCAAATTCCTGTCCGCCACCTACCGCCTGTTCAAGCTGCCCGAGTTGGAGCCTGCGTGCGAGGATTACGGTCAGGCCGTGATCTACAAGGGCACCATCCCGAACGCCCCGCATCTGTTCGAGCTAGATGATCACCACGCGATCGAGGCGGGCAAGGTTTTTCCTGTCTGCGGCAACACGTGGATGATGTTGAAAGACACGCGTTTCGCGAGGCATTTTGAGTTCATCGGTGATTTCTCGACCCACTACGGGATATTCGAAGGCTGCGGTGGTGAAAGCCCGTTTGAAGCAACGGGCGGGGCCCCATCCGGCGGCTGTTGCTGATCTCTTGCACCTGAGGGGCGGGGTTGTTATCCCCGCCTAAGCCCGATGGAATTGATCGGGAAAGGCAACGGGGCCCATCGGTGACAGAAAACGCTACTCCTCCTCGGTTGGAAATCCGAAATCTGATCGCCCGGTATGAAGGGCGGGTTGTTGTGGATGATGTCTCGCTGACGGTGCGAGCGGGGCAGGTGACTTGTCTGTTGGGGCCTTCGGGCTGCGGCAAGTCGACAACCCTGCGCATGATCGCCGGGGTCGAGATGCAGGAATCCGGTGAAATCTATGTCGATGGCAAGTTGATCTGTGACACGGTGTTTCGTGTGCCGCCCGAACGGCGTGAAATAGGGCTGATGTTTCAGGACTTTGCCCTGTTTCCGCATCTCAGCGTTGCCGACAATGTGGCCTTTGGCCTGAAGGGGCATAGGGACGAAAAACGCGCCCGCGTCGAAGCGCTGCTGCGCAAGGTCGACCTGGTGCGTTTCGTCGACGACTACCCGCATCATCTGTCAGGTGGCGAGCAGCAACGTGTGGCACTGGCTCGCGCATTGGCCCCGCGTCCGCGGATCATGCTGATGGACGAGCCTTTCTCGGGCCTCGACAACCGGTTGCGGGACGGCATTCGGGATGAAACGCTTGCGATCCTCAAGGAAGAGGACGCCGCAGTTGTTCTAGTCACGCATGAGCCGGAAGAAGCGATGCGCATGGCGGATGAAATCGCCCTGATGCGGCGGGGAAAAGTCGTGCAACAAGGCGCGCCCTACAACGTCTTTACCCGCCCGGCGGACAAGGCGGCGGTGGCCTTTTTTAGTGATATCAATGTTTTACAATCCAAGGTGAATGGGGCCTTGGCCGAAACGCCATTCGGGCAATTTCTGGCGCCCGGCGTTCCGGACAATACAGATGTCGAAATCGTATTCCGCCCTCAGCACGTGCGGTTGGACTTTGACCGTAACGGCAAGGGGCCGCTGCCGACACCGACCGACGGCGTTGCCGCGCGGGGCGTGGTCGAGCGGGCGCGGTTTTTGGGCAACGAAAGCCTTGTTGAATTTCGGATGGACCATGACGGCTCGATCCTGAGGGCGACGGTGCCCAATGTCTTTGTTCCCAGTCCGGGACGGGTCATGTGGCTTACCATCCGCCGTGACAGGTGTTTCGTATTCCCGGTTTAGGCTGGAAAGTCACAGTTTAGCGCCAAGTGGTGCGCGAAAGCATCAGATTGGACGCGCGCTTTGCTTGCCGCGACGCGGGGGCGGGTCTATCAAGGGCAAAACGCCGGGTGGATGGGGCTTATGCGTATACTTCTGACCAATGATGACGGGATCAATGCCCCGGGGCTGATCGCACTTGAGGCGATTGCCGCCGATTTGGCAGGCCCGGATGGTGAGGTTTGGGTCGTGGCACCTGCGTTCGAACAATCGGGTGTCGGCCACTGCATCAGCTATACCCACCCGATGATGGTCGCCAAGCTCGGCGAACGCCGCTATGCCGCCGAAGGCTCACCCGCTGACTGTGTGTTGGCCGGGCTGCACGACGTCATGAAGGACACGCCGCCGGATCTGGTTTTGTCCGGAGTGAACCGGGGCAACAATTCGGCCGAGAACACGCTGTATTCCGGCACGGTGGGTGGGGCGATGGAAGCCGCCCTGCAGGGTATTCCTGCGATTGCCTTGTCGCAGTATTTCGGACCGCGCAATCTTGGTCTGGATGATCCTTTTGAGGCTGCAACGCGTTACGGGGCCGACCTCGTGCGGCGAATTCTGAAAGCAACGCCTGAAGAGCAGGGCGATTACCGCCTGTTTTACAACGTGAATTTCCCACCTGTGCCGGCGGATGAGGTTCTGGGGACGCGCATCGCGCCGCAGGGTTTTCGCCGGGATACCAATTTCACGGTTGAACCGCACAGCTCGCCCTCGGGTCGGCGGTTCCTGTGGATCAAGGGCGGCTATCAGCACAACCCGACCGCACCCGGCACGGATGCGGCGGTAAATCTTGGGGGCTACATCTCGGTCACACCGATGCGTGCGGACCTGACGGCCCATGACGTTCTGGAACAACTGAAGTCGATCGAATGAGCGGACTTGATCCAGAAACAACCATGCAGTTCCTCTTTGCCCTGCGGTCGCGCGGGGTAACGGATGCGCGCGTTCTGGCTGCGATGGAACAGGTCGATCGGGGCCGTTTCGTCAAGGGTCTGTTCGCTGAGCGCGCTTATGAGGATACACCGCTGCCGATCGCCTGTGGCCAGACGATCAGCCAGCCTTCGGTTGTGGGGCTGATGACGCAGGCGCTGGATGTGCGCCCTCGTGACACGGTGCTGGAGGTTGGTACAGGCTCGGGCTATCAGGCCGCGGTTCTGTCCAAGCTGGCGCGCCGGGTCTATACGGTCGAACGTCATAAACGTCTGGTGCGCGAAACCGGCGAGCTGTTTCGAGAATTGGGAATGACCAATGTGACGGCGATGCTGTCGGATGGGTCGTTCGGTTTGTCGGAACAAGCCCCGTTTGATCGTATCATTGTGACGGCCGCTGCCGAGGACCCGCCCGGGCCGCTCTTGGCGCAGCTCAAAATCGGCGGTATCATGGTTTTGCCGGTGGGACAGTCGGATGCGGTTCAGACCCTGATCCGGGTCAGACGCACTGAGACCGGCCTGGACTATGATGAATTGTTGCCCGTTCGGTTCGTGCCCCTGCTAGAAGGGCTTGGCAAAGACGGAGCGTAAAGAAATATTTCGCGATAAGCGCTGGAACCCCGGACAACAGGGGCAGGCGGTGAGGACAGTAAAATGAGAGCAGTTTCCAAATCAGCAGTCGCAGCAGGTGTTGCGTCTTTGGCGTTCCTCGCGGGATGCGAGGGCCCCATAGATTATGATCTACGCGGCAATGTCGGTGGTTTTTCCACGGCCGATGCGGCGCAGGCGGCCACCGCGAACCGGCCTGCTCCGGATGCGCGTGGCGTGATCACCTATCCCAATTATCAAGTGGCCGTTGCGCGCCGGGGCGACACGGTTGGCGATATCGCTGCCCGGGTCGGATTACCGGCAGCGGAAGTCGCGCGTTTTAACGGATTGCAAGCTGCGGACCAGCTGCGTGATGGCGAGGTGGTCGCCTTGCCCCGTACCGTCAGCGCGGCCAGCTCTGTCGATATCGCGACAATTGCAGGCACTGCGATTGACGCAGCTCCGGCGGATGGGTCGGTGCGCACATCGACGCTGGAACCGGCACAACCAACCGCCGCGCCTGCTCCGGCCCCTGCGCCGGCGGGACCCGAACCCATTCGCCACAAGGTCAAGCGCGGCGAAACCGCGTATACGATCGCGCGCCTGTATAACGTGCCGGTAGATGCCTTGGCCGAGTGGAACGGGCTGGGGTCGGACTTTACCGTGCGTGAAGGACAGTTTCTGCTGATTCCTATCAAGAACCAGCCTGCGCCCCGTCAGGAGGCGGCCGCCGTGACAACAGTCCCTGCGACTACGATCACCCAACCTGGGCAGGGATCGCCGACACCGACGCCGCCCAGCGCGACGCAACCTTTGCCGGATGAAGTCATCAAGCCCGCCGAACCCGCACCTGACGTGACCGCCGAAGCGCCAACTACGCAAAGCAATTCTGCGCTTGGACTGCCTGTCACAGGTACGATCATCCGCACCTATAAAAAGGGCTCGAACGAAGGCATCGACATTGCGGCCTCGCCGGGTAGCCCGGTTAACGCTGCCGCTGCGGGTACTGTTGCCGCAATCACGGCGGACGCGGATCAGGTGCCGATCATTGTGGTAAAGCACAACAGCGACCTGCTGACCGTCTACGCGAATGTCGAGAACATCACTGTGAAAAAGGGTGCTCGCGTCAAGCGCGGCCAAAAGATCGCCTCCTTGCGCGGCGGCGACAATGCCTACGTCCATTTCGAGGTGCGTAAAGGGTTCGAATCTGTCGATCCGGAACCCTATCTGCGGTGAGGGTTATGGCCACGAGCGGGATGTGCCTTCTGCCAGAGTACTCGAGAGAAGACGAGACCTGTCAGGCGTGCGGGTCATAATCGCTAAGGCTCTTGCCGGGCTCGTCTGCGAAGACCTCGGGCAGGGGCAAGATTGTTTCGATCAGGTCTATGCGAAAAACACGGAACCCCTGACGTAACTCGCACCATGCCGTCAGGGTCCAGACGCGCCCCCAGTATTCCATGTGCAGCGGGCGTATGACCCGATCAGTCAGAACGCCGTCGATCCGACGGTAAGACAGACGGAGTTTCTGGCGGGATTTGATGGCGGCGCGGATCGGGGCCATATGCGCCAGCCCACGCGCCGCATCGGCAAAGGGATAGACTGCAAATTTCCAACTGTCAGCCTCGGCCACGACCTGCGTGGGCAACACGGCGTCGATCTTGTCGGCCAGCGACGTGGCTGCGGCCTTGAGGTCGGGGTCTGCGGCTTCCGCCACGATGGCCATACCGAGGTTCAACGCCTCAAGCTCGGCAGGGGTCAGGTTCAGCGGGGGCAAGGTGATCTGCTCGCGCACAATGTAGCCTATGCCACGCTCGCCCTCGACCGGGACGCCCGAAGCAACCAGCGTATCCATGTCGCGGTAGATGGTGCGGACCGACACCTCAAGCCGGTCCGCGATGTCCTGCGCACGGTGCAGTTTGCCGTCGCGCAGGATCTGGATGATATCGAACAGCCGGTCAGAGCGGCGCATGGGATGTCCTGCTTGTCATGACGCTCCGATGGTCCAATGGATTGCATCGTGGCGCATAGTCACCGTGTCCGGCGCGATTGCGGCCATCACCGCAGGAGCGAAATCCTGCTTTGGAAAGGCTGCGGCGGCGGATTGAGCGCAATCCATGTCGGCCCAGATGACGGTGTCGGTCCAAAGCCCGTCATCCCCAGCGCTGAGGCGCCGAAAGACAAAGCCATCCGCGTTCCGAACAAAGGATTCGGTGCCTTTCATGATGTTAACGAAATCCTCCTTTGTTACATCGGCCGCGAGTTTGAAGGTTACGGTTTCTGCGATTTGTGTCACGTCATGCTCCTGTTTTGATGGGACAGGGCCGTTCTACGTGCTCTCAACTGACATAAACCTGTCAGTTGAGAATTGCGAGTCCTCAAAAATCGCGTGATCCGTTCATTTTTGGGCACAGAACCGGGCCGACACGCTTTTGCGATGGACCGCCCGCGCGTAAACACGGTGCCAGATCACATTCCCGGCGCGCTTGCGCCGACTTCAAAGGAGAAGAGACATGCTTAACAATATCGGACTTCCCGGTCTTCTGCTGATTGCCGTTGTGGTGCTGGTGCTGTTTGGCCGCGGCAAAATCAGCTCGCTTATGGGCGAAGTGGGCAAAGGCATCACCTCGTTCAAGAAGGGCGTCAAAGAAGGTGCGGACGAGCTGGAGCAGGACGCGTCCGAGGTGGCCAAAGACGTCACGCCCGAGACAGACAAAGACAAGGTCTAAGCGCAGATGTTTGATCTGGGCTGGACCGAGCTTCTGGTCATCGGCGTTGTTGCCCTGATCGTTGTGGGGCCAAAGGATCTGCCGGTATTGTTCCGCAATGCCGGCCGCTGGGTTGGCAAGGCCCGTGGCATGGCGCGCGAGTTCAGCAGCGCCATGAACGAGGCAGCGGATCAGGCGGGCGTGAACGAGATCAAGAAGGGTCTGAATGCGGCCACCAATCCTGTGAACACCGCCATGGACGGTGTCAAAGAAGCCGCGCAGGAAATGGCCAAGAGCATGGATCCGACCAAGTTCGACCCCGACAGCGAGACAGGCAAGCTGGCTGCAGAACGTGCCGAGCAGGCCAAGAAGATTCAGGCCTCGACCGCGCGTGCCGCTGCCGAGCGTAAGGCCAAAGAAGCTGCGGATGCGCTAGCCAAGGCTGAAGAGGCCGAAGCCGCGCTGAATACTGAAAGCAAGACATGAGCAATACCGACGAGATCGAAGACAGCTCGGCCCCATTGATCGAGCATCTGGCAGAACTGCGCACACGGTTGATTCACTGCGTCGTGGCGTTCCTGATCGGGATGATAATCTGTTTCACGGTCGCTACGCCGCTGTTTAACTTCCTGACGAACCCCTTGTGTCAGGTTCTAGCTGATCGCGGACAGGATTGTGGGCTGATCTTCATCTCACCGCAGGAAGGTTTCTTCGTCGCCATCAAGGTCTCGCTGCTGGGCGGCTTCATACTGGCGTTCCCCTATATCGGGATGCAGATGTGGCGGTTCGTGGCACCAGGCCTTTACCGGACAGAAAAGAATGCGTTCCTGCCGTTCATGCTGGCGTCGCCGTTCATGTTCCTGCTGGGGGCAAGCTTTGCGTTTTACGTGGTCACGCCACTAGCTTACGACTTTTTCCTGGGTTTCCAGCAGTTCGGAGCGGAAGGCGAGGCAGTAGTTGACGGCACGGTCACAGCGCCGCTCAGCGTGGTCTTCCAGGGCTCGGCACAGGAATACCTGAACCTGACGATCAAGTTCATCGTGGCCTTTGGGCTGTGTTTCCAGCTGCCGGTTCTATTGACCCTGATGGGCAAAGCCGGGTTGGTAACTGCCGAAGGTCTGGGGGGCGTGCGTAAATACGCTGTGGTTGCCATTCTGGTTCTGGCCGCGCTGGTGACACCGCCTGACGTGATCACGCAGGTCATCCTGTTCGTGGTCGTCTATGGGCTGTACGAGGTTTCGATCTTCCTGGTCGCACGTGTTGAGAAGAAGCGCGAGGAACAACTGCGCGCTGACGGCTACTACGACGACGAGGAAGAAGCCGACGAAGAGATCATTCAGGAAGAAGAAGGCAAGTAATCCTGATGATCGGTAACAATCAGGCGCGCCCGTTGGGGCGCGCCTTTTTTGTGCGCGGCTCTTGTTGCGCCCGGCGGAACATGGTTTGAAACCAGCAAACCGACCGGAGGCGCCTATGAACGACCAAGCCCTGAACCGTATCGCTGACGCCTTGGAACGCATGGCACCGGCCCCATTGGCCGCGCCCGACTTCGAAGCTGCCCCAGCTTTTGTCTGGCAAGTTGAGCCGGACCGGTTGGAGCCGGTCAAACAGGTCAACCGTGTCGATCTGGACCTGTTAGTGGGCATTAATCGTTCACGTGATACGCTGCTGGACAACACGCGCCGCTTTGCGGCCGGATACAAGGCCAACAACGCGCTGTTGTGGGGTGCACGGGGCATGGGTAAATCCAGCCTCGTGAAAGCTGTCCACGGTACGTTGCAGGCGGAATTTCCTGACCTCAAACTGGTCGAACTTCAGCGTGAAGATATGGGCTCGGTCGCGCGTCTTCTTAACCACCTGCGGGCAGCGCCACACCGGTTCATCCTGTTCTGTGATGACCTCTCGTTCAGCCACGATGACCAGCACTACAAATCACTCAAGGCGGTGCTGGACGGAGGCATCGAGGGCCGCCCCGAAAACGTTGTCTTCTACGCGACCTCGAACCGCCGTCACCTGATGCCGCGGGACATGATTGAAAACGAACGTTCCAGCGCAATCAACCCGTCAGAGGCGGTCGAGGAAAAAGTCTCGCTCTCTGACCGGTTCGGCCTGTGGCTGGGCTTCCACCCCTGCGATCAGGATGAATATCTTGCGATGATTGACCGCTATTGCGCGGCTCATGGTGTGTCCGTCGACGCCGATATCCTGCGCGCCGAGGCCATCGAATGGCAGGCCACCCGGGGCGGACGTTCGGGTCGCGTGGCGTGGCAGTTCTTTGTCGATCTGGCTGGGCGCAACGGCGTACATATCGCGTAATCTGCCCGCTTCATCTGGCCAAAACATTTCCTCGCCGGAGGCATGGCCCAAGGGGGCATTCCTACAACAATGCCAAAATTCTGGCCGCCTCATCCGCAGGACTAGTCAACACATCGCGGTCTTCGCCGGGGTGGAACCGAGCGCGCACAGCCGTGGGCATTGGCGCGGGTTCCACGATGGACACGCGTGGTCCTGTACGTTCTGTCTCTACCGCCCAGCTGCGGGCAAGCGCCAGTTGCGCGGCTTTGGTTGCGCCATAGATGCCATAGAACTTCTCACCCGCCTTGGGATCGTCAAAAAACACCGCATGGCCGCTGTCGCCCAACAGGGGCGCGATATACGGGATCAAAACCGACGTGGCTGTTGCGTTGATGTTGACCGCCTTCGTCCATTCCTTGGGGTCCACGAAATGCGCAGGCGTCAGGGCCGAGGTGTGGACTGCAGTGTGCATCCACAGATCAACTTTGCCCCATCGGTCATGAATCCCCCGGCACAGGGTCGCCATGGCGTTCGGGTCCACGATGTCCATCGGCGCAAGCGTGGCCGCACCACCTTTGGATTTGATACGGTCATCCAGCTCTTCCAACCCACCAGTGGTGCGGGCGACGGCGACGATGTGATACTCGGGTGCCAGAGCTTCGGCCAGGGCAGCACCCAAACCGCGCGAGGCCCCGGTGATGAGGGCAATTTTAGTCTGATCGGTCATAAGGGCGGTTTGAACCCATGCGCGCAGGGCGTCAAGGCAGATTAACTTCCGGGGATGACGATCCGCTTGGTCTGGCCGCTTTGTCGCAGCATGACGCCTTCGTCATCAATGGCAATCACAGTGCCCGACGACACCCGGCTGCCGGGCTTGACCTCTTTGACCCGGCCTGACGACAGGCGCACCAACGCACGCATGTCAGCTTTTGGACCAAAGACGCCCAGCACAGAGACTGAGTTCTTCTTTAGCGCGCCCGTCTGTGTGGCCGCGTTTTTGACGTTGGCGTTTGACATGATTTCCGGCCTGGCCACGTTGGCCTGACCCCTTGTTTTATGAGTGGTTCGGCAAATGCGCTATCAAACGAAGGACAGGAACTAAAGAGGCGGGGATTGCGTGATAGCGCGGCTGAATAGCTGCGTCGCCGAAGTTCCTGCAATTGCGGTTTCTTCATCGAAAAGTTGTGCGCGAAAACCAACCGATCAGGCGTGGCCCATACGTGAAAAGGTCCGCATCGCAATTGCGAAACGGGCCATCACTGCAATCTGATTCGGGGGCGTATTCTTAGCCGGACGCCAGTTTGGCCGCATTCCAGGACCCGCCGGGTACCTGCATGTCCTGCTTTTTCTTGCTGACCCTGCTGCTGTTTTCGAGGCTGTCCAGATAGTCTTCGCTGACGCTGCCGGTAATGTAATTCCCGTCAAAGCACGAGCAATCGAAGGATTCGATATCCGGGTTACCTTCCTTGGCGGACCAAATCAGGTCATCGAGATCCTGATAGAACAGGGCGTCTGCGCCCAGCTCCTGCCGGATATCCTCAATGTTCTTACCGTTTGCGATTAACTCATGCTTGGTGGGCATGTCGATGCCGTAAACGTTGGGGAATTTCACCGGTGGCGAGGCGCTGGCGATGAACACCTTCTTGGCCCCGGCTTCGCGGCACATCTGAACGATCTTTTTGATCGTGTTGCCGCGTACGATGGAATCGTCGATCAGCAATACGTTGTGGCCTTTGAACTCCAACGGAACGGCGTTCAGCTTGCGGCGTACGGATTTCTGACGCTCTTCCTGACCGGGCATGATGAATGTGCGGCCTACATAGCGGTTCTTGACCAGGCCTTCACGGTAAGGAATGCCCGTGGCTTTCGCGACCTCAAGCGCCACAGGGCGCGCGCTGTCCGGCACAGGAATGATGCGGTCGATCTCTAGGCCTGCAGCCTCAATCTGGCGCGCCAGTGTCTGACCCATACGCATCTGGGTTTTGTAGACCGAAACACCATCCAACAGCGAATCCGGACGGGCCAGGTAGACATACTCAAAGATACAAGGGGTCAGCTGACCATCGACTGCCTGGAACGTGTGCATGTTGCCGTCGAGGTCAATCAGGATGGCCTCACCCGGTTTCACATCGCGCAGCTTTTCAAACCCGTTGATACCGAAGGCGACATCCTCGGACGCAAAGGCATAATCGTCGCCGTCCCCATCCACATCGCGCTTGGCAACCGACAGGGGGCGAATGCCGTAGGGATCGCGGAACGCCAGCATACCAACGCCGGCCACCAGACAGATCACTGAATAAGCACCCTGAACGCGTTCCATTGTCATCTTCACACCGGCAAAGATATTGCGGATGGGTTCGGCATTGCCGTTGACCTTGATTGCGTCGGCCACTTTGTCCGCCAGAACATTCAGCAGAATCTCTGAATCCGAAGTGGTGCGCAGATGGCGGCTGTATTTGGCGGTGACTTTCTCGCGCTGCTCGGCGGTGTTGGTGATATTGCCGTTATGGACCAAATAGATGCCATAGGGCGCGTTGACGAAAAACGGCTGCGCCTCAGCCGCGCTGAGCGATCCGGCCGTAGGATAGCGCACATGTCCCATACCGACCTGTCCCAGCAGGGTCTCGGCGTCACTGGCGTTAAAGACGTCCTTGACCAGCCCGTTGGCTTTCTTCTCACGGAAGAACTCACCGGTATAGGTCACGATCCCCGAGGCATCCTGACCCCGGTGCTGCAACATCAGCAGCCCGTCATAGATTTCCGCAAAGACATCATGTGTCCTGCTTGCGATCCCTAAAATGCCACACATGTACGGGCTCCAATTTCCATGACGTGTTTATGTTGATTAGGTGTGCGGGTCGGGCCGTCTGGACAGCGGTATCTGTACGCATTGTCGCTCGGCCGATTGGCGGCGCAAACACGCCAGCGTCGCAAGGGCAAGCGCGTAAGAAAACAGATACAGCAAGATCGGCAGCTCCGATTCCATGTCAGTTCGCCACTCACATAATGCCTAAGCTCGCCTGTGTCATCAAAGGATCACATTCGCGATTTGACGCATGCGGATTTTGTCAAAAACAACATGAAAAGGTGACAGGGACCGCAGGCATGTGGTGTCATGGTCGACATAGTGAGTTTTCGGCAATGATAAAGGTTCGATCGGATACCCGCCATGTGGCAGCACAAACAAGGAAACAAAAAAGAAGAACCGGTAAAGCGCCGGTGTCACCGATGCAGGGGTATGGGGCGGGCACCTTGCCAGATCTGTAACGGATCGGGAGAGGTTATCAAAAGTCGCGACATTCACGGAAAGCCGATATTCAATCGCTGCGACGGCTGTTTCGGTTTGAAGACGATTAGATGCACGGTTTGTGCAGGCGAAGGGTTCGTCTGAACTCGAAGATTTACTAAGCTAAAATAAACGGGTGTAGCTGCGAACCAGTGCCCTTTTTTGTCGAAAAGAGATCTCGAAAACTCTTCAGCTAATTGTTTTTGTACCGGGCTCTGACAAGCGGGTATCTGGTGAGTCTGGTCGGGCGCCCGGAATGGGACCGGATTAGACGTGATTTCCTTCCACAGTGCGCCATCAGCGTCAGTTTTTGGGGTTTTGGTGTCATTATGATACAATCCTAGCGTTGAGACTCTCTGGTAGCTCAACGGGAAAAGTAGTCATTACAATCTCGGATTTGTCGAAAAGGATGTGTTTCATGTCTTACGGACTTTGTAATTTTCAACTCAAAAGTGTGCGTTCATTTCTGAGCGTGGCAGTCATTGCTGCAGGCTTTGGAGCCATGACGACGACAACAGCGTTTGCGCAGGTGTTCATGACTCAGGAAGAGCTTCTTGCCACAATACCTGGCGGCCAGTTGTCTGGCGTCTCTAACAATGACGGAAAGACGCCGTGGATTCAGGCATACAGCAAGGCAACAAGCAAGAAGAACGGCAAACTGAACGGGCTTTGGGACGGTAAGGACAAATACACGGGGGACTGGTTCGTCAAAGACGATCAGTGGTGTGAGAAAGGGAATTGGGGGCAAAAGTGCTGGAGCGTCGAACGCATCGGCGCAAATGAGTTTCGGATCTACGAAAACGGACAACCGAAAAAGAACACTTGGAAGCTCAAGTAGAAGTGCGCTTTTGGGAGGGTTTTGATCGAGATGTGTGGGTTTTTTGAAGACCCGGCAAGACACCCAAGAAGTTCTTAATGACAACCGTACAGTGAAAGATCTTCCAGACAATTACAAAAGCTCGGGCACAAACGAAGACGAGCCGCCGGCAAAGCGGCGGCTCGTTTCAACAATTGCAGCATGGGTCGGACCCGTGCCAGGCATTTATTCCGTAGTCGTCGGGGCCGTCAGATCCTCGGCCGGTGCGGAACCTTCCGCGCAGCTGGCGACCAGTTCTTCATATTGGCGGGTGACCCAGCCAAGAGCCGCTTCGGGGTTCTGTTCTTCGATCTTGTCGCTGAACTGCTCGAACACTTTGGCCGAGCGGCTTTCGTCCACGATTGTATAGGACTGACCCGTCATCACCGTGTCATAGACAAAGAACGCGATGGCAACCAACAGGATGCCGCGGGCGATGCCGAAGAAGAAACCGAGTGCCTGATCCAGACCGCCCAAAGCAGATCGCTGGACGATCGACGAAAACAGGGGCGTAAAGATGCTGACAATAATAAGTGCAACTGCGAACACCGCAGCAAAGCTCGTGATGACCGACAATTCGCAGCTGTCGCGCAGGAAATCCCCAACAACCGGGATCTCTTTGACCAGTGGCACCGCTTGGGGTGCGAAAATAAAGGCCAGCACTGCGGCTGCGACCCAGCCTGCTATGGCCAGAACCTCACGTAAGAAGCCGCGCGAATAGGCAAGAATGCCTGAAACGACGACGATCAGGGCAACGACCCCGTCAATTATTGTAAAACCTTCCATGGCCCTCGCCTGTTTTTTTCTGCCCCTCAGGGGGCGACTTTAACCTGCTCCGAAGGTTTCGCCAACAAACCCAACCAAATCAGAGGGTCGGGTGAGTGTCAGACCTGCCACAGTACCGGTTTTGCCGCCCGCCGGAGCGATTGCCGATGTGAAACCAAGTTTTTGGGCTTCTTTCAACCTGTTTTCGGTCTGTGGGGCCGGTCTAAGTGCCCCAGATAACGAGATTTCTCCGAAAACAACGGTATCTGCGGGCAAGGCTGTGTCTTCCCGGGCACTCAACAGGGCTGCAGCAACGGCCAGGTCTGCGGCGGGTTCACCGATTTTCAATCCGCCGGCGACGTTGAGATACACATCGAGACCCGCAAAAGGGATGCCACAGCGTGCTTCAAGCACGGCGAGGATCATTGCCAACCTTCCACTGTCCCAACCGACAACGGTCCGGCGCGGTTGTGAATGTGGAGACGGGGCCACAAGCGCTTGTAATTCAACCAAAACGGGGCGTGTGCCTTCGATCCCGGCAAATACGGCTGACCCAGGGCTGGGTGTGCCGCGCTCGGACAGAAACAAGGCCGATGGGTTGGTCACCTGTGCCAGGCCTTTGCCTGTCATTTCGAACACGCCAATCTCATCCGCAGGGCCAAAGCGGTTCTTGACCGCACGTAGGATGCGGAACTGATGGCCGCGCTCGCCTTCGAAGTAAAGAACGGTGTCGACCATATGTTCGACGACGCGAGGACCTGCAATTTGGCCTTCTTTGGTGACGTGGCCGACCATGATGATTGAAACACCGTGTCGTTTCGCAAACGTGGTCAATTCATGCGCCGCGGCCCGGACTTGTGACACCGAGCCCGGTGCGCTGTCCACATTGTCGGCCCACATAGTCTGAATCGAGTCGATGATGGCCAGACCGGGTTTCTCAGCCTCAAGCGTCGTCAGTATGTTCCGCAGGTTGGTTTCGGCGGCCAGTTGAACCGGTGCGTCCTCTAAACCCAGACGGCGCGCGCGCATGCGCACCTGAGCGCTGGCTTCTTCGCCAGACACGTAAATCGTCTTGACGCCCGCACGTGCAAACCGCGCTGCGGCCTGCAACAGCAACGTCGACTTGCCAATCCCCGGGTCGCCCCCAACCAGCAGGGCCGAGGCCGGGACCAGACCGCCACCCAAAACGCGGTCCAGTTCTTCTACTCCGCACAAGGTGCGCGGCGGCGGTGTTTCCTCGGTCGACAAGTCCGTGAGTGTAATGGACTGGCCACGTTTGCCGCCTAGGGATTTCTTTGCAGGGCCAGCCGAAAGAGGCACGTCTTGCGTGATTGTGTTCCATTCACCGCAGCCGTCGCACCGCCCGGACCACCGGGAATGCGTTGCGCCACAGGCCGAGCAGGAGAAAGTTGTCTTTGCCATTCGGCCTTGGTGCCCGAGCGCGGGCGGTTCTTCAAGCCCTTGCAGGGCTTTCATCTCTGCCGATGGCGCGCCGCGTCCTCAGGCCCGATGGGCCATCGTTCCCGACGGGCGCTGTCACGCCTATTCGGCGGCGCGGGGCGGCGACATCGCTATGACGCTCGATTTCTTGGGATCGCGGTCGTCGACGGGCGATTGAAGCTGTGCCGACAATTCGGGCAGCAGTTCAAACAGTTCGTCCCGCAAACGCGCCAGCTGCGATTTGGCAATGGTTTCTTCCATCTCGATATCGTGGGTCCATTGGCGCAGCTCATGCTGGATGACCTGCGCTTCTTCGATCCGCTTCTGGAACGTTTCGATCTCTTCCTGACGTTGCTGCAGGAACGTGCGGGCGCGGCTGACGCGGGCATCGCCATAGGTTTCTGCCAGCTCTTGGCTGATACGGCTCATCTGTGCGGCCAGTTCCAGGATTTCGGGTTCGAGTGATTGCAGGTCGGGGTGGTGGCGCAGGAAGGCCATCCTTTCCTTAACTGCGTCGAATTCCGAGGACAGCAGAAACGTTTCACCGCGATCCGCTGAATGAGCCAAGTGGTAGGCCTGAGCCACGTCATACATGTTCAATGAGAACTTACGATGTGACGTTTCAAGCGCCATCATCCGGGCATTAGCGGGCAGATAGAACGCCAGCATGAGAATCAGCACGGTCAGGCCGATCTGGATATACATGCCCGCGTCCATAGCCGGATCGTTGCCGAAACCGGCCTGCATGGACAACCAGGGTAGTACCCCCAAAGCGGATAAAAGACAGGCACCGACCAGGAACAATGCCGCGGTGCAAATGAGGAAAAAAGTTAGTCGTAAAAAGGCATTCTGAAATTGCAATGTGATGTTATGGAGGGCGGTCATCTTAGACGAACTCCTTTTGAAACCGGAACACACCGGCCCAAAGCGGGAAACATCTAACACACACAGAATGATCCGCTCAGGACCGAAACTACAAAAATTTTCTGCTCGAAATATAAAGATGATACTCAGATAAGCGTTTTCAATCAATTACGTCTGAGGATTTCGTGAACCACGTGTCATTTCGGTAATGTGGCCCAGTGCGAGCGAGGCCAGAATGCACGCCGTAAACAGGTAAAGACCCCACGCGGTTTCGATGGTGGCGTAAGAGATTCCCTTGGCCAGCGTGATGTAAAGCGCGATGAGGAAAATGTCGGCCATGGCCAGTTTCCCGAGGATGTTGAGTGCGGGTTGGACGCGTGGGTCCAGCATGTCCCATTGGATCAGGGCGGAACCGATTGTTTTGATATAGGGCGCAAACAGGGCGAAGATGGTGACGATCAGTGCTAGAAAGACGTCTGATTTCCACAGCGACTGCAGGCCGGTGATGACGCTGATCTCGCTGAGGCCAAAGATCGGCAGGAACCCTGCGCGCATCAGTGGAGCGAACCACGCGATGGGGTAGAGGATCAGGAGTGAAAGGGTGGCGAGGCGGAGCATGAATCTATATTTGGGTAATCAAAATAAACAATCCAACCAGAAAGCTTGCAAAGTCGATTTTCCATGCTTTTCCAGCCCATTTTCGCAAAAACAGTCTGCGGCAGTTAAGCCCTAAAAAGATGCACGTAATTCCCAGAGTGATATTCAGTGCAGGGATTTGTGCATTTTCTGCCCAGCGCAATCCAAAGTAGGCCACCGCGATTAGAACAACTACCGCTATCCAAGTCAGAACGGTTGCTTTGGCATTGCTCCAGTCTTCGGCTAACAGTCCGAAACTCCAGCCGAGCTGTTTTCTTTGAATAAGGGTCTGAGATTCGTCGTATTTGCTGTTCGAAAACTGTGACTTCGCGAAGGCGGGAAAAACGCCGGATGTAGAGATCACAATACCCGTCAAATACGCAAGGCCCAAAAGCCTGATGAAATCTGATGGTTCTATCAGGCTGACGTTCATCTTTATCTTACCGCCTCAATCGGCCCTTCCGCACTCCCACTGATGAACTGCTCGACATAAGGATCACCCGAGGCATCCATCTGGCTGACCGGGCCGGTCCATTGGATGACGCCTCCGTGCAGCATGGCCACGTTGTCGGCAATCGCGCGGACCGAGCTCATGTCATGGGTGATGGTCATCGCGGTGGCGCCCATCTCGGTCACGATCTCGCGGATCAGGTCGTTGATGACGCCGGACATGATCGGGTCGAGGCCGGTGGTGGGTTCGTCGAAAAAGATGATCTCGGGCTCGGCGGCGATGGCACGGGCAAGGCCCACGCGCTTCTGCATTCCGCCGGACAGTTCCGACGGAAAGCGGTCGGCGACATCGGATTTAAGGCCCACTCGGCGCAGTTTCTCGATAGCGATCTCACGCGCGAATTCAGCAGGGCGCTTCAACGGGCCGCGCAGCAGGCGGAAGGAAACGTTTTGCCAGACGGGCAGGGAATCGAACAGCGCCGCGCCTTGAAACAGCATTCCGAAGCGGGCCAGAAATTTATCACGATCGCCCTTGGCCGCGTCCTTACCGTTTACGTAGATCATCCCACTATCGGGTTTGATCAGGCCCAGAATGCACTTCAGCGCCACGGACTTGCCGGTGCCTGAACCACCGATGATGACCATCGAGGTGCCCTTGGGGATCTCAAGGCTCATGCTCTGCAGAACCTGATTGTCGCCAAAGGCTTTTGCTACGTTCTTCATCCTGATCATACCGAGAAGAACACCCCTGTGAGAATGAAGTTGGCGGCCAGGATCATGATCGCGGCGGATTCGACCGAGGATTTGGTCGCGCGGCCAACGCCTTGCGCACCGCGGCCTGAATTCATGCCGTAATAGCAGCCCATGATGGCTGCGATCAGGCCGAAGGCTGCACCCTTAACCAGCGATGACACGATGTCTTTGGTTTCAAGGAAATTGACCGTGTTTTGCAGGTACGTCGCTGCGTTGAAGCCCAGATTTTGGGTTGCAACCACATAGCCGCCTGCGATGCCGATGATATCACCGATACCTACCAGCAAGGGCACGGTGGTGAGTGCGGCCAGAACCCGTGGTGCGGTCAGGTATTTCATCGGGTGGGTCGACAGGGTGACCAGCGCGTCAATCTGCTCGGTCACTTTCATGGTCGCGATTTCTGCTGCAATGGATGAGGTCACGCGCGCGGCGATCATCAGGCCAACCAGCACCGGCCCAAGTTCGCGCACCATGCCGATGGCGACGATCTGGGGTACCACGGCCTCGGCGTTGAAACGCGCGCCGCCCGCATAGATTTGCAAGGCCAGCGCACCACCAGTGAAGATTGCGGTCAGGCCAACAACTGGTAGCGACAGCCAGCCGACATTCATCAGGGCAACGGCAAACTCGCGCGGATAATAGGGCGGCCGAAAGATGTGTGAGATCGCGTCCAGCGCGAAAATTCCCACCTTGCCAAAGTTGGCAAGCATGGACAGGACAGCACGGCCCAGCCCACCCAGCACGGCCAAAGGGTTCATTCGACGTATCCCCGGGAATAGCGCGCGCCCAGCGACGTCAGGATTTCATATCCGATGGTGCCGGCGGCTTCGGCCAGGTCGTCGACTGTTTGATGTCCGTTCAGGATGCGCAGGCGTTCGGGATCTTCGGGCAGATCGGTGACGTCTACCGTGATCAGATCCATCGAGATGCGTCCGACAACAGGGCAAGGCTGGTTGCCGGAAAACGCGTCGATCCCACCGCCGATGGCGCGGTGCAAGCCGTCTGCGTAACCAGCGGCAACGGTGGCAATACGAGAAGGACGGCGCGCGATCCAGCTGTTGCCGTATCCGACCGATTCACCGACCTCGACTGGGCGAACTTGGATGACCGGCAGGTCAACCGTCACCACCGGTTTCGCTTCGGCAAACGGCATGCCGCCGTACAGGCCTACGCCGGGGCGGCAGAAATCAAAGTGGAATTCGGGCCCAAGAAACGTACCGCCTGTAGCCGCCAACGACCTTGGTGATGCGGTTCCGTCAGTCATCTCGCGGAAGGTCTTCAGTTGCTGGCGATTCATTGGATGATCTGGTTCGTCCGAACAGGCCAGGTGCGACATCATTACGACGGGGTTCAGTGCCTCGGCCTTTGGGCGCAGTTCAGCCCAGTCAGCAGGTTCCAGACCAAGGCGGTTCATGCCGCTGTCCAGCTGAATACCAAAGGGATGATCCGGAAGCGCCTGTTGATGGCGCATGAATTGCTCGGGCGCATTGATCAGCGGCGTCAGATCGTGATCGCGCAGCAGATCGGTGTCACCTTCCAAATGACCCGAGAATACAGCGATCATCGGTCCGGGGCCGGTGGCCTTACGCACGGCAACCCCTTCTTCGGCAACTGCAACAAAGAATTTGCGAACGCCTTCCTCTGCCAGGGTCGCGGACACAGGCTCGGCCCCCAGGCCGTAGGCGTCAGCTTTGACCACGGCGCCGGTTTCGACATCCGTTTTTGCATCGAGCGCGCGCCAGTTGCTGGCCAGCGCCTGAAGATTAATCGTCAAACGTGCGGTACTCATGGAACCGTTCATGACATTGGATCACGGCAGGTCAAGGGGGTAGGCGGCGATAAATGCAAACTTGTCCGCGTTCATGGGCAACTATTGGCCAACGGTACAAGGCATTGGCGTAAAAACATGTTCGGCTCGCCTCTGCATCGCCATTGTATCCGTCCTATGTTCAACCAGGTGCATCGGCGTGTAATCGTTGAACCAGAAACAGACCCACGGACGATTGGAGAGAGTTCACCATGAAATTCACGACAGGGATAGATGAATGGGAGGCCGCGCTGCCCGGCTTGTTCAAGAGGGTGTTCACGGCTTCGGAAAGCGATGAAGAAGGGGCCGCGATCGGCGCGTTGGTTTCGGATCTGTTGGCCACAACGCCTGACGGCGATTTGAGTGCAGCCATTGCCCATGATGGCCCCCAAGTGCTGGGTTGCATCCTGTTTTCGCGGCTGCGCTTTGACCAAGATCCGCGACAGGTGTTCCTGATGTCGCCGGTTGCCGTGCGTACAGATCGCCAGAAAGCGGGGATAGGGCAGCGACTTATCGCGTTTGGGTTGGGCGAGTTGCGCCGTGACAAAGTGGATTTTGTGGTGACTTACGGCGATCCGAACTACTACGGCAAAACCGGGTTTTTTCCGATTTCAGAAAAAGTCGCCCAAGCTCCTCTGCCGTTAAGCCATCCGCACGGGTGGTTGGGGCAATCGTTGACAGGGGCTGAGATGGCGCCGTTCAAGGGGCCATCTCATTGCGTCAGTGCATTCAACAAACCCGAGCTGTGGTGAGGGTTAGTAACCCTCAATCTGTCCGTCCTGTTGCCAGGGTTTGACCAGATTTCCAAAACGGGTGAACTGCGCCTCGAACGAGAGGTCAACCGTGCCGATGGGACCGTGGCGCTGCTTACCGACAATGACTTCGGCCTTGCCGTGCAGACGTTCCATGGCCTGCTTCCACTCTTCCATCTTTTCGAGTTCGTGATCGCCGGGCTTTTCGCGTTCTTTGTAGTACTCCTCACGGTACACAAACATCACCACGTCGGCGTCCTGTTCGATCGAGCCTGATTCCCGCAGGTCGGACAATTGCGGGCGCTTGTCGTCGCGGTTTTCAACCTGACGCGAAAGCTGGGAAAGGGCGATCACAGGAATTTGCAATTCCTTGGCGATGGCTTTCATGCCCATCGAAATCTCGGCAATTTCGTTGACGCGGTTTTCGGCCATTCCCCGGCACAGCTGCAGGTAGTCGATAACGAGCAGGTCCAAACCATGTGTCCGCTTCAAACGGCGTGCCCGAGCCGCCAACTGCGAAATCGGCAGGGCGGGCGTGTCGTCAATGAAAAGCGGGCAGGCTTCCAGTTCCTTGGCCGCGTCGACAAAGCGGCGGAACTCGGACTCGGTCATGTCACCCTGGCGGATCTTATGGGATGAGATTTCGGAGGCTTCAGCCAGAACTCGGCCTGCCAGCTGTTCGGCACTCATTTCCAATGAGAAAAAGCCAACGACACCGCCGTCAACCGCGCCCTCTGAGCCGTCTGGTTTCAGCCCACGTTTGTACGCCTTGGCGACATTGAATGCCACGTTGGTCGCCAGAGAGGTTTTTCCCATCGACGGACGACCGGCAAGAATGATCAGGTCAGACGGATGCAAGCCACCCAGTTGTTTGTCCAAGTCGGCCAGACCGGTGGAAATCCCTGCCATGCCACCACCGCGCTGGTACGCTTCGTTGGTGACGTTGACGGCTTCTGTGACCGCCTTGAGGAAGGATTGAAATCCCTGTTCGGTCTGGCCCTGCTCGGATAACTGATAAAGCTGTTGCTCGGCTTCGACGATTTGTTCTTTTGGTTCGCTGCTGATGTCGACCCGCGCTGCCTTGTCCGAGATATCGCGGCCTAGGCGGATCAGCTCGCGCCGGATTGCCAGATCATAAATCATCTGGGCATAGTCATGCACCGCAAAGGCGCTGATCGATGCGCCCGCCAGTTTGACCAGATAGGCCGGGCCACCCAGTTCCTGCAGGCCCTCATCCTCGGCCATGAAGGATTTTAGTGTCACCGGCGAGGCCAGTGCATTTTTAGCAATCCGGGTCGAGGCGACCTCATAAATCCGGGAGTGAACCGGGTCATAGAAATGCTCGGCCCCGATGATCGAGGCGACCCGATCGTAAAGATCGTTATTGGTCAGGATCGCACCCAGAAGCTGCTGTTCGGCCTCAATGGAATGCGGCATGGTTTCGGCGTTCTGAATCCGAGCTGCTGCCTGCTCGATGCTGCTTATCTCGTTCATTTTGTCCCCGCTGCCCTGCGGCGCTTTCTACACGCTATTTTGACGTGTCGGCTATCTGGAAATACCTGTGGCTAACTATGGATAAAGCCTTGGGATAACTTTCCTGACAGTTTGGATACCTGTGTATGCGTAGCTTATTATGTAGGAAATGGGGGGAAAGTCACCAGATATCGTGGCCGGTCGACCGATTCTTCTGGGCTTATCCCCAATCTGTCCACAAGAGGTTTACGTGGATTTATTTGCTTCCTGCCAGCCACGCGGGCCTTTCAGGAAGGCTTCGACACCGTCAAGTGTTTCCTGATCAAAGGCTTTCTGCGCTTTGGCCTCGGCCAGAACATCCCACCATGTGCACAGGTGATGCAGTTGGATGCCGTGGTCGCCCAAGGTTTTTTCGGTCTCGGGGAAGATGCCATAGTAGAAAATGACCGCCGTGTGCCCACAAGTGGCACCTGTTTCGCGGATCGCATCCACGAAGGACAGCTTGGACCCGCCATCGGTGGTCAGATCCTCGACCAGCAGCACGCGCTCTCCCTCGCTCATCGCGCCTTCGATACGGGCGTTGCGGCCATAACCCTTTGGCTTTTTGCGCACATAGGTCATCGGCAGCGCCATACGCTCTGCGACCATTGCGGCGAATGGAATGCCCGCGGTCTCACCGCCGGCGATATTGTCGAACGCCTCGAAGCCCGCGTCGCGCATCACGGTGACGGTCAGGAAATCCATCAGGGTCGACCGGATTCGCGGATACGAGATCAGTTTGCGGCAGTCGATATAGGTCGGGCTGGGCAAGCCGCTGGCCAGTGTGAAAGGCTCGCGCGAATTGAAATGGACAGCCTTGATCTCCAGCAACATCCGCGCGGTCAGGCGGGCAATCTCGGTGCTGTCGGGGAAGGAACTGGGGATCATAACGGTACCTCTGGACTGAATGGCATTGCGGGCTGATAGCCTGTCCCTCGTCCCAGAGTCGAGAGGGGTGTGCGCAAAAGAAAAGCGGACCTCACTAAGAGGCCCGCTTTGGCCCTTGCGGGCAAGAGGCAGCCAAGGTGGGCTTAGCTGCTCATGTCATAGGCACGCTCGCCGTGTACCGAAAGATCGAGCCCGTTTGTCTCGGTTTCTGCATCTACGCGAAGCGGGGTGATCAGCGCAACCACCTTGATCAACACAAATGTGACAACTGCCGTAAAGACACCTACGATGACCAGCCCGCCCAACTGCGCGGTCCAGGCACCCAGGCCGAACACAGCGATCATGATGGTGCCAAAGATGCCGCTTACGCCGTGCACCGCGAACACGTCCAGAGTGTCGTCGATGTTCAGCTTGTTACGGATGATGTTCACGGCCTCCTGACACAACACGCCTGCTACGGCACCGATGATCAGCGCCTGAACCGGATCGACATAGCCTGAGGCCGGAGTGATCGAGGCCAGACCGGCAATCGTACCTGTAACCAGGCCCACCATCGAGGCTTTGCCGTATTTGATGCGTTCATACAGCGCCCATGTCAGCGATGCGGTTGCGGCCGAGATATGCGTGACTGTTATCGCCATAGCGGCACCGCCATCTGCCGCCAATTGTGAACCGCCGTTGAAGCCAAACCAGCCAACCCAAAGCATCGCGGCACCGATCATGACGTAGCCAGGGTTGTGTGGCGGGGTTGTGCGATTGCGGCGCGGGCCAAGGACCACGGCGATGATCAGCGCGGCCAGACCTGCCGTTTCATGCACCACAATGCCACCGGCAAAGTCACGCACGCCGATCTCGCCCAGAATGCCGCCATCGGTCAGAATGCCGCCGCCCCAGATCCAGTGAACAACCGGTGCGTAACACAGCAGCATCCACAGGCCCGAGAAGATCATCACAAAGCCATAGCCCACACGCTCGACATATGCGCCGATGATCAGGGCGGGGGTGATGATTGCAAAGGTCATCTGGAAAGCAAAGAACAGAACCTCGGGCAGGGTGCCCGACAGGCTGTCGACATCAACTCCGTTCAGGAAGGCTTTGCCCAGACCGCCCCACAGGCCCGACCCACCGTCACCAAATGCGATCGAGTATCCGGCGACCAACCACAGGATGCTCATCAAACAGGCGATTGAGAAGCAGTGCATGAAAACGCTCAGCACGTTGCGGGCGCGCACGAGGCCGCCATAGAACAGGGCGAGGCCCGGCAATGTCATGAATAGGACCAGTGCAGTTGCAACTATGATCCAGGCGGTATCGGCTCCGTTCATCAGCCGGTCTCCTCTGTGGCATCTTCAGCTTGCTTAGCTGGCGTTGAAGCGGAGAGAAGGCGGGGAAAAAAGAGGCAGAGGTGGTTTTTGATGCCTGTTTTAAGGGCCTTTTGTGAACCGGTGATTAAATGAGCGCCAAAATGAATGGGGTGCTAGATTATTAAGCAATTGACGAAAGGCCGCGCGACAACAGGTCCAAGGCATGATCGCGGGCGGTCAGCCGGACCTTGTCACGCCCCAACGCCCCGAATTCGACCGTTTCGGTCTTTGTCTTCTGCCCGTCGGCAGCGAGCCCAAAGCAAACACGGCCTTCTGGCTTGAATTCAGATCCACCGGGGCCTGCGATGCCGGTGATCGAAACGGTCAGTTGGGCTTGCGAGTTCTTCAATGCACCCTCTGCCATCTCCAGCGCGACTTCTTCGGACACAGCGCCATGGGTTGTCAGAGTCTCGGCGTTTACGCCCAGCATCTGTTGCTTAGCGTCATTGGTGTAAGTGACAAAACCGCGATCCACTACGACCGAGCTGCCTGGAACATCTGTCAGTGCAGCGGCGACCATACCGCCAGTGCAGCTTTCGGCTGTGGCGATCATCACGCCTTTCGCCTTGGCGCGATCTAGCAGATCTGCGACCGTCATAGACCCAGAACTCCATGCGAAATGCCGGCCAGGATCAACACGCCGATCCCGGCAAAGACGCCGGCGATCACATCGTCCAGCATCACCCCCATCGCATCACCTTTGCGATCAGCCCAACCGACAGGGCCGGGTTTGGTGATGTCGAACAGACGAAACAGGAGGAAACCTGCGATCCAGCCGGGCCAAAGGGCTGTGATATCAATTCCATGCGCCCAAGATGGGTAGGAAATGGCCCAAAGCGCGATAAACTGTCCGGCAACTTCGTCGATGACGATTTCGGACGGGTCGTGATCTTCCTGCCCAGCCGTCATCACTTTGGTTGCCCACAGGCCACCGACAAAAACGGCGACAGTGGCGATGACCAACAAGGGAAAACCGCCCAGCGTATGTAGAACCCAGGCCAGGGGCAGGGCGGCCAGAGATCCCCATGTTCCTGGTGCCGGGCGCAGATATCCGACGCCGCAAACCGTCCCGATCAATCGCGCGGCGTTCATGACTTCACCAAACAGGCAGTTGCAAGCGAGGCGATGCCTTCGCTTCGCCCGGTAAAACCAAGGCGTTCAGACGTGGTCGCCTTGACCGATATCTGATCGACGCGCAGCCCCATGATTCGCGCCATTTCTTCACGCATCGTGGATGCGTGCGGACCGATCTTGGGGTATTCGCAGACCAGCGTGCAATCGACATTTGAGATGCTGTAACCCATCTGGACCGACAACTCGACCGCGTGGCGCAGGAAGATCTCACTTGCCGCGCCTTTCCATTGCGGGTCCGATGGCGGGAAGTGTTGACCGATATCGCCCTGCGCCAGCGCGCCATAGATTGCATCAGTAACCGCGTGCATGCCGACATCCGCATCCGAATGGCCCTGCAGCCCTCGGTGATGGGGAATTTTGACGCCGCACAGGATTACGTGATCCCCGTCGCCAAAGCGATGCACGTCATAGCCGTTGCCCAGTCTCACATCCATGTCTGTCCCCAATACGCGTTCCGCCCGGGCAAAATCCTCGGGTCTTGTGATTTTGATGTTATCGGCATCGCCTGGCACGATCACCACGTTCATACCTGCGGCACGGGCGACCTCGACATCGTCCGCCGCGCCGCCAGAATGGGCCGCGTGCGCCGCGACAATCGCGTCATAGCGAAAACCCTGTGGGGTCTGCGCCGCAAACAAACCCGTCCGGTCCTGCGTTCCGGTCACAACGGCTTCGTCACCGGTCCAAAGCGCATCTGTGACGGTCAGACCGGGTGCTGCAGCCTCATGTGTGGTCAGGGCGGTCAGGACGTCCGCAATAGTCTGGCTGCTCACGCAGGGGCGGGCGACGTCGTGAATCAGGACATGTTCGATCCCCAGCCCATCCAATGCATCAAGCCCGTTCCGTACCGACCCGGCGCGATCGCTGCCACCTTTTGCCAGCAGCAGATCAGAGCCTAAAAACTCGTCCCAGGCGGTCTGATCATCCTGGGACAGCACCAGAACAATATGGTCGACCTGATGGCGAAACCGGTCGATGGTCCAATCCGCAACTCTGCGTCCGGCCAATGGTCGCCATTGCTTGGGAATGCCGCCTCCGGCGCGCAATCCGCGTCCTGCGGCGACGATGATGGCGGCGGTGGTCATTGGGCGAATTCTCCGATGATTTGAGCGCAGTGTTTAAGCTGCGGTGAATGTAGAGGCAATCACCCGCGTCAAGTTGCTTAAAAAATAGGCAATTGATGATTTTGCAAGCTTGTTTCCTGCCGTTTTGTTGTTCATATGCGTCGAATTCGATATCTAAGTTGCAACTGCTCAAGGATTAAGCACGTTGACCCTATACCTCGCCGACAAAACCTTAAATCCGCCGGTCATGCTGGCCCCGATGGCCGGGATCACTGATCGACCGTTCCGCGATCTTGTGATGCGCTTTGGCGCGGGCATGGTCGTCAGCGAAATGGTCGCCAGTCAGGAAATGGTGCAGGCCAAACCGGGTGTGCGGGAACGGGCTGAGCTGTCCGCTGACGTTGAAAACACCGCTGTTCAACTGGCCGGGCGCGAGGCGCATTGGATGGCTGAGGCTGCGCGTCAGGTGGCCGATCGCGGCGCCCGGGTGATCGATATCAACATGGGGTGCCCGGCAAAGAAGGTCACGAATGGCTATTCCGGTTCGGCGCTGCTTAAGACGCCGGATCACGCGCTGACGCTGATTGAGGCCGTGGTCGACGCTGTCGACATTCCGGTTACTATGAAAACTCGTTTGGGCTGGGACGACAACCTGCTGAACGCGCCGGACGTGGCGCGCCGGGCGCAAGGTGCAGGCATCCAACTGATCACGATCCACGGGCGTACGCGATGCCAGTTCTACAAAGGACGCGCGGACTGGCAAGCGATCCGAGCGGTGAAAGAGTCGGTGTCGATTCCTGTCATCGCGAACGGGGATATCGTAGATACTGATGCAGCGCGCACGGCTTTGGACCAGTCAGGCGCTGATGGCGTCATGGTTGGGCGTGGGGCGCAGGGTAAGCCTTGGCTGCTGGCCCAGATGTGCCGCGATTTGTATGGCGCACAAGCGCCGGTCATCCCAGCCAATAGCGACCTGATCGACATGGTGCGCAGTCATTATGAGGCGATGCTGGACTTTTACGGCACCGATCTGGGTCTGCGCGTGGCGCGTAAACATCTGGGCTGGTACATGGATGAGGCCGCGACCCCGGCAACCCTTCGCCGTGCGGTTTTGACCTCGCGGGATACCGCCGAGGTGCTCCGTCTGTTGGGCGATGCCCTGCACAGCGACGCAGAGGAAGCAGCATGACCTCGGACCAAAACATCTGGGCTTCACTGCCGGTTCCGGCTTTCATCATTGATGCCGATGATCGGATCACCGATGTGAATTCTGCCGGAGAGGGGTTCCTGAACGCCTCCCGCAATGCAGTCATCGGTCACCCGGTCTGGGACCAGATCGCAGTGGATGCCCCACTGGAAGAAGCGTTTTTGCGCGCGCGCCAACAGGGCACACCGCTTTTCGTGAATGATGTCGATGTGGGGTCTGGTAATCGGGCGCCGCTGCAATGCGCTTTGCAAATTGCGCCGCTGCTTGGGCATCCGGGGTCGATGATCATGACCATGTCCCCACGCGAACTGGCGGG
This sequence comes from Ruegeria atlantica, assembly GCF_001458195.1. GTDB lineage: Bacteria > Pseudomonadota > Alphaproteobacteria > Rhodobacterales > Rhodobacteraceae > Ruegeria > Ruegeria atlantica. Next base: position 831,422 of record NZ_CYPU01000039.1, on the reverse strand, counting down.
GCGGATGACGCGGGGCAACACGGTAAAATCTGCTGCGCAATCGGCGATTGGTATGGCCGAAATGCTGGCGCATGAAATCAAGAACCCGTTGGCGGGGATCACCGGGGCCGCGCAGCTTCTAAGCATGAATATCAGCCAACAAGACACTGAACTTACAGACCTTATCGTTGCTGAAAGCCGCCGAATAGTGAAGCTTTTGGAGCAGGTCGAGCAATTTGGGAACCTGACCCAGCCAGATTTCAAACCAGTCAATATCCATGACGTTCTGGACCGTGCGCGGCGCTCGGCGCTGTTGGGTTTTGGCGCGCATATGACGATTATCGAAGATTACGACCCCTCGTTGCCGCTGGCCTACGGTGACCCGGATCAACTTTTGCAGGTGGTGCTGAATCTGCTCAAAAATGCATCCGAGGCGTCCCCCAAAGGCGGGACAATCCGCCTGCGGACGTATTTCGAACATTCCTTCCGCCTGCGCCGCAGCGACGGTTCGGGGCATTCTTTGCCCCTGCAGATCGAAATCATCGACGACGGCCCGGGGCTGCCGGACAAGATCCGCAGCGACATTTTCGATCCGTTCGTGTCGGGCAGGGAAAACGGCACCGGTCTTGGGCTGGCGCTGGTCAGTAAAATCATCTCGGACCACGACGGCTGGATTTTGGCCGAGTCGGTTCCGGGACACACCGTATTCCGCCTGTCCGTCAGACGCGCGCCGCGCGACGGAACCTGAGATGGACAACCGGGCAGAGATAGTAAGGAGAGCACCCGATGGATGGCACAGTACTGGTCGCAGATGACGATCGCACAATCCGAACCGTACTGACTCAGGCCCTAACGCGGGCCGGGTGCAAGGTGCATGCGACATCCTCGCTGACCACTCTGATGCGCTGGGTCGGCGAGGGCAAAGGGGATGTTGTAATCTCGGACGTGGTCATGCCGGATGGCAACGGGCTCGAGATGTTGCCTAAAATCGCGCAGGACCGTCCGGGGCTGCCGGTTATCGTGATTTCAGCGCAGAACACGATCATGACCGCCATTCAGGCGGCCGAGGCGGACGCATATGACTATCTTCCCAAGCCTTTTGACCTGCCGGACCTGATGAAGCGGACCGCACGGGCCTTGGAGCAAAAGCAGCGTGTGCATGCGGATGCGATCGTACCTGCTGAAGACCGTCCTGAGGAGCTACCGCTGGTTGGGCGCACTCCGGGGATGCAGGCGCTGTATCGCCTTGTGGCACGTGTGATGAATACCGATCTTTCTGTCATGATTTCCGGTGAAAGTGGCACTGGCAAGTCATTGATAGCGCGGGCTATTCATGATTTTTCGGACCGGCGTACATTGCCCTTCGTCACTGCAACTGCCGGTGATCTGCGTGACCTCGAAGGGCCTGCGCGCATTATGGCCAGGGTGCGTGGCGGCACCCTGTTGATCGACGAGATCGCTGATATCGAAGATGAGGTCCAGGCACGTATTGTCCGGATGATGGACACGCCCGGCGATCATCTTCCGCGTTTCATGGCGACCAGCCAATCGGATCTGACCGAAGCGATGGAAAGCGGGCGTGTGCGTCAGGATCTGTATTATCGACTGTGCGGCGCGACGATCCATGTGCCTGCGCTGCGCGAGCGGGTGGACGATATTACCCTGCTGGTTGATCACTTTCTTGCCCGTGAGGAACGGGAGCATGGCACAAAGCGCTGGCTCAGCCCCGAGGCGGTAGAATTGGTGCGGCGGTATTCCTGGCCCGGTAATGTGCGACAGCTGGAAAACGCGATCCGACGTTTAAGCCTGACCAGCCGGGCCGAAGAAATATCGAAAGCCGAGGTCGAGATGGTTTTGGGCAGTCAGCCCGAAGCGGAACCGATTCTTGGTGACGGCGAAAGGGAGAAACTTTCAGCCTCTGTGGCCCGTCATTTGCGTCGCTATTTCGATCTGCACGGCAATTTGTTGCCACCTCCGGGCCTGTATCAGCGCATCCTGCGCGAGGTTGAGGGCCCCTTAATCGAGCAGGCACTGGACGCAACCGGCGGAAATCAGGCGAAATGTGCGGATTTGCTGGGGATCAACAGGAATACGCTGCGCAAAAAAATCACGGATCTCGATATTCAGGTGACACGCCGACGCAAACTGATGTAATATCGCCACACAAAGCGTGGCATCCGGGTACAAGCCCGGCAACGACCACGAGATATGGCGGTACGCCGCGTAAGCGGCACATCAGGATGAGGGCAGACGGTGGCAACCCGAGCACAGAGCGGGCTGATCCTATCGATTGATCGGTGGCGGAAATCCCGAAAACTGCGCAATTTTAGCACCCTGGGGCTGGTCCTTTTGGGGCCGCTTCTGGCGTTGGCCACGTATCTGGTCATCGGTCCGTTTGATTTGGGTTCGGCAGCGCCAACGCTGCGGCTGATTCTGCTGGCCGATCTGGTCTATGTGCTGGTCGTCGCGGCGTTGGTGTTGGGACAGGTGTTCAGTCTGATCGCTGCGCGCCGGGCAAAATCTGCCGGGTCTCGTCTGCACCTGCGGCTGATCGGGGCGTTCACCTTGCTGGCCCTGGTACCGACAGTGACCGTTGCGATCTTTGCCGGCCTAACAGTGAATATCGGGCTTGAGGGATGGTTTTCGGATCGGGTCCGTCAGGTTGTCGGATCATCCCTGTCCGCCGCCGAGGCCTATGAGCTTGAGCACCGCAGCGGACTGACACAGGACGCAATCGTTCTTTCCCGGTTCCTCGACAATGCACGAACGCTGGACTTTTACATTTCGGACGCCGAACTGCGCGAGGTTCTGGCACAGGGGCAATCGCAGATTCAGCGGGGCCTGCGCGAGGCATATGTCATTGATGGCAGTGGCGAAATTAAATCCCGCGGCGACCGGTCCTACTTGTTCAACTATGAACCGCCGACACCGGAGCAGATGGTTGAGGCAACCGACAGTGACCTTCTGATCATTGCGGATTGGCAAAACAACGAGTTCCGCGCGCTGGTGCCGTTGCAGGCTTATCTGGACCGGTATCTGTATGTTAGCCGCGAGGTGGATGGCGAACTGCTGAAATTGCTGGATGACACCAAGGAAACGGTACAATTCTACCAACAGCTGGAAAGTGAAAGGGGCCGGGTTCTTTTTGAATTCGGGCTCCTGTACCTGGGCTTTGCAGTCATTCTGATCCTTGCTGCGATGTCTTTGGGAATGTGGTTCGCCGAACGCCTGTCGCGCCCGGTTGGCCGTCTGACAACCGCCGCACAAAGGGTCGGCGCCGGGGATCTGAGCGTTCAGGTCATCGAAGAGGCCAGCGATGACGAAATCGCCATGTTAGGTCGTTATTTCAATCAGATGACGCGGCAACTTAAAGGGCAGCGCGAAACGTTGTTGGAAAACACGCGTCAGATCGAACGCCGCCGCCGCCTGTTCGATTCTGTACTGAGCTCGGTGACGTCTGGTGTAGTGGGCGTCGATTCGGATGGATGTGTCACATTCGTAAACCGCTCAGCCGAGCGTCTTCTGGACTGGTCGCGCGGTGAAGAACAACTGGCAATCGGCATCGCAGTTCCTGAATTCCTTCCCTTGTTCGAAAATCTGAAAGCCAGCGGTCAAGAAGCCGTGCAGGGTGAGGTTAAGGTCACGCGTAAGGGGCGGTTGGAAAATCTGCTCGTGCGCATGGCGATCCGACGCGGCGAAGATGGCGGTTTGGAAGGCTACGTGGTGGCCTTTGATGACGTGACCGATCTGGTCAGTGCACAGCGCATGGCGGCCTGGGGCGATGTGGCCCGCCGTATTGCCCATGAGATCAAGAACCCGCTGACGCCTATCCAGCTCAGTGCGGAACGGATCAAGCGCAAGTTCTCGCGCAAACTGAACGAAGAGGATTGTGACAGCCTTGAATCCATGACCGATGTGATCGTGCGGCAGACCAACGATCTGCGGCGGATCGTGGACGAGTTTTCGAAATTCGCGCGGATGCCTGAACCGGTTCGGCGCGAGGAAGACGTTGTTAACTTGGTGCGCGAAGCCGTGTTGTTGCAGCAAGCCGGACAGCCGGACGTGCAGATCGACGCGACGTTGCCGGACAAGCCCATCCTGGCGGATGTCGACGCGACGATGTTGAACCAGGCGTTGACGAACTTAATAAAGAACGCGGGTGAGGCCATTGAAACACTTAAGAAAAAAGGTCCGCCGGAAAATTTGAAGCCACAAATCAAAGTGGACATTTCCAACGATGATGCGGGGACGGTCATTACTATAGCGGACAATGGCATTGGGTTGCCCGAAGATCGGGCGCGGTTGTTTGAACCCTATGTCACCACGCGCGACGAAGGCACGGGTCTGGGCCTGCCCATCGTTAAGAAAATCATAGAAGAACATGGCGGAGCGCTGACCCTGGAAGACGCGCCCGTTTTCGACGGACAGGACCATTTCGGTGCGATGGCCGTGATCCGTTTGCCGGGGGGCAAAATTTCCCAGACTGCAGCGCCACAAAAGCAGGCAATTCATACTAACAAACTGAAAGCAGGCCAAAGATGAGCGACATTCTGATCGTAGATGACGAACGCGATATTCGCGAACTGGTGTCCGACATTCTGGAGGACGAAGGCTATTCAACCCGGCTGGCGGCAAACTCGGACGAGTGTATGTCGTCGATCAATTCCGAGCCACCGGGTCTGTTGATCCTTGATATCTGGCTGAAAGACAGCCGCATGGACGGGATCGATATCCTGAAGTCGGTTAAACGCGACAACCCCGACGTGCCGGTGGTGATCATTTCCGGTCACGGTAATATCGAGATTGCTGTGGCGGCCATCAAGCAGGGCGCTTACGATTTTATCGAAAAGCCGTTCAACATTGATCAGTTGATGGTCGTGATCCGCCGCGCCATGGAGACCTCGCGCTTGCGTCGCGAGAATGCTTCGCTCAAGCGGCGTGAGGTCACCAACTCGGACATGATCGGCAAATCGGCCTCGTTCCGGGCGATGCAGAGCCAGTTGGACAAGGTCACCAAGTCGAACGGCCGAGTGATGTTGAGCGGGCCAGCTGGGTCGGGCAAAGAGATTGCCGCGCGTTACATCCACGCCCATTCCAACCGCGCCAATGCGCCATTCGTCACTGTCAACTGCGCCGGGGTCGAACCAGAGCGTGTCGAAGAGGTACTATTCGGGCGCGAGTCATCGGAACGCGGGATCGAATCCGGCTTGCTGGAAGAGGCCCATGGCGGGGTGATCTACTTTGATGAAGTGGCCGACATGCCCCTGGGGACGCAATCCAAGATTCTGCGGGTTCTGGTCGACCAGCAATTCCAGCGGGTAGGCGGGTCTGACAAGGTGCGAGTGGATCTGAGGGTCATCTCTTCGACAAATCGCGATCTTGATGCCGAAATCGAAGCCGACCGGTTCCGTGAAGAGCTGTATCACCGCCTGAACGTTGTGCCGATCACCGTGCCTTCGATGGAGGACCGGCGCGAGGATATTCCGGTTCTGGCGCAGCATTTCATCGAAGTGTGCAACGAATCGCAAGGCTTGCCAATTCGCGAGATCTCGGAAGAGGCGGTGGCATTGTTGCAGACCATGACTTGGCCGGGCAATGTGCGTCAGCTGAAGAACCTGATCGAGCGTGTCCTGATCCTGGGCGATGGAACGGGCCCGATTGAAGCCCGCGAATTGCCGACCGAAGATGAGAAAACCGACGACTCGGGCCGCGTGGTATTGTCCGGTGCGCTGGCAACCCTGCCGCTGCGCGAAGCGCGCGAGGCGTTCGAGCGCGAATATCTGCTGACCCAGATCAACCGCTTTGGCGGCAATATCAGCCGAACAGCCAGCTTTGTTGGAATGGAGCGCAGCGCACTGCACCGTAAGCTGAAATCGCTCGGTGTTGTAACTTCGAACAAATCCGGGGCTAGGGTGGCGCAAATCGACGAACCGGAACCGGCGGAGTAATCCGCCGGGACATTACCCTGCCTGACCCGGGTTGATTATCTGAAACGAGCCGTCGTCGAACTTCACATAGCAGGATTGGGTTCCTAGCGGCGGCAGTTTCGTTGTGCGCGCAGGTGGAACCTGAGACTTTACGCTCTGTTTGCAGGGTGGCAGGCTGACCGGACGAAAGCCTTTTTTTGCCATGCATTGGGCCTCGACCTGATTGCGTAGACCGGCATTCACGTCGACCGTATACACGCGCCCGGGTTCCCACCAACCAGGCGAGCGATAGCAGTGCCCCCTGTTGTCGCAATAAGTGCGTCCCGGCCAGTATGTGGGCGGGCTTTGCCGCACCTGATTGGCGACGGGAACGTCATTTACCGCCTTAACCTGACATTGCGTAGTCTCGGATTGCGCGCGCGACACGCTTTCACCTTCGCGATAGTACAACGAAAGTGGGCCGCTGCATGCGGACAGGACGGTCAAAGGAATTAGTAAGTGAAGCACTGATTTCATAGGGTTATCTTGCCCCAGCTTTGTCTGAATGACAATTCAATTGACCACTTTAGGGGCATCTGTCATTCAAGGATTTCAGGCAGAAGGGCCAGAAACATGAAGGTCATCATATGCGGTGCCGGGCAGGTCGGCTGGCAGATCGCACGTCACTTGTCGGGCGAACTGAATGACGTAACGGTGGTGGACAACAATCCCGATCTGGTGCGCCGGGCAACAGAAACGCTGGATGTTCAGGGGATTGCTGGGTTTGCAAGCTATCCTGACGTGCTTGAGCGTGCTGGCGCGCGTGATGCCGATATGATCATCGCAGCGACCCATTCGGACGAGGTGAATATGGTCACCTGCCAGATGGCGCATTCGATCTTTTCCATCCAACGCAAGATCGCGCGATTGCGGGCGAAATCGTATTTGCAGGCGATCCATTCAGATCTGTTCCGTCGTGACCACTTGCCCATCGATGTCGTGATCAGCCCCGAACGCGAAGTTGCAGCCGCCGCTATGCGCCGCCTTTCGGCCCCGTCCGCCTTTGATACTGAGATGTTCATGGATGGGCAGGCGCAGCTTCTGGGCATTCGCATCGACGAAGATTGCCCCATCGTGAACACACCCTTGCGGCAGCTCACGGACCTGTTTTCGACGCTAAGCTCAATCGTTGTCGGTGTCCGGCGCGATGGCACGCTATTTGCGCCTGAATCCGAAGATCAGCTGTTTGTCGGCGACGAATGTTATGTCTTTACCAATGTCAAAGACTTGGATCGCACGATGGAGGTTTTCGGCAAGACCCACAAAAAGCAGGACCGCGTGGTAATTGTGGGCGGCGGAAATGTCGGTCTGGAAGTTGCCCGAACGCTGGAAGAACGTGAAAGCCGTGTGCGTGCCAAGGTGATCGAGCGTGATCGCCAAAGCGCTGAAATAGCCGCCGAAACACTGGAGCGGACGATTGTCCTGAATGGCGACGGGCTTGATGCCGCCTTGTTGCGCGAGGCCGGGATCGAACGCGCCGACGCGATGCTGGCGGTCACCGATGACGACCGCGCCAACATGCTGGCTGCTGTACGGGCCAAGGCCGAAGGTTGTGCCTTGGCGATTGCCTTGATCAATGATCCAAGCATGGTGGCCCTGATGGGGCCGCTGGGGATCGACGCCTATATCAACCCGCGTGCAACCACTGTCAGCTCGATCCTGCGCCATATTCGCCACGGGCGAGTGCGGCAGGTCTATTCTATCGGGGATGCCGAGGCAGAAGTGATCGAGGCCGAGGTGCTATCGACCTCACCAATGGCAGGACAGAAGCTGCGGGATATCGATTTTCCCGAAGGCGTTCTGGTGGGTGCCGTCCGAAAAGGCGATGAGCTTTTGCGCCCGACAGGCAGCCTGCGGATCGACGAAAAGGACGTGGTGGCGATCTTTGCGATGGCCAAGGACGTGCCCGAGGTTGAGCGCCTGATGCAGGTTTCAATCGATTTCTTCTGATGGCGCGCGCTCTGAGACAACAGATCACTTTGACTCAGCGATTGCCGCTGTTTCTGTTGATCTCGGGAATCGCTGCGTTGTCGATGTGGATTCCAGCGATTTACGCGCTGGCCTTGGATGATCACGACACGTCGCGATCCTTTTTCTACTCCGGCCTTCTGGGACTGTTCGTGGTATCCACGATCGCTGTGGCAGCATCAAACCGGGTGCCGCGACGTGGGACGCTGGGGCAACTGGCCGTGTTGTTGGGGTGTTTTACCGTTTTGCCGCTGTTTCTGGCGATTCCGCTGCATGATGCCTTGGGCAACACCACCTTTTTGAATGCGTATTTTGATATGGTCAGTGCTGTGACCACCACCGGTGCAGATCTGTTTCTGGACCCGGATCGCCTGACCGCACCGCTGCACCTGTGGCGTGCTTTGGTCGGCTGGATGGGCGGCTTGCTGATGTGGATTGCTGCGGCTGCAATTCTGGCGCCCTTGTCGCTAGGTGGGTTCGAGATTACGGCGCGCGGCCAGCCCGGTCGCCCTGTGTCGGGCGTCGCACAAAGCGAAGTGGTCGACCCCCGCGGCCGTCTGATCCGTGTGACCCGGACCTTGACACCAGTTTATACCGGTCTGACCGCAACCATATGGATCCTGCTGCTGATCGCCGGAGAAAACGGCCTGACTGCCGTGTGTCACGCCATGTCAACCATGGCCACGTCGGGGATATCTCCGGTCGGAGGGCTGGAGGGGGCGCAGGCTGGAATAACGGGCGAGGCGATCCTGTTTCTGTTCCTGTTCTTCGCCTTGTCGCGGCTGACCTTTTCGACCGATACGGCAACCACAGGCTATTCCCGGCTGGACCAAGACCCCGAATTCCGGATTGGCCTGATGATTGTGGGTGTCGTCGCGGCACTGTTGTTCGCGCGCGTCTGGGCCGGCGTTCTGGAAATCGGCAATCAGTTGGAACCGCTTCAGGCACTTAGCGTGATCTGGGGCATGATCTTTACGGCGTTGTCTTTCCTGACCACAGCCGGATTCGAAAGCGCAAACTGGAACGATGCGCAGCAATTGTCCGGCCTTGGCACCCCCGGGCTGATCCTGATGGGCCTCGCCCTGATCGGAGGAGGGGTGGCCACAACGGCGGGCGGGGTCAAACTGTTGCGGGTCTTTGCCCTGTACCTCAATGGCGCGCGTGAGATTGATCGGTTGATCTATCCCTCATCCGTTAGTGGCATTGGCGGCGGTAACCGTCGCATTCAAAGCGACGGGGCCTTTATCGCCTGGATCTTCCTGATGATGTTCGCCTTGACCGCAGCACTGTTCAATCTGCTGCTGGCCGCGATGGGGTCGGGGTTCGAACAGGCGATGGTCCTCAGCGTCGCGGCGCTCAGCACCACCGGGCCGTTGATTGAACTGGCCACCGATGTTCCCATCCGTCTGGTCGATTTGCCCTGGGGCGCAAAGCTGACCATGTGTGCGGCGATGGTGATCGGACGGTTGGAAACATTGGCGATCATTGCGCTGATTACGCCAACCCTCTGGCGAGACTAAGAATCCTCACCTTTGCCGACACCTTATTTTTCATCTGGAATATCGGTTAATGACACTCCATACTCTGCCAGAGGTAGCGCGTTGGTCCGCAGCGCGTAGCAAGAACAATGGCGAGATTATAATAATATGGCTTCGGACAGACAGAATCTGCAGGACGCGTTCCTGAATAATGTACGGAAAGCAAAGGTCCCTGTCACAATTTTCCTGATCAACGGTGTGAAATTGCAGGGTGTCATCACCTGGTTCGACAATTTCTGCGTATTGTTGCGCCGCGACGGACAGTCGCAGCTGGTCTACAAACACGCAATTTCAACGATCATGCCGTCGCAGCCGATCAACCTGTATGAGGGCGAAGACGCCTCTTGATGGAACATGAAAGGACGCGCACCCGGGCTTGGGTGCTGCATCCGGAAATCAAATCAGATGAACAGCGCCGTGTCCCTGGACCGGCGCTGGAAGAGGCGGTGGCACTGGCTGCCGCTTTGCCCGATCTGGATGTGATCGGGTCCGATATTGTGCGTCTGCCACGTGCTCAGCCGGGGCTGTTGTTCGGGACCGGCAAGATCGAGGAGCTGGGCGAACGGTTCCATGACGCCGAGGTCGAGCTGGTTCTGATTGACGGGCCGGTTACCCCTGTTCAGCAACGCAATCTGGAAAAAGCGTGGAAGGTTAAAATCCTCGATCGGACCGGGTTGATTTTGGAGATTTTCAGCGACCGCGCTCGGACCCGCGAAGGTGTGCTGCAGGTCGAGATGGCCGCGCTCAGCTATCAGCGTACGCGTCTGGTTCGCGCCTGGACCCACCTTGAACGTCAGCGGGGTGGATTGGGGTTTGTCGGTGGTCCCGGTGAAACCCAGATCGAGGCTGACCGAAGGGCGATCGACGATCAGCTTGTGCGCCTGCGCCGTCAATTACAGAAGGTGATCAAGACCCGGACCTTGCACCGAGCTGCTCGGGCCAAGGTGCCATATCCGATTGTTGCGTTGGTGGGCTATACGAACGCCGGTAAATCAACTTTGTTCAATCGCCTGACCGGGGCCGAGGTAATGGCAAAGGACATGCTGTTTGCCACGCTGGATCCGACCATGCGGCGGGTTGAACTGCCCGATGGTCCCGAGGTGATTCTGTCGGACACGGTAGGGTTCATTTCGAATTTGCCAACCGAACTGGTCGCGGCCTTCCGCGCCACACTTGAAGAGGTTCTGGGCGCAGATATCGTCGTGCATGTGCGCGACATCAGCGATGAAGACACCGAGGCGCAAGCCCGGGATGTCGAAACCATTTTGACCTCGTTGGGCGTCGATGACGAACGGCCCCGGCTTGAGGTCTGGAACAAGATCGACCTGTTGAACGAAGATGAGCGCGAGGCCAAGTTTGCCCGGGCCGACCGCGACCCGTCGATCTTTGCCATTTCCGCCGTGACGGGCGAAGGTATCGAACCATTGCTGGCCGAGATCGCGGTTAATTTGCAAGGGGTTCGGCACGAGACAGTTCTGACGCTGGCATTTGCCGAAGGCAACAAGCGTGCGTGGCTGTTCCGTCAGGACGTTGTTCAATCCGAAGAGCCGACGGATGAAGGATTTCAGATCACCGTATTGTGGACCGACAAGCAAGCGGCGCAGTTCGCCGCGCTTTGATCGACAAGCGAGGTCACGATGGCAAAAATTAAGGTGGTTCTGCGTGGTCATATTTCGGTGCCTGCCGACCGTGTCACACAGGTGCGGGAGGCGTTGCCGGACCACATCGCCCTGACTCGGGCCGAACCGGGTTGCATCACATTCGACGTTACAGAAGACGCGGATATTCCCGGTCGGTTCGACGTACACGAAATTTTTGAAAACCAAGCGGCCTTTGACGCCCATCAAGCGCGAACCAAAGCCTCGACCTGGTTCAAGGTGACAGAAGGCATTCCGCGCGACTACCAGATCACGCGCGTTTAGGCGGGGCGTCCGCTACTGCCCGTCTATCTGGCGCTGATAGTCGTCAGCATCGAACCAACCCAGCGACGTTTGCACCTTGTTGTCAGCGGTCAATTCCCATTCTTCCCAACCACGCGTGACGACGTGGTTGCCGGTCTCTGAGTGATGGCCTTCCAGCGTCCAGACAAAAATCGCGTGTGATCCGGCCCAGCGCAGCATGTCGCAGCGCACTTCCAGATCCGGGAAGTCGGCGTAGAATCCGCGCGCCATGTCTGCGACGGCGGCACGGCCGACAATTGGTTCACCCCGGTTGATCGTGATCTGCCCGTCGGGTGCAAAAAAGCTGGCAACCGCATTTGGGTCGCCCGAGCTCCACGCGATTGCGTAATCGCGTGCGAGATTGTTCAACATATCCCGAAAACTGGCCATCTGTACCCCCAAGGTCCCGAATTGTCGGCTTGCAGATCGTAGGCGAAAACACCTGCGCGCGTCCACGGCAGCTTGCAAAAGGGGCAAGGTCCTGCCGAAGCAGTGAAATCAGCGCGGGGTCAGGTTGGTTACACCGACCGCTGCCGCGCGGGCCAGATCCATGTCCAGTGACATGGGGATATACTCACCTCGCCGCCAAAGCTGGGCCTGATCGTCGTAGTAGCGCGACAGGAAATGCCCCGACTGGCCTGTGGCCGTGATAAAGACCGAACTGTTGGGATCGGCAAAATCATAGACACCGCGATATCCCGCACCGTGGACGTTTTGGAAAGGGTTGGGCCCTTCGCCCGATGTCCGCCCGCGCAGCAGGGTGTTGTCGCCGCCGCTGGTGGATTGGCGGATGTTGACGAAGAACCGCAGAACGGGAACCGTGCCCAGAACCGGGTGGTCATGCGTGGCCTGATGGGCGTCTCCCCAGCGCAGGGATTCCAGCGAACCACCGTATTTCTCGCTGATCCAGATCAGCGCATCGTCCAGCGCCAGTCGTGCCATGTCGGTACAGGTTTCCACGGGTGCGCTCTGACGCACGTCGCACCAGACCGACGCGCCGTCGATATCGCGGTACACCCGTTCGATGAAAAGCGGCTCAACATGTTTGTATTCGGCCGCCAGCGGCCCCAGCTCGTCCGAGATCAGCCGGATTTGCAGCGCGCGCAACCATGCGGCATAGATCAGCGGTTCAGGCAGGTGCTCGTTCATCTCACCGTTCCACTCGGCCAGCAGGGCCAGCGCGACCTGACGCTGGCGTTCCGGTGTGCCCTCGGGCGCAGAGGCTCCGGTAAACCAAAGATCGGCGCCGATTAGCGGCAGAAGTGAACGGGCGGTAAAGCTGACGGTATCAAGTTGCGCTTCGATAAAGCTGTCGCGGGTGTGAACCTCGCGCGATTGCATCAGGCGTTCCCAACGGTGCACCCTTTGGGTGTCGCCCCATTCGTATGAGACGTGGTTGGGAAAGGGGCGGTCGATGATCTTGTTGTTTGTATTGCCCAGAATCCCGCCTGCTGGCGTCACGAATTCGGGGTTGTTTGCATAAGGCAAGCGGCCTTGCCACAGGTTCTCGGCCAACCAACCGGGCGTTGGGATACGGCCGCGGCTTTGGTTGCGAAGATCTCGGTCAGGCATTGCGCCGATCAGCTTCATGCCGATCGTGTCCTTGTCGACCAGCGACAGATTTTGCGACGGCGCAATGAACAGCTCGGCCACGTCGATGGCTTCGCGCACACTGTCCGAATTCATTAATGCCATCGAAGCCGTCATCGACGTGTCGCGCGGGCTGAGCGCGGTCCATGACAACGACGCGACGTGTCCGGGCGGCGTGATCGTTTCCAGATCGTAATGGCTGCCGGGCAAGACGGGTCCGTTCTCGGTCCAGCGCAGGGTCAGGGTGATGGGGGCTTCGCCTTTGATCTCGATGATCGAGGGGCGAGAGCGAAACCGCTTGAAACCATCAGGCGACAGGTATTCTTCTGGGTTTTCCGGGTTCAGCTGTTCGATGTGAACATCCTGATCGTCCAGATAAGACGACGTCAGGCCCCAGCCCAATCGATCACTGCGGCCCGTCATGATCGCAGGTACGCCCGGAATGGTCGCGCCGATGACACCGCCTTTGGCAAGCTCAAGCCGTGCCAAGTACCAAATGCCGGGTGCGGTCAGGCCCAGATGGGGGTCGTTGGCCAGCAGGGTGCCCCCGATCGCGGAACGCGAAGGCGCAGCCGACCACGCGTTCGACGCCCCGGCCAAGCCGCGTCTAGGGAATGGTGACAGAGGCGAGTCTGGCATCGAGGTGCCTTCGGCATAGCGCGGCAGTCCTGGGAACAAAGACGCATATTCCGGCAGCGCCGCGATGCCCGCGCCTGGTACGTCTGGCAGGATATCGGCCAGCCGCTGTGGATCGTTCAGCATCAGGGATGTACGGGCGCGCAGGACCTCATCTTTCAAATGGCCGGACAGTTGTAAGCTCATCAGTTTGATGATCGCAATGCTGTCGCCGGGCTGCCACGGCGAAACAGATGCGTTGAACAGAAACATCTCGGGCGCGCCGCGTCCCAATGCGTTCTCATTGATCTCATCCAGACGGGCATTGACGCCCGCAGAATAAGCGCGCAGCGCAGCTTTGGTGTAATCGTCCTGCACCTCGACCGAGCGGTGGGCCAGACTGTACAGGTCAAACCGGCGCAAGAGCTTGTCGATAGGGACAGTGCGCTTGCCGAAAACTTCGGACAAACGGCCCTGCGCCGTGCGACGCATCACGGTCATCTGCCACAGGCGATCCTGCGCGTGGGCATAGCCCAGGCCAAAGAACACGTCCGGGTCGCTTTCGGCCAGAATATGCGGAACATTGGCGGTGTCGCGCACGATCTCGACCGGCGCACGCAGCCCGCTGACTTCGACGGTCTGGTCATAATCCGGCAGGGACTGGCTGGCCAGGAAGTAGACAAGACCCACAGCCGCAACGGCCAACAGGATCAGGCCCGTAGCAATCCGAACCAGCCAGCGAAAGACAAGATCCATGAACGCCCCATATCCCCATAATAAATTATTGGCTGAACCCTACTGGAAGGACCGGGCAACCGAAAGAGGAACGCCGCGCGAACGTTGAGTTAACATGTTGAGATGAAAAACCCCGCCACATGGTTTTGAACATGTGGCGGGGTCCGTGGCAAAGGGGGGGTGGTATTCGGTATCAGGGGATAATGCGCGTGTACTTGGTGCCTTCGACGGTCGCGCCGAATTTCAAACCGGCCTGTCCGAAAACGGCGGCAAGTACCGGTTTGCGCAATTGAGTTGTGTCGGTTGAGAGCGAGTCGCCGGTGGCATCGACGACGTAGCCGATATCCGCACCTGCGGTCCAACCGCTGGAGCGGCGGAAGTCATCTAGGGCGTCCTGCGTCATGAAGAACAGGACATGCGCATATTGTTGCGCGCCGATCTGCAGACCAGCACTGCCGGATAGGGCCGAGTAATAGTCTACCGTTGCGCCGTTGATGCGCAGCGCGCCCTGGCCATAGGCACCGCCAAAGATGAAACCGGCCTCGGTGATCAACGGCATCACCAGCATGCCGTCGGCTTTTTCGGCGATCTCGACGGTGTTGGGGTACTTGCTGAACATTTCGTTCAGCGTCACGTTCACACGGGCGTCGATTTGGGCCGCATTGGAATTGCCTACACCGTTTCCGCATGCAGCGGTCAGTGTGAGCCCGGCCATGCCAAGCGCAAAGCCACGACGGTTTAGTCGGGGAGAGTTGGAACTGCTCATGTTTTTTTCTCTGTATAAACTGCCTGAAGTGTCGGGTGTTCCCGATCTTGTGTGCAAGAATACGCCGATTGCGCCTGTGTGTCACGGGAAAGCTGGCTCAACAGCGTTCACAATCGGCGAAAAATCGCAACCGCCCGGGGTTTTAGCCTTGAAGAATGCGTGCAACCTGCGGTGCAAAGTAGGTCAGGATTCCGTCGCAACCCGCACGTTTGAAGGCCAGCAGGCTTTCCAGCATGACCTTCTCACCATCAATCCAGCCGTTCTGCGCAGCTGCCTGTATCATCGCGTATTCACCGGACACCTGATAGGCATAGGTTGGCGCGCCAAACGTGTCTTTCACGCGGCGACAGATATCCAGATAGGGCATGCCTGGTTTGATCATCACCATGTCTGCACCTTCTGTCAGGTCACGTTCGATCAGGCGCAGGGCCTCGTTCGAATTGGCCGGGTCCATCTGGTAGGTCTTCTTGTCTCCGGTCAGCGCACCGGACGCGCCCACTGCATCGCGGAAGGGGCCGTAGAATGCGCTGGCATATTTAGCGGCATAGCTGAGGATCATCACGTTGTGGTGCCCGGCACCCTCAAGCGCGCGGCGCATTGCGCCGATGCGGCCATCCATCATGTCTGAGGGTCCAATGATGTCGGCCCCGGCCTCAGCCTGCGCCAGTGTCATTTTGACCAGCGCCTCGACGGTCTGATCGTTCACGATCTCGCCATCCACGACATAGCCGTCATGGCCATTGATGTTATAGGGGTCCAGCGCCACGTCGGTCATCACGGCGATATCGGGGGTCGCAGATTTGATCGCCCGAATGGCCCGGTTCGACAGATTGTCTGGGTTCCACGCCTCGGCGCAATCTTCGGTTTTCAGGCTGGGATCAGTATAAGGAAAGATACAGATCGCCGGGATGCCCATAGCCTGTGCCTCAACTGCGGCCTTGGCGATCAGATCGACCGAGCGCCGCACAACGCCGGGCATCGAAGGTACGGGTTCTTCAATGCCTTCACCATCGCGCACAAAAACCGGCCAAATCAGATCGTCTGTCGTCAGCGCGTTTTCCCTTACCAACCCACGAATGGCATCGGATTGGCGCGCCCGGCGAAATCGCGTCTGTGGGTAGGGGGCGATGGTCGGTTTCATGTCGCGCTCTCCTTGAATAATCGTGCATTGGGTGGCATGAATTCCCGATGGTCTCAAGGGGAACATTGGACGCGCCTGCGCGAAGAACGCCCCAAGGACAATGAACAAAGGGCTGATGCGTGGATTTGCACTCTTCGATTTTCGAACTCATCGACATGCGCAGCTTTTCGAATCTGTGGTACTGGATTGTGTTGGCGGTGCTCTGGTCGTCGGCCAGCCACTGGGCGATGGGGGTTCCTTACGATCTGCTTGTGCGTGCCCGCCGCGTTGGCGGACAGTCCGAGCAGGACCTACTGGATATCGTTCGGATCAACGGCAACAGGCTGCTTTACATCGTTGATATGTCAGGTCTCGTTGTACTGGCCTTGAGTTGTTTCTTTTTTACCGGGCTTGCGATGCTGGGTTTCTATTATGGCGTTGAATTTGCACAGGCTGTGTTTTTGTTGCTGTTCCCGGTGAGTTTGGTGATGCTGATCAACATTCGCGCCGCGCGCAAGTTGCAAGGCATCGAGCCGGTGCTCGGAAGCGTGTCGAAGATCCTTGTACGCTGCAGGATTTACACCCAGATCATTGGCATGATCTCAATTGTCATCACGTCACTTTGGGGTATGTACCAGAACGTCTCGATCGGCGTTCTCGGGGGATGAAAATCAGAAAGGCAAGGCGATGACAGCTCCGAACCATGTGACGGTTGGCGGCGCTCCCGAAGGGTTTGACGCACAGCTTGTTCTGAATGAGATCACGCGCGTTGGCGGGCCGGTCTGCCACGTCGCGCGTGACGATAAACGGATGGAGGCGATGCGGGCCGCACTGGCTTTCTTCGCCCCCGATATGCCGGTCTTTGTGTTTCCGGGGTGGGATTGTCTGCCATATGACCGGGTGTCGCCCAACGCCGATATTGCGGCGGCGCGTGTGGCGACTTTGGCGGCACTGGTGCATCAGATGCCAGATCGGTTTGTCCTGCTGACCACGCTGAACGCGGCAACCCAGCGCGTGCCTGCGCGGGATGTACTGCGCGAGGCTGCTTTTACCGCCCGCGTGAACCATCGCGTCGACGAAACGGCGCTGCGGAACTTCCTTGTACGCATGGGGTTCACGCAAAGTCCGACAGTGATGGAGCCGGGCGACTATGCCGTTCGCGGCGGTATCATCGACATTTTTCCCCCGGGCGAATCTGGTCCCGTACGTCTGGACCTGTTCGGAGACGTGCTGGACGGCGCGCGCCGGTTCGATCCGGTTTCGCAACGCACGACCGAAAAGCTGGATGTTGTCGAATTGGCTCCGGTTTCCGAGGTCATTCTGGATGACGCCGCCATCACGCGGTTCCGCCAAAACTATCGCATCGAATTTGGCGCGGCGGGCACCGATGATCCGCTATATGAGGCGATCAGCGCGGGCCGCAAGCATCAGGGCATCGAACACTGGCTGCCGTTCTTCCACGAAAAGCTGGAAACCCTTTTTGATTATCTTCCGGATGCGACGATCACTGTGGATGATCAGGTGACACCCACGCGGCTTGCCCGCTGGGATACAATAGCCGATCAGTACGAAACGCGGCGTCTGGCACTGGAAAACCGTTCGCGCATGGATACGGTGTATAAGCCTACACCTCCCGGATTGCTCTATCTGGACGATGCCGCATGGGAGCAGGCGGTCGGGGACCGGCGGGTGATGCAGTTCAGCCCGCTGCCTCAGGCCAGCGGTCCCGGTGTGATCGATGCAGGCGGGCGGATTGGCCGCAATTTCGCACCAGAGCGGCAGCAGGAAAACATCAGCCTGTTTGGTGCTTTGGCAAGCCATATCACCGGCAAGATGGCCAAGGGACCCGTCTTGATTGCGTCGTACTCCGAAGGGGCACGAGAGCGCCTGACCGGATTGATCGAGGATGAAGGCCTTGCCGAAGCCGTCCCTGTCACCAATGGCACCCGGATTGGCAAACGCGGATTGCATCTGGCTGTCTGGGCGCTTGAGCACGGGTTTGAAACGCCCGGTCTGACCGTGATCGCCGAGCAGGACGTGCTAGGTGACCGCCTCATCCGTCAGCCTAAAAAGCGCCGCAAGGCCGAGAACTTCCTGACCGAAACCCAATCGCTCAGCCCCGGTGATCTGGTGGTGCATGTCGACCACGGGATCGGGCGGTACATTGGGATGGAAGTGGTCACGGCGGCCGGCGCTGCGCATGAATGCCTGCTGCTGGAATATGCCGAACAGTCCAAGCTGTATCTGCCGGTTGAGAACATCGAGCTGCTGTCGAAATACGGTCATGACGAAGGTCTGCTGGACCGCTTGGGTGGCGGCGCTTGGCAGGCTAAGAAAGCCAAGCTGAAAGAACGCATCCGCGAGATGGCGGACAAGCTGATCCGTATCGCTGCGGAACGCGCTTTGCGCAAAGCTCCGGTCATGGATCCGCCACCCCACGCGTGGGAGGAGTTCAGCGCGCGCTTTCCATATCAGGAAACCGATGATCAGTTGCGCGCGATTTCCGTGGTGATGGAGGACATGCATTCCGGCGCGCCGATGGATCGGTTGATCTGTGGTGACGTGGGCTTTGGCAAAACCGAGGTTGCCATGCGCGCGGCCTTTGTCGCCGCGATGTCCGGTGTTCAGGTGGCCGTGATCGCACCGACCACATTGCTGGCGCGTCAGCACGCGGCCAGTTTCAAGGAACGGTTCCGTGGCTTTCCGTTGGAGGTGCGGCAGCTATCGCGCTTTGTGTCCGCGAAAGATGCACAGCAGACCCGTGATGGTATGGCGCGCGGGACCGTCGACATCGTGATCGGCACCCATGCGTTGCTGGCCAAGGGTATCCGGTTCAACAATCTGGGCCTGTTGGTCATCGATGAAGAACAGCATTTTGGCGTCGGTCACAAGGAACGACTTAAGCAGCTGCGCAGCGACATTCACGTTCTGACCCTTACCGCCACACCGATCCCTCGGACACTGCAACTGTCACTGACCGGGGTGCGCGATCTGTCGATCATCGGCACACCGCCGATCGATCGTCTGGCCATTCGTACCTATGTTAGCGAATTCGATGCAGTCACTGTCCGCGAGGCGCTGCTGCGCGAACACTATCGTGGCGGGCAGAGCTTCTATGTTGTTCCCCGTATCTCCGACCTGCCAGAGATCGAAGAGTTCCTAAAAGAACAGCTGCCCGAGCTGACTTATATGGTGGCACATGGGCAAATGGCGGCGGGCGAACTCGATGATCGTATGAACGCTTTTTATGACGGAAAATATGACGTGCTGTTGGCGACGACGATTGTCGAAAGCGGGCTTGATATTCCCACCGCGAACACGATGGTCGTGCACCGGGCGGATATGTTCGGGCTGGCGCAGCTCTATCAGATCCGTGGTCGGGTAGGGCGGTCTAAAACCCGTGCCTATGCGTACCTGACCACCAAGCCGCGTCAGAAACTGACGGCGACAGCAGAAAAGCGCCTGCGGGTTCTGGGCTCGCTGGATACTCTTGGGGCCGGGTTCACGCTGGCATCGCAGGATCTGGACATTCGTGGTGCGGGCAACTTGCTGGGCGAGGAACAATCTGGCCAGATGCGCGATGTCGGCTATGCGCTGTATCAATCGATGCTGGAAGAGGCGATTGCCAAGATCAAAGCCGGTGAGATGGAAGGCCTGTCGGAAGCCGACGACCAATGGGCGCCACAGATCAATCTGGGCGTGCCGGTTCTGATCCCCGAAGATTACGTGCCCGATCTGGATGTGCGCCTTGGGCTTTATCGTCGCTTGTCATCGCTTTCGACCAAGGTCGAGCTGGAAGGTTTTGCCGCAGAACTGATTGACCGGTTCGGCACGCTGCCGAAAGAGGTGAATACCCTGATGCTGGTCGTGCGTATCAAGGCGATGTGCAAGCGGGCAGGGATCGCCAAGCTGGATGGCGGGCCGAAAGGCGCGACAATCCAGTTCCACAACGACAAGTTCGCCTCGCCAGAGGGTTTGGTCGAGTTCATTCAGAACCAACGCGGTTTGGCCAAGGTCAAGGACAACAAGATCGTCGTCAGACGTGATTGGAAGAAGGACAGCGACAAGATCAAAGGCGCATTCGCCATCGCCCGCGATCTGGCAGAAAAGGTCATGGCAGCGAAGAAGAAAAAGGCAAAAGCCTAGTCTCCGCTGACGAAAGTGCACAGCTGCCATTCGCCCGCGTCGGGTTTTACGAATGCGGCGCGGTGGCCTGTCATGGGCCAGAGAAAGTCGCCGTGCATGAATCCCCGCGTGCCGTCGGTCAGCATCACCGGTTGATAGTCGGCACCGTCGCGATAGTTTGGAACGATGACGATCTCGTAGCTGATGAGGCTCAGCGCTGGGGAGCCCGGCTCGGCAGCTTGCCGAAGGGTCACGTCCTCACCGGTCACAAAGTAGGCCACGTAAGGGTCCAATGAGGCAGGCAAAGTGATCTGCCATTGATGCGGCATCCAAAACTCGCCCTCGTCGTCGAAATAGCCCGGTTGGGACAGGGTGGTTTCCAGATCGCTCCAATAGGCTTGGCGGATCTGATCTTCTTGAGAGTCGCTAGTTTCCGGGGCGAGGTACTCGACAAACTCCTCGGGCCCGCCGTTTCCGCCATGGCTGAGGTAGATGTCCGGGCAAGCGGCTGCGATCACGGCCTCGGTATCCCGTGCGGCCACGCTCGCCAGCAAACTATCCCGAAAGGCCACGAGGGTAGGATCGCGGTCTGCTTCATCAACCGGCGGAAAAGACTGGCGGTCAGCCAGGGCTGGGCCGCAAATCAACAAAGACAATAGCAGTGCACGGGTCATTCTGCGGCCTTCATTGCTGCCTGCGCGCAAAAACACGAGGCCCCGACGGCCCTGTCAGCGCGGGCAAGTGCCAGATCAAGACGTTGTTTGATCAATTTGATCTCGACTGTCTCACCGCGTGCTTTCAGACAATCATGCAGGCCCTTCAAACTCCAGACATTGTCTGGGTGGATTGAGGCGCGGCTCAGAGTGCCGCCAAGCCCTAGATCTTCGCGATACACTGCTTCGGCCTCGGGCACGTGGCCCTGTTCGTACAACAGCGCACCAAGCGCGTGACGCGCGGGTTGCATCCACCCCCAAGGCTCGTCATAGGGCAGCGTGTCGTCCAATTCGACCGAGCGCCTAAGATGCGCGAATGCGGCGTCATAGTTGCCTTTGCGATACTCAATCTCGCCCCGCAGCATTTCGCGGGCGATGTCCAGCAAGTCGATCACGCGGTTGTTGTGTAGCAGCCGTGTTTCCGGAACCCGATCCTTGGCGGCAAGGAACAGTTGCTCTTCGGCCTCTGCTTCGGGCACAAGACCTGTGGCCGCATAAGCGATTGCACGGGCGTAATGGGTGGTTGCGGTGACAGTGCGGTAGAGATCCTGATCATCGGGCAAGGGCAGGGCCTTCGCTTCTTCCCACCGGCCAAATCGGATCAGGATATGCGGCCCCATCGACATGTAGCTTTCGAAGAAATCCGCCATGGGCGGGCTTTCCGTGCGCAGCATCTCTTCGGGGGTGGTGTCCCAGATGCCCTGATTGGCGCGCAGCGCGGGTTCCATCTGGCCAAGGAACAGCGCGCCGTAGATGGCAAAATGATAGTCGTGCTGGCGATAGCCTGTGTAGATGTTGAAGGCACCTTCGCGCTCATAATACTTCAGATCAGCCTCGGTCGCCTTTTCATTCCAGTGAACGACGTTCTGATAGTGCCCGCACAACACGTCGATATGGGTTGGCATATGCACCAAATGCCCCGCATCCGGGACCAAAGTGCGCAGGATATCCCCGGCCTTCAGCGCCTTTTCCGGTGTTGGCGACATCTCCATCAGATGAACATAGAGGTGCAACAGACCCGGATGCGACATCGCCGCCGGATCGTCTGCCATCGCGTCTTCCAGGGCTTTTTGCGCTTCCAGAGTCGCGGCGCCCTCAGCGGGATTACCGGTTTTCAGATCCCACATCTGCCAGGGGGTCAGGTTGAGCAGCGCCTCAACATAGATGGTGCGCAGATCGAGGTGATCCGACTGCTCTGCAAAGGCCACGCGCATCGCGTCGGCAAAATCGTGATCCCAGCTATGCATGTCGTCGACAGGATCGCGCTGTGGGTACCGCGCGGGTAGGGCGCGGATCAGCGCCTGTTCCGTCGGGCTGCACCCTTCGGCCAAAGCCACGGCTTTCTGCGTGGCATCATAGGCCAGCGCCAGCGCCTTTCGCCGTCCACGGTCATCCAGCAGGTTCCAAGGCAGGTTGTAATTCGGGCCCGCGGCATAAGCCACGCCCCAGTGGGCCAACGCGCAGTCAGGGTCAAATTCAAGCGCGCGCTGAAAACACACAACAGATTCGTCGTGGTTGTAGCCGTAGATCCAATTCAGCCCTCGGTCGAACCAGAGCTGTGCGTCTGCTGAGGCCGTCGTTATCGGACAGGTATATGCGCCAAGATCGTAGTAGTCGCTCACTGAAAAACTCCACTCATATTGAGCAGATGTTAGCCTGATTCACCGTTCCTGCACAGATCAGGCCGGCAGCCTGTTTTCGATCCGCCCCATATGCAGCATCAGGCCGAAGCCCGCGGCGCTCATGGCCAGGATGCCGACAGCCAGCGGGGTAATAGACCCGTCGAACATCTGCCCGATAGGCGCCGCAATCGCGGCAGCAAACACGGTCGAGATCGCTCCGATCACCGAGGCTGCCATGCCCGCGATATGGCCCATAGGCTCCATCGCGATGGCGTTCAGGTTGCCCATGGTCATGCCTGCCATAAAGAAGACCGCAGTTTGCCAGCTTACGAAAACGGCGAAGGACAGCGTGGGCGAAAGGTCTGCTGCATTCAGGGCGATGACGGCTGAGGTAAAGAGGACCTGCGCGCCTAACGCCCATGTCACGATCCGGCGCATGCCCAATTTAATAACGAGTGCGGCGTTTAGCAGGCTGGCTGAGCCCGCCATCAACGCCACGAACCCGAACCAGAACGGAAAACTGTCGGCACTGTCGTGGATGACATCGTAGACCGGTTGAACCATCGTCAGCATGGTGAACAACATGCCCAGACACAGTGTCTGAACCAAGATCGACAGTCGGACAGTTGGATGTGTGAACATCTGGCGCGCAGCGTCGAGTAAAAGGGGCAGGCGCAGCGGGCGACGGTTTTCGGCCGACAAGGGTTCCGGAAGGCGCAGGCCCATCCAGACGATGGTGATCAGTGAGAACAGGATGAATGAGGCAAAGATACCCCGCCATCCGGTCAGTGCGATCACGCCGGCACCAAGCATTGGCGCAATCGCCGGTACCAGGGTGAAGATCATCATTGCAATCGATACAATCCGCGCCATCTCGCGGCCCGAATACAGGTCGCGAATAATTGCCATGGCCACCACGCGCGGGGCCGCACATCCGATCCCCTGGAAGACACGGGCGACCAATAGCATTTCGAGTGATGAACTGGCCCAGGCAGCCGCCGCTGCGATGATATACAGTGCCGATCCGACGTAGATCACTGGTTTGCGGCCAAAGGCGTCCGACAGCGGACCGGTGAAAAATGTGCCAATCCCCATGCCCAACACAAACGAGGTCAGGATCAGCTGGGCTTTGTTGACGTCGTCGGGGCTGAGTTGCGCGCCGATATTTGGCAGCGCAGGCAACATGGAGTCGATCGAAAACGCGATCGTCGCAAACATCATTGCGACAAGTGCTACGAACTCACCCCGTGACATGCGATTGGCCATAACGCCCTCCTGATCTGTTCGCGCTATCACGGCAAATCAGTTGACGCTAGGTGTCAAATTGCACAGAGGTCTGTGCTAATTTGCAGGGGAAGCCTCGAGTTGAGACATGATTTCAGTAATCACTTTTTCCCACATTTCAGGGGGTTGCGCCCCGGGGACGGCATGTTGATTGGCAACGATGAACGTCGGGACAGAGCTGACGCCCATTTGCCTGGAATGGCTGTCACGGTTGCTGATATCCTCGCGATCGGCATCGGATTTCAGCAGCTTTAGAACGACTGCGGCGTCCATGCCCGCGTTGTCGGCAATATCCGCCAGAACCTCATGATCGCCGATATCGCGGGCCTGCACGAAATAGGCATCGAACAAGGCATCGACCACGGCATTCTGTTTGCCTTCAATCCCGGCCCAATGGATCAGGCGGTGCGCGTCCAGTGTGTTGGGCGTGCGCTTGATACCTTCGAAGTCGATCTTAAGACCTGCGTTCTCGGCATGATCAACGACCGGTGCATAGGCCCGCACAGCGCCGTCCTTGCCCCCGAACTTGCGTTCGAGATACTCGCGGCGATCCATCCCGGCATCCGGCATGTCGGGGTTCAACTGGAACGGATGCCATTCGATCACAAACGGATGGTCCGGGATCGCCGCCAGCGCCTTGTCCAGATGGGTTTTGCCGATATAGCACCACGGACAGATCGGATCGGACATGATATCAAGCTTGACGGTCTCGGTCATGGGGTAGTCGCCTTGAAATAGGCCGGCAGCGCCCGGCGCAGAAGTTTCCCGTTCCCGCCGGTGGGCAGTTCAGGCAGATGGATAAAGGCGCGCGGTTGCTTATAGCGCGCCAGATTTGCCTCGACATAAGTACGCAGGGCGTTGTCGTCCAGCTTTTCCGGTCCTGTATAGAAGGCTGCTATCACAAATGTGTCCTGTCTGACCTCGACTGCCGCAGCTCCGACCTGCGCGATGCCGGGATATCGGGACAGCGCCGCCTCGACCTCAACCGGTGACACCCTATAGCCGCCCGCATTCATCATATCGTCATCGCGGCCTAGATAGGTGATCTGGCCATCCACGGCCATGGCCCCTTGATCGCCGGTCAGGAACCAGTCGTCCTGCATCCGGGCTTCGGCTTCGTCCGGGGCGTTGAGATAGGTCAACATCAGGCCGGGGTCAGACCTGTGTACGGCAATGGTGCCTTCCTGACCCTGAGGTACAGGACCATCAGGCCCCAGAATGGCCACACGGCGGCCAGGCTGTGGCTGGCCCAATGCATCGGACCGCGCTGGATGCGCCGGGCTGGACGAAATGAAAGTCGAACACTCGGACATGCCATAAGCTTCGTAGAGTTCAGTGCCGGTCGCTTGCGTCCACTGTTCATGCAGATGCCGCGACAGTTTTTCTCCGGCGCACAACCCATGTCGCAGGTCCGGCAGGTGCAGGTCATTCTGCCTGCTCAATACCTTTCTGAACACGCCAGGAGCGGCAGCAAAAATAGTCGCCTGATGGTGACGCAGCAGCGCGGGCAAGTTGGTCAGATCGGTGCCCGGCGCGGGGATAAGAGCCGTTGCGCCAATGGTCCAGGGATCCATCAAACCGGTGCCCAGAGTATAGGTCCAGTTGAACGCGCCCGCGTGACACAGGCGATCGGTTTCACGCAGCCCGTACCAGCCATCCACCATCATCTGACGCGCCCAGATGGCGCGATGGGCATGGGCCACAGCCCTCGGTTTTCCCGACGTGCCCGAAGTATAGACGACATAGGCCATCAGGTCCGGACTACCCATTTGATACTCGGCAGCAGGCAGATCACGCATTCCGGCCAAATCGGACAGGTCAATCTGAACCGGGTGCGCGGCGCACGCAACCTGTGGGTCACGCAGAATGGCGGCTGGCTTGAGGTCCTTGATCATGCGCTCTGTTTCCGGCTCGGTCAGCTGCGATGACGTTGGGACCGGGACGATACCGACAGCAATCGCTCCGAGATAGGCAATCGGGAAATCGACCGTGTTTCCAAGCCGCATCAACGCGATATCGCCGGGCTTCAAACCGGCATTCAACAACCCTGTGCCAGTTCCCAGAATGGCCTGCCGCAACTCGCAATACGTCCAATTCCGGGCATCCGTGGAGCCCACCACAGACAGGGCGGTCTTGTCCGAAAGCCTGTCTGCACAGCGCAGTACGTGCGCTGCCAGGTTGAACGGAGACGGGCAGGCCGGCGGCGGCCCCTGATCAAAAACAGAAAGCATGGCAACTGGCTAGCGCGACCACTGCTGCGTTGCAAGCGCGACAGGCTGCGCCTATAGAATGACGCATGAGCACTCAAGACCAGACATCTCTGATCCGCATTGCCCGGGACTCGGGCGAACATACGGAAGTTGAACCACTGGACCTCGGCGCGCGTGTGCGCGAGCTGCGGAAAGCGCGGAAATGGACGCTTGAACAGGCGGCCACGCAGGCCGGTTTGGCGCGTTCAACGCTCAGCAAGATCGAAAACGGTCAGATGTCGCCCACCTATGACGCGCTGAAAAAGCTTGCGACCGGCCTTGAGATCTCGGTGCCGCAACTGTTTACGGCGCCACAGCGGGACCAAGTGATCGGCCGGATGGCCGTGACGCGCATGGGCGAAGGGTCTGCCCATCCCACAACCACCTATGAACATGAACTGCTGGCCGAAACGCTGACAAAAAAGCAGATGTTGCCCTATCGGGCCCGTGTCCGCGCGCGGTCAATGGATGAGTTCGACGGCTGGGTCCGCCACGACGGCGAAGAGTTCTTGTATGTCCTGACGGGTGTTGTGCGCCTTTACACCGAGTTTTATGAACCAGTCGAAATGCGCCGCGGCGACAGCGCCTATTACGACGGTAGCATGGGTCACAATGTAATCTCGGTCAGCGACGAAGATGCAATGATCCTGTGGGTAACATCACTTACTTAACGACCGGCTGAATTCCCGGTTCAAACCTTCCGTGAACAAAAAGTCCTCAAGCTCTTCGTGGGCTTCGTTCATGGTCAGTTGATGGCGTTCAGCCAGATACGCTTCGAAACATTTGCGGTCTTGGCTTAACCGCACCATGTCCTGATCCCGCAGGTTTGGAAAGCGCCGTTTGGCGCGGGTGTACATTGCACTCCAGTCTTGCGTCAGATCGGTCCATTTCAACATTAGACAGCTTTCCGTTTTCATGGTTTCAAACCGTTCGTCCCAAGAACCAGCGTACGAAGGTGGTGGGGGCGTTCGGGCATGACAAAATGTCGCACCCGGGGTCGGGAGGCGGTTTGATTTTTGACGGGGGCGAAAGTGCCCGTTGCAGCCTATCCGCAACGGGCAGACGGACCTGATTTTTGAGTGAGTGGAGGCCGGTCCGTAAATTCGATGTTCTGCGCACCGGACGAAGAGTTACGTTTTGAATTTCAAAGCAATAATCAATTCGTGCAGCGTACTGCAGTATATGTACAAGCTATATTGCTAAACCCCGGTCAGTAAAGCTTTTTGTGTGAGTTTTTTAGGGGAACACTTGACGTTGGGGTTGTTGCAACATGTTGGCATGGCAAAAAACCGACCCGCAATATGTGGTGCCAATAGGCTGTGCGCCGATTTCCGCCCACGTCCCTTAGGTGCCGCGCGTGACCCGTTACTGTTCGTACCACCAAACCTGCGGCATGTACTCCGGCCCATCGCCATAGATCGGCAAGTTTTCCGGCTGCTTGAGTTCCTTGGCGTGGGCTATCCGGCCCACATCAAAGTTCCAGATCGGAATGACATAGCGCCCGGCGGTCAACACACGATCAAGCGCGCGCGTTGCAGCGACGAAATCCTCATGACTTTCCGAGGCCAGCATGGCGTCAATCATTCCGTCCACAGCGGATGAAGCCACCCCCATCAAATTGCGCGTGCCCGGAGTATTCGCGTTTTCGCTGCCCCAATACAGGCGCTGCTCGTTGCCGGGTGACAGGGACAATGCACGACGGAAATAGGTCATGTCGAAATCTAACTCGGATGTACGGCTGGTGAACTGGGCGCTGTCGACGTGCTCGGTGGTCACAGCGATGCCAAGGCGCTCGAGCGCGCGCGTGTAGATCTCGATTGCCGTTTCGCTTTCGGTGTCGCCCTGTTGCAGCAACACGGTCAGCGTAAAAGCATCGCCGTTTTCGTTACGCAGCACGCCGTCCTGGATGGTCCAGCCCGCCTCAGCCAACAGTTTGGTTGCAGCGCGGATGTTCGAACGATTGCGGGCCGATCCGTCACTTTCCGGCAGGGTATAGCCTTCAAGCGTTCCGGGGGGCAGGTCGTCCTTGAACTCCAATAGCAGCTCTTCCACGCGACCACTTGCCGGGCCGGGTTGCATCGCCAGACCCGAGCCCGAGAAATAGGATGTGATGCGCGGCTGAGCATTGCCGGTAATCGTGTCGTTGATGAACTCGAAATTGAACGCCAGCGTCAACGCCTCGCGGACACGCCAGTCGGCAAACGGCGCTTTGCGGGTGTTCATGACAAACCCGGTCATGCCCGAAGGCTTGCCGTGTGGGATCTCGGTCTTGACCACATCGCCGCGTTGGACGGCCGGGAAATTGTATTGATTGGCCCATTTGTCGGCATTGAATTCACGTACCGCAGTCAGTTCTCCGGCTTTGAAGGCCTCAAACAGAACAGTGCCGTCGCCGTAGAACTCGATCCGCATTTCGTCCAAATTCATGGTGCCTTTGCGGAAGGGGATATCAGTGCCCCAATAATCCGGGTTCCGCTTGAGGTTCACGTATCTACCGGCCTCATAGCTGTCGACGACGTAGGGCCCACTTCCGGCCGGAATGTCATGCAACCCGGCATTGGCAAAATCTTTACCTTCCCACTGGGCTTTCTGCAGGATCGGGCGCAGGCCTGCGATCAGGGCAAGCTCGCGGTCGGGCTCGTTGAAGGTGATGCGCACCGAGCGGGGACCGGTCTGTTCGATGCTGTCGATCTTGCCCCACAGCCCGCGATATCGCAGATGACCTTCTGTGCCTAAAGTCTCATACGACCAGATGACATCATCCACTGTGACTGGTGTACCATCCGAGAATTCGGCGTTCTCACGCAGGGTGAATTCGACCCAGGACCGGTCCGGCGCGGTCTCAACTGATTCGGCTAACAGCCCGTAAAGAGTGAAAGGTTCGTCCCAAGATCGACCCATCAGGCCCTCATGGGTCCAAAATCGCAATTGCCAGGGCGAGCTGCCTTTTTGCACGAATGGGTTCAAACTGTTATAGCCGCCCGTATTTCCGAACACGACTTTCCCGCCTTGTGGCGCGTCCGGATTTGCGTAGGGCAGGGACACAAAATCCGGTGGTAAGGCCGGGTCACCATACATAGCTATGCCATGGGTTGATTCTGCATGGGCAATTGACGTGCTCAAAAGTGCAGTGATTCCCGCGATCAATGGACGAACGGGGCGTAGATAATCGGGGCTCATTTTGGAAACAATCCTGCTCTGGCCTTATTTTGTTGGGATTCATCGTAGCGATGATTTTTCTTATTTTCAAACTTTTAGCTTGGACGAAGGCACGGAATTGCTTATAAAGGTTGCACTGCTCGATAGGTTTCTTGCCTGTATGAAACCTGCCTCAATAACTTAACGCCCGCTTCGTGCGGGCGTTTTTTTGTGCGGGTCTTTCAAAGGATGCGCTGCCCGAATGTTTCCCCGTTTTCTTTGCAGCTGCAGCATGGCACTGTGTTGCCAAAGTTGATTTTGTGGGAGTTCGGCTATGAGCCTTTCGGGAAAAACAGCCATTATCACCGGTTCGAATTCAGGGATCGGATTGGGCGTCGCGCGCGAGCTAGCGAAGGCCGGCGCCGACGTGGTGCTGAATTCCTTTACCGACCGCGACGAAGATCATGCGCTGGCCGCCGAGATTTCGAAAGAGACCGGGACCAGCGCACGCTATATCAAGGCGGACATGTCCAAGGGTGAAGAATGCCGCGCGCTGATCGAAAAGGCGGGGGCTTGTGATATTTTGGTGAACAACGCGGGCATTCAGCATGTTGCGCCGGTTGATCAGTTTCCGGTCGAAAAGTGGGATGCGATCATCGCAATCAACATGAACTCGACTTTTCATACGATGGCCGCGGCGCTGCCAATGATGCGCAAAGCCGGGTGGGGACGTATTGTGAATATCGCCTCGGCACACGGGTTAACGGCGTCTCCGTTCAAGGCGGCCTATGTCGCGGCAAAGCACGGCGTGGTTGGTATGACCAAAACCGTGGCGCTGGAAACTGCGCAGGAGCCGATCACATGCAATGCGATCTGCCCGGGATACGTCCTGACACCATTGGTCGAAGCGCAGATCCCGGGCACGATGAAGGAATACGGCATGAGCCGTGAGGACGTGATCAAGAACGTGATGCTTGAACGGCAACCTTCGAAGGAATTCGCCACAGTCGAGCAATTAGGTGGCACCGCGATCTTCCTGTGCTCAGATGCGGCAGCGCAGATCACCGGGACCACGATCTCGGTCGATGGCGGTTGGACAGCGTTGTGAGTTTTCACGGGGGCGCTGCCCCTGAACCCCCGGAGTATTTTGGAAAAGATGAAGGGGCAGGACGGTGAAACGGATCAATCTGGCTTTGCAGGGTGGCGGCGCGCACGGTGCCTTTACCTGGGGCGTTCTCGACAGGCTGCTGGACGAAGAGGATATCGAGGTTGCGGCCATCACTGGGACCTCGGCCGGGGCGCTGAATGGCGCTGCGTTCAAATCCGGGATGGTGCACAACGGACGCGACGGCGCGCGGGCTTGTCTGGACGAGCTATGGGCACGGATGGGTGCTGTGGGAGATATGCGCCTGGCTAACTGGATGCAGGCGCTGGAGCCTGCGCAGATTGCCCAGTCGATGGAGTATTCACTGCCATTCTCGGTTGGTGATGCCTGGTCGCGAATGGTGTCGCCCTATGCCTATGGTCCTTTTTACCGCAATCCCCTGGAACCGGTTGTGGATCGGTTCAATTTTGATGAGATTTGCACGGATCAGGGACCCCAGTTGTTTGTTTGCGCGACCTGTGTACGCAGCGGCAAGATCCGGGTGTTCACCGGGGAAGAGATTTCAACGGATGCCATCCTGGCTTCGGCCTGCCTGCCGAGCCTGTTTCAGGCCGTCGAGATATTTGACCCCAGCTCGGGCCGGACCGAGGCATATTGGGATGGTGGTTACACTGGAAACCCGGCGCTTTATCCTCTGTTTAACAATGATTTGCCTGAAGACGTCGTGGTCGTGAACATCAACCCGCTCGAGCGTGATGAGGTGCCGAAAACTCCGCAGCAGATCCAGAATCGGATCAACGAGATCAGCTTTAACTCATCCCTGTTTCGCGAGCTGCGGGCGATCAATTTTGTTCAGCGTCTGTTGGCGGACGGCAAGCTGACGGCCGGAGAGATGAGCCGCGTATTTGTTCACATGATCGCGGATGACGAATTGATGAACGATTTGTCCGTGGCGACCAAGACGGTTCCCAACCCTGTGATCCTGCACAAGCTGAAGGAAGCCGGGCGTGCCGCGGCGCATCGGTTCATCGGCGATTACAAAGCCGATCTTGGCGCACGCAGCACCGTCGACCTGCCCGAGATGTTTGGCTGATCACTCGGGCGGCTGCGTCGGGTCTTTTTCGTTGGGGTAAACAAGGCCTGCGGAAATCACCAACTTCGCGGCGTCCTCGATCGTCATATCCAGCAGGATCACGTCCTCGGCCGGGAAGAACAGCAGGAAGCCAGAGGTCGGGTTGGGCGTGGTCGGAACGAAGACACCTAGCAGTTCACCCCCGGTTTCAGCCCGCTCGCTGACTTCACCTTTTGCCGCGGTAGAGACGAAGCCAATCGCCCAGATACCGCGGCGCGGGTATTGGATCAGGCATGCTTTTTCGAATGACCGTTCAGTTTGCGCAAAAACCGTTTCCGAGATCTGCTTGATCCCGGAATAGACGGACCGGACGACAGGCATCCGGCTGACAAGACTTTCGGCAATTTGGATCAGGGACCGGCCCAGAATACCTTTGGCGATCCATCCGACCAGAACAGTGAAGATCAGGAAGATGACAACGCCGACACCGCGCAGGTTGATGCCAACGTATTCCTGCGGCTGGAACCGTTGTGGAATTATGGGTAGCACCGCACTGTCGATCCAGCCAACTACAGACCAGATCAGCCAGATGGTCAGCCACACAGGCGCAATCACGACGATGCCCGTCAGGAAAGACGCTCGCAGTCGGGAAAACAGGCCCGGGCGGCGATGTGGTTCTTCGTCAAATGGCGTGTTCATTGCGGTCCTGAGCGGTTTTCTGCCAAATTAGTTAAGCAGTTGGGTGCCTTGGTACAATAGGCGTATGTCAATCGGTCCGGTCGGACAGCGCCCGAGCAATCCCAGCCGCCAGTCGCGCGTTATTACGAACTAGGGCAATATTGGCCGTCAGCGAACGCCCTTCGGTCTGTTCGTAAATCCGTTGCAGCAGGTAAGGCGTGACGCCCTTGCCGCTGATCCGGTGCGTATCTGCGTCGGCCTGTGCTGATGCAATGATGGGTGCCAGTTCTTCGGCCGGGATCTGATCGGCGGTCGGAATTGGGTTGGCAACCAGCTGGCCGCCGGGCAAGCCAAGCGCGCGGCGTGTGGCGTGCGCCGTGGCGATGTCCTCGGCGCTGTCCATGCGCAGGGGCGCGGCATAAGGGGATTTGGCCGACCAGAAGGCCGGAAATTCGTCCTGCCCGTAGGCGATGACTGGAACGCCCAGCGTTTCCAGAACCTCGAGCGTTTTTGCCAGATCGAGGATGGCCTTTGCGCCTGCGGCCACAACCGTAACCGGAGACTGGGCCAGCTCATGCAGATCGGCTGAGATATCAAAGGTCGTCTCGGCACCCTGATGCACCCCACCGATGCCACCGGTGGCAAATACCTCAATCCCGGCATAATGCGCGGCGATCATTGTGGCTGCGACCGTTGTCGCGCCAGTGCCGCCGGTTGCCATGCAGGCGGCCATGTCTGCGCGGGACAGCTTGGCGACGCCCTGCGCCTGACCCAACGCTTTTAGCTCATCAGCCTCAAGGCCCACATGCAGTTTGCCTTTGATCACTGCCATGGTTGCCGGAATTGCGCCCGCGTCGCGGATGTCCTGTTCGACCTGTGCCGCAACCTCGATGTTCTGAGGGTAAGGCATCCCGTGGGTGATGATGGTGCTTTCCAGCGCAACGATGGGCTGGCCTGCGTCTTTGGCGGCGCGGACCTCGGTAGAATATTGAATGTCGATCACAGTGGGGTTTCTCCGGATACGTAAGTTGCGGCGGCGTTCAGGGCGCGGGTCAGGGCCTCGGCGCTGGATGCTCCACCGGATTCTGAGGCGATGTGGGCCGCCATGAATGTGTCGCCTGCGCCGGTTACTCGGGTAACCAGAACGGACGGGGGTGTTTGGGTCAGGATTTCATCCGCATTACCAACCGTGGCCGAACTTCCGCCGTCGGTGACCAACACGCGCAGCGCGCCGCGATCCAGCAGGCCTTTGGCGGCGCTTTCGGAATCCTTGAATTCGCGCTGGCACAGGATGCCGGCTTCTTCGAGGTTCACATACAGCGTGGCACGCGCATGTTTCAGGAACGGCAGCAAGCGTTCGGCTTTACCGGGCGAGGCCGGTGCCACACGCAGATCGGCGCGGGCAAAGGCGGGGCTTTGGGCGATTTCCTCAAGCAAGTTCAGTGTCAGATTGCCGTCCAGCGCGATTGGGCCTTCGAACGGCTCGTTTTCGTACCCTAAAGGCCCGTGCATCAATGGACGCAGGATTTTGGCACCCGCGGCCTCAAGCGAATGCGCGTCGGCAATGGCCGCAATCAGGCCGTTGGCCCCTTCGACCGCCATGTAACGGTCGGTCGGCAAATCCTGCGAACGGTAAATGTGATCCGTCACCATGCCCAGTCGGGAACAGGCATTTGCCAACTCATCGCCCTCAGGATCGCGCCCGATGGCGGTCAGCAGGGTGGGGGTCATGCCAAAACGCACCAGTGTCATGGCGATGTTCATGGCCACGCCACCCGGTAGGCGGGTGATCCGCCCCGGCACGTCCGACCCTTGCCGCATGGCGCTGGCGGACCGGCCAATCACGTCCCAAAGAACCGATCCGATACAAAGGATGTCGCTGTTTTGTGTCATGTCGTCGTCATGCCGCAGCCCCGGCGTAGGTGCAAGCGTTAACGCTCGCACCGATCAGCGCATCGCGTCGGTCAGACCCTTCAGCGCGGCCAGAGGGTCATCCTGTGACCAGATCTCGTCCCTGATACCGAAAAAATCGGTGCAGGGGGTCAGATCGCGAACCAGGTCGGGGTTCAGGCCACCCTCGGCAACGACCGGAACTTCGATCGTCTCAGACCACCACTGGAACAGATCCATTTCGGCGATTGTGCCATCACCCAGCGTTGACGCGCCCACTGGTCCAAAGGCGACATAGTCCGCACCGGCCTCGCCAGCCGACATGCCGTCATGGCTGGACGCACCGCAAAAGCTGCCAACGATGGCTTCCGCGCCCAATTCCTTTCGTGCAAACCGGACCGAGCGCGCGGCGTCATCCAGATGCACCCCGTCCAGCCCCAACCGCTGCGCCAGCAGAACATGGTTCGAGATCACCAGCGCCACATCGCGCGCATGGGCAACCTCACGGCAGGCATCCGCCGCGCGGGCTATCGTGTCTTCATCTCCACCAGCCAGCGCCAATCGGATACAGGCGATCTCTGCCCCGTCCAACACGCTGGCCAAACGGTTCGTAAAGGTGCTCAGTTCGATGGTCGGTGGCGTAATCAGGTAAATCTGCGGCTGCTCGGGGGTGTCCATTGGCGCGTCCTTCGCTTTCAGTCTTTTGCGCGGTTTAGCGGATTGCGGCGGGGAAGCAAACTTTTATGCTGGTTTCCGGCCCAAATGAAGGCGCGGATGGCTTGCCCTGCCTGTGCGCGCAGATTAGAGCAGGCGGAACCTTCGGAGACAGCCATGCCCAGCGATAAATCTCAGCCCTCATTCGTGCTTGTGCGCCCGCAGATGGGTGAAAACATCGGTGCTGCCGCGCGGGCGATGTGGAATTTCGGGCTGGATCGGATGCGGATCGTAGCACCTCGGGACGGATGGCCGAACCCCAAGGCTGTGGCGATGTCCAGCGGCGCCGGGCGTCTGCTGGATGAGGCGCAGCTGTATGACGATCTGGCCGGTGCGCTATCCGACAGCACTTTTGTTTTTGCGACCACGGCGCGACAGCGTGGATTGACCAAGCCTGTCTACAGCCCGGAACGCGCAATGCAACTGGCTGCCGAAAAGGTTGCTGCTGGTGAAAAGGTCTGTGTTCTGTTCGGCCCGGAACGCGCAGGGCTCGAAAACGAAGACATCGCTAAGGCAAACGCCATCATTTCGGTTCCGGTGAATCCGGAATACGCCTCGCTGAACCTTGGACAATGTGTGCTGCTGACCGCTTACGAGTGGATGCGTCAAACCGGCGATTTGGTTCATGAGGCCACCGATCTGGGCAAGGGCGACTGGGCCACGGGCATCGAGGTCGAGAAATTGGTCGAACACTATGAGGACCGGCTGGAAGAGGCGGGGTTCTTTTATCCGCCCGAAAAGGCCGAGGGTATGAAGACCAACCTGCGCAACCTGTGGTCGCGGATGCGCATGACGCGGGCGGATGTGCAGATGCTGCATGGGGTCATGCGGCAGATGGTCCGCTGGAAAGACAAAGGCTGAGGCTGGACCTATGTTCCGCTTCACCCTAGCTTGCGACGAAATCCAAGGCACAAGAGGACAGCATGAGCGGTAAGCGCAGCATCTTCGAAGACGTCTCAGACACTGAAAAACAACAAGCCGTTCAACCGGGTATGATCGATCGTGGCCGCGGGGGCGCGCGCAAGGCAATTCGCGCCTGGCTGATGATCCTGTTTGCGCTGGTGGTCGTCATGATCGCGGTGGGTGGGCTGACCCGCCTGACCGATAGCGGGTTGTCGATCACCGAATGGCGCCCGATCACCGGGGCGATACCGCCGATGAACGAGGCGGACTGGCAGGCCGAGTTCGACAAATACAAGCAGATCGACCAGTGGCGCATCCAGAACCAATGGATGGAACTGGGCGACTTCAAATCCATCTACTGGTGGGAATGGGGCCATCGTCAGCTGGGGCGCGTGATTGGACTGGTCTGGGCTCTTGGCTTCTTTGGCTTCCTTGTAGCGCGGAAAATTCCGACCGGCTGGACCGGGAAACTGCTAATCCCCGGCCTTTTGGGCGGTGTTCAGGGCGCAGTCGGCTGGTGGATGGTCGCCTCGGGCGTGACGCAGGGCGAGGGGATGATTGCCGTGGCCAGCTATCGTCTGGCGATTCATCTGGGGCTGGCCTTTGTAATTCTCGGCTTCCTTGCATGGTACATCTTTGAGCTGGGCCGCGAGGAGCGCGACCTGATGCAGGCCCGACGCGCGAAAGAGGCGAAATTGTTCTCGCTATCCACTGGGCTGATGCATTTCGCCTTTTTGCAAATACTCATTGGTGCGCTTGTCGCCGGGATCGACGCCGGGCGGTCGTATACCGATTGGCCGCTGATCGGCGGGCAGATTCTGCCGCCAGACATGGCGATGTTGGAACCGATGTGGCGCAACTTCTTCGAAAGCCCCGGGCTGGTGCAGTTCATCCACCGTTGTGTGGGCTATCTGCTATTCATCTTCGCTATCATCGTTTGGCGACGCGGCAACAGCAGCGCCCACCCGCAAACGCGCTTTGCCTTCAACGCGGCCTTTGCGGCGCTGTCGCTGCAGGTGGTCATCGGCATATTGACAGTAATCTATGCCGCGCCGTGGCAGATCGCCATATGCCACCAGTTCATGGCCGTGGTCGTCTGGACGCTGATCCTGCGAGCGCGGTTCCTGACCGCTTACCCAATAGCTACCTCTCTGCGCGGAGCCTGATTTCCATGAGTGCATATGATGACCTAATGGCGTTCCAACGCGAAACTTCGGCTTTGGGAGAGATTGCCGGACGCTTGGGTTGGGATCAGGAAACGGTGATGCCGCGCGGCGCGGCGCCGCAACGGGCCGAGGAAATGGCTGCGATTGAGGCTGTTTTACATGCTCGCCGATCTGACCCGCGCGTGCCTGAATGGCTGGAACAAGCCGACCCTCAGGACCAGGTCGGGCAGGCGCAATTGCGAGAAATCCGCCGGTCCTATGAACGGACGGTCAAGGTGCCTGCCGATCTGGCAACGGCCATTGCGCGCGTGACGTCAGCAGCACAGGGAACCTGGGCGCAGGCCCGCGCAGACGAAGATGTGGCCGCTTTCTTGCCCGTGCTGGATGAGGTCGTGGCGCTAAAGCGTGAAGAAGGCGCCGCTCTGGCGCAGGGTGGCAATATCTACGACGCGATGGTTGAGGATTATGAGCCTTACACGACCGGGTCGCAGATTGCCGAAATCTTTGACCAGATGCGCCC
Organism: Ruegeria atlantica; assembly: GCF_001458195.1. Lineage (GTDB taxonomy): Bacteria > Pseudomonadota > Alphaproteobacteria > Rhodobacterales > Rhodobacteraceae > Ruegeria > Ruegeria atlantica. The sequence continues at coordinate 794,026 of NZ_CYPU01000039.1, read as the reverse complement.
GCGTCTGGTGGCGCTGCGCGCCGCCGTTCTGGATAAACCTGCACCTCAGGCTTTGACGGGGAGTTTCGATGAGCTGAAACAGATGCAATTGTCGGAAAAACTGGCAACCACTTTCGGGTATGACCTGAATACAGGCCGCATCGACAAGGCTGTTCACCCGTTCAGCTCGGGCAGTGGATCGGATGTTCGGATCACCACCCGGACCAGTAAAACCGATCCGTTCAATTGTTTCTATTCGACGATTCACGAGGTCGGCCATGCCGCCTATGAACAAGGGATTGATCCGGCCTACGCCCTGACGCCTTTGGGGCGGGGTGTGTCGATGGGCGTGCACGAAAGCCAAAGCCGGATTTACGAGAACCAGCTGGGCCGATCCCGTGCCTTTACCGGTTGGTTGTTTGGCCAAATGAAAGAGGCGTTTGGCGATTTTGGTATCACCGACCCGGATACTTTCTATGCAACGGTCAACGGTGTTCACAACGGTTATATCCGCACCGAGGCGGATGAGGTGCAATACAACCTCCACATCATGCTGCGCTTTGATCTGGAACGCGCGCTGATGGCCGGTGACCTCCAAGTGGATGATCTTGAGGCCGCGTGGAACGACCGTTTCAAGGCGGATTTCGGATATGCGGTCGACAAACCTTCGAACGGGTGTCTGCAGGATGTGCACTGGTCAGTGGGTCTGTTTGGTTATTTTCCAACCTATTCGCTGGGCAATGTCTATGCAGGATGCCTTTACCAAGCGTTGCGGAACGCTGTGCCGGAACTGGATGCGCAACTGGCAGCAGGTGACACGACAGGCGCAACCGATTGGCTGCACGAGAATGTGCAGCAACATGGCGGGCTTTACGCTCCACGCGAGACCATTCAGCGAGCAAGCGGTATGGAACCCGGACCTGACCCGTTACTCGGGTATCTGGAACAGAAATTTGGCGAATTATACGGGCTCTGAGGTCAGGAAACGTTTCGTCAAGTTGCCGTGTAGGTGCATTGGTTTTGACCTGAATGAGGGTAGGGTGTTTCGAACGGTTTTACCAAAGGAACCACCTTGTTCTTTGCAACACATGTGAAACCACACTTAGCGTCAATTCTGACCAGCAACACGCGCCTGGTGGTACGTAGGCGCGCGCTGGAGGCAAAGCATCAGGTGCTGAACCGCCCGCGCGTTGTCCATTATTTCCATGATGTTTCCGACCCATACTGTCACCTCACCGCACAGGTCTTGCAGCAGTTTCGAGACACTTATGATGTCGAGCTGCGCCCACATCTGATTTCGGGCCCTCCGGCCGAGGCTTTGCCGGACCCGGCAGCACATCGGCAAAATGCCATCAAAGATGCGGCAAGACTGGCCCGAAAGCTTGGTCTCAGCCCTCCTGAAGGCTCAGTTCCTGACGAGGCTTTCATTGCAGTTGCGGAAAAACAGATGGCAGCCGAACTGACGAATGATAGCTTTGTTAACAATGTCCGAGATATCAGCGAAGATCTTTGGTCGGGAAAGGGTTTTTCGTCTTCGGATCACCCCTTACCGGCTGCGCTGATCGAGGATGGTGACCAACAACTTTCCGATTTGGGTCACTATCTCGGCGGAACGTTTCACTACGATGACGAATGGTATTGGGGCGTTGATCGTCTTCATTATCTGGAAAACCGGTTGCTGCACGCGGGTTTGGGAAGCGGGTCGTCACCGATAATGTCTTTGCCTTCAGTGCAATTGGGCCAAGAGAAGTCTCAGGATCAGGAGATTGAGTTCTGCTATTCTTTCCGCAGCCCTTATTCTTATCTGGCATTTGACCGGGCCGTCGACTTGGCACGCCACTACAACGCACGGCTGGTTCTGAGGCCGGTTTTGCCAATGTTGATGCGAGGTTTACCCGTCCCTCCACCCAAGTCTTCCTACATCCTTTATGATTGCATGCGCGAAGCGCGGCGATTGGGGATCCCGTTTGAGCGTATCTGTGTTCCTTTGGGCAAAGGGGTCGAGCGTGGCTATGCCTTACTGGATTATGCCGAAGCGCAGGAAAAATTGCCTGAGTTCTGTTCCGCCTTCCTGCACGGCGTTTGGTCCGAGGGACTGAATGCAGCAACTGATCGGGGGCTTCGGACTATCATCGAAAACGCGGGGTTGGATTGGCAAAGTGCGAAACCGCACGTTAGCTCAGATCGTTGGGGAGATCGGGTAGCGGTCAATCAGGACCGTCTGCAAGAGATCGGGCTATGGGGTGTCCCAAGTTTCCGTGTCGCCGGGGAAAGTGTCTGGGGACAGGATCGCCTTTGGGCTGTCGAAGACCTTTTGATTTAAAAAAGGCGCCACACCCGAAAGTGTAGCGCCTGAATAATTTTACCCAATTATCCACGAAACAAAGCACGTGTAATTTCATAACGTTGAAAACCATATATAGAACCACTTGCTTCGCTAATTTGCGCGATTTGCGCAGTGTCTCTTCAGAAATCACGGAATCGGCCAATATTGCCGGTCCCCGGATTCTTTAAGGAGACAAGCATGATCACAGAGTTGAAGTCAGTGCGGGACATCTGGAAGAAGATGCCCAGCGAACGCCACGCTCGCATTTTCCTCGAAGAGATGATTTGGCCGTCTGGCCGGAATTGTCCACATTGCGGGAGCCTGAACTCAACACCCATCCGTGCGCGCACGGCCCGCCCTGGTCTCTACCAATGCGCCGAGCGGGAATGTCGTCTCCAATTCACGGTCACTACAAAGACCCCGATGCATGCCACGAAACTGGATCTTCGGATCTGGATTGCAGCAATTTTTCTGGTGCTGACGTCCAGCAAGGGAATCTCCTCCGTCGTCATGGCGCGGATTCTGGGTGTGAATCAGAAAACGGCTTGGAAGCTGGGGCATGCGATCCGGGAATTGATGGATGACCGCGAGGCTGTTTCCGCCAGGTTGGCCGGCGTAGTCGAAGTGGACGAGGCATATGTCGGCGGCGCCCCCAAGTTCAAGAAGGGTGTGAAGAACAAGCGTGGCCGGGGCACAGGTAAGCCCATAGTGCTGGTTGCGGCGGATCGAAATGGACAGGCCAAAGCGACACTGGTCCCGAATGCGCAAGGCGCGACGCTTGGACCGATCATGAAAGAGTGGATTGATCCATCATCGTCCCTCATGACCGACAGCAACACCGCATATCGGAAGATTGGCCACAACTTCGCATCGCACCACACTGTCAACCATGGCAAACGGCAGTATTCACGGCCCTCCAAGGGAGCACACATCAACACTGTGGAAGCCGTGAACTCCCAAGTGCAACGCGCCCTGATTGGTGTTTACCACCGCCTGGGCCGGCAACATCTTCAAAGATATCTGGACGAAATCCTGTGGCGCTGGAACCATCGCCAGCAGGAAGTGAAAATCAGGAACAGGAAAACAGCATCCGGAACAAAGACGATTGCCACGACGGTCTGGAAACCGATCCCAGTCGTCGAACAGATGCGGGGATTGCTCTGCTTTGCAGTCGGCCGGCAGGTTCGCAGGACACCCCAATGGGGGCTGAGTTGGCCGTGATCCCATGAGCCATGGAACCCAACCTCATTGCCAATTTTGTCGTGTTATGAGAACGATATCGTGAATTTCGGAAATATTGGCAGGCATTTATGTTGTTTGAAAATTGGGATGTGCGGAAACGGCGTGCCGGATTGGAGATTCTCGGGGGCTATACTGTCGACTTCGCAGCATACGAGGATGGCAAGCAGTTCAACCATAATTTCATGAGCTTTGGTGAAAATGCCACCTGGCTTGTATGTGCACTTGGGCTGGCAGAAGCCACAAACACAGGATTTATGAACCCCGTCCCTGAGGAGCGCAGGAGTTCAATCATCGCCGAAATCTCCGATGGGGAACTTCCATTGATCGAGGATGCCTGTCAGTCGGTCCTGTGTTTCGCGGAACACTATTTTGGGATCACGCCCACTGAAGATTGGCCTGCAAATCCAACTCGGCACTTTTTTCTCAACGATTGCTTCGCTGATCTTGGTTTGATGTCCAGAGAAGACGTCTGGCACGAGGCTGCCTTGCCCATGCTAATCAGGGCCGGTCATTTTCAAGTAGATGATATGATGAATGATGAAAAGATTGCGGCGTATGTCAGGAAAACTGCGCTTTCGTCGTTTGAAACAATGCCCGACGAGGTTTTCCAAGTCATGCTTGACGACGAAAACAGCCGCCGGCCAAGGCCCAGTTGGAGGCTTGATCATTTCTTTGCTCGTCGATGGAGGTATGGCACTTGGCTCACCGTTGAACAGGATAAGGTTGCGTGCAACTTTGGCCCCGACCCGCTCATCAAAGGAGTGGTCAACGAGATTGCCAAGCTAAGATCGTCGGCGAGGCACTGACCGATCTGTGCCACGACACGTCTTGTGTATTCCGCTGATTGAAAAGGGCACTGGCACATCCAGTTGTCCAAAACTTTGTTTGGTGGATAACTGGGTAATTTTATGGATCAGTCGGTTACTCTTCCGCTTCGTCTTCGTCGCCCTGATCGGCAATCCAGGCAACACTGACGACCACTTCGCCTTTACCGGTGTTGAAGACCTTCACGCCACCGGCCGAGCGGGAACGGAACGAAATCCCATCAACCGGCACCCGTATCGATTGGCCTTTGGACGTCGCCAGCATGATCTGATCTTCCATATCGACCGGGAACGAGGCGACGAGTTCGCCGCCACGCATCGCCTTGTCCATGGCGGCCACACCCATCCCGCCGCGTCCGCGGACTGGATAGTCGTGGCTGGAGCTCAGCTTGCCTGCGCCGCCCGCCGTGATTGTCAGGATCAGGTTTTCGGCGGCCGACATCTCGGCATACTTTTCCTGGTTGAAATCACTGCTTGCTGCGGCTTCCTCGTCGTCACCAGCATCATCTTCGGTAAGCCCTGCGACCGCACGGCGCATTTTGAGGTAAGCCACACGATCTTCGGGGGTCGCTTCGAAATGGCGGATCACCGACATCGAAACCACGCGGTCGCCATTGGACAGCCTGATACCGCGCACACCGGTGGATTCGCGCGAGTTGAACACCCGTACATCGGTGGTGCGGAAGCGGATCGCACGGCCCGAATTGGTGACGAGCATCACATCTTCATCCTCGGAACAGATGCGGGCGTTCACCAGCTCTACATCTTCGGGCAGCTTCATTGCGATCTTGCCGTTGCGTCGGACATTGGTGAAGTCTGACAAGCGGTTACGACGCACGTCGCCCGCGCTGGTGGCAAAGATGATCTGCAGGTTTTCCCACTCTTCATCGGGTACATCCACCGGCATGATCGCGGCGATGGAAACACCGGTCGGGATCGGCAGGATGTTGACGATTGCCTTGCCCTTACCTGTGCGCCCTGACTGCGGCAGACGCCAGGTCTTGAGCTTGTAGACCATGCCATCCGTCGTGAAGAACAGCAGTTGCGTGTGTGTGTTGGCCACGAAGAGGTTGGTGACAACATCCTCTTCCTTGGTCTGCATCCCAGACAGGCCTTTGCCGCCGCGCTTTTGCGCGCGGAAATCGGCCAGCGGGGTACGCTTGATGTAGCCGCCCGACGTGACGGTCACGACCATATCCTCACGTTCGATCAGGTCCTCGTCTTCCATGTCGCCGGACCAATCGACGATCTCGGTGCGACGGGGCACGGCAAACTGTTCACGAACGCTGCGCAGCTCATCTCCGATGATCGACATGATGCGCTCTCGCGAGGACAGAATATCGAGGTATTCCTGAATCTTACCTGCCAGTTCTTCCAGCTCGTCCGTGACCTCTTTGACACCAATCTGAGTCAGTCGCTGCAGACGCAGGTCAAGGATGGCGCGGGCCTGAACTTCGGTCAGGTTATAGGTGCCGTCGTCGTTCATCTTGGACAGAGGATCGTCGATCAGGCGCAGATAACTTTCAATCTCAGCCGCAGGCCAGCGGCGGGTCATCAGCTTTTCACGCGCTTGCGCCGCGTCAGCAGATGACCGGATCGTGGCGACCACCTCATCCACGTTCGACACGGCCACGGCCAGACCACACAGGATGTGGCTGCGTTCGCGGGCTTTGCGCAGGTCGTACGCAGTGCGACGGGCGACAACATCTTCACGGAAGTCAATGAAGGAGGTCAGGAACCGGCGCAGGGTCAACTGCTCGGGCCGGCCACCATTCAGCGCCAGCATGTTGCAACCAAAAGAGGTCTGCATCGGCGAGAAACGGAATAGCTGGTTCAGAACAACTTCGGGCGTCGCGTCGCGTTTGAGTTCGACAACGACACGCACGCCATTACGGTCGGATTCGTCCTGAACATGGCTGACGCCTTCGATGCGTTTTTCGCGAACGGCTTCGGCGATCTTTTCGATCATCGAGGCCTTGTTCACCTGATAGGGAATCTCGTCCACGACGATGGCGTAGCGGTCCTTGCGGATTTCCTCGACGCGGGTCTTAGAGCGGATAATGACGCTGCCGCGCCCTTCCAGATAGGCTTTGCGCGCACCGGAACGGCCCAGCATCACACCACCGGTTGGGAAATCGGGGCCGGGGATATATTCGATCAGCTGTTCGGATGTCAGATCCGGTTCATCAATCAGCGCTAGCGTCGCGTCGATGACTTCGCCAAGATTGTGCGGCGGGATGTTGGTCGCCATACCAACGGCGATACCACCGGCACCGTTGACCAGCATGTTCGGGAAACGGGCGGGCAGAACCGTCGGTTCGCGGTCCTTGCCGTCGTAGTTGTCCTGAAAATCGACTGTTTCTTTTTCGATATCGGCCAACAGAGATGCTGCGGGCTTGTCCATCCGCACTTCGGTATAACGCATGGCCGCCGGGTTATCACCGTCCATGGAGCCAAAGTTGCCCTGACCATCCAACAGCGGCAGCGACATCGAGAAATCCTGCGCCATTCGCACCAGAGCGTCATAGATCGCGCTGTCACCATGCGGGTGGTATTTACCCATTACATCGCCAACCGGACGGGCCGATTTGCGGTATGATTTGTCGTGGGTGTTTCCAGTTTCGTGCATGGCATAGAGGATGCGCCGGTGCACCGGTTTCAGGCCATCCCGCAGATCGGGGATCGCGCGGGACACGATGACCGACATGGCATAGTCCAGATAGGACGTGCGCATCTCGGATTCGATGGACACAGTCGGGCCGTCATATGCGGGGCGCTGTGGCGGGGTTTCATCCATGTTTTCTGGGGTTTCTGGAGTATCGCTCACGTAAACTGCCCGTTTATTGTGCTGGGTCTATATCTTGTGGATGTACCTTATCAGACCCGGCACATAAGGTGCAAGCAAGCAGCGCATTCTGTGCAAAAAACACCCGTAACACTGGGGTAACATATTGTTAACCAAGGGTTAGGTGGTTTCTGTGTTACGCTGAAGAGACCTTGCAACAATTTTGGAGATCTGCATGGAGCAAAGCGAAACAGAACTGATGCTCAAGGGGTATGGGCTGACAACGGCCGAATTTTTTTATCATATGCCCGACTATATTCACGTGCTCAATACATTTATCTGGCAGGAATACGACCTTGCGCCGGATCATCCCAAACTATTCGATTTTATTGAATTCTGGCAGCGAGAGATTGAAGGACCGCTGCATTCCGTGCGGTTTACACATCGCAAGATGATCGCGCCCGGGGAATGGCGCAACGTGGTAGGCGAATTCCGAGTGAATTGACGCCCGGGCGCATCAGGCCCAAACCCATATACATTTTCGGTGCATCCGGTATCGTGGCGGCGAAGTCATTGGCCACAAGCGGAAACACGGAATGCCCAGAGTTTTATTGATTGCAGTTGCCATCTGCCTAGCCGGGCCTGTGTCGGCCGAAGGTGTCCTTGATAAAATCAAGAAGGGCGCTGAAAATACGGCTAATGCTGTCGAACGCGGGGCAGAAACCGTCGGGCAGACACTCGAAAAAGGGGCGAACGCGGTTGACGAAACCATCACGTCCACCTCTGATTTGCTGTCCAACGAGGCGACGCCCGAAGAGACCCGCGCCAAGCTGGATGTCATGGCCGTCGATGTGTTGGCGCAGTTGCTTGGCGATAACCCCGAAGCACAAGCGCTATATGATGTCAGTGCGGGATATGCTGCGTTCGATTCCCGCAAAGTGACAGTTTTCCCGGTGTCCGCAGGGTACGGGCGCGGTGTTGCCGTGAACAAAGAGACTGGTCAGCACACCTATATGAATATGGGAACCGGCGGCGTGGGCGCGGCGATCGGTATCGGCGGGTTCGAGACCAAATTCGTGATCCTGTTTGAAACCCAAGCAGATTTGGACAGTTTTATCACGCAAGGTTACGACGCGACTGCGGAATCCGGCGCAATGTATGGAGATGAGCGCACCGATGAGACGCTCAGGTTCATAGACGGGCGGTCGTTCTTTGTGCTCAGCAAAAAAGGCTGGCGCGTTTCGGCTGGGGCGTCAGGCACAAAATACTGGAAGTCGCCCGAGCTGAACTGATCAGCCCGAGCAGCTGGCGCCGCCCAGAACGCAGAACTTTGCGCAATGTGGGTGGTTGAGGTGCACGTCGGCCTCGGCCTCTGCCAGTGTGTTGCCCATTTCAAACTCAGGCTCGTACGGCAGTAGGGTACAGGCCAGAACGGCAGGCCGTTCTGCGCCTTTGCGTTTGACCACCATGCGGGCATTCGAACACATTACAGCCTCGGGTGCTTTATCCAGAATGCCCCAGCAAGCGGTTGTGATTTCGGGGACTTCGACGGTTTCGTCCATCTCGGGGAACAAAACGGTCTGGCCAGGATTCTGTGCGTCGATGTCAAAACGGTGCTGCTTGAAGAACGCCTCATACCCGGCGCGACTGTCGGCGTCGCTGTCACCCCAGACCGTGCGACCTGCGATAGCGATATTGAACCCGTTGTCGCGCAACCACTCCATTCCGGTGATCGTCTTGTCAAAGCTGCCTTTGCCGCGTTCCTCGTCATGCAGTTCGGGGCGATAGTGGTCCACGGAAACTCGAAGTGTCAGCTTGTTTCCATAGTTGCGCTTCAGATCCAGCAACCCCTCACGCATCTTGCGGCGCATCATCGGCAGCATTGCATTTGTCAGGATCAAAACTTCATAGCCGCGTTCCAACGCGACACGAGTCATGTCGATCATTCCGGGGTTCATAAAGGGCTCGCCCCCAGTGAACCCAATCTCACGCACCGGCCAGTCGCGTTCTTCGATCTGGTCCAAGTAGTCGCGCACCTCTTCGGTGGTGATATAGACCAGCGCGTCGTTGGTTGGACTACTGGCTATGTAGCAGTTGACGCATTCGATATTGCAAAGGGTTCCGGTATTGAACCACAACGTCTCGGGGTTTTTCAGCGCTACGGAAGCGCGGGTTTGCCCATCTGCTGTCACCAATTTGTTCTGAAACTTGCCGATATTGGCGGTCTGAGGTGCGTTGTCTTTCATTCCGGTATCCGGTTCTTTGAAGTTACTTCTGATGTAGCTGCTCGACTCGGATTAGTTAAGTCAGGCAAGTGCGACCTGACAGAGTTTTGATGATGGGGGATTTACGCTGACCGATTGCGCTAACATTGGACATGCCCGGCGGGGCAAGATAAGGAAAAACCATGGTTTCTCGCGTCATACCTGTTGATCCATTCGATCTCGTCATTTTTGGCGGGACCGGTGATTTGGCGCAACGTAAGATTCTACCGGCCCTGTTTCGGCGCTTTTGCTCGGGGCAGTGGGCCGAAGGTGTGCAAATCATAGGCGCGGCGCGCGCTGTCCATGACCGCACGGGGTTTCAGACAATGGTCGCCGAATCGCTGCGAACCCACGCGGCTGCGCAATGCCAGGACGAGGGCGCATTGCGCGCGTTTCTGGACCGCGTCGATTACGTGACCCTCGACGGGTGTTCGAATGAGGGCTGGGATCAGCTTTCTGACAAGCTGAACCAAGATCGGGTGCGTGCGTTCTATTTTTCGGTTGGTCCGCGCCTATTCGGGCCCTTGGCCGAAAGGATCAAAGCGCATGATCTTGCAACGCCAAGCACGCGGATTGTCGTTGAAAAACCCTTTGGCCACGATTTGGAAAGCGCACGGGCGTTAAACGCGACCTTGGCTGAGTATTTTCGGGAAAGCCAGATCTACCGGATCGACCACTATCTGGGTAAGGAAACCGTCCAGAACCTGATGGCTGTTCGGTTTGGCAATATGCTTTTCGAACCGCTGTGGAACAGCCAGTACGTCGATCACATCCAGATCACGGTGGCCGAATCCGTAGGTATCGACGGGCGGGAAGAGTACTATGAGCGCGCAGGTGCCATGCGCGACATGATGCAGAATCACTTGATGCAGCTTTTGTGCCTGATCGCGATGGAGCCTCCTGCAAAGTTTGATCCGGATGCCGTGCGGGATGAAAAGCTCAAGGTTATTCGCGCGTTGGATCAGGTCCAGCCACACCATATCGTGCGCGGGCAGTTCGATGGAGGCGGCAGCGGGAACGGATACCGCGAAACCGTAGGCAATCCGCGCTCGACCACCGAAAGCTATGTGGCGCTGCGGGCGCATATCAGCAATTGGCGATGGGCGGGTACGCCGTTCTATCTGCGCACGGGCAAGCGTCTGGTGGCGCGGTCTTCGGTGATCAATGTGATGTTCAAAGACGCGCCGCATTCGATCTTCGGCGAAGAGGCCGGACGCCACGCGAATGTCCTGTCGATCCGCCTGCAGCCGAACGAAGGCATAACGCTGAAGGTGACGATCAAGGAACCGGGTCCGGGCGGTATGCGTCTGGTCGATGTGCCCTTAGACATGAGTTTCGCCGAGGCGCTGGGGTCGGGAAATCAAGACCCCCCGGATGCATATGAACGGCTGGTGATGGACGTGATCCGGGGCAACCAGACCCTGTTCATGCGCGGGGATGAGGTCGAGGCCGCATGGGCTTGGACCGACCCGATCATCGCCGGCTGGCACGCGCGCGGTGACGTTCCAAAACCGTATGAAAGCGGCAGCACTGGCCCGGGCGACGCCGAGCTGCTGATGAAACGAGATGGTCGCCGCTGGCAAGGAATAAACCCATGAAGATTCAGGAATATGCTGATCGCGACATGCTGGCAATTGATGTCGCAAACGCCTTGGCCGCGGAGTTGGAGGCTGCCTTGCTGCATCACGACACGGCCTCAATGGCCGTGCCGGGCGGTACGACCCCTGGGCCGGTGTTCGATGGTCTTTGCGCGGCCGATTTGGCATGGGATCGGGTGCGGGTACTGCCTACCGACGAACGTTGCGTTCCGGGAGACAGTGACCGTTCGAACGAACGGCTGATCCGGCAGCGCCTGCTGACGAACCGAGCCTCGGTTGCGCAGTATGTGCCGCTGTATCTTGAGGGTAAGGAACCCGACGATGTCCTGCCGGAAATCGAATCCTTGATTACACCAGTCTTGCCCCTGTCTGTTCTGGTTCTTGGAATGGGTGAAGATATGCACACTGCTTCTCTGTTTCCCGGGATGGCGGGGCTTGAGGGCGCGCTGGACAGCCATGCGCCCATCCTTGCGGTTGCCCGTCCCGAAACCCAGCCCGAGGCACGGATTACGCTGACCGGCCCGGTGCTGGACGGCGCGCTATCCAAACACCTGATTATCTATGGCGCCGCCAAACGTGACGCGTTGGAAAAGGCCATGTCGCTACCACCAGAAGAGGCCCCGATCGCCGCCACGCTGACCGGCATGACGGTTCATTGGGCGGAGTAACGCATATGCAATTGAACCCGCTCAAAACCCTTGCATCCGACGGTCAGGACGAAGCCATCCTGGGCCTGTTTGAAACCGATTCGAACCGCGCGCAGAGTTTTTCTGCATCGACCGGCGACCTGTTGTTTGATTACTCTAAAACTCAGATCACAGATGAGGTCCGAAAAGCCTTAATCGCGTTGTGTGATGAGGCGGGTCTGGCCTCGCGCCGCGCCGCGATGTTTGACGGGGAAAAGATCAACGAAACCGAAGGTCGCGCGGTTTTGCACACTGCGCTGCGCAATCTGGAAGGTGGTCCTGTCGAAGTTGATGGGTTGGACGTCATGCCCGACGTTCTGGACACGTTGCAACGGATGCGCGTCTTTGCAGAAGAGGTGCGTGGCGGCGCGGTCACCGGGGCAGGGGGCGCCTTTACCGATGTGGTCAATATCGGGATCGGTGGTTCGGATTTGGGCCCAGTGATGGCGACGCATGCGCTGTCCCCGTATCATGATGGACCAAGACTGCACTATGTCTCGAATGTGGACGGCGCACATATCGCCGATACGCTGCGACAGCTGGATCCAACGCGGACACTGGTGATTGTTGCCTCCAAAACCTTCACGACCATCGAGACGATGACCAATGCCCGAACCGCACGGGCTTGGATGGAAGACGGCGGCGGCGATCCGGGCAAGCAGTTTGCCGCCGTGTCCAGTGCGTTGGACAAAACCCAAGCCTTTGGCATCCCCCAAGAGCGCGTATTCGGTTTTGCTGATTGGGTTGGCGGGCGCTATTCGGTCTGGGGCCCAGTGGGCCTGCCGGTAATGATCGCCGTAGGGTCGAATGCTTTTGACGCATTCTTGCGCGGGGGGCAGGCGATGGATGTACATTTCCGCGCCGCCGACTGGGTCGAAAATATGCCCGTTATGCTGGCTTTGGTCGGCATTTGGCATCGTCAAGTTCTGGGCCACGCCAGCCGGGCCGTGCTGCCTTATGATCAGCGCCTGCTGCGATTGCCAGCGTATTTTCAACAGCTCGAGATGGAATCGAACGGCAAATCTGTTGCCATGGACGGCAACACTCTGACCATTCCCTCGGGCCCCGTCGTTTGGGGTGAGCCGGGCACCAATGGGCAGCATGCATTCTATCAGTTGATCCACCAAGGCACCGACGTGATCCCCTGTGAGTTCATGGTTGCGGCCGAAGGGCACGAACCGGAATTGACCCACCATCACCGTTTGTTGCTGGCCAATTGCCTTGCGCAGTCCGAGGCGCTTATGCGCGGACGGTCGCTGGGTGAAGCACGGCAACGGATGGCGGAGAAGGGGCTGGAAGGGGACGAGCTGGAACGGCAAGCCCGTCACCGTGTTTTTCCGGGCAACCGTCCTTCCACAACGTTGATGTATCCAATGCTCACACCGTTTGTTCTGGGCCAGATCATCGCGCTTTACGAACATCGTGTGGTTGTCGAGGGCGTCCTATTGGGCATCAACTCATTTGACCAGTGGGGCGTTGAGCTGGGCAAGGAACTTGCGACATCTCTCGGCCCGATCGTCGACGGAGAAGAAAGCGCATCCGGCAAAGACGGCTCGACCGCTGCCTTGGTTGCCTATGCAATGCGCCACCGCGATTAGTAACGCGGTTTTTTTGCAGTCTGCCGTGAAGGCAGGCTGCATTCTTTTATTGTCAGACAATTAAATGATTGGCAGGGTCTGTTCTTAGGGAACGCCCTGAACACTTTGCTTTGCGCACGCTGGCGAGTGGCATCAGGCAAGCAGACAGCACTGCCCAATAGAGGCGACGCTGATAATGGGAGGATGTCCATGCTGGGACAGATGATGACGCAGCCTTTGCTGATTTCGTCGCTGATTGATCACGCCGAACGCTATCATGGCCAGACCGAGATCTACTCGGTCGAAACCGATGGATCGGTCACCGAAACCACATGGGAGCAAGTGGCGCAAAACGCGCGAAAACTGGGATCAGCGCTGACCAAGCTGGGGTTGGAGCCGCAGGATCGAATTGGCACGTTGGCCTGGAACAACCGGCGACATCTGGAGATCTACTATGCCACCTCCGGCGCGGGTTTTGTGTGCCACACGGTGAACCCCCGGCTTTTCCCGGAACAGCTGACTTACATTATCAACCACGCCAAAGACCGGGTTCTGTTCTTTGATGCGACATTCATCCCTCTGGTCGCGGCCCTGTACGAACACCTGACCGAAGTGCGCCATTTCGTTTTGATGGGCCCACGGAATGAAGACGCCGTTGCCCAAATCCCTGGCGTCGCGTTCTATGATGACCTGATCGAAACTGGCGATGGCGATTTTCAGTGGCCAAGTTTCGATGAAAACACAGCGTCCAGCCTGTGTTACACCTCGGGCACGACGGGCAATCCCAAAGGCGTTCTGTATTCCCATCGTTCCACAGTTCTGCACAGTTTCGGATCGAACACGAGAGATGTCATAGGCTTTTCTGCTATGGATGTCGTGATGCCGGTGGTTCCGATGTTCCACGTCAACGCCTGGGGGTCGCCCTATGCCTGCGCCATGTCGGGTTCACGCATGGTGCTGCCCGGGCCGGGTCTACATGGCGAAGCCCTGGTGAATCTTGTCGATACATATGGCGTGACGCTGGCAATGGGGGTTCCGACGATCTGGCAAGGCTTGCTGGCACATGCCGAAAAGTCAGGGAGCAAGCTGGCCAGCTTGAACCGCACCGTGATTGGCGGCGCGGCGTGCCCGCCCTCGATGATCGAATCCTTCCGCGAGACCTATGGTGTCGATACGGTTCACGCCTGGGGCATGAGCGAGATGAGTCCGCTGGGAAGCACGAACAACCCACTGGCCAAACATCTGGACCTTCCGCCTGAAGAACAACACAAGCTGCGCGAAAGCCAGGGTCGTCCACCCTATGGGGTCGAGTTGAAAATTGTAGATGATGACGGCAATGATCTGCCGCATGACGGCGTTACGCAGGGCGATCTGCTGGTGCGCGGTCATTGGGTGTTGGACAGCTATTTCCAAATGCAGGATGAAGACCTGCTGCAGGACGGATGGTTCGCGACCGGAGACGTCGCAACGCTGGACCCCGACGGATACATGACTATCCGCGACCGGTCCAAGGACATCATCAAATCCGGGGGCGAGTGGATCAGCTCGGTCGAGTTGGAAAACATCGCCGTAGCCCACCCGCAACTTGCTACTGCAGCCGTTGTTGGTGTGCCGCATCCCAAATGGGACGAACGCCCCTTGTTGGTGGCCGTCAAAGCCGAAGGCGCGGACCCGACCGAAGAGGAGTTGCTAGCTTTCTTCGACGGTAAAATCGCCAAATGGCAGGTGCCCGATAAGGTTGTCTTTGTGGATGCATTGCCACTGAACGCGACCGGCAAGGTCTTAAAGCGCAACTTGCGCGCAGACTTCGAGGGTGCCTTGATGGGCTAAGCGCCTGATATTGTTGGAAATGGCTCCGGCGGTAGGGATCGAACCTACGACCAATTGATTAACAGTCAACTGCTCTACCGCTGAGCTACGCCGGAACGGTTCGCGCCGTATAGCAACCTGTTTCTACGGCGTCCAGTGGGGGGCAGAATTTTTTTTCGCTAAAATGACATCAATCCAAACAGTGCCAAATTTGGCGTCGTATGAGGGTCTTGATATCAGGGGATTTTGGCTCCGGCGGTAGGGATCGAACCTACGACCAATTGATTAACAGTCAACTGCTCTACCGCTGAGCTACGCCGGAACTGAGGGGCGTATAACAACCCGTTTTTTGCCCGTCCAGAGGGGAACTGCATCAAACGGAAAAAAAGTTCTGCCTGTTCATGCTGACCTTGAAAACATGGCATCGACTGAAAGTGCGTCGGAGGTGTAAACTTGAGATTTTCCATAAAGATCAACTAGATGTGCGAACACGTTGCGTTCAGCTGCGGGCAAAAGCGCGGCTGGCGTGTCGGTATAGACGCGCTCGGCAAGTTGTCGGGCGTTTCCGGGCTGCTCCTCCAGTGCCGCCAGTATCTGCGCCTCGCGGGACAGCCGGTGAGCGATCAGCCAATCCAACCGTTCAGAAGGGTTGGTGATCTCCGCTCCGTGACCCGCGTGAAACACGGCCCAATCCCGCGCACGCAACCTGTGGCAAGCCTGCATAAAGTCCGTCAGGTCCCCATTCGGTGGAGAAACCAGTGAGCTGGCCCATCCCATGACATGATCGGCAGTAAAGCAAACATCACCCCAGCCCAACGCGATATGATTGCCCAGGTGACCGGGCGTATGGATGACCTCAAGTTGCCAATCGCCGCCCTCGATCACCTCGCCATCCGCCACTTCGACATCCGGGCGAAACGCAGTGTCTATCCCTTCGCCGCCGCCGGCCAGACCCTGCCGCGCCAGTTGTGCCATCACTGTGCTGCGTCCGGCCTGCGGTCCGCCAAAGGCCAGAATCGGCGCGCCGGTGCGTGCTGCCAATGGTGCCGCAAGCGGCGAGTGGTCCAGATGGCTGTGCGTGACGATAATATGGCTGATCCGTTGCTCCGGCTGCACCGCATCCAGAATCCCTTCAAGATGAGCATCGCTCAAAGGACCGGGATCAATGACCGCCAAATCACGTTCTCCCAAAAGGTAAGTGTTTGTACCGCGATAGGTCATCGGGGACGGATTCGGGGCCAGTATCCGCCGCAACCCGGGTTGTAAGTCCACCGCCAGACCGGGGGGCGGGTTGAAATCGTCAGGCGCCTGCATTCTGAGCTCTTTCTCTTGGCGGATCAGCCCGTTAGGTTTAGCGCATGTTCAGTCGATGGCTCAAACAATATATGCCGCGCAGCCTGTATGCCCGGGCCGCACTAATTCTGGTTCTTCCAGTTGTCGTACTGCTGTTGGTGGTGGGGATTGCTTTTTTGCAAAAGCATCTCGAAGACGTCACCGCGCAGATGACCGAAACCGCCACGCGCGAAGTGACCTTGGTCCTTGAAACCATGCAAAAGGCCGATACCCAGCAGCAGGCGCTGGCAGCGATACGCCCGGATTTGTCGGTGCTTGATATGAAAGCACGTTTTGTTGACGGCGACGAAAACCCGATGACGGACAGGCGTCGGTGGTACGATTTCATCGCACCACAGGTCGAATACCATTTGCGAGCGGGGCTGCCCGATCTGGTCGCCGTGGCTTTGCCTTCGGGTGATGAAGCTCGGTTGTATCTTGAAACCGATCTGGGGCTGCTTCAGCTGACGATAGATCGCCGCCGCCTGTCGCCCACGGCGCCGCATCAGTTGATTGTGACCATGATGTTCTTTGCCGTTGTGATGACGACGATCTCATTCCTCTATATGCGCAATCAGCTGCGGCCTATTACCCGCCTTTCTGACGCTGCGCAGGCCTTTGGTCGGGGCAGGGTAGTGCCATATACGCCGGGGGGCGCAATAGAAGTGCGCGCTGCTGGCAGTGCGTTTCTGGAAATGAGGGCTAGAATCGAGCGACAGATGGAACAGCGTACCATGATGCTGTCGGGTGTAAGCCACGACCTAAGAACACCGCTGACGCGTCTGAAACTGGGACTTTCAATGTTGCCCAAGGATGAGGCGGCACCGCTTAAACAGGACGTGGACGAAATGCAATTGCTGCTGGATGCGTTCCTTGATTTCTCGCGTGGTGTCGCCGAGGGGCCAGCCGAGGCAATCGAACCCGCAGTGTTGTTGCGTCAGATCGTCGAAGACGCGCGACGGGCAGGTCATCAGGCCGAATTGGTCTCAGTCGAAGGTGACGGCACGGCGATGCTGCGCCCCATGGCCATTCGCCGCGCGGTCGAAAATTTGATTGGCAATGCAGTGCGATACGGCAACCGGGCCGAGGTCAGCCTGTCCCTGACGCCCAAAACCACGCGGATCCGGGTCGAAGATGACGGACCAGGCATTCCGGTAGAGCAGCGCACTGAGGCTGTAAAACCGTTCTCGCGTCTTGATCCCGCACGCAACCAGAATCAGGGCAGTGGCGTTGGTCTTGGGTTGGCGATTGTTGCGGATATTGCTCGCGCACATGGCGGTGTTCTGCGGCTTGGTAAAAGTGAAAGGCTGGGCGGTCTTTGCGCAGATATCATTGTTGGGCGATGATTTTGGTAGGACCGGAATTCATGATTTATGTCGCAGCCACAAGCGGCGCGCATAATTTTTCTTTGGTCTAAAGCATCGATCACCCCGTACAACCTTTAGAATGGGAGGAAGTCATGACCAATAGTTTCGACGTGAAATCAACGTGGGTATCGGTAATGGATGAAACAAAAAACCCACTAAAAAAATACTCTCTATCCACAGCACACATGCTGATGCAGATGTTGGCATGGATGTGGAGCGCAATCTTCTCGCTGATGGTTGGTAGCTATTTTGTTTTCGGAGTAACCGCATTGGGCCATTTACTGCTGATCGGCGGGTTGTTTGTCACCTTGGCAGTTTTCCAAAAGGCTGAAGCGACAGATCCTGAAGAGTAAAGTTACCGCCTCATATTAGACCGAACGGCTTTACTCGGGGTTTCTTAGGTCCAATTCTTGACCCGCTCCGTTCCGCCTTCACTACCCCAACTGCCTCCCGCGTTGTTAGTAACGGTTTCCCTCCGAACAACGCGGTTTTTTTGGAGCGGGAACGAGTGGCTAGCCTGGTGTCCAATGGGGTGTAGCTCCCCCATTAGACTTGAGGCGTATTTCTATCGTAACGTTACAGAACGTCTTTTGCGGCATAGGTTTAGGTATGGACAACACTGTATTGTATTTCTTGGTTGGTATATTTGTCGTCGGGCTCGTGACGCTTGGATATTACTCAAAAAGCAGTGGCGCATTGATCTCGATTGTCATCGTAGTTGGCGTATTGGGCGCGATGGTCGGATATTTTGGTGGATACTTCGGTGAACCTCCAAAGTAGGTAGGGACTTCAATTGGAGGTTTGCCGGTGCGCTTTGTCTTTGAAAGCTCTTTACAATCAAAAAACGGCACAAAAAAACCAGCTTCGCGGTCCGAGTGAGCGGAGGGGTCGCGAAGCCGGTCAATTTCCTCCTACTGGGTGTTGGTCGGAGGCTGGGATGCACATGTATGGGACGTGCAAGATCATGAAAACATGAATTTACAAGTTTTACTAAATGGAAATGGGATAGCCAAAAACCCAGTCGAATAGGTGATGTATCCAAAAGTGTAAAATGCGGATGTGTCAATTCTCTTGAATATACCAAGTGGCACTTCCGCTTTAGCGGGGATTCCGTACTCTAGGGGCATGAATAAGGTTAAGAGTTACTGGGCAATCCTGCAGATTTAGAAGAATGCATCTTATGTTTGGGCAGGACAGTAGAAACACCATGCATCGCTGGTCTGGCAAGCATCTGAAACTGATAACAATGAAAAAGTAGACGGTGGTAGGCCCGGCAGGACTTGAACCCGCAACCAAAGCGTTATGAGCGCTCTGCTCTAACCAATTGAGCTACAGGCCCGCCTGAGCGCTTTGAGTACCATGGTGAACAGCCGCGTCAAGCCTGACCGTTGCAACAAGTCGCACAATCGAATAACCCGCGCGGGAACCATTCATAAGGGGCTGGCCATGACCACGGGCAAGAACGGAATCACCTATGCCGATGCAGGCGTTGATATTGATGCGGGGAATGCCCTAGTCGACCGGATCAAGCCGGCCGCAAAACGCACCAACCGCTCGGGTGTGATGAGCGGGCTGGGCGGCTTTGGCGCACTGTTCGACCTGAAAGCCGCCGGGTACCAGGACCCGATTCTGGTTGGGGCCACCGATGGGGTGGGTACTAAGCTGCGCATTGCCATTGATACCGGTGTTGTCGACGGCGTGGGCATCGACCTTGTGGCCATGTGCGTCAACGATCTGATCTGTCAGGGTGCTGAGCCGCTGTTTTTCCTGGATTATTTTGCAACCGGCAAGCTGGATACCGACACGGCCGCGCGGATCATCGAAGGCATTGCTGAAGGCTGTGTCCAATCCGGATGCGCTTTGATCGGCGGTGAAACTGCGGAAATGCCCGGCATGTACCCGGATGGTGATTTCGATCTGGCCGGGTTCTCGGTCGGCGCGATGGAGCGTGGTGTGCATCTGCCGGCCGGCGTTCAAGACGGCGACGTGCTTTTGGGGCTGGCGTCGAACGGTGTGCATTCCAACGGCTACTCGCTGGTTCGGAAACTTGTCGAAATTTCGGGCCTGGACTGGGATGCAGCATCCCCGTTCAGCGACGGTTCTCTGGGTGAGGCGCTGCTGACCCCAACGCGTCTGTATGTGAAACCTGCGTTGCAGGCGATCCGGGCAGGGGGCGTTCATGCATTGGCTCATATCACTGGCGGTGGCCTGACCGAAAACCTGCCGCGCGTGTTGCCCGAGGGGCTGGGCGCCGAGATTGACCTGAATGCATGGGACTTGCCGCCTGTATTCCGCTGGATGGCGGATACCGGTGGAATCGTCGAGGCCGAGTTGTTGAAGACCTTCAATTGCGGCATTGGCATGATCGTCGCGTGTGACGCGGATCGCGCGGATGATCAGGCGATGTTGCTGGCCGACGCGGGCGAAACGGTTGCGCGGATCGGCACTGTGACCGGGACAGCG
This sequence comes from Ruegeria atlantica, assembly GCF_001458195.1. GTDB lineage: Bacteria > Pseudomonadota > Alphaproteobacteria > Rhodobacterales > Rhodobacteraceae > Ruegeria > Ruegeria atlantica. The sequence continues at coordinate 773,774 of NZ_CYPU01000039.1, read as the reverse complement.
GGCATGGCCTATTCGGGCACCCTGTTGTGAGCCACAAGCGCGTCGCAATTCTGATCTCTGGTGGGGGGTCGAACATGGTGTCGCTGGTCGACAGCATGACCGGCGATCACCCTGCGCGGCCTTGTCTTGTTCTGTCCAATGATGCGAACGCGGGTGGGCTGACAAAGGCGGCAGAGCGTGGCATTCCAACCGCGTCGGTGGATCACAGACCGTTTAAGGGTGACCGCGCCGCGTTTGAGGCCGAGTTGCTGAAACCGCTGGAAGAGGCGCAACCCGATATCGTTTGCCTTGCAGGGTTCATGCGCGTTCTGACCGGTGATTTCGTTTCGCGCTTTCAGGGGCGGATGCTGAATATCCACCCTTCGCTTCTGCCGAAATACAAGGGTCTCAATACCCACGCGCGCGCTATTGAAGCCGGGGATGCCGAACATGGATGTTCGGTCCACGAAGTCACCGCAGCTTTGGATGACGGACCGATCCTTGGGCAGGCGCGGGTGAATATTGAACCGCGTGATACGCCCGAGGGATTGGCCGCCCGGGTGCTGGTGTGGGAACACAAACTCTACCCTACAGTGTTGCGCCGTTACGCCAGTGGGGATCGGACTCCGGTGTTGCTGCCCTGAACGTCTCAGGATGATTTACACCCGCGTCAAATTCATCCTATGGTCCGCAATACGGCTGGGTACGGAATGAAACTGATAATCGGCCGCACAGAACAAGAGCAAGAACAGCACCGCGCATGAAAACCCTGACGACGACGCAAGAGCTGGCCGATTTCTGCAAGGCCGCGGCGGAATATGACTATGTCACCGTAGATACCGAGTTTCTGCGCGAACGGACTTATTATTCAAAACTCTGTTTGGTGCAGCTTGCGGTTCCATCTGATGATGAAGGCAGTGCCGTTCTGGTGGACCCATTGGCCGATGGCCTGTCTCTTGACCCGCTATATGAGCTGTTTCGCGATGAAAGCGTGGTCAAAGTGTTTCACGCCGCGCGTCAGGATCTTGAGATTTTCTGGGTCGAGGCGTTCGTGTTCCCGCAACCTCTGTTCGACACTCAGGTCGCCGCGATGGTCTGTGGCTTTGGCGAGCAGGTGGGATACGAGACCTTGGTGCGCAAAATCTGCAAGGAAGGCGTCGACAAAACCTCGCGCTTTACCGACTGGTCACGTCGGCCGCTGACAGATGCGCAAAAGACCTATGCCTTGGCAGATGTCACGCATTTGCGGCAGATCTACGAATATCTGGCGTCCCAGTTGAACAAGTCGCAGCGCAGCCATTGGGTATCCGAAGAGTTGCGCACCCTGACGCAGCCCGGAACCTACGATATCCGTCCCGAAGATGCATGGAGGCGGGTAAAAACCCGGACGAATTCGGCCAAGTTCCTGGCCGTCGTGCGCGAATTGGCGCAGTTTCGCGAAGCCTATGCGCAAGAGAACAACGTTCCGCGCAGCCGTGTGTTCAAGGATGACGCCCTGATCGAGCTTGCTTCAACCAAGCCGAAAACGCCATCGGATCTCGGCGGTTCGCGTTTGCTGCTGCGCGAGGCACGCAAAGGCGCGATTGCCGATGGTATTCTGGCGGCGGTAAAACGCGGGGTAAATTGCCCTGCCGATCAAATGCCGCGCGTCGATAACAGCCGTGACAAGCTAAAGATCAACCCGGCGCTTGCCGATCTGTTGCGCGTGTTGCTCAAGTCCAAAACCGAAAGCTCGGGCGTGGCGGCCAAGCTGATCGCAACAAGTTCCGAACTGGACCAATTGGCTGCGGGCGAGCGCAAGCTGCCGTCAATGTCAGGCTGGCGATTTGAGGTGTTTGGCGAGGATGCCCTGAAACTGTGTGACGGCAAGATCGCTTTGGCCGCCAAGGGGCAATCCGTACAAGTCGTGTCGCTTTAGCGACCGTTAACGCCGCCGGGATTCCAATGTATTCTGTTCGCCGCGAACGCGAACCAGACGGATGTTTCGCAGCTCGGCCCGGCCAACCGTAGTGGCATCATTGACCTCACGCGATCTTTCGGAGCCCAGATTGGTCGCGTAGCTTGGATAGCTGACTTCGAACGTGTATTCCAGAATGCCGTTCTTTTCGTTCTCTTCGCTTTCCACGCGTACAAGGCGCGCATTGTAAGCCCCCTGTCTTGAGGCCGTACCTTTGACATAGATGATTGCCCCAGTTGGTGTGGGGTCGATGCGTAGCTCATCTACCTTGGTTATGGCAAAGCCGATCACTTCCTTTTCAGGTCGCGAAAACAGGCCCGGGCCGTCACGCCCTTCGGGCACCAGAGCATCGGCTTCGTTTACGGATACTTCAGTAGGGGCAGGTGTACTGGACCCGAACCAATTGGTCGGGTTCACGCGCGACTCGCTCCAGCCGCTGCAGGCGGCCAGTGCCAGAGTGCCGACCAATAGAAGAGGTGTTGATTTTTTCATGGTCCCAAAGCCCAGAGAAGTATTTTCAGCAATGGGTTATCGTAAATTCCAAAGATTGAAAACCCACACCGGGGCTGGACAGGTGCTCAACAGAGGCATAGGTCACAAATGTGATCGCAACAAAAAGGACCGCTGCGAAATGGCAACGCCCGCCTTTGAGGAAATCGTCGAGGATTTTGAGTTTCTGGATGACTGGGAAGACCGGTATCGCCACGTCATCGATCAGGGCAAGGCGATGGAGCCGCTGGATGACGCGCTCAAAGTGCCGGCCACCAAGGTGCATGGCTGCGCCAGTCAGGTGTGGTTACATCCCGTAATCGACGGCGGTGTTTTCCGGTTCGACGGCGACAGCGACGCGCTGATCGTGCGCGGGCTGATTGCGGTGCTTCGGTCTTTGTATAATGGCTTGCCTGTTGGCGAAGTCCCAAAGGTCGACGCGGGCGGTGAGTTGGCGCGCCTTGGCCTGAATGATCACCTGTCCGCACAGCGGTCAAATGGTTTGCGGTCAATGATTGAGCGTATCCGCGAAGTCGCGCAAGAGAACGCCTGACGTTCAGGCCGTCGGCTTGCGGGTGGCCCACTCGGTCAGAGTTGTTTCAAGATCGCCATAGCCGGTGAAGCGTCGTTCAAACGTCAAGCCCATGCGTTCGGCGCATTCCTGTGCGCGGGCCGTCAGGTCCGGGTCGTCTGTTTGGGCTTGATAGACAAGCTTGGTATAGTTCCCGAAATACATGTCCCGCAGCTGGGGGTGGCGGTCCAGACCCAGCGGCTTCCACACAAAGGCGTCAAACTGACGGGCCAAAAAATCCGTTAGATAAAAGGCCGTCGTTTCATCATCGCCATGGTCTTCAAAGGCTTGATTTCCTTCGAAAAAGGAATAGCAGTGCGGGCCCTTGATCATCTCAATGCCCATCTCTTCGCAAGCCTTCTGCAACAACCCTCCGGTGCCACAGTCGGCATAGACGACGAAGATCTGATCAAAGTTACCGCGATGCTTGGCAACAGCTTCTTCGACAGCCTGCGTAATCCGTTCGGGGTGGACGTGCAGTATGGCGGGCAGGCAAGTCAGGGTCATATGATCCCAGCCGTTGCGCTTTTTCAGATGCAGGATTTCGCGCGCCAGCGCACCGCATGCCAATAGCAGTATGCCGCCTTGCCGAGTGTCTTCGGTATAGCCTTTTGTCGTCAGGCTTGCGTCATCCGGTGTGGTGTTCTGCTGCATCGTCAATTCCCTGAAGGATTGCAGCATCAAAGAATGAATGCCGGATCAAGGCAAGCCCGCTTCCGACATCCCGTGTCAGGCCACCGACGCACGCGTTTCAAAAGACTGAAGCGATGGGCGGGCAGGGGGACCATAGGCGGTGATCCCGTGACTGGCCAGTTCCGGAAACAGCGACAGGATCTCTTGCCGTGTTTCATGCTCAAAACTGTTCCACGCCTGGATTCCGGGGTGAAAGCTCTCGCTCAGGCACCCTTCGCCCCAGATCAGTTCGTGCTGATCGAACATTAGGTGATAATAGGTCACAAGACCGCCGGGCTTCATCACGATATCGCGGCCATTCACCAAATGCTTGGCAGGCACCAGCGCCTCAGCGTGGCCCGTATGCAGCTCGACCCGCCAGTCGCTGATCAGCATCCTGTGCTGTTGCGAGACCAAGAGATCGCGATCATTGCCAAACGCACCCGCCCTGATCAGCACAGGCGTGAACACGCCTGCGGCACGCGCGGTCTGAGAGCCAATCCAACGCAGTGTTTGCAACCCATGATCCAGCGTCGGAATTTTGTCACCCACGCGCAAATTCTCGACCTCGACCAAACCACGTTCCGTTTTGATCAGAGTGCCGGTTGCGAAACATCTGGCGATGTCCCAGGATTCACGGTCAGCATTCAAACCCGTAGTTGTGGCGGTGTTTATACTATTGAGCGTTAGTGACCTGATTCCCGCAAATTCCAATGCGGCCTGATCGCTGTTGGCTGAGAATTCTGGAACCAGAAAAGTGTTCCCGAGCGTGTCTTGCGCGATGACTGCCGTTATGTCTGCCGTTGTGCCGTCGACATACGTAATTGTCGCATTGTAGGCGACAGCTGCATCGAAAGTGGTCGCCGCGCCATCAATTGCAAAAAAATCCACGTCAGAGTTGGCGTTGTTTTCGTAGGTTCCACCAGGGTTTCCTACCGGTGTCCAAACGACAGCGTCGTCAAGTAATGGATCACCCGGACCACCAAAAGTTTGTCCAACCAAAGCGCCCGCGTTTTCAGCGGTGTTGTTACCCTCAGTCGGGTCGATGATTGCAAGATTACCAAGAAAAATAGCATTGAATGTCGTCGGCATTCCGTAACCCAAAAACTCTTTAACCAAACCCGCGTAACAAACTGGGCCTTAACTACAGGTTTAATTTGTCCAAATTTCCATGAGTAGCAAGCCTAAAAACCAAAAAAGCCGCCCTTTAAAGGGCGGCCTTGATCATTTCCCTGTGAGCAGGATCAGCCGGCAAGCTGGTTGTGCTTGCGCGAAACAAAGTCTTTGGCCGTTTCCACCGCCACAGCGGCGTCACGGCAATAGGCGTCTGCGCCGATGGCCTTGCCGAATTCCTCGTTCAGAGGGGCACCGCCAACCAGTACGATGTAATCTTCACGCCGTCCCTGTTCGATCAGCGTGTCGATGACCACTTTCATGTAGGGCATCGTTGTGGTCAGCAGGGCCGACATGCCCAGAATGTCTGGCTGTTCGGAATCCAGTGCTTCCAGATAGTTTTCGACCGGGTTGTTGATGCCAATATCCACGACCTCAAAACCGGCTCCTTCCATCATCATCGACACCAGATTTTTGCCGATATCATGGATGTCGCCTTTGACGGTGCCGATCACCATCTTGCCGACCCGCGGCGCGCCGGTTTCGGCCAGCAGCGGCTTGAGGATCGTCATCCCACCTTTCATCGCGTTGGCCGCCAGCAAAACCTCGGGCACGAACAGGATGCCGTCGCGGAAATCGTGGCCCACGATGGTCATGCCACCGACCAATGCTTTGGTCAGGATGTCATATGGTGTCCATCCGCGTTCAAGCAGGATGTTCACACCTTCTTCGATCTCTTCTTTCAGGCCGTCATAAAGATCGTCGAACATCTGCTCGACAAGTTCGTCGTCGTTGAGTTCGGACAGGACGATGTCTTCTTCATCGGACATGGGGCATTTCCCTGTGCTGGGCGGGCCATCGGCCCGTGGTGGCATTTTTTCCGTTTTGGCCATTTCGTCGCAGTTAGACTGTTACGATTGCGACCTTGGCAGTTCCGGGACCGACCTATACGTCAAATTGTTTGCGATCACGATGGAATTATCTGCAACAACATCCTGCAATCTGTTCACAACCGGGGAAAAACCGGGCGTCCAGGATCGGGGGCGAATAGGGCGGTTCGAGCAGTTTTCCTTGTCGCATAGCGATTCAGGGTCTATTGATTCCTGAGCGAGAACATAACAGGAACAAATATGCCTGCACTCAACATAAAGGCCCGCGGCGTGGCCAACAATGAATCAGGCAGATTCGAACGCTTTGCGACCGAGGCCTGTGACGATGGCTGGGAGATGGAAGAGGAGCTTCCCCAGCTCAGAACCGAGGTCCGGGAAGAGTTAGCGCGCAGTGTGGTCACCTACAACCGATCGCCCGATCTGCCGTTCGACCGCTCGATTAACCCGTATCGCGGGTGCGAGCATGGGTGCGTGTACTGTTTTGCCCGCCCGACACATGCCTATCTGGGATTGTCGCCGGGATTGGATTTTGAAACCCGGCTGATTGCACGGCCAAACGCGGCAGAGGTTCTGAGGAAAGAACTGTCCTCGGCCCGGTACAAAGTGGCGACCATTGCGATGGGAACAAACACCGACCCGTATCAGCCGATCGAAAAATACCACCAAATCACGCGGGCTTGCCTGCAGGTCTTGCAAGAGTTCCAGCACCCGGTCGCAATCGTGACCAAAGGTGCGATGATCGAGCGGGACTTGGATGTCCTTACCCCTATGGCGCAACTTGGATTGGTTCGGGTCGGCATTTCGTTGACAACTTTGGACCCAGGCTTGTCTCGACGGATGGAACCACGCGCGCCATCCCCTGTAAGACGGCTGGCGACGATCCGACGGTTGACCGATGCAGGTGTGCCGGTGCGCGTCATGACATCGCCTTTGATACCGGGTCTGACGGATCACGAAATGGAATCCATGCTGGAAGCCGGGCGAGACGCGGGCGCTGATTCCGCAACCTGGATCATGCTGCGCCTTCCGCGCGAAGTCTCTGAGCTGTGGCAATCCTGGCTGCATCAGCATGAGCCGGCGCGAGCTGAAAAGGTCATGTCCAAACTGCGCGAAATGCACGGCGGTCGTGACTACGACCCGCGTTGGGGGCACCGCATGCGGGGGGAGGGTGAGTATGCCGGGCTGGTGGCCAAGCGCTTCAAGCTCGCGGTCAAACGTTTGGGGTTGGCCACAAGAACGCCGCCGCTCCGATGCGATCTGTTTTCCAGGCCCGCGCAGGCAGGGGATCAACTGACATTATTCTAAAACAAAAAAACGCCCCGGACAGGGTTCCGGGGCGTTTCGAAATTGTAACCGGCTATCAGCGGTTTTCGATGTCCACATAATCGCGGGTCGTTTCGCCCAGATACAGCTGACGCGGACGACCGATTTTGTTCTGTGGATCTGCGATCATCTCTTTCCATTGGCTGACCCAGCCAACGGTGCGCGACAGCGCGAAGATCGGCGTGAACATTGAGGTGGGGAAACCCATCGCCTCGAGGATGATGCCCGAGTAGAAGTCCACGTTCGGGAACAGTTTTTTCTCGGCAAAATACGGATCTTCCAGCGCCTGCTTTTCCAGTGCTTTGGCAACCTGCAGCTTCGGATTGTTCTCGACGCCAAGCAGTTCCAGCACTTCGTCGGCTGATTGCTTCATCACAGTCGCGCGCGGATCGAAGTTCTTGTAGACGCGGTGGCCAAAGCCCATCAGGCGGAATGGGTCGTTCTTGTCCTTGGCGCGGTCGATGTATTCCGGAATACGATCGACGGAACCGATCTCTTCCAACATCTCCAAACAGGCCTGGTTTGCGCCACCATGGGCAGGGCCCCAAAGGCAGGCCACACCCGCCGCGATACACGCAAACGGGTTTGCGCCCGAGGATGACGCCAGACGCACGGTCGAGGTCGACGCATTCTGCTCGTGATCCGCGTGCAAAGTCAGGATCCGGTCCATCGCACGGCTGAGGATCGGGTTCACCTCATATTCTTCGGCGGGAACGGCAAAGCACATGCGTAGGAAGTTGGACGCGTAGTCCAAATCATTGCGCGGATAAACGAAAGGCTGGCCGATGTGATACTTATAGGCCCATGCGGCGATCGTCGGCATCTTGGCGATCAGACGGTGCGAAGCGACCTCGCGCTGATGCGGATCAGATACGTCGGTTGAGTCGTGATAGAACGCCGACATTGCGCCAACGACACCCACCATAATCGCCATCGGATGCGCATCCCGACGGAAGCCGCGATAGAAATACTGCATCTGTTCGTGCAGCATGGTGTGGCGCGTGATGGTGGTTTCGAACTGCTCTAGATCTTTGGCTTGCGGCAGCTCTCCGTACAGCAGCAGATAGCAAACTTCTAGGAAGTGCGATTTTCCGGCCAGCTGGTCGATCGGATAGCCACGGTGCAGCAGCTCGCCTTTTTCGCCGTCAATATAGGTAATGGTGCTGTCGCAGCTTGCGGTTGACGTAAAACCGGGGTCGTAGGTGAACACTCCGGCATCGCTGTACAGTTTACGGATGTCGATGACGTCAGGTCCAGCGGTCGGAGAATGAACCGGCAACTCGTACGTTTCACCATGGACTGTCAGAGTGGCTGTTATATTGCTGTCGGTCATAGTGTCCCTTCCTCATTCTTACGCATGTCGAATCGCTGTCCGACCTTGCGGGCAACGGCTGCGCGCGGGCGCGCAGTCCGGGTGTTAGCGGAGCAGCGTTACCCAAATATGAAGATTGGGTTTACGTCGCTGCGTCAGAAAGCCGGGCCAGGGTTTCTTCCTTCCCCAGCACAAGCATCATGTCAAAAACTGAAGGCGTCACTGCCCGACCTGCCAACACGGCCCGCAATGGGCCCGCCAGTTTGCCGAACTTAACCTCTTTCGCTTCTGCAAACGAATTTAGGGTTTGCTCCAGTTCGTTTCGCGTCCAGCTAGCATTTTGCACGTGCGGCGTCAATTCACTCAGTATACCATCGGATACTGAGGCCAGTGCTTTTGCAGCCTTTTCATCGGGGTAAATTGGCCGAGATGTCAACACAAAGTGAGCTTTTTCAAGAAGTTCCGGGAACATCCGCGCGCGATCCTTGAGGCAATACATCGCACGTTCCAGATCACCGGATTGTGTTTCCGTGAGGTTAGGTAAATTTGCCGCTGCCAGATAGGCTTCGATCTCTTGCCGCAATGCAGCATCATCCGCGATGGCGATATGCTGCCCGCACAGATTTTCCAGTTTTTTCAGGTCGAAACGGGCAGGGCTTTTGCCGATTCCGTCAAGATCGAACCACTCTTTGGCCTGCGCGTCCGTAAAGAATTCATCATCGCCGTGGCTCCAACCCAGGCGCGCCAAATAGTTGCGCATGCCAGCCGCTGGGTAACCCATGCCCTGATATTCCTGCGCACCCAAAGCACCGTGGCGCTTGGACAGCTTTTTACCATCCTGCCCGTGGATCAGAGGGATATGCGCCCAGACCGGGACGTCCCAACCCATCGCCTGATAGATCATCATCTGCCGCGCCGCGTTGTTTAGGTGGTCGTCGCCACGGATCACATGGGTCACGCCCATGTCGTGATCGTCGACCACAACTGCAAGCATGTAGACCGGCGTGCCGTCCGACCGCAGCAGGATCATGTCGTCCAACTGATCGTTGCGAATGGTCACGTCACCCTGAACCTGATCGCGGATTACCGTCGTGCCGTCCTGAGGCGCCTTGATGCGGATCGCAAACGAAGCGTCCGGATGGGAGGACGCGTCTGCATCGCGCCAAGGACTGCGGAACAGGGTCGATTTCCCCTCGGCCCGCGCTTGTTCGCGGAAGGCCGAGATCTCTTCCTGCGTTGAAAAGCACTTGTACGCCTTGCCCTCAGCCAGCAACTGATGCGCCACCTCGGCGTGACGTTCGGCACCCTCGAATTGACTAATTACATCGCCGTCGTGATCAAGACCCAGCCACTCCATCCCGTGCAGGATCGCAGCCGTTGCTTCTGGGGTCGATCGTTCACGGTCGGTGTCTTCGATCCGCAACAGGAACTTGCCACCACGTCCACGCGCATAAAGCCAGTTGAACAGTGCGGTGCGTGCCCCGCCGATATGCAGAAAGCCGGTTGGGGACGGAGCGAAACGAGTGACGACCTGATCGGACATTGTGTGGATTAACCTTTTGGTAACCGTGTCGGGCATAGATTGGCGTCTGTCTAACGAGCCGGAAGGACGGGGGCAACCATGCGTGTTCTGGCACGGGTCGAGACCGCATTACTGAACCAGACAGGGTATTTGTTTGAGTGGTCTCCGGTGTGTTTGGCAGTCGGTATTGGTCTGTATTTCAGCCTGCGGTTTGAACCGGGGTGGATGGTCTATGCAGGCTTCGTTGCCGTGATCGCGATTTGCTTAGGCTTGGTGCGCTGGCTTTCGTCTGGCTGGGCTGCGTTGACAACAGGGGGGGCGCTGATCGCTGCCGGGTTTATCCTGGCGGGCGGGCGCGCCCACACGGTGGCAGAGCCGGTCCTGTCCTGGCGTTATTACGGCCCGGTCGAGGGGCGGGTTGTAGCCATGGATCGCTCTGCGTCGGATGCGCTGCGGATTACGCTGGATCGGGTGCGTATAGGGGATTTGCCCGGTGACCGGCGGCCGCAGCGCGTCCGGCTTTCCTTGCACGGAGGCGCACGGTCGCTGACGCCCGGCCAAAGGATCATGACCACTGCCCATTTGTCGCCCCCTCAAGGTCCGGTGGAACCGGGAGGATTCGACTTTCGGCGACACGCGTGGTTTCAACGGCTGGGGGCCGTGGGATACACCCGAGTTCCGGTGCTGATCGCTGCGCCCCCGCAGCCCGAAGGCATCCGCGTTACGGCATGGCGAATGGCGATTTCCAACCATGTCCGCACGATCCTGCCGGGTGAGATTGGCGGGTTTGCGGCCGCCGTCACAACGGGTGATCGCAGCGGTATGGGGCAAGAAACGCTAGAGTCACTGCGCGCATCCAACCTGGCGCATCTGTTGGCGATTTCGGGCCTCCACATGGGCCTGCTGACCGGGTTCGTCTACTTGATGTGCAGGCTTTTGTTTTCAACCATTCCTGCGCTGGCTCTCAGATTGCCTGTGCGCAAACTGGCGGCTGTCTGTGCGATGTTCGCAGCCACGATCTACTTGTTACTGTCTGGGGGAAACGTCGCCACGGAACGCGCCTTTGTCATGGCGAGTGTCATGTTGATGGCCATACTGATCGACAAACGCGCGATTTCCCTACGGGCCGTTGCGGTCGCCGCACTTATTGTACTCATTCTGCGCCCCGAATCCTTGCTTAGCCCGGGGTTTCAAATGTCTTTTGCCGCAACGACAGCGCTTGTGACGGTGTTTGGAGCGGCGCGTGAATTGGGACCGATGCCGGGGCCAAAGTGGCTGAAACCTGTCGCGAGCCTGCTGATGTCCTCAGCTATCGCGGGATTTGCAACCGCGCCAATTGGTGCGGCGCATTTCAACACATTGTCTCACTATGGTCTTCTGGCCAACATGCTTTCGGTGCCCGTCATGGGCATGGTTGTCGTCCCCTCGGCCGTGGTGGCAGCACTGCTGTCGCCATTCGGCCTTGAGATGGTGCCACTGGCAGTGATGGGGCTGGGTTTAGAGTGGATTCTTGCGGTTTCTCAATGGGTATCGGGATTTGACGGCGCGCAAGGATATGTTGTCAGCCCGCCGACCCCTGTCCTGCCGCTAATTGCGCTTGGCGGCCTGTGGCTTGCGCTGTGGCAAGGACTGGCCCGATGGGTTGGGGTGGCACCAATGGCCTTGGCGCTGATGTTATGGGGGCAGGGAAATCGCCCTGAAATACTGGTTGCGGATAGTGGCGGTCTTGTTGGCGTGATGACCGAACAAGGACGCGCCTTGAGTAAGAAAAAGGGAAGCGGGTTCGTCGCAACCGTCTGGCTGGAAAACGATGGGGACGGCGCAGATCAGCTGCATGCGGCCAGTCGATGGCCGCATGATTCCGGCACCATTCAACGGTATGACTGGCAGGGCAAAGAGGTGTTGCACATAACAGGCAAACGCGCGGCGCGCGGGTTCAGTGCCTGCAATGCCGATCAGATCGTGATTTCTGCCGTGGCGCTGCAACTGTCCGGCGGCTGTGAAGTCTTCGATCCGAAACGGCTGCTTGCAACGGGAAGTCTGTCCCTGTCGGGCGGCAAGATCACAACGTCTAGAGAAGCGATGGGCGACAGGCTCTGGTCCCCGAACGCATCCGGGAACCGGGATACCAAGCAGTTTTAGTAGCTGCGGATCAGTCCAACCAGACGACCCTGCACCTTGACCTTATCTTCCGGCAGAACGCGGGTTTCATAGGCGGGGTTCGCAGCCTCAAGCGCAATCGCCTGACCCCGGCGGAAGAACCGCTTCAAGGTGGCTTCCTGATCTTCGACAAGGGCAACAACGATATCGCCGTTATCGGCAACCGAGGTTTCCCGGATCACCACCACGTCGCCATCGTTGATCCCGGCGTCGATCATCGAGTCGCCACGCACTTCCAGCGCGTAGTGCTCTCCTTTTCCCGACACCATTGTTCCGGGTACCGCGACGCGGTGCGAAACGTGGCTGATCGCTTCGATGGGAACACCGGCGGCGATGCGGCCCATAACGGGCAATTCCATCGCATCCACGGTCACCGGCTCAAAGTTCGCGGGGCGGGGGCCGGACGGCTTGTCGCCTTCGATCACACGCGGCTTGAAGGCCACTGTGGGTTCTCCACCCAGGCTTTCCGGCAGTTTGACGATTTCAATGGCCCGCGCACGGTGCGCCAGACGCCGAATGAACCCGCGTTCCTCTAGTGCAGTGATCAATCTGTGGATGCCGGATTTGGACCTGAGGTCCAACGCGGCCTTCATTTCATCGAAACTGGGCGGAACACCGTCCGCCTGAACGCGTTTGTGAATGAATTCCAACAAATCCAACTGCTTCTTGGTCAACATTGCTCACACCTCATCGGTCATGCGTTTTCTTTTGTTCTACGCATGTTCACGTTTTGTGTCAACGGATTTGAGCGGGATTTAGATCGGCAGATATTGAACCTCATCCCCGGCAGGTCGGGCGGGGTCATGCGGGGGGCGCACCAACAGAGCGTTTGCCTGCGCCAAAACGCTGAGCAGTGAACTGTCCTGATCGGAATATGCGCGAATGCCGGTTTCATCCAGCATAGCCCGCATGTAATGCTCACGCGGACCGTTTTCGCCGAGCGGTTCAGCAAGCCTTGCGGTTGGCAATGGGGGCAGAACCTGTTCGACACCCAACATCCGACGCACCATTGGCAACAGGAAGAGATAGCCACAAACCATTGCACTAACAGGATTTCCGGGCAAACCGACCATTGCCGTTTGTCCCAATCGACCCGCCATCAGGGGTTTGCCGGGGCGCATTCGGATCTTGTAGAAAGATTGCTCCATTCCCAACCCGGTTGAGACATCTGACACCAGATCGTAGTCTCCAACCGATGCGCCGCCGATGGTCACAACCAGATCCGCTCCTTCGGCCAGTCCGAAGGCAGTTTCAAGCGATGAGACCGTATCGCGCGCGACCGGAAGGATGCGGACGTGCGCGCCAGCGTCCTCCAGCAGTGCTTTCAAGCCAAACGTATTGGATGCGATAATCTGATCGGGGCCGGGGGTTTCGCCCGGCATCACCAGTTCATCACCGGTGGAGATCAGAGCGACAACAGGCTTTCGAGTCACTGGTACGGTCGCAACATTCATCGCCGCCATGAGCGCGATGTCCTCTGCACGCAAACGACGGGGGGCCGGGATCTTTGTGCCTGTTTTGAAATCGACGCCCGAAGGTCTGATATTCGTTTTTAGCCCGGGCAGGTCCGAGATTGTGATCAGGTCGCCGCGACGTTCGGTATCTTCTTGTATGACAACGAAATCAGCACCTTCGGGGACCGGGGCGCCGGTGAAGATACGCACTGCCTGTCCAGGCCCGACGCGACCAGTGTAGCGGTTGCCAGCGGCCGACTCGCCGATGACCTTGAACATGGCGTGCAGCTCGACCTCGGTCGCTTTCAGCGCGTAGCCGTCCATCGAGGATGCCTCAAACGGTGGCTGGTCGCGGGTGGCCTCGATATCCTGAGCCAGAACACGACCTGCGGCGTCGGACAAAGCAACGGTCTCGGCTGGCAGGGGCGAGACCAGTTCAAACAACAGCGCGCGGGCCTCTTCGACGGTGATCATTTTGCTTCGTAACGCCCTGATTTACCGCCATCTTTCAGCAATACACGGATGCCGCCGATTTCCATCGCCTTATCAACAGCCTTGGTCATGTCATAGACCGTTAGCGCAGCCGTGGACACGGCGGTCAGCGCCTCCATCTCGACACCGGTCTGGCCCGATGTTTTGACAGTGGCTTCGACCTGCACACCGGGTAAGTCGGGATCCAGCGTCAATTCGACAGCTACCTTGGTGACCGGGAGCGGGTGACATAAAGGGATCAGATCAGGTGTTTTCTTCGCGCCCATAATGCCTGCAAGGCGTGCCACGCCGAGAACATCACCTTTCTTGGCGCGGCCTTCGGAAATCAGATCAAAGGTGTCCTGCGCCATTTTGATGTATCCAGCCGCCACGGCGACGCGGTCAGTGACTTCCTTGTCCGAGACATCGACCATATGGGCCTGCCCCTGAGCATCAAAATGGGTCAGCGGCATCACATGACTCCGGGGATTAGAGGGCTTGCCAAAAGGTGGCGGGTGGCTGCTGCCACGTCGTCCTGACGCATCAGGCTTTCACCGATCAGGAAGCTGCGCGCGCCGTAGCGTGCGATATCGGCCAGATCTTCCGGTGTGCTCAGACCACTTTCGCAGATGATCGTCCGGCCCGCTGGCACCAGCTTGGACAGGTGTCGAGTGGTATCAAGAGATGTCTCGAAGGTCTTGAGATTGCGGTTGTTTATCCCGATCAACGAACTCTTCAATTGCGCGGCACGTTCCAGTTCTTCCTGATCGTGAACTTCGATCAGGACATCCATACCCCAGTCAAATGCCGTCTGCTCCAGCTCAGCGGCTTGGGCGTCATCTACCGATGCCATGATAATCAGGATGCAATCCGCACCCAAAGCCCGTGCCTCGACCACCTGATAGGGGTCGTACATAAAATCCTTGCGCAGCGCCGGAAGCTCGGTGGCAGCCCGGGCTTCGGTCAGGTACTCTTTTGCACCCTGAAAACTCGGCGTGTCGGTCAGCACCGATAAACACGCAGCGCCGCCTTCTTCATAGGCTTTGGCCAGAGCGGGTGGATCGAAATCCGGGCGGATCAGACCCTTGGACGGGCTGGCTTTCTTGACCTCGGCAATCAGGCCGTAACCCCGACGCGCCGCTGTTCGAAGCGCATCGGCAAAACCGCGGACCTCTGGCGCGTTACGAGCTTCGTTTTCAAGTGTTTCCAGCGATTTTTGCGCTTTGTCTGCCGCAACTTCTTCAAGTTTGTAGGCTTTGATTTTGTCCAGAACCGTCTCGGTCATGCGGCCTCCTGCGTAATTTGGGCCAGGGCCGCGATTTTGTCTTTAGCTTTTCCGCTGTCGATGCTTTCCCGCGCCTTGGCAGCGCCGTCTTTCAAGTCATCAGCAGAGCCAGCAACCACAAGGGCCGCGGCGGAATTCAACAACACCGCGTCGCGGTAGGCCGATGGCGCGCCATCCAACAAGGCGCGGAAGGCCACGGCGTTTTCCTCGGGCGTTCCGCCGATGATATCCTCGAACGGGTGGACCGGCAGCCCTGCGTCTTCAGGATGCAGCTCGACCTCTTTCACAACGCCATCTTCCAGCGCGGCGACCCAGCTTACGCCGGTGATCGTCAACTCATCCGTGCCATCTGATCCGTGCACTAACCAGGCGTGTTCAGCGCCCAGCAGTCCCAACGTTTCCGCCATTGGGCGGATCAAGTCGCGACTGAACGCACCGGTCAGTTGACGCCGAACACCAGCGGGGTTGGTCAACGGGCCAAGAATGTTGAAAATCGTACGCGTTCCAAGCTCTTGCCGGCTGGGCATGACATGCGCAATCGCAGGATGGTGCATAGGTGCCATCATAAAGCCGATGCCGACTTCTTGCAGAGCCTTTTCAACGGTTTGCGGGCCAACCATAACGTTGATGCCCAGCTGTCCCAAGGCGTCCGCGGCACCGGACTTGGAACTGAGGTTTCGATTGCCGTGTTTGGCGACAGTGACACCAGCCCCAGCCACAACAAACGCCGTGGCGGTGGAAATGTTCAGAGTGCCTTTGCCGTCGCCGCCAGTGCCAACGATATCCATCGCACCCGCCGGTGCTTTCACCGCATTGCACTTTGCGCGCATCACGGCGGCAGCGGCTGCATATTCGTCTACCGTTTCACCACGAGTGCGCATCGCCATCAGCAGGCCGCCAATCTGGCTGGGCGTGGCTTCGCCATCAAACAGGATGCTAAAAGCTTGTTCAGCCTCGGCACGCGTTAAGGGACGATCGGCAGCGGCTCCGATCAGTGGCTTCAGAGCGTCGCTCATGCAGGAACTTTCATCTCGGACAGGAAATTCTTGAGCAGAGCGTGGCCATGCTCAGAGGCGATTGATTCCGGGTGGAACTGTACGCCGTGAATGGGCAATTCTTTGTGTTGCAGGCCCATGATGGTGCCGTCTTCCAGTTCTGCTGTGATCTCAAGGCTATCTGGCAACGTGTCCCGATCCACGATAAGCGAATGATAGCGGGTCGCCTCAAACGGGGTGGGCAGGCCAGCGAACACGCCTTTACCGGTGTGGTGCATCATACCCATCTTGCCGTGGACAATCTCGTGGCAGCGGACAACATTGCCGCCAAACACCTGCCCAATCGTCTGATGACCAAGACAGACCCCCAGAAGCGGTGTCTTTGTTTCGGCTGCTGCTTCTGTCAGCGCAAGGCAAATACCGGCCTGATCAGGATCGCACGGGCCAGGGCTGAGGAGAATTCCTGCAGGGTTCATCGCCATGGCTTCTTGTACATCCAGGGCGTCATTCCGCCGAATGACCATTTCGGCGCCAAGTTCGCCTAAATAGTGTACCAGATTGTAGGTAAACGAGTCGTAGTTGTCGATCAGCAGCAGCATTTGGGCACTTGTCTCGGCTTGGGCATTTCGGACTGGCGATACAGCCCCTGGCCACGGTATAATGTCGGGACATACATGCTCAGGCTTGCGGGGCAGCGTCAAGAGGACATCCTGTTCAGGGCGCAATCGCAGGCCAAAGGCGCGGTAAACGGCGTTGAGGCGATCGAAGCAGGATGAAGGCGAGAGGCAGTTAAGATGGGCGGATTTTTAGGCGGGATGATCGCAGGGGCGGTCGTTGTTGGTCTGCTTGGTGTGGTACTATCCCTGAATACCCCTTTGACCCGGAAACCGGTAGTAAACGCCGAGGCCCCCGAGCCGGCACCGGCTGCGACCCCCGAGGTCAGCACCGAAGCGGCTGAGACGGTGGCAGATGCCGATCTGGTAACCGCGCCGCCGGTGACATCCGATGCGTCCGGGGATCAAACGGACAATCTTGCCGGGCTGGCGGACGTGGAGACTGTGCCAGACTCTGAGCCGACGATCAGTGAGGCCGTCACGCAGGTCGAAGGGGTCGAAATACCTGAAACGGTTGAGGTAACCACATCAAACGAGGCTCCGGTCGTGCCGCAGTCGCCTGCGCAATTGCAGCCATTACCCAGCACCGAAGGTGAGCCGATCATTTCGGAAACCGCGCCCGAGCCGCCGGTTGCACCCAAGCAAGAAGAGACCATTGCTGAGGTTGAGCCGCAGCCCGCGCCCGAAGTCCTGGAAATACTGCCCGAGCCGGAAGTGGAACAGGTGCAGCCCGAGGTGGCAGAGACCCAGCCTGAAATCGCAGAGCCGTTGCCCGAAGTCACCGAAACGGAAATTGAACCAGAACCTCTGCCCGAGCCCGAGGTAGCAGCGGTTCAACCGGAACCCGAGCCGCAGCCTGAACCCACGGCAATCGAACCCCTGGAGCCCGAGGTCGATCCGCTTGAGGACAACCCGATCGCTGTAGAAGGGGAAGAAGACCCGCAGCTTAAAAAGCTGCCACGGATCGCAGCGGTCCCACAGATCGGCGGTGAAGAAACGGATGCCGACGGTCTGACCGTTGGCAAACGAGTCGTCCCGTTGACTGAACGCGATGACGCGCCGGTTTCAGCGGACGAGCAACCCGCGGTACTTCTGCCCGGTAAGCCAATTGATGCCTATGCCGCCAAGTTCGAAAATCCCGAGGCCAAACCGCTTATGTCGATCATTTTGATTGATGATGAAGGGGCCTTTGGAGCCGAGGCGTTGAAGGATTTCCCATACCCACTGAGCTTTGCCGTCAGCCCGTCTGATCCCGATGCGGCCGAAAAAATGGCCCGCCATCGCGCAGCGGGTTTCGAGGTTCTGGCCCTTGCCGACTTGCCCAAGGCGGCCAGCGCACAAGATGCTGAGGTTTCGATGGCTGTCTGGCTGGACACTCTGCCGGAAACCGTTGGTATTCTGGAGGGCGTGGGAACCGGCATTCAGGGCAATCGCAAATTGGCCGATCAGGTGGCCGCAATTGCCGGTGATACTGGGCGCGGGCTTATCACTCAGGATAATGGCCTGAACACCGTCCAGAAACTGGCCGCTCGCAATGGCATCCCTTCCGGGGTCATCTTTCGCGACATCGACGGTGCCCGCCAGGACCCCACGATCATGCGACGTTTCTTGGATCAGGCGGCATTCCGGGCTGGTCAGCAGGGAACTGTCGTCATGTTGGGACGGCTGCGCCCGGACACGATCTCGGCCCTGTTGCTATGGGGGCTGGAAGATCGCGGTGGCCGCGTGGCCATGGCCCCGATTTCAGCGGTCATGACGCAAGAAACTCAGTAAGGCTGAAGATGAAAAACGGCTGACCATGAGGTCAGCCGCTATTCTTTAAGAGTTGCCAGAGCCGGTGAATCGGGCCGCGTCTGCAGCCGCACGCCGAATGGCGTTCGATTTGTGGACGGTTTCCATGAATTCGGCCTCGGGGTCGCTGTCATAGACCACGCCTCCGCCTGCCTGAATATAAAGCTTTTGGTCTTTCACGATGGCCGTACGCAGGGCGATACACATATCCATGTCGCCGCCAGCACTGAAATACCCCACACCACCGCCGTAAACGCCGCGCTTTTCGGGCTCAAGCTCGTCGATGATCTCCATTGCACGAACCTTTGGCGCGCCTGAAACGGTGCCTGCAGGCATTCCGGCAAAGAAGGCATCCAGTGCGTCTTTGTCTTCGGCCAACTCACCAACAACGTTGGAGACGATGTGCATCACGTGGCTGTAGCGTTCGATGATGAACTCTTCGGTAGGGCGCACAGTGCCGATCTTTGCGACACGACCGGTGTCGTTGCGGCCCAGATCCAGCAGCATCAGATGTTCTGCCAACTCTTTCTTGTCGGCCAGCAGATCAACCTCGTTGGCCTTATCCTCTTCGGGGGTCGTGCCGCGCGGGCGAGTGCCGGCGATGGGGCGGATCGTGACCTCATCTCCGAAAACGCGGACCAGAATCTCGGGGCTTGCGCCCACGACCTGAAAGCCGCCGAAGTTGAAATAGAACATGAAGGGCGACGGGTTCGTGCGCCGAAGCGAACGATAGAGCGCGAAAGGAGGTTGCGGAAAGTTCTGGGTCCAGCGCTGTGCCGGAACAACTTGAAAGATGTCGCCCGCGCGGATGTATTCCTTGGCCTTTTCGACCGCTTCCAAATACCCGGATTTGGTGAAATTCGACACCGGTGCCGCGACCTCGGACGCATCGCCAAGATCGCGAGTTTCGGCGGGCATGGCGCGTTCCAGATCGCGTACTGCGTCCATAACACGTTCTGCGGCCTGTGCATAAGCAGCCTTGGCCGATTGCCCTTCGCTGACCCATGCGGGCGACACAACCGTGACCTCGCCCTTGACGCCGTCCAGCACAGCAATGACCGAGGGTCTGAGCATGATGGCATCAGGCAGGCCGAGCGGATCAGGGTTCACATCAGGGAGGTATTCCACCAGCCGCACCATGTCATAGCCGAGATAGCCAAACAGCCCGGCTGCGGCTTGGGGTAGGTCGTCCGGCAGGTCGATCTTACTTTCCGCAAGCAGCGCCCGCAGGTTATCCATCGGGTTGCCGGTTTGGGGCGAGAACGCATCGGGGTCGAACCGCGCCGAGCGGTTCAGCGCGGACGTCTCGCCTTGGCAGCGCCAGATCAGGTCCGGCTTCATCCCGATGATCGAATAGCGGCCACGAACCTCACCACCGGTGACCGATTCCAACATGAACGCGTCTTTCTGCGCGCCTGTCAGCTTGAGCATCAAGGAAACCGGCGTGTCCAGATCAGCGGCTAAGCGTGTGTAGACAACCTGATTCTCGCCTGCCTCATAAGCGCGGGCGAAGCTGTCGAAGTCGGGGGTCAGCGCCATATTCAGTCTCTTTTAATAGCTCGCCTGAACAGCATTCAGGGCCTGCTGATCTACGACGGGACGGGCACGGACCTGTGCATCGCGGACAAACGCATCAAAGATGTTCTGGGCCAAAGCCTGATCCAGCTGCGCGGTAAGGGCCGCTTGGACCTGACGCAACTCATCTGTTTCGGCAGGCGGCAGCAGCTCGTCCAGACGCACGATAAACGCGGTTCCGGCACCGGGAATGACGCGCAGATCGCCTTGTTCCATTTCAAAGACCTGCGTCATGAAATCTGCGGGCACATCTTCCAAAAAGGCCGTGCGGGTCAGGGCGTTTTCAACGCGGAACGGCAATCCGGTGGCCGTAAAGTCACCATCGGCCTGCACCTGTTCCAGAACCGCATTTGCCTGTTCTTCCAATGCCGTGTTGGTTTCGGCCTGTGTCCAGGCGGCAACGACACGATCGCGTGCGGTCTCTAGCGGTTCGGGCCGGGGTTCGAGAACCTCGTTCAGACGCAGAGCAAAGATCGAGCCATCCTCGAGGAACGCAACCTCGGGGAAGTCGCCGTCCTGTACGGCTTCGGCCGCGCTGCGGAACCCGTCATAGGCGGCCACGCCTTCACCGGTTTGCGCGCTCCAGTCGATTTGGCCCAACTCCATTTCGGTCTCGGAGGTCAGTTCTTCCAAAGTCGCGCCACCGGCCAGCAGGTCATTGATATCCTCGGCCTGCGCCTCAATCTGGCGGCGGGCACGATCGGCTGCCAATTCCTCGCGCAGGGCAGGGGCGGCATCTTCAAACGACGTGTTGTTTTCGGCAAGCGAGCCATTGACGCGGAACAGCGCCGGTCCGAAGGTGGAAGGCAGCGGGCCGACAACAGCGTCCAATTCGGCAGCAAAGACACCATCGGCGGCTTCGCCCAGATCCTCGCGGGTGACGTCGCCAAGGTCGATATCGCTGAGCTCAAGTTGGCGATTCCGAACGAGTTGCTCGAAGGTCTTACCGCCAACCTCTAGCTGGGCCATGGCGTTTTGGGCTGCGTCCTGATCCGAGAAGGTCAGACGTTCGACCAGGCGGCGTTCGGGCTGCTGGAATTCAGCTGCGCGCTGTTCGTACAAACGCTTTACCGAATCCTCGTCGACTTCCACGTCGTCGAGCAGCATTTCGGGTGACAGGATCGCATACGTCAGCTTTTTGGTGCGCGGCAGGGTGAACAGCTCGGTGTTCTCATCATAAAACGTTTGGACCTGCTCGTCGGTCGGGGCGGCAACAGGTGCGGGCAGGGCGTCAGGTGCCAAAGTTGCGACGGTAAAGCTGCGGCGGGCACCAACGTAGTCAGTCAACACCTGCGTGAGGGTTTCGGGCATCTTCACACCGCCAACCACGGCACTCTGCACGATTGTGCGGGATGTTTCCCTGCGCAGATCCGATTCGAACTCGGTATCGGACATGCCGATCTGTTCCAGTTGGAACTGATACGCGTCGCGGTCAAATGTGCCGTTGACGCCGTGAAAAGCCGGGATCGCAACAATTTCTTCCTGCAGGTTCTCATCACCGATCGAGATGCCCAGCAAACCGACCTCATTGTCCAGCGCGGCTAAAGCCGTCAGGCGCGACAAGGCAAGACGATCCAGACCAAACTCAATGGCCTGCGACATTTGCAAAGGCTGGCCTGTCTGTTGTTCAACCGCGCGGATCTCGCGCTGCAGCTCGCGGACATAGTCATCAACTGAGATATCCTCATTCCCGACCTGGGCCACCGAACGCACGGTGCCAGAGAGGCTGGTTGCGCCAAACCCTGCAAGTCCGAGCATCAAAAGGCCCATGAGAATCCAGACAAAGGTCTTTGATAACTTTTTTACGCCTGCGGCCATTGTGCCCTCTTCGTGCTTTTGTCGGCAGGTAACTGCCCTGTCGGTTGCGGCCCTGAATACGACGCGCACCGTCGGGGAGCAAGCTCAGAAGGACAGAGCAGCCAGCCGTTCGAACAATTGCCCCAATCCGGCGCGGTCCAGATTGGCAAATGCGATACGAACCTGACGTTTTCTTGCCGCATCATTTTCGGGCATGAACATTGTGCCGGGCAGCAGCAGGATGCCGGCCTCGGGGACCAGTCGTTGGGCTAGCTCGTCCGATGGGATATCGAACGGGTGTTCGAAATAGGCGAAATAAGCGCCCAGACCCAGCAGCCGCCAACCCTTGTCCGTCAGGCTTGGCAACAGCTCGGCAATTGCGGCGCGGCGGTCGAGGATCTCATCGCGTTCACCTGCCAGCCATTGCGACAGGTTCTGCATTCCCCAAAGGGCTGCGTGCTGGCCGATCTGGCTTGGGCAGATGGCGACTGTGTCCAAAAACTTTTCAATCTCGGATAGCAGGTCAGTGCCGGTCGCAATCGCGCCGACACGGTGGCCGGTCAGCCTGTATGCTTTGGAAAAGGAATAGAGGTGGATCAGGGTTTGATCCCAGTCAGGCTGGGCGAACAGGTCATGCGGTGGGCCGCTGCGGCTGTCGAAGTCCCGATATGTTTCGTCCACGATCAGCCGGATGCCGACCTCCTGCGCAAGATCAAAGAATGCGCGCACCAAAGGGGCAGGGTATTCCACTCCGCCGGGATTGTTCGGGGTCACAAGAACGATGGCGCGTGTTTTGTCGGTGATCAGAGCACGGGCTGCGTCCGGATCGGGCAGCAGAGCGTCATCGGTTGGCAGGTCCACAGTTCGGACGCCTGCTATGTCCAGCCACATCTTGTGATTAAAGTACCAGGGCGTCGGAACGATGACCTCGTCATCCTGATCGGTGATTGCTGTGATCGTAGCGGCAAATGCCTGATTGCAGCCCGAGGTGATTGCCACCTGATCGCTGGACACCTGCGCGTCATAATGCGACCCGATCTGATGGGCGAGTTCAGTTCGCAGGGCTGGATTGCCCAGAACCGGCCCGTAAAGATGGGCGCTGTCTTCGGTCACGGCAAGGCTGGCAATCGCTTTGCGCAACGCCAAGGGCGGTGGATCGACCGGGGCCGCCTGGCTGACGTTGATCAGGGGACGGTCATCAGGAAACGCCACCCCCTCCAACCAGCGCCGCGCCTCCATGACCGGAGGGGCAAATGTCGCGGTGGTACGGGACTGGGTCATGACGGGCCTGTCCTTTGTAAGGCTTTGCCTCACTCTTTGTGGGTTGAGAGGGTTCTTTTAGTCGGTCCCGCGGTAGGGCTCGACATATTGCAGGGCCATATCCCAAGGGAAAAAGATCCAGGTGTCCTGGCTGACCTCGGTGATGAACGTGTCCACCATCGGACGACCCTTGGGCTTGGCGTAAACTGTCGCGAAATGCGCCTTGGGGTACATTGCGCGCACCAGCTCCAGCGTTTTGCCGCTGTCGACCAGATCGTCGATGATCAGAATACCTTTGCCGTCGCGCATCAGCTGGGCATCGGGGGCTTTCAACACCTCGGCTTCGCCTTGGTCCTGATGGTGGTACGAGCGCACGCTGACTGTGTCGACGGTGCGAATGTCCAGCTCGCGGCTGACGATCATCGCAGGCGCCATACCGCCACGGGTGATGGCCACAACTGCGCGCCATGCGCCGTCATCCGGACCTTGCCCGTCCAAACGCCAGGCCAAGGCGCGGGAATCACGGTGAATCTGATCCCAGCTGATGTGAAACCCTTTTTCGTGGGGCAGGCGATCCTTGGCGCTCATGTCATTAACCCTTTTCGACGTCAGGTGCGTCGACGGCTTTCATGCCGACAATGTGATAACCCGAATCCACGTGTAGGTTTTCTCCTGTTACACCGCTGCTGAGGTCAGACAGCAGATACAGAGCTGATTTGCCGACATCGTCGATGGTCACGTTGCGACGCAGGGGCGAGTTATACTCGTTCCATTTCATAATATAGCGGAAGTCGCCGATGCCGCTGGCGGCCAGCGTCTTGATAGGACCGGCCGAGATCGAATTCACGCGGATACCGTCCTTGCCCAGATCCTCGGCCAAATACTTGACCGATGCTTCCAGCGCAGCTTTGGCAACACCCATCACGTTATAATGGGGCATCACCTGTTCCGCGCCATAATAGGTCAGGGTGACTGCGCTGCCGCCTTCGGACATCATCTTCTCGGCCCGTTGCATCACAGCGGTGAAGGAATAGACCGATACGTCCATAGTCAGTTTGAAGTTCGCACGCGATGTGTCGACGTAGCGGCCCCGAAGTTCGTTCTTGTCTGAAAAACCGATGGCGTGAACAACAAAGTCCAGCCTGCCCCATTTCTCTTCCAGAGATGTGAACAGCGCATCAATCGATTCTTCGTCACTGACGTCGCAGGGCAGAACAATTTCGCTGCCAAGCTGTGCCGCCAGTGGATCAACGCGTTTCTTAAGTGCGTCGCCTTGATATGAAAAAGCCAGCTCTGCTCCGGATTCGGACAAGGCACGGGCTATTCCCCATGCGATTGATTTATCATTGGCCAGTCCCATGATGAGGCCGCGTTTGCCGGCCATCAACTGATTTGACATGTTTGGTTCTCCGCCTGTCTTCGCGTTATGTTGGGATGGTTTATGCCATTGGGTGCGCTGCATCAAGGCCGCGCGCTCTTGCCCGTGGCGGGTTCTCGCCCTAGTGTGGGCTTTATTAGTTTCCAGGGGATGGGAATGAGCGAACGTAGCGGCATATTTGCCGGCACCGATCCGTTTGAAATAGCGGGGCGGTGGCTGGCTGAGGCCAAAGAGAATGAACCGAACGATCCGGACGCTATTGCTTTGGCGACCGTCGATTCGGACGGTATGCCGAATGTGCGAATGGTTCTTCTGAAAGAGATCGAACCGGCAGCTTTTGTGTTCTACACCAACTACGAAAGTGCCAAGGCGGCCGAGTTGGACGGCGCTGGAAAAGCTGCTTTTGTGATGCATTGGAAATCTCTGCGGCGGCAAATCCGAGTTCGTGGTACAGTAACCAGAGAAAGCGGGCCGCAGGCGGATGAGTATTATGCGTCCCGCTCGCTAAAAAGTCGATTGGGGGCCTGGGCGTCCAAGCAGTCTCAGCCTCTCAGCAGTCGCTCGGTTCTGATGGCCGAGGTGGCCAAGGTGACGGCCAAGTTGGGCCCGAACCCGCCACGCCCGCCGTTCTGGGGCGGCTATCGGCTGGTGCCAACCGAAATCGAATTCTGGGCCGATGGGGCCTTTCGGTTGCACGACAGGTTCCGATGGCAGCGGGATCAAGTGGGTTCCGACTGGCAGATACAGAGGTTAAATCCATGACGTTCGCGTATCGTGAAATGCAAGAAGCCGAAAACAAAGGGTTTTTTCAGCTTGAATTTGCGAGCCATTCCCATACACATCGGACCCTTAACGAAATGACAATTTTCGCGATGGGAACGCCGTGCCAGAAGATCTGAACAACATGTACCGCGTCCGTGGACACGTGAAATGGTTCGACCCTGCAAAGGGCTTCGGATTTGTTGTGTCTGATGAGGGCGGTCCGGATATTTTGTTGCACGTCAATGTGTTGCGCAACTTCGGCCAAAGTTCGGTCGCAGATGGTGCGGGCATAGAAATCATGACCCATCGCACGGACCGTGGTGTTCAGGCGGTTGAGGTCATCAGTGTTGATCCACCGGCGCGGACGGACACGATGATGCTGGCTGATTTTGCCGAGCTTGATCAGGTTGAGATCGCCGCTGCCCCGCTAGAGGCTGCGCGAGTCAAATGGTTCGACAAAGGCAAAGGCTTTGGGTTCGCCAATGTTTTTGGCCGTGGTGAAGATGTGTTCCTGCATATCGAAGTTCTGCGCCGCTCAGGTCTGTCGGATCTGCAGCCGGGCGAGGC
This sequence comes from Ruegeria atlantica, assembly GCF_001458195.1. Taxonomy (GTDB): domain Bacteria; phylum Pseudomonadota; class Alphaproteobacteria; order Rhodobacterales; family Rhodobacteraceae; genus Ruegeria; species Ruegeria atlantica. The sequence goes on along the minus strand of NZ_CYPU01000039.1, from coordinate 747,837 downwards.
CCTCGCGATGCGTGTCATCAGTGGCAAGCGTGGACGTATGGCGGCTCAGGTACTGGCCTGGGAAGCTGCCCTGGACGACTGAGTGATTCATGCCTAAGTTTTTTCCGGGTCTTTTAGCGGTTTTGTTGCTTTGGTCCGGGATGACCTGGGCTGCGTGCAAGCCTGATAAGATCGACATCAAGAACGACTCGGCCCAGATCCGATTCAATATCGAATTGGCGATTAGCCCGCAGGATCGGTCGCGTGGATTGATGTTCCGCGAGTCGCTGCCAAACCGTTCGGGCATGCTGTTCGTTTTTGACCCGCCGCAGCCCGTGGTGTTCTGGATGAAGAACACGCTGCTTCCCCTGGACATCATTTTCCTCGATCGAGCTGGAACAGTGACGCGTGTCCATCAAGGTGCGATTCCCGGTGATCTGACACCAATCGAAGGTGGCGATTCCGTCTTTGCGGTTCTCGAAATCAACGCGGGACTGGCCGCGCGCTACTCGATTAAGCCCGGAACCGTCATGCGGCACGAAATTTTTTCGCAAGGTCCTGCAATTTGGTCCTGTTAGGGCTTTTCAAATCAGATTGGCATGGTTAGGAAGGCGCACGGTTCGGGGCGTGGCGCAGTCTGGTAGCGCACCTGTTTTGGGTACAGGGGGTCGTAGGTTCGAATCCTGCCGCCCCGACCACTTCTTTCACTTATGTTGGCGATCCACCTAACGCTTGGTAAAGCGCGCTAAGCGCCTTATCCAGTGTATCGCTTTCCACTGGTACTTTTACCGACGGGCCGCTTTTGCGTGGGACGTTGAAATACAGCTCGGCATCGACACGGTAGCCCGAGTTGTTCTTGGTCGTTGTCAGCCGCATCACGCTTTTGGGCAGATCCTGAGGGTAACCGTCATAGTTGAGAATCAGAAAAGCGGTCATATCCGGAGGTAGAAGCTCGGTGCATTCGAAAACCCGATTCCCGGTACTTTCAAAGCGTTCACCCGGGCCGTCGCAGCTTATCTCGAACGTGTCGAACAGCCTTTTGGGGAAATCATCGAACTGGGCGCTGCGTGCCGGAGGGCGCACATCTTGTGGTGTGCAGGCCACGATCAGGGCCAGAATCGGAAGTAAACGTGACAACGACATCTGTCCGCTCCCCTTTGAGTGAACGCGCCCGGCGGGTTACCTGACGCCGCGGTTCAAAATGACCGCTTCGTGATTCTCATCCAACCTAGACATCTTAGCGTTAGATTATCAAATTCCGATAACTGTGCCGGGAAACACAGTTAATTTACCTGTGGGTTTTTGGAAACGCCGGGTGTACTTGGTGGATGAACCTGTGGAGGAATCAGAACAGGGTGTCCGGATGCAAGTTGTCAGAAATGGGTCAATACAAAAGATATTAAAAATGACCTAAAAATGGCGTTGACGATCTATGGGTCGATACGTCAAGTTGTATGGGCCGGTAAGGTTGCCACAAAATCTGGTACGAAAACCAGAATAGGGCACAGGGCGAGGGTCGGAAAGCACATCATAGTAACGTGCAACCGTTTGATCGGTTTTGCGCTGCGGAATGCAGCGGCTGGTCTATTGCGCTCAATTTTATTCGGCATGGCGATCGGTCCGCGTCTGAGGAACTGACGCTGAAAGACAAGTTGATTGAACCTAGGGCGTGCGGACATGAAGATTGACAGGAAATTTACGAAACCGGGGCAGGACGCATATGCGGAACTGGACTTTGTCTCAGCGACGTCTGAGATCCGAAACCCCGATGGCACCATCGTTTTTCGCCTGGACAACATCGAAGTGCCCACGCGTTGGAGCCAGGTTGCCAGCGACGTCATCGCGCAGAAGTATTTCCGTAAGGCGGGCGTGCCGACTAAGCTGAAGAAAGTAAAAGAGAAAGACGTCCCCGAATTTCTGTGGCGCTCGGTCCCGGCCGATAAGGCGGAGTTCGATGGTGAGACGTCTTCAAAGCAGGTTTTTGACCGGCTGGCGGGCGCCTGGGCCTATTGGGGCTGGAAGGGTGGTTACTTCTCGACGGAAGAGGATGCGCGCGCCTACTTTGATGAGATGCGCTATATGCTGGCGACCCAGCGCGCTGCGCCGAACAGCCCACAATGGTTCAACACCGGTCTGCACTGGGCATATGGAATCGACGGTCCCGCGCAAGGTCACCACTACGTCGACTACAAGACCGGCAAGCTGACCAAATCGAAATCCGCGTATGAACATCCGCAGCCGCACGCGTGCTTCATCCAGTCTGTCGATGATGATCTGGTGAACGAAGGCGGCATCATGGATCTGTGGGTGCGCGAGGCGCGCCTGTTCAAATACGGCTCGGGTACCGGGACCAACTTCAGTCACTTGCGCGCTGAAGGCGAGGCGCTGTCGGGTGGCGGCAAGTCCTCGGGCCTCATGGGCTTTCTCAAGATCGGCGACCGCGCCGCCGGCGCGATCAAATCAGGCGGAACAACCCGTCGAGCAGCAAAGATGGTAATCGTCGATGCTGATCACCCTGACATCGAGAAATTCATCGAGTGGAAGGTGATCGAAGAGCAGAAGGTGGCCTCGATCGTAGCCGGATCGAAGATGCACGAGAAGATGCTGAACGGCATTTTCGAGGCCATCCGCACATGGGACGGCGCGCAAGACGACGCGTATAATCCCAAGAAGAATGATGCCCTGAAGGACGCGGTTCGCGAAGCCAAAAAGGTCGCGATCCCAGAAACTTACATCAAGCGCGTTCTGGACTATGCCAAGCAGGGTCACGACAGCATTGAGTTCCCGACTTACGATACGGACTGGGATTCGGAAGCCTATAGCTCGGTCTCGGGTCAGAACTCGAACAATTCGATCCGCGTGACCAATGCATTTCTGACCGCAGTTGAGAAAGATGCCGATTGGGAACTGATCAACCGCACCGATGGCAAAGTTGCCAAGACAGTCAAGGCACGCGACCTTTGGGAAAAAGTCGGCCACGCCGCATGGGCTTGTGCCGATCCCGGCATTCAGTTCCACGACACCGTCAATGAATGGCACACATGCCCCAAAGATGGTGAGATTCGCGGTTCGAACCCGTGCTCGGAATACATGTTCCTTGATGACACAGCTTGTAATCTGGCGTCGATGAACCTGCTGACCTTCCTCAAGGATGGTGAGTTCCAGGCGGAAGACTACATGCACGCCTCGCGCCTGTGGACCCTGACGCTGGAAATCTCGGTCACGATGGCGCAGTTCCCATCCAAGGAAATCGCGCAACTGTCCTATGATTTTCGCACATTGGGTCTGGGCTATGCCAACATCGGCGGTCTGCTGATGAACATGGGCTACAGCTACGACTCGGATGAGGGTCGGGCGATCTGTGGCGCGCTGACCGCGATCATGACCGGCGTGGCCTATGCCACTTCGGCCGAGATTGCCGGAGGGCTTGGACCCTTCAAGGGCTATGAGCGCAACGCAGACAATATGCTGCGCGTCATCCGTAACCACCGCCGCGCTTCGCAAGGTGTGACCGATGGGTATGAGAAACTGGCCGTGAAGCCGGTGCCTCTGGACCATGGCAACTGCCCGGACAAGCGTCTGGTCGATCTGGCGATGTCGGCTTGGGACGAGGCGCTGAGCCTTGGCGAAAAGAACGGCTATCGTAACGCGCAAGCCACGGTGATTGCGCCCACCGGCACCATTGGTCTGGTGATGGATTGTGACACGACCGGGATCGAGCCCGACTTTGCTCTGGTGAAGTTCAAAAAGCTCGCGGGTGGCGGTTACTTCAAGATTATCAACCGCTCGGTGCCGTCGGCGCTGGAAAAGCAGGGCTATTCCTCGTCTCAGATTGAAGAGATCGTGGGTTACGCGGTTGGTCACGGCACCATCGGCAACGCGCCGGGGATTAACCACACCTCGCTGACGGGTCACGGGTTTGGCCCAAATGAGCTGGCCAAGGTGGATGCCGCACTGGAAAGCGCCTTTGATATCCGGTTCGTGTTCAACCAGTGGACACTGGGCGAGGATTTCTGCACCGGCGTTCTGGGCATCCCGGCGACCAAGCTAAATGATCCGACCTTCGATCTGCTGCGCCATCTGGGCTTTACCAAGGCGGATATCGACGCGGCCAACGACCATGTCTGCGGAACCATGACGCTGGAAGGCGCGCCGCACCTGAAGGAAGAGCACTATTCGATCTTCGACTGCGCCAACCCGTGCGGCAAGAAAGGTAAGCGTTTCCTAGGGGTTGATAGCCACATCACCATGATGGCCGCAGCCCAAAGCTTCATCTCGGGTGCGATAAGCAAAACGATCAACATGCCGAATGACGCGACCATCGAGGATTGCCAGAAGGCTTATGAACTCAGCTGGTCGCTCGGTGTGAAGGCCAATGCGCTATACCGTGACGGTTCGAAACTGTCGCAGCCGCTGGCAGCCGCACTGGTCGAGGACGATGACGAGGCGGCAGAGGTTCTGGAAAGCGGCACGGCCCATGAAAAATCCGTCGTTCTCGCCGAAAAGGTTATTGAGAAGGTCGTCGTCAAGGAAATCATCCGCAGCCATCGTGAGAAACTGCCGCATCGCCGCAAGGGTTACACCCAGAAAGCGATCGTCGGTGGCCACAAGGTCTATCTGCGGACGGGTGAGTTCGAAGACGGCAAGCTGGGCGAAATCTTCATCGACATGCATAAGGAAGGCGCTGGCTTCCGGGCGATGATGAACAACTTTGCCATCGCAGTGTCGGTTGGCCTGCAATACGGAGTGCCGCTGGAAGAATTTGTCGACGCCTTTACCTTCACCAAGTTCGAACCGGCGGGAATGGTGCAGGGCAACGACTCGATCAAGAACGCGACGTCGATCCTGGATTACATCTTCCGCGAACTTGCCGTGTCCTATCTGGACCGCACCGATCTGGCCCATGTGAAACCCGAAGGTGCCACATTTGATGATCTGGGCCGCGGCGAGGAAGATGGTCTGTCCAACGTATCTGAAATCAGCGACAGCGCCGCGTCCAAGTCTTTGGAGGTGTTGAAACAAATCAGCTCGACCGGATATCTGCGCAAACGTCTGCCGCAGGATCTGGTGGTGTTCAACGGCGGCCAACCGGAAGTGAACGGCATGGCAGAACCGGCCGCGCAATTTGAAGCTCCGGTTGCGGAAACTGCCGTTGCCACGGGGATGGACGCACGGACCAAGGCCAAGATGCAGGGGTACGAGGGCGATCCTTGCGGCGAATGTGGAAATTACACGCTGGTGCGCAATGGCACCTGCATGAAGTGCAACACCTGCGGCGCAACCAGCGGGTGTAGCTAAGGAAAACGCCCCGTCAGGCGGGGTGTAGGGATCAGGGTTTCCCCTCGGATGTCCGATCCCGACGAACACGGAGCAAGGCGTTGAGACTTACCAAATACGCCTTGGTCCACTCGGTCGACATGCCCGTGTCGACCGGGAACAGGGTGGGGCGGAATATTTGCTCTTTCCCACTCTCTCACGGGACGGGTGCGCTCGTCCCATGCGACGTCCAGGCCGCAGGCAAACAAAACACCGGGCGGTCAACGAATGGAGCCTGGATGGCGAAACTGACAGGGGGCTTCGGCCCCCTTTCTTTTTGCACCTCCGAGTCGGTGATTTAGGCAGGGCCTTGCCGGAACGGCACAGGCGCATCGGGCAAGAACCGCCGAAACGTGGATTGTACGTTTCGCCCAGCGGTTGATTGCAGACGCGACTCGGACAAACACGCGGAGAATGGCGCGAAACAGGACGTGTTGCCGGGTTGGGGTGACGACGTTCATTGATTTGTTGTCTGTGGTGCCTGTCCGGACGAAAACACACACAAATACCACTTAGGAGGCATCACAATGAAACCGCAAAACCTGGCAATCATTTCCGCATTCGTATTGGGCCTGCCGGCGATGGCTGCTGCGCAGTCCTCGGCGGACACCAACGGCGACGGAGTTCTGACCATAGAAGAAGTTCAGGCCGTTCTGCCCGAGGTTGATGCCGATGGTTTCTCGGCGATGGACGCTAACGGCGACGGGTCGCTGGACTCAGATGAAATTGCCATCGCGCAGGAAGCAGGGTTGCTACCGCCCAGCAACGGTTAATCCCGCGAAGGCATCGGCGGCCCGTACGCCCACGGGCCGCCATATTTCAACGGGTTACGCCGGCAAGTAAATGTTAAACCTTCCGCGCAGTTCGGCATCCAAAAGCGGATCGAATCTGGCCGGAGACGGCGTCGAGAGAATCTCTTCCTTCCGCTTCACCGCCTTTTCGATCAAATCGGGCTTGCCAATTTCAACCCATTCCTTCGGAGAGGACCGGTCGCCGAAAGTCGGGTAGACATAGTCCGCCTGCATGCGGCTCAGCGTTGCATCGGTTCCCAGATAGTGACCGGGTCCGCCGATACAGACTTCGGCCATCTGATCCAGTGCCAGCGTTTCGTCCGTCACTTCGATACCGCGAACACAGCGTTGCGCTTGCCCGATTAAATCATCGCTAAGGATCAGGCTTTCATGGCAGAATCCCAGCAGCGAGGCATGCATGCCTGCGGACTCATACACCATGTTCAAACCCGAAAGCCCGGCCATGACGTTCGAACACATCTGCTCCCACCCGGCTTGCATGTCGGGCAGTTTCGCATCCGATGCACCGGCGGCCGCGCCGCCCGGCAAGTCGTAGAAGTGGTGCATTTGGGCGCAGCCCGCTGTCAGGAGCGCTTGTTCGCCAGACCCGATGGACATCGCACCTGTGCGCAGATCAAGGCCAAAAGGCCAAGTGCCAAATATCGCGGGAGCGCCGGGACTTACGGCGTTTACATAAACCAACCCGGCCAGGCATTCCGCGGTGGCCTGCGCGATAGCACCGGCAATTGTCGAAGGCGCGGTGGCGCCGGCCATTCCGGCCGACAGCAGCAAAACGGGCATGCCCGCTTTGATGCATTCCTCCATGACTTCGCAGCTTTCGGTTGCGAATTTCATCGGCGGAACTACGAAGCAGTTCGAGTTCGACATAAAGGGCCGCTCACGCCACTTATCCTCTCCACCAGCGATCATGTGCAGCATCTCAATCGCGGGGGCAACATGGCTGGGTTCGGTGAAGGACGTGCCGATATGTTTGAACGTTCCGGACGTGGTGGCGTAGACCGTGTTCAAATCCATCTCGAGGTTGTCGGCGATGTCGCGGCACACCATTGGGCGCTGAACAAAGTGAATGTTTTCAAGTTGTTCACAGATTCGGGACGCGTCGTGCAGGTCTTGAAGGGTCGAATCCCGGTATTCCTGCCCGTGAACATCAACCATGCTGACAGCCGCGCCGGCAGTACCAAAGTGGACGCGGTTGCCCGACAGTTCCAGATCGGAGTTGCCATCCCTTGAATGCAAGGTGACAGAGCGATTGGCCTTGGCGATTGTGTCTTCGACCAAGGCGCGGGGGAAGCGGATACGCCCGTCGTCACCCAAGATACAGCCAGCGCCGACAAGATAGTCGATCCCGCTCTGTGGGGCGTCCGCCAGACCAATGGTTTCCAGCGCGGTCAGCGCGGCTTGGTGGATACGCTCGATCTGCGCCGGGGTTAGCACCTTCAGCATGCCGCCCTCCATGCCGGGGCGGATCGGGCGCAGATGTTCGGGCAGCGCTGTGGCACGGGCCGCACGGCGCGCGGCACGACCGCCGCTGCGCGATGAATTTCGGGTTTGTTCGTTCATAATTTAAGGTCCGGTCGAAAAAGTACGTTCAAGGTGAGTGTACTCAGACCACAACCGGCCGCCCACGCGCGGCACGCCCGCGATCCGCACCAATGGTACGGCTGATCAGGCGAATCTTCCAAACGTCACTTTGCATGCGGGTCCTCAATTGGTGATGCAAACTCTCTCAATACGACGGCGCGCAATCTGTCCTGTTTGCGACCTGAGGGGCCAAAAACGAAGTGTTGTGCCTTGTCGGCATCACGTTCTTGCCGTGGGGTAAAGTTTTTTCCCGAATGTGGGAAAATCTGTTAAGCTTCTATCACTTATTTAAGATTGGTCCGTGATCTCAATGGATTTTTGACGATTGCAGACCAAGTTTTATGTGATGAATCCCATCGGTTGTGGGCGCGCTGCAAGGAATTTTGGAGAGGTTGATGAAAGCCCTGATGGCCCTCATGACCACCTGCCTGACAATCGGCATTGCACCGGTGTATGCAGAGGATTGGACGGGGGCGTATGCGGGCTTCAGCTTTGGCTATGCGGATGTAGATGGCCCAAATAACTCTGGCGGAAACGACACGACTTTTGGCCCGCTTGTCGGTTATGATCATGACTTCGGGAATTTCGTTCTTGGCGGTGAGCTGGAATACAATCGACTTTCTCTGGATCTGGGGCAGGGTGAAGGCAGCGTGGACAGTCTGACCCGCCTTAAGTTGCGCGGTGGTTATGATTTCGGACCGGCCTTGGGCTATGTCGTCGTGGGCGCGGCCCGATTGGATGCGTCACCGGAAAATGACACCGCTGCAGTGTACGGCATCGGAATTGCCTATCCCATCGGCGACAGTTTCGTCATCAGCGGTGAGGCCTTGCGTCAGGATTTTAGCGACGTCACACGAAGTCAGGGCGATATTGACGCCAACGTGTTCAACCTGCGTACAACTTTCCGGTTTTAAGGCCGTCTATTCTGCCGCGTGACTTTCCGCCAGGGCGGCGGCGAAATTGCAAATAGTTCTGAGTGCTGCAGCAAAGCGGTCGTCATCAATTGTCATCGCAACGCGCACGTGTCCTGCCGCCGCTGTGCCAAAACTTTCACCGGGCATGACGGCAATTGCGTGTGTATCCAGCAATGCGTTGGCGAATGCCTCACCGCTTAGCCCCACTGCGCGGATGTCCAGCATCAGGTACATCGCACCCTGTGCCGGCACGAGGCCAATGGTGTTCTGGGTGGCAAGAATCTCGACCGCCAACGCGCGACGACGCCGGAACGGAGCGGCGATTTCCTCTTCAAGATCATGACTCGCGCTCAAAGCAAAACTGGCGGCGTCCTGAATGAACCCGGGCACGCCGTAAGTTGTGTGCGTAGCCAGATTGATGAGATGGGCGATCACCTCCGCGGGGCCGACCACCCAACCGCATCGGGACCCGGTCATCGCATGCGACTTGGACATCGAACCAACGACCAAAGTACGCTCGGCCATTCCGGGCAGGGTACGTGGTGAGATATGCTCACCTTCCCAGACCTGCGTGTCATAAACCTCATCCGAGATCAGCCACAGGTTGCGGGCACGGCAAACATCTGCGATACCGTACAGCGTCTCGCGGGAATATACGACACCAGTGGGGTTGTTCGGGCTGTTGATCAACAGCGAAACCGCACCATCTGCCGCCGCATCGATCTGCTGCGCGCGCGGCTGGAATGCATCCTCGGCGGTGGTCTGGATCGCCCGGGCTGTCACACCGGCGCCCCGGATCGTGCCGGGGTAAGTCGCGTAGTAGGGATCGAGATACAGACCGACATCACCGGGATCGCACACCGCCACGTGTGCAGCGAACAAGGCAGATTGGCCGCCCGGGGTGATCAGCACGTTGTTGCGCGAGGTCTTCTGACCAGTGCGGGCCTGAATGCGCGCCGCAACGGTATCGCGCAGCAAATCCGACCCGGGCACCACAGCGTAGCCGGTGTTTCCCTGACGTGCCGATAGATCCATGGCATCCAGAATGGTCGGATGTGTGCGAATGTCATGCTCACCAATGGTGAGTTCAGTAATGACGTGCCCTTCGCTAATCATTCGGCGCGCACGGTAAAATACATCCCACCCATCACTGCCACCTCCGGTCAGATGAGTGATACGCTGCGACAGTTTCATGGCACGCTCCGATCTTGTCTTCAGCGCAGAATGGGCCAGAGGCATTGGAAAATGTCAATCAGCTTCGTGGGGGCAAAGTGGACTGCACTTTTTTCGTCAGGGAAGACCGCACCAGATCGTAGGATGTGGCCAGCCGATGACGCATCTCATCCTCGTCACAGCCAAACGGCAGGCGGATCCAGCTGCGATGAAAATAGGGCGCTTTGGTACCGACGCCTGCTTCGATCAGCATCTGAGCTGTCGCGATATCAGGCGTTTTGACGGACACGCCATCGTTGGCGGTGCCGATGCAGGCAAACATCTTGCCGCCAACCTTCCAGGCATCATGGCCTCCGCCCCAAGGGTCGGAAAGGTCAGCGCCTGGAAACGTGCGGCGGATGGAATTGACAAATTCTCGGCTCATGGTCGCAAGGGTGCGTCACCTTGAGATTGAACTCAAGTCTTGGCTGAACGCGTTGTCCATGCTAGGGGAAGGAAATGAACCGTATGACCTGCATCATTATCTGCTGCATTACCTGCTGATTTATCAAGCGGGCCGGTTTCTTTCGTTTTCATCCCTGAGACAAGTTGCTAAGCCCGCGCCAAGCGCAAGCATTTGCTGTCTTTAGGAGCCGACCGATGACGACGATCAAACTGCACAACACAGGGACACGGGCGAAAGAAGATTTCGTTCCGATCAGCGCCGATAACGTGCGGATGTATGTCTGCGGACCCACGGTTTATGATCGCGCCCATCTTGGCAATGCGAGGCCCGTGGTGGTGTTTGACGTGCTCTATCGGTTGCTGCGCCATGTCTACGGCGCGGATCACGTGACCTATGTACGCAATTTCACCGACGTGGATGACAAGATCAACGCGACCGCGCTGGCGCGACAGAAAGCGGGCGCTGAGGGCACACTGGAGCAGTTGGTGCAGGAACGATCGGATGAAACCATCGGCTGGTATCTGCATGACATGGGCGCGTTGGGCGCGCTTGAGCCCGACGAGATGCCGCGTGCGACTCAATACATCGCGCAAATGGTTGCAATGATTGAGGATTTGATCGCGAAGGGGCACGCCTACGCAGCCGAAGGGCACGTTCTGTTCGCGGTTGACAGCTGGAAGGAACACTACGGCGCTTTGTCTGGTCGGTCGGTGGATGACATGATCGCCGGTGCCCGGGTTGAGGTTGCGCCATACAAGCGGAACCCGATGGATTTCGTGCTGTGGAAGCCCTCGACCGATGAGTTGCCGGGGTGGGACAGCCCTTGGGGCCGTGGTCGTCCGGGTTGGCACATCGAATGCTCGGCCATGAGCTATGAACTGCTGGGCGAGAGCTTTGATATTCACGGTGGCGGAAACGACCTGATGTTCCCGCACCATGAAAACGAGATCGCGCAGAGCAAATGCGCCCATCCGCACGGTGAGTTCGCGCGGTACTGGTTGCACAATGAGATGTTGCAGGTTGAAGGCAAGAAGATGTCCAAATCACTGGGCAACTTTTTCACGGTGCATGATCTTCTTGAGCAGGGCGTGCCGGGCGAGGTGATCCGGTTTGTCTTCCTGCAGACGCATTATCGCAAGCCGATGGACTGGACTGAGAAAAAGGCCCGTGAGGCTGAGGCGACGCTGCGCAAGTGGCGGGCGCTGACAGCGGGCATCGAGCCCGCCGCCAGCGCTGCACCCGCAGTCGTTTCTGCGCTAAGCGATGACTTGAACACGGCGGGTGCTTTGGCGGAGTTGCACCGTTTGGCGGCGGATGGTGATGCGGCCTCGTTGCTGGCGGGTGCTCAGCTACTTGGTCTGTTGTCGCAAGAAATGGGTGCTTGGGCTGATACGGCTTCGGTGGATCTTTCATCTCATGCAGACAGATTGTCTGATGCGCGGGCGAGTGCAATGCAGAGCAAAGACTTCTCGGAAGTCGATCGCCTAAAGGCAGCTTACCTGGCCGCTGGTCTGGAAGTACGAATGAGCAAGGATGGGGTCGAACTGGTTCCGGGCACAGGGTTCGATGCGGCCAAGCTGGAGGGCGTATGATGACCAAAGAACGCCTCTACCTCTACGACACTACTCTGCGCGATGGGCAGCAGACACAGGGTGTGCAGTTCTCGACCGCTGAGAAGGTGCAGATCGCGCAGGCTCTGGACGAGTTAGGCGTAGACTATATCGAGGGCGGCTGGCCGGGGGCGAACCCGACGGATAGTGCGTTTTTCGATGCAGCTCCCAAAACGTCGGCCTGTTTGACCGCCTTTGGGATGACCAAACGGTCGGGCCGGTCGGCAGAGAATGACGATGTTCTTGCGGCGGTGATGAACGCGGGTACGCGGGCGGTCTGTCTGGTGGGTAAGTCGCACGATTACCACGTGACCCATGCGCTTGGCATCTCATTGGAGGAGAATGTCGAGAACGTGCGCGCTTCGGTTGCGCATATTGTGGCGCAAGGGCGCGAGGCACTGTTTGATGCCGAGCATTTCTTTGATGGCTGCAAGGACAATCCAACCTATGCGATTGAGGTTTGCTGGGCCGCGATGGATGCCGGTGCGCGCTGGGTTGTTCTGTGCGACACCAATGGCGGCGCTTTGCCCGCGGAGGTGTTTCGGATTGTGTCCGAGATGGTCGCGGCGGGCCTGCCGGGGGATCGGCTGGGTATCCATACCCACAACGATACGGAAAACGCGGTGGCCTGTTCATTGGCGGCTGTCGATGCGGGTGCGCGGCAGGTTCAGGGAACTTTGAACGGATTGGGTGAGCGTTGCGGAAATGCGAACCTGACCTCATTGATCCCGACGCTGCTGCTGAAAGAACCTTATGCATCGAGCTTTGACATCGGCGTCAGTTTCGAGGCGCTGGCGGGTCTGACGCGCGTCAGCCGCATGCTGGACGAGATCCTGAACCGGGTGCCCAGCAAACAATCGGCCTATGTCGGGGCGTCGGCTTTTGCGCACAAGGCAGGGCTGCATGCCAGCGCGATCCTCAAGGACCCGACGACCTATGAACATGTGGATCCGGCGTCGGTTGGGAACACACGGATCATTCCGATGTCGAACCAGGCGGGGCAGTCGAACCTGCGCCAGCGTTTGATCGAGGCCGGTTTGTCGGTCGAATCCGGTGACCCGGCCTTGGGCCGTATCCTCGAGCGGATCAAGCTGCGTGAGGCAGAAGGTTATTCCTACGACACTGCGCAGGCCAGCTTTGAGTTGCTGGCGCGGGACGAACTGGGTCAACTGCCTGAATTCTTTGAGGTAAAGCGGTACAAGGTCACCGTTGAACGGCGCAAGAACAAGTACAACAAGATGGTCAGCTTGTCCGAGGCCGTTGTTGTGGTGAAGGTCGACGGCGAAAAGAAGCTGTCGGTCAGCGAGTCTCTGGATGGGTCCGGCGGTGACCGGGGTCCGGTGAATGCGCTGGCCAAGGCGCTGGCCAAGGATTTGGGGCAGTATTCGCGGATTCTGGATGATATGCACCTGGTCGACTTCAAGGTGCGTATCACGCAGGGCGGCACCGAGGCGGTGACCCGCGTCATCATCGACAGCGAAGACGGGCAGGGGCGGCGGTGGTCCACGGTCGGAGTCAGCGCGAACATAGTCGATGCCTCGTTCGAGGCGTTGCTGGACGCGATCCAATGGAAACTGGTGCGTGATTGTGGCCCACAGTCGGCAGTCGCCGAGTGAGTGCTCCATTTGACGATGACGTCAAGGCCTGTGCCGCGCTGTTGCATCGGGTGGATCCCGACCGGTTCATGGCGGCCATGGCGGCCCCGGTTTCCGCACGTGCGGTGTTGTTTCCGATCTATGCGCTGAACATCGAAGTCGCCCGGGCACCTTGGGTCACGCAAGAACCGATGATTGCCGAGATGCGCTTGCAATGGTGGCGTGATGCGTTGCAAGAAATTGCCGAAGGTCCGACTGTTCGCCGGCATGAGATCGTCACGCCGCTGTCGCGTGTCTTGTCCCCTCATCTTGCGTCGATGATGGATGAATATGTGGCCGTAAGGCGTTGGGATATCTATCGCGACCCGTTCGAGGGCGAAGATCATTTCGACGCATACATAAACCACAGCGCGGGCACGCTCACGGTGGTAGCGGCACAAGCGCTGGGGTCGGCGGATGAGGAAGTCGTGCGGGACTTTGGCTATGCCGTTGGGGTCGCGAATTGGTTGCGCGCCATCCCGGACCTTGAAGCGCGCGGGCGAATTCCGCTGCTGGATGGCACGCCTGCGGGTGTTCAGCGTCTGGCCGAAAAAGCGTACGGGCGGTTGAAACGGGCCCGTACTCAGCGACACTCGGTTTCGGCAAAAGCTGCTGCCGCGTTGCATGCCGGTTGGCAAACTGAATTGGTTCTAAAGCAGGTCATTGCGCGCCCGGACAGGGTCGCTGCCGGATCACTCGGTCCGGGTGAAATCCGCCGCCGCCTGTCATTGATGGTGCAGGCGGCGACGAGGCGCTGGTAATTACTCCCAGCCGCCGGCGCGCATTTCGGCCGAGATTTTCAGCTGAACCAAGTCCGACGTTCCCGGGGCAAACATCCCGACGCCATACTCGCTGCGCAAAAGCTGGCCAGCGGCTTCGACGCCAATCCAGTCACCTTTGTAATAATCGAAAAATCCGGCCAGGGGATGTTCACCCATGAAGGTCAGGTCGATCTCAAGCGTTGCGGGCTTGGTCTGATCCTTGATTGTCAAATCTCCGATCATTTGCAGGATGCTTGCACCGGTTTGCACTGCCGAGGTCGAGACGAATTTGATACTTGGGTACGCCTCGACCTCGAAGAAATCACCGCTTTTGAGGTGATCGTTGAGCGGCCCCCAACCGGTTTCAACACTTGAGGCGTCGATTGTGATATCCGCGCTGGTTGCGGTGACATTTTCGGGGTCAAACTCGACGGTGCCGGATACGATGGTCCATTCGCCGGATTGTTCGGTCAGTCCCGCGTGGTTGTAGTAGAAACGGATTTCGGTGTGACTTTGATCAAAGTGATAGGTTTCGGCAAGGACTGGTGTGGCCAGTGCCAAGACGAGGGCAGATGCGGTAAACAGCTTCATGACATTTCTCTGATTTGCAGGGTTGATAATTAACATGTAAATGCATCTAAAATGATGAGCAAAGGAAAACCACAATCCTCGCGGAGGCGTGATGAACGGATTTGAAGAACGAGAGGCGGCTTGGATCGCACTGAACCAGACACGCACCCGGATCTTTTCCCGGGCTGAGCGCGCGCTGGTGGCAGCCGGATATCCACGACTGCACTGGTATGATGTTCTGTGGGAGTTAGAGAGATCGCCGGACGGTCTGCGCCCCAAACAACTAGAGCAGCAATTTCTGTTTGATCAGTCCAGCTTTTCTCGTCAGGTTGCACGGATGGCGGAAGACGGGTTGCTGACACGCCATGCTGCAGCTGGGGACGGGCGGGGGAAGGTTCTTCGCATTACAGACGAAGGCCGCACCCTGAGGCGGCAGATGTGGGATATCTACCGCATGCACATTGATGAGGGGATCGCCGAGGCACAGAAATTAGGTGCCTTTGCACCGATACTGAACCTTAACGATTAGGCCGTTCGGGGCCGCATCGTCAGCCACAAAAGCGCGCCGCCCGCCAAAGTCAGAAGGGGGATCATCGCGACGTTCACCGCGGTCCAACCTTCGATGGGAGAGCCGCCGGAACAGTTCATTAGCCCGCCGGAAGCCAGCGAGGCAAACGTGACGCCACCAAACACCAGCAGGTCGTTCAACCCCTGCATTCGTCCGCGCTCGCTGACGTCGTGCGATTCAGCCAACATGGTGGTTGCGCCGATAAAACCAAAGTTCCAGCCAATGCCCAGCAGGATCAGCGCGACAAAGAAATTACCCAGTTCAACGCCCTGCAAAGCTACCACTCCGGCCGCAGCTAGTATGAGAAGACCCAGTGCCACAATCCGTTCGACCCCAAAGCGGGCAATCAATTGTCCGGTGAAAAAGCTGGGAATGTACATCGCCAACACGTGGCTGGTGACGACATCCGCCGCGTCATTGGCGCTGAACCCGCAGCCCACGACGGCCAGCGGTGTCGACGTCATCACAAGGTTCATCAGCGCGTAGGACACCATGGCGCAGATGATTGCAACCGCAATACGCGGCGTCTTCAGCAGCTCGATCCGGGACCGGCCTTTGGGGGCATCTGCCGCAGGTTTGGGCGGGGTCGGAATGTCGAGAAAAAAGAACAGGGCCGAGCCAATGACGTTCACCGCGATGACAGCGATATACGTGCCGAGAAAAGGGATGACATACGCGGTCGAGGTCAGTTTGACGATCTGAGGCCCGATGATTGCCGCTGCCAGACCGCCCGCCATGACGTAGGAAATCGCCTTGGGACGGAAATCGTCCGATGCGGTGTCAGCGGCGGCAAAGCGATAGAAACCGTGCGCGCTCATGTAGATGCCGGTCAGCAGGCTGCCAGCAAGAAACACTGGGAATGACCCCAGAAACAAGCCATATGCGCCGACAAGCCCGCCGCAAGCCCCTGCCGTTGCCCCCACCAGAAATCCAGCACGGCGACCCCACCGTTGCATAATGGCCGAGATCGGCGTCGCCGCCAGCATTGAGCCGAGGACGATCAATGATATGGGCAGAGTCGCCAGGCAGGGATTGGTTGCCAATGATTGGCCGGCCAGCCCACCGACGATAAAGATCATCGGCATCTGTGCGCCAAGCAAGGCCTGCGCGGCCACCAGAACGGCGACATTCCGTTTGGCCTGACTGTTGTCGGAGGGGGTGGCGGTCATAGTCATGAGCACATGCGTAATGTCGAAAACGATTGTGCACAAGCGGGTTGCATCTGCGGCAAAGCAGCCTAACGTGCAGTCGATCATCGAGGCCGGAGAACACATGTCCGTTGGACGGATAATAGAAACACCCGACTGTGTGGAAGAAGGCGCGACGTGGCTGGCCGAAAGCTGCCCGCGCATGGCCTATGCGATGGAACAGACCGGTCCGTTGCCCTTGCGCCGTCGCCCGGACGGTTTTGCGCAACTGCTTAGCGCCATAGTTAGTCAGCAGGTGAGTGTGGCTTCGGCCAATGCGATCTGGAACCGGTTGAAGGATGCGAAACTGACCGGCCCGCGCAAAATCATGTGGGCTGCCGACGATGATCTGCGTGCAGTTGGGTTGAGCCGGCAAAAAATCCGCTACGCCCGCGCTTTGGCTGAGGCGCGCATTGACTACAAAGCCTTGCGGGACGTTTCAAACGATAACGTGGTGGCGATCCTGACCGAGGTGTCGGGTATTGGCGTCTGGACCGCCGAGATCTACACCATGTTTTCGCTCGGCCGCGCTGACGTGATCGCGCCGGGCGATCTGGCGCTGCAAGAGGCTGCGCGCATTCTCTATGATTTGCCCGATCGGCCGACCGACAAACAGTTGCGCCAGATGGCCGAAGCCTGGTCGCCCTGGCGGTCGGTTGCGGCGCGGGTTTTGTGGGCCTATTACCGGGTGGCAAAAGAACGAGAAGGGATCAGATGACACGGGTTTTGAATGCGCTCCGAAAAGAGCCGGTTTCGGGCGATACACGCTCGGTCGTGGTGTTCGTGCACGGCTATGGCGCCAACGGGGCCGATTTGCTGGGGTTGGCCGATCCGCTGGGGGAACATCTGCCCGACACGTTGTTTGTGTCACCCGATGCGCCGGAACAGATCCCCGGAATGCCCAACGGATATCAGTGGTTTCCGATCCCGTGGATTGACGGGTCGTCCGAAGAAGAAGCACGCCGTGGCATGGAAATGGCCGCCGACGATTTCAACGCTTTCCTTGATGCCCTGATGGTGGATGAAGATGTGCTGCCCGAGCAAGTGGTCCTGTTTGGGTTCTCGCAAGGTACGATGATGAGCCTGTACGTCGCGCCGCGCCGCGAAGACCCGGTGGCTGGGATTGTTGCGTTCTCTGGCCGGTTGTTGGAACCGGACCTGCTGCCCGACGAAACCGTCAGCCGAATGCCGATCCTTTTGGTGCATGGTGATGCCGACGACGTGGTTCCACCACAATCGTTGCCCGAAGCTGCCGAAGCACTGCAGGCTGCAGATTTCAAAGAAGTATATGCGCATGTCATGAAAGGCACCGGCCACGGGATTGCCCCGGACGGTCTTAGCGTCGCGCTGGCCTTTATGCGCGACAAGCTGAGCCTGTAGCGATGATCGCGGTCCGTCCCATGATGCCTGAGGACGTGGCAGTTTCCTGCCAAATACTCAACGAAATCATAGACATCGGCGGGACGACCGCGTTTGAAACACCGTTTTCTGAGGCGCTGTTTGCCCAAGTCTACCTGAATGGCGCAGACAAAATCTGTTGCCACGTTGCCCTTGATGAACAGGGCGAGGTGGCCGGGTTTCAATGGCTTGGCACGAATGAGAACCTGCCGGAAGATTGCGCGGATATAGCGACTTTCACCCGGCGAGAGCCGGTGTTGAAAGGGGCAGGGCGGGCGTTGTTCTCTGAAACCGCGACCTATGCCGCGGCCCTTGGGTTCAGCGCGCTCAACGCGACGATCCGGGCCGACAACCGGCAGGGGCTTAGCTATTACGACAAGATGGGTTTCCGCGACTACTCGGTCACTTATGCTGTTTCTCTGCAAGACGGAACGCCAGTCGACAGGATTTCGAAACGGTTTGAATTGAAGAAGGAAACGACATGCTGATAGTCACCGGAACCGTTGAAGTGTCGCTAGATAGTGTCGACAAAGCCATTGAGGCCGCACAGAAAATGGTCGCCGAGACCGTAAAAGAGTCCGGCTGCCCGATCTATGAATTCAGCCAGATACTCGGGCAATCCAACAAGTTCCGCGTGTATGAAGAATGGCAGGATCAGGCCGCGCTCGAGGCGCATTTCGCAGCCCCGCATATGGCCCAGTTTCAGGCTATTCTGGGCGAAGTGGGCGTTATCTCGAGTGACATCTACCGGATTGTCGGGGGAGAAAAGAAACCGCTGCGCTAAGCGATCAGTTCCACAGGTGACCTTCAGCGAATTCCACCGAGTCTCCGGCGGGGTCCCGAACATACAGCGACCGTGCCCCGCTTGGCCAATCGAACTCGGCGTCTATGGGGATGTTCCACTCCAGCAGATGCTTGCGCATTTCGTCGATCTCTGTCCGCGATAAAGTCATGCAGACGTGACCGGGCCCGCGTGCGCCATGCGGCGGGACGGGCAGGTTCGGATTTTCCGGCGGTTTTGCCGTCTCATCAGCGTTGAACAGCAACAACACCGATCCGCCGACGCGGAAGAACGCATGCCGGTTCGCGACGCGTTGAATACACTCTAACGCCAGTATTTCACCATAGAATCGTTCAGCCGAGTCCAGATCGCCAACATAAAGCGCGGCCTCAAGGATCCCCTCTGGGGATGGTGTGCTTCGGGTGACCTTCATGCCTTAACCCTATCACAAAAGGACGTTTTTGTCACCTGCGCGGTCGGCGGTCCCGTTTGCGCTTCGGAGCGGAATCCAATACAGCAGCTGTCAGGCTGTCCCATTGACCGGGCGCCAACCCCTCTAGCGTATAGTCCCCGATCCGGGCGCGGATCAGGCGCAGGGTGGGATGACCGACCGCTGCCGTCATGCGTCGAACCTGCCGGTTGCGGCCTTCGCGCAAGGTCAGCTCAATCCAGCTGTCCGGTACTGTTTGGCGTACGCGGATAGGTGGGTTTCGTGGCCATAGATCTTCGGGCTCATCCATCAACCGTGCCTTGGCCGGGCGCGTCGGTCCGTCCTTCAGATCAATCCCGTCGCGCAGAGCCTTCAGGGCAGCAGCATCGGGTGAACCTTCCACCTGAACCCAATAGGTCTTGGGCATCTTGTGCTTGGGGTCCGATATTTGCGCCTGCAGCCGGCCGTTGTCAGTCAGCAGCATCAGGCCCTCGCTGTCGCGATCCAGCCGCCCAGCCGGATACACACCGGGCAGGTCGATGAAATCCGACAAAGTGCTGCGCGGCGTCTCTGCATTTGCGCGGTCAGTAAACTGCGGCAACACATCGAAGGGTTTGTTGAATCGTATGAACCAGCTCATGACCTCGCCATAGCCTGCCGGACACAGCGAATGCAACCTGTGGATAACTGTCACGTCTTTGTTACGGAGCAGGCATACTCAATACCCGAGATGTTGTGGAAACTCAGGGCTTGTCAGAGTTTTAACACGATATATAGTTAAGTTAAGGCCGGGGCGGGTGTTCCCCGCTCTGGTGTCAATAACGGGCAGAGCAGAGCGAGGAGCGATTCCGATATGGACGGAGAATTCAGGACCGAATTTGTCAGGGAACCGGGTGCCCTAAAGCACCATCCGGCATTGGTTTTGAACGCCGACTATCGCCCCTTGTCCTATTACCCCTTATCCCTGTGGCCCTGGCAAGAAGCGATCAAGGCGGCCTGGCTGGACAGGGTGGACATCGTGGCCGAATACGACGAGGTCGTCCGAAGCCCAAGTACCGAGATCCGAATACCGTCGGTCGTTGTCCTGAAAGACTATGTAAAACCCAGAAAGCGCGTGGCCTTCACGCGCTTTAATTTATTTTTAAGGGACGAGTTCCGCTGCCAGTATTGTGGAAGCCGGGACAACCTGACCTTTGACCATGTTGTTCCGCGGGCTGCCGGGGGTGTGACCAGTTGGCAGAACGTTGTGGCGGCGTGCAGCCCCTGCAACCTGAGGAAGGGATCGAAGTCGCTGCGGCAGGCGGGCATGTCGCTGCGCAAGCCGCCGCGTCAGCCAGATGCCGAGGCACTGCGAAACATCGGACGCAAGTTCCCCCCGAACCACCTGCATGACAGCTGGATCGACTTTCTGTATTGGGATGCCGAACTGGACGCGTAGTAACGCTTATTTCGCACGGAACGCGGCCAGCCAGACCAAAACCAGACCAGCAGATAGCAGAGCGTTCCAGCCAGCCATCGACAGGCCGAACATCTCCCACGGGATATCATCACAGCGCACAAGTGGCGCGGACATGATCTGATCCATCAGTTCCTCAGCGGACAACCCGCCAATATCACCTGACGTGCAGCTGGTTGGACCTTCCCACCATTTCTGCTCGACACCTGCGTGGTACATGCCAATCCCGGCAGTCACCATCGCAGCAACTGCACCCAAAAGGGGCAGGGGGCGGATGCCCGGAAAGGCGAAGGCCAACACGCCAATCAGAACGGCCGCGCCGTGGGGATAGCGTTGCCAGATGCACATTTTGCAAGGGGCCATACCGCCCAGGTGTTGAAACGCCCATGCGCCTAACAACAGTGCGGCGGAACCGCCTGCCGCAATCAGGATCAACAGTTTTTTGCGTGTCATAGGAACTTCACCGCTAAAAACCCACCGAACAGCAGGATGACAAACAGAGTGAACATAAGCCCCAGACGCTTTTCGATGAAGTTGCGAATGGGTTCACCAAAACCCCAAAGCAGCCCGGCAACAACAAAGAACCTGAGCGCGCGGGCCAAAATCGACGTGGCGATGAATGTGCCCAGCGGCATGCCCGTCCAGCCGGACATGATGGTGATGACCTTGTACGGGAAAGGGGTAATCCCTGCGCCCAACACGGCCCAGAATCCGAAGTCATTGAACTTGGTGTTGAACTCTTCCATGGCATGCGCCTTGCCCATGGATTCGAGGATGGGTTGGCCGATGCTTTCATAGAAGAACGCGCCAATAGCATATCCCAGCATGCCCCCCAGCACCGACGCCACCAGGGCAACTGTCGCGATCAGCCAGGCGCGTGACGGGCGCGCAAGAATCATGGGAATCATCAGAACGTCCGGGGGAATCGGAAAGAACGAGCTTTCGACAAATGCCACAATGGCCAGAGCCCAAAGCGCGTGCGGGTGTTCGGCCAGACGAATGGTCCAGTCATAGAGCGATCGCAACATCAGATGCTAAAATCCCGTTCTCTTGTTGCGTCAGCCAAACCATGCGCCTGATGGGGCGTCAACCGTGCCTGAAGAAAACAAACTGAATATCGGTTGTTTTTTGCCTCTGGACCTTCCCGAATATGAAGGCTAATCCAGTGTTCGTGGCCCAAGTGGCGGAATGGTAGACGCAGGGGATTCAAAATCCCCCGGTAGTGATACCGTGCCGGTTCGAGTCCGGCCTTGGGTACCAAAGTAAAAACAGAGGGTTAGGGGAACCTGCTCTCTGTTTTTTCTTTTCTGACGTTTCGAATGCTCATGTTGCCACTTTTGGCCGGTGTATCGAAAATGTCGGGGTTATGACGGTCCTTGGAAAGCTTGGCGACAATCTGAGTTCCGGATTGTGCGCGCAGTTTCATCGGGCAAGTTTTCTAGCAAACTCAAAAAAAAGCGAACAGACTTGGGCTGTTCAAGCCGAATCCATTCCCAGTTTCTGCGTTCACTTACTGCGTCGCAGGATCAGCCACGCCAGAAACCCAACATAGGCGAAAACGCTTAGGTTCAGTGCGGTGTCGATCAGTTGGCCACTCATGATTGGTCCTCCTGCGCCAGACGTTTGAACAGACAGACAACAAGAATTGGCACGATAAACACGAAGGCGATGGCTGACAGCGCTATGATGGACCTTACAAGAGAGATATCGCCCACCAGAATCATCGCCATCCCTAACGCGCCAAGGATAATGCCCCAAATCGTACGAATTCGGGGGGAGGGGTTGTCGTCGCCTCCGGTCCCTATCATCGCAAGGGTGAATCCGGCGCTTACGACGCTGGTAACCACAAACAGGAACGCGGCCAGGATTGTTGCTATTCTTGTGATGCCGTCCAGCGGGAAGCGCTCAAGCAACGCAAATGTTGTTGCGTCGAGGTTCTCTGCGTTGACGGCTGATAAGGCTCCGTCCTGACGCAAAGCATCGAAAAAACCCAAGCCGCCAAAAACGCCGAACCACAGGATAGAGAACAGTGTAGGGGTGACGACGACTCCGATCAGAAACTCTCGGATCGTGCGTCCGCGGGAAATCCGGGCGATGAAAATGCCCACGAAGGGTGACCAAGCCAGCCACCAGATCATATAGTTCAGCGTCCAGCCGTGGAACCAGTCGACCAACAGGTCGTCGAAGAATTCTGCAGTCGAGAATCCTGCTGGCAGGACACCGAACAGATAGCGTCCGAATCCCGAAACGATGCCATCCATCAGATAAGATGTGGGACCCAGCACCAGAAGATAGACCATCATCCCAACGGCGATCAGCATTGCTGCGTTGGACAGCAGGGCCATTCCGTCTCCCAGATCGCGACGCAACGGTATGATGAATGCAATACAAAGCGCGGCAAAAACGGGCAGCGTCAGCACGCTTGGGGTTTCTATACCCAACAGGCCTGCCAATCCGGTTTGAATCTGAAATACCCCCATTGCCATTGAGCCCGCCAACCCGACGGCAATTGCGACGATCGAGAGCAAGTCGAAAACCCACCCCAGCGCTTTTGTCCATCCTACTTCGCCAAGTGCGTCGGTGACTGGCGCACTCAGTAACAAAGTGCGATTTCGGCGATAGGCAAAATAGGCGATGACCAATCCGACGATTCCGTAAATCGCCCAGGCGTGGAACCCCCAGTTCAAGTAGGTCACGAACATCGCATAACTGGCCGCTTCTGCGTCGCTATTATATTGACGCAGCACTTCGTAGTGGGTCAGCGGCTCGGCTGCGCCATAGAACAGTAGACCGACACCCATTCCTGCGGCGAATAACATCGCGATCCATGCGGTCGTTGAAAACTCTGGTTCGGCTGTGTCAGGGCCAAGGCGGATATCTCCAAATCGTGACAGGGCCAGAAAGAGGACCACAAACAAAAGCCCGCTGACCTCAAGCATGATGAACCAGCCGCGGCTGTTGAATTGCGTCTCAACCGCCGATGCAGCAATGCGACCCAGGCCTTGCGGGTCAGCAATGCCCCAGATTGCGATGGCCGCACTAAGGGCTAGGGCGATCACAAGCATCGGACTGGGTGATTTGCCGTCCACTGTCCAGAACCCTTCCGCGTAAATTCATAAAACATCGGGTCGTTTGGCCAAGCCTAGGTTGCGGAATCCAAACTTTCAAAGTTTTTTTGGATATTTAGCTGGCGCGGTTTCTCATGATCTGGCCCAGTGATGCCGATCTGTGCCAATCGGCCCCTTTAAAGGGGGAAACTTTCGGAAATCTCCTCACATCTGCGGATCGGGGCCTTCATACCCCGCGCAGGGGTTGACAAGCGGAGTGTCTGAATGAAACGTCAAAGGCGTTGGGAGACTTTTAAATTTCAGATGCTTGACCCGTTGCAAGACGGGTTCGCTTGCCGTACCGGCAAGGTCCCTGGATGGGGGCCGCTGAACTGTCTCTCATCCACAATAAGAGTTGGGAGTTCTCAAAAATGAAAAATAGCAGCAAGCTTAGCCTGGGCGCGGTCGTTACCGCAGCTCTTATGGCTCCGGCCGCTTATGCAGAAGAGTTTATCACTATTGGTACCGGCGGTGTGACCGGCGTGTACTATCCGACTGGTGGCGCGATCTGCCGTCTGGTGAACAAAGGCCGTAAAGAGCACGGCGTGCGTTGCTCGGTCGAGTCGACTGGTGGTTCTGTCTACAACATCAACACCATTCGCGAAGGCGAGTTGGAGTTTGGTGTCGCCCAGTCCGACTGGCAGTACCACGCCTATAACGGCAGCTCGAAATTCGAAGAGGCTGGCCCCTTCGAAAACCTGCGCGCCGTCTTCTCGGTACACCCCGAACCATTCACCGTTGTTGCACGTGCCGATTCCGGCATCACCAACTTCGAAGACCTGAAGGGCAAGCGCGTCAACATCGGCAACCCCGGTTCCGGTCAGCGCGGCACGATGGAAGTCCTGCTGGGCGAAATGGGTTGGACCACCGACGATTTCGAGCTGGCGACCGAGCTGAAAGCGGCTGAACAGTCGGCGGCTCTGTGTGACAACCAGATCGACGCTATGGTTTACACCGTCGGTCACCCGTCGGGCTCGATCCAGGAAGCGACTACAGCCTGTGACTCGGTTCTGGTGAACGTCAGCGGCGACGCCGTCAGCAAGCTGGTAGACGACAACTCGTTCTACCGTACCGCAACAATCCCCGGTGGCATGTACCGTGGTTCGGATGGCGACACCTCGACCTTTGGTGTGGGCGCGACGTTCGTGACCTCGGCAGACGTGTCAGATGACGCGGTTTATGCGGTTGTCAGCTCGGTCTTCGAGAACTTCGACGATTTCAAAAAGCTGCACCCTGCATTTGCCAACCTCAAGCCCGAAGAGATGATTGCAGATGGGCTGTCGGCTCCACTGCATCCGGGTGCTGAGAAGTACTATAAAGAAAAAGGCTGGGTTCAGTAAGCCAGACCTAAAGCAGGGTGCCCAACGGGCGCCCTGCGACCCAAACCCGAACTAATCGGGTGGATCAGAAGGCCAAAAATGGCCGCGACGGGGAGACATTTCATGAGTTCCGACACACAATCCAATCGTCCGCTATCCGAAGAAGAGCTACAGGATCTTGTGGCCTCATCCGATGCGGGTGGACGTAATCCGGTCGGTAATGTCGGGATTTTCCTGGCTGTGGTGGCCGCGATCTGGTCGATCTTTCAGGTCGTTCTGGCCTCGCCACTTGCGAACTATGTGCTGCCCGGCAGCGTTGTGAACAACGCGCGGCAGTTTCACCTGGCCTTTGCGTTGTTTCTGGCCTTCGCAGCCTATCCGGCGCTGAAATCAAGCCCGCGCAACTATATCCCGGTTCAGGATTGGATCATGGGGCTGCTGGGCGCGTTTGTCGCGCTGTATGGCTATTTCTTTTACAACAAGATCGTCGATGCAGGCGGTCTTGCGGATGACACCGACAAATGGGTCGCCCTGGTTGGTCTGCTGTTGTTGTTCGAGGCCGCGCGTCGTGCGCTTGGCCCCGCAATGGCGATCATTGCGACGATCTTTCTGGTATATGTGTTTTTCGGATCCTCTGATTGGGTTCCCGAGGTTATTCGCTGGAAAGGCGCAAGCCTGAAAAAGGCCATGAGCCATATGTGGATCACGTCCGAGGGCGTGTTTGGTATCGCGCTTGGGGTTTCGACCAAATTCGTTTTCCTGTTCGTTCTGTTCGGGGCCTTGCTGGATAAGGCCGGGGCAGGGAACTACTTTATCAAGATGGCCTTCGGTGCCTTGGGGCACCTGCGTGGTGGTCCTGCCAAGGCGGCCGTCGTGGGTTCGGCCGCGACCGGCCTGATTTCGGGTTCGTCCATCGCCAACGTTGTGACAACCGGTACATTCACCATACCGCTGATGAAGCGCGTGGGCTTTAGCAGCGAACAAGCTGGATCGGTCGAGGTTGCCTCATCCGTGAACGGACAGATCATGCCGCCGGTGATGGGGGCTGCGGCCTTCTTGATGGTGGAATATGTCGGCATTTCTTATGTCGAGGTGATCACCCACGCCTTCCTGCCTGCCGCGATTTCATACATCGCGCTGGTCTACATCGTGCACCTTGAGGCCGTGAAGCGGAACATGCCCACGCTGGGCGACCGCGACGTAAAGCTGGCGCGCACAGTTGTCGGTATGTTGTCCTTCTTCCTGGTCTTTGCCGGGCTGTGCTACGGTTCTCAATTCCCGGTCGAAGCGGTGACAAACTGGGTGCCGTCATCGGCTGGGCTGGTCCTCAGCCTGATCATCTGTGCCATCTATGTGGCACTGCTGTATCTGGCCGCTCAGGTGCCGGATCTTGAGCCGGACGATCCAAACGCCAAAGAAGTGACCTTGCCGGTCATTGCCGACATCTACAAAGCTGGGCTACACTACCTGTTGCCGATCATCGTGCTGGTCTACTTCCTGATGATCGAGCAGAAGTCACCGGGTCTGTCGGCCTTCTGGGCCACGACGCTGCTGTTCGTGATCCTGCTAACGCAGAAGCCGCTCAAGGCGATATTCCGCGGGCAAAGCAACGTCTACAACACGTTCATTGATGGTGTAGCAGACCTTTGGCAGGGCATGATCGACGGCGCGCGGAACATGATTGGTATCGCGCTGGCAACGGCAACAGCTGGCGTCATCGTGGGCACTGTGACGCTGACTGGTGTCGGACAAGTAATGGCTGACCTGGTTGAGTTCCTGTCAGGTGGCAACCTGATCCTGATGCTGATTATGGTCGGCCTGCTGAGCCTGATCCTGGGCATGGGCCTGCCGACCACCGCAAACTATATTGTGGTCAGTTCGCTGATGGCGGGTGTGGTTGTTGAGCTGGGTGCGCAAAGCGGACTTATCGTGCCGTTGATCGCGGTGCACCTGTTCGTCTTCTACTTTGGGATCATGGCAGACGTGACCCCGCCGGTTGGTTTGGCAAGCTTTGCGGCCGCCGCAGTATCCGGCGGTGACGCTATCAAGACCGGTTTCATCGCGTTCTTTTACAGCCTGCGCACCGTGGCCTTGCCGTTCGTGTTCATCTTCAACACGGACCTGCTGCTGATCGATGTGACGTGGGTCGAGGGGATAACGGTGGCGATATTTGCGACAATCGCCATCCTCGTCTTTACGGCCGGGACAATGGGGTACTTCCTGACCCGCAGCCGGATCTATGAAAGCATCGCACTGATCCTGGTGGCGTTCGCGTTGTTCAGGCCCGACTTCTTCATGAACCGCATTGCTCCACCGTTTACCTCGGTTGAGCCTGCTGCTTTTGTGGAAACCATCGGCGAAACCCCTCCGGGTACCGAGGTGCGCATGGTCATCAATGGGCCGGACTTTGACACGCTTGAGATGACGGACACGACGGTTGTTGTGCCCGTTGGCAGCGAAGAAGGAGGCCAAGCGCGAGTTGACGCGATGGGCTTGCTGCTGCTTGAAGAAGACGGGCTGGTTAAACTGGAAGAGCCGCTGTTCGGAACTCCGGTCGCGGATGATCTGGATATCTTCGACTACTATGGGGATGAGGCGGTTCGCCTGACCTCGGTCAGCTTGCCCGCCAGTCAGCCACCGAAACAGTTGATCTACATTCCGGCAATGCTATTGCTGGGACTGATCGCTTTCCTTCAGCGCGGCCGCGCCGCCAGACAAGAGGTGACCGCATGACAAACGCTGTTCTCTGTGCCGTCGATATCAGCAACGGCGATCTTGATACGCATGTCCTAAAGAAAGCTGCGAAGCTGGCCGATCAGGAAGGTGCTCAACTGGATGTGGTGACGGTCCTGCCGGATTTCGGAGAAAGTTGGGTGTCTGGCTTTTTCGAAAGTGATTTTCACGACAAGGCGCTGGAAGAGGCACATACCAAACTGGCCGAGATGTGTGTGTCTACCCTGGGGGCGGATCGGAATGAAAAGATCCGCCACGTGGTCGCGACGGGTACTGCCTATCAGGAAATCCTGAAAACTGCGGACAGTGCTGGTAGCGATCTGATCGTGATCGGTGCGCACAAACCAGACTTGAAAGACTATCTGCTTGGCCCGAATGCTGCACGGGTCGTGCGGCATTCAGACGTCTCCGTCTACGTGGTGCGCTAAGAAGACCGGGCGGATCAGTACCCGGTCATTTCAAGATACCCCCGTCCGGAATGGCTGCCGCTGATCTGGACGGGACCTTCCCAGTATTCAAGCCGGGTGGCCATCCACGCGTCGGGTGTCAGTGCTGAGACCTCAATGTCGAGATCGCGGGTGGGCAAGGTGACACGCCATTGGACAGGTACATCGCGGCCGGCGACGGGCGCGGTCGTCAGCGGCTCGAACGCTACAGAGCCGTTGGGGATTGCGGTTGTCGTACCATCCGCGGCGATCCACGTGGCCGCGGTGAAATCGCTACGTTCGCCCCGTAGACGAAAGGCCATCATCTTGTCACCATCGTCAAAGCTGAGCGAGAACCAGTCCCAGCCGCTTTGATCTGCGGCCAATGGTTGTGAGGACCATTCACGATCCAACCAGCCTTGTCCGGTGACTGCCACGTCGCCATCTGGCAGCCGCAAAACGCCTTGGACCTCGTAAAACGGCTGGGAATAGTAATAGCTGGCTTGCCCGTCGCCGGACTTCACCGAATATCCGTTCTCGCCATGAAAAACAAACGGCCCGTTGGCTTGGAGCTTTAGGTCATAGCCGAAATCCGCACCGTTCGCAGAAAGGCTGACCGTGTTTGGGTCTGACCCGCGCATGTGCCATTCGTCGATCCACGCCTCGAATGGCGTGGCCGTAACCCCAGCCTGACCGATGCCACCGCGCGACAGGCGCTCCGCGAAATAGTGTTTGTCGGGCGTGGTCACCGCAGAATGGCCCATCCAGATTTGCGGACTTTGCCACCCCTCGACCTCATGCGGTTTCAGTGCCGATCGAAACAGGGTCCACTGGATACCGTAGTCGCGCCCATCTTCACTTTTTAGGTTTGCCGTCAGATACCACCATTCGATCCGGTAATCCGGGTGGGGACCATGATCTTGCGGGAATTGAAACGTGTAATCCGGTTGCGGAACAGTAAACCCTTCGGCAGAACCACCCAGGCCTGCGTATCCTTGCGCGCGGGCAATGCCCGGCACGGCCAAAAGCAAGATGAGCAGCCAGATTCTAACGTTCATTGGCAAACACCTTCAGTAGATCCGCAGGCGGCAGGCGCAGCAAACGGGCGGCGGGCAGGGCCGCTGCGACGGTGGCTGCAAGAAGCGTGAGCCCCAACAGATAGACCCAGTCGACAGGAAACAGGTACATCGGAAGTCTCCAGCCGAATGCTTCGACATTGATGACGGCCAGCAACGCCCAAGCCAGGGCCAACCCCAGCGGCAGCGCCAGAAGCGCTGTCAAAACAGCCAGCAACACACTGCGCAAAACTTCTAGCTTTGCCAGTTCGGAACGTGTCAGCCCGAGCGCCCAGACGGGCGCAATCTGCGGCAGGCGCTGCGTCCACAACGTCAGCAGGCTGGTCAGAATGGCGAACCCTGCAACCCCCAGCGTCAGGATGTTCAAGGCCGAGGTCACAACGAATGTCTTTTCGAACACCTGCATGGATTGCGCCTTCATTGCGGCTTGCTGGACGACTGCTCGGCGGGGCAGGTCGAACTCGTCGCGCAGGGCCTGGGCCAGATCCGTGGCGCGATCAGGCGCGACACGAACGCCAAACCGGCGCGCCTCAGCGCCGGGCGCGATCTGATCAAGTTGCGACATTGAAACGATGGCCTGACCGGTTGGGTTGCCATAGTCCGAATAGACACCTGCGATGGTCAAAGTGTCAGCGGGTGTGATCGCCAGAATATCTCCGGGCCACAGGTTTTCCCGGCGGGCAAGTTGTTCGTTGATCAGCACGGCGGTTCCGTCATGGAACCTGTCCCAAACACGTTCCGAGGAGCTGATCAGCGGCCATTTCTCACGATAAGTCTTATCGTCAATGATGCCATAGAGAAACAAGGGGCCCGACGAATGTGCCAGTTCAACGTTTCGGATCGGCAGGATGGCATCTACCTGCGGGTTCAGCCATTGTGCGATGTCCTGACCCTGCTGATCGGAGGCAGCGGTGACGTAGAGCTCGGATGTCAGGCGCTGGTCCAGCCAGCCGGTAAAGGTCAGCCGAAAGCTGGAAACCATCGTGCCCACGCCGATATTCGCGGCAAGCGCCAGCAACAAGGCCATCAGCGCCAGGGACAGGCCCGGCAGTTGGGCGCGCATGTCCGACCAGACCCATTGGGCTATTGGCCCTTTCGCCGAGCGCTGAAACAGGATCAGAACGCGCGACAGGGCATAAGGCAAAACCAAAGCAGAGCCGACCAGCAACCCGGCGACCATGACGAAACCGGCCACCAACCCTCCGAACAACAACAGGGCCAGAATGCCACCGACAATAGCGACGACACCGGCAAGGGCGACGACCCGGCTACCCGAAGCCGCGCTACGCCAGGCCTGCAAGCCTGCGCTGCTTAGGATCGGCATTCGCGACAGGCGATACAAGGCGTGTCCGCTGGCCAGAAAAGTGCCACCCAAGGCCATCGCCAACCCGGACAGTGCCCATTGTGGTTGCAATGAGATCTGGCCACTGACAGGTGCGCCATAAAGTCCGCGCAAACTTGCGGCCACGTCCGGCAGCAGCGCGCCCGCGAGGAAAAAGCCAAGCACCAAACCGAGTACTCCGCCGACAATCGCCAGCACGGAAAGCTCAGCCATGATCAGCCAAACCAGCCGCCGCATCGAAACGCCCAAAGCGCGCAGGGTCCGGATCATGCCGCGCCGTTGGGCAAAGGCCAGGCCCACGGTTCCGTGCACGATGAACAGTCCCACCGCAAAGGACAGCAGGCCAAAGGCGGAAAGGTTCAGGTGAAAACTGTCGGTCAGTTGTGCGGTATCCAGTTGTTCCTGTGCCGGGACCCGCTCCAGTTCGGGGGCAATAGTCGACAGCGGTGGAATTGAACCGGGCTGATCCGGTAAAATGATCAGGTGCGAAATCTCTCCCGGCTTCTTCAGTAACGTCTCGGCCACACCGATGTCGGTCAGGATCAGATCGGGCGGTAAGGCATCGCTGATCAGGATCGGAGGCAAACCGGTCTGGCCGGCCAATAGCGGCTCTAAAACCGGGGTCGTCAGCAATCGCCCCGGCGAGGTCAACATATCGGCAGGGTCGGGTGGCGTGCCGCTTTGTTCCATCTGCGTGACGGCGGGCAGGGCGGGATAGGCCACCATATCAACGCCAAGGACCCGTAATGCCTGACCCTGAACCCGCAATGGGCCTTCCAGTACCGCAGCAACCTGCCAGCCCGCGCGCCTCAGCTCGACGTAACGCGACAGGGGGATTGGACCGGCGGGGTTGTGCAACTCGTCAAACCGACCTAGCGCCAGTTGATCAGCGGCACGATCATAACTGGCGCGGGCCTCGGCATTGATGGCCTGCACCGCCGACCAAAGACCGGTTGCAAGGGCCAGGCCGATCAGCAGGGTCGCCAGTTGCAGACTGTGCGCCCGCCAATGAGAAGCCAGCGCCTGAATGACGGTCAGCGTCATGCGATAAGCCCGCCAGACAGATGCACACGCCGATCCAAACGGGCCGCAATCTCGTGCGAATGGGTGACCAAAAGCAGCGCGGCCCCGGTATCCGCAACAAGAGCCAACATGAGGTCAAGAACGGTGGCGCTGGCGGTTTCGTCCAGGTTTCCCGTAGGTTCATCCGCCAGTAGCAATTTGGGCCGGGCGGCCATGGCACGACCGATGGCAACGCGCTGTTGTTGTCCGCCCGACAGGTTCTCGGGATATCGATCAAGCAGATCGGAAAGGCCCAGCCGCAGGGCCAGATGGGCGCACCAATCGGGGTCGTGGCACCCGGCCAACCGGGCATGAAACGTCAGGTTTTGACCTGCTGTCAAAGATGGGATCAAGTTAAATTGCTGAAACACCAGCGATAAGGACGTGCGGCGCAGGGCGGCCCGGCCCGGATCATCCAGTTGCGACAGGGCTACGCCGTCCAGTGTGATTTCCCCGCTGTCCACAGTGTCCAATGCGGCAGCGAGGTTCAGCAGGGTGCTTTTACCGCTGCCGCTTTCGCCGGTCAGGGCTAGCGTTTGGCCGCGATCCAGCGACAATGACACGTCGCGCAGGACCGGCCGACCACCGGGATAGGATTTCTGAACCTTGTCAAATGTCACAAGCATGTTCGCCCTCATTTTTACAAGGATTTGCAACAGTTTCGCCAACTGTCCAGCGTTGACGCGCCATAGGTTCCTTTCGCCGCACTATGAACATGGGTGATCGGGTTGTCTCAGCCGGAAGTGCAGGTCATTGTTAGGCCATCCGTCGTCGGTACAATTCAGGATGCGAAAACATGACCTTGTCACAGCAGATCCTTTGGGGCAGCACGTTTCTCGGGCTTTGCTTTCTGGTCGAAATCTTTCTTCTGACTCTGTGCACGCTGGCCATCAACAGGCTGATCGAGCGTTGGGAAGCCAGAGGCGCCATTTTGGCAACGGCCGGTCCAATTGCAACCGCGCTGGCCTTTATCGTCGCGACCCACACCATTCAGGTCTGGATTTGGGCCATCGTCTGGGTTTTCGGCGATGTATTGCCCGACTGGAACACGGCGCTGTATTTCTCGCTGGTCTCATTCACAACGCTTGGCTACGGCGACATCGTCTTGGGCGAAGACCTGCGGATTTTCGGTACTTTTGCTGCAGTTACAGGCCTGTTGGCCTTTGGGTTGTCCACGGCCTATATGGTCGCCCTTATGACCCGGGTGTTTCAGGAAAGGTTCATGGCTTAAAGGATGGGTGAGAATAATCGCGCCAGCGGAGCGCCTAGGCGTATGTGCACTGGTTGCTGTTCCAGATAGCGCGTCAGCTCATAGCTTTTGGCAAAGTCTTTTTGCAGCATCGCATCGACTGCGGCTGTGGTCTGGGGATCAAAGAACAGGGCCATTGCCTCGAAATTTAACCGAAATGATCGATTGTCCAGATTGGTCGTGCCTACTGCGGCCAGTGAGTCATCCACAACGAAGACCTTTTGATGCATGAAGCCGTCTGTGTATCGCAGGACTTGTGCACCACAGGCGCGAACTTCATCAAAATATGCAAAAGCCGCCAGCCACGGCAGGCGGTGATCAATGACATCAGGAACAAGAATGCGCACATCGACACCGCGCAAAGCCGCGTGTTTCAGAGCGGTCATGATATCGATGTCGGGTACGAAATAGGGCGACGCGATCCAGATCCGGTTTCGCGCCTCTGTGATGGCGGCGAAGAACATCATCGACCCGGTTTCTGTTTCATCGCCGGGGCCGGTCGCGACTAGCAATGCGTTGATATCCTGATCCGCCTCGGACCCGGCCCAATCCAACTGGTCGATCAGATCTTCTTCATGCGCCCAATGCCAGTCTTCGATAAAGATCAACTGCAGTTGCCGGACAATGTGGCCGGTCAACCTGACATGGGTGTCGCGCCAATGTCCGAAATGCGGGTCTTGGCCCAGATACTCGACCCCGATGTTGTGACCACCGATGAATCCCGTTTCGCCATCGATAACAACGGTTTTGCGGTGGTTGCGGTAGTTCAACTGGAAACGGAATTTTGGTCCGCGTTGTTCATGTGGATCCGAAACGGCGATGCCGGCCTCGCGCATCTCTTCGATGTAGTCCTTGGGTAGGGCGTAACTGCCGACGGCATCCATCATGAACCGGACACTGACTCGGCGTTTGGCTGCTTCGATCAACTTGTCTTTCAGCTTCTGACCCAGCGCATCGGCCCGAACGATATAGAACTGGATCAGGATGTAAGTCTTGGCAGCATCAATCGCCTCAAAAATCGCATCAAAGGTGGCCTGCCCATCAATCAACAGCTCTGCCCCGTTGCCGCGCGACACGGGCATATGCGCCAGCGCCTCGAACGGTTTGGGATTGATAAGCAATTTGTCGGCATCGGGCGTTGAGTAGTCGGCGAAGGTCTTGATCCCCTGAACCACGCGCTGGCTTTCCTTGCGTGCGATACGGTAACCCCGAAATCTATGGTGTCCCAAAAACAGGTAAAGCGGCACGCCAAACATCGGTGCTGAGATCAGAAAGACCACCCATCCGACCGCGCCCTGAGGTGTCCGCGCGGTTTGGGCCGCGCGCACAGAAAAGAAAACTGCTGTTGTGTAAAGCGCAAAGACGAAGGCGGAAACAAGCAGTGTCCACATAGGGTTATCGGGCTCCGTGGTGGTTCAGTTCGCCCCAGTGTAGATGCGCGACCAGTCTTGCGCCATATCTACAATCACCCAACCCATGTCTGGCCCTTTGTCCAGTCCATCGACCAGTTTGCCGATTGGGCTTTCCCGGTCATAGGCCCATTCACGTTCTGCATCGGTATGGTGAATCAAGACGCCCAACCGTGGCCCATCGCCTGCGGTGGTCCATTCCAACATGGCAAAATCGCCATCCGAATTTCCCCCGGCCAGTATCGGGCGTCTGCCGATCGTGCGCTCGATGTTTATCGGCTTGCCTTCCTTGTCGTCCACGAAAGCGATGCCATCGGCTTTGGTAATGACCGGTCCACCGTCCGCGCTGTCATAAGTGGTGTCCATGTATGTACCCAGAATCTGTTCGGGCGGGATGCCATAGGCGTCTTCGGCGAAGACGCGCATAAAGTGCACCCCACCGCCTGAGACGATGTAGGTCTTGAACCCTTCGTCTCGCAGATACCGCAGTAACTCGACCATCGGCTGATAGGTCATCTGGTCATAGGGCAGTTCGGTTTCCGGGTGCCGGGCGGTTTCCAGCCAGTCGGCGACGATGCTTTGGAATTCGTCGACCGTGACGCCGGAATGAGAGGCATTCAACACCTCGATCAAGGCATCATGGCCACCTTCCGCGACCGTCTTCAGATCGCCTGTCGCAGCGGCCTGCAAAACGGGCGTAGTCAGGATCGAAGGGTCATCCCCGGCCATCTGAGCCAGCCGGTCCATAGCAAAGATCAGTTGAAAATACACAGGCTGTTCGGCCCAAAGCGTGCCGTCATTGTCGAAAACGGCGATCCTTTCTGCTGGCGTCACGTATTCAGGGCGCTGTGGGTCGGTCACGGCAGCGACAAACTCGATGATGCGGTCCCGCGAATCCGATTCCGCCCAAGAGGGCAGCGGGTCCGCTGACGCGGTGAAATTTCCGAAACTGTTCAGAGCGACTGCCACAGCAAGAGCAGAGAGTGTTCGTGTCATGGTTCATTACCTTTGACGCATCTTGCGGCAATAAAAATGCTGCAAACAAATCAAAAAAACCCGCAGTGCCAGATGGGTACTGCGGGTTCTGGTTTTTCGGTTTTACTTCGAGCCGACCTGACTGAAGATCTTGTCCTTGGCATCGCCAATCGTAAAGCTACCGGGCTTCTGCCGCGGTGGGAACTCTTCGAAAGTATCAAGGAACTGGCCTACATATTCAGCCGCTGGCAACAGCAGGTAGACTCGGTCAATGTACCAGTCCCAATAGGTGTTCGAGGTGATATTGGCCCGCTCGTAGGGATCGCGGCGCAGGTTGAACAGCAATGGAATGCGCAGTTCGGTCCAGGGTTCGGCCCAGGCGCGCAGAGTCTGCGGATAGCGGTGCTCGAGGAACACGGCCTTCCAATCGTCATAGCGCAGCGCGGTCAAATCACCATCATCCGAGAAGTAGAAAATCTCGTGCCGTGGGCCTTCTTCGGCCTCACCGGTCAGGTATGGCAGGAAATTGTATCCATCGAGATGCACTTTGTAGTCTCGTCCGCCGCCCACTTCGGCAACGGTGATCCCTTCCAGAAGTTGCTCCTTGATGTCCGGATTTCCGGCGACCGCCAGATAAGTTGGCAACCAATCCATGTGATGCATGATTTCATTGCTGACCGAACCGGCCTCAATGTTACCGGGCCAACGTACCATGGATGGCACGCGCCACCCACCTTCGTAGTTGGTGTTCTTTTCACCCCGGAACGGCGTCATGGCCGCATCTGGCCAAGTGTTCATATGAGGGCCATTGTCGGTGGAATAATGAACGATGGTATTGTCGGCGATCCCCAGTTCATCCAGCAGAGCAAGGAATTGACCGATGTGCATGTCATGCTCGATCATACCCGCTTGGTACTCGTCCATATGCTTGCCGGCAATTTCGTCAGCCTTTGTACGCATTTCGTCTTTGACATGCGTACGGAAATGCATCCGAGTGCCCGACCACCAGACAAACCACGGTACGCCTTCTTCGGTTTTGCGCGTGATGAAGTCGAGCGCGGCGGCAACTGTTTCGTCATCCACGGTTTCCATCCGCTTTTTGGTAAGCGGGCCGGTGTCTTCGATCATGCCATCGGAACTGGATTTGATGACCCCACGCGGACCGAATCGCTCGCGGAATTCAGCGTTTTGGGGATAGTCTTCGTTCTCGGGCTCTTCCTCTGCATTCAAGTGATAGAGATTGCCGAAAAACTCATCGAAACCATGATTGGTCGGAAGCATTTCGTCCCGATCGCCCAGGTGGTTTTTACCAAATTGACCTGTTGCATAGCCGTGAGCTTTCAGCAGACCGGCAATGGTCGGGTCCTCGACCTGCATACCTTCTTTTGCACCCGGCAGACCGACCTTCGACAGGCCCGTACGGAAAACAGACTGGCCCATAATGTAAGATGAACGACCGGCGGTGCAGGATTGTTCACCATAATAGTCGGTAAAGATCATGCCTTCTTTCGCGACACGGTCGATGTTCGGCGTCTGGTATCCCATCAGGCCCATCGTATAGGCCGAGATGTTGGATTGTCCGATGTCGTCGCCCCAGATCACAAGAATATTGGGCTTTTGATCCTGTGCCCAGGCGGGCAGGGCCAGCGCAACCGCGACGGTAGCTACGGCGAATTTGCGCAATGTGCCGCGCCAACTATCTGCAATCAATAGGGGTGGTGACATGGTCTACTCCTGAATTGGCCGGATCTTAATGATCCGTTGATCTAAAAGTAATTGATGGCGGCGATTATCTTTCCCGCCAACAACGTATTGATTCCCGGTAGGAAAAATTCACATTACGTCGAGAATCGAATAGCCTTACCTTAGGCTATGACAATGCTCGGAAACCTATCATATGATGAGATTGATGAATACTAATGTTTGAAAATCCACGTGACCGACAGATGCTGCTTGCCTCAGGGTGGTTCGGGGCGCGAGGCGCAAGCTTTCAATCGGATTTACTTGCATGCGGGGTCGCAAAATCCTTCGATGAGGGTGAGGCGCTGTATAACTACGGAGATCCCGCCAACGGGGTCTTTGCGGTTCTAGAGGGTTCCGTTCAAATCACTGCACCTGCGGATGATGGACAGGACTTCGTTGTCCACAGACAGGGTGGCGGGTTCTGGATCGGTGATCTTGCGTTGTTAGCCGAGTCCAACCGACTGGTAAGTGTTGTTGCGACACAGAAAACGCGAGCATTGTTTTTTCCGTCTCGGCGGCTGGACCGACTTGTTCGTGACAACCCCGAATATGTTCGTGATTTCTATGCGTTATCGCATGAGAACATGCAAACTGCGCTGCGCATCATGGCAAATCTGGCAGTGACTGGGGCGGAAAAACGGTTGGTTCTGCGCCTTTTGCATCTGGATGAAGGGGCCTCAAAATCCGATGGGTGGATCGTCGTGTCACAGGATGAACTGGCCGAAATGGTGGCAGTGTCGTTGCCTACGCTACACCGTAAATTGCACAACTTGGTAGAGCTGGGATTGATCGAGCTTGGGTATGGCCGCGTACGGCTTAAGGATAGGCGCAAGTTGATCGCCGCCTGCCAGTGCTGACCCTACGGGTTAAGCGGCGGTAGCGGGTTCTGAGCGCGGTGTTCAGCTTGTTTCATAACCTTGAGTTCGGACAATGCCGCAGCCCAAGCCTCCGGTATTGAGCCGGTGCGGGATGAGTATCTTGCGGCCCCAATCCTAGCCAGTTGCTCTTCCAGGCCAATTGCTTTTTCGGGGGTATCGCTGCGCAGTTTCCACAACTCCAAGGCAGAATAAGACATTGAGATATCATTAGCTTGCAAGGCTTCCCTCAATGCATCCAGCGCAAAGTCCGGAGATATTCGATATTTGTCGCGCCGCGCCTGTTTCCAACTTGTGACACGCGGACCAAGGAACCGTACAAATGCCCAAAGAACCAGTGTCAAACCGGCTGCCATGGCTAGCAACCTGAAAATCGTATCCGCATCCTGCGGCCGCCACTTCGGTGGAGCAAGCGTTAGATCAACCGCGTCGATATCAATTTTCTCAACCTGATTGGTGTCCAGATTGTACCACCGGATCGTGATAGGCTGCAGTTGGGTCTGGCCACCTTGTTGCGCAAGATAGACGATCTCATCAACGCGCTGGCCAGACAGAACACCCCGGTCTTCGCTTTCGGTAAATCGCGGCTCTTTCGGATAGGCGCTCAGAAGCGGGTCCTGTATACCGGGGATCAATTCCGGCACCAGAAGGGGAGTCGTGCCGACAATTTTGGCAGTCAGGCTTCGAGTGATGGCACCCCCGTTTTCCATTTCGGTTGATCCGTCGATCTGCTGGTCGACCGTGAAACCCGTGGCCAGGATCAGCGGGTCCAGATCGCGAGCGCCCTCTGGTACAACGGCGTTCAAGGTCATTTCGGGCAAAGGAACATTGACCGTCGTTGGAGCATTCGTTTCTGGATCGGCAAAGGTCACCACAACCTCTTGCTCGCCGAATTCAATCGGCCCAGCCTGAAGCGGATACAGACGGTAGCTGCGTTGAACACCGGACCAGGTCTCGCCATCCACAGTTTCGCTGATTGGGCCGGAAGCACGCTCAGGCAGGCGAACAAGAAGGTTTTCTTGTTCGAGGGACGGAAACACCGGCGGGGACGGCATGAATGTGGGGACAAGTACCTTTATCCGTACGATTGCCGGTTGCCCGACAGTAACCGGATCGGTCGGTGCCTCGGCTGTGACCTGCGGTTGAACACCTGTCTGCGCCCCCAGTTGTACCGGGAGAAACAGCATGAGGAATATGAGGTATCTCATTGCTGCTGCTCCTGATTTTCCAACAAAAAGCGATTTCGCAGAAAGTCCTGCATATCTGTGTCGATCGTGCTGATCCATTGATCGGCAGACATAGCCTGCGCACCTTCGGTCGGGGCCTGAATGGTCGTGTCCTCGCCGCGCCCGGCTTCATTGTCAAAGACTGTGTCATCGGCCCCGATGCCCGCTTCTTCGCCTGTGTCTGACTGCTCTCGGGTTGTTTCAACGAAGTCGAGGATCGCTTTGGAAACGTCCAAGTTGTGTTGCGCTTCGAGCCAATTTGGCCGACGCTCCAAAGCCGTTTCAAATGCTGCTATGGCCGGCCTGTACTCGCGGTTTCGAATGCGCGCCATGCCTTCGGAAAAGGCCGCCTCGGGCGTGTCCAGTTCGGTAAAGACTGCCGCGGCTTCGGGGTACTGACCTGCTTTCAGCTGCGCATAGCCCTTGTGATATGGGTCTCCAAACAGCTCTGCCGCCTGAGCGTAGCGTTTCTTGTTCATCGCAATCTGCCCCTGTTGATCCGGGGTCAGGAACCAATCTCGCCAACCATCGGCTTTTGCGGATCCTGACGGAGCCGCAAAAATCACAGACAGCAACAACAAACGGATCACCCAACCGCGCCGGAACCAAAGCAACGACAAAAACGCGGCGGGCCAAGCCAACATCCACCCTCTGTCCTGCCAGTCCAATCGATCATCGTCGTCCAGCGCCGCAGTGTAAGCCGATTGAATTTGACGCTCTAAGCGATTGATATCACGTTCATCGTTAGAGAATGGAACAACCGTCGCGGTCCTCAGGTCGTTTAACTGAGCGATGTTTTGACCGTTCGGCAGCATTGTCAGAAAAAACACGGGCACTGTTGTGTTCTCAAAAGCAGAGAGTTGAGACGGGTCCAGATCGTCCAGAACAAACAAAACTGCGCCGGGTGTATCACTGTCGTTCAGGATCGTTTCGGCAAGGGGCAGTGCGTCTGCGGCTGCATCCCCTTGTTTTGGCATGACTGCTGGCGCGAGGCCCTCCAAAAGCGGGCGCAGGATGTTGGCATCCTCGGTCAGGGGCGCAACGCGGTGTGGGGTTCCGGCGTAGGCAATCAAAGCGGTCTGCGCTCCGACACGCGCATTGATCAGATCTGTCACTTTGAACTTGGCCCGGTCCAGCCGGGATGGTGGCAGGTCCGGTTCCTCCATACTGTCCGTGACCTTCAGTGCTATTACCAGCGGGGCCGTGTCCGCAACCAAAGGGTTCGGGGCCCGTGACCATGTCGGTCCGGCCGCGGCTAAGGTGACAAGGATTGCTGCGATCATCGCGACGTCTATCGGGTACACACGCTTCCCGTTTTCTGCCCCCAGGGTCAGGGCGGCGGCAAGGTGCGGCGCGATGCCGGTTATGGATTGGGAGTGCGAATTGGGTTTGGGCCGCTTCACCCACCAGAGTATCGCAATAGGGATGAGGAACAGCAGCCAAGAGGCTCGCAAAAAATGGAAATCTGCCAACGCGCCGCTCATGCTGCACCTCGGCGCCGCTGGATGACAAGTTGGCCAGCCATGGAGATGAGCATGGTCAGTAATGCCAACGCAAGCGGGTAATGGGCAAGGCTTTCACGTGGTCTGTAGCTTTGCGTTTCCACGACCCGGGGGTTGAGTTCGTCAATGCGTGCGTATGTGTCAGCCAATGCTTCTTCGTCATCTGCAAAGAAGTATTCACCGCCCGTACGGTCTGCGATGTCCTTTAAGGCATCCAGATCCACCCGGTCCTCGCTCGAGGCGTCAGGATCACCAACGCCGATTGTGTAGATGACGACGCCTTTCTCGGCCGCGATTGCTGCGGCGTTTACCGGCGTCATGCGGCTGGACGTATCCGCCCCGTCGCTTAGAACGATCAGCAAGCGCTGGTCGACCTCGCTGGAGTCAAAGGTGCGTATGCCCAGACCAATTGCATCCCCCAGCGCAGTATTGGGACCGGCAATGCCAACTTGAGTTTGGTCCAGGAACCCATTCAAACTGTTCAGATCTTCGGTGAAAGGGGCTTGAACAAAGGCCCGAGTACCAAAGATGATCAAAGCCATCCGGTCGCCTTGGCGTTCGGCAATAAATTGACGCAGCACATCCTTAACTGCGGCCAGCCGTTGTTTTGGAGCGCCATCCGTTGTTGTGAAGTCCCGCTGGTCCATTGACCCTGAAATGTCCAAGGCAAGCACCACGTCGCGCGCTGACTTTTCGATAACCAATGGTTCACCAAGTTTTTCGGGGCGGGCCATGGCTGCTAACAAAAGAAGCCAGATTAATGCGATTGTGGCGTCCTGAAACCGTGCTCGGCGGGGAATGACGGATCCTGACTTGGGTTCAACTCCAGCGGCCTGTGCGACATGGCGAAAGAATGGGATGCGGATCGAGCTGCTTTTTTCGCGATACGGTGGGGCAAGCCGATACACTAAAAATGGCAACGGGAGTAGGAGGAAAACCCAAGGCGCGGCAAAGGAGAACATCAGGCTGTCCTTTCCCGCTTGTGTGATCTAATCCAATTTCGCGCGAGGATTTCCAGATCAGGATCGGCTTTTGCATCTCTGTATGGTGCTTCCA
Organism: Ruegeria atlantica; assembly: GCF_001458195.1. Lineage (GTDB taxonomy): Bacteria > Pseudomonadota > Alphaproteobacteria > Rhodobacterales > Rhodobacteraceae > Ruegeria > Ruegeria atlantica. The sequence continues at coordinate 706,123 of NZ_CYPU01000039.1, read as the reverse complement.
CAAGTTGGCGGCCAGCGCCATCAGTAAAGGTAACATTATCAGAGGTTTGGTTTAGAAAGTTGGTCCATTCTTTTCCATGCAATGCAGCGACTTTCCGACGTGGATACGCGACCAGAGCCGTGCGGCGGAGTATCTCGGCTATCTTTGCGGCGTCATTGTCTGACGCGGCCAATTCGACCAACGCTTCACGCCGGTATGCATTCAACTGTCGGTGGCGAAGAAAGGCGTAAACGCCAAGGATGATAAGGCCAGCAAGGATTAAGGCCAAAACGCCCCATCCCCAGGTCTGCGGTATCATGGAAATAGGCTCGGGCACCGGGGCAGGTTCCAGCATGTCCAGCAGGTCAACCAGTGATTTGCCTTCGACATCGACACTCATCTTGGGCCTCCGGGATGACCAAATAGCTTGAGCAACTGGTCGAGCGTCGGTTCCGCCGTGGTCAGCGGTACTACGGGAAATCCATAGCGGCGCGACCACGATTGCAGCTGGACAAGGCGATCTTCCAGCGCTGTTCTTATTCGGTGCGACAAATCGGGGTCCGAGCTGTCGAGTTCAATCTGGCGGTCGCCATCGGACACCGTAAGCCGAAGGTTCGGGGCAAGTTCACGCGAACTGGGATCAGAAATATTGAACAATATCAAATCATTCAAGGCAGAAAGTCTGCTAAGTAGTTTCTCTGATACCTCATTCAGCCCATTGAAATCGGAAAAGACGCACACCAAAGTATTGGTATGCGCGATCCGCGCGGCCTGCTTCAGCACGTCATTCAACGCCACGGTTGGCTCATCCCGCAACGTTGCGCGAAGGTTTGAATTCAGCGCGCCCACGGATGACAGGAACCGCGTCAGGGCAGCGGGTCGGCGTTGGGGTCGGTGTTCGGCCACATCGGAATCGCCAAAGACGATCCCGCCGACCCGGTCGCCTTGCCCCAGCACCCGGTGTGCAGCGATCGCCGCGGCTTCAGCCGCGATGACCGATTTCATGTAGACTTGTGTGCCGAAAAACATCGAAACGCGCTGGTCCACAAGCAAAAGGGCGGGGCGGTCGCGTTCCTCGGTATAGACCCTAACATGGGGTTCTCCGGTGCGCGCGGTCACTTTCCAGTCGATGGTACGGATGTCATCCCCGGGCAAGTAGTTTCGCAGTTCTTCAAAATTCAGACCGCGCCCGCGCAAGCGTGAGGCATGCCGGCCGTTTAGGATCGAACGGGCAGGTTGGCGGGGCAGCAGGCTGATCGCGCGGGACTTTGGACCCAGCTTTAAAAGGTGGTCCGCATCAACGTGTATGCGTGGGTCGACGGGATATGCGGCGGTCTGGGACACGCGGCGTTCCTTTGGTTTCAGGGCAGCGCAACAAGCTGCAGGATTTCCGAAATCACATCATCCGCAGATTTAGCGCTGCCTTGTGCCTCGAAGCTCAGGGTGATGCGGTGGCGGAATACATCATGGGCGATGGCGCGAATATCGGCCGGGTCGACATAATCGCGCTGGTTCATCCAGGCATGCGCGCGACCGCATTTGTCCAAGGCAAGCGAGGCGCGCGGGCTGGCACCGATGTCGATCCAACCGGCCAGTTCTTCATTGAGCGCGCCGGGCGTTCGCGTGGCCTGCACCAGATCGGCCATGTAGCGGTCCATTGCGTCGGATACGTGGATCTGACCGATTTCAGAACGCGCGTCGAATACGGCGTCCTGCGGGATTGTCGGCGGCGCTTCATTGGTTGCGCCTTTACCCGCCGCGATTTCTTCGCCCCGAACCAGACGGATCACCTCAACCTCATCCTCAACCGGGAGGTAAGTGATCTGAACATGCATCAGGAACCGGTCCATTTGCGCTTCGGGCAAGGGATAGGTGCCTTCCTGTTCGATCGGGTTCTGGGTCGCCATCACAATAAACAGCGGTTCCATTTTATGCGTGGTTCCCGAGACGGTTACTTGCCGTTCTTCCATCGCTTCAAGCAACGCAGCCTGAACTTTGGCGGGAGCGCGGTTGATCTCGTCCGCGAGAACGATATTGGCGAAGATAGGTCCTGGTTCGAACCGGAATGTGCCACCGTCATCGGTCTGCTGAAACACCTCGGTCCCCGTGACGTCCGATGGCAGCAGATCCGGAGTGAACTGAATCCGGCTGAAACGTGCATCCAGGTTACGTGCCATTGCCTTGACCGCGCGGGTCTTGGCCAAACCTGGAAGCCCTTCGATCAGCAGGTTTCCGTTGGCCAACATCCCGATCAGCAGGCGGTCGATCACGTCAGTCTGTCCGATAATGGATTGTCTCATTCGGGCTTTGAGATCATTTATCTGATTAAGTGCATTCATTTGGCGGGTCCAATCGGCGTCAATTTTCCAAACTGACTTTGTGATTTTATGCGGTAATTAGAAAATGTGTCGTAACAGCGGTATGTTAGCAGCCTTTATTTCGCCAATCTACTGTGAAATCCGCCCAGTCAGACGGCGCAAACCTTCCTTTAATTCTGGTCGGATAGGTCCGTGATTTGGGGTGTCGCGCAACGTTCGAAGCCAATGAATCGGAGGGTTTCGGCCAGCTGCCCGGTTCCAGGTCAATGCGTCGAGGATGGCTTGCGCGTCCGCCTCCAGCATTTCGGGGATGTCGAAGTCGTTCAAGGTGGCCCAAACACCAGTCCACAAGCGGCCAACTGACCACGGGTTATAACCGCCTCCGCCCAGGACCAGAACGCGGGGCGCAAGACCTTTCAGTGCGGCGACGGCCTTCCAGTGAGAGTTGTTGGACAGCGCCAGGCGCGACAGCGGGTCCTCGGCAACCGCATCGGCGCCGCATTGCAGGACAAGGGCTTGCGGTTTGAAGGCCTCAGCCGCGGGCAGGATCAGCTGGTCGAGAATGGCGCCAAATTCATCATCGTTTAGGTTTCTGGACACCGGAAGGTTAAACGCCGCGCCGCCTGCATCATCATCAAGCCTGCCGGTGAAGGGCCACCGTCGGGCTTCATGAATGGAAATCATCCGAACCGTGTCCGAACCCTGAAAGGCGGCCTCGACCCCGTCGCAGTGATGGGCGTCGATATCGACGTAGACAATCCGGTCCAGGCCCATTCGCAACAGGGTCAGGATCGCCAAAACCGGGTCGTTCAGATAACAAAACCCATTGGCACGGTCGGGCAGGCCGTGATGTGTTCCGCCCGCAGGGTTGTAAACGATGCCGCCATCGCGGATCAGTTCAGCGCCCAGCATTGATCCTCCAGCCGCAGTGGCGGGGCGTCTGTACATCTCTGGGAATACCGGGTTGGACAGCGTGCCCAGCGCATAGGCCGAGCGTACATCATCCGAGACGCTTTGAGCACTTTCCGCGGCCTGCAGCGCATCTATGTAGTCCGGCGTGTGAAAGCGGTGCAGCGCGCCGGGTTTTGCGCGGGGGCTGACCCTGTAATTTTCCGAATTGATCCAGCCCAGCGCGCGGCACAGGTCCATGACGGTGGAGACGCGCGGGATAGCCAGCGGGTGTTTTGAACCATAGGTCGAATGGCGATAGATCTCGGACCCTATGAAGATCGGGTTTTGCACAGATTATTGGGTCCGTGCGGGTGCGTTGTCATCACCAAGGCGGCCATCAAGAGACATCAGAATAGCCACTGGCCTAAGGGCAGGAATGTGGCTGAAGATGATCAGAATGCAGACAGTCAAAGGAACACTCAGGAATGCACCGATCAGCCCCCAAACGGTTGTCCAGAACGTTAGCGCGAGGATCACCAGAAACGTAGACATGTTCAGCGACCGGCCCAGCAAGGCAGGGTCAACAAAATTGCCGATCAGAAACTGGATGGTGCCGCAACCGAACACGATGATCAGGAAAGGCCCGATCGTTTCATATTGAACGAGGGCAATCATGGCCGGAAAGATTACGGCGATGATCGAACCGATAGACGGGATGAAGTTCAGCGCAAAAGTCAGCACGGCCCAAGTTTCGGCGTATTCAAGCCCAAGCGCCTTGAAGACCGAGTAACTGATGCCTGCCGTGACCAGGCTGATGAAGGTTTTTACCCCGACATAGCGCTGCAAGCTGTCGGTGATCGCATCCAGAATTGTGGTGAATTCGGCCCCGGTTTCGGGATTGCCCGCAGCCAGTTGTATCTTTTTGCGAAAAGCAAGACGTTCGGCCATCAGGAAGGCCACGTACAGGCTGATCAGGAAAAACTGGTTCAGTAGCGATGTTGCACTGCTGAGCAACACACGCGCGACATAGGACATGTCGATACTGACCAGATTGTCGCGAATGAAAGTGGTGACGTCATTGCCAACCAGCCCTGTGACCCGGTTCACGGCGCCGTCGAACTGGGTTTCATACGTGCTGATGGATCGGGCGAACTGCGTCGCCTGGCTGCCGAGGATGTACATGATCACGAACAAGCCAGCCAAAACAACTGTGACTGCGGCGATGTTGGCCAGCCAGACGGGCACCCGCGCCATCGAGATTACCCGGTCGCTCAGCGCGATAATCAAAACATTGATTAACAAAGCCATGGTCAGCGGGATCAAGAATGCTGAGCCCGCGTAAAGTCCCAGCACAATCAATGTGGCAACAATTGTCGTGTCCCGGACAACCGATAGCCTCAGTCGCGGGCCGCCCGTGTTCTGATCAGGTTCCAAAGTCATCGCTTAGCCCGCCTGTGATGCCGCGTGGCACGTTACAACGATTGATGGTCGCTCTGGAAACTGATCCTGCACGGCTGAGCGAGATTCTGCAATGTGCCCAAACATTTGGGCGAGATAATTTACGTCCTGAAGGGATTTGCCATTTCAGAGCAAAGCCGAGGCGGGTTAGGCTGAGCGCATGAATGCACGTGTGATTCCCTCAAGTAGCCGGCCCGTTCAGGCGCTGTGGCTGGCCGTAGTGCGGTTCAACAACAAAAATGGGTTCGTGATGAGCAGTCACGTCGCTATGTCCCTGATGCTGGCTTTGTTTCCGTTTGTGTTGTTCACAGTGGCTTTGGCGGGGTCGTTGTCTCAGGGTTATGTCACCGATGAACTGATAGAGCTTGTGTTTGGGGCGTGGCCCAAAGATGTCGCGGGGCCAATCGTTGCCGAATTGCGGGCCGTCCTGCAGGAATCCGGTTCGGGCGTCATAACGCTGGGTGGTCTATTGGCGATTTTCTTCGCCTCGAACGGCGTGATGGCGGTGCGGGCGGCCATGAACCAAGCTTATCACGATAGCGACGTTTGGCCGTTCTGGAAAACCCGGTTGCTGTGCTTGGGGTTGGTGATCGTTGGTGGTGTTGCCATTCTGGCCATTGCCGCGGTCGAAGTTGTTTTGCCCGCCTACACCCAATTGGTAAGCGAGAAGACCGATGTGAACGTCTCGGACTGGTTGTCGGTGGACAGGTTGCGCTGGACCTTCACGGTGGCGGTTCCGGCGGGCACTGTCCTTTTGGCGCATCTGATCCTGCCAACGCGGCGGCACAAGCTGATGCAAATTCTGCCGGGCGTTGTTCTGACGTTGGCCTTGTGGGCGGCCGGCGGGTGGGGGTTCTCGATCTACATCGCGCAATTCGCCAGCTACAGCGCCACTTATGCAGGTTTGGCTGGCGTCATGGCAGCGCTGATCTTTTTGTACCTGTGCGCGGCAATTCTGATCCTTGGCGCCGAATACAACGGCGCTTTGATGGATCTGGAAGACAATCTGGATCGGGGTTCTCAGTGAAATTTCTGGCGTTGTGTGTCGGGCTGTTTGTTCCTGTGGCCGCCTTTGGCCAGGCTCCGGCCTATGTCGGGTCGGATCAATGTGCCGATTGCCACAAGGACGAGGTGGCGGCATGGTCCAATTCCCACCACGCGCTGGCCTGGACCGAGGTTAAAGACGGGGCTGTAGTTGCCGATTTTGACGGAACGCGGTTCGACCATGACGGAATGTCGGTGGAATTCACCGACACCGAAGGCGCGCTGAGCGCAAAAGTCACGGAAAAAGACGGTGTGAGCACCGAATACGGCGTATATTCCGTCGTCGGCATTGAGCCGTTGCAGCAATACTTGTTCGAAACAGAACCCGGCCGGTTACAGAGCTTTGATGTTGTTTGGGATACCGAAAACAAGCAGTGGTTTCACCTCTATCCCGATCAGGGCTTACCCCCTGACGACGGGTTGCACTGGACCGGACCCTACAAGAACTGGAACGCGCGGTGTGCGGAATGTCACGCGACCGGTTTTGAGAAACAGTACAACGCTGAAACCAGAACATACGACTCGGTACAGGCCGAGATCGGGGTCGGGTGCGAAAGCTGCCATGGCCCGGGTTCTGCGCATATCGATTGGGTTGGGGGGCAAAGCCTGCCGCAGGGTCTGGGCGACACCGGGTTCCTGATGGATTGGGGTAAAGGCCAGACCGAGGCCGAGATTCAGCAATGCGCCGGGTGTCATTCCCGTCGTGAGGCGCATGGAGATGGCAACCCACTGCCCGGAACGCCCTATCATGACGCGTATAATCTGGCGGTTTTGCGTCCGGGTTTGTACCATCCGGACGGTCAGATTTTGGATGAAGTCTATGTATACGGCTCATTCCTGCAATCCAAGATGTATGACCGCGGCGTGGGTTGCATGGATTGTCACGAGCCGCATAGCGCGAGTCTGAGGTCAGATGGAAACGGGGTGTGTACGCAGTGTCACTCGCCTGCCGCGAATCCCAAGTTTCCAACCCTGGCTGCCAAAGAGTACGACGTGCCGGAACATCACAATCACCCAGAGAATAGCGAGGGTGCGCAGTGCAAGTCCTGCCATATGATCGAGCGCGTCTATATGGGTGTCGACGGCAGGCGCGATCACAGTTTCCGTGTACCGCGTCCCGATTTGGGGCTTGGGCAAGACGCCTGCACCGATTGCCATTCGGATCAGGATCAGGCATGGGCGGCCCAGCAAATCGAAGGCTGGTTCCCGGACAGCGCGCATCGAAAGCCGCATTTCGGGACGGCCTTTCAGGCGGAAACGTTGGGTCGCGCGGATGGGCCGGAGGAACTTCTGGACATTTCAACCGACCCTAATCAACCCGGCATCGTGCGCGCCACAGCGGCCTATCTACTACAACCTTATGGATCTGCCGACGTGGCGGCCAGAACGGCAGAGTTATTGGCGGACGAAGACGCTCTGGTTCGCGCAACGGCGGCGCCGCTGCAGCGTCAGGCCAGCTTGCCCGATCAAATCCAAAGGCTTGAGCCGCTGCTGTCCGACCCGTTGCGAAACGTCCGCATTTCGGCGGCAAAAGAGTTTCTGAACATTCCGCCGCAGGCTCTGACTGCGGAACAACAGCAATTGTCGGGGCAGGGCATGTCCGAGTGGCAGTCGGCGATTTCCAACCGTCTGGATTTTCCTGAAACGCATCTTGTGCTTGGCGGTATGGCCCTGACGTTCCGCAATGCGCCAGCGGCTGAGCGGGCGTTTCAAGAGGTCGTAGCGCTGGACCCGCAACGCGCCGAAGCATGGCCAATGCTGGTGCAACTGGCGCAGATCAATCGTGGACCTCAGGCCGCACGTGATGTTCTGGAGCAGGGATTAGAGATCATCCCAGAAGACCCGAACCTTTTGCAGTTGAAGCAACAACTGGGCCGCTGAAACGGCACGGCTTAGCCCGGTTTCCGTCATTTTCCCGGCAAATTTCATAGTTACCGATCAAGCTGAGGCAAGAATTGCCCCAGCTTAAAGGTGACATATGTTTCTCAAACCGGTCCACACGTCCAAGCTGAAAAAGCCACTGGCTTTGTCGCAACGGATCGAAGAATTGCGGGCCCGACCACCGGAATACATCAATCACGGCGAAGCGTTGTTGATACAAGGTATTGCCGCCGCTTCACTGCGCGAACAGGTGCTGACCGAGGATCGGATTTCTCTAGACGATTAAGTCAGCCGCGAAACCCGGTTGCGACCACGAACTTCTCGGAACTGTCCGAGCGCGACGCGGGTGGTTTCACATTCGCAACCTTGTCGAATTTCTGCTTCAGCAGCTTTTGCAGATCGCCTTCGGCGCCACCGGCCAGAACCTTCGCAACGAAGGTGCCGCCTTCTTCCAGAACGTCAAAGGCGAAGTAAGCCGCCGTTTCGCACAGAGCCATGATGCGCATGTGGTCGGTTTGCTTGTGCCCAGATGACGACGCGGCCATGTCCGACATCACCACGTCAGCCTTGCCACCCAGCCACTCTTTGACTTTGTCGTCGGCATCGTCTTCCATGAAGTCCAGCACATGTGCCTCGGCACCTGCGACCGGTTCGACCTCTTGCAGGTCGACACCCAGAACTGTGCCTATCCGTTTGCCGGAACGTTCACCCAGCGCATTCACTCGTTTGACCGCGACTTGCAACCATCCACCCGGCGCACAGCCCAGGTCGACGACCCGTGCACCCGGCACGAGGAACCGGTACTTTTCGTCCAGCTCCAATATCTTAAACGCTGCGCGCCCACGGTACCCTTCGACCTGCGCACGTTTCACATAGGGGTCGTTCAGCTGCCGCTCGAGCCAACGGGTCGAGCTGAGCTTGCGCCCGCGTGCAGTCTTTACCTTGACCTTCAGGTCACGCTGCCCGCGCCCCGAGTTGTTTTTGCCACTTGGTGTCTTCGCCATCAGAACGGTCCGTCTTCCAGTACGCCGTCCGCGCTCATCTGCGCATAAAGCAGGCCTTCGCGCAGCCCCCGGTCCGCCACGGAAAGGCGGTCGGTGGGCCAGCATCTTAACAGCGCCTGCAAAATGGCCGAGCCGGACATGATCAGCGCCTGCCGGTCATCCCCAATCCGGGGATCACGTCGGCGACCCTGAGGGCCGAGTTCTAGATACCCTCGTATGACTTTGTCAATCTGATCACTGGTCATGCGCAAACCATCGACCTTGGTCCGGTCGTAGCGCTTGAGCCCAAGGTGAGAAGCCGCAACGGTTGTAACCGTGCCACTGGTACCGACGATCTGGAACCCAAGGCGGGCTTGCTCGTCCTTGTAAGGCGCGAAATCGGCGAGGTTTTCTTCGAAAAACCAACTCATCAGGGCAAAGCGAGCGGAATCATCTTCGACGTCGTTAAACTGGTCGCGCAGGGTTGCAACACCCAGGGGTACGCTGATCCAGTCGACGACTTTTGCCGCAGGGAATGGGCTGTCAGCCGTGTGAAACCCATGGTGCAGCCGCATGATCGCGGCCGGACGGTCCCGGCGCGGTACGGATGAGATGTCGATCCACACCAGTTCGGTCGACCCACCGCCGATATCCACGACCAGCAACTGCTCGGTCTTGGTGGATACCAGCGGTGCACAAGAGATCACGGCCAAGCGCGCCTCTTCCTCAGGCTGGATGATCTCGAGCGTCAGTCCGGTTTCGCGTTTGACCTGCCGGATGAATTCGCGTGAGTTTTTGGCACGCCTGCACGCCTCGGTCGCGACCAGACGCATGCGCCTGACCTTGTTGCGTTTCAGCTTTTGCTGACAGATGCGAAGCGCCTGAATGGTGCGCGCCATCGAAGACCGAGACAGACGTCCGGTCCGTTCCAAACCCGCGCCCAATTGCACGGATTTGGAAAAGCTGTCGACCACATGGAAGCCGCTGCCCTTGGGCTGGGCTATCAACATGCGGCAACTATTGGTTCCCAAATCCAGCGCCGCATATAACGCATCTGGATCGGGTCTTGCCGGCGCGGGGCTTTCGACCGCCTTCGGGAACGCGCCCGCACCTTTGGGACGCTTGGGCGCCATATTAAACGCCCTCCGATTTTCGAGTTACCCCGACCATAGGTCGGGCGTGTGCGTCGTGCAAGACGCTCATTAAAGTGATGAGAATTTTGATATGCGCGTTTGGTTCAGTCTTCGTTACAACCCCGGTATCCCATCGCGGGCAAAAACGTCGCTGGAAATGCTCCGTGTGTCGAAAATCGACCGACTTGCCCCCACATAGACGTTTAGAACCGGTCCATCTGGTTAGGAGGAATCAAACGCAATGCCTGACGTCACCATTGTTTACTGGCGCGATATTCCCGCCCAAGTCATCGTCGGTAAAGGCCGTCGTGGCGCAAAACGGCAATTAGAGGAACGGTTCGAACAAGCCATCGACCGCGCGGCCATGAAGGTGAACGCCAAGGACAGCGATGCCTATCTGGCCGAATGGCGCAAGGCGGCCCCCTTTGCAGTCGACGGCGACCCGTCCGAGATTGCCGAGGCCGAAGCCACGCGTTTGGAAACGGAATACGATCAGGACCGCATCAAAGCCCTGATCGCCAATGACGGTTGGGCATGAGCCCGAGACATCTATGGGAGGCCGCAATGGCTTTGCTGAACTTCAAGAAACGTGATGCGGTCGAAAACGGCCCTGTAAACCCGACCGTCGAAGCCTTTTTGCAAGGCTATTCGATCGAGGTGATGCCGCGCACCGCCGAAAAGGTCGAAGATTTCCGCGCGTTGCTGCCCGAAGGCACACGCGTTTACATCGCCCATATCGAAGGCACTCCGATCGAGGATATGGTCAAGACCGCCAAACGGATTTCTGACGAAGGCTATCCAGTGATGCCGCACTTTCCGGCGCGGATCATCAAGGATCCCGCCACGCTGGAAAACTGGATTTCCATGTATCAGGGCGAAGCGGGCGTTGATCAGGCATTGCTGCTGGCCGGTGGTGTTGCCAACCCACACGGCGATTTCGACAGCTCGATGCAGTTGCTGGAAAGTGGTTTGTTCGACAAGGCGGGCTTCAAGCGCTTGCACGTAGCGGGTCACCCCGAGGGCAACAAGGATATCGACCCCGACGGCTCGACGAAGAATGTCGACGACGCACTGCGCTGGAAGCAGAAATTCAGCGAGACCACGGATGCCGAAATGGCGCTGGCAACACAGTTTGCGTTTGAAGCCAAACCGATCATCGAATGGGCCGACAGTTTGAAAGAAGCTGGTATCGATATTCCAGTCCATATTGGTATCGCCGGTCCGGCCAAGCTGCAGACGCTGATTAAGTTTGCCATCGCCTGCGGTGTTGGCCCGTCGCTGAAGGTCCTGCAAAAGCGTGCGATGGACGTGTCCAAGCTGCTGCTGCCTTATGAGCCGACCGATGTGATCACCGAGCTGGCCAACCACAAAGCGGCCAACCCGGATTTCAACATCACCAATGTACACTTCTTCCCGCTTGGCGGCATCAAGACCAACGCCAACTGGGCCATCAATAACGGCGGCGCTTCGGCAAAGCCTGTAAACTCCTAAGGAACGGACATGACGCGTACAGTCGTAGAATCAAAAACAAAAACTGCCGTTCTGGGCTTTGACGAACCGTTTTGCGTGATCGGTGAGCGGATCAATCCGACGGGCCGTAAGAAACTGGCGGCCGAGCTGGAAGCCGGCGATTTCTCGACTGTCGAGAAAGACGCGCTGGCGCAGGTTGCTGCAGGCGCAACCGTTCTGGATATCAACGCAGGCGTTGTCTACAACTCGAACCCCAACCCGAACGAGACCGAACCGCCACTGATGCGCAAGATCGTCGAGCTGGTGCAGGGTCTGGTTGACGTACCGCTATGTGTCGACTCGTCTGTTCCCGGCGCTCTGGAAGCTGGTCTTGAAGCTGCTGAGGGCCGTCCGTTGCTGAACTCGGTCACCGGCGAAGAAGATCGTCTGGAACTGGTTCTGCCGCTGGTCAAAAAATACAACGTGCCGGTTGTTGCGATCTCGAACGATGACACCGGTATCTCCGAAGATCCCGATGTGCGCTTCGAAGTGGCCAAGAAGATTGTTGAGCGGGCCGCCGATTTCGGTATCCCGGCGCATGATATCGTCGTTGACCCGCTGGTGATGCCCATCGGCGCGATGGCAACCGCTGGTCAGCAGGTCTTTGCGCTGGTCCGTCGCCTGCGCGAAGAACTGGGCGTAAACACCACTTGTGGTGCTTCGAACGTGTCCTTTGGTCTGCCAAACCGCCACGGCATCAACAATGCGTTTCTGCCGATGGCAATGGGCGCAGGTATGACGTCGGCAATCATGAACCCGGTGGCGCTGCCTGTGGGTCCCAAAAAGCTGGCCGAGAAAAAGGCCGAGGTCGAAGCCAAGGGGATCATTCTGCCTGCGGACATGGATGACGAAACCTTCTGTCAGCTGTTCGGTCTGGGCTCGACCAAGCCGCGCGCCGGTAAGGAAATGGAAGCCATCCGTGCCGCCAACCTGCTGACCAATAATGACCCGCATGGTGGCGAGTGGATTCGGTTCAACAAATCCCCGGAAGAGGCCGGCGCAGCGGGCGCTGTCGGTGGCCGTCGTGGTGGCGGGCGTCGTCGTCGCGCCTGATCCAATCACTTGTTCCAGTGAACAAAGGCCGGACCATGTGTCCGGCCTTTTTTCGTATTGGTGCTGATCGCCGCCGGAACCTGACAAGATCGCTAGATTAGTGGCGATATCGCGATACCTGTCACGTACGAAGATGAGTCAACATCGTCGCCCAACACAGGCAGACTCTGACTTAAGCAAGCGTTTGGAAAAAAAGAATACTTCGTGGAGCTGGTCGATCTGCAAGCGCAACTGGTGTTGAGGCAGAAGGAATTTCTTTTTCACGGAACCAGGTGCGTTGCCCTGTTCGAAGGCTGTAGTGCGTCTGGACGGAAAAAGGCGGCGCCGCTTTTTCGATGATGGGTTCTTGAAGTCGATAAGCCTCTGGTGATATCGGTGAAAAACGCGGCGGGTATGATGTAATGGTAGCCTGTCAGCTTCCCAAGCTGAACGCGCGGGTTCGATTCCCGCTACCCGCTCCAATTTTTTCCCTATAGAAACAACTTGCAGTGGAATCGTGTGTTTCAAATCAGCGAATGAGGCAGCCAGATTTGTAGCGGCAATCCGGCGCATGCCTTTCGGTGATAATGGTGGTATCGATGCCTTCACTTTCGTTTCGCTGTGGACCGACATTCAGTTTTCATAGTGTTGGCAATTGAATGCGCCTGTTTCGCAACCAATTATGCACATCAAAGCACGTCGCAAGTATCTGAAGGCCCTGACATGATTACATTTGTTACCGTGGTTCATCACAGGGATTTAGCATTGTTAGCGTTGCAAGCAAAATCTATGGCTCAGTTTGTCGACCGAGAAACCACTTCCAAAATTATAGTTGTAGTCAACGATCAACAAGAACATCATATGAGGTCTGGTTTAGAAGAGATGCTTCCAAACTACGGTCCGCTCTCGGGAATCGTTACTTTTCTTAGTGGCGACGATCTGTTTATGAAAAGTTGGGCAGGATTTTCTGGGTTGAAGTCCCGGTATATCAACCGTTTGCAAGTTCATAGACACAGAGGTTGGCGAGGAAACAACGGTTATCGAATTCAGCAAGCGATAAAGTTGGCGGCGGGAAGGGTATCCCCAACCGAGCAAATTGTGATCCTTGACGCAAAGAACTTGTTTGTCAGCCCTTTAACGAACAGGGATTTTTTTAGCTTTGGAAACAGACCTTTAACCTCCTTCCAGCCCATAGTGGAGGGGATCCATGAAAATTGGTTGGTTGAGAGCCTAAATGTGCTCTCTATGAACAAAAGAACCTCTGATATTCCCGAAACGACTAAATTCGTTACTCCGTTTCCAGTCACCAAAGAAATACTAAGTGCTGTATGTCGAGATGTAGAAGCAAAAAATGGAGCTTTGGAGGTGTTGTTCGCTTCCAGAAAGAGGCCATCGGAGTTTATGCTAATTAACGCGTGGGCGATTGATAACTTTGGGAGTCCAAGAAGCGTTTTCGGCGAAGAAAAACGCCGACACGTAGGGTATTGGCCTGATGGCGGGAAGGTCGGATTTTCAGAAATGATGAGTGCCATTGATGACCCAAACACTCTTACTATCGCCGTACACTACAAGGCGCTGAAACTGCTTTCAAACAGAGAACTTGATAGGCTTGCTCTTGCTCTGGAAAAGAAAAATTTTGGCTCACAGGCCGAAATTCTTTCGTTGTTGAATGATGTTAAGAGTTAAACTGCGCCAAAGGTCAGCTGTTCATCTCCTGCCTACTGATGAGATTATTTCTATCGACATCAAGTAGTTGAAGGACGCGAGCACGGTACCCGTTGGATCGACGCTGGCTTGAAGACAGCAGTGGACCCCAACGTTATGTTTAAGTTCGCGGGCAAGCCGGATCGGCCCATTGTCGACGTCGTGGAGGCGTATCTTGGTTCCATCGAGCAGGCGGAATTCGCAACCTGCGAGTATGTGCCGAGGTCGGAGGTGATCCATGACCGAAAATGTCGTCTATCGTCCGGGCTGTAAGCCACAGAACGAGTCGCAAGAAGCTGTCATCGTGCATCTGGTCATCCAGACCCCGCAGCCACGCCAAAATGCCCTGCTGATGCTGACAGTTTAATTTTGGCTGGTTTCAGCCCAGGGCACGGCTGCTTTGATGATGTTCGGTTCAACATAGTTCAGAAAATCTTGAACAAGTTTTAAACCAATCTTCACCAGCGCAAATGATATTTGGCATATCGCCATGTATCAAATCAGCTCCCTATGCTGAACGCGCGGGTTCGATTCCCGCTACCCGCTCCAGAACTCGATTTGTCATCGGAAAAGCTTAGAAATCAGCGCTTTGAGCGTGGTTGCGTCTGTGGCTATTTACTCCGGGCGACGCGCCTGAAATAGGTTGATATCAGCCGGGATGTGCACCGCACCATTTTTGGCAAAGGGGTGAAACGCTTCGGCGACGGCGTGTTGGATCGCAGTCACGTCATCGGGTTTACCGTCGAAATGGGTAATAACACGGGCGGCGGGGCCAACGCGGGTGCACAGGGCGGCGCAATCCAGCAAAGAGCCTTGAAAGTCCAACGTCAGATCAACAGAATCGGCGCGAATATTGCTTAGACCTGCCTTTTCCAGCAACCCGGTAACACGCTCACGATCATGAAACGCCAAGGGGCCCGGTGCATTCCGGTCGACTTTGGGCGGCGTGTCCAGCCGTTCGGTGGCTGCTATATGGGGTACTCGGAACCATGGGTTACCGGGTAATGGTCCCCAGGCGGCAAAGGTCATCGTGCCGCCGGGCCTTAGCGCGCGGGTCATGTTGGCAAAGGCGGCAACCGTATCCTCAAAGAACATGACCCCAAATCGCGAGATCATGGCGTCTCGGTCCGCTGCTTCAAAGGCGTAGGTCTGGGCGTCGGCGAACTGGAAGGTGATGTTTTGCGACCCGGCATCGGATGCCCGTGCCGATGCGCGGTCCAGAAATGGCTGCGAGACATCTGCAGCCAGAATGTGGCCATCTGGCCCGACGGCATGTGCGGCGGCGATCGCGCTTGCACCCGTTCCGCAGCCGATATCCAGAACACGCATGTCGGGCTTCAATTCGGCGCGTTCCAGCACCAGATCAAGGACCGGCGCCATCAGTTGATCCAGCTGGTCCTCATAGGTCAGCCATTTGGCACCGGACGGGGATTTCCCCCAATATTCAGCCTGTTCCTCGTTTGCGATCTGCATGTCGCCTCCCTTGTGTCAGGGGTGACTATGACCGCCTGCGCCGTCTGCGACCAGAGCCTTCTTCTCCGCCACCGGCATTGAAGGAGGGCGAGGGCAGAGTGACCACCTGCGCCAATTCCGGGAACGGATCCGTCTTGTGCGGGATGGCATTTGCGGCGACGAAATGGTCCTGAAATTTCGGCTCGATGGCCGTTTCGACCTTGGTGATCTCGCGCACCACACGCTCAATCTCGGACCGGGCACCAATGTTGCACAAGGCAATCCGCGCGCCGGTGCCAGCCGCGTTGCCCGCGCTTGAGACCTTGTCCAAAGGCGCATCGGGGATCATACCCAGAACCATCGCGTGCTTGGTTGAGATATGCGCGCCGAACGCCCCGGCCAGCACAACGCGATCCACCGTGTCGACGTTCATTTCATCCATCAGCAGGCGCGCACCGGCATAGAGCGCGGATTTGGCCAGTTGGATGGCGCGGATATCGCCCTGCGTGACCGTTATGCGCGGACCGCCCTCGGCGCTGGCGTCGTGGATCAGATAGGCGTGGGTGCGACCTTCGGGTACACAACGGGGCGTGCCGGTCTGGTCTGCAGACCCGATCAGGCCGCTTTCGTCCAGCAATCCGGCGATGCGCATTTCGGCGACCGCTTCGATAATGCCCGAGCCGCAGATGCCGGTAATACCGCTTGTGGCAATCTCCTGATCAAAGCCTTCCTCGTCGGACCATTTTTCGGAGCCGATCACGCGAAAGCGCGGTTCCTTGGTGACAGGTTCGATTTCGATACGCTCAATAGCGCCGGGCGCGGCACGCTGGCCGGAACTAATCTGCGCGCCTTCGAATGCCGGACCTGTGGGCGAAGAACAGGCCAGAACGCGGCTGGTATTGCCCAGCAGGATTTCGGCGTTGGTGCCCACATCCACGATCAGCACAAGGTCTTCGGACTTTCCCGGTTCCTCTGACAGTGCCACCGCGGCGCAGTCAGCACCGACATGGCCCGCGATGCAGGGCAGGATATAGACCTGCGCGCGCGGGTTCATATTTGTCAGGTCCATTTCTCGCGCGGGCAGGGACATGCTTTCCGAGGTCGCCAAAGCAAAGGGGGCCTGACCCAACTCAACCGGGTCCAGGCCCAGCAGCAGGTGGTGCATCACAGGGTTACACACGAACACCGTTTCCACGATCAGGTCAGAACTAATCCCGGCTTCCTCTGAGATTGAGGTGGTCAGATCGTTGATCGCCTCTCGTACGGCTTTGGTCATCTCTTGATCACCGCCGGGGTTCATCATCGAGTACGACACACGGCTCATAAGGTCTTCGCCAAAGCGGATCTGCGGGTTCATCAGGCCCGAGGACGCTTTGACCTCGCCGGTCTCCAGATCGGTCAGGTGCGCCGCAATTGTGGTCGAGCCGAGGTCGATGGCCAGACCATAAAGCCCATGTTCATGCAATCCGGGCCAGATTTCGACCACGCGCGCCGCTTCATCCTTGTGGCCTTTGTGGAGGGCAACGGTGACCTCCCATTTGCCCTTGCGCAGGGCGGGCTGCAGCTTGGACATCAGCGAAAGATCGGCGGTGATGGCGCCAATGTTCCACTGCTCGCGCAGCGCGCGTTCCAGCCGTTCTAGATCGCCTGTTGGCGAATGCATGTCGGGCTCTTCCACCACCACGAAATACAGCCGGGTTGCCGGGTCCATCGTAATGGCCCGCGCGGTGGCGGCCTTGCGAACAACCTGACGGTGGACCTGGCTTTCGGGTGGGACATCGATCACGATGTCGCCCTGAACTGTCGCCTGACAGCCCAGACGACGACCCGATTTCAAGCCGCGTTTGTCATCATAACGCTGTTCGACCGCGTTCCATTCGCTCAGCGCGTTCTCTGATGCGGTTACACCGTGTTTGGGAAACTCGCCATAGCTGGGCGTGATCTGACATTTCGAACATATCCCACGGCCTCCGCAGACCGAATCCAGATCCACACCCAACTGCCGCGCAGCGGTCAGAACCGGGGTACCCACGGGGAAGTGCCCGCGTTTGCCTGACGGAGTAAAGACAACAAGGGGGTCGGTGGTCATTTTTGGCCTGCCTTTTGTATTCGCACGTATGCCCGGCAAGATATGGGTTTGTGCGCAAAGGGAAAGGCCATTCAGCGGCACGTTTTGAACGTCTTGCGTCGTTTTTTGCCGCGGTATCGGCCAGCGAAGGGAAACTAGTTTAGGTCAGGGGCTTTTCCTTAGGTTAATTCCATGTAATAGGGTCACCGCCAAACGGGCTTTTGCATGGGGTTAACAGATGCAGATTCGTGAGGCACTTACCTTTGACGATGTTTTATTGGTTCCGGCGTCCTCGTCGGTGCTGCCGGCGACGGCGGATACGGCCACGCGTGTGACGCGTGAAATCACGATGAACATCCCGCTGCTCAGCTCGGCTATGGACACGGTGACCGAGGCGCGCATGGCCATCGCAATGGCGCAGGCAGGCGGTATCGGCGTTGTTCACAAGAACCTGACGGTCGAAGAGCAAGCCCGAGAGATTCGGCGCGTGAAGCGATTTGAGTCGGGTATCGTATACAACCCGGTCACACTGAGCGTGAACCAAACGCTGGCGGACGCGAAGGCGTTGGTGCAGCGCTATAACTTTACTGGCTTTCCGGTCGTCGATGAAAGCGGGCGCGTCGTGGGTATCCTGACCAATCGCGACATGCGCTTTGCGACCTCGGACGAGACGCCGGTTCACGTGATGATGACATCGGACAATTTGGCGATGCTGCAGGAACCTGCAGATCTGGAAGAGGCCAAGAGCCTTATGAAAGCCCGCCGGATCGAAAAACTGCTGGTGGTCGATGGTGAGGGCAAGCTGACAGGCCTGCTGACCCTGAAAGATACCGAGCAAGCCGTGCTGAACCCGACCGCCTGTAAGGACCGGCTGGGACGCCTGCGGGTCGCTGCGGCGACTTCTGTTGGTGATTCTGGTTTCGAACGGTCCGAGCAGTTGGTGGATTCGGGCGTTGATATCATCGTGGTCGACACTGCTCATGGGCATTCGCAGGGCGTTCTGGACGCGGTGCGGCGGGTCAAGAAACTCTCGAACGAGGTCCAGATCATTGCGGGCAATGTAGCGACGAGCGAGGCCACCAAGGCGCTTATCGATGTCGGTGCGGATGCAATCAAGGTTGGCATCGGGCCGGGCTCCATCTGCACAACCCGGATGGTTGCAGGCGTCGGCGTACCCCAATTGACAGCGATCATGGACTGCGCGACGGCTGCCGGAGATGTTCCGGTAATCGCAGATGGCGGCATCAAATTCTCGGGCGATTTCGCTAAGGCCATTGCCGCAGGCGCGTCCTGTGCAATGGTTGGCTCGATGATCGCGGGAACGGATGAAAGCCCGGGTGAAGTGATCCTGTACCAGGGCCGTTCGTTCAAATCTTATCGCGGAATGGGCAGCCTTGGCGCCATGGCACGCGGGTCGGCGGATCGCTATTTCCAGAAAGACGCAGCCAGCGACAAGCTGGTTCCCGAAGGGATCGAAGGGCAGGTGCCCTACAAGGGGTCGGCCAGTGCGGTGGTTCACCAGCTGGTTGGCGGCCTGCGCGCAGCGATGGGCTATACCGGCTGTGCCACGGTCGAAGAAATGCGCAAGAACTGTAACTTCGTCAAAATCACCGGCGCTGGCCTGAAAGAAAGCCATGTGCATGACGTTCAGATCACGCGTGAAAGCCCTAACTACCGGGTAATGTGACGCAACAGAGTTTGCAGCACGGCGCCCCAACGCGGGCGCCGTTTTGCGTTTTTTGGGTTTAGCAGAGAAATCGGAAATATCTTATGACCCCAGCAGCGCGCGTTCAGGCTTCGATTGAAATCTTGGATAACATCCTTGCCGGCGCACCGGTTGAAAAGGCTTTGACAGGATGGGCGCGCCGCAGCCGGTTTGCGGGCTCGAAAGACCGGGCCGCCGTGCGCGATCACGTGTTCGAAGCGCTGCGTTGCAAACGGTCCTTCTCGGCCTTGGGCGGGGCAGAAACCGGGCGCGGGTTGATGATCGGTTCGATCCGGTCAACCGGCGGTGATCCAGAGACGCTGTTTACAGGCGAACGATATACGCCAGAGCCGTTAACCGCCGCCGATGCGCCGCGCGCGTTCAGCTCGGGTGCCGAGCGGTTCGACATCCCCGAGTGGCTCTGGCCGCGTTTTCAAACCTCGCTCGGGGATCAAGCAAAAGCGGCGGCACAAGTATTGCAAACCCGTGCACCTGTTCATTTGCGGGCTAACCTTGCCAAAACCGATCGTGCTGGTGCGATTGCTGCTTTGAGTGCTTACGGAATTTGCGCGAAAGACCATTCGGCGTGTGAAACCGCCCTAGAGGTCACTGAAGGGGCCCGAAAAATTGCGCAAAGCCGCGCCTATTCCGAAGGTGTGGTTGAATTGCAGGACGCAGCCAGCCAGGCCGTCGTTGCAGCGCTCGATCTCCAGCCAGGTCTGCGTGTTCTGGATTATTGCGCAGGCGGTGGCGGCAAGTCTCTGGCTCTGGCTGCCCATTCGGGTGTCGAGGTCTTTGCGCATGATGTGAACGCAGGGCGCATGCGCGATCTGCCGATGCGGACCAAACGGGCCGGTGTGCGTGTTACCTGCCTGCAGCCGGAAGATGTAGCCCGTCAGGCTCCGTTCGATATTGTTCTCACGGATGCGCCATGCTCGGGCAGCGGCTCGTGGCGGCGTGCCCCGGCAGGTAAATGGGCACTGTCCGAAGAGGGGTTGCACGCGCTAAATGTACTTCAGTCCGACATCCTGAATTCCGCCGCTCAACTGGTTGGACCGGGTGGAATTCTAGTCTATGCGACTTGCTCCATGTTGGATGATGAAAACGGCAATATTGTCGACGGATTTCTTAAACTGAATCCCGACTGGACCGAAACGATGCGAAAGTCGTGGCTTGTGACACAAGGTGCAGACGGGTTCTTTATGTCGCACTTGACGCGGTAGTGCGCCATTGAATAACAACCTTAGGTAGAAGTTTCCGCTGTCCTTAAGGGGGCGTTAACCAAATTCGGGCTGAGTGTGACAAAGCCTTTTGACCTGAGTTGTTAATGTCCGATACTGCAGAGATCTTTTCTGAGCCGACCTCAAGAAAAACACCGGCCTTCTCGCGCCTTGTGCCACTTGTTGTTTTGGGCGCATTGCTAAGTTTAACACCGTTGACAGAAGTTTTGCCGACCGCCTGGAATATGGGTCTTGTTGTTGCTGGTGTGTCGCTACTGGCCGCCGGCCTACTGGTTGTTTTTCGGGGATTCACGGCCGACCGAACGGCGCGTAATTCGGCAGAAGTGATGGCCGTCTTCACCGAACAGGACTTGTGTCCGACAGTGATCGCCAACGCAAATGGCGATATTCTGAGTGCGAACACACGTGCAAAGGCGCAGTTAAACGCTTTTCCAGGTGCGCGATTGCAGCATTCCCTGAAATCCAGATTCGCAAATCCCGCAGCGATCCTGCTGCGCTTGCAATCCATCGCGGAAATCCACGAACGCGCCCGCGAAGATATCGTGACTGTTGGCTCGACAATCCCGATCTCGGTGTTCAGCGTGGGGCAGGATGTGTTCTGCTGGCGGTTCCTTCTGGATGAAGACGGGCAATGGGATGACGCCCCTGTTCCGGTGCTGACAGAGGGTCGGAACGGGACAATTCTGCGGGTGAATGGAATGGCAGAGGCCATTCTGGGTCACAGGCCCGACGATATGGGTAGGATATTTCCCAAAGACATCCCGCATCCGGGTGAAATCTCGCTTGCTGAAACCTTGGACGGGCAGGTGCCCGTGACCGTGTCCGAGCTGTCCCGCTCGGGCACTGTGCGCGATCTGCTATTGTTGCCGATGAAATCTGCGCGCCCATCTGAGGGCGATGCCCCATTCGCTGAATTGCCCGTGCCGGTGATGTGTTTGTCCCCTGAAGGCGAAATTTTGGATGCGAACCGGATGGCGATTAAGCTGATCGGAGAGATCCAGCCGGGCAAGTCGAACGTGGCCGAAATTATGCACGGGCTTGGCTATCCCATTCTGGATTGGTTGACCCGGATCGCGACCGAAGAGAATGCCGTTCCCCGGTCGGAATTTCTGCGTCTGTCACGACAGGACAAAGAGGTTTTCGTGCAGGTCACGCTGAACCGAGTGACCTGCAAGGGACAGATTTGCCTGATCGCTGTCGTGAATGATGCGACCGAGTTGAAGACACTGGAAGCTCAGTTCGTGCAGGGGCAAAAGATGCAGGCCGTCGGCCAATTGGCGGGAGGCGTGGCGCATGATTTTAACAATCTTCTGACCGCGATTTCGGGGCATTGCGATCTATTGCTGCTGCGGCACGATCAAAATGATCCGAACTATGGTGACCTGGTTCAGATCAACCAGAACGCCAACCGGGCCGCGGCGTTGGTCAGTCAACTTCTGGCCTTCTCGCGCAAGCAAACCCTGCAGCCGGAGGTTTTGGACCTCCGGGATACGATCTCTGATCTGATCCATCTTTTGAATCGCTTGGTCGGCGAAAAGGTTCGCTTGACGTTAAGCCATGATCCCGTGCTGAAGCCTGTGTGCGCAGACAAAAGGCAGCTCGAACAGGTCTTTATGAACCTGGTTGTGAACGCACGGGACGCGATGCCCGAAGGTGGCGAGGTACGTATCGAGACCGAGGTTGTGTCTCTGACCGAACCGCTCCGGCGGGACCGTGCAACAGTACAACCCGGCGAATACGTCACCGTTAAAATGATCGACAGTGGCACCGGTATCCCAGCGGACAAGCTTCAAAAAGTGTTCGAGCCATTCTATACGACCAAGCGCACCGGTGAGGGGACCGGTCTTGGATTGTCGACGGTCTTCGGCATCGTCAAGCAGACCGGAGGGTTCATCTTTGTCGATAGCATTCAGGGCAAGGGAACCGAATTTACCGTGTATCTGCCGGTTTCAACCGCACCGCAGAAAATCGATCAGGATATCGACAGCCTTCCGGAAAACCCAACGTCACGGCAGGGTGAAGGCGTAGTTCTGCTGGTCGAGGATGAGGCCCCGGTTCGGGCCTTTGCCACACGTGCATTGCGATTGAAGGGCTACACCGTGCTCGAATCCGGGTCCGCCGAAGAGGCGCTGCACCTGCTGGAGGATGGGTCGGTGCATGTGGATGCCTTCGTAACAGACGTAGTCATGCCTGGCATGGACGGGCCAACCTGGGTGCGCAAAGCGATGGAGACCCGACCGAATGTGCGGGTGATCTTTATGTCTGGCTATACCGAAGGCGCCTTTGGCGACTCAGGCACCGAGATTGCGAATTCCACCTTTTTGCCCAAGCCGTTCTCTTTGACGCAGTTGACCGAGGCTGTGTTTAATCAACTGAACTGACTAACGCGCCGCGTCGTGGCAGGAAAACTCCTCGGCGTGGTGGTTGCGGAACTTCTTTTCCGTTTCCGGCGACAAGAATAGGTCGCGTTTTGGTGAGACATTCTCGCGCTGCAGGGTGACTTCCATGTTCAACCGGTCCTGAATAAACCTCAGTATCTTATCTTGATTTTCGTACTTAAAAACATGCGTCGCACCGAAACCGTTGTTTCGGGTGCGGAAAAACTGGCTCTGACTGCCGACATCTGCGAATTCCGGGCGGGGGTTTTGCATGTAACCCTGAACAAAATCATCAAAGCTCAGGTCGCGGGTTGAATGCGGGTGCCCAATGCGGTCGTCCCGGCTGCGGTATTTGTACCAACTGCCGAGCCAGTCGATAGGTTCGCGCACGACGGCCATGATTTCCATTTCGGTGTCATACATTTTGCGAAAAATGTTTTGAAAAAACCTGTCATAACGGCGAACAGGCGCATGTTTCAATTCGGGCGGGCCGGTGACGACAAAGTCGGCCCGCGCGCTCAGGGCAGTGTGATAGGCTGTGCTGCCTGTTTTTGGAACTGCCAGAAACGCAAGGCGTTCCTTATAGAAAACAAGCATTTATTCGCCCTTCGCCGCCTAATTTAGTAGTCGCAGATTGGCGTAAACGACTCTTTAACACAATTGCCGAACAGTAAGTATTGTAAGTTTTAGTTGAAATGTTCTCTTTTTGGTCCCATAAGGAACAAGAGGCGAACAAAGCAGTGATTGCCGCCCGATCATGGGTGTGACAAAAGAGAAGGCGACAGGACAATGGCGGATCTTCTGACAATGAGCGACAAGAAAAACGCAGACAAGCAAAAGGCGCTTGATAGCGCGCTGGCGCAAATCGAACGGCAGTTCGGCAAAGGCTCGATCATGAAGCTGGGCGAGGATGCCAAGCAGGACATCGATGCAAGCTCGACCGGGTCTTTGGGCCTGGATATCGCGCTGGGTATTGGTGGTCTGCCGATGGGTCGGATTGTTGAGATTTATGGCCCGGAAAGCTCGGGCAAGACCACGCTGACGCTGCATTGCATTGCAGAACAGCAAAAACGTGGCGGTGTGTGCGCATTCGTGGATGCCGAACACGCGCTGGACCCACAATATGCCCGTAAGCTGGGCGTCGATCTTGATGAACTGTTGATCTCGCAGCCTGACACCGGTGAACAAGCGCTTGAGATCACCGATACGCTGGTGCGTTCGGGCGCTGTGAATATGGTTGTCGTCGACTCAGTTGCGGCTTTGACGCCGAAATCGGAACTCGAAGGCGACATGGGCGACAGCAGTGTTGGCGTGCAGGCCCGATTGATGAGCCAGGCGATGCGTAAACTGACAGGCTCAATCAGCCGCTCGAATTGCATGGTGATCTTTATCAACCAGATCCGCATGAAAATCGGCGTTATGTTCGGCAGCCCCGAAACCACGACTGGTGGTAACGCGCTTAAATTCTACAGCTCGGTTCGTTTGGATATTCGCCGCATCGGCGCGATCAAAGATCGTGATGAGGTTGTCGGCAACCAGACGCGCGTCAAGGTGGTCAAGAACAAGGTGGCGCCGCCCTTCAAGCAAGTGGAATTCGACATCATGTATGGCGAAGGCATCAGCAAGATGGGTGAGTTGCTGGATCTCGGCGTCAAGGCTGGAGTGGTCGAGAAATCGGGCTCGTGGTTCAGCTATGGCGACGAACGGATCGGGCAGGGGCGTGAGAATGCCAAGCAATACCTGCGCGACAACAGCCGCATTGCGCTGGATATCGAAGACAAGATTCGGGCCGCGCACGGCCTGGAGTTCGACATGCCACCCGGTTCTGCCGCGGAAGATGACATCCTCGAGGCGTAACAGCCCAATTGGGGGCCGCAAAAATCCCCCGGTTTTGCAAGAATTGAGAATACTCGAAACTAGGCGGTCCGCGTGGCTGCCTTAACTCGTTCTGCATACGGTGATCTTGTACTATTGGTGTGTACGGATCTTGTTGACGGGTTTTCTAGCCCTTCAAAAATAAGGCCGGTTTATCTTTGTGGACTATCCTTTGGGACGGGGATAAACCATTTCAGAACACTGAGATTGCGCGCCGAGAGAGCCATATGCCCACGCTGAACGAAATCCGCTCAACCTTTCTGAATTATTTTGCCAAACAGGGGCATGAAATTGTCGCGTCCAGCCCGCTGGTTCCGCGCAATGACCCGACATTGATGTTCGTGAACTCGGGCATGGTGCAGTTCAAGAACCTGTTTACCGGCGTTGAAACCCGTGATTATCAGCGCGCCACGACGGCGCAGAAATGCGTGCGCGCCGGCGGTAAGCACAATGACCTCGATAACGTTGGCTATACCGCACGTCACCACACCTTCTTTGAAATGCTGGGCAATTTTTCGTTCGGTAACTACTTCAAACACGAGGCGATCCCTTTTGCGTGGGAGTTGATCACCAAGGAATTCGGTATCGACAAGAACCGCCTGCTGGCAACGGTGTATCACACGGATGACGAGGCGTTCGAGATCTGGAAAAAGGTCGGCGTTCCCGAAGACCGGATCATCCGCATCGCTACCAGCGATAACTTCTGGCAGATGGGTCCGACTGGTCCGTGTGGACCGTGTACCGAGATTTTCTACGACCATGGCGATCACATCTGGGGTGGCCTTCCGGGATCGCCCGACGAAGACGGCGATCGGTTCATCGAAATCTGGAACATCGTTTTCATGCAGAACGAGCAATTCGAGGACGGCTCGATGGTCGAACTCGACATGCAGTCGATCGACACCGGCATGGGGCTGGAACGGATTGGCGCGCTGCTGCAGGGCAGCCATGACAACTATGATACCGACCTGTTCAAGACGCTAATCGAAGCGTCTGCTCATGCCACAGGGGTTGATCCCTATGGCGACCAGAATGTGCACCACCGGGTGATTGCGGACCACCTGCGCGCGACATCCTTCCTGATCGCTGATGGCGTGATGCCGTCCAATGACGGGCGTGGCTATGTGCTGCGCCGGATCATGCGTCGTGCTATGCGTCATGCGCATCTTCTGGGGGCGAAAGATCCGGTTATGTATCAGCTGGTGCCAAGTCTGGTGCAGCTGATGGGCGCGCAATACACTGAGTTGGGACAGGCGCAGCCATTGATCGAAGAGACGCTCCTGTTGGAGGAAACGCGGTTCAAGCAAACCCTCGATCGTGGTCTGAAACTCCTGGATGATGAAGTTGCAGGCTTGCCCGAGGGCGCGGCGCTTCCGGGTGATGCGGCATTCAAATTGTACGACACGTATGGGTTTCCGCTGGACCTGACGCAGGATGCCCTGCGCGAAAAGGGTCGTTCTGTGGACACGGACGGGTTCGACGCGGCAATGGCCGAACAAAAAGCCAAGGCCCGAGCGGCATGGGCCGGTTCGGGTGAGGCTGCAGATCAGGCGGTGTGGTTTGATGTGCTGGATACTGCCGGAGCTACGGATTTTCTGGGCTATGACACGGAAAAGGCCGAAGGGCAGATTGCCGCTTTGGTGGTCGATGGTGCATTGGTTGACACAATTGAAAAGGGCGGATCCGGTTGGGTGATTGTCAACCAGACGCCGTTCTATGGCGAAGCTGGCGGTCAGATCGGTGATACTGGCGAAATCCGTCGTCTTGAAGAACGCGATGACATGGCGCGGGTCGAAGACACCAGAAAATTCGCTGAAGGCAAAATCTATGCCCACAAAGTGACCGTTGATCAGGGCGCTTTGTCCAAAGGTGACGCGGTCGAGCTTGAGGTCGACCATGCGCGGCGCACGGCAATTCGCGCAAACCACTCGGCCACGCACCTGCTGCACGAGGCGCTGCGTGAAACGTTGGGCGATCATGTTGCACAGCGCGGCTCGCTGAACGCGGCCGACCGGTTGCGGTTTGACTTCAGCCATTCCAAGGCGCTGAGCGCGAATGAGATCCAAAAGGTCGAACGCGACGTGAATGACTTCATCCGTCAGAACTCGACTGTCGAAACGCGGATCATGACCCCCGATGATGCGCGCGAACTGGGCGCACAGGCGCTGTTTGGCGAGAAATACGGCGACGAAGTCCGGGTTGTGTCCATGGGCAAAGCTCCGACCGGCAAGGGTCAGGATGGAGAGACCTGGTCGATTGAGCTGTGTGGCGGTACGCATGTTCGCCAGACTGGTGACATCGGTACTTTTGTGGTTCTGGGCGATAGCGCCAGTAGTGCGGGAGTGCGCCGGATCGAGGCGCTAACCGGCGACGAGGCGCTGCGGCATCTTTCCCAGCAGGATCAGCGTCTGGGTCAGATCGCATCGGAGCTGAAGGCGCAGCCGGATGACGTTGTCGGCCGCGTCAAAGCACTGTTGGATGAACGCAAATCGCTGCAAAACGAAGTGGCGCAGCTGCGCCGTGATCTGGCCATGGCCGGCGGTGCCGGGCAGGGTGGCGGCGAAGCGCGTGATGTGAATGGGGTGGCCTTCCTTGCGCAGGCGCTGAACGGTGTATCGGGCAAGGACCTGCCTGCGCTGATTGATGAGCACAAAAGCCGTTTGGGGTCCGGTGCCGTTTTGCTGATCGCGGATGCGGGCGGTAAGGCTGCTGTGGCCGCCGGTGTGACGGCCGATCTTACCGACAAGGTTTCAGCCGTTGATCTGGTTCGTGCGGCCGTCGCAGAACTGGGCGGCAAGGGCGGCGGTGGACGCCCCGACATGGCGCAGGGCGGTGGCAAGGACGCGTCGAACGCAGATGCGGCGATCAAAGCCGCAGAACAGGTTTTGGGAGGATAAGATGGCTGCACTCTGGATTGCCCACGTCACCGTGACGGACACGGAAGCATATGCGAAATACGCGGAACTCGCAGGGCCTGCGCTTGCCAAGCACGGCGGGGCGTTCATCGCCCGTGCCGCACGGTATGTCCAACTGGAAGGAAAAGAGCGCCCGCGCAATGTGGTCGCCAAATTTCCGTCCGTCGAGGCCGCGGTCGAGTGCTATAATTCACCGGAATACCAGCAGGCACTGGACCACGCGCGCGGCGCAAGTGAGCGTGAACTGGTGGTCGTAGAAATCACCGAATAAGAATAAGCCAAGTCTGATCGGCAGGTTTCCTGCCAATCAGATCCATTCATGGGCGAAATTCAGCCGAACTGTTCATAAGTGAAGTGAACCGTATTGTGGGATTTTCCCACCCGTTCGGAATCTTCATGATTCCAGTATCTTATTTTATTGGAACGAAAGTTATTGGGTATTTTCCCGCTTGGATTGTGGCGCTTCTTTCTCATTTCCTGCGCGAAATGGTCATATTGAGTGACGAATTTCCGCCTTTTTTCCCCTTCACGTTCGCCTCAGATTGTACAAGCGCTACCGTTTACCATTACTTGTTTTTAATCGAATACGGTCCTGTTTGTCGTCAATCGTTGCGCAGACAGGGATCGAGGTTCAGGCATGAAATCGGTAGGTATCGGACTCAAGGCCGCTCTTGGGCGGTTGAAAACATATTCAGGTCGGGCAGTGGGGATTGCTGCTTTGGTTTACGGGCCTGCGGTTTTTGCGTCACAGGCGGATGCGAGCGAGGGCAGCTTCATCCGAAGTCTCGCGGCGTCCCCTCCGCCTTCCGGTGCGCAGCAGTTGTGCCGTCAGTACGCTTGGGCGTGCTCAAGTAAGACGTCGGTACGCATGACATCCCAGCAGGAAATGCAGATCATTGAGCGGATCAACCGTCAGGTCAATGCAACGACGCGCGCGGTTACGGATCAGACGCAATACCGCACCACCGAGCGGTGGGCTTTGCCGACAACGCGCGGCGGGGATTGCGAGGATTTTGCTCTTTTGAAGAAAAGAGATCTGATCAGGGCGGGCGTTGATCCTAACAAATTGCTGATCGCGACAGTGTTGGATACGCGCCGAAATGCACATGCAGTTCTTGTCTATCGCTCCGCTCAGGGGGATTTGGTGCTGGACAATTTGACCAACCGGATCAAACCCTGGTCGGCCACGCGGTACTTGTTCCTTCGGATGCAGGATCCGGCAAAACCCAGCCATTGGGTTGGTGTGTACGGAAGAAGTTAAAAATATTGACTGATCTATCAGGTTATGTATGGCAAAAGGGGCGACACGATAGTCGCACCTTTGTTTGTAAGACCGAATGCCGAGACGTTTTCGGCGTTTTTTAAGGTATAGCCTAATATTTCAGGCTTCTTTGCGTTTGATCACGTCAGAGGGTGCCGCCGCTGCCATCGGTACCGCCGCCACCGGCACCACCACCGCTGCTGGAGTTTCCGCCGCCATTACTGCCGCCGTTGCCGTCCCCGCTGCCGGAGTTTTCGCCGCCATTGCTGTCGCCGTCGCCGCCGTTACCACCGATACTGCGGCCGTCGCTGCCATTGCCGCGCTCACCACCATTTCCGGATTCTCCATTTGTTCCGGGCACTCCGTCACCGCCGTTGCTTCCGGACGATTCACTGCCGCCATTTGAGGCGCTTCTGCCGTCGCCGTCGCTGGTACGGCTACTCGCAACGGTTGCCGTGGGGATATCAGTCAAAATCGCTGCAAACAAAGGACAGGCTTGCGACGTGCGAGCCAGGATATCCTCAAAGTCGGCACGGCGGTGAATGTAGCGCAGCATCCGCTTGTCGACAACTTTGCAACTACAAAGCGTTTCGGTGGATACAGATTGCCGGGCTGTTTTGACTTTGCAAACTTCAGCCGCATGAGCCGCGAGTGACAGCAATAAACGCCAGTAGATTTGCAGCCTATTGGTGAAACTGTATGAAAAACAAAAGAAAGTTCCCGCCAGCAAGACGGGCTTTCCTTTGATTTAGATGGTAATTCTAGAAGTGATTTTACCACGAACTGTTCATTGTTTGGATTATGTAAACAACATTACAGACCGGATCAGGCAGATCTTGCCATCCGTTTCCGTTCGTGCGGGTCGAGGTAACGCTTGCGCAACCGAATGGCGTTTGGAGTGACCTCAACCAGTTCGTCATCATCGATATAGGCAATCGCCTCTTCCAGAGAATACTGGATATGAGGTGTCAGGCGGACGGCGTCATCGGAACCGCTGGCGCGTACATTTGTCAGTTTCTTGCCTTTGAGCGGGTTCACCTCAAGGTCGTTATCGCGTGAGTGCTCGCCGATGACCATGCCCTGATACACGTCGGTTTGCGGGGCAACAAACATCCGGCCGCGCTCTTCCAGGTTCCACAACGCATAAGCCACGGCCTGTCCGTTTTCCATCGAGATCAAAACCCCCGCACGGCGACCCGGGATCGGGCCTTTGTGGGCCGCCCAGCCGTGGAACACACGGTTCAGAACACCGGTGCCGCGCGTGTCGGTCAGGAATTCACCATGGTATCCAATCAACCCGCGCGACGGTACATGCGCGATAATACGGGTTTTACCCGCGCCGGCCGGACGCATTTCGGCCAGTTCACCTTTACGCGCGCCGGTGATCTTTTCGATCACCGAGCCCGAATATTCATCGTCGACGTCAATAGTGACCTCTTCGATGGGTTCCATGCGCTGGTCGTCTTCTTCGCGGAACAGAACCTGCGGACGTGAGATGCTGAGCTCGAACCCTTCACGGCGCATGTTCTCGATCAAAACGCCCATCTGCAATTCGCCACGGCCAGCAACCTCAAAGGCATCGCCGCCAGGTGTGTCGCTGATGCGGATGGCAACGTTCGACTCGGCCTCTTTCATCAGGCGGTCGCGGATAACACGCGACTGAACTTTCTTGCCGTCGCGACCGGCCAGGGGTGAATCGTTGATGCCAAAGGTCACGGTGATGGTTGGCGGGTCGATGGGTTGTGCGGGCAGGGCTTCGTCAACCTGCGGCGAAACCAGCGAGTCGGCCACAGTTGCCTTGCTCATGCCTGCAATAGTGACGATGTCACCGGCTTCGGCCACGTCGATGGGCTGTTGGGCCAGTCCGCGGAACGCCAGGATTTTCGACGCGCGGAAGTTTTCGATTAGCGTGCCATCGCGGCTCAGCGCCTTGAGGTTGTCGCCCGCTTTCAAAGTGCCGCTTTCCACACGACCGGTCAGGATGCGACCGATGAACGGATCGCTGCCCAGCGTCGTGGCCAGCATACGGAAGGGCTCGTCCTTGTTTTCGACCTGCTTTGGGGCAGGGACGTGATCGACGATCAGATCGAACAGGGCGGTCAGGTCCTTGCGTGGCCCGTCCAGCTCCATATCCGCCCAGCCCGAGCGGCCCGAGGCATACATGGACGGAAAGTCCAGCTGGTCGTCGTCAGCGCCGAGGTTGGCGAACAGGTCAAAGCATTCATCAAGTGCGCGGTCGGGTTCAGCGTCAGGTTTGTCGACCTTGTTTAGAACTACGATGGGACGCAGGCCCAACGCCAACGCCTTTGAGGTCACGAATTTGGTCTGCGGCATCGGGCCTTCGGCGGCGTCCACCAACAGGACAACACCGTCGACCATGCTGAGGATCCGCTCAACCTCGCCACCGAAATCGGCGTGGCCGGGGGTGTCAACGATGTTGACCCGGGTGCCTTTCCATTCGACCGAGGTCGCTTTGGCAAGGATGGTGATGCCGCGTTCGCGCTCCAGATCATTGCTATCCATGGCGCGTTCGGCCACCGCCTGGTTTTCCCGGAACGCACCGGATTGTTTGAGCAGCTCATCCACCAGGGTCGTTTTACCGTGGTCCACGTGAGCGATGATTGCGATATTGCGCAGGTCCATGAGAGGTCAGCCTTTGAACGGGAAGTTGCCGCGCGCATAACGCGGATTGACCGAATAGGCCAGCCCTAACCGGTCGTCAGTGGCCCGCTGTGCTGGAAAACAAGTGAATGATCAGGATTCCGGCCAATATCATCGCCAAACCGAGCACCGCAGGCCAGTCCAGGCGCTGACCAAAAACAATGAAGCCTATGATGGCGATCAGAACGATCCCCAAGCCTGACCAAATGGCATAGACGATACCGACCGGCATAAATTTCAGGGTGAGGCCCAGCAGGTAAAATGCAACTCCGTAACCCATGACAACCAAAACAGAGGGCCAAAACCGGCTGAACTGCTGGCTGGCCTGCAGCGCCGATGTGCCAATTGTTTCGGCGAAAACCGCCAGCAATAGGATGAGATAGGCTTTGGGCACGGCAGGTCTCGATTCAGTTGCAGTTGGGGAGGTTGACCACAAAATCCCAATTCACGACAAGGGGAATGTGAATGGATATCGGGAAAAGTTCTGTGTCGGAAGAACCGGGACTACCCACCGAAGAGGTCAGGATAACCATACTATTTCAAAGAGAAAAATTCTGATATGAAATGGGTGGTTTTTAGTTTTCTTTTATGAGTTTTCAATGACGAAATTTGCGATATCCGTGATCGTTGCTTCGGCATTCATAGTGGCGCTTGGGTGGCTTGCGGCCGGGGGGTCCGTCGACATAAACGCAGCCAGTGGTGTTGAGCGGTTTGAAAGTTTTCAGGTTTAAGTGCCTGCCGGAACGATTGGAAAAGGGGCCTTTGCGCCCCTTTTTCTATTGGCTCAACCGACAGTGTTTTCTGAAAAATACGTGCTCAGTTTCGGTCGCAACCATGACCACAGCGCTGGTGCGCCGCGATTGATCGGCGTTCCCACACGGCGTTCGATCTGGGCAAACGTCACGTTGTAATCGACCCAGGATCCGCCACCTGTTTCAAGGTTTCCGACCGGGGTTTGAAACCTATCGATCGCCTTGGCAAATCGCGCGTCTGGCGACTCGGCGGCTTCGAACTCCTCCCATAGTGTCCGGAAGGCGTGCTGCGGTGCCTCGGGCAACAACCCGAACAACCTGTCGGCGGCGGCCTTTTCTTCGGCTTCTTGTGCGGCGTGGTCGACTTGACCGTGGATGGGGTGATCTCCGGCATCAATTTCGACGATATCATGCAGCAGAAGCATTTTTAGGACGCGGTCCAGCGATACACCGGGCTGCGCGTATTCCGCCAAAACCCAAGCGAACAGCATGATGTGCCAGGAATGCTCGGCCGAGTTTTCAAACCGATCATCAGACAACAGGCGTGAGGCGCGGTATACGGATTTCAGGCGATCTGCCTCAGTCAGAAAAGCCAGCCGTTCGGAAAACGCCGTTTCGGGCGTTGACTGCGCGTGAAGCAGGGCGCTGGCCAGAGCGTGTGCTTGGGGGAATTCCCGTGCCAAATACGCGGCGCGACCACTGCTGAGGTTTTCCCGCGCTACTTCAACATGATCCGGGTTGGGGGTTGGCGCACACAAGACTTGAAACAGCGGTTGGCATCGGTCCAGATACTTGGCGAA
This sequence comes from Ruegeria atlantica, assembly GCF_001458195.1. Classification (GTDB taxonomy): domain Bacteria; phylum Pseudomonadota; class Alphaproteobacteria; order Rhodobacterales; family Rhodobacteraceae; genus Ruegeria; species Ruegeria atlantica. Next base: position 673,083 of record NZ_CYPU01000039.1, on the reverse strand, counting down.
TTTCGCGTCCGGCGTCGTGTCGGCCTCGAACTCTTCCCACAGCGCGTGAAACGCAGACGTCTGATCGTCTGGCAAAAGACCAAACAACTCGTCCGCCGCCGCGCGCTCGGCGCGTTCCACGGCGGTCCAATCGGTTTCCAAGTGAATGGGGTGATCCCCGACGATGATCTCGACCAGATCGTGCAACAGCAGCATGCGTATGACGCGGTTAATGTTAACGTCGTCACCCGCCAGCGGCTCCATCGTCAGTGCCCATAAGGCCAGGTGCCAGCTGTGTTCTGCAGAGTTTTCAGGGCGGGACCGATCCAGTAGCGCATTGGCGCGATCGACCGACTTCAGCCTGTCCGCGCGTTTCAGGAATTCAAGTTGCGCGGACAGCCTTTCAGTCATTTCTTTTCAATCGCTTTCACTTGGGATCGATGTTTGGTCAGTGCGTCGATGACAAACTTGCGCGCTTTGCGTTCAGCAATGCGCACACGCATTTCGGTCAGAAAGGCCTCTTCCAAGGTCTGGGAGGATGCGCCCAAAAGCTCTCCCACCTCGACAAAGAAACGATCATTGCCGGTTTCGTCCATCACCTTCATCGTGTCCTCGGCCAGTTTGGCCGCGAGGTTACTGATGGTGTCGGACATTAGCGCGTGTTCTCGGTCAGGCGACGCTTCACATAGTCACTGACATCGGTGATCAGCGTGTCCATGTGACGGTCCTGGAAGAAGTGATCAGCACCCTCAACCTCGTTATGGGTGATGGTGATGCCCTTTTGCTCGTGCAGCTTGTTGACCAGCGACGTAGTGTCGGCGGGTGGGGCCACACGGTCGGACGAGCCGTTGATGATCAGGCCGGACGAAGGGCAGGGGGCCAGGAATGAGAAGTCATACATGTTGGCTGGTGGCGACACGCTGATAAAGCCCGTAATTTCGGGGCGGCGCATCAGCAGCTGCATTCCGATCCAGGCACCGAACGAGAAGCCGGCAACCCAGCAGTGCTTGGAGTTGTTGTTCATTGACTGCAGATAATCCAGCGCTGACGCTGCATCGCTCAGCTCACCGATGCCCTGATCGTATTCGCCCTGGCTGCGGCCCACGCCGCGGAAGTTAAAGCGCAACACGGTGAAACCCATGTTGTAAAACGCATAGTGCAGATTATAGACCACCTTGTTGTTCATGGTCCCGCCGAATTGTGGATGCGGGTGCAGCACGATGGCAATCGGTGCGTCTTTTTCCTTTTGCGGGTGGTAGCGGCCTTCCAGGCGGCCTTCGGGTCCGGGAAAAATCACCTCGGGCATGTGTGCTTTGGTCCTGTCTTTTTCTTCCTGATGCCACGATATACTTGACGGTAATCGTAAGGCACTTTAGAACGGTTCTAATTGTGATGCTTTGCGCAAGGCGCTGCCTGTCGGAGATACGCACTGGCGGCGGCGGCGTCAATGTTTTCGCTTATAACCTGCCATGAGGGAAAGACAATGAAGCTTTCGACAAAGGGTCGTTACGCGATGGTTGCACTGGCTGATATTGCTCTACAGCCCTCGGATCGCCTGGTGACGCTTAGCGAAATTTCCGAACGTCAGGATATCTCGCTTCCTTATCTCGAGCAGCTATTCGTCAAATTGCGCCGGGCTGAACTGGTTTCGTCCGTGCGTGGACCGGGCGGTGGGTATCGTCTGGCGCGGCCTGCTTCCGAGATTCGGGTGGTCGAAGTTTTGGCAGCAGTGGATGAAACCGTGGACGCGCTGCAAAAAGGTGCCGGGGCTTCCGGGGCATCCTCGGGCAGCCGGGCGCAGTCTTTGACCAACCGACTTTGGGAAGGTCTTAGTGCGCATGTCTACGTTTTTTTGCACCAGACTCGCCTGTCTGACGTGATCAAGAACGACCTGGCTCCGTGTCCCGCAGTTCCCAGTCTGTTTTCTATCGTTGATGAGTGACCCGATGCCGATTGCCTTTGGGGTTTCATTTCTGCTTTGCATCCAAGAAAAGATGTATCCATGAATCGTGTTTATCTGGATCATAACGCAACTACACCGCTGCGCCCCGAGGCGCGCGACGCCATGGTGGCAGCGATGGATTTGTGCGGGAACCCCTCATCTGTTCACGCCGAAGGCCGCGCGGCTAAGGCTTTGATCGAACGGGCAAGGGCGCAGGTTGCAGCCGCATTTGGTGCAGATGGGGCAGACGTTGTGTTTACCTCAGGTTCGACCGAAGGGGCCGCGCTGACATTGGCCAATCGTGATTTGCATGGGTCCGTGATTGAGCATGACGCGATCAGATCGTGGATCACCGAAGACTTGCCCGCGTCGCAATCTGGTCAGGTGGACGTGTCAAACCCCGAGCTGTCGACCCTGCAATTGGCGAACTCCGAGACGGGGATTGTCCAATCTTTGGCAAACGGATTGGCCGTGACGGATGCGACACAGGCCTTTGGTAAGTTGCCGGTGGCCTTTAACTGGCTGGGCGTCCAGATGGCGTTGATTTCGGCTCACAAGCTAGGCGGCCCGAAAGGTATTGGCGCGGTGGTGATGAAACGTGGCACCGAACTGCCTGCAATGATCAAAGGCGGTGGGCAAGAGATGGGCCGACGGTCAGGCACCGAAAATGTCATTGGAATCGCGGGGTTCGGGGCGGCAGCTGAAGCTGCGACGCGGGATCTTTCAAATGGTATCTGGGAACAGGTTCGTGAATTTAGAAATATTCTAGAAAATGCCCTTGAGGCTGGTTCTAAATCTACTATTTTTGTCGGGAAAGGTCAGGGCCGCCTTCCGAATACCTCGTGTTTCGCAACCCCCGGCTGGAAGGGTGAAACGCAGGTCATGCAGATGGATCTGGCAGGTTTCGCTATCAGTGCAGGTTCTGCCTGTTCCAGCGGCAAGGTCCGGGCAAGCGCGGTTTTGACCGCGATGGGTTTTGATGAGGTCACAGCAGCAAGCGCGATCCGCGTGTCTCTGGGACCTTTGACCACTGAAGAAGATGTGCTGCGTTTCGCCGAAACGTGGCTTGAAAAAGAAAAGAAGCATCGCGCGCGCGCCGCGTAATCTGACGGAGGTGTCATATGGCCGCTTTGGACCAGACCCAGGTAAAAGAGGGTGTCGATCAGGAAACCGTGGACGCGGTACGCGAGGTCAGTACCTACAAATACGGTTGGGATACCGATATCGAGATGGAATACGCGCCCAAGGGCGTGAACCCGGACATCGTTCGGCTGATCTCGGATAAGAACGAAGAGCCCGAATGGATGACCGAATGGCGTCTGGCGGCCTTCGAACGCTGGACCAAGATGGATGAGCCGAACTGGGCCATGGTTCATTATCCAAAGATCGATTTCCAGGACCAGTATTACTATGCCCGTCCCAAGTCGATGGAGGAGAAGCCGAAGTCGCTGGACGAGGTCGATCCAAAGCTGCTGGCTACTTACGAAAAGCTGGGTATCCCGCTGAAAGAACAGATGATACTCGCCGGTGTCGAGGGTGCCGAGGACATGCCCGCCGAGGGTCGCAAGGTGGCCGTGGACGCGGTGTTTGACTCCGTGTCCGTGGGAACAACCTTCCAGGACGAGCTGGCGAAACACGGCGTGATTTTCTGTTCGATCTCCGAAGCGATCAGGGAACATCCGGAACTGGTCAAGAAGTACCTTGGCACCGTTGTTCCAGTGTCTGATAACTTTTACGCCACGCTGAACTCGGCCGTGTTTTCGGATGGCTCGTTCGTCTACATTCCACCGGGTGTTCGCTGCCCGATGGAGTTGAGCACCTATTTCCGCATCAACGCGGAAAACACAGGCCAGTTCGAACGGACCCTGATCATCGCGGACAAGGGGTCTTACGTCTCTTATCTGGAAGGTTGCACCGCGCCACAGCGCGATACAGCTCAGCTGCACGCGGCGGTAGTCGAGATCATCATCGAAGAAGATGCTGAGGTGAAATACTCGACCGTTCAGAACTGGTTCCCCGGGGATGAAAACGGCAAGGGCGGTATCTACAACTTTGTGACCAAGCGCGCCGATTGCCGGGGTGACCGGTCCAAGGTGATGTGGACCCAAGTGGAAACCGGATCCGCCGTGACCTGGAAGTACCCTTCTTGCATCCTGCGCGGTGATGAAAGCCAGGGTGAGTTCTACTCGATCGCTATCACCAACAACATGCAGCAAGCTGATACCGGCACCAAAATGGTGCATCTGGGCAAGAACACCAAGTCGCGCATCGTGTCCAAAGGGATCAGCGCGGGTAAAGCGCAGAACACCTATCGTGGTCTGGTCTCAATGCATCCCAAGGCAAAGGACAGCCGCAACTACACCCAGTGTGACAGCTTGCTGATCGGTGATAAATGCGGGGCTCACACGGTGCCGTATATCGAGGTTCGCAACAATTCATCGCGCGTGGAACATGAGGCGACGACATCCAAGGTAGATGACGATCAGCTGTTCTACTGCCGTCAGCGCGGCATGGACGAGGAAGAGGCCGTGGCCCTGGTCGTCAACGGGTTCTGCAAGGACGTCCTGCAGGCGTTGCCGATGGAGTTTGCCATGGAAGCGCAGCAGTTGGTGGCCATCAGCCTTGAAGGGTCAGTGGGTTAACCCCGCATTCCTCTGAATTTAGAACATATCGGGGCCGGATGGCCCCTTGCGGTACGCAAAAGGACAAAAAATGCTGGAAATCAAAAACCTGCACGTGAAGCTTGAGGAAGAAGAAAAGCAAATCCTCAAAGGTGTCGATCTGACGGTTGAGGCCGGAAAAGTACATGCGATCATGGGGCCGAACGGCTCGGGCAAGTCGACGCTCAGCTATGTGCTGTCGGGCCGCGATGGGTACGAAGTGACCGAAGGCTCTGCCACGCTGGAAGGTGAGGACCTTTTGGAGATGGAGCCGGAAGAGCGCGCGGCTGCGGGTGTCTTCCTGGCGTTCCAATACCCTGTTGAGATCCCGGGTGTTGGCAACATGACCTTCCTGCGCACGGCCGTGAACGCTCAGCGCAAGGCGCGCGGCGAAGACGAGCTGTCAGCTGCTGATTTCCTGAAGGAAGTTCGGGCCAAGGCAAAATCGCTGAAAATCGACGCGGACATGCTCAAGCGTCCGGTAAACGTTGGCTTCTCAGGCGGTGAGAAGAAGCGGAACGAAATCCTGCAGATGGCGATGCTGGAACCCAAGATGTGCATCCTGGACGAAACGGATTCGGGTCTGGACGTCGATGCGATGAAACTGGTGGCTGAAGGCGTGAACGCGCTGCGTGATGAAGGCCGTGGTTTCCTGGTCATCACCCACTATCAGCGCCTGTTGGACCACATCAAACCTGATGTCGTGCACATCATGGCGGACGGTCGCATCGTTAAAACCGGTGGTCCCGAACTGGCGTTGGAAGTTGAAAACAACGGTTATGCCGACATCCTGGCAGAGGTGAACTGATGGCTTTGCCCGAAGTAAAACAAACCGCGACCGAGGCACGGCTGGCCACGCTGACCATGCCCGAAGCCGGCTGCACCCGAGCCGCGCGCGAAGACGCGCTGGCGCGAGTGCTGGAAATGGGTCTGCCGGGGCGGCGCGACGAGTATTGGAAGTACACGCGCCCTGACACCCTGATCTCGGCCGAGCAGCCGCATGCAGCATTGTTCCACTCAGACGAGCCGCTGCTGTTTGGCAATCTCGACCGGTTGAAGATCGTTTTCATCGACGGTGTGTTCAGCGCCGAAGACTCGGATGATTTAGAGCTGGAAGGTGTCAACATCGACCGGATCGAGGATATCTGCTGTAAGGATATTCACTGGGCCAAAGAGTTGTACGGCGTTCTGGAATCGCGCGGGCAATCCCCGGTTCAGCGGCCGTTGGCTGCTTTGAATACCGCCTTTGCCGCAGATGGCGTTGCGATCCACGTTACCGGCAAACCGACCAAGCCGATCAGCCTGATCTATCGCCATGCATCCGAGACCTCGGACGCCATGCTGCATCACATCATCCGTGTCGAAAGCGGCGCTGAAGTGACGGTTCTGGAAAACGGTCCTGCGGCATCACGGTTCAACAAATGCATTGAGATCGACATCGCCGATGGCGGTACGCTGCATCACGTGCGCGCGCAGGGCAGGGACCACGAACGTCGCGCTGCGACACACATGTTCACGCGTCTGGGTCAGGAATCTGTCTATAAATCCTTCACGCTGACGGTGAATGGCATTTTGACCCGCAACGAACAGGTAATCGAACTGACCGGTGACGACGCCATAGCTCATGTGGCGGGAGCTTGTGTTGGCGACGGCGATTTTCATCATGACGACACAGTTTTCGTTACCCATGACGCGGTGAACTGCGAAAGCCGTCAGGTCTTTAAGAAAGTTCTGCGCAACGGCGCGACCGGCGTGTTCCAGGGTAAGATCCTGGTCAAGGAAGGCGCACAGAAGACTGATGGATATCAGATCAGCCAATCCTTGCTGCTGGATGATGACAGCCAGTTCCTCGCCAAGCCCGAGCTTGAGATCTATGCCGACGATGTTGCGTGTTCGCATGGCTCAACCTCGGGTGCGATTGATGAGACGGCGCTGTTTTACCTGCGTTCGCGTGGGGTTTCGGTTAAGGACGCCACCAATATGCTGACGCTGGCATTTTTGGCCGAAGCCGTCGATGAGATCGAGGATGAGGAATTGGCTGAGGCCATCGTAAACCGCCTTGAAGGCTGGCTGTCGCGACACATCTGATGCCTTTGACCTCGGATATCGTGGCCACCTATCGGGGGCCGGGTCGTGTCGTGCGGCGGCTTCTTGATCTAGGCCCGCGCGAGGACCGGGCGCTGATGTTTGTCATGGCGTTTTGCATTGTGGCATTCATAGCGCAATTGCCCAGCCTTGCGCGACGCGCGCATATCGAAGGACTAGAGCTGGATATGCTGATGGGCGGTGCCTTGATGGGCACTGTCATTATCCTGCCTCTGTTTTTCTACCTGCTGGCATTTGTCTCATACGGCGCGGCCCGGTTGGTTGGTGGTCAGGGGACGTCCTATGGCGCTAGATTGGCTCTGTTCTGGGCGCTATTATCCTCAACACCTCTGGTTTTGTTGAATGGTTTGGTCGGCGGTTTCATAGGATCTGGCCCGGCCCTGACACTCGTCGGGATCGTCTGGTTCGCAGTGTTCCTTTGGTTCTGGCTGGCAGGTCTCAGTCAAGCGCAAAGGCGGCAAGAATGAATCCCACTGGCTTTGTTGATCTTGCGATTTTGACCCTGACACACCCCGCCCAAGCGGCCCGGCGCCTTTTGGACATGCGGCCGGGGCGAGAAATCTTATGGCTTTCTTTCTTTCTGGCCGTGGTGCTCAACGGCCTTGTGCAACTGGGTATTGATCATTTGCTTCCAGTCCCCGGTGATGAATCCGTACCCCCACCCACGCCTGTACTCCTGGGTCTGGTCCGATCTGCCGGCGCCATGCTGCTAAGCGTCGGGGCATTCCTGTTCGTAGGGAGGTTTCTGGGTGGCCGTGCAACATTCGATGACATCCTGACGCTGACCATCTGGCTGCAGTACCTTCAGATCGCTGCGATGGTGATCACGCTGGTCATTACGATCGTGCTGCCGTTTTTGATGCTGATGTTTTTGCTGGCCACGGCGATTATCAGCCTTTACGTCACGCTCCATTTTCTGAATGAAGCGCACCAGTTCGGTTCGCTTGCTAAATCCTTCGGGGTCATCGTGTTATCTGCTTTGATTGCAGTGCCCTTTGTCCTCGCATTAACGCCCGGCGGCCCCGTATAGGGAGTAGAAGACCATGTATGACGTGCAGAAAATCCGCTCAGACTTTCCAATCCTGTCTCGGGAAGTGAACGGCAAGCCGTTGACCTATCTGGACAATGGCGCATCGGCGCAGAAACCGCAGGCCGTGATTGATGCGGTGACACGGGCATATTCCGAAGAATACGCGAATGTTCACCGCGGCCTGCATTACCTGTCCAATCTGGCGACCGAGAAATACGAATCCGTTCGCGGAACCATCGCCCGTTTTCTGGGCGCGGCGAACGAGGATGAGATTGTCTTGAACTCGGGCACGACCGAGGGGATCAACCTGGTCGCCTATGGCTGGGCCATGCCGCGCATGGAGGCCGGGGATGAGATCGTGCTGAGCGTGATGGAACACCACGCCAATATTGTCCCCTGGCATTTTCTGCGCGAACGTCAGGGCGTCGTCCTGAAATGGGTCGATGTGGACGCAGATGGTGGGCTTGACCCGCAGGCCGTGATCGACGCGATCGGTCCCAAGACCAAGCTGGTTGCAGTGACGCAGTGTTCGAACGTGTTGGGCACAGTGGTTGACGTCAAAGCGATCACAGAAGGCGCACACGCGAAAGGCGTTCCGGTGCTGGTCGATGGCAGCCAGGGCGCTGTGCACATGCCCGTCAATGTCGCCGATATCGGCTGCGATTTCTATGCAATTACTGGCCACAAGCTTTATGGCCCTTCGGGGTCGGGTGCGATTTACATCAAATCCGAACGCATGGCCGAGATGCGCCCCTTTATCGGTGGCGGCGACATGATCAAAGAGGTCAGCAAGGACCAGGTGATCTACAACGACCCGCCAATGAAGTTCGAGGCCGGAACGCCCGGTATTGTTCAAACCATCGGTTTGGGTGTTGCGCTGGATTACATGATGGATCTGGGGATGGAAAATATCGCCGCTCATGAGGCCGGGTTGCGCGACTATGCCATGCAGAAACTGACCGGTCTGAATTGGTTGCAGGTTCAGGGCACACGCCCGGACAAGGCCGCGATCTTCAGCTTTACGATGGACGGGGCAGGGCACGCGCATGATGTCTCGACCATTCTGGACAAGAAAGGCGTGGCTGTCCGTGCCGGTCATCACTGCGCTGGTCCTCTTATGGATTTCTACGGTGTCACCGCGACTTGCCGCGCAAGCTTTGGTCTGTACAACACTACGGACGAGGTCGACATACTGATCGACGCGCTGGAATTGGCACATGATTTGTTTGCGTGAATCCTGGCCGATCCGGAAAGATTTGCAGTTGCACCCGGATCGGATCAAGGTTAGCTAACGGCCAAGGCACCTGTAGCTCAGCTGGATAGAGCGCTGCCCTCCGAAGGCAGAGGCCAGAGGTTCGAATCCTCTCAGGTGCGCCATCATCGCTATATTTCTAAGGTTTGTTGGGCAAAACAGTCGCTTCTGTACCACCTTTGCGGGAGTTTAAGTACCACATGGCTATCGTGATGAAGATCAAATATCTCGACAAACTCAAGGAAGGCTTCAGGTTCAAGCGCAGGTTCCCTGCGGACGTCGCTCAGGTCACCGGAAGAGAGTTTTTTCAAGCTCGGTTCGCAGTGAAGGAAGAGGGGCCTGCTCTGCTCCGTGAGCATGCCGCCTTGCTGAGAGATTTTGAGGATACCGTCAGGGCTGCCAGATGGCAGGCTACAGGTTCGGAAGAAGTGCCACCTAGAGAGAGATGGTAGGGGATGCAACAGATACGAGGTATGGCGCTGATCGGATTAGCGAACCCGCGCTGCCGGCAAGGGGAACCTGCTGGAGATGCAGCGCGGGCCGTCCCAACAGAGGGATAACTCAGAGATAGTGCCAATACCGTGCATGGGTCTGTGCCAGATGGCCGCAACGGATGCTGAAAGCACCAGACAAGGATTGGAAAGTTAATCGGCCATTCGGGCAGGCTGGGCATTCGGGTCAGGACCTATTATCCGGCACAGACATCAACGGCGGCTCCTGTACGCAGCGGGCGTTCAACAAAATCAAGGCAGCGACCGAGTTGTAGACAAAGCTGACTTAGAAAAGTCGATCGATTTCCTAGCGCTAGCTATGGCACTAGAAATCCGGAAGCACTCACTCGCTTAATGTTTTGACGATAGTCGGGTTAGGGCCGGCCTCCAACTCCCCAATACTCCTTATCAGGTCCTTGGTATCCAGCCCCTTCATAACTGTCATAGCTGCACAGCCTCACAACGATGATTACGAAGAGGGCCATGAGGATTGCTCTGGCAGTTGGGGTTTGGAGCAAGTATTTCATCATTCTTATGTAATATTGCGTGATTGATCTGACAAAGAAGTCCCGCTCATTTTCACTCAGCTCGCCAATAGAGCCGAACTAGCCGAACACGAACTGACACTGCTGGCCACGTTGGGGGCAAAACGCTTCCGTTGCGAACTAGGCGAAAGCGTCACCCAACTTCTTTGGTTATGTAAAAAACAAAAACTATCCCTAGCATTTGATGCAGTAGCTGTGTGTTTGCTCAGGACACTTTCAAAGGCTTGAGCTATTGTCTTCGACACCACGAGCGCCAGCCATTACATCCTTGGCAGAAAGTGACGTGCTTTTGGCAGAACCTCGCAAGCCTAAGTCGAGCGCGTCTTCCAAATCCAATACATAGATTGGAATGGAGATAGGCGGATGCCGAATATCGAAAGACTAATTGAAGAACCAACGCTTGAACGGCTCACTAGAACTAAAGCGAAAATGAAAGCGCAGGGTTGGAAGCCCATTGGATCACCTGTTAAATCCGAGGCGGGTTACTCACAACTCATCCAACGAAACTGCTGTCTGTGCTGAGCTCCCATTATGGGTTCCGCAACGTTTCTTCGTTCCGGAAGCGCAGATCTTGCTAACAGGTTCGTTGTCAGGCCTCGGCACAATCCACCCGCCAATAAAGTCTAAAACACGAAAAAGATTGGCATTAAATCGAAAGACCAGTCGGTTTATCTTTCTATCCTCGGTCCGAGTTTTTTCTTAAGTTTCATCGTGACCGATATGTCAAATTCAACTCTGCTTCTTTCGAGCTCATTGCGGCCCAAATTGCGCGCTGAGCAAACGTCTTCGGATATAGGTGCGCACCACTCCGAATTGCCATTCAACGCAATCGAATTGGATGGTTTATCTGTATTGGGTCCGTTAATCCTTTTCAGAATCGTATTTGTCGCATTTCGCTTTGCTTCTCGCGCAAACAGCGGATTAAAGTACGAGAAGTCCGCTCAGTATCGCCAAACTCCCAGAACCCGAAAGTCAGTACCGGGATCGTCACGACAGCGACCCACACCATTCGATGCTCAAACTGCAAAACTGTTGTCAGCCAGCAAAGTTGTGCAAGGGAAGGCATGTGTGACAGATGGCGATACAATCGTCATCAACAAAACGCCGATACGATTGTTCGGTCTTTCTCGAGGGTGGAAAGACGTGGCCTTGAGGTGACCCCAGCGGGGGAATGCGCGGCGTTTTGTATTATCTCTCGCACTCAGACTTTTTTGCCAATTTTTCGCTGTTAAGCGGTGGCTTAGCTCAAAAAAAGCCGGCAATGGAAGGACGCAATTGTAATGTGCCGTGAAATAGAAAATCGCGGCGCTTGCAAAAGCACCCGTTTATTGAAGCCGAGAATCCGCATAGTTCACTCAGGTAGTTCTGCTGTCTCAAAGGGGAGTTCCCGAGCACGCCACCATCTCGGATTGGGGTTTCCAAAATTTTAAGAGCGTGACTTCCTAAAGCGCTGGGTTCTTCGATGCAATTCCTTGACGCGCAATAACTCGTCTGTAGTAAGTGGCTCAATGTTCAGCTTCTCAAATGCCATCCATGCAGCTGACTTGGTCTCCTCCGACGCATTGCCGCCTGGATGTAACGCCATGCGGATTAATTTATACTCACTTGGCGTCAGCATCTTTTGGCCTCCATTTTCGAGGCCTTCGATCCTCTTCATTAAGGCATCCACGCCTTCCGCCATCAAATCCACCTGACGTTCCAAACGCTCTGCCATATCAAGTGTGACACTTTCCGTTACAGGCGCTGTTGTAACGCTTTCCGTTACAGATGAACCTGTAACGAGAGGTTTCCCATCAGCAGTCAAACCGGCGGCCCTACGCCTTTTTCTTAGGGCTGTAACGCGACATTTGCTCCCGCAGTATTTCTTGCGAGGACCACCTATCAGCGTCACACCACAGTTCTCGCAGTTGGACATCAAACACTTTCCGTTACAGGCACCTGTAACGAAAGCTATTCGATTTGAACTCGCGCAACTAGTCCAATTACTTAGTCCGTGAAACGGGTGTGACCGGGCAGCAGCGACGGCTAATCGAAGTGCCGGTTCAGTAGTTGGCGAAGCTATTCCCTATGTGGGCGCTGCGCTAATCGTGGGCGTGACAGCGCTCGAACTGTATGACCTTTGTGCAACTGTAAAAAATTAGAATGCCTGTAGGGCATGTCATGTGGCAGGCACGCTTTCGTGACAACCCTAGGCCATAACCTGACCCGGAGACTGTAGTGCTTAGAAAGATGGCCCTCCTTGCCCTGTTTGTGATCGCTGCCTGTGACAGCAGAACTGAACGACTGTCGCGGGAATATCAGATCGGTGAAGAGTTGATGATCGATTGTCGGGAAAATGGGCAGCGATGTCCTGAGTATCTCAATTTCAAAAAACGCTTCGAAGCAAATGTTGACAACGTCACCACCTTTGAACGCAGTCTTGCGACCCACAAGGCGCGGATAGCGCGAGGCGCTCCGGTCTAACTTCCGGTTGTTGTGACGGGGCATTAACCAGCCTGCGGGCGGCCAATCGGTCATAGTTAGCGATACTAAAGTATAGTCTCATATACATATGCGCCTCTATTGGTATGGGTCGTCTTGTGCTCCACTTCAGAAGCATAGTCCTTATGTGAACCCCTCCTGCGGCCAGCATCCCGTTGCCGTAGGGACTTTGCCAGCTTCGCAAAAACCGCTTACTGGAACAGCGGAGCTGGCGTCTTTTAAGAAACCTAATTCACAACACTAGTTTTTTTGAATGTCGTCTGCAGCCTGACATCACGGTCGCAGCAGTAGTTTCGGGTGTGAGGCTTTCCGTGAAGCAGGTGCGCATTCATTATAATTTTGCCTAGAAATAGCGATGGTGAAAACACTTTGGAAGACTTGGGAATATTCTACTTCATTCGGCGGTTTCACACGAACCTTGTTAGAACGCCCGGTTGACCCATGGGGAGGAAGCACCGTCATTATTCCAATAAAAGCCACGGCAATTGACTACGGCAGCTTGCAGGACACTTTTCCGCGGGGAAATCTAACGTGGTTATTGGTTTTGGGGGCAGGAGATAGATGTGTAGGTTTGCCGCATTCGAACAAGAAAGATGCCACTGAAAAGGCTGAAGTTTTTAAGCGCCATGGCGTAGACCACGCCCAGGTATTTCCTCTCCACCAACAGCCTTACGGAACTACTGGTGGTAGCGTGAAAAAGTTTGCGACAGGGGCGAAGCCCTGCTTTCAATCCTTGCGCTCCTCCAAAATGGAATGGTTGCAGTTGCGAGGCATGGCGCAGAGATCGCCAACGTATTGCCCAAAACACTTCGGTCATTAGCGCTCAAGGTTTCTTTCCCACGCCTTGACACTCGCTGTACCACTTCACAACCCACTAGCGGCCGGATTATCCAATAAAATAAAGGTTTAAGGGGAGGTTGGATTCGCACAAGAGCCATCTCAGGTGCGCCATTTCTAATCAGATATTGAACTGTCAATATTGCCTCGAACTCGTCGCTGATGGACGGTTCGAAAGTTAGTGAACAAAGTTTCTTCCCTGCAGATTGAAGAAATCAAACAAGAATCAACAGCAGACAGGTGGTAGTGGTACTACAATGGAAAACAGAATCACGTGCGGTGGTTGTTCAGATTCTTTGATGTCTCGCTCGCCGCGAAATGAAATGTACTTGACGTCTGAAAGGAACAAAGAGCGCCCAAGGGCGCTCGTCGTTAAGAAACAGTTTGGGTGTCTTTTAGCCGCCCCAGCTGCGAACCTCGCCGCAATCCATATGGACGAAGTTCGAGCGGTGGTACTTGCCGACACCGCCAGCGCGGCAGGACATAGCTGCTTTGGCCATCTGGGATACGGAACGGGAGGACAGGCGCAAGTCTGCAGCCTGGCCTTTCATGTGTAGCGAGTTCTTGGCCACACGGCGCGAACGAGACCGCAGCATTGCATTGGTTTGGGGGGAGCGGTAGCCGGACAAAAGAGTGTAGGGCTCATTCACGTCCAGAAGATTATGAGAGGCTGCCATGATGTCGATGGTGCGCAAATCCATGGATTTGGCCTGATCAGTACGCCAGTCGCGCATGAAGTGGTTCACTTCTTTCACAGCGTCCTTGATGTATTTTCCGTCAACCCAATATATCATATCAAGCCGTTCGCCCGTGCGGCCCGAATACATACGGATACGGCGAATATCGCCGCCACCGCGCAAAAAACCTGCTGCATTGGAATAAGTCGGTGCTGCTACAACTGCTGTTGCAGCGAGTGCGCGCAATAGGGCACGCCGGGTCAAGCCCGATGTACTGCTCGTGGTCATTTCGTTTCGTCCCGTACTGTTCCTGCCTGCGCACGATGTTACGCGCGCGATCTTGATTTTTTCCCATCCGAGATGCGGGATTTATGACACAGTACGAAATGCCAGCCAAGAAATCTTTCACATTCATCTTTTCAAGGGGGAATTTTCGGCGAATTTTTGCGCAGGTGATGCAAATCGGTATAGTATTGAAGCAATTAGGCGTTGGCGCAACGCAGCCGATGCAAACGCGCATCAGGCTCGGATGGATGCTTTGGATTGATGTATTTGTGAATGGACAAAACGTCCAGCTGAAAACCATATTCATTCGGAACGCGCCTCAGAACGCGCAAAGTATTGAATAATCAAGGTCATCCCATGCGAGCACTTTATCGGTTGCCTAAAAGTCTTATCTTCGCCGCTTGCATTACGGCGTCTGCCTCTGTGGCAAGTGCCCAGTCTGCACCCGGAACGGCATTTCAAATGGCTGTGGCCGAGTTTGCTCCTGCAGGTTCAGGTCTGGCAGAGTTCTATCGTACCAACGCCTTTGCCCCAATATGGGTGGGCGACACGCCTGAGCATGAAGCGCGCAGAGCGCGGTTGATAAAGGCGTTATCTTCCACAAACCTGCATGGCTTGCCCGAAGGGGGCTTTGACGTTCAATCGATCTTATCAAAAATGCAGGACGCCAGATCGCTGCGGGATTTGGGTGCGGTTGAAATCGAATTAAGCAAGGCGTTTGTCAGCTATGCAAGTGATCTGTTTTCAGGCGCATTGCGTCCTGCGCAGATTGACGATGGGCTGGTCCGCACAGTGTCGCGTCGGTCGGCCAATGACCATTTGCAGGGCCTACTTACTGCGGAGGGTGACGCGTATTTCGATCTGCTTGCACCGCAATCTACCCAATACCGCGCGTTGATGAAACAGAAGATCGCGCTTGAGGCATTGGTCAACCAAGGCGGTTGGGGTGCTGGTGTGCCTGTGGGTAAGTTGGAATATGGCGATACCGGATCTAATGTAATTAAGGTTCGTAACCGTCTGATTGCAATGGGGTATCTAAGCCCGACCGCAAGCCCGAAATTCGATGAGGCAATGCTAGCTGCTGTCAAAGACTTCCAGCAGGCGCACGGTCTGGCCACCGATGGTGTCGCCGGTGAGGGCACGATCACCGAGCTTAACCGTACTGCGTCCGAGCGTTTGAAGGCCGTTTATGTTGCACTGGAACGCGAACGCTGGTTGCCGCGTGAACGGGGTGAGCGGCACATTCTGGTCAACCAGGCCGACTTTTCGGCCAAGATCGTGGACGATGGCCGGATTACCTTTGAGACCCGCGCCGTGATTGGCAAGAACGTGCATGACCGTCGCAGCCCGGAGTTTTCGGACGAGATGGAGCATATGGTCATCAACCCCAGTTGGTATGTGCCGCGCTCGATCATCACCAAGGAATATCTGCCAAAACTGCAGTCAAATCCGAACGCCGTTGGCCACATCCAGATCACGGATCGCAGCGGTCGTCTGGTTAATCGGGGCGCGGTTGACTTCACCCAGTTCAACACAAGAAACTTCCCGTTTGCCATGCGTCAGCCCCCCAGCAAAAGCAACGCGCTGGGGTTGGTAAAGTTCATGTTTCCCAATAAGCACAACATCTATCTGCATGATACGCCTCAGAAATCTCTGTTTGCACGTGAGACGCGAGCGTTCTCGCACGGGTGTATCCGGTTGGCGCAACCCTTCGAGTTTGCCTATGCACTTTTGGCCAAACAGGAAGAGGACCCAAAGGCGTTTTTCCACCGTATATTGGCGTCCGGCAAGGAAACGACTGTCCCGCTGGAACAGCATGTTCCGGTACATCTGATCTATCGCACCGCCTATGTCGGTCCGAAAGGTGAGGTTCAGTACCGCCGCGATGTCTATGACCGGGACCGGAAAATCTGGGACGCTCTGCAGAAAGCAGGGGTAGCCCTGCCGGACGTTCAGGGGTAATCACCGGGGCAGGTCCTTAACTCGGGAAGCCCGTCATGCAGTACACTATTCAGCAAATCGCCGAAGCCTTGGGCGCGGACTGTCAGGGTGAACTTGGCCTTATTATAGAGCGCGCCGCAGAACCGGTCGATGCCCGGCCGTCTGACCTGGCAATGGCGATGTCGCCGAAATACGCGGACGCGCTTAGCACGGGTGCCGCCCGCGCCGCCGTTTTGTGGGAAGGTGCGGATTGGCAGGCTCTGGGGCTGGAGGCCGCGATTTTTGTGCCGCGTCCACGCATGGCGATGGCGGGTATCACGGCAATGCTGGACCGCGGGCAAGGAGTGCAGCCGGGCATTCACCCCTCTGCCGTAATCGACCCAACGGCGGAGATAGGCGAGGGTGCCTCGATCGGCCCATTGGCGGTTGTTGGTGCCGGTGCGTGTATCGGTAAGAATGCGGTCATCGGTCCACATTGCGTGATCGGTCTGGATGCCGTTCTGGGCGACGACGCGTTTCTGCGCGAGATGGTGAGTATCGGAGCAAGGGCTCAGATCGGTGATCGTTTCATTGTGCAACCCGGCGCTAGGATCGGCAGTGACGGTTTCAGCTTTGTGACGCCCGAGGTATCAGGCGTGGAAAACGCCCGCAAATCCATGGGCGATCAGGGTGAAGCCCGGGCGCAGAGCTGGCTCCGCATTCATTCTTTGGGTGCCGTCGAGATTGGCGATGATGTCGAAGTCGGTGCGAATTGCACCATTGACAATGGAACCATCAGGAACACCCGCATCGGCGATGGCTCAAAGCTAGATAACCAGGTTCATATCGGGCACAATACACGTGTAGGACAGGATTGCCTGCTATGTGGGCAAAGCGGTGTGTCCGGATCAGCCGAAATTGGAAATAACGTTGTTTTGGGCGGACAAACCGGAGTGTCGGACAACATCTTTGTCGGCGATGGTGTGATTGCGGGCGGGGGCTCAAAAATCTTGTCCAACGTGCCCAATGGGCGTGTGGTTATGGGCTATCCAGCCGTCAAAATGGAAACGCATACAGACATTTACAAAGCACAGCGCCGGCTGCCGAGATTAGCACGTGACGTTGAGGCGCTGAAAAAGGCTGTTTCCAAACAGCCTCCAAGCGATTAAATCAACCACAACATGATAATTAGAGGATCGACATGAGCATCAGCGACCGCGTCATCGCAATCATTGCAGAGCAGGCCGTGCTGGAGCCGTCGGATGTGACACCCGAAAGCACGCTCGAAGATCTGGGTATCGACAGCCTTGGACTGGTCGAGAGCATTTTTGCCATCGAGGAAGAGTTCGATATCTCGATTCCGTTCAACGCAAACGAGCCGAGCGCCAGCGACTTTGACATCTCGAACGTCGCGGCCATCATTACCGGCATCCAAAAGCTGGTGTCGGAAAAGGTCTGACATAATCCTATGAAACGCGTCGTTATCACCGGGGCCGGTACAATCAATTCACTGGGCCATTCGGTGCCTGATACGTTAGAGGCTATGCGCGAAGGGCGCTGCGGTATCTCTGCGCTTGAATTTCGCGATGTTGAAAGACTGGCCATTCAAATCGGCGGTCAGGTCCGCGGGTTCGAGGCCGAGGGGCGGTTTAACCGCCAGCAAATGACCCTGTATGACCGGTTCACACAATTCACTCTGACAGCGGCCAAAGAAGCGATTGAACAATCCGGAATCGAATTCCACGGAGATATTGCCGCCCGCTCGGGCGTTGTGTTGGGAACCGCTGGCGGCGGCGTTTCGACCTGGGATGACAACTACCGTTCCGTTTATGAGGATGGCAAAAACCGGGTGCATCCGTTTGTCGTTCCCAAGCTGATGAACAATGCGGCGGCCAGTCACGTTTCGATGGAGCATAACCTTAAGGGTCCCAGCTTTACGGTGTCGACGGCCTGTGCCTCGTCCAACCACGCAATGGCGCTGGCGTTCCAGATGGTACGCAGCGGTGCTGCTCCAGCGATGCTGACCGGTGGGTCAGAGTCGATGTTGTGTTTTGGTGGTGTCAAAGCCTGGGAAGGGCTGCGTGTCATGTCCAAGGACGCCTGCCGCCCTTTCAGCGCGAATCGCAATGGCATGGTGCAAGGCGAAGGCGCAGGTGTCTTCGTGTTCGAAGAATACGAGCACGCCCGCACCCGTGGGGCTGATATCCTGTGTGAGGTCGTGGGTTTTGCGATGTCGTCAGATGCGTCGGACATAGTCATGCCCAGCAAACAGGGCGCTGCGCGTGCCATGTCGGGCGCGCTTGCGGATGCAGGGTTAAGCGCGGACAGTGTTGGATATATCAACGCGCATGGAACCGGCACCGCGGCCAATGATAAAACGGAATGCGCTGCCGTGGCCGGTGTCTTTGGTCCTCATGCGGACGAACTGATGATATCTTCGACCAAGTCGATGCACGGCCACCTTATCGGTGGCACCGGCGCGGTCGAACTGCTGGCCTGTATCATGGCACTGCGGGATGGGGTGATCGCTCCGACCATCGGCTATGAAGAGCCGGACCCCGAATGCGCGCTGGATGTCGTGCCAAACGAAGCCCGCGAGGCGAAAGTGGACGTAGCACTGAGTAACGCCTTTGCATTTGGCGGGCTGAATGCGGTAATTGCCTTAAAACGCATATAAATGCTGATTTCAAACAAAGACGCCGCCGGTAAAACCCGGCGGCGTTTTTAGCTTCGCGAAACCTCAGTTCTGCAGAACTTTCAGGCCTTCAAAACCTGCTGTAAAGCCTGACAGCGAAACTTCCAGTTGCAGCAGTTGGTTTGGTGCGAGAACTGACACAAGCGACAAGGTCGCTTTGGTTCCAACCTTCATTGCGTCCACGTCGCCTTCGGTAAAGCCCATCTGAGCGACACAGCCAACGGGGTTACAGTGGTGATAGTCGTAGCGCTTGCCCGGAGCACCATCGATCGAAAGCGCCAGCTGCGCCTGTAGCATCGTTTCTAGCGGGACAACCACAGTTGCTCCGGCAACCGCGGCCACGCCTTCGGGCAGTTTTTCCAGAGTGATTTCCGCGATCGGCTGGCCTTGCTCGCCAGTCAGGATCTGACGCATCGCGCAGGGATCTTCGTCGGCATCGGTCTTGATGCACAGGATCGCCCAGTCGCCTTTTTCTTCCTTGACGTATTGTTCGCCGTTACGCGGACCGGATTCACCCAGGTCCAGATCGTCGCCGATCTGAGTTTGCGAGGTCTGGGGTTGCTGTTCGGCTTCCTGCGTCGTTTCCTGAGCGTATGCGGCTCCGCACCACAAAGAAGCGGTCACCAGGCTGACTGAAAGGGTGTTCTTGATCATGATTGCCTCGGTCTTATGTTGGACTTTTTCACTCGTCTATCACCCTTGTCCAACACTGTCAGGGGCTAAGGTGGGTCATTTCAACATGTGAACGGTTTTTTGCCGGGTTTTCGGAAAGGTAACGCTACTACAGAAAAGAACGAAGGGAGCCGGTGGAGCGGCTCCCTTCTAATAATTTTCTCCCCGTCGGACTGGCCGACTTATTTATGCGCAGACGTTACGAAAGGCAGGGGCATTGGTCAACTGAAAACCTGAAATTTTAATCTAACGGCCATGATTTGTGAAAAAAACCGCGCCCGAAGGCGCAGTCAGTCGACAGGGAGGAAATATGCCGCCCCGTAACCTTAGCGACGTGGGCAGCAATTAGACTTTCGCAGTTAAAGGTTAACTTTGTATGCTGGCCGCAGATCGGTGGAAATAAGGCCTTACATTCATGGACCAAAACATATTCTTGGGCGGCGGTGGCAACGACTACAGCCAGCCACAGTCGCTGACGCTGAAGTATGCCAACCGTCACGGCATGATCGCGGGGGCGACGGGAACAGGTAAAACGGTGACACTGCAAATTCTGGCCGAGGGGTTTTCCCAAGCCGGTGTTCCGGTATTCCTGTCTGACGTCAAAGGGGACCTGTCCGGTCTGGCCAAGGCGGGGAGCGAAGGCCACAAGCTTCACCAGGCGTTTCAGGATCGCGCCCAGCGGATCGGCTTTGCCGACTATGCGTATGGCGCGTGCCCGGTTACGTTCTGGGATCTGTTCGGGCAACAGGGACATCCCGTTCGTACAACAGTAACCGAGATGGGACCTCTGCTGCTGTCGCGCCTGATGGATCTGAGCGAAGCACAAGAGGGCATTCTGAACATCGCGTTCCGGGTGGCAGACGAAGAGGGCTTACCGCTACTAGACCTCAAAGACCTTCAGTCCTTGTTGGTCTGGATTGGGGAAAATAGGGCTCAGTTGTCTTTGCGCTATGGCAATGTCTCAACTGCTTCGATCGGAGCCATTCAACGCCGCCTGCTGGTGCTGGAAAACCAGGGCGGCACCAAACTGTTTGGTGAACCCGCGCTGGAATTGGCCGATCTGATGCGCGTGGATGAAAACGGGCAGGGCGTCGTGAACATCCTTGCCGCTGACAAGTTAATGGGGTCACCGCGTCTGTATGCAACATTCCTGCTGTGGCTGCTGAGCGAGCTGTTTGAGGAACTGCCCGAAGTTGGCGACCCGGACAAACCCAAATTGGTGTTCTTCTTCGACGAGGCGCATTTGCTGTTCGATGATGCGCCCAAGGTTCTGGTGGACAAGGTCGAGCAGGTTGCACGCCTCATTCGCTCCAAAGGGGTGGGTGTTTACTTCATCTCGCAGAATCCGGCGGACGTTCCGGAAGACATTCTGGGACAACTTGGTAACCGGGTGCAGCATGCTTTGCGCGCATTCACGGCGCGGGATCGAAAAAACCTGCGGCTTGCGGCAGAAACCTATCGTGGAAACCCGGCTTTCGATACAGAAGAGGCGATCCGTGAAGTTGGTGTCGGTGAGGCCGTGACCTCGATGCTTCAGAAAAAAGGCGTGCCAGGGATCGTCGAACGCACTCTGATCCGCCCACCCGGATCGCAACTGGGACCAATCACCAAGGCCGAGCGGAAGGCGCTGATCGATGCCTCAGCGATGAACGTGAAATACGGGCAGTTAAAGGACCGGAAATCGGCTTTTGAAATCCTTCAGTCCCGCGCAGATTCAGCAGCGCAAGCTGCGGCCGAGGCCGAGGAACAGTTGGAAACCCAATCCACGGCCGAGCGTGAATTTGCGACAGCAAGACGCTATTCCGGTAGCCGGGTTGGGCGGTCATCCTCTCGCGTGATGCGCAAGAAAGACACGTTCGCAACCGCTATGAGCGAGGCCGTGATAAAGGAACTAAAAGGAACAACCGGACGCCGCATTGTGCGCGGCATTCTGGGCGGTTTGTTCAAAGCCAGATAAGGGTATTGCCGGGCAGGAACCTTCTGCCCGGCGCACGTATTTTACTTCAGGCGGCGCTGGCCTTCTTGTTTACAATAGGCGTCCGCTTCGGAGACCGACATTTTGGTGGCCGGGAAGTTGGTCGCCCGATCCCAGATCACACGGTCTGGACGATATAGTTGGCAAGTAACTTCACCCTTAGGTGTCTGCACCTTTACCGGGGCCGTTTCCAATTCTTCCGGCGACGGGATACATCCAGCCAGCATGGCGAACAGCGGGACGATAAGGGCTATTTTAGTGAAGGAAGTATTCATGTGCACTCTTTTTAAACTCGTAGGTTTCCCGAATGATCGCGGGCCAAGCATCAATTTAGCGTAAATACTGGCCAAAAAGAGGGCTGGATCAAGGCGGTACTGGGATTCGTCTAATCCGTATAACGTATAAAATCAAGAAACCGCACCAGACAGTTGGCGCGGTTTCAAGAATTGATGGATTGTGGCCTTACTTTTCCGGAATCAAACCCCTTGGGCTGAACCTGAGAACAATCAGCAGGATAAGGCCCATCGTGAACAGCCGCATATGCGCGGCGCTGTCGATCAAATGAGATTTCAGCGCGCTGCCATCCGGCATGCTGGATGTGATCAGGTTCATGAACCACAATCCCATCGGTTCGACCTGAACCCATAGGAACCAGATCAGGAATGCGCCCAGAACGGCACCGAAATTGTTGCCCGAACCGCCCACGATGACCATCACCCAGACAAGGAACGTAAACCGCAGCGGATTGTATGTGCCCGGCGTAAGTTGCCCGTCCAGAGTTGTCATCATCGCACCAGCGATGCCGCAGATGGCCGAGCCGAGCACGAAGATCTGCAGGTGGCGGCGGGTGACATCCTTGCCCATAGCCTCTGCCGCGACCTCATTGTCGCGGATGGCGCGCATCATGCGGCCCCACGGGCTTTTCAACGCCATTTGGGCCATCCACAGCAAAGCAAGCAGAACGATCATGAACAGCAGCGAATAGCCCAGTTTGACCGACAGCGTCGACGCGATGACGGGGTCCAACCCGAACCAATCGGCGCGCGCGACAAAGCTGGGATCGTTCTGCAGATCGACCTCGTAACCCACCACGGGGGAAGGGCGCGGGATGCCGTAGACGTTCTTGACACCCCGGGCCAACCAGTCTTCGTTCTTCATGATCGCAATGATGATCTCGGCAATGCCCAGCGTCGCGATCGCCAGATAGTCAGAGCGCAATCCAAGCGCCGTCTTTCCGATCAGCCACGCCGCACCAGCAGCCAGTAATCCGCCCGCAGGCCAGGCCACAAGGACCGGCAGGTTCAAACCGCCGAGGTTGCCGGCAACTGCGGGTTCGATTGCCTCGACCCCTGCAACGCTTGGATCGAATACCGCGCGGTAGACAAAGAACCCAACAAGGAGAATGGCAATAGTCGTCAAGGTTTGGGCACGTCCCCTGGGCATCCGAGTCGCCACCAGAACAGCCGCCACAACGGTTGCTGCCCCCAAAAGCAACGCCAGAATAATACCATAACCACCCGAGGACCATGCTCCGGGGGTCGGCGGGGTCGATACCAACACAACAGCCAGACCACCCAGTGCGACAAAGCCCATGACGCCGACGTTAAAGAGGCCGGCAAATCCCCATTGCAGGTTCACCCCAATCGCCAAGATGGCCGAGATCAACCCCATGTTCAGGATCAGGATTGCGGCGTTCCAGCTTTGTGTGAAACCGGTCAGCAGGATCAAACCGCCAACGACAATGAAAAGCAGCGTGTTTTTGACGGACTCGGTCATACCGCTTTCCCCTTAAACAGGCCGGTAGGCTTGAACAGAAGCACGATCAGCAGGATGGCAAAGCTGACGGCAAATTTGTAATCGGTGGACAGGAATTGCACCAATCCTGATGGCGCCAGGCTTTCAGGCGCGACGTAAGTCAGTACCTTTTTCCAGGCATAGGTAACGGTCACCTCGGAAAATGCGATAATGAACCCGCCCGCGATGGCGCCCAGCGGGTTGCCAAGACCGCCGACAATGGCCGAGGCGAAGATCGGCAGCAGAAGTTGGAAATAGACAAACGGTTTAAAGCTTTTATCCAACCCATAGAGAACACCAGCGGTGGTCGCCAATGCTGCCACGATAATCCAGGTGATCATCACAACGCGCTCGGGGTTAATACCTGAAAGCAGCGCCAGATCCTCGTTGTCGGAATAGGCCCGCATCGATTTGCCCGTGCGGGTCTTGTTGAGAAACCAGAACAGCAACGCCACCGCGACAACGGCAACTACCAGAGTGATGCCCTGAGAGGTCTTGATCGCAAGCCCCTCACGCAATCCGGTCATCGACTTAAAATCACGGGCGGATATGATAAATCGCGCACCGTCCGAGAACCTTTGATCATCCGGTCCGATGATAAAGCGAACAAGTCCGTTCATGATGAACATGACGCCCATAGAAACGATCACAAGGATCACCGGTTTGGCCCTTTGTTCTCGATAAAACCGATAGACCAGCCGGTCGGTTATCAGAACCAGAACGATGCAGCCCAAGATCGCGAAGGGCAGGGCCAACAGTGCGGTGGGTAGCGGTCCGAAACTCACTCCGACGGCTTGCAGGCCCCAGGTGACCAGCACGGCAATCATCGCGCCAAAGGCCATCGTGTCGCCATGGGCAAAATTCGAAAACCGCAGGATGCCGTAGATAAGCGTGACCCCCAGCGCCCCCAGAGCCAACTGGCTGCCGTAAGCAACCGCAGGCACGATCACAAAGTTCGAAAGCGCAACAAGCGCGTTTAGTAAGTCCATCATTTCTTCTCACTGTCCGGGTGCGGCTTTATGGCACGACGCTTATGTCAGACACAACAATTTGCGCTCCCTTTTTTGGGCTGAAAGGACCGGAATGTGAGAGAGTTATCGCTTTGTCAGCTTACGGGGTCATCGCAAATGCCACGGTCGTTTGCAGTGTGCTGCCCCTTGATGGACATGTCATAGTTTAGGTCGTCGAAATCGACTACAAAAGTGACCACGTCTTTGTCCATGATGTGGAGAAACGTCAGCGAGTTAACACCTGAGAGAATCTTGGCCTCACCCCGAATTGTGTCCGTTACGATGAAGCCGGTATCAGTCGCACCCGAACGGGCCAGAGTAACGCTACTACCATCGGTGTCCGAGACGCAGGTCACGACAAAATCAGCGCCGTCTAGCGGTCCGGAACCAGCTGCCAAACCAAATGAGGGGGCGAGAAGGGCAAGTGTCAGTGCAGTCAGATTTTTCATGGTGTCCCTTGGTGGTTTGCTCTGCCTTCCAGATTGGGGTTTCTGCTGGAATGCGGGTGGTTGAGAATGAAGAGCGAACGGAGATCCGCGACGCCCTCATCTGACCTAGACAATATCATTCGGAAAAAAAGAGGAGTGAGCATGTGCTCACATCCTCTTGATATTTCTTGAGATATTAACCTCGATAGCCCCGATTTGTTTCGGGGCTCTCTGAGAGAGCACTTAGACTTCTTTACATGTCCCGTGATCGGTGCCGGCATGTGGGCCTTTGACTGAAAGATCATAAGACATGTCGTCATAGTGGACGACAAAGGTCATGACATCTTCGCCTTCGATATAGACAAACGTCATGTTGCCAACGCCTTTAAGCACCATGGCGTCGCCGGAAATGTTCGCAGTTTCGATGTTGCCCTTATCTCCCTCCGGTGCCCTGTTGAGGCGCACTTCGCTGCCTTCGCGGTCTGAGACGCAGACAAAGTGGCGCTCTTCCGCCGTTGCCGCGGTTGCGAACAAGGTGGCGACGGCCACACACATCCATTTTTTCATTTATGGGTCCTGAATAGAGTTTTTCATTCAGAAGGTTCGCTTGATTTCACGGAACTAACTTTGGTTGACCGGGAAACCGTTTCCTTCACAAAGCCCGGCGCTAAACGCACAATGTGACGGGATTGCAGCCGACGCGTGAAAATCTTGGGATGGTAGGGGAATTTCGGGAATTAGGATAACGTTGGAGAGCGCCACAAAGGCGCTGAGGAATTCCCTTAAAACTCCTGCTCACATTTTCCGGAGAATGCACGTCTTGCCTTGCCGATTTTCGCATAATCGACATAGCGCATTGGCACCGTGAACAGTGTCACGGCCATTTCGCTGTCTGAGGTTTTCGTCACATACATGTTTATGTGTTTGTCGTCCTGTGTCCGAGATGCGGTCAGCAAGTCGTTTTTCGCGGTGGCGGTCCACTCTTGTCCATTTGATAAACGGATTTTCGAAGTGATTTCGCCTGCCCTTGCTATCTGATCCACAGAAAAGTCACCAAAATTGCTTTGAACAAGCTCTGGTGGAGTACCCAAAAGTTCGAGCGTGAGTTCAGCGCCCTCGCAGTCCTCCACATACGCGCAGGTTTCTTGCAAGGCGCAGGGAGTTGAAAGCGCTGTACTGCCAATTGCGGTAAACGCGAGCGTCGCCACGGCCTTCAACTCACCCACCCAAGAAACTCTTTCGCACCTCAGGATCGGCCAACAGTTCCTTGCCTGTACCGGTATAAGCATTTCGACCTTGAACCAGAACGTAACCCTTGTCGGCAATCTCCAGGGCCTGACGAGCATTCTGCTCCACCATCAGGATTGGCAAACCAGTGCGGGAAACCTCGATGATCCGGTCGAACAGCTCGTCCATCACGATGGGCGATACACCTGCGGTTGGTTCGTCCAGCATCAGCACCTTAGGCTGGGTCATCAGCGCGCGGCCGACGGCAACCTGCTGGCGTTGGCCGCCCGACAGCTCTCCAGCCGGCTGGTTGCGTTTGTCACGCAGGATGGGGAAGAGGTCATAGACCTGCTCCATCGTCTGACTGATGTCGTCGCGACGGATGAACGCGCCCATCTCAAGGTTTTCTTCAACCGTCATTGACGTGAAGATGTTGGAGGTTTGCGGCACAAACCCCATACCGCGGATTACGCGGTCCTGCGGGGTGAGGTTGGTGATATCTTCCCCATCCAGCCGGACAGAGCCCGCACGCACATCCAGCATCCCAAACACGGCCTTCATGGCGGTCGACTTTCCGGCACCGTTGGGTCCAACGATGACTGCGATCTCACCCTTGTCGACGGCGATGGTGCAATCGTGCAGGATGTCCGGCCCTTTGCCGTAACCGCCGGTCATGGTGTCGCCGATCAGAAAGGGACCGCCTTCAACCTTGGAAACGGGACCGCTTTTCGCATGCGCGGGCGTCATAGTGCCAACGCCGCGGGTATTGGTGATCGAGGCGTCTTTGTTGCCGTGATCGTCCTGATAGGGATTATCGCCTGCACCCGCAGTCATGTTTGGGCCTCCAGCTTGTCTTTGTTCTTGAGGCCGGTCCCCAGATAGGCTTCGATCACGTGCTCATTGGCCTTGATCTCGTCCAGTGTACCCTCAGCCAGAACCTTGCCCTCGGCCATACAGATGACCGGGTCACAGATCTTGCCGATAAAATCCATGTCGTGCTCGATGACGACGAAAGTATAGCCGCGTTCCTTGTTTAGACGCAGGATTGTGTCGGCGATGGTCATCAACAGGGTGCGGTTCACGCCTGCGCCGACCTCGTCCAGAAACACGATCTTGGCGTCGACCATCATGGTGCGGCCGAGTTCCAGCAGCTTCTTTTGCCCGCCAGAGACCTGACCCGCCTTGTGGTCGGCCAGATGTTCGATAGTCAGAAACTCAAGCACCTCATCGGCCTTGGCCTTCAGGGCTCGTTCTTCTTCGGCGATGCGCTTGCGACCAAACCAGGTGTTCCACAGGGATTCACCTGATTGCGTGCCGGGCACCATCATAAGATTCTCGCGGCAGGACATCGAAGAGAACTCGTGCGCGATCTGGAAGGTGCGCAGCAGACCCTTGTGAAACAAGTCATGCGGAGGCAGGCCGGTGATCTCTTCGCCGTCCATGAACACTCTGCCGCTTGTCGGAGGCAGAACGCCCGCGATCACGTTGAAAAGGGTGGTCTTTCCCGCCCCGTTCGGCCCGATCAGGCCTGTGATCGAACCTTTTTGGATTTCCAGCGACGCCCCATCCACCGCGTGAAACCCGCCGAAATGCTTGTGCACGTCCTCGACGACGATCATCTTTTCCCCTAGCCACCCTTGTCGGTGTTTCTGCTTCCTCGACCCCAAAAGGTGAGGTGCGGCCTTTTTTCATTGAAACAGCCCGGACACAAGGCCCGGGCTGCTTGATTTTATGACGTTTAAGACCGGTTCAACGGAAGTTGACGGTCTTGTTTTCGCCGTCGGTTACTTCGATCTCGCGATAAGACCCCGCGCTTTCACCGGGGCCGATCAGCTCAACACCCGACGCGCCGACATAGTCGATGTCCTGACCAGCGGCGAGAAGCTCCAGACCTTTGGCCAGTTCACCCGGATAGATCTTCTCACCCGGGGCGTTGGCGACATCCAAGATCTTGGCACCGTATTCAGCCGGGTTAGTGGAACCTGCCGCCTGCATGGCCAGCATGAACAGTGCGGCAGCGTCATAGGATTCAGGCGAATAGGGCGACGAACCGTCAAAGCCTGCGGCCTCGGCCATCGCAAAGTACTTTTCAGCACCTTCACCGCCCGAACCGGCGATCTGACCAAACGAGCCGTTCAGGTCGGGACCGACGTTGGAAGGCAGCGAGTCACCGATCATGCCGCCCGGCAGACCGAATGTTTCGAACGCACCGCTGTCCAGCGAGGACTGGATGATGCCCAGACCGCCCTGGTCCAGATAGCCTGCGACAACCAGAATATCGCCACCAGCCGATGCCAGAGCACCAACTTCAGCCGAGTAGTCAGCCTTGCCGTCTTCGTGCGCGGCAACGATGGTAACTTCACCACCGGCTGCTTCGAACGAGGATTGGATCGCGTCTGCCAGACCCTTGCCGTAGTCGTTGTTGGTGTAGGTCAGGGCGATCGAGTTGATGCCGCGATCCTTCAGGATGTCAGCCATCACTTCGCCTTCACGTGCATCCGACGGGGCGGTGCGGAAGAACAGACCATTGTCTTCCATGGTCGACAGACCCGGCGATGTCGCCGACGGCGAGATCATGACCATGCCGTTCGGGATCGCAACGTTTTGCAGGATCGCGCCGGTCACACCCGAGCAGTCGCCGCCGACAATACCGGCAACGCCGTCCGCGATCATACGTTCGCCGTTCGAGGTCGCCAGACCGTTGTCGATACAACCGGTGTCAGCGCGCGACGCGGTGACCTTTGAGCCGTCCAGCAGTTTGCCGGATTCGGTGACTTCGGCCATCGCCATTTCAGCGCCGGAACCCATTGCAGGTGCAAGCGATTCAATCGGGCCGGTAAAGCCGAAGAGGACGCCCAAAGTGACGTCTTCGGCCAGTGCCGGACCAGCCAGCAGAGCGGTTGCTGCGGTTGCAGTAAGCAGCTTTTTCATATGGTTACTCCCTTATTGGAACGTATTCGTTCTGGGCAAGACCCTAGGCAAGCTGTCTGGAAAAGAAAAGTCCTAACGCAAATGTGTTTTTGCCAACAACAAACCTATTTGTTTTGATGAGCTTGTCACATTTTACCAGAGTTGGAGATTCTCATGTTTAGGGCTGCCGCGATTCTGGTCCTGTCAATTTTTGCTGGCCCCATCACCGCCGTTACCCTTCAAACCTCTGCCGGGACGGTTCAGGTCACGGCGATGGTTACCGGGCTGGATGCTCCTTGGGCCATCGGGTTATTGCCCGGCGGCGGTACATTGGTGACCGAACGGGACGGCGAGCTTTTGTTTGTCTCGCAAGGCGAGGGCAAACGCATTGCTGGGGTGCCCAAGGTGGCTGCGAACGGGCAGGGAGGGTTGCTCGATATCACCGTGGCACGGGATTTTGCACAGTCTCGCGAGGTGTTCCTCACCTTCTCCAAACCGCAAAGTGGCGGGGCGGGAACAGCGGTGGCCGTGGCGCGCCTGTCGGAAAACGGGGGCCGTTTGGACAACGTGCGGATCATTTTCGAAGCGGTACCCGGAGGTTCGACCGGCCGACACTTTGGTTCGCGTGTGGTCGAGGCACAGGACGGAACGCTGTTCGTGACAATAGGCGATCGCGGAGACCGTCCGTCAGCGCAGGACAGGTCAAACCACATGGGGACCGTCATTCGTATCAATCGGGATGGTTCGGTACCTGCTGACAACCCTTTTGTCGGGCAAGCCGGTATTCGACCTGAGATTTGGTCATTTGGTCATCGCAACCCGCAGGGCGCTGGGTTGGACAGGCAAGGACGCTTGTGGATTTCAGAGCATGGTGCGCGGGGCGGGGATGAAGTGAACCTGATCCAACCGGGGCGGAATTACGGCTGGCCGGTGATATCCTATGGCGTCCATTATTCGGGGCAGAAGATCGGTGAGGGCACTTCGAAACCCGGTATGGAACAGCCTGAATACTACTGGGATCCGTCCATCGCACCGTCCGGTTTGCTGGTCTATTCCGGCAAGCTATGGCCAGAGTGGCGGGGCGATATCTTTGTCGGGTCGCTTAAGTCTGACTACATCTCGCGCCTTGAAGGAACACCGCTGCGCGAGGTCGAACAGATCAAAGGGCCGGAAACCGAGCGCGTTCGCGACATTGTCGAAGCCCCGGATGGCGCGATCTGGTTCATTTCGGTGGGACAGGGAGCCATCTATCGCATGACCCCCAAATAGGCGCGGATCAGACCGAAAGCCGCCCGCTTTGAGCACCACGCTCACGGTAAGGCGTGGTGTTATAATGCGCCCGGTAGCATTTTGAGAAATGGCTGGGTGAGGCAAACCCGCAAGCCAAAGCCACGTTGATCACGCTCATGTCCGTCTGCATCAGCAGATTGCGGGCTTTATGCAGGCGCAACTCCATATAGTATCGCTTGGGCGAGCGGCTGAGGTAGCGCCGGAACAGGCGTTCCAGCTGGCGCGTGGACATGCCGACATCCTTGGCCAAAATCGAGGGTGAGATCGGCTCTTCGATGTTCTTTTCCATCATCAGGATGACCTGGCTTAGCTTGGGGTGGCGTACACCAATCCGGGTCGGGGTCGACAGGCGCTGTGTGTCCTGATCGGTGCGGATCGAGGAATAGATCATCTGATCCGCTACGGCATTCGCCAGATCCTCACCATAATCATCGGCAATGATCTTGAGCATCAGGTCGATTGAGGACGTGCCGCCCGCGGTCGTCATCCGGTTACCATCGATCTGGAAAACCGATTTGGTCAGCTCAACTTCGTCGAACTCTTCGATAAAACTGTCAGAATTCTCCCAGTGGATTGTGGCGCGTTTGCCGTCCAGCAATCCGGCCTTGGCCAACGTAAAGGCTGCTGTACACAGACCGCCGATGCGCAATCCGCGCCGCGCTTCGCGGCGGACCCAGTTCAGCACTTTCTTTGTTGTCGCCAGTTGCACGTCGACGCCGCCGCAGATCAGGACCACGTCATCGCGTTGCAGTTCGACCAAGTCGGTTTCAACGTTAAAGGTAGTCCCGGCAGAACAGCTGACCGTATCACCACCTTCACCAGCAAGGGTCCACGTGTAGAGTTCTTTGTCTACCATGCGGTTGGCAATCCGCAGGCTGTCCAGCGCCGAGGCAAAAGACAGCAGGGAAAACTTGTCCAAAAGGACAAACACGAAATGCCGAGGATTGGCCTCAGCGCCTTCCACTGTGACAACTTGGCGTTGCTCTTGCATGGCTTGGTGTCCTTGATTCGGCGCGTTGTTACGTCGCGTCCGGCGTCGTTGTTGCCAGCCACCATGATCAAAGCTTGTTTCCCCCGTCAAGAGGCGCAAATCGTATATGGTCACTCTTCAATGCATTTTGTATAGAGACGACCTGACTACTTCAGCGGAGATCAAAGCTATGACCGAATGGCAAAAAACGAACTGGCGCAACAAGCCCCGGGTTCAGATGCCAGACTATATCGATGCGGCCGCGCTGGCCAAAGTCGAGGCTCAGCTTTCTCAGTATCCCCCGCTGGTCTTTGCTGGCGAAGCACGGCGTCTCAAGCAACATCTGGGTGCCGCCGGTCGCGGCGAGGCTTTCCTGTTACAGGGCGGGGATTGTGCTGAAAGCTTTGAACAATTCAGCGCGGATGCAATTCGTGACACCTTCAAGGTGATGCTGCAGATGGCGATGGTGCTGACCTATGGTGCAAAGGTGCCGGTGGTCAAAGTGGGCCGCATGGCGGGCCAGTTTGCCAAGCCGCGCAGTGCGCCGACCGAGGTTTTGGACGGTGTTGAGTTGCCTAGCTACCGCGGTGACATCATCAACGAGCTGGCTTTCACGCCCGAAGCCCGCATCCCGAATCCCAGCAAGATGCTGCAGGCCTACACTCAGGCTGCCGCAACCTTGAACCTGTTGCGTGCATTCTCGACCGGCGGATTCGCCGATATGAGCATGGTGCATTCGTGGACATTGGGCTTCACGGATGAACAGGATGTTCAGAAATACTCGGAAATTGCAGACCGTATTCAAGACACGATCGACTTCATGGATGCCGCCGGAATCACAGCGGACACTACGCATGAGTTCTCAACCGTGGAGTTTTACACCAGCCACGAAAGCTTGCTGCTGGAATACGAAGAGGCTCTGACCCGTCTCGATTCGACTTCTGGCAACTGGTTGGCTGGGTCCGGTCACATGATCTGGATTGGCGACCGTACGCGTCAGCCAGACGGTGCGCATGTCGAATTCTGCAGCGGTGTATTGAACCCGATTGGTCTGAAATGTGGCCCGACCACGACAGCCGAGGACCTCAAGGTTCTGATGGCCAAGCTGAATCCGGAAAACGAAGAGGGTCGCCTGACCCTGATCGCACGGTTTGGCGCAGGCAAGGCAGGTGAACACCTGCCGCGTCTGGTCAAGGCGGTTAAGGAAGAGGGCGCCATGGTGACCTGGGTCTGCGACCCAATGCATGGCAACACGATCAAATCGGCAACCGGGTACAAAACCCGTCCGTTCGACTCGGTCCTGCGCGAAGTGCGCGACTTCTTTGGCGTTCATCAGGCCGAGGGTACGGTTCCCGGCGGTGTGCATTTCGAGATGACCGGTTTGGACGTCACCGAATGCACCGGGGGTGTGCGCGCGGTGACCGAAGAGGACCTGTCGGACCGCTACCACACAGCGTGCGACCCACGCTTGAACGCGTCGCAGTCCTTGGAACTGGCATTCCTGGTTGCAGAAGAATTGACCAACTTGCGCCGCGACCGCAAAAAGCGCGCCGCCGGTTAAGGTTATCAAAAATCAACGAAAAGGCGGGCTGCAAAGGCCCGCCTTTTTTGCTTGTGATTAGTCATCGCGCGACACAACCAGCCTCAAATGTGAACCGGGACGGTCAAATTTTTGCTGATCTTCGGCGAAGCCAGTCTCGACCGTTTGCGACGGTTTGGGAACCTGCACATGCGACACCGGGCGCAAGTTGGTTTCTGAGATTGTGAACCGACGGGGTGTTGCACCGATTGCGCCGTCGCTGACCAATACGCCCAGAATGCGGCTGACATCACCCAGATCACTTTTCAGCGGCAACAGAAGCATGCGGGCCTGCGATTGCACACGCCCCAATCGACCTGATGAGTCCAGGGTCAGATTGGCGATTGCTGGCTGTGCGAATACCTGTTCCGACACGGTTTTGATCTGGTCCCGCGCGTCGGGCTCAAAGAAAGAGGTCAGCGGCATACCTCGCACTTCCTTCCCGGCCAACTGGTTCAAATGCCTCCCGGCCAGACGGAACCGGGTAAGTCCGGGGGCGATGCGTTCCAGAACGAAAGTGTATTCCAAAATGTTCTCAAGCCCGCGGGGGTCGATTTGCGACCGCATGGGAACACCGTCACCTGTCAAAAGTGCCGTCCAATACGCCTCGGCCTGCCGGTTGGGCGAAAGGCTGCGCCCGCTGTCAAAACGATCCATAGCGACGATCTTTCCAAAACTTGACCCGAAACCGTTCCCGAAAAAGGTTTTCATCATTATCACCCTGGCGCCTATCGACCGTCATTTTCCTAAAATGCGAAATACTGGGGACCTCTATCCGAGACCGGTGTTCGCAGGTGTAAGACTGACGCAGGTTGATTCAATTTTGGAGTAAATCTTTAACGAATGGTTAACGACTGGCGGACAAAGGCAGAGTCAGCAAACTCTTGCCCTGTAAGCGCAGTTCGCATTAGGTGCGCCCAGCAAACTGAAAACAGGCAGCTATGGAAAGGGCAGGCATGATTAAATCCATGACGGGTTTCGCCTCGGGCAAAGGGGCGTTTGGGCCGCATAGCTGGACGTGGGAGTTGCGCAGCGTGAACGGCAAGGGGCTGGACATGCGTCTGCGCGTGCCGGACTGGTTGACCGGGCTTGAGGCCGCGTTGCGCGCCGCCATGTCGAAACAACTCAGCCGGGGCAATGTGACATTGTCTTTGCGCCTCAGCCGAGATGAGACGCAGGCGGACCTGGTCCTGAACGAGACTGCCATGGGTGCCGTTCTTGAGGCTGTGGCGCGAACGCAGGAAATGGCCATTGCGCGGGACGTGACCCTTAGGCCCTCGACGGCCGCTGATCTGATCTCGCTCAAGGGTATGTTGGATGCGGGCAGTGATGGGGATGACCCGGGCCCATTGGTTGGCCAACTGACGACAGAGTTCACTGGCCTATTGGGCGAATTCATAGAAATGCGCCAGTCTGAGGGGCGGGTGCTGGCGACTGTTCTCGAAGATCAACTAGGCCAGGTGGCTTCATTGACGGTCCAGGCGGCAGAGCTGGCAGAGCAGCGCAAGGACAAGATGGCCGAGGCGCTGCGGGATAATTTGGCGCGGGTAATGGACAACGCGCAGGGGGCTGATCCGGACCGCGTTGCACAGGAACTGGCGCTAATCACCGTCAAGGCGGACATCACCGAAGAGATTGATCGCCTGAAAGCGCATGTCGTGGCAGCCCGCGATCTGCTGGCGGAGGACGCGGCGGTCGGGCGCAAGCTGGATTTCCTGATGCAGGAGTTCAACCGCGAGGCCAATACTCTGTGCTCAAAGGCGCAAAGCGCCGATCTGACAGCAGTAGGGCTTGAGTTGAAGGCCGTAATAGATCAGATGCGCGAGCAAGTGCAGAACGTAGAATAACCACAGGAGCGCCCAAATGGCGGATCGACGCGGCCTATTAATTATTCTGTCCTCGCCTTCGGGGGCCGGTAAATCGACCCTGGCGAAACGGCTGATGCAGTGGGATTCTGAGCTGGAGTTTTCGGTCTCGGCCACCACCCGCGCGCCACGTTCGGGGGAACATGAAGGGCGCGAGTATTACTTCCTGAGTGAGGATGCGTTCCGGCAGCAGGTGTCTGAGGGGCAAATGCTGGAACATGCGCACGTGTTCGGCAATTTCTACGGCTCACCTGCGGGTCCGGTACGCGAGTCCATTAACAGTGGGAAAGACGTTCTGTTTGACGTGGACTGGCAGGGCGAGGTGCAAATCCGTAATTCGGACCTGGGCAAACACGCTTTGTCGATCTTTATCCTTCCGCCGTCGATCCCTGAGCTGCGCCGCAGGTTGGAAAGCCGCGGTCAGGACAGTGAAGACGTGATCGCAAAACGAATGCTGAAAAGCTGGGATGAGATCAGCCACTGGGGCTATTATGACTATGTTCTGATCAATGACGATCTGGATGCCACCGAGGAGAAGCTAAA
The DNA here is from genome assembly GCF_001458195.1 of Ruegeria atlantica. Classification (GTDB taxonomy): domain Bacteria; phylum Pseudomonadota; class Alphaproteobacteria; order Rhodobacterales; family Rhodobacteraceae; genus Ruegeria; species Ruegeria atlantica. The sequence goes on along the minus strand of NZ_CYPU01000039.1, from coordinate 637,920 downwards.
AACCATCGTCAGCGCCGAACGCATGCGCCGCATCCAGCAGCCCAGCCTACAGAACCATGTCCGCACGCTGCAAAACGAATTTGAGGGCTTGGCATGACCATTTACGCTTTGGGTGACCACGTGCCGCAAATCCATGAAGACACATGGGTTGCGCCGGATGCCAACCTGATTGGGAAAGTCGTTCTGGAGCAGGGTGCCTCGGTCTGGTTCGGCTGCACCATCCGCGCCGACCACGAAGAGATCCGCGTGGGCGAGGGCAGCAACGTCCAGGAAAACTGCGTCATGCATATCGACGCCGGGTATCCGCTGACCATTGGTAAGAATTGCACCATCGGACACAAGGTCATGCTGCATGGCTGCACGATCGGGGAAAACACGCTGATCGGGATGGGGGCGATTGTCCTGAATGGGGCTAAGATCGGGAAAAACTGCCTGATCGGTGCCGGCGCCCTGATTACGGAAGGCAAGGAAATACCCGATAACTCTCTGGTCATGGGGTCACCGGGCAAAGTTGTGCGGGAACTGGATGCGGCGGCAGCGCAAAAAATCACCTTCAGTGCGCTGCATTATCAGCAGAATATGCGCGCGTTTCGCAAAACTTTGAAACCTGTGTCCTAGGTTGATTCCAAACGCATCAAGAGTGACGGAAATGCCAAACGACCTGCTTGCTGAAATTGTGTCAGCCATTCCGATGCCCACGCTTATGGTTGATCAGACCGAGCGCATCATAGCGGCCAACACCGAAGCCAGAACTATGCTGGGTCAGAACATCGAAGGCCGTCATTTCGCAACGATCCTTCGGCAGCCACAAGTTATCGACGCGATAGAGCAGAGCCTGCGCAGCAAGGGCTCGTCCAAAACGCGCCATTTGTCCAATGATGGTGCCCAGGACACCACTTTCGAAGTGCAATGCCGTTACATGAATGGTGTGGGCGCGGTGGAGGGCGGGGCCGTGATGGTCGTTTTCCAGGACGTCACGCATCTGGAACAGGCCGGACAAATGAGACGTGACTTCGTGGCAAATGTCAGCCACGAATTGCGCACGCCTCTGACTGCTCTGATGGGCTTTATAGAAACATTGCGCGGTCCAGCGCGAGACGATGCAGCCGCCCGTGAACGGTTTCTGCAGATCATGACCGACGAAGCCAATCGGATGAACCGGTTGGTCGGGGATCTGCTATCCCTGAACCGGGTCGAGAGCGAAGAGCGGGTTCGCCCCAAAGAGCAGCTAGATCTGACGGGTTTGTTGCAATCAACGCTTACAACGCTTCGTCCCCTGGCCGAGGCTGCAAATGTGGACCTGACACTGGATACGTCTTCGGGACCTATCTCGGTGACCGGAGACAGCGACCAACTGCGCCAAGTGTTTACGAACCTCGTTGAGAACGCCATCAAATATGGTGGGAGTGGCGGTAGTGTTGATGTGCGCATTCAGGCATCCGACCGCGACACCGCCATGCGCGGTCCTGCGGTTCGGGTACAGATCGCAGACAAAGGCCCAGGCATTGATGCCGTACATCTGCCGCGCCTGACCGAGCGATTCTATCGCGCCGATAGTCACAGGTCCCGCGAATTGGGCGGTACAGGGTTGGGTCTGGCGATTGTAAAGCACATCGTCAACCGCCATAGGGGCCGGTTGCGTGTCGAAAGCACCTTGGGCAAAGGTTCTGTATTTACAGTGATTTTGCCACGCTGATCTCGGACTTCCAGCGCGGGTCCATTTCGAACGCGAACGGTGTTCCGCGGGGTCAAGTTAAGAAAACGTAAGAAAATCGTTACGTGTCATAAAACCGTTACGAACTTGTCACAAAAGGCTTACCGACGCCTCTTAGGGGTTCGCCCCAAGATCATCATGGGGGTGATCAGAATTTACCTTTCTCAAGGAGACTGTAATGTCCTTTGTTAAACTGTCGGCTTCGGCTCTCACCATCGCTGCTGTATCGGCCACCACGGCCGCCGCTCGTGATCAGGTTCAGGTTGCAGGGTCGTCGACCGTTCTGCCTTATGCCTCGATCGTGGCTGAAGCCTTCGGTGAAAACTTTGACTTCCCGACGCCAGTTGTTGAATCGGGTGGTTCCTCGGCGGGCCTGAAGCGTTTCTGTGAAGGTGTTGGCGAAAACACCATCGACGTTGCAAACGCCTCGCGCGCGATCCGTGAAAAAGAAATCAAAGCCTGTGCCGAAAACGGCGTGACCGACATCATCGAAGTTCAGATCGGTTATGACGGCATCGTTTTCGCATCCGACATCAACGGCAACTCGTTCGAGTTCACGCCGGAAGACTGGTACAAAGCGCTGGCCGCGAAAATCGTTGTAGACGGTGAAGTTGTCGACAACCCGAATAAAACCTGGGCCGACGTGAACCCGGATTTCCCGGCGCAACCGATCGCAACCTTCATTCCAGGCACCAAGCACGGCACACGTGAAGTGTTTGAAGACAAGGTGATCCTGGCAGGTTGTGAGCACCTCGGCGATTTCGAAGTGTTCAAGGCAGCTGCCGGCGACGACAAGAAAGCAGCTGAAAAGCAGTGCATCGCCATCCGCACCGATGGCGTTTCGGTCGACATCGACGGTGACTACACCGAAACTCTGGCCCGTATCGACAGCAACAAAGACGGCATCGGCGTCTTTGGTCTGGCGTTCTACGAGAACAACACGGACAAGCTGCAAGTCGCAACCATGTCCGACATTGTTCCTTCGACTGAGTCGATCGCAACCGGCGAATACCCGGTTTCGCGCCCGCTGTTCTTCTACGTGAAGAAAGCCCATATCGGCGTGATCCCCGGCCTGAAAGAATACGCTGAGTTCTTCGTCGCTGACGAGATCGCAGGTCCCGACGGCCCGCTGGCAGAATACGGCCTGGTATCCGATCCTGAGCTGGTCAAGGTACAGGAAGCTGTTGCCAACGAAACCGTTCTGGGCGGCGGTTCCTAATCACACATACGAACGGAACCGGGGCGATTTTTCGCGCCCCGGTTCTTTTTGACTCCATCTCTGCCATCCCCACGGAGTTCTCATGGCGTTATCCTGGCTGTTGCTTATCCTGCTTGCGCTGGCAGTGATCGGATTTTTTGCGGGTCGGTCCCGCGCTTTGGCAAGTGCGGGTGGAAACGTCCGCGATTTGCATTCTTTACCGTCTTACTACGGTTACAACGTTGCGCTGACGGCTCTGGTTCCCGCAGTTGGCGTGCTGATCGTCTGGCTTCTTGCCCAGCCGATGATCGTAAACAGCACGGTATCCAGCCTCATTCCTGATCAGGCAGTGCCCGAAGGGTCGGAGCGTGGCCTGATCATGAGTGAAGTGCGCCGCGTCGCCTACGGCCTGGACGGCGCTGTCGCCAGCGGTGCGATGACCGAAACTCAAGCCCAGAACGGCAATGCGGATATCGAAGCGCTGACGAAAACGCTGAAAGACGCAGGCCAGGTTCTGACTCAGGACATCACACAGCCCATTCTGGTCGCGGCACAGAAGTTCCGCAGCATGACGTCCACAGGGACAGTTGCGATGCAGGTCGTGGTCCTGGCGTTGGCTCTGCTCGGAGCGGCATTTGCCTATTTGCGCACGCACAAGGAGTTTCGGGCCCGCAACGTGGTAGAGCAGGGGGTTCTGGCCCTTCTTTTGCTGGCCGCGTCAATCGCGATCCTGACAACCATAGGCATTGTTCTGTCGATGCTGTTTGAGACAATGAACTTCTTCCAGCTGCATTCGTGGAAGGACTTCTTCTTCGGCAGCACGTGGGCCCCGAACTTCCGCGGAGGCAGTGAGCTGTCGATCCTACCGCTGCTCTGGGGCACGCTGTACATCTCTGTGATCGCGCTGCTTGTGGCGGTCCCGATTGGGCTGTTCGCCGCGATCTATCTGTCTGAATATGCCTCGGGCGTCACGCGATCTGTCGCCAAGCCACTGCTGGAAATCCTCGCCGGTATTCCGACCATCGTTTACGGTCTGTTTGCGCTGCTGACTGTGGGTCCGGCGCTGGTGTCGATGTTCGGCGATGGCGGCGCGCTGGGTGTGGGTTGGATGGCCAGCTCAAACGCGGTCCTGACCGCTGGGTTGGTTATGGGGATTATGCTGATCCCGTTTGTCTCGTCACTGTCGGACGACATTATCAACGCGGTGCCTCAATCCATGCGGGATGGCTCGCTTGGCTTAGGCGCCACGCATTCGGAAACTGTGCGCAACGTGATCCTACCGGCCGCGCTGCCCGGTATTGTCGGCGCGATCCTTCTGGCCGCAAGCCGCGCCATTGGTGAAACGATGATCGTTGTTATGGCCGCGGGCGCAATCGCCAAATTCTCGGGCAACCCGTTCGAGGCGATGACAACCATCACCACGCGAATTGTCAGCCAGCTGACAGGCGATACCGATTTTGCCAGCCCCGAAACGCTGGTGGCTTTTGCTCTGGGTCTGACCCTGTTCATCATCACGCTGGGGCTGAACATCTTTGCCCTCTACATCGTACGCAAATACCGGGAGCAGTACGAATGACCGATATTTCCCAAATGCCTGACGCTGCTCCGACCACGAAGCCCAAGGGCGGCTCGCTGTTCGAAAAGGACGCGCGCACCAAGCGGCGCAACGCAGCTGAAAGCCGGTTCAAAATGTATGGCATTGCCGCCATTGGGATCGGATTGCTGATGCTGATTGTGCTGGTGACCAATATTGTCACCGCTGGCACCGGTGCGTTTCAGCAAAGCTTTCTTGCACTGAATGTCGAATTGAAGGCCGACAAGCTTGACAAGAAGGGCAACCGGAACATCGAGGATATCAAGAAGGTTTCGACCTTTGGTTATGCCCCTCTGATCGCGTCTGCGCTGGAAAGCGAAGTCGAAAAGCTGGGCATCCAAACAGACCTGAAACCCAAGGAGATGGGCAAGATCCTGTCCAAGGCGGCGCAGGCCGAGTTGCGAAACTATGTGATCGCCAACCCTGATGAGATCGGCAAAACGGTCAGCTTCCGCTTTTTGGTCAACAGCCGTGTCGATGGCTACATGAAAGGCCGTGTGACCCGCGAGTCGATTGCCAACGACAAGAGTATCTCGGTCGAACAGTTGGATTTCGTGGATCAACTGCGCGATGCAGGTGTGCTGTACAAAGCCTTCAACCCGGATTTCATTTTCGGTGCAGATGCGTCGGACCAGCGGCCCGAAGCGGCTGGGATCGGTGTCTCTATGCTGGGTTCATTGTTCATGATGTTGGTCGTCCTGGCGCTGGCCTTGCCCATCGGTGTGGCGGCTTCGATCTACCTAGAAGAATTCGCACCCCAGAACCGGCTGACAGATATCATCGAGGTCAACATCTCGAACCTGGCCGCTGTGCCGTCCATCGTGTTCGGTATTCTGGGTCTGGCCGTATTCATCAACTATATGCACCTGCCGACGTCCGCGCCGCTGGTCGGTGGTCTGGTGTTGACGCTCATGACCTTGCCGACGATCATTATCTCGACCCGTGCGTCGCTCAAGGCGGTTCCGCCGTCGATCCGAGATGCGGCGCTGGGGGTAGGGGCCTCGAAAATGCAGGCGGTGTTCCACCATGTCCTGCCGCTGGCCGCTCCCGGTATTTTGACCGGCACTATCATTGGCCTTGCGCAGGCGCTTGGGGAAACCGCGCCGCTGCTGCTGATCGGGATGGTGGGCTTTATCGCCTCGAACCCGCCCGATGGCATTGTCGCGGGCTTCCTGTCACCAAACTCGGCCATGCCAGCGCAGATCTATGAATGGTCCAAACGCGCCGACCCGGCCTTTTACGAACGCGCATGGGGGGGGATCATCATCCTGTTGATCTTCCTCGTTACAATGAACACCATTGCGGTACTTCTGCGCCGCCGCTTTGAACGCCGCTGGTAAATGGGGGCTATTATGAATGATATGACACGAGTGGAGAGAACCGTGGACTCCAAAGCCATCAAGATCGCCGCCAACAACGTTCAGGTTTATTACGGCGACACGCACGCCATCAAAGACGTGGACGTCCAGATCGAGGACAAGACCGTGACGGCCTTTATCGGCCCATCGGGCTGCGGCAAGTCCACTTTTCTGCGCTGCCTCAACCGGATGAACGATACTATCGACATCTGCCGGGTTGAGGGCGATATCCTGCTGGACGGCGAAGACATCTACGACAAGCGCGTCGACCCTGTGCAGCTGCGCGCCAAGGTCGGAATGGTGTTTCAGAAACCAAACCCGTTTCCCAAATCGATCTATGACAACGTGGCCTATGGCCCACGCATCCATGGCCTTGCAAAGAGCAAATCGGAACTGGATGATATCGTTGAGAAATCTCTGCGTCGTGCTGCGATCTGGGATGAGGTCAAAGACCGCTTGGACGCACCCGGAACCGGCCTGTCCGGTGGTCAGCAACAGCGCCTGTGCATTGCCCGTGCCGTGGCAACCGAGCCTGAGGTTTTGCTGATGGACGAGCCATGCTCGGCGCTTGATCCGATTGCCACTGCGCAAGTCGAGGAACTGATTGACGAACTGCGCTCGCGCTATTCGGTGGTGATCGTAACCCACTCGATGCAACAGGCCGCGCGAGTCAGCCAAAAGACGGCGTTCTTCCATTTGGGCAACCTCGTGGAATTCGGAGAGACCGGCCAGATCTTTACCAACCCCGAAGATCCCCGCACGGAAAGCTACATCACCGGCCGTATTGGCTGAGGACAGGTATTTGAACATGACCGAACAACATATTGCATCCGCATTCGACCGCGACCTTGAAGCGGTTCAGGCCCATATCATGAAGATGGGTGGTCTGGTCGAGGCCGCGATCATGAACGCTGCGCGCTCGCTCGAGACCCGGGATGTCGAATTGGCCCAAGAGGTGCGTCAGGGCGACAAAGCCATTGATGCGCTTGAGGATCTGATCAACGAAGAAACCGCGCGAGTGATCGCGCTGCGGGCACCCACAGCGAGCGACCTGCGTCTGGTTCTGTCGGTTCTGAAAGTCTCGGCAAACTTGGAACGTATCGGCGACTATTCCAAAAACATTGCCAAACGCACCACGGTTCTTGTCGACGCCGGCGAGATCAACGGCAGTGCCGCGGCCCTGCGCCGTATGGCGCGCGAGGTTGAGCGGATGCTGCGCGACGCGTTGGACGCTTATATTCAACGTGACGCAGAATTGGCCGCTGACGTGATCCAGCGGGATGAAGAAGTAGACCAGATGTATAACGGCCTGTTCCGCGAGTTTCTGACCTTCATGGCTGAAGATCCCCGCAACATCTCGTCGTGCATGCACCTGCATTTCATCGCAAAGAACATCGAACGTATGGGCGATCACGTTACAGCCATCGCTGAACAGGTGGTTTATCTGGTGACTGGGGAACGGCCGTCGGAAGCACGTCCCAAAGCTGATACCACCTCGCAAACCGCCTAGGAGGCAACGATTATGTCCGCTGATCAGCCTACGGTACTGGTTGTTGAGGATGAACTGGCCCAGCGTGAAGTGCTGGCTTACAACCTCGAAGCAGAAGGGTTTCGTGTATCCAAGGCGGCCAATGGTGACGAGGCGTTGCTATTGGTTGATGAAGACAATCCGGACATCATCGTTTTGGACTGGATGATGCCCAACCTCAGCGGGATCGAAGTGTGCCGCCGCCTTAAAACGCGCCCGGATACACGATCGATCCCCATCATCATGCTTTCAGCCCGGTCGGAAGAGGTCGACAAGGTGCGTGGTCTGGAAACCGGGGCGGATGACTATGTGGTCAAGCCGTATTCGGTTGTCGAGCTTATGGCGCGCGTGCGCACACAGTTGCGCCGTGTTCGCCCGGCGACGGTCGGTATCAAGCTTGAATTTGCGGATATCATTCTGGATTCCGAGACACACAAGGTCAGCCGCAACAGCAAGCCGCTGAAACTGGGCCCGACCGAGTTTCGTCTGCTGAGCACGTTCATGGAAAAACCGGGTCGTGTCTGGAGCCGCGAACAGTTGCTGGACCGGGTCTGGGGGCGCGATATCTACGTGGATACCAGAACGGTAGACGTTCACATCGGCCGCTTGCGCAAGGCGCTGACGCAGCATGGCGGTGAAGATCCCGTGCGTACGGTCCGCGGCGCAGGGTACGCCTTGGGGTAAAGACACGGGGCAGGGCGCATCGCCCTGTTCTATGCGGTTTACTCATGGTTCGATGCGAAACTGTAGCTGTTATTTGCGGTTACGGCAGGGTAATTTGCGACAAAGCCGACTAGCGGAGAACCAAAATGAACGCCCCGAACACCAAACCGACTTTGCGCGCCAAAGATGCACCTGACATGGGGGCGTTCTCGTGGGACGATCCATTTCGTCTGGCGGATCAGCTAACAGAAGATGAGCGCATGATCGCCGCGAGTGCGCAGGCATATTGTCAGGAAAAGCTGCAACCACGGGTTCTGGAAGCTTTCCAGAACGAGGAAACGGACCCGGAAATCTTCCGCGAAATGGGTGAAATGGGCCTTTTGGGCACCACGATCCCCGAAGAATACGGCGGTCTTGGTGGCGGTTATGTGTCCTACGGCCTGGTCGCGCGCGAGGTTGAGCGTGTGGATTCTGGCTATCGCTCGATGATGTCGGTACAAAGCTCATTGGTGATGTACCCGATCTATGCCTATGGCAGCGAAGAACAGCGCCGGAAGTACCTTCCGAAACTGGCCAGCGGCGAATGGATCGGCTGCTTTGGTCTGACAGAACCTGATGCCGGCTCGGACCCGGCGGGCATGAAAACCCGCGCGGAAAAGATCGACGGTGGTTATCGACTGACCGGCAGCAAGATGTGGATCTCAAATTCACCCATCGCAGACGTCTTTGTGGTGTGGGCCAAGTCCGACGCGCATGACGGCAAGATCCGTGGCTTTGTTCTGGACAAGGGCCTCAAAGGTTTGAGCGCGCCTAAAATTCAGAACAAGATGAGCCTGCGGGCATCGATTACGGGTGAGATCGTTCTGGATGGCGTCGAAGTGGACGAGGGCGCATTGCTGCCGCATGTTCAGGGCCTGAAAGGGCCGTTCGGCTGTCTGAATCGCGCCCGTTATGGGATCAGCTGGGGCGTCATGGGCGCCGCAGAAAGCTGCTGGCACGGTGCGCGTCAGTATGGTCTGGACCGCAAACAGTTCAACAAGCCACTGGCGCAGACGCAACTGTTCCAACGCAAACTGGCTGATATGCAAACCGAGATCGCCCTGGGCCTGCAAGCCAGCCTGCGCGTAGGCCGTTTGATGGATCAGGCCGAAGCAGCGCCTGAAATGATCTCGATCGTTAAGCGAAACAACTGCGGCAAAGCGTTGGACATCGCACGGATGGCCCGCGACATGCACGGTGGCAATGGCATCTCACTGGAATTCCAGGTTATCCGCCACATGGTCAATCTGGAAACTGTGAACACCTATGAGGGCACGCACGACGTTCATGCGTTGATTTTGGGGCGAGCACAGACCGGACTTCAGGCCTTCTACTAGGATATTCTAAATACCGCATAATCGGTATTATGGTAAAAACTGAGTATTGGCAATTTCCGGTTTTCCCAAAATTGCCAATGCCTTACGATGCCTTTCAAATCGTCCAATTCGGAGCCCCTGATGAACTTGAATGGCAAGACTGTGGTGGTCACCGGTGCAGCCAACGGTATCGGTAAAGGTCTGGCAACCCGGTTCGCGCGCGAAGGTGCAACGGTCGTATGCGCAGACATAGACACCGAAGCTGCGCGTTCTGTGGCCACTGAAATCAATGGACACGCGGTAACATGCGATGTTTCAGACGAAGCCAGTATCAAAGCGTTGATTGATCACGTCGAAGATGAGATTAGCCCGATTGATCTGTTTTGTGCAAATGCCGGCATCCTGACTCTTGGTGGTCTGGACGTTCCGGATGAAGACTGGGAGCGGATCTGGAAGATCAACGTCATGTCGCATGTCTGGACCGCGCGTCATCTCGTTCCGCATATGATCGCGCGCGGCGGTGGCTACATCATGACAACGGCCTCGGCTGCGGGACTTTTGAACCAGCCTGGCGCTGCACCATACGGCGTTTCCAAACACGCCGCCGTGGGCTTTGCCGAATGGCTGTCGCTGACATACAGCCATAAAGGCCTGCGCGTTTCCGTTCTATGTCCGCAAGCGGTTCGGTCCGAAATGACACGCGGCTTTGAGGATTCGGTAGCGTCTATCGACGGTATGCTAGAGCCTGAAGACGTGGCCCAGGCCTGTGTCGAAGCCATTGAGTCCGAACAGTTTCTGGTGCTGCCGCATTCGAAAGTGTTGGACTACATTCGGCACAAATCCAGCGATTACGACAGCTGGCTTAGGGGTATGAATAAGTTAAATCAACAGTTTACGGGCGATGATTAAAGTTTCTTCTGGGCTTTTCGCATCAGGCCTTCCTGCGTGACCGACGCAACCAAAGTGCCATCTTGTGCATAAATCGACCCTCGGTTGAAGTTGCGCCCTCGCCCGCTCCAGGGCGAATCCATCGAATACAGATGCCAGTTTTCAAAATGGATCGGCGCGTGGAACCACATGGCGTGATCCAGGCTGGCCCCATTGACCTGACCCGTAAACCAGCTGAGGCCATGCGGTCGCATACCTGATCCCATCAGATACATGTCTGACGCGTAAGTCAGCAGCAATTGCTGTGTGGCAGAATCCGCCCCCGCTGCGCCGGGCATGCGGAACCAGACCTGATTTCGATCGTCCGATTTTTCAGGATGGAACGGATCAAGATGGCTGGCCTCACGGACCTGAATCGGCCGTTCGCGTGTCAGTTCTCCACGCATGTGTTTGGGTACCAAATCCACGTACTTCTTGCGCAGTTCAGTGCGCGACGGATAACTTTCCGGGTCCTCCATCTGGGGCATCTCATGGTGATGATCCCAGCCTTCATCCTGAATGTGAAACGAGGCCGATACGTTCAAGATCTGTTTGCCATGTTGTATCGCGACCACGCGCCGTGTGGTAAATGAACCTCCATCCCGGGCTCTATCAACCTGATAAATAACAGGAATAGATGGATCGCCCGGGCGAATAAAATACGCATGCAGCGAATGGCACAGCCGATCATCCACAGTACGGTACGCCGCCGCCAGAGCCTGCGACACCACCTGCCCGCCAAAGATTCGCGTCGGAGTCTCGCCGCCTGACCCGGTGCCTCGGAACAGGTCAACTTCGAGCCTCTCGAGGTTCAAAAGGTCAAGAAGGACACGTTCTGCTTCGGTCATTGGCGACTCTCCGGTTGGCTATGAAAGAGGCGTATCAGCGCCACCCGGGTCAATCAACCAACGCGCCCATTACCAGCGCCTTTAGCTCGGATCGGGACGGGTAAGAGCTGGACGGGGACAATTGGGTGAAGAATACGGCCGACAGATCATTGCTGCGGTCAATCCAGAAGAATGTCGAAGCCATACCGCCCCAACTAAAATCACCTAATGACCCAGGTGTTCGGGTTCTGCCAGGGTTGATGATGACAGACCCGGCCAGACCAAATCCCATGCCTTCCATCGGTTGCTCGGCAAAGCTTTGCGGGCCCATCGAGGCGATATCGCCCGGCAAGTGGTTTTGCAGCATGAAGTCGACTGTCTTTGGACCCAGCAAGCAGTGGCCGTTGCCCTGCCCCCGGTTTCGCATCATCTCGGTGAATTTGACGTAGTCGTCGATCGTGCTGACCAGACCGCCGCCGCCCGAAAAGGTCGTCGGCTTTACAAATGGGGATGCGCCTGCCTCGTCTGTCAATCGCAGGGTGTCGCCGCCGGTCTCGGCTGAATTCAGCGCCATCGCGTCTCCGGCCAGCGGCGTATAGAGAGACGCGAACCGATCCCCTGCCCCTTTGGGCACAGAAAATCCGGTCTCGGCCATCTCAAGCGGCTCAAAGATCTCTTGCGCGAAGAACTGATCCAAGGTTTTGCCGGAAACAACCTCGACCAACCGGCCTAACACATCAGTGGAAACTGAATACTCCCAACGGGTTCCGGGCTGGAATGCCAATGGCAGTTGTGCCAGTGCGCCGATCCTGTCCTTCAAAGCCCCTTGATTGGGGCTAAAAATCAGCTTCTGTTCATCCATCGCTGCCGGGAGAACACCGGGATTGAACGGATAGCTGAATCCGCTTGTGTGGGTCAGAAGCTGATGCAGTGTCGGGGATGGTGCATCTTCGGTTTGATCCAGCCTCTCCGCCCCAGGAACAAGAGCCTGAACGGAAGCAAATTCAGGCAGAAAATCAGAAAGCTGCGCGTCGAGGTGGAACAACCCACGCTCGGCCAGCATCATCACCGCGACCGAGGTGATGGGTTTCGTCATAGAATAGATCCGCACAAGCGTATCGCGCTGAAACGGTAGGCCCTTTTCAACATTTCTAAGGCCACAGGCGTGAAAGAACGCCTCGGACCCATGGTGGGTCAATAGTAATGAACTGCCCGCGTATTTGCGCTCATCGACATAGCGCTGCATCCAGTCCCGTATGCGGTTCAGGCGGGTAGGATCAAGGGTGGTCTGGCTGAGCATGGGTTTCTCGAACCTCCTCGGCGGTTTGGTTGATCTTGACCGGTGACGCACTGAATTAACAGAGGAATTCCTGATTTCCCACATCGTGACCAACGGCCAGTGCGCGTCAGCCTTCCCGCCTGTACACTAGACGCGTTATAGATTCGTCTGGTGGTTCAGAGTTCATTTGACAGATCGTCGTATCGGAGTTTAGACAATGACGCAGACCATAGATTTCATTTTCGATTTCTGCAGCCCAAATGCATTTCTGGCCCACAAGGTCTTGCCCGAACTGGCGGAACGAAATGGCATGCAGGTAAGCTATGTGCCCGTGTTGCTGCCCACGATATTCAAGGCGACGCATAATCAGAACCCGTTCGAGGCATTCTCGGAAAACCGCCAGAAAACGGCCTATCTGACCCATGATCTTCATCGCTTTGCCCGCAGACGCGGATTGAATTTTCATATGAGCCCGCATTTCCCGGTGAACACCAAATTTGCCATGCGCGGTGCTGTATTTGCCTCGGGTAAATCATGGGAATCCAAATATATAAACGCGATATTTGATGCGATTTGGGTACATGGCCAAAAAGTCGATGAACTGGGTGTGCTGATGGATATATTGCAGGAAAACAAACTTCCCGCGCGCAAGATCCGCGAGGCCATGACGGGTGCCGAAATAAAGCAGCGGCTCAAAGAGCAATCCAAGGCCGCCGTAAAACGAGGCGTATTCGGAGTGCCCACAATGTTTGTGGGCACCGAGATGTTTTTTGGCAAAAACAGCCTTGGCAATATTGAGTTGGAGCTTGCCCGGCCATCAGCCTGACAGAAGATCTAAGAATTCAGTGCTTCAAGCCCGTGTTTTGCAAAAACCGGAACATAAGCCCCAAATACCTGCGCGCGTTTGGGATCAGACGCGTTGCCATCCAATGCGCGCTTGTACACACCCTGTAGAATTCCGGCCATTCGGAAGAAATTGAACGCCAGGTAGAACCCGAAAGTTTCAATCCCAGGTAAGCCGCGACGCTGGCAATACCGCCCGATAAACTCTTGATCCGACGGTATTCCCAGGGCTTGACGGTCGATGCCTGCCAACCCGCGCCCCTCGTTTCCGGGGGGCAGTTGCCACTGCATGATGACTGCTGCCAGATCTGCGTAAGGGTGCCCGATCGTCGACAGCTCCCAATCCAGAACGCCAATGCAGCGCGAACCGTTTTGCTCGAACATCAGATTGTCGATGCGGTAATCACCATGCACCAAAGTTCGCTGCCCGTCATCCTCCGGAATGGCCCCCTCAAGCGCGGAAATAAGCGCGTCCATTTCGGGGATGGTCGTTGTCTCGGATGCGCGATACTGCTTGGTCCATCGGGCAATTTGGCGCTCAAAGTAATTGCCGGGCGGGCCATAGTCGGACAGGCCTACTGCGTCCACATCAACGTCATGCAATTCCGCCAGCACGCGGTTCATTTCATCGAATACACCACTGCGAGTTGCGTTGTCGGCCTCATCCACCGTCGGCTCAAGGAATACACGCCCCTGCAACCGTTCCATGACATAAAACGCCGAACCGATGACGTCGTCATCCTCGCAAAGCAGCATCACCTGAGGGACCGGAACCGCGCTATCGGCCAGAGCGCTTTGAACGCGAAACTCGCGTTCCACGGCATGGGCTGACTTCAGCAAAACGCCTGGCGGTTTACGGCGCAGCACATAAGTCTTGGACGGTGTGCGCAGTTCGAAAGTTGGGTTGGATTGTCCAATGGCGAACTTCGTCGCTTCCGGCGGACCCATGTAACCGTCCAAATTTGCGCTGAGATAGGTGTCTAGCGCCGTCAGGTCGAGTTGTGATTTATCGCGCATTTCCAATAACTATTCCCCCGGGGCTATAGTGCTTCGGCGAAGAGATTGCCGGCGGTCACCACGTTTAGGCCTCCAGAAACCGGGATGACGGCTCCGGTCACATAGCTGCCGCCACGCCCGCACAGGAACAACATGCACCCGGCGATATCTTCGTCGCGACCTACACGGCCAAGCGGTACCGTCTTGCCAACCTTTTCGCGCGTCCCTTCGTCTGCCGTCGCAAAGGCTGTCATCCGTGACACAAATGGCCCCGGCGCAAGTGCGTTAACAGTGACGTGATAGGGCGACAATTCCTTGGCTAGGATTTTGGTCAAGTGGAGCACGGCGGCTTTGGACGCGGAATAGCTGTAAGCACCGTCGCCCATCGGTACCTCGCCCATTACTGATCCAACGTTGACGACGCGCGCCGGATCGTCCGGTGTTCCGGACTTCATCAGCATCGGCAACAGGCGTTGTGTCAGTTCGAACAGACCAGCGACGTTGACGGAATTGACCTTTTCCCACGCGTGATGGGGAAACTGTCCCAGCGGTGAACCCCAAGAGATGCCCGCATTATTCATCAGGATATCAAGGGTATCCGTGCGATTCTTGACCTCATCGACTATGGCCAGAACGCCTTCTTCCGTTCCGACATCGCCGCTGAAACCTTCGGCGCTGCCGGGCGCGTCCAGAGCATTCAGCTCGGCCGCGACGGTTTCACAGGCTTCCCCCTTGCGCGACGCGATCAGCACGCGTACCCCTGCCCTTACAAGCGATTCCGCAGCCATCCGGCCAATGCCGGTGGCACCACCTGTCACCAGTGCGGTTTTTCCCTGCAGCGAAAATAGGGTTTCAGGGGTCATGGTCTGCTCCTCGGTTTTGAATTGTGGCACAGGTGGCGATTTTCGGCGAGATTTGCACCCTGCGGAATTCTTGACAACATTCACCGCTGCGCCAAAGGTCCTCTCAACCGAATAACAAGGACAAGACAGTCATTATGCAAGCGTTACTCAGCGTCGCGCCGGGCGGACCGGATACTTTGGAACTTACGACCCAGCCCGACCCGGTGCCAGGAAAGGGAGAGTTGCTGGTCGGGGTTAAGGCTGCTGGCGTCAATTTCCCCGATACGTTGATGATCCAAGACCTGTATCAGATTAAACCACCCAGACCATTTGCCCCGGGTGGGGAAATTGCGGGTGAGGTATTGGGCGTTGGCGAAGGCGTAACCGGATTCGAGGTTGGGGACAGGGTTCTGGCGCTGACCGGATATGGCGGTTTTGCCACGCAATTGACGGTCAAGGCGGCCATAGCCGTGAAATTCCCCACATCGATGCCATTCGATGACGCGGCATGTTTCATTTTCACCTACGGCACGTCCTACCACGCGCTGAAAGACCGTGCCGCATTGCAGCCTGGTGAAACGCTTTTGGTGCTGGGTGCCGCAGGTGGTGTCGGTAGCGCGGCCATTGAGCTGGGCAAGGCGATGGGGGCGCGTGTCATAGCGGCCATATCTTCTCAGGAAAAGGCGGATTTTTGCCGTCAAATCGGCGCGGACGACACAATCGTATATTCCCGCCAGATGGACCGCGACGCCCAAAAGGCATTCTCTGGCGAAATCAAGGCCATGGCGGGCGCAAATGGCGTGGATGTCGTCTATGATGCCGTTGGTGGGGATTATGCCGAACCAGCGCTGCGCAGCATGGCGTGGAATGGCCGGTTCCTTGTTGTTGGGTTTCCGGCCGGTATTCCCAAAGTCCCACTCAACCTACCATTGTTGAAGGGCTGCCAGGTCGTTGGCGTGTTCTGGGGGGCTTCGGTCTATCGGGATCCCAAGGGCCATGCCGAAAATATCAGCGAGTTGTTCGACTTATACGCCAATTCACAGATAAAGCCGCAAATCAGTCGGCGGTTTCCTTTAGCGGATGCAAGCGAGGCACTGAAATTGTTGAACGACCGCACCGTTCTTGGAAAAGTTGTGGTAACGATGCCAGAATCCTGACTGGTTTTCGACGCTTGGTTCAAGATCAGATGGTGTTAGATGCGCGACACTCGCCTGATGAGTGCGCAGGCTGGTGGACATCCATACCTAATCACGTTTATCAACCAGTAATGGGACGGAGAATGAATGCATAAAGTTCTGATTCTGAACGGTCCGAACCTGAACTTGCTGGGCACACGACAACCCGAGGTTTATGGCCGTACAACGCTGAAAATGGTCGAAGAAACCTGTGTAAGCCACGGCGCGTCTGTCGGGTTGGACGTATCACACCTGCAATCCAATCACGAAGGTGGGCTGATCGACGCGATCCACACGGCCAAGGGCAATCAGGATGGGATCATTCTGAACGCCGGCGCGTATACCCACACCTCGGTCGCCTTGATGGACGCGATATCTTCGGTCGAGCTGCCGGTTGTTGAGGTTCACCTGTCGAACATACACGCGCGCGAGCCCTTCCGGCACAAATCCTATGTAGCGCCGGTTGCGCTGGGACAGATCTGCGGCTTTGGGCTGCAGAGCTATGTGATGGCGCTGGATGGGTTGTCAGCTCATCTGCAGAATGAGGGATCCGTATGAAGCTGGGTGAGTATCTGAATTTCCTCAGCTACGTCAAAACTCTGGAGGAGCTTTGGGATGCCCATTGCCGCCAGATGGCAAATTTCGGGTTCGACCGTCTGCTGTACGGCTATACACGTTACAGGACTGAGACGTCTTTGGGTGACCCTGAAGACTTCACCATCCTTACAAACCACGGCAAAGAGTACATCGATGGTTTCGTGCGCGACGGGCTGTACTTTCACGCGCCAATGCTGAAATGGGCGCTGCACAATGAAGGCGCGGCCAGTTGGAGAATGATTCAAGATATGAATTCCGACGGCACGATGACCGCCCAGGAACGCCAGGTATACGAGTTCAATCGGTCAAAAGGCGTTGTGGCGGGATACACTGTCAGTTTCACCTCGGTGTCGATGCGGTCTAAGGGGGCGATCTCTCTTTCGGCTGGTGGTGCCACAAGTCAGGATGAGGTCGACGCAATCTGGGCGGAACATGGCGATGACATCTTGTTGATGAACAATGTCGCGCATCTGAAGATACTCACCCTGCCCTACAACACCCCCAATCGCGCTTTGACGAAACGTCAGCGCGAGGCGCTGGAATGGGTTGGCGATGGCAAGACAACGCAGGACATAGCGCTTTTGATGGGCCTGACATCGGCGACCGTTGAAAAGCATTTGAGGCTGGCCCGGGAGTCCCTTTCAGTGGAAACAACAGCACAAGCCGTGCTCAAAGCATCCCTGCAAAATCAGATGTTCATCATGGAAGCATGATGTGTTTTTTTTGACGCTAAATTGCGTCAATTTACGTCGGGTAAGGAAAACATGACTTCCCGAATCTGAACCCCAGTTGCAAAATGATATTGTTCCGTGAGTGGTGGCTTTAGCCTGGGAACGTTTTGATCGGATCTTTGCAATACCAAAGCTCTCCGGTCGCTCTGACATAAAGGCGTCTATTTGTCCGCGTCTCTTAGTCGGAATTTTGGGGGGCCTCGACCATCCCCATCTGCGGGGCCCCTCAATCCTTCCAATAGTAGTGTATGATCTGTTGAAGGCGCAAAAAAAACGACTACTGGAAAGTAGCCGGTTTAATTCTGTTCAGGTTGAGGCCCCTTTCAGGGCCTCTGCCAGAATTAGCCCTGTACGGCTTTGGCAACTTCAGCTGCGAAGTCTTCTTTTTCGACCACGATGCCTTCGCCAACTTCCAGACGGACGAAACCAGTGATGGTTGCGCCTGCTTCTTTGGCAGCGGCTTCGACGGTCAGGTCAGGGTTCACAACGAACGACTGGTTCAGCAAAGTTGATTCCGCTACGAATTTCTTCATACGGCCAACGATCATTTTTTCGATCACCTGCTCCGGCTTGCCGGATTCGCGGGCGATGTCCATCTGAACCTGCTTTTCTTTTTCGACAACAGCCGGGTCCATGTCCGCTTCAGACAGGGCCGCCGGGTTCACAGCTGCGATGTGCATCGCAATCTGCTTGCCGATCACTTCGTCACCACCGGACAGAGCAACCAGTACACCGATTTTGCCCATGCCGTTGGTGGCTGCGTTGTGAACGTAGGACACAACAGTGTCGCCTGACAGTTTCGCCATGCGGCGAACCGACATGTTCTCACCAATGGTGGCGATCTTGTCGGTCAGGGTGTCAGCTACGTTCTTGCCGCCCAGATCAGCGGCCAACAGAGCTTCGACATCGTCGACGCCTTCTGCCGCGTAAGCAATCTTGCCAACCATTTCCTGGAACTCGGCGTTCTTTGCGACGAAGTCGGTTTCCGAGTTCACTTCGACAGCAACACCGTTGCCACCGTTGACGTGAACTGCAACCAGACCTTCTGCTGCAGTACGGCCGGATTTCTTGGCCGCTTTGGCCAGACCCTTGGTGCGCAGCCAATCAACGGCTTCATCCATGTTGCCGCCGGTTTCGGTCAGCGCTTTTTTTGCGTCCATCATGCCTGCGCCGGTCGAGTCGCGCAGTTCTTTAACCATTGCTGCTGTGATTGCCATCTTTTGGCTCTCCTCAATTCAAACGGAATTGGGGCAGGTCTACCCTGCCCCATATGTCATTTACGTGACGGGCAGCTTACGCTTCGGCTTTGGCTTCCGGCGTGGCTTCTTCTGCAACGGGTGCTTCTTCCGCAACGACTTCTTCAACTGGTGCTTCTTCGAATGCGCCCAGGTCAACGCCTGCAGCACCCATCTGAGCGGTCATACCGTCCAGAGCGGCACGAGCAACTAGATCGCAATACAGAGAGATCGCGCGCGCTGCGTCGTCGTTACCGGGGATGATGTAATCCACGCCATCGGGCGAGCAGTTGGTGTCGACAATTGCCACAACCGGAATACCCAGCTTGTTGGCTTCGGCGATGGCCAGTGCTTCTTTTTTGACGTCGATGACGAACAGCAGATCGGGAACGCCGCCCATTTCGCGGATACCGCCCAGCGACGCCTGCAGTTTGCCCTGGTCACGTTCCATGCCCAGACGCTCTTTCTTGGTCAGGCCTTCGGCCCCTGATTCCATGGCTTCGTCAATCTGGTTCAGACGATTGATCGACTGAGAAACGGTTTTCCAGTTGGTCAGCGTGCCGCCCAGCCAGCGGTGGTTCATGTAGTACTGAGCCGACTTTTCAGCGGCTTCTGCGATCGGCTGAGCTGCCTGACGCTTGGTACCAACGAACAGAACGCGGCCACCTTTTGCAACGGTGTCACGAACGGCCTGCAGAGCCTGATCCAGCATTGGAACAGTCTGGGTCAGGTCCATGATGTGGATGCCATTGCGCGAGCCGTAGATGAACGGGCCCATGCGGGGATTCCAACGCTGTGTCTGGTGACCAAAGTGAACGCCAGCTTCCAGCAGCTGACGCATGGTGAACTCGGGAAGAGCCATGCTATTTTCCTTTTCCGGTTTACGCCTGGGCGGGGGTGAAAGAAGCGGATGCTCCAACCGGCGGGCCAGATAAGGATGTCTCCCTCAAATAGCCCAAACCCCGCCTGCGGGTTTTAATGGCGCGCGTATACGGTAGGAATTCGCCCGGTGCAAGTGCCAAATGGCCTTATTTTTCAAGCCGAGCAATTGCATGCGCGTGGCGCACTGCCTGTTCGCAATGTGCGGCCAACGCCTTGCGGTCGGCAAAATCGCTGACTTTGGCTGGAACGTGGTAAATCAATTCCACCGTCCCCTGCCGACGCGCGCCCAAGGTTTTGAGAAGATGCGGGGCAAAATCCATATCGCCCCACCAGCCATAGAACCTGTCAGGTTGCCCATTTGGCGCGTGAAAGACCACGGAAACAGGCTGAACATACATGCAGTCCCGCAATTCATCCGAGAAGAACGCGGCGAAAAGTGTTGTTTTAAAGGGTAAAACACGAAGGCCGTCGGTCGAGGTGCCCTCGGGAAAAAACAACAACTTATGCCCGACTTTCAAGCGCTCTTCAAAGATCAGGGTCTGTTCGCGGGCTTTCTTGCGATCTCGTTCGATAAACACCGTGCCCGTGGCGCGGGCCAGCCAGCCGATACCCGGCCATTTGGCCACTTCGGCCTTGGACACGAAGTAAGCCCGTTTGCGTGCGTTCAGCGCAAAGATGTCGAGCCATGATGTGTGGTTCGCGACCACAGCGCCGCGTTCGCGCATCAATTCGCCAGAGCTGCGAAAGCCGATGCCAAGAAGCCGGAGCGCATTGCGGCAGACAAACTGCGCAATGAACGGTGTGATCGGACGCCGTAAACCGAATAGCGGGCGCTCGATCAGGCGAACGGTCAACAAAACGAGCAGCCCGCCAAAAACCAGCAGTGCCAAGGGAAGGCCGCGCAAGATTACCAATGCCCAGCCAAATACGCCCAATTCAATAGGGTCTGGCGCGTCGTCACTGTCCCAAAGCGGATCGTTCACTGGATCAGGCTCCGCTGTAAATACGCCTCTGGCGCTCGTTCATGCGCGCCGTGTCGAGGATCAGGCAAACATCTGTTGTGTTAAACGCGTGGTCGATAAACGCCCCCTCGCCCACAAAGCCACCCAACCGCAGGTACGCCTTGATCAGCGCGGGCACCCGAACCATCGCCCTACGGCGATCCAGCGCATCCGGCGCGACAAGGTCCATGCTTTGAAACAATTCGGGTTGCGCCCTGACCCGCAGGTCCGGCGGGGCCAGATGATTGTGGTGCAACATCGACAAAGGCTGGGCCAATTCCTGCACATTGATGCCGTGGAAGCTGGCGACGCCGAACAGCACCTCAATATCGCGCTCGGCCACATAGCCTGCTAGGCCGTTCCAAAGATGGTACATCGCCGTTCCGCCCCGATAGTCCGGGTGAAGGCAGGAACGTCCAAGCTCTAACAATTTGCGGCCGCTCTGTTTCAACACGGTCAGGTCGTATTCATCCTCGGAATAGAACTGCCCCAATTCGATGGCTCGTTCACCCGGTAACAGCCTGTAAACGCCCACAACTTCGCCAGTGGCGTCATCATAGGCCAGCATGTGATCAAAATAAGGATCGAACTGATCCTGCTCTAACCCTGCCTCGTGGTCCACCATCTTGCCGCCGCCGCCCAATTCGCGGACGAACACATCATATCGCAGCCTCTGGGCTGCGCGCAGTTCGGCCTCGGATTCGGCAAGTTTGACGGTGAAAGAAGGGCCTGCATCCGGCATCGAGTATTCCGCTTTTGTTTGCGCGCTGATACCGCAGTTTTCGGTCAAATGGCAACCGGCGCGACGGCGGCCCACCGTTAAGCATTCTTAAACCAGTTTCACGGATCAAAGACGGGCGTCAGGGCGATGCGGGTTCCGTCAATCACCACTTTTCCCTGTTCTTGGAAATTCACGGTGATCTTGCCCCCAATGTTGGACTGCACCTGTCCGACACCCCAGTCGGGGAAATCGGGGTGGCGGACATACATGCCCGGTGCAAGTATGGCATTGAGGTCTGTCATGATCGGGCTCCGGTCCGGCGGCAGATACAACAGGAGAGGTACGCATGGGCGGCACCAACGTCAATCTGGCCGAACTGATAGGGTCGCGAATTTGTCACGATCTGATCAGCCCCATTGGCGTAATAAACAATGGGCTGGAACTGCTTGAGATGGTCGGAACCACGCAGGGCCCCGAGATGGAGCTGATCTCGGGCAGCGTCGGAAGCGCCGGAGCAAAGATCAGGTTCTTTCGCGTCGCTTTTGGGTCGGCCAGCGATCAACCGTTGGGTCGGGCCGAGGTCACAGAGCTTTTGAAAGACGTCGAAAGCGTTGGTCGTGTGCGTGTCAACTGGCACGTGACCGATGCGATGCCACGCAATCAGGTCAAGCTCGCCTTTCTGGCCCTGATGTGTTGCGAAAGCGCGATGCCGATGGGGGGCGATGTCACTGTGGCAAACAACGGCGGCAGTTGGACTGTGGTCGGTGTCGCGGACAAGCTGAATATTGACGCCGATCTTTGGAAGAACCTGCCCAAAGGCCAATTTGCGAACAAGGTGACGCCAGCGCAGGTGCAATTCGCGCTACTTCCGCAAACGGCCGCGTCTATGGGGCGGCGGGTTGCGGCGGAAACCACCTCAACCCGCGTCGCTATCCGGTTTTAAGACCGGACGGTCCCGTTGCCGCGGACAAGGTATTTGAAGCTCGTCAGCTGAGCGGCCCCGACCGGGCCGCGCGCATGCATTTTGCCAGTTGCAATACCGATCTCGGCCCCCATTCCGAACTCGCCACCATCGGCAAACTGGGTTGAGGCATTGTGCATCAGGATCGCACTGTCGAGCCGTTCAAAGAACCGGGCCGCGGCATCGGCATCCTCGGTCATGATGCAATCGGTGTGGTTCGAACCGAACTGGCGGATATGCGCGATTGCCTGATCAATATCAGCCACCGGCTTGGCTGCGATGATGCTGTCGAGGAATTCTTTGCCCCAGTCGTCGCCCGTGGCCGCTATGGTGCCGTCCAGGGCCAACGCGCCTTCGGCATGGATTTCGACGCCCGCCGCAAGCAAGGCGGAGATGATATCCCGGCCGAGTGTTTCAGCCACATCCTGATGGATCAGCAAGCACTCGGCAGCACCACAAATCCCAGTGCGCCGGGTTTTGGCGTTCAGCACGACGTCCAGCGTTTTCTGGGGGTCTGCAGCCTTGTCGATATAGATGTGCACGATACCTTCCAAGTGCGCAAAGACGGGCACGCGTGCCTCGCGCTGAACCAACCCAACCAGACCTTTTCCGCCGCGCGGAACGATGACGTCCACACAATCGGTCATGGTCAGCAGCTCTTGCACAGCGGCGCGGTCTCGCGTGGGCACAAGTTGAATGGCATCTTCTGGCAGGTTTGCAGCTTTTAGCCCTTGGACCAGACAGGCGTGAATGGCGGTCGAGGAATGGAAACTTTCAGAGCCGCCGCGAAGGATCACCGCGTTGCCCGACTTCAGGCACAATGCGCCTGCATCCGCCGTCACGTTCGGGCGGCTTTCGTAAATCACTCCGATAACGCCCAAAGGCGTGCGAACACGCTGGATGTTCAGGCCCGAGGCCATGTCCCATTCGATCAGAACCTCGCCCACGGGGTCTGGCTGATCCGCGACCGTGCGCAGCCCGTCAACCATGCCCTGAATGCGCGCTTCGTCCAGCATCAGCCGGTCCATCATCGCCGGGCTCAGGCCTTTTTCACGCCCAAACTCTAGGTCTTTCTTGTTGGCCTCAATGATATCCGCGCGGTTGGCCCAAACAGCGTCAGCTGCGGCAATCAAGGCGGCATGTTTACGCTCGGCACTTGCAAAGGCCAGATCGGCCGAGGCTGCTTTAGCGCGTTTACCAAGATCGGCCATAAGGGCGGGAATGTTGTCGAAATCCTTCATCTCAGGTGCCTTTCGGTCGGTCATTTGGTTCTATCATCGCGTCATTACAACGCCAAATCATCTCGATGGATCAGGACGGCCCGGCCTGGATAGCCCAGTGTGGCTTCGATCTCTGAGGACTTCCGACCCTTGATCGCATCCGCCTCTTGCGCGGTATACCGGCTGAGGCCCTGCGCCAAACGCCTCGACCGGTGGTCCATGATCGCAACCGGATCACCGCGTCCGAAATCGCCCGTTACTTCAACGATGCCAGCAGGCAGCAGGCTTTTACCATTACCCAACGCTTTGGCCGCGCCTGCGTCCACCACGATTTCACCACGCGGTTTCATGGCCGAAATCCAGCGTTTGCGCGCAGCATGCGGGTCCAGCGTCGCTGTAAACCAAGTGCAATTGGCGCCATCTTCAAGCGATTTCAGCGGGTTCAAAGTCGAACCTTCGGTGATCGCCATATCACAACCGGCAGCAGTTGCCATCTTGGCGGCCAGCAGCTTGGTCTTCATTCCGCCTTTGGACAGGCCGGAACCGGCATCGCCTGCCATCTCTTCGATCTCGGGCGTGATGGTCTCAATAACATCGAAACGCTTGGCGTTTCCGTCTTCACTCGGGTTCCCGGTGTAGAAACCGTCGACATCCGACAACAGGATCAATTGATCGGCCCCAACCGTCACCGCGATCTGCGCCGCCAACCGGTCATTGTCGCCGTAGCGGATCTCATCCGTAGCAACGGTATCGTTTTCATTGACGATCGGAACCACGCCCAAACTCAGCAGCGTTTCCAGCGTCGCGCGCGAATTCAAATACCGCCGCCGGTCCTCGCTGTCTTCCAGCGTCACCAAAACCTGCGCAGTTGTGATTTTGTGCGGCGTCAAAGCCTCTTCATAAGCCCGCGCCAGCCGAATTTGGCCAACAGCAGCGGCGGCCTGAGATTGTTCCAACGGCAAATCCGCCATGGGCAGGCCCAAAACACCGCGCCCCAACGCAATCGAGCCGGATGAGACCAAAATGACGTCAGCTCCCTGCCCTTTGAGCCAGGCCACGTCTTGAGCCAGCGAGTGCAACCAATCCGACCGCAGCAACCCGGTATCACGGTCCACCAGCAAGGCAGAGCCGATTTTGACCACCAATCGGCGTGCTGCGGTCAGGGTTGCCAAGACTTGGTCTCCTCAACGGGTTTTTGTCGCAGGCGGTTTTCGTCGATCTGGGCACGCAAGGCGCGCAACACTTCGGTTACGCCCAGATGCGCGACGCCAGACATGGTCATCACAGGGCCACCAACAGCCTCTTCCAGCTCGGCCCGTTGCAGCGCCTGCTCCTCTTCGTCCAGCGCATCGACCTTGTTCAAAACTGTGATCCGGGGCTTTTCAGCCAGTTCACCGCCGTAAGCTTCAAGCTCATGAATGATGGTGCGGTAATCGTCGGCGACGGTTTCCGAGGTGCCATCGACCAGATGCAGCAGAACGGCACAACGTTCCACGTGACCAAGGAACCGATCTCCAATCCCGCGCCCCTCATGGGCGCCTTCGATCAGGCCGGGAATATCCGCGACGACAAATTCCACATTGTCGACACCGACCACACCAAGATTGGGATGCAGGGTCGTGAACGGATAGTCAGCAATCTTGGGTCGCGCGTTCGATGTGGCCGCCAGAAAAGTCGATTTACCAGCATTGGGCATGCCAAGCAGACCCACATCCGCAATCAGCTTCAGCCGCAGCCAGATCGTGCGGTCGATCCCTGCCTGACCGGGGTTAGCCCGGCGTGGAGCCTGATTGGTTGCCGATTTGAAGTGCAGGTTGCCAAAGCCACCATTGCCGCCCTTGGCCAGCAGAACACGCTGCCCAACCTCTGTCAGGTCGCAGATGACGGTCTCTTCGTCCTCGTCCAGAATCTCAGTCCCGACAGGCACACGCAGGATGATTTCGTCACCATCCTTGCCCGTGCGCTGCTGTCCACGACCGGGTTGACCGTTCTTGGCAAAGAAATGCTGCTGATAGCGGAAGTCGATCAGGGTGTTCAGCCCGTCCACAACCTCGACCCAAACAGACCCGCCCTTACCGCCGTCTCCGCCATCGGGACCGCCGTATTCAATGTATTTTTCACGCCGAAAGCTGACGCACCCGCCACCGCCGGCCCCGGACCGGATGTAGACCTTTGCAAGATCGAGAAATTTCATAACTGTCCCCTACTGCAAGGGCCCCATCGGCCACAAGTCAGAGTTTTTTACTATATGTCCAGGTGGGCACATTCGCATCGCGCGCCACCGAGTAGCTTTCGGCATCACCCAGATACTGGAACCCACAATGGGTCAGAACCCGGGCCGAGGCAGGATTGTCCTGAAACACGCTGGCAAACAAATTCGAATTTTCAAGCGGGTTAGCCTTCACCAACATCTCGACGGCCAGTGAAGCTACGCCTGTATTCCAGTAAACAGGCGCCACCCAATAGCCAACTTCGGACTGATTGCGATCCAGCCGCGTAAGCGAAATCAGACCAATCAGTTCCGGCCCACCATCTTTGGTGGCGTCCATCGCCCAGACGTCCTCATCCCGGTCTTCAGCCATCGAACGCGTCACAAACGCCTCGACCGACCCCGGTGGCAGCGGATGCGGGATCGACGTGGTCATACGTGCCACGCGCTCATCGCCTGCATAATGCTCGATGAGACCCATATCCGACCGGCGCAAGGGGCGCAGATCGAACCGCTCGGTTTCGAGGACCGGCTGGTTTATTATTGTCTCGAGTTTCATGAGTGCGTTCCTCCTCCGAACAACACAAAAAATACGGACGCAACAGTGAGACTCGCTAACGTCCACATCAGATATTTTTCCACGGGCCGACCTTCAACCACGTGGGCAATTCTATCTCCGGCAAATGTCCAGATCGGGTGTAAAACCGCCTGGCAAAGCAATAAACAGAGAGCGATCGTGAACGTCGCGTTAAAGCTGGGCGTGCCAACCGCAACGAACCCGGTAAAACCGGCTATGATCATGGCCCATGCCTTTGGGTTAAGGGGATGAACGATCAGCCCCGCCCAAAAACCGGGCACGTCTCCAATGGTTTCACTGCGCGAAAGACGCAGGTTCGCGATCTTCCAGGCCAGCCAGCAGATATACGCCGCCGAGGCGTATTTCAGGACCGAAAAGACAATCGGTGCCTGATCCGCGAGTTGCAGCAGACCAAAACCAACGGGCCAGATGATCAGCTGTTTGCCAAGGATCACACCGGCCACAAACGGCAGAGCCGCCCGAAACCCGTAGCGTGCACCTGTGCCCAGCAGGACCATATTGGCGGGTCCGGGCGTTCCGACCTGGGAGGCTGCGAAGATCAGGAAACTAGTTGTTGCAACGGTCATTACATCGCCTCCCAGTCCACACGACGCAGCAAAACGCCCTGAATTATCACATCTTCGTTGGTCGACCGCGCCGTCGCACGATGCTGGCCATTTGGTTTGAACCCAAGTTTTGACAAGACCGCCTTAGACCGTTCGTTGCCGACGTGATAACCCGAGGTGAGTTCCTGCTGATCAGATCGAAAGAACCTTGAAATCATCGCGCGGGAGGTTTCGGTCACATAGCCCTGCCCCCAGAACGCTTTGGCAACCCAATATCCCAGCTGAGATCCGGTCGAGATACAGCCGATGAGGTTCTCTTCTTGAGTGATGGCAAAGGCATCATCTTCGGCTGCCATCACGTCGACAAATTCAGTTGAATCCGCGTCATCATAGGGATGCGGTACAACCGTCAACCAGCGCACCACGTCCAGATCGTTCAGAAGAGTGACAAGACGCGACGAGTCCTCACGCCGAAACCGACGCAAGACAAGACGCTGTGTTTTTATCACTTCGGTCATGGGACCGCTCCTGAAAACGAGAAAGGGGACCGGCACTTTCTGCCGGTCCCCCATGAAATTTTCTTAAACCTTCTGGGTTTCGGCTTACTCTGCGGCCTCCGCCACTGGCAGGACCGAAATAAAGGTGCGGTTTTTAAGTCCCTTGTGGAACTTCACGGCGCCATCCACAGTTGCAAAGATGGTGTGATCTTTGCCCATGCCTACGCCTTCGCCCGGCCAGAACTTGGTGCCGCGCTGACGCACGATGATGTTGCCTGAAATGGCGGCCTGGCCACCATACAGTTTCACGCCAAGGCGGCGACCAGCTGAGTCGCGACCGTTACGGGAGGAACCGCCAGCTTTTTTATGTGCCATTCTGTCTCTCCTTAGCCTTTAGCCAAATCTTTGGACTGCTCAACCCATTCGGGTTTCACTTTGACCGTTTCGATAGCAGCAATCTGATCGTCCGACAAGGCGGCCAGAGCGGCAAAGCTCTCGATACCGGCTTCGGCCAGCTTCTTGGCAGCGGCGGGGCCGACACCGGTCAACTGGGTCAGATCGTCAGCGGCAGCAGCAGCGGCAGGTGCCTCTGCTTTGGCTTCAGCTTTCTTGGCAGGCTTTTTTGTCACTGGGGCAGCTTCGCCAGCCGGTGCCGAACCGGTTGCAGCTTTGATGCCCGACTTGTCAGCGCCTGACGCCAAAATGTCGGTGATCTTGACCAGAGTCAGCTTCTGACGGTGGCCAACGGTACGCTTCGAGCTGTGCTTACGACGGCGTTTTACGAAGTTGATGACCTTGTCACCTTTGATCTGTTCGATCACTTCGGCCTGAACGCCTGCGCCTGCGACGAACGGTGCACCAACAACTGGAGCGTCGCCGCCCACCATCAGAACATCGTTGAATTGAACTGTTTCACCTGCGTCGGCAGCCAATTTTTCAACGCGGAGGATATCGCCCGCTTGAACTTTGTACTGCTTGCCGCCAGTCTTGAGGACCGCAAACATGCGTCTTTCCTTTGTTTAATCGCGTTCTATGGTCCCCGACCGGGCGTTTCTAGCTTTCGCCACCTCGAACAGCGCGCCCTTTTCGGGCTTTGTGACGACCCGTGGGACAAGGTCCTAGGGTCAATAATAACGACACCCGGCGCGGAAAACCGGCCGGGATGCGCGCTTATCCATAGATTGATCGGCAAAGTCAACATCAAATACAGGATCAAAGATCCGATGCGCCAAGCGCCCGTGAGACCGCCTGCCCCAGTTGAAAATAGATCTGGTCATACATCTTATCGAAACCGTCGAAAAAGGCCTCGTTTACGGCGCGCCCGGTCTCAGTTCGGGAAAAAGCAATGTTCTCCCGCATCTGAGTCTCATCGAGCGGTTGATAGGCCACCAGAAGGAAGGAATACAACCAGATGCGGTTTTCCTCGGTAAGCCTGTCCTTGTCCGACAAGAGCTGCGCCAGAATATCTTCCGAGCTGGTTCCGGCATCCGCGCTGAGGCCGCGAAAAAAGTTATAATCCGAACTAAGCGAGCTTTGTACGTTCTTTTCGATAAGGTCGTTGACTTCGATGTACTCGCCGACCAGCCGAAAAAGTTGGGTGCCGCCTTCCCCGTTCAGATAGTTTTCGCGTGCCATGTCCTTGATGGTTTCATCCGCGAAGGCCCTTCTGGCCGAGTTTTCCAGAGTGATAACGGTTTGCCCGACATCACTTTCAAAGAACAGGATGGCGCGATCCATCTGGCTGGCTGTCAGGCTGGTCTCGAAGGTCCCAGAAATCTGTTCCTGCATCCACTGTGGATCATAAATTTCGTCCACCTGATCATCAAAAAACGGCCCGCCGTCACCACCCAGAAATGTGTCGTTCAGGTCTTTCGCCTGTGCCAAACCTTCGTCGCGCAGAATATCGACGACCTGCTCCAATTGAAGTGCCAGCATGAGGCGTTCAACCCGCTCGGACGCTGCCAGTGGCATGGCTGACAGAAACACGGCGAAATAAGCAGCGATCAGGCGCATCAGATATCCTGGGCCGGATGTAGTTCCGCCATCCGCGCGGCCAGATCTTCAAACTTCATGGCCATGATTTCGTATTGAATGGCATTCAGCAGCTCATAGACTTCTTGCATCAAAGGCTGCTCCAAAGCCTCAGCATAGGCGACGACCTCAGAATCCGAGAAGTCCTTATAGGTATAGGCTGCCCCGGCAAGCGCGGACAGCTGCAAAGCTTGCCGCATGCCGGTCTCATTGCGCTTCATCATCTGACGCAGTTCATCCGCGCCCAGTTGCAAGTCAATCACCCCCGAGGCGCTGGCAGCGAGCAAAAAGCGCACCTGAATTTCCTGCAGCGCACGTAATGCCGTCCCGCTGGAATCAATTGCATTGTTCATGCGTTTCAGATTTTCGACCCGCTTGGATCCATCCTTGATCAGGTCCGAGACGATTTTCTGCCCTTCCAGTTGCTTGGCATCGTCATCTTCAACCATGTGCGATGCATTCTCGGACTCGACCAGCCTTTGCCCAAGGTCGGATGCATAGAACTCGACCGCATGGGTTAGCGCTTCATCGCTCAGCGTTTGTTCCAGAATAGACACGGCTGTTTCGCGCATGTCCCTAGTGTCAAAGACTTCTTCGGTCAAGCGTGTCCAGTCCGACCCAAACCCGTCAGGATCGATTCCCAACATTTGCGGGGCTGAGGCCGAGGCCAGCGCGATGCTTTCAAGTGCAACGTCGAACCCGGTTGTTGTCAAAAAGGCTTCGATCCGGTCCCGTCCGGCAGCAAGTGCTTGCTGCGACCCGTAGATTACGAACAGAACGGCGGCGAATAGCGGCAGGATAGTTTGGCGTAAAGGATAAGTCATACCCATGAGCCTAGGGGAAATACCGCGTCAGGCAACGGAAAATCCCGGCTTTGTCATTTTCAGGAATTTTCTGCTTGCACCCCCGCGCGTTCCTCACTAAATCCCCCCCTCACAGACCCCCGCGGAGAGGTGCCGGAGTGGTCGAACGGGGCGGTCTCGAAAACCGTTGTGGGTGCAAGCCCACCCAGGGTTCGAATCCCTGTCTCTCCGCCATTTTCCCGACTCAGGATTGGCAGCCATCTGAATGCTGTTTCTCAGTGCCCTACGTGGCGCTTTAGTTCGTTTCTCTGTTGCAATATGAACTGTAAAAACAGAGGAATTTAAGATGATACAAAGCAAAACTACTTCTTAAGTTATTTTGAGTTTGATGTTCCACCGTCTCGAAACCACGACATATGTGCCTACTTACGGTCCAAACCCGCCTCGGATTTTGGCGAGTAATCAAGCTCACCTGCCGTGCTGTCCGCATGACGGCGTGTTGTTGCCACCTGGTTCCATCAGATCGGCGCAGGCTGGCTCAAACCCCCGAATTGAAATGAATTTCTGGGAATTCCCCTTTGATCACTGATAATTTACCCTCATCTAAGCGACACATATTTCAAGGAGAACCCCATGTCGCGTACTCTCATATTAGCTGTTATCGTCGCCGGACTTGGCGCCGGAGCTTACTATTACATCAATCAACCCGAACCCACGCCTGCCGAAAGCCTGCAATCGGCGGCCCAGGACGCAGGTGAGGCCGCAAATGATGCCGTGGATGCCGCCACCGAACAGGCGAGCGAAGCCGCATCTTCCATTGCTGATCAGGCCACCGAAGCGGCCGAACAAGCCGGACAGGCGGCCTCTGATCTGGCCGACCAGGCCGGAGATCAGGTCGCGTCCCTCGCCAATCAGGGGCAAGACTTGCTGAATTCCTGGATCGAAGAAGGTACGCTTTCCGTCCAGAATTTTGACTATGACGCCTTGGTAGCTTCGGTTCAGGATAGCCAGTTGTCACAGGACCTGAAAACAAAAGCCTTGGGTATCCTGGATGAAATCAAGGCATCCCCTCAGTTGATTGCTCAGAAGATCGAAGAGCTGCGCACGCTTCTGACTGGACAACAATAATTTCTGGGGGCCGTTCTATTTTGAGCGGCCCTTTTTCTTTACTGGGCGCGCATTCCCGTTACGTCAGGCGCAACTCTGATTGACGTCTCAGCACCCGTTTGATTGGCTGCTCCTAAATCCAACGCAACACCACTTGCAACAGACCTGTTCTGTGCTGTGTCCGTACAGGAGATAGGAGACATAATGACCACCCTGCCCCTAAACATGTTCGCCGTCATTCAAACCCATGACGGCTATTCCGGATCGGCCACCGGTCCTTTTATCGAGGATGCCGCCGATTGGCTGGCCGAGGCCGAGCTTCCCGTGCCCGAACCCGGTCCCGGTCAGGTGTTGATCAAATTACGGACGGCGTCGGTGAACCCATCCGATCTCCACTTTATCAAGGGAGAATACGGGCAGCCGCGTATCAAAGGCACACCCGCCGGGTTTGAGGGCTGTGGCGACGTGGTGGCCACCGGCACCGGTGCCGAAGCATTGCAGGGTCAACGGGTCGCCTTTGTGGCGGCTGGTTCTGGGGCGTGGGCGGAGTATGTCGTGACGCAGGCGTTGATGTGCATCCCACTGCGACCCGATATCACGGACGAAGATGGTTCCGCCCAGGTCATCAATCCCATGACTGCGATGGCCATGGTGGACATCGCGCGAGGTGCGGGCGATGCTTTTGTCGTTTCGGCGGCCACCAGCCAGTTGGGCAAACTCATGTGCTCATTGGGGCGCGATTTGGGACTGAAACCCATCGCAATCGTGCGTCGGGCCGAGGCAGTTGAATCCTTGAAGGAACTTGGCGCTCATGAGGTCTTGGTCACGTCCGACCCGGACATGATGCAGAAATTCGGAGCGCTCAGCATGGAACTAAAACCACGTGTCTTTCTGGATGCCGTGACGGATCAGGTTTCCGAGCGGATTTTCTGTTCGATGCCCAACGGTGCGCGGTGGGTCATCTACGGCAAGCTCAGCCCCGAATTGCCAAAACTGACACAGACCGGTCAGTTGATCTTTATGGGCAAGCGGATCGAGGGATTCTGGTTGACCAACTGGATGACGTCAACGCCTCCGGCGGGCCAGATGAGAGTTGTTGGTGAAGTACAGGCCCGGTTTGCTGACGGACGCTGGAAAACGGATGTTTCTGCACGGCTTGGCTTGCGCGATGTGGTGGCAAATCTGGCCAATGCTCTGAAAAAGAGTGACGGGAAGGTGATTATCACGCCATAGTAGAACAAAGCCCCGGACGAAGGAGGATGTCCGGGGCGTAAGGAACGCCGGTCCAACCGGCATGGGAGGACAAACTTGGATAACGCACAGCTGCTGATCAGCGGGCTGGCGAATGGCTGTGTCTACGGCCTGATCGCGCTTGGCTTTGTGCTGATTTACAAGGCCACCGAGGCAGTAAATTTCGCGCAGGGCGACTTCATGATGTTGGGCGCCTTCGTGACGATCGGGCTTACGAATACGGAGTATATGGGGCTGCCCTTCTGGATGGCCTTGCCGATTTCATTGGGGATCATGGGCGCGTTGGGCTACTTGCTTGATCGCCTAATCATCCGGCGTTTGTTTGGAGAAAGCCAAACGGCAGTTGTTATCCTGACCATCGCTTTGGGTTTCGTAATCCGGTTCGCAGCCGGGTTGATCTGGGGGCACGAGCCGCAGACGCTTCAAAACCCGTTGGCCGGCAAGGAAGTCCGCTTTGGCGGACTGGTGCTGGGGATGGAGGACGTCGCGGTCATCGTCGTGACCATCTTGCTGACCTGGGGGCTGTATGTTTTCTTCAGTCGAACCAAGCTGGGTCTTGCGATGCAGGGCGCGTCGCAGAACCAGTTAGCGGCGTATTACATGGGAATACCGGTGAAGCGTGTGCAGGGCTTTATCTGGGCTTTAGCGGGGGTTGTCGCGGGGATTGCAGGCATCTTGTTCGCGGCCAAGGGGTCTGTCGATCCAACCACCGGTTTGCTCGGCATCAAGGCCTTTGCCGCAGCCGTAATCGGTGGCTTCGGCAGCCTTCCGGGGGCATTAGCTGGCGGGCTGATCGTCGGCGTGATTGAACCCTTTGCCAGCCGTTACATTGCAGCAGGGTACAGCCAGATCGCGCCTTATGCGCTGCTACTGGCGGTGCTAATCTTTCGCCCAAACGGGCTGTTCAGTCAGGTTCGGGTCAAAAAGGTCTAACTCATGCGGATTGTGTTCAAAACAAACTACATGCAGGATATCCGACCTTGGAAGGACGCGTATCAGCTTTGCCTGTACCTGATTTTGCTGGCGGTTGTCGCCGCCGCTCCGTGGTGGCTGGACGATTTCTACCTGGGTGAACTGACAAACGTGCTGATCTGGGCCATCGCGGGCCTGGGGTTGATGATCCTGACGGGTCACACAGGTCAAGTCAGCCTCGGGCATGCTACGTTTTTGGCCTTTGGTTGCTACGCCAACGTCATTCTTCTTGAAGCTGGCGTGCCGTTCCTGATTGCCTTCCCCTTGGCTGGTATTCTGACCGGATTGGCCGGAGTGACGGTTGCCATCCCTGCCCTGCGACTGCACGGGATATATCTCGCGATCTTCACAATGGCCCTGTCCATCCTGATGGATGACGTCATCGTTCTGGCCGAGCCGATCACAGGCGGGGTCGCGGGTAAATACCTAGGCGGCGTTGAGATTTTCGGGTTTCTGGTCGACCGATGGGGCACTCCGGTTCAGTTCTTCTGGCTGGTTCTTGGTGTGGCGGTGCTGGTGACGCTTGGCTACATCAACTTGTTGCGCGCGCCCTTGGGGCGCAGCTTTATCGCTGTTCGGGATTCTGAAGTGTCGGCACAGGCCATGGGCGTGGACATTGCACGGACCAAGATGATCTCGTTCGCACTGTCCTGCGCTGTCAGCGGATGGGCGGGCGCGTTGATGGGCATGTTCTCGGGCGCATTCAACAATGAGACGTTCAGCGTCCTGATCTCAATCCAGCTACTGATGATGATCGTGATCGGTGGTCTGGGATCCATCCACGGCGCATTCCTTGGAGCGATCGTGATCGGGTTCCTGCCCCAATTCCTGTCGATATCAAAGGAATATGTTGGCGCGGTGTTTGGTGGCAATACCGTCGCCATCCCGGGGTTGGAGTTCGGTATCTTCGGAATGATCCTGATCGCCTTCATCCTGTTTGAACCGATGGGCTTGTATGGACGCTGGCTGAAAATCCGGACGTGGTTCGAGCTGTTTCCCTTCTATCGCAAGGACATGTTCAAGCGTCAGAAATCCTACCTCAAGACGGAGCGCCTGAGATGAGCCTTCTTGAGTTCGAAAACGTCACCCTGAAATTCGGTGGGTTGACTGCCGTCAATGATCTATCTTTCGAAGTCGAGGAAGGCGAGATTTTCGCCATCGTTGGCCCTAATGGTGCAGGGAAGTCCACAGTCTTCAACCTGATCTCGCGTTTCTACGACCCCTACACAGGCAATATTCGTTACGACGGGCACGACTTGCTTAAGGCCAAACCGTCCGGCGTGGCTGCATATGGAGTGGCGCGGACATTTCAGAACATCGAACTCTTCGAGCATGCGACGGTCTTGCAGAACCTGCTTGTCGGACGACACCGCCACCGCAAATCGAACATGCTGTCCGAGGTGTTGTTTCTGCCCTCCGCACGACGACAGGAACTGGAGAACCGCGAAAAGGTCGAAGAGATTATCGACTTCCTCGACCTGCAGGCGTTCCGCGACAAAATGATTTCTGGCCTGCCCTATGGCGTGCGTAAGGTAGTCGAGGTGGCCCGCGCACTGGCCACCGATCCCAAGCTGCTGTTGTTGGACGAACCCGCCTCGGGTCTGTCTGTCGAAGAAACAACCGACATGCGCTGGTGGATCGACGATATGCGGCGACAGATGGCGATCACGGTTCTGATGGTCGAGCATGATATGGGGCTGGTTTCCGGCGTCTCGGATCGCGTTCTGGCAATGGCGGACGGCGCAAAACTGGCGCTGGGAACACCTGCTGAGGTTCAGTCGCACCCGGCGGTGGTCGAGGCCTATTTGGGTAAAGCCTCATGAGCGAGCCGATCCTGACAATCCGCAACATCGAGAGTTTCTATGGTCCGATCATGGCGATCCGGGGTGTTTCTCTGGATGTTCATCAGGGCCAAATTGTCTCGATCCTTGGCGCCAATGGCGCGGGCAAAACCACGCTGATGAAAACCGTTTCTGGCGTGATGGATCCGGAAAAGGGCAAGATCACGTTTGAAGGCGACGAAATTCAGGGGTCCGAGCCGCACAAGGTTGTGCAGAAAGGTATCGTTCACGTGCCCGAAGGGCGTGAGGTGTTTCCACTCCTGACGGTCGATGAAAACCTCAGCCTCGGGGCCTATACCCTGAAGGACAAGGGGCAGGTCGACCACGATCGGGATCTGGTGTTTTCATACTTTCCGATCCTCAAGGAACGTCGCAATCAAGAAGCCGGCACCCTGTCCGGCGGACAGCAGCAGATGTTGGCGATTGGCCGTGGGTTGATGGCCAATCCAAAGATCATGCTGTTGGATGAACCCTCGCTTGGTCTGTCACCGCTGCTGGTGCAGGAAATTTTTGGCATCCTCAAGCGACTGAATGACGAACAGAGCATGACCATGATGCTGGTCGAGCAGAACGCCAACGCCGCCCTGGAACTGGCCCACCAAGGCTATGTGATGGAGGTCGGACGCATCGTAATGGATGGCGCAGCAGATGTTCTGATGCGGTCAGAGGACATCCAGAATTTCTATCTGGGCGTTCAGGAAGAAGGCGCGCGGGAAAACCGCCGTTGGAAGCGGAAAAAGACGTGGAGGTGAGACAGATGAAAATCAGCACCCTGCCCCCTCAGATCACAGTCAACGGCGTTCGCCTGAACGCAACCCCCGGCCAGCGCCCGGTCTGTGTCGATGAGTGCACGACAATCTGCGAGCTGTTCAGGAAACGCTGCGCCGAGCTTGGCGATCTTACGGCGCACCGCGAAAAAGACCTTGGCATCTGGAGGTCATATTCTTGGGCGGACTATTGGCAGCACGCCAAGTGGATTGGGCTGGCCCTGCGCAAATTGGGACTGCAACGAGGCGAGGTTGTCTCGATCCTGTCCGAGGATCGAAAAGAATGGGCCTGGTTCGACATGGGCATTCAGGCCGTTGGTGGCATTGCGTCTGGTGTCTACACCACCGACTCGGCTAACCAGCTGAAATACCTGATCAATGACAGCGACAGCCGATTTCTGATCGTCGAAAACGAAGAGCAACTGGACAAATTCCTGAAGGTCGAAGATGAGGTTCCGGGCCTTCTGAATGTCATCATTCTTGACGATGAGGGCTTGCACGATCTGGATCATGCGCGCTGCATAATGATCGATGCATTGTACGCGCTGGGTCAGCAAGCCGAGGCTGAAGAACCCGATCGTTTCGAGGCCGAAATCGCGCTGGCGTCGCCGCAGGATACAGCACTTCTGATCTACACCTCGGGCACCACGGGAATGCCGAAAGGCGCGATGCTGAGCCATGAGAACATACTTGCGGCAATAGAATGTGGGGCACATGCGTTGCCTGCCTTAGAGACGGACGAACAGCTGTGCTTTCTACCGCTGTGCCACATTCTAGAGCGTGACGTATCCATCTATTTCCCGCTGGCCGCCAAATGCATCGTCAATTTTGCCGAAAGCCCCGAGACGGTGTTTGCGAACCTGCAAGAGATCTCACCATCGACCTTTACAGCCGTTCCGCGGGTTTGGGAGAAGATCTATTCCTACGTTCAGATTATGACGCAGGATGCGACGCCCACGGGCCGCGCAGCCTTTGGCATGGCCCTGAAGGCAGGGCTTGCGCGGGCCGAGTACATTCTGGCCGGCAAACCCGTCCCGGCCAGTGTCGCCGCGCAATTCTGGGTGTGGGACCGGCTGGTACTGCGCAACTTGCGCCGCATGCTGGGTATGGACAAGATGCGGCGTGGTGGTTCTGGCGCGGCCCCTATTTCGACAGATCTGTTGAAATGGTACTGGGCCATTGGCGTGCCGTTGGTCGAGGGGTTCGGGATGACCGAAACTTCAGGTCTGGCGACGCTAAACACCATTGAAAGCAATAAGGTCGGGACCATCGGACGCGCTGTGCCGGGAAATGACATCCGTATCTCCGAAGACGGTGAGATTCAGCTAAAGGGCCTCAACATTTTTCAGGGTTATTGGCGCAATAACGCAAAAACGGCCGAATCTTTCACTGCCGATGGATGGCTGCGAACTGGCGACCTCGGGCATATTGATGAGGATGGCTACGTCACCATCTCAGGCCGAATGAAAGACATCATCATCACTGCTGGCGGCAAGAATATCACCCCGGCCGAGATCGAAAGCCGGTTGAAATTCAGCCACTACATCTCGGACGCGGTTATAATCGGTGACAAGCGAAAATTCCTGACCGCGCTGATCATGATTGATCAGGAAAACGTCGAAAAATTTGCGCAGGATCGGAAGATTCCGTTTTCAAATTTTGCATCCCTTTGTGCGGCCCCTGAAATCAAAGATCAGATACAAGGGGAAATCGACGCGGTGAACAAGGATTTTGCACGGGTCGAGCAGATCAAGGACTTTCGCCTGATTGATGTACTTCTGACCGCAGATGACGATGAACTGACCGCAACAATGAAGCTGAAACGCAGCTTTGTCGAAAAGAAACACGGCCATCTTATTGAAGACATGTACAACTAATAAAAGAGATAACCTAAAGGGAGGAGAAAGATGAAGAATGTGATCATGCGGCTGGCGGCCACCGCCTTGACGGCTTCGGCGACCCTTGCCAATGCACAGACACAGGGTGTCACGGATGATGAGATCATCATCGGGTCGGTCAATGACCTGAGCGGTATCTTCGCAGCCGTCGGTGTTCCGGCGACCAAGGGCGCAAATGTGGTGTTTGACCGCGTGAACGCTAATGGTGGCATACACGGGCGGACGATCCGCTATGTTGTCGAGGACAATGGGTATCAGATGCCGCGTGCGATGCAGGGCTATAACAAGCTGCTGAACCGCGACAAGGTGTTCGCAATGCTGCAGTCGCTGGGAACGCCGATGAATGTCGCGGGGTTCAAGCTATTGGATCCAAAAGGTATTCCCAATGTTGCCCCTTTGTCTGCTGCACGGCAGATGTTACAGGAGCCGATGGACAACAAGTTCACGGCCTTTTCCACATATTTTGACCAAAGCCGTGTCGGTGTGAAATATCTCGCTGAGCAATTTGGTGGTCAGTCTGTGTGTTCGATGTATCTGCCAACCGATTTTGGTGAGGAAATCGTCGAAGGCACTAAGGCCGGTGCCGAAGAAGCCGGGATCGCTTTCGTCGCTGAGACCACGCACAAACCGGATGAAACGGATTTCGTCGGCTCACTCAGCAAGTTAAAGGAAGAAGGCTGCGATATCGTAACGATCGCTCTAGGCGTACGTCAGGCCATTACCGTTGTCGGCACGGCCAAAAAGATGGGCCTTGCAGATATGAAGTTCCTTGGCACCTCGGCCAGCTTCCTGACTGTCGTTGCGCAAGTGCCGGGCGGTGTGACCGACGGTTTCTATGCCGCCGCATCCTGGCAGGATCTGTGGTCCCGCGCGGAAGACCCCGCCCCTGCCGCCTTTATCGAAGAATATAAAGCCGCAACCGGTGAAGACCCCGTGGGATTTGCCATGCTGGGATATTCTGCGGCCGAAACGATGGTCAAAGCGCTTGAGGCTGCTGGCCCCGATCTGACGCATGAAAGCTTTATCGCAGCGATGGAAACACTGGACTATCAGGATGAACTGGTGGGCAACCACATGACGTTTGGACCTGATGACCATCAGGGGGCTGATTCAGTCTATGTGAATGTTGTCGAAAACGGTGCCTGGAAGATGGTGTACGAAGAATAACCCCCAACACGCATCTCAAACGAAAAAGGGCTCGCACATGCGAGCCCTTTTGATTTTGTGTATTCGGTGGCGAATTAACGCTTCGAGAACTGGAACGAACGACGCGCTTTGCGCTTACCGTATTTCTTACGTTCAACAACGCGGCTGTCGCGGGTCAGGAAGCCAGCGGCTTTCAGTGCGCCACGCAGGGACGGATCGTACAGCTGCAGCGCTTTCGAGATGCCGTGCTTGACCGCACCGGCCTGACCGGTCAGGCCACCGCCTTTGACGGTTGCGACAACGTCGAATTCACCTTCAACACCGGCAACCTGGAACGGCTGGCGCAGGATCAGCTGCAGAACGGGACGCGCAAAATACTTGTCCTGATCCTTGCCGTTTACGGTGACCTTGCCAGAACCCGGCTTGATCCAAACGCGGGCAACAGCGTCTTTACGCTTGCCGGTGGCATAAGAGCGACCCAGTTCGTCACGTACGGGTTCGCGCACGATGACTTCTTCGGCCACAACCTCAACGCCTGCAACGGCGCTCAGCTCTTCGAGAGTATTGATCTGATCAGCCATGGTCATTAGCTCCGGGTGTTTTTCTTATTCATGGATGCAACATCCAGAACTTCGGGCGACTGGGCTTCATGCGGGTGCTCAGCACCGGCATAAACACGCAGGTTGGTCATAACCTGACGCGACAGGCGGTTGCCAGGCAGCATGCGCTTGACCGCTTGGGTCACAACACGCTCGGGGTGCTTGCCTTCAAGGATCTGCTGCTTGGTGCGCGACTTGATGCCGCCCGGGTGGCCAGTGTGCCAGTAGAAGTTTTCTTCGCGCTTCTTGCCGGTCATCTGGATTTTGTCAGCGTTAATCACGATGACATTGTCGCCCATGTCCATGTTCGGGGTGAACGACACTTTGTGCTTGCCACGCAGACGCATGGCGACGATCGAAGCAAGACGACCCAGAACAACGCCCTCGGCGTCGATCAGGATCCATTTCTTGTCGATGTCTGCAGGTGTTGCAGAAAAGGTTTTCATGGCAGGATAGTCCTGTTTGATGTGAAAGACCGCCCACATACGGAGCGGCCCGAATTCGATGTTGCGTATTTAGATGTA
Organism: Ruegeria atlantica; assembly: GCF_001458195.1. Classification (GTDB taxonomy): domain Bacteria; phylum Pseudomonadota; class Alphaproteobacteria; order Rhodobacterales; family Rhodobacteraceae; genus Ruegeria; species Ruegeria atlantica. The sequence continues at coordinate 597,485 of NZ_CYPU01000039.1, read as the reverse complement.
CCCTTGTGGCGCGTCAAGAACATGAAATCAAAAATAATCTAGCAATTACAGCATATTATGAAATAGGTATTATTTTACCCCATAAAATCGCCATCAATTTCCGCAAATATCCCCGACCAGATATACTGTTGTAGAGCAGCGATCAAAAAAGGAGTGGCCAGAGAATGGATTGGCAGCAAACCATCGCCGATTACGGGGCGGCCTGGCAACAGGCGGACCAAGGTCAACGCCTTGACCTATTAACCAAGTGTTTCGCCACGGATGGCGTCTATGTAGACCCGACGGCAGAAGTAAACGGACGGTCAAACCTGTGCGATCATATCGGGGAAGTCCTCCAAAGCTCTGGCGGGCGGGTTGAGCTGACCAGTAACCCCAACAATCATCACGATGTCGTCCACTTTACTTGGCATATGGTTGACCCCGACGGCACCGTAATGGTGACCGGCCACGATTTCGTTCGATTGGATGAACAAGGCAAGATTTCACATCTGGCCGGGTTCTTTGGCGACCCCGCCCCATTGAGCTAGGGGCCTAGACGCTGATCTGTTCCGGCGGATTATCTAAAAGCGCCCGCAGGCGCTGCATTGCGGCCTCGAACCGCTCCAATGACACGTGCCCATTCATCGCAATGCGTACGGCGTTGGGGGCACGCCCGTCCCGCAGCGCGAACTCGTCGGCAGACCGTAACTGAATGCCTTCGCGTTCAGCAGCACGGCTGAATGCGGCGGCACGCCAACCCGACGGCAAGTTCAGCCAGACAAACGGCACGTCCGGCGCCCAGTTCAGATCAAAGCCGCCAAGCGCATTGACCGTCACCCGGACATAGTCGCCCATCCGGGCACGGACGTCCCTGGCAATCTGCCGTGTCCGCGGATCAGACAGCAACAGCCGGGTCAGCTCTGCAAGCGGTTGTGCCAAACCGAAATAGCCGTATTCGGCTGAGCGCCGAAGATCGACGCTGCGTTCGCGCGGGGCGATGGCGAACCCGACCCGCAGGGCTGGCGTCAGGATCTTTGAGATCGACGAAACATGCCAACCCCGTTCAGGTGCCAAAGCGCGATAGCTGGGCTCGCGTGCGTCCCCCATTCGATAGCAATCGTCTTCAATGATTTGCAAATCATGGCGGCGGGCGACTTCCACAACCTCTTTTCGACGTTCCAGCGGCGTATGTGTACCGGTTGGGTTTTGCACCTCGGGCGAGACGCAAACTGCTTGCGCCTGGGTCTGACGCAAAATGTGATCCATAGCCTGAGGGTCAATGCCCCACTTGTCCATCTTCACGCCGACAACCTCGGCTCGCATCAACTCACCTGCCCGACGGAAACCGGCATATGACAGATCTTCAACCAGAACGACCGGCTTGGGGCCGCGCAGGATCGTCTGAAACACCAGGCAAAGACCATTTTGCCCACCATGCGTCAGAACCACATCATCATGGGTCACTGCGCCAAGCGGCAGATCTGAGAGCCATTCAACGACCGCCTGCCGCATGGGTTGGTACGCATCGCGCGTCGGGTAATTCATCAGCAAACGCGGATCGGCTTGTGACACTTTCTTAAGACATTCCCTGATCAGGGCCACCTGCCCCACGTCCGGTAATCTGGGGCTGAACAGGCTGACATCGGCGTTGTACTTGTCGTCGCGCAGGTGAAGTTGTCTTGCCCACACATCGTCCAGCAAAGGTGATTTTGGAGGGGCGACAAATGTACCACGTCCAACCTCGGCTTGTAGCAAGCCTTCTTCCGTCAGAATCGTATATGCCCGGGCAACCGTGCCGGGCGTTATTTGTAACCGATACGCAAGCTCCCGGACTGGAGGCAGTTTAGATCCTACCTCCAGCGCTTTGTTCTCAATCGCTTTTCGTATTGTATCGGCGACCAGTGTGTACTTGGGACCTTTGGATTTTGGTAACACCTCTGGCCAAATTGTATCCATTACAATTCTTCCTTTGCTTTTGACACAATCCCGAATGTATCACGCCCATGTACCGAACATTAGTACTTTGTGTCAATACAATTTGAAAGGATACCCAAGATGACACGCCATATGCACAACCCCGCCCTCATGCTGCTGAACGATAGCCCTCGGCTGCCGATGATCGCCGCGCTGGCCGTGCGGTTTGCGGCGACTGTCACACAGTGGGAACGACAGCGCCGCAGCAGAATTAACCTGTCCAAGTTGGATGATCGCATGCTTAAAGATGTCGGCCTGACCCGCCCCGCGGCCGACCGCGAGATCAAACGCTATTTCTGGCAGTATTAATTATCCCCAGTCCCTATCGGGACCTCTTCCTAGGCCGGGTTTCATACCCGGCCCTTTTTATCCAAACACCGCCGCTGCAGACCCTGCAGGTGGCAATGAATAGGTCATCGTAGCCCGCGCAACGGGTTTGACAGAGCCTTCCGAGAACATCAGAACATCGCCTACCGCAAGCGTCTTGCCCAGTTTTAGCAAGCTGCAGCGCGCGATCATATCGTTGGCCCCATCGGGTTTGCGCATGAAGTCCATCGAACACCCTGTCGTCACCGCGAGCGACTGACGTCCTTTCAATGCAAGGATCATTGCATAGACGCTGACATCGGCCAGACCGAACATCGACGGGCCTGAAACTGTCCCCCCTGGACGCAGATGTCTGTCCCCGACTTTCAGCCGCATTGTGATTGAGTTTTCATCCAGCCTGTCTATGACAAAGTCCTTCTCGACCTGCGGAAACACCTCGACCAGATAATCTGACAGTTGTTCGCGGTTCAAAACCAACGACATACTTCCCCTCCTCGAATTGCCGTCCTAGAGTTGGCCCGACATCAGATCGGAGAGCAAGATGGGAATTCTGGAACGTAACGACATGAATGGCGTTGCCCGGTTGAAAATGAACGCGCCAGAGCGCCTGAATGCCCTGAGCGAAGAGATGCTGGCGGCACTTCAGACTGAATTCGACGCCTTAAGCAACGACTCGAGCATTCGCGCCGTAATCCTGTCCGGCGAAGGTAAAGCGTTTTGCGCAGGTCACGATCTGAAACAGATGACTGCCGGACGTCAGAGCGAGGACGGGGGAAAAGCCTATTTTCAAGACCTGTTCGCGCAGTGCGCCAAGATGATGCTGTCGATTCAATCACTGCCCCAACCCGTGATCGCGCAAGTCCACGGCATCGCCACGGCGGCCGGCTGCCAACTGGTGGCCACTTGTGATCTTGCGATTGCAGCCGAAGGCACGCGCTTTGGTGTAAACGGGGTCAATATCGGGTTGTTTTGTTCGACCCCTATGGTGGCCCTCAGCCGGAATATCCCCCGGAAACAGGCATTTGAAATGTTAACAACAGGCGCGTTCATCTCGGCGGAACGCGCGACAGAGCTGGGCCTGATCAATCGCGCCGTACCCGAAATGTTGTTGGAACATGAAACGATGGCGCTAGCCGAACAACTAGCGGGCAAGCTTGGATCAGCGGTCAAAGTGGGCAAACAGGCCTATTACAAGCAATTGGATATGCCGATCGAACAGGCCTATGCCTATACCGGCGAGGTAATGGCACAGAATATGATGCATCGGGATACCGAAGAAGGAATATCTGCATTTATCGAAAAAAGGCCGCCAAATTGGGAACAATAGCGAGATTATTTAAGGAAATTTTCGCGACTGTTCGCAATTTAGTCCTTTTCAAAAGGGCCACACTGTGGCAAAGCTGAGACATGGCTTAGGCCCAAATACGCTTTTGGGTCGCTGTAGGCGGAAGGTCCCTCCATGCTGGTTTCTCTCACCGGCGCTGACATTCCCGCTACGGCGACCCCAAGTACCCTACTAAAATTGCTAGCTAATCAACGCGAAACTTGGCGTGTGTTGCGTTGCGCGATGCTGTGGCCTATGTGGCAACTCATGACACAGAAATTGCATATAGTTGGCGGCGGCATGGCAGGGTCCGAGGCGGCCTGGCAAGCAGCGGAAATGGGCGTGGATGTTGTAATCCACGAAATGCGGCCCAAAGTGGGCACTTTTGCGCACCAGACCGGCAATCTGGCCGAGATGGTGTGCTCGAACTCCTTCCGCTCGGATGACGACGAACAGAATGCCGTCGGTCTGCTGCATTGGGAAATGCGCGCGGCCAACGGGATCATCATGACCACCGCCGATACGCATCGCCTGCCCGCCGGTGGGGCTTTGGCCGTGGATCGTGATCCGTTTGCCGAAGCAGTAACCGCCAAGCTTCAGGCCCATCCGCGAGTTGAGGTAACGGGCGAAGAAGTCACCGCCCTGCCCGAAGACGGCCACTGGATCATTGCGACGGGTCCGTTGACTTCGTCGTCTTTGGGTGAATCGATACGTTCCGAAACTGGCGCCGAGGCGCTGGCGTTCTTCGACGCCATAGCCCCGATCGTCTATGCCGACAGCATCGACATGAGCCAGGCGTGGATGCAGTCCCGTTATGACAAGGGCGAAACCGAAGAAGAGCGCACTGCCTATCTGAACTGTCCCATGGACCGCGATCAGTACGAGGCCTTCATCGACGCCCTGTTGGCGGCGGACAAAACAGAATTCCACGAAGGTGAAACTGCCGGGTATTTCGACGGCTGCCTGCCCATCGAGGTTATGGCGGAACGGGGCCGCGAGACGCTGCGCCACGGGCCGATGAAACCGGTCGGCCTGACCAACCCGCATCAGCCTGACGTCAAACCTCATGCGGTTGTTCAACTGCGCCGCGACAATGCACTTGGTACGCTGTTCAACATCGTCGGTTTTCAGACCAAGATGAAATATGGTGCACAGACTGACGTATTCCGCATGATCCCCGGGCTTGAGAATGCCAGTTTCGCGCGCCTGGGCGGGATTCATCGCAATACATTTATCAATTCTCCGACATTGCTAGACGCGCAGATGCGGCTGAAATCAAAGCCGAGTATTCGATTTGCCGGCCAGATCACCGGTGTCGAGGGGTATGTGGAAAGCGCTGCAATGGGCTTGTTGGCCGGTCGGCTGGCTGCTGCCGAGATCCTGGGGCGTTCCCTGCCCGAGATCCCGCAGGACAGCGCCATGGGTGCGTTGATACACCACATCACCGGCGGGGCCGAAGCCAAGACCTTTCAACCCATGAACGTCAACTTTGGTCTGTTTCGCCCGGTTGATGGCCTCAAAGGGGGGCGCCGGGGCCGTAAGGACCGGTACAAGGCCTACACCGACCGGGCCAAGACGGAATGGACAGACTGGCTGGCGCATTGCTGACTGGACGCATTGTGCCCTACCAGCCTAACATACGGGTATGAGCGACAAATACCTCAAAGACGCCTATGGGCTTGATACGCCTGAGGCGACCCGTACGCATTATCAGAAATGGGCCTCGTCATACGACGCCGAAGTTGGCTCACATGGCTACGCCACGCCTGGCCGCGTGGCCGAGGCGCTTTGGTCCCAGATGCCCGAATCGCAGACGCCTGTTCTGGATTACGGTTGTGGCACGGGTCTGTCCGGCAAAGCCCTGCACGATACGGGATTTCAGGTAATCGATGGTGTGGATCCCACGCCAAAGATGCTTGAAGGGGCAGCCGCCAAGGAGGTTTACAGAAACCTCACGACGTTTGAGATCACCGATCCGGAACCGCTGGAGCAAGATGCTTATAAGGCAATCACAGCGATTGGCGTGATCGGAACCGGCGCCGCCCCGCCAGAGACATTCGACCTGTTGATGAAGGCGCTACCCAAAGGCGGCTTACTGGCCTTTTCTTTCAACGATCACACACTTGACGATCCGTCCTTCACCACCCGTTTAAACGATTGGCTGGACATGGGCGCTGCGCGGTTGTTGTTTCGGGAATACGGGTCGCATCTTCCCGGGATGGACCTTAAATCTGACGTATATATTGTTGAAAAGACGTGACATTCATTACCAGATTTGCCCCATCTCCTACGGGTCCGCTTCATCTTGGCCATGCCTGTTCTGCACTTCTTGCCAGTGATATGGCCGCCGCTGAAGGCGGTCAATTTTTATTGCGGATCGAAGACATCGACCGCTCCCGCTGCCGGGCAAATTGGGAAGAGCAGATTTATGACGATTTGACCTGGCTAGGATTGACCTGGCCAGAACCCGTGATGCGGCAATCGTCTCGTGTGTCAACTTATAAAGACGCGCTGAAAACGTTGTGGTCACAAGGTCTGTTGTACCCGTGCACCTGCAATCGTCGGGACATTGCCGCCGCCGCCGGAGCGCCGCAGGAAGGAGTTCCTCTGCATGGGCCGGATGGGATCATTTATCCGGGCACGTGCAGGCATGTTTCAGTGCGATCGGGCCCGATTCCACAAGATTTGCCCCTTCGACTGGACATTGAAATGGCTGCACGTGTAGTTCCAGATCTGTTTAGGACTGCCACTCAACCGTTTGGAAAAACCGCGGTTTTCGAAGAAACAGGCGCGGGACCGAAAGGGGAAACGGGGCCCGTCACTTTCACTGCTGATGAGTTACGGGACACAATCGGAGACGTGGTATTGTCCCGGCGCGATATGGGAACGTCCTACCATCTATCCGTCGTTCTGGATGACGCAGCGCAAGGCGTAACTCATGTCGTGCGCGGTCAGGACCTGTTCGAGGCGACGCGTATCCATGTTCTGTTGCAGGCCCTGATCGGCTTGCCGACACCTGTCTATCACCATCATAAACTGATCCGAGATGATGCAGGCAAACGCTTGGCCAAACGCGACGACGCGCGCGCCATCGCCAAGTATCGTGGTGATGGAGTTACCGCGGAACAGGTTCGGGTCATGGTCGGGCTGTGACCGACCCTAGTCCATCGGCCGCATTAGCTCGACCTCTTCACCATCCCGCACTGCGGTGTAGAAACAGGTGCGCCGGTTCGTATGACACGCCGCGCCGGTCTGTCGCACCAGGACCAGCAGGCAGTCGCGATCACAATCGACGCGGAAATCGATCAGTTCCTGAACATGCCCCGAGGTTTCGCCCTTGATCCAGAACGACTGACGTGAACGCGACCAATACGTCACGCGGCGCGTTTCAAGAGTTTTTTCAACCGCTTCTGCGTTCATCCACGCCATCATCAACACCTCGCCAGAAGCTTCATCCTGTGCGATCGCCGGAATCAGACCGGCGTCGTTAAACTTCAGGCTAGACAGATCGAAAGTGACGGTCTCGGACATTGTAAAAACCTTTTGCATCCCGGTGGATGGCCACTATGTATGGGGAACACGCAACGAGGGAAAGCCATGTCTGGCGAGAACGACCTGATAAAGCTATATTCCGGGCGCATTCTGGCCCTGGCTGCGGATATTCCGCATCTGGAACGACTGGAAAACCCTGATGCGTCCGTCAAGAAACGCTCGCCTTTGTGCGGGTCGACCGTGACCGTGGACGTCAAGGTTGAGGACGGTCACGTGTCCGACTTTGGTCAGGACGTTAAGGCCTGCGCCCTGGGTCAGGCCTCGGCCTCGGTCGTTGGATCCGCTGTAATTGGAACCACGCGCGCGCAAATCGAAACCGCGCGGGATCAACTGTCGGCTATGTTGAAGAAAGACGGCCCTGCTCCGGACGCACCGTTTGACGGGCTGGAAGTTCTTATGCCTGCGCGTGATTACAAGAACCGGCACGCTTCGATTCTGCTGGCGTTGGATGCTACTGCTGAAGCTATGGAACAAGCCGAACAGGCCAACTGCGCCTGAAGATGGTAATTCAATTCAAACCCATCTAACCTCCGCCAAAGTTTTGGGGAGAATTTGGTTTGAATAGTTTGCTGGAACATTTTGTTACCCTGTGGGTCGTTATTGATCCGATTGGAACAATTCCCGTTTTTATCGCCGTTACAGCCGGGCTTGGGGCGGCGGCGCGCCGTAAAACAGCCCTGTTGGCGGCGTTCATAAGTGCCGGGGTTTTGCTGTTCTTCCTTGTTTTTGGGCAATTGCTGATCGAGGCGCTGGATATCGGTTTGAACTCGTTCCAGGTGGCCGGAGGGATCATCCTGTTCCTGTTCGCCCTGACGATGATCTTTGGCGAAAGCAAACAAGAGGTTGAACAACGCGCAGCAGAAGACGATCAGGAAGACAAATTCCACAAGCCCAACCCCGCGATCTTTCCGTTGGCGGTACCCTCACTGGCGTCGCCGGGTGCGATGCTGGCCGTGGTTATCCTGACTGACAACAACCGGTTCAGCGTGGCGGATCAAGGCATCACAGCACTGGTTATGTTGTCTGTCGTGGCCATCGCCTTTGTTTTGATGCTGCTGGCCGAACCGATCATACGACTGATTGGCCATTCCGGTGCTGCCATTATCAGCCGCATCATGGGGATGATCCTGGCATCGGTTGCAGTGAATTCCGTGCTGTCGGCGATGCTCGAAATCTTCAAAACCGGACAGTTGTAAAAAAACCGCCGCTCCTTCCGGGCGGAAAGGGCGGCGGTAGGCAATGCGTGTCTCGCGTGGGATCCGTATTTCCGCGCAGGGCCGAGGCATGGCCCTTTCAAGGGAATTGGGACAGGCAGGTCACCCTTGACAGAAATGGGGACGACGGCGCGGAGTTTTCGGCACGAGATCGCAGGCAGAAAGGGTCAGAACGCTCCGGGAAGGTGAAGGGCAACCACCAGCATCACCACCAATGACACCGCACCTGCCGCATCCTGCAATAGCGTGGAATGCGAACGACTTATGGCGGTCTTGATCTGGGTCAGCATGGTCTCACCTCCGGTCGGGTTTTAATCCTTTGTTGACCTTTTGTTCTCATATTTTGCCGAGTCAGTAAAGAACTTTTTGAGAACATTTGTGAACTTTATAGAACGAAATTGCTAACCCACTGAAATTAAACGGATTGCCTGATCCTGTTTCATAAGCCAAAGTAGAACACGCACCGCCTGCCCACGTTCCGTGGCCAGGGGCGGGTCTTTGCTAAGCAGATTGCGTGCGTCCGTCTGTGCTACGGCCATCAATCCGGCCTGGCGTTCCAGGTCCGCAATCCGGAATTTCGGCAACCCGGATTGGGCCGTACCGATCAGGTCACCTGCGCCGCGCATCTGCAGGTCAGTCTCTGATATCCGGAACCCGTCTTCGGTCTCACGCAGTACTTCCAGCCGTTTGCGCCCACCTTCACTGAGCGGGGGTTGATACATCAACAAGCAGGTCGAGTCCGCCTCACCCCGTCCAACGCGGCCGCGTAGCTGGTGTAGTTGAGCCAACCCGAAAATTTCAGCCCGTTCGATCACCATGATCGAGGCGTTCGGAACATTCACGCCAACCTCGATTACAGTCGTGGCAACAAGTACTTTTGTTCGGCCCTCTTGAAACGCGGCCATTGCGGCATCCTTGTCGGACGCGGGCATCTGGCCATGGACCAGGCCGACAATACCTTCGCCCAGTATGGCACGCAGCCGTTTGAACCTCTCCTCCGCTGCCGTCAGGTCCGAGACTTCGGATTCATCGACCAGCGGACAGACCCAATAGCACTGACGTCCTTCATCGATAGCCCGACGCAAATGCGCCACGACGTCATCCATACGCTCGGTGCTGATAATCGCCGTTTTGATCGGTTTCCGCCCCGGTGGTTTTTCATCCAGAACAGAGACGTCCATGTCCCCATATTGCGCCAAAGCCAGGCTGCGCGGAATCGGTGTCGCGGTCATCACCAGAACATCCGCGCCCTGCCCTTTTTCGGACAGCTCCATCCTTTGGCGGACCCCAAACCGGTGCTGTTCGTCCACGATGGCAAGTCGCAGGGCGTGGAACTCCACATCGCTTTGAAACACCGCGTGGGTGCCGACAAGGATGTGAATATCGCCCTGTTTTAGGGCGGCCAACTTTGCACGCCGTTCGGCGCCCTTGTCCCGCCCAGTCAGGATTTCCAGAACGACTCCGGCCTCTTCAGCAAGCGGGCGTAGGCCTTCCAAATGCTGCCTGGCCAGAATCTCGGTCGGCGCCATCATGACACCCTGTCCACCAGCCTCGACCGCGACCAGAAGTGCCATGAAGGCGACCAAGGTTTTCCCTGCGCCCACATCGCCTTGCAGCAATCGGTTCATCCGTGCGTCCGAGCCCATGTCGGCGGTTATTTCCTTGATCGCCCGCGCCTGGGCCCCGGTGGGTTTGTAAGGCAGATTAGCAAGAACTTTAGCTTGCAGAGCACCAGTGCCGACGCTCACGATGCCCCGGGCCTTTCGCTCGCGTTGTCGCGCCAGAGCCAGCGTCACCTGATGGGCAAACAGTTCGTCATAGGCAAGGCGTTCCCGGGCTGGCGCATGCGCGGCCACGTCATCCGCCCCCTGTGGGTTATGCGCCGCGGATACAGCCGTTGCCCAATCCGCCCAGCCCTGTTTTGACACTTGCGCAGGGTCAATCCACTCAGCCAGCTGTGGCGCGCGGGTCAATGCGCTACGTGCCGCCTTGTACGCCGTTTTTTGTGTGATGCCCTGTGTCAGGTGATAAACTGGCTCGAACTCAGGAATGTCATCCGCGCTTTCCACGGGCAGCATGTGATCTGGATGGACCATCTGCGCCATGCCGTCGAACAGTTCGAGCTTGCCAGAGATCACACGACGGCTGCCTGGCGGTAGAACTTTTTTCAAATAGTCGCCACGCGCGTGGAAAAAGACCAACTGAAACTCGGTCTGCGTGTCTTCGACGTGAACGCGGTAGGCCCCGCCTTTACTTCGCGACGGTCGGTGGGTACCGACCGTGACCTCAACCGTCAATGTCGTTGGCAGATCAGCCCCCTGGATTGTATCGCGCCGCCTGCGATCCACGACAGCGTAGGGCAAGCCGAACAGCACATCACGCGGCGACTCGATCCCCGCCTGCACCATTGTCTGCGCAGTCTTGGGGCCAACGCCCTCCAGAGTCTCGAGCCCCGCGAAAAGGGGAAACAGGATTTCAGGGCGGCCGCTCATGCGGTGCCGATCAGGTGCAGCCATTCATCTTCGTCCAGCGTCTCGATACCAAGTTCCGCTGCCTTCTCGGCCTTGGAGCCCGCACCCGGGCCTGCAACCAGCAAATCGGTCTTCTTGCTGACCGAACCAGAGACCTTGGCCCCCAGTGCCTCGGCCCGGGCTTTGGCTTCGGCGCGGGTCATCTTTTCAAGTGACCCTGTAAAGACAACCGTCTTGCCAGCCACCGGACTGCCCGATGTGTCGGGTCGTTTGGCGTCCTGCACGTCCAATTGCGCGACCAAAGCGTCGATGCTGGCGCGTTCTGCGTCCTGAGCAAATGCAGAAACCAACGCGCGCGCCATGACGTCACCTACGCCATCAATACCCAAAAGCTCGTCCCACTCAGGACCTTCGAAATCAGCGGCTGCGGTGACGGCGCGTTCAAATTCTGGCCAGGAGCCATAGTGGTTCGCGATCAGATTCGATGCGGCCTCTCCGACATGTCGAATGCCCAATGCAAAAAGAAGGCGTCCGAATGGGATTTGGCGTTTTTCATCAATTGCAGCCCAAAGGTTCCCGGCACTTTGCGCGCCCCAACCCTTACGGTTGGCGAGCTTGTTTAGATTGGCCGCATCTCTGTTCTGCAGTGTAAAGATGTCCACCGGGGTTTTGATTGGCAAGTCCGGGTCATCGTAGAACATTTCAATCTGCTTGGCGCCCAGCCCTTCGATATCGAACGCTTTCCGAGATACGAAATGTTTCAATTTTTCAACAGCCTGCGCCGGGCAAATAATCCCACCGGTGCAGCGTCTAACGGCATCGCCTTCTTCCCGAACCGCATCACTGCCGCATTCCGGACAGGTTGTGGGAAAATCATAAGGTTGCGCGTCATCTGGACGTTTCGAAATGTCGACATCCGCCACTTTTGGGATCACGTCGCCCGCGCGATAGACCTGGACCCAGTCGCCGACCCTAATATCTTTCCCATCCCGGATCGTACCGCCCTTTGCGTCGCGACCAGCGACATAGTCCTCGTTATGCAGCGTGGCATTGGACACGACGACGCCGCCAACAGTTACCGGGTGCAGCCGGGCAACCGGGCTGAGCGCACCCGTTCGACCCACCTGAATGTCGATGGCCTCTAGCCTTGTCCATGCCAGTTCGGCGGGAAACTTATGCGCGATAGCCCATCTGGGGGTCGTGGATCTGAACCCCAGCCGGGCTTGTAGCGCCAAGTCGTTCACCTTGTAGACAACTCCGTCGATGTCATAGCCAAGCGTTGCGCGTTGCGCTTCGATGCTACGGTAGTGCTTGATCATCTGATCTGTCGTTTCGCACAACGCTGTCAGTGGGTTGGTTGAGAAACCGAATTCCGCCAACCGTTCAATGGCACCCAATTGGGTATCGGCCAAGGGGGCTGACAACTCACCCCAGGCATATGCAAAAAACCGAAGCGGACGGGAGCGTGTGATTTTCGCGTCAAGCTGCCTCAACGACCCTGCAGCAGCGTTTCGTGGATTTGAAAATACCTTTTCGCCCAGCTCTGTCTGTCGCGCGTTCAGCTTGTCGAAGTCTTCGTGTGACATGTAGACTTCACCGCGCACCTCCAGAACCTCCGGAGCGTTTTTGACGCTGTGCGGAATGTCCGCAATCGTCCGCGCGTTCGCAGTCACGTTTTCACCAATCTCGCCATCGCCTCGGGTCGCCGCCTGCACGAGCTTCCCCTGTTCATATCTTAGGGACAGGGACAGACCGTCAATCTTGGGTTCAGCAGTAAAACCCAGCTCGGCGGAGTCGCTCAATCCCAGATATTTGCGGATTGACCTGTCAAAATCCGAAACGTCCTCATCGTTGAACGCATTGCCCAGGGACATCATTCTGACAGCGTGTACGAGTTTTGAAAATCCCTCCGCCGGTCGTGCGCCCACTTGATCTGTGGGGCTGTCGGGCCGTTTCAACTTAGGGAAACGCGCCTCGATGTCCGCGTTTCGCCTCTTTAGCGCATCGTAGTCGGAGTCCGAGATCTCTGGGGCGTCCTCGGCGTGATACAGCGTGTTGGCCCGCGCAATCAATTCCGCAAGCCGCGCCAGCTCGGCACGCGCTTGATCTTCCGTCAGCTCTGTTACCGCAATTGAATCGCTCATGGCCTCGCCCTGTCACATAGTCTTTGAACCCAGTGATAGGGCGAGGCCATGGCTAGGTCCAGATGTGCTGTTCCATCAGTGAGGGGGTCGCACTGAATCTACGGCGACCAGATTTCATTTGAAGTCAGGCACCAACGGTGATCCGACGTTCGTCCAGACTGTTGCTTTGGGGATCGCGCAGCACGTAACCCCTGCCCCAGACGGTTTCGATATAGCTCTCGCCACCGGTCGCATTGCTGAGCTTTTTGCGCAGTTTACAGATGAAAACGTCGATAATTTTCAGCTCGGGCTCGTCCATGCCGCCGTAGAGATGGTTCAAAAACATCTCTTTGGTCAGCGTCGTGCCTTTGCGGAGGCTTAGCAGTTCAAGCATTTGGTATTCCTTGCCGGTCAAATGAACGGCCTTGCCTCCAACCTCAACGGTTTTGGCATTCAGGTTCACCGCGACCCGGCCCGTATGAATGACGGACTGGGAATGCCCTTTTGACCGGCGAATGATTGCGTGAATGCGGGCAACCAGCTCCTCTCGGTGAAAGGGTTTGGTCATGTAATCGTCAGCACCGAAGCCAAAGCCCTTGATTTTGCTTTCGGTGTCATCAGCGCCCGATAGGATCAAGATGGGTGTTTCGACCCGCGCAATGCGCAGCTTACGCAATACTTCGTGACCGTTCATGTCCGGCAGGTTCAGGTCCAGAAGGATCAGGTCATAATCGTACAGTTTTGCCAGATCGATGCCTTCCTCGCCCAGATCCGTCGCATAGACGTTGAGGTTGGCGTACGTCAGCATTAGCTCAATGCTTTTCGACGTGGTTGGATCATCCTCGACAAGAAGTATACGCATTTACTGCTCCAATTTGGGTCATTTTAACAATTCAAATTGAGAATGCTCAAAAAAGGTTAAACTGACGTTACCGTTGCATCATTTACTCACTTTCATCTTTAGGTTGTCGAAATTTTTTTAATGCCGTCACTTTCAGAGCATCCGCACCGTGTTCAGCGACCGCAGAAACCCAAGAATTGAACTCTTCATCGCTTAGCCCATAGCGTTTTTTGGCGTCCGACAACGAAATCAGCCCGTATAGAACGCCGCGCACCACAATGACCTTGCGCGAAGCGACCCATCTGGTCGTCTCTGCAGGTGGCAGATCGTTTCGCGATAAAACCGTTCCATCCGGCAGGGTTACGGACCTTGGCCCTTCGACTTTGTGCAAATACATCTCTTGACCCTTTTTCAGCTGCGACAAAGCTGACAACAGCCTACTTAATGTCGCGTGAAACCGCCCCTTGAGAGTGTGTAGAATTTTCCTATATTCTGCCGGTCTTTCTTAACCCGCACTGGAATCGTCATGGCCCTCGATACCGAGACACCGCTGAACTCGCTTGGCTTTGCCAAACCCCCGTCAGAGACGCGGGTGGTTGTTGCCATGTCCGGCGGCGTCGACAGCTCAGTTGTTGCCGCTTATCTGGCCGATCAGGGCTATGACGTGGTTGGCGTGACGCTGCAGTTGTATGACCACGGCGCGGCCTTGGCCAAGAAAGGCGCCTGTTGCGCAGGGATTGATATCCATGACGCGCGGCGTGTGGCCGAGGAGCGCGGCTTACCGCATTACGTTCTGGATTACGAGAACATCTTCAAAGATGCTGTGATCGACGAATTCGCCGACAGCTATCTGGCCGGAGCGACTCCGGTCCCATGTATCCGGTGCAACGAGCGCGTGAAGTTCAAGGACCTCCTGGAAACTGCCAAGGACCTTGAAGCCGACTGTATGGCCACTGGCCATTATATCCAGCGCAAGATGGGCGCGAACGGGCCGGAACTGCACAGCGCCGAGGACGCGAACCGGGATCAATCCTATTTCCTGTTTTCCACTACGCCCGAGCAGTTGGACTTTCTACGTTTTCCTCTGGGCCACCTGCCCTCGAAGGACGCGACCCGAGAGATGGCCGCGCAATACGGGCTGTCGGTAGCGGACAAGCCCGACAGTCAGGACATCTGCTTTGTGCCCGATGGCAACTATGCCAGCGTGATCGAAAAGTTGCGCCCCGGTGCGGCGGAACCGGGTGAGATCGTTCATTCCGACGGTCGGGTGCTGGCACAGCATAATGGCGTCATCCACTACACCATCGGTCAGCGCCGCGGACTGGGTATCGGCGGGCTGAGCGAGCCTTTGTATGTGGTGAAGCTGGACGTAGACAAAAAGCGGGTTGTCGTTGGCCCGAAAGAACTGCTGGCGACCCGGACCGTTCCGGTGCGCGAGATCAACTGGCTAGGGGATGAGCCTTTTACGTCGCGCGACGAATGGCATTTGTCGGTCAAGGTGCGGTCGACCCGCCCGCCGCGCGAGGCGATTGTCCGACCTCTGTCTGAAACGACTGCCGAAGTCGAATTGCTGACACCTGAGGAAGGCATTTCGCCCGGTCAGGCCTGCGTGTTCTATTCCAATGAAAGCAGCCGCATATACGGCGGCGGCTGGATCTGGCGCGGTTACTGAGGCGTCCGGATCACAAGACGTCGGTCGGGCTGTTCACCAGAATATACAGTCCGACTGCTACCATGATGTAAGGTGCGATCCTGTCCAACCCGGCAAAACGCGGACCTAAAACCTGAGCGCGTGGTGCGCCCCAACTTGCAATCCCGATCAGCGTTGCCAGTGCGCACCCGGCCCCGATCATGGCCGTCAACCGAAACGCGGAAGTCGAATCCGCGAACAGCGGAGTCATAGCCGCAAGCGTGTCAATCGATAGCGTCAAAAACAGCGCGACGACTGAGGTGATAGCCCCAGTATCGGGCAGTTGACGCCCGCCCGAGCCTTTCCGTTGTTGCCAGATGCCATAAAGGCCCAGAGACAACGGGATAACCCCAAGATAACCGACCCAATTCAGAAACCGGCTGTGATCCAAGCCGCTGGCAATCACAAGCGACAGGCTCAGAATTATCATTTGCGCCGCCGCAAAGCCAAAGACGGCACGGCGCGTTTCCATCACCATGATTAGGCCAAACAGGATGACCAGATTGTCCAGGTTAGTTGATGTGGTCACGATCGCAGCGGAAAATGCGAACAGGATGTGTTCAATCATGGCGATTGGGCAGCCTGTTCAAAACCGCTCGGGCGGCCCGCAGACCCGGTGCCTCACCACCCCGGCCCAGACGATCCATGGTCACGTCCATAGCGCTGCGCTGCGCATCCGGACTGGTGGCCACGTCCGACAATGCCGTGGCAACCTTGTTCGGTTCGCAATCATCCAGCAGGCATTCGGGAACCGCGCGTGTTTCAGACACCAGATTGACAAGGGTCGCCGTGTCCAGATTCACCATGCGCTTTGCGATCAGCGTCGTCAGCCAGTTCAGATTGTAGGCTATCACCATTGGCGTGGCCTGTGCCGCCAGTTCCAATGAAACTGTCCCAGACGCCGCCAACGCAAGGTCGGCCGCAGCAAAAGCCGCCCTTTTCTGCGCCTGAGCCTGGTCCGAGGGCAAGTCCCGCGGATCAACTACGACTGGCGACCCTGGCCAGTCCTGAACATGCTCAGTTACCGCATCAAACATATGGGCCACGGCTGGTACGACCACGCGCGTGTCGGGGCGCTGTTTCAGAAACTCGATTAACGCCTGACCAAAGACCGGAGCCAGACGATCCACCTCACCCCGCCGCGAACCGGGCAAGGCCAGAACGATGGGCGATTGGCCTAGGCCGTACGCCTCGCGAAAGGCCTGAATGTCTTGTTCGGTCGCCACTGGTTCGCTGACGACAGGGTGTCCGACAAAGTCACATTCCATCCCCGCGCGCTGCATATAGGGCGGCTCGAATGGCAACAGCGCCAGTACATGATCGATGACCTTGGCCATCTTGTCCGCACGCCCGGGACGCCAGGCCCAGACACTGGGGGCAACATAGTGAACTGTGCGAATAGTACTTTGCGCTTTGACCAGCTTGGCAACCCGCAATGAGAAATCAGGACTGTCGATGGTGATCAGAACGTCTGGATTGCTATCCAGAACAGCCTGCGCTGTCTCGGAAATCCGACGTTTGAGGTGAAAAAACTTGGGGAGAACCTCGACAAGTCCCATAACCGACAATTCGGACATGGAAAAAAGGCTGTCCAACCCTTGTGCCTGCATCAGCGGGCCGCCAACACCCTGAAATTCAACTCCGGGTACCAGCGCGCGCAGGCCTTCCATCAAAGCCCCGCCAAGCCGGTCCCCCGAAGGTTCACCGGCGACGACGAAAACCCGCATCAGTTCGTCCGCTCGCGGACATACAAAAACAGGCCCAGCCTATCACATTCCGCAATCACGCGGTCTTTCTCAAGCACAAGGACGCCGCCCTTTTCGATCACAATTCCCGACAGCCCCGCCGCAACTGCGCCAGACACAGTATCAGGCCCGATCGCAGGCAGATCTGCACGAACGTCCTGATCTGGTTTCGGGGCTTTGAACAAAATGCCGCCGCCCGCATCGGGGCGCTGAGTCAGAGACTGCAACATCCATGCCGTGCCGAAGATACCTTCAATCGCCAGCGCCTGCCGTTTTGAAACCACACAGGCCTGCCCAACATCCGCAGCACCCATCGCCCGGACGATACCCGATGCACGGTCCGCATCCGTCAGATCGGCCTCAGACGGTTGCGCCTGCGTCAGACACCCGAGTTTTGGAAGAAGGTTCGGCGCGATTTCGTGGGCTGCCTTAACCTCCAGACCTGCATCCTCAAAAATGCCGATGACCGCGCGCAGCGCCGCATCATCGCCGGACATGATGGCTTGTTGCAGGATTGGGACCAAAGGCATTGTTGCTGCGTCGATCCTGGCGGGATCAATGGGCGGGCGGCCTACGGCACCTGCCATGCAAATTTGGGTCACACCCCGCGCCTTGATGTCGGCGATAAAGGTTCCGACCTGTTCCAATGGAAACTCGACATCCGGGGTCAGAGTATCCGGGCGGAAGCCCTCCATCGCACAGACCACCGGGCGGTCGGGCAACTGCGCGACCACTTCACCCGGCAAAACGCCTGTTCCCGCAATCAGCGCCAGCATTGTTTATTTCCCCGGTGTAAGGAAAGACCGATCCGAATGTCCGGTCACGAAATCGACGATCCGCTGAACGTATTCACTTTCGTTATCCGTGCCGACCCGGTGCGCGCGCTCCATGAACGTACCATCGCCAGTCGACAATTCGCGGAAGGCCGCCCGCAAAGCGGCAATATCCTCACGTGAGACACCGCGCCGTTTGAGGCCGACGAGATTTAGACCATCAAGTTCGCCACGCGGCGCCTGAACCAGGCCATATGGGATCACGTCATTTGGAACCATGGTCAACGCGCCGATGATCGCGCCACGCCCGACGCGGACCCACTGATGCAATCCAGAGATACCACCGACAATCACGTCATCCTCAATGATGCAATGACCCGCTGCGCCGGCATGGTTCACCATGATCACCCGATTGCCAATCTGGACATCGTGGGCCACATGCACGCCCGCCATCAGCAGACAATCATCCCCAATCCGCGTAACGCCGCCGCCACCATCGGTCCCGGTATTCACCGTGACATGTTCGCGAATCCGATTGCGTTTGCCGATCTCAAGGCGCGTATTCTCACCACCGAACTTCAAATCCTGTGGGATCTCTCCAATGACCGAAAAGTTGAAGATCACGGTCTCTTCACCAACCGAGGTATCGCCGGTCACCACAACATGCGATTTCAGCTCGACCCGATCCGCAAGCTTGACCTGAGGACCCACATAGCAAAACGGACCTACGACGCAGCCTTCACCAATCTGCGCGCCTTCTTCGATGATTGCGCTTGGATGGATGCCGCTCATGTGGTCTTTTCCATGTCCCAATCGACATAGGCCGAAAACTCAGCCTCGGCCGCGACCTCTCCTTCGACCGTGGCACGGCCACTGAATTTGAAGATCTTGCCACCCTTTTTACCGCGAACCGTTTCGACATGCATCTCAAGCACGTCACCCGGGATCACTTTGCGACGGAATTTGCATTTGTCGATGTTCATAAAATAGATCAACAGCTCGCTGTCGATCACGTCCATACCCACACCCAGCATAACACCCGCGGTCTGTGCCATCGCCTCGACAATGGTCACGCCCGGCATGATCGGGGTTCCCGGGAAATGGCCCTGAAAATGCGGCTCGTTCATGGTGACGTTCTTGATGCCAACGGCCGATTGAAAACCCGAGATTTCGACGACCTTGTCGACCAGCAGAAACGGGTAGCGGTGAGGCAATATCCGCTGGATCAGCTGAATGTCTGCGCTTTTGGTTTCCGTGGTCATAGTGCAGTCGTCCCGTTCTGGATTTCTCTTTGACGCGTGGTTAGCAACACCGCGCCTTAAGGGCAAGCGAACCTATTCTTTGCTTTCGTCTTCAAGTTGGCTGCCATCGCCAATCTGTTCATTGATCCGCGCAATCGCAGTGTCCGTCACATCGGTTCGGTCCGAGCTGAGAAAGACATTGGAACGTTCGATAACGACCGACGCCCCGGATTCGCGCAACAACTCGATAAGGATCGGCTGCACAAGAACCAGAAAGGTCTGCCGCGCTTCTTCGCTTCGGCGCGCAAGGGCGTCCAGTTTAGCACGCTGACTTTCGCGATGTGTCTGAACCTTGTTTTCGAACGCCTCGGCCAACGGTCGAAACTCTTCGGTTGGCAGTTCTGCGCGCTTTTCGGTCAGGTCTTTTTCTTCCTTGCTCAGTTCAGCGACAATTCGTTCATTCTCGTCGGCCAGCAATGCGCCTTCACTTTCGATCTCGCGCATGACGCGCCGACCGAATTGCGACTCGGAAAATAACCGGTCACTGGATAGGGTCAGAACATTCGCCTGAGGAACGCCTAATTGCTGCGCCTGAGCGGTCGACATGCAGGCCAGCGCCAGAAAAACGCACAGGGCCCGAAATGGGCCCTGTGTAATTAATTTTATCAAGTTCAACATCTGGCGATCAGAACCGTGCCTGAACGGTCAGGTCAAAGTTCTGTTCCTTGTCGAAGTCCTCTTTCTTCAAAGCTTTCGAGAAGTTGAACCGCAGGGGGCCGAAAGGCGTTTCCCACAGAACGGACACACCGATCACGTGGCGGATAGACCCGTCCGCGCCCACGATGTCGGCACCAGCAGTGTTCACGTTGTTGATATTGTAGACGTTACCAACATCGTAGAACACACCGCCGCGCAGACCCAGTTCTTCGGGCAGTCCAAGCGGGAAGTCTGATTCAAACCGGGCAACCCAGTAGTAGTTTCCACCGATCGCATCGTCCTGAGCGTTCGACAGGTCACGCGGACCCAGACCCGCAGGTTCAAAGCCACGGAACGTATTCGGACCAATCAAGAAGCGGTCGATCACACGGCTGAAGTCGTCGCCCTGCCAATGCAGTGCACCTAATTCCATCGAGGCCCTTAGAACAACTTCCTCGTTCAGGACACGTGTCTGCGCGATGCCGCGCGCTGTGGTCTTGTAGAACTCGTTGTCGCCGCCTAGACCGGCCGCATCAACGCCAACCTCAAACAAAACGCCCGCATTCGGGTTCAGACCACCGCGTCGACTATCATAGAGGTAGGATACGCCCAGCGTGCTGGATGTCCGCTTGCCCTGCTCTATTTCCGAAGCGATAACAGCACCGTTAACTTCATCATCTTGCTGCGTCATCTCGCTGCGGTTCCAGCCATAGCGGAGACGGAGCGAAGACAACTCACTGATTGCATAGCTCAGCTGCGGCTCGAAGAAGACGCGCTTGGTATCGTAGCTTGCAAAGCTCGAATTCGTCGATGCAAGGCCAAGACCCAGATCGAACTGCAACCGGCGACCCAGCAAATATGGTTCGGTAAAGTTAAGGATGTATTGCTCGGAATCCTGCGCCGTCGAAAGGGTCAAGCCAAGGTTTTGACCACGACCCAGGAAGTTGGATTCATTCAGGCCAATTGCAATCCCGAAACCGTCGGAAATTGAGTAACTACCACCGAGGCTCAGCGAGCCGGTGGGCTGTTCTTCGACGTCCACATCCACAATCACCTGGCTGGGCGTGGACCCTTCGCGCGGCTCAACATCTGCCACGGCAAAGAACCCAAGGGCACGGATACGTTCAGCACTCTGGCGGATTTCGCGCGGATTGAACGGATCACCTTCGACCGTATCGAACTGGCGACGGATCACGCGGTCCAATGTCGTTGTGTTGCCTTCGATGTCGATACGTTCAACAAAGATCCGCGGACCTCTGGTCAGAACAAACTGAACGTCCAGCGTCAGATCACGTGGGTTACGCGTGACCCGCGGTTCGACCCGCAGGAAATCAACACCCTGTTTCAAACCCAACCGTTCCTGGCGAGCGATCGAGCTTTCGATCAGAGAAGGGGAATAGGTCACGCCCGGGCGGATTTTCAATGCCGCTTGATATGCGGCAGGATCAACGCCCGGAATTTCACTGACGGTCGAAATCTTGCCAAACGAGAACTTCTGCCCCTCGGTGATATTCATCACCAGGAAGAAAGCGTCACGTTCGCGGGTGAATTCGACATTTGCGCTGTTCACGCGGAAATCCACGTATCCACGCGACAGATAGAAGTCGCGAATGACTTGTTTATCAAACTCGATCCGGTCCGCGATAAACGTATCGCCGCGCAGGAATGTACGCAGAATGTTGGCCTGCTTTGTCTCCAGTATCCGGCGCAAGCGGCGGTCTGAGTATGCCCGGTTACCAACAAAGCTGACACGCTCAACCTCGATCGTGGTGCCTTCGGCAATTTCAAAGACAAGATCGACACGGTTGTCGCTGCGGCGAATGATGCGCGGGATAACAGTCGCGGAAACGCGGCCCTGCGCGGAATAGATTTCAGCAATTTGATCCGCGTCGGCTTCAGCAAGCTGTGGTGTGAAAACCCGGCGGGGCTGAGAATTGATGGCATCAAGCAGAACATCGTCTTTTACGCGACGATTGCCTTCGATGCTGATCTGGTTGATCGTCGGATACTCTTCGACCTCAATCACCAGAGTGCTTCCACGCGGCGTCAGTTCAACTGTCTCAAAAACACCACTGTCAAGCAAACGCTGAAACGCATCGTTCAACTGTCCGGCGGTCACTGTCTGGCCGGGCTGAATTCCAGTCCGGGCAATGATTGTCGAACTTTCGATCCGCCTGTTACCCTCAACATCGAACGAATTGATCGTGTAGCTTTGCGCGCGCGCAACCTCTGGCAGGAAGGTAAAGCTTGCCACAAAAACAAAAGAAAAAATACGTAGCGTCTGCCACAAAATATTGTTTGCTGGCTTTTGCCCCCCGCATGATGTGCCTGCGCCTCGCCTATCAGTCATTTTTTTTCTACCCGAATTTTAGGACTTTATTGTTGAGTAGCGAGATTAGGTTTCCTTGTCAAAAGACGAAAACACAAAGCGGCCCAATGGGCCGCTGTTAATCGTGTTCAATTAATAGTGAGAATCACATGTTGACCAAGAAGGTCCAACCGCCAATGGCGAATGCAGTCGCACCGAAAAACAGCAAAAAGTCCCAGTTCAACATGAACAGGAAGCTAAAGCTTTGATACGATTTTCGAAGTGCGTTAGTCATTTGAGCATCTGCCACATAAAATTGAGACGCGATAAAATTATCTGCGGATTGAGGCGAAATTGCGGCTTTTGTTGGCGCGCAAGGCCACAATCAGCAAAACAGATCGTTGGTCAGGGCGAAGATCATCAAGCCGAGGATCAAGGATACCCCTACCCCCATCAAAATCTTCAGCGCGCCATCGCTTGGCGGTTTGCCAGTTACAGCTTCATAGGCATAAAACACCAGATGACCACCGTCCAAGGCAGGGATCGGAAACAGATTCAGCAAACCGACTGCTGTAGACAGCACAGCAATAAAGAAGATGAAGCTTTGCGCACCCTGGCTGGCCATCGCCCCCGAAGTTTCGGCAATACCAATCGGGCCGGTCATGTTGCAGGTGCTGATGGCACCGGTAATCATGTGCCAGATACCTGACAGTGAGCCGTCTATGACAAGCAGGGTTTGACGTGCGCCGCCCGAAATGGATTCAAGAACTCCGGCCGCCTCGGTCGCGGGTTCCAGCATCATCCCGCCAACGATACCGATGCGCCAATGTGTAACAAAGCCGCCTTCTGACTGCGGTTCGTCCGTACGGCGCGGGGCAAGTGCAAACTCAAGATCTGCCCCATCGCGCCAGACATTCATCAACAGAACTTTCCCGTCGGACCCTTCGACATGCTCTTTCAACTGATCAAATGCAAAGATCGGGTCCCCATTGACCGACGTGATGACATCACCACGCTTAAGGTCGATATCCATGGCTGCACTACGAGGCGTAACCTGCTGAATCAGGGGCGGAAACAGCCAGGGACCGGTCACATCCATGGTCTGACCATCGCGGATGACCGTATAATGCAGAACCGGTTCCACCGGCAACGCGTCAACAAAGTCAGTCCACGCGCCCGCCTCGTCAAAATCGGGCACCGCGACACCGCCAATAGCGACGATTTCGTCACCGTCCTGCAATTGCTGAACGGTGCCGGGTAAAGGGTGCAAGGTCCCGACCGTCAGTGGGTCCTTAGTCACACCCTGGGTCAGGAAAATCAGACCAAACACCAGGATCGACATGATGAAATTGAAAACCGGACCTGCGGCAACTGTGGCCGACCGGGCCCAAAGAGGTGCCCCATGCATAGTGCGGCGCAAATCCTCCGGGCTCTGCTCGGTAATTTCCTCCATCGCGGTTTCGTCTTTGCCCGACGCCGCATTCGCATCGCCCAGGAATTTGACATACCCACCAAAAGGCAGTGCGGCGATCTGCCATCGCGTGCCGCGTTTGTCGATGCGGCTCCAGAGAACCGGGCCAAACCCGACCGAGAACACCTCGGCATGGATACCGGACCAGCGTCCAACGATGTAATGGCCGTACTCGTGCACCGCGACGATCACCGAAAGTGCGATGACAAAGGCAATGATCGTGTACAGCAAATTGCCAAACTGAGGGATCAGAGAAAGTACGTCCAAAATTTTATCCTGCTCGTTGGATGACGATGTCATCTACCCATGTACGTGCCAAATGGTCCGTTTGCAGCACGTTATCAAGAGTTAAAGGGGCATCAATAAGGCCACCTGCGGCCTCGAATCTGTCCAGAACGGCCTCGACTATGTCGGCCATCTGAAGGAAACCTATTTCGCGCGCGACGAAGCGATCCAACGCCCGTTCTTTGGCGGCGTTGAACACAGCACCTGACAGGCCGCCGCGTTCCATCACGGCGCGCGCCAAGCGCAGCGCGGGATACCGCGCCTCATCGGGTTCACTGAACCTCAGCTGCCCAAGTTTGCCAAGGTCCAACCGTTCGACCGGCAAACCCTTCCGGTCGGGCCAGTGGAGAGCGTACCCGATGGCATGGCGCATATCCGGGGCGCCCATATGGGCCATGACAGCGCCGTCCTGGAACCCGACTAAGGCATGAACGATGGATTCCGGGTGCACCAGCACTTCGATCTGATCCGGAGACACGCCGAAGAATTCTTTGGTTTCAATCAGCTCCAGCGCTTTGTTAAACATTGACGCGCTGTCGATTGTGATCCGCTGCCCCATATCCCAGTTCGGATGGCTCGAGGCTTGCTCGACTGTTGCATGCGCTAGCCTGCTCAGTGGCCAATCGCGGAACGCGCCGCCACTTGCTGTGATGATGATACGCTCGACCGCGGCCATTTCCTCGCCGACAAGCGCCTGAAATACGGCTGAATGTTCGCTGTCAACCGGCAAAAGCCGCGCATTGTTCGCTTTGGCCGTTTCAAGAACCAACGCACCGGCGCAGACAAGCGTTTCCTTATTGGCCAACGCCAACGTGCCGCCCTGCCTGAGCACTTCAAGGCCCGGTTCCAGACCGGCGGCGCCCACAATGGCCGACATAACCCAATCGGCAGGCCGGGCCGCAGCTTCCGTCAGCGCATTTTGACCAGCTGCCACTTTGACGCCCGAGCCCGCAAGGGCCGTGCGCAGATCATCCAACCGGTCTTCATAGGCCGTAACTGCCACATCGGCGTTCAAACGCCGGGCATCTTCCGCCAGCTTTTCGATATTCGCCCCGCCCGTCAGAGCGACGACGTCATAGGACGCGGGGTCGCGATCAATCAGATCAATCGTGTTTTGCCCAATTGATCCGGTCGCGCCGAAGATTGAGATTTTGCGCATCACATCGCTCCGGGGGAATAGAGAATCCCGGCTATCAAAACGAACAGGGCCGCGCCCATCATGCCGTCAAAGCGATCCAGAAACCCGCCATGACCTGGTATCAGGTTCGAGCTGTCCTTGACCGCAAATTTGCGCTTTGTTGCGCTTTCGACAATGTCCCCGGCCTGACTGGCCATCGACGCAAGCACCGAAATTACCACAAACATGACGCCAAAGCCGGCATGAACGGCAAAGATCGTGCCAACCACAGCTGCTGCTGCCCACCCGCCTGCGGTGCCCGACCATGTTTTCTTTGGGCTGACCTTGGGCCAGAACTTAGGGCCGCCAAAGGTTTTGCCAACAAAGTATCCTGCAACATCCGTTGCCACGACCACCGAGATAAGCCAGACCATCCAGCCGAACCCCATGTTCTCGCGGATTGAGATGAAGCCCAGACCCGATGCAGCAATCCAGAAAGCGAAAAGCGCGTAGATCCCCTTGGATCGACTGATCTGTCCTGCCCCGACCAAGGCCGGCGCAAGCAGGAATGGCAGCGTATAAAGCGGCGGAAGATGATAGCTAAAAACGACAGCAATACCGGTGAGGATGCCCAACTGGATCGCCACACCAATGCGGTCCGGATCGATCATCCGCACCAGTTCCCAAGTCATCAATCCGCAGGCGATTGCGATAAAGGCTTCGAACCACAGGCCGCCCAGCCACACTTCGACCGAGCCGATGCACACAAGCACCGCAGCAGACAGAACACGGGCGGTTAGGTCAGACCATCGGCCCTCGCTCATGCCGGAACCGCTCCGAACCGCCGGTCACGGCTTCCAAAGTTCCGGCACAGCCGTTCCAGTTCGGCCGAGGTGAAGTCGGGCCAGAGCGTGTCGATAAATTCGTATTCCGAATAGGCCGATTGCCATAAAAGAAAGTTGGATATACGGGCTTCGCCACTGGTCCGGATCACCAAATCCGGATCGGGAAGAACATGTGTATCCAGATACTTGGGCAGGGTTTCCTCGTCCACATCTTCGGGGCGCAAGCGGCCTTCGGCGACGTCACGCGCCAACCGTTTGGTCGCCCGGGCAACCTCATCCCGCCCGCCGTAATTCAACGCTATGGTCAGATGCACCAGATCGTTTTGCTGGGTTGCAACCTCCAAAGTATCCATCAGTTCCGTCAGTTTGGAATCCAGTCGAACCCGATCGCCGATAAAGCGTACGCGCACACCAGCTTTGGTCAAGTTGCGCGCTTCTTTGATGATGTACCGTCGAAACAGGCTCATCAGCCCGGCTACTTCGACCTGGGTCCGTTTCCAGTTCTCGGTCGAGAAGGCAAAGACGGTCAGATACTTGATGCCCAATTCCGGACAGGCCTCAACCACTTCCCGAACCCGCCGGGCGCCGGCCTGGTGGCCAAACAGCCTAGGCCGGTTGCGCGCCTGTGCCCAACGACCGTTGCCATCCATGATGATAGCGACATGGCGCGGTCCTGTGGCGGATGAAGGTTGAGTAGTGTCAGGCATGATGCGGGCTCAGACCTGCATGATCTCGGCCTGCTTGGTTTCAAGCGCGGCATCTACGTTCTTGATCATCTGGTCGGTCAGGTCCTGAACTTCACTTTCCCAGAACTTCTGATCGTCTTCTGACATGCCGTCAGCCTTGGCTTTCTTGATCTGATCCATGCCGTCGCGACGGACGTTACGGATCGAAACGCGGGCGTTCTCGGCATATTGCCCGGCAACCTTGCCCAGCTCGCGGCGGCGTTCTTCGTTCAATTCGGGGATCGGCAGCATGATGATGGTGCCGTTCAGCTGGGGGTTGATGCCCAGACCGCTTTCACGGATCGCTTTTTCAACCTTGCCCACCAGGCCTTTGTCCCAAACATTCACCGTCACCATACGCGGTTCGGGGACGTTTACGGTACCGACCTGATTGATTGGGGTCATCGACCCATAGGCATCAACCATAACTGGTTCCAGCATCGACGCCGACGCACGGCCTGTTCGTAGTGAAGCGAATTCGGTTCTAAGGTTGCCCATGGCGCCATCCATACGGCGCTTCAGATCGTCGGTGTCTAGTTCAAAATCGTCAGACATGCTGCTCACTCCCCGTCTTCAGGTGATGTTTGCATGGCTCATAGTCCATCGCAATTGGGATGTATAGCAATGATGATCCGGAATTGAGCCAATGACCAGAGGTGTTTCTGGCATTTTCGGGTTCTTTCAATGGCAACTGAACCGGCCAACACCGATGTCAGCCGGTTCGACCAAGTGCATAGGAATCAGGCATTTACATCGACAACAACACGGCCTTTGACCTGACCCTTTAGGATATCCACACCCAATTGAGGCAGATCGCTCAGCGTCGCGGGATGAACCATTGCCTCCAGCTTGTCCATTGGCAGGTCGGTTGCGACGCGTTGCCATGCGCGAACCCGGTTGTCATAGGGCTGCATCACACTGTCGATGCCCAACAGGTTGACACCGCGCAACAGGAACGGAATGACGCTTGCGGGCAGCCCTGCCCCTCCGGCCAGACCAACGGCTGCGACTGAGGCACCATATTTCATCTGACCCAGCACACGGGCCAACATTTCGCCCCCCACCGCGTCAATGCACCCGGCCCAGGACTCGCTTTCCAACGGGCGTTTCACGGTTTCATTGAGATCCTCGCGTGGGACAATCGTGGTGGCGCCGAGTGATTTTAGATATTCACCCGCCTCTGGCCGGCCTGTCACGGCAGCCACCTCATAGCCCAAATTGGCCAGAATGGCGGTCGCAACCGAACCAACACCACCAGCGGCCCCGGTAACAAGCACTGGACCATGTCCCGGCTGCATGCCTTGATCCTCAAGCGCCATAACCGCCAACATCGCTGTGAAACCGGCCGTGCCCACAGCCATTGCCTGACGTGTGTCCAAACCTTCGGGCAAGGGAACCAACCAGTCAGCCAGAGCGTTGGCTTTCTGGGAATACCCGCCCCAATGCGCTTCGCCTACGCGCCAGCCAGTAAGAACGATCTTGTCGCCCGGCTTATAACGATCGTCCGAGGACGCCTCGACCGTACCGCTGTAATCAACGCCGGGCACGTGCGGATAGCTGCGCACCAGCCCGCCGCCCTTCGGCGACATACAAAGGCCGTCCTTGTAGTTCACGGTTGAATACTCAACAGCGATTGTCACTTCGCCATGGGGCAGATCCCCAACGGAAAGCTGTTTGACCGAAGCGCTTGCCAGTCCGCTGTCTTCGTCCTTATCCATTACCAACGCATTGAACATTTCAACTTTCCTTTCTTTTCAACCAGTCACCAGCCTTTGCTGAACTGATTATTCCCATTCATATCCAGAATTTGTCTCGCACGGTTGCGCCACGCATTCCGTCCGGTGTTTCAATTTCGATCCGTGTGCCGGGTTCCCAATGGCTCAGCTTGACCATACCGATTGCCACATTGGTGTCGAAATCCGGGGACCAAGCGGCCGACGTAATCTGGCCAATCCGCTTGCCTGCAGCCACTACCGGCCAAGGGCGGTCGCTTGGTGGCACGGCGTCTCCTTCGATTGCGATCGGACGGATTTGCTGAACCGGACCCTCCTTGGCCACGCGCAGCAGAGCGTCTCGGCCAATACAACCGATTGCCGTATGGGTGTTACAGAATTTGCCCAAACCGCATTCATGCGGCGTGTTGTCGTCGGTCATGTCGTTGCCGTATGACAGTAACCCACCCTCAATCCGTTCGATTAGATTGGGACAGCCCGCGCGGACGTGTAGGTCTTCACCCGCTGCGAAAAGGGCGTTCCACAAGGGCATACCGATGTCCGAACCCTCGACATAGATTTCGAAACCACCTTGTTTGGAGTAACCAGACCGTGCGATTGCGAGTTCACGTCCCTGGAACTCGAACTTGTCGAATTTAAAGAAACGAATGTCACGCACCCGGTCGCCAAAAACACGGGCCAGCAGGTCATCCGCCTTCGGCCCTTGTATCGCCAGCGGAGACACATCGGGTTCGTCGACCAGCACATCCAGACGGTATCCGTTGGCAATGCCCTTGACCCAAAGCAGCAAGTCACTGTCGGCAATCGAAATCCACCACCGATCTTCCGAAAGCTTCACCGCCACAGGATCATTCAGCATTCCGCCTGTTTCATCGACAATGGGAATGTAAAAGCACTGACCGGGCAACATCCGCCGCAGATCCCGTGGCGTCAGCATCTGCATCAGCCGCGCGGCGTCCGGCCCACGCAGTTCGACCTGCCGTTCGCAGGAAACATCCCAAACCTGCACATGGGTTTTCAGATGCCGGTAGTCCGCTTCGACGGATTCAAAAACAGTGGGCAATAACATACGGTTATAAACCGTATATCCTTTAACTCCAGCAGCTTCGACACCATCAGAAAAAGGTGTTCGGCGCAGGCGACGCGAGAGTGAGATCTGAGCCACTTAAGCCTCCTCAG
Organism: Ruegeria atlantica; assembly: GCF_001458195.1. Lineage (GTDB taxonomy): Bacteria > Pseudomonadota > Alphaproteobacteria > Rhodobacterales > Rhodobacteraceae > Ruegeria > Ruegeria atlantica. The sequence continues at coordinate 567,872 of NZ_CYPU01000039.1, read as the reverse complement.
GCAGAAAAACCAGATCGCTCACCGGTGCAGCAGAACCTGTTTCGGTCAGCATTTGATGCAGCTGGCCCCGGTGATGTGTTTGGTGGTTGAAGAAATGAATGACGCATTGCGCATACGGTTTCGTGACATCGGCTTCTTTGGCGGCTGAGAACCATGTGAACGGGCCGCGCAGGTCTTCGTTATTCAAGGACGCGGCCCATTGGGTTGTCCGCTGGTCAATCTGATCGCGTAGCGGCAACCATTCTGCCAGATCGATGCACAGTGACGGGCTTTCCGGGATACCGCCGCCAGGACCCTGCCCTTTGTCAAACCGCGACATCCATATCCAGTCCCCCCAAAGCAGATGATTTGCCGTGCCCAGGATCGAACCAAAAAACGCTCCGCGTTCGCGGGTCAGTTTCTCATTCGAAAGCGCGGCAAGAAACCCCTTCAACTGGCTGTTTTGCCAGTGATTATATCGGGCCATCTCCTGCGCATAGGCCGCGGTGATCATCACTTTGGCCCGTGCCAGTCGATTGGGCAGATTTCGGCGGACTTGCCGCCAAAGTCCCAAACACGACCGTAATCACGCACCTTGGATTTGGTACCGCGGGCAACGATGATATCCGGACCCATCCAATATTTTGAGTTTGACACCATGACAGGGTGGTCCGGATCTTTGCCGCCCAGCATCTCAATTTCACCCTGTATCTTGCGGCCGATCGCGATGCGGCGCTTGGTGCCGTCGCGCTCAATCTGAACCGGCGCGCGCTCGGCCCCGATAATCTCGCTGACCAGCATGGTAAACAAACCGGTGGTCCCGCCCGCTTGACCGCTGAAGATTTGCAACAGCCCGTTGTAGGCCTTGCCGCTGGCACGCTCATCGACATAAGCGGCCACTTTCCACTGTCCTTCACCCATTCGGCCCGGAATATCGACCAGCAGCCCGACATTCAGACCGGACAGGTCTTCGCCTTCATAGTGACCCTCATCAACGATAATACCCATCCACGCGTGGCAATGTCCTTCGGTCGGAGGGTGCGCGCCCAAAGAAACCACGCAGGGGCAGAATACATCGCACGAGCAGTTCAGGATCAATTCGCCTTTGATTGCCCAATCTGTCGGGCTCATCTCGCGCCGCTTGGGGTTGGGCATACGGCTATCAATGCGCTGACTGATCGGCAGCTTGTCGGCCTCGGGTTTTCTGTTCTTAGCCATAGGCTTATCCTCCGTAGCTTATTGGATAGACGAGCAGAACAAGACCGCCCGCAATCAATGCAAATCCCATCGGTCGGGTCACTGCGTGCCCAATCTGGGGTAGTTTCTCCAAAACCATGAATAGGGTCGCGAGACCCATCCACAACAGGCTCATGACACCGCCAACAAAACCAAGCGCCATGAAGCCCCAGCAGCAGCCCACACAGAATGCGCCCAGTCCCAGCCCCATGCGCAATCCGCCAGTGAACCCGGTTTTCCAGTGCCCCAGGAAATAGGTCATGGGGGCGTGGCAGACGCCGTGACAGACCTCTTTCGCGCGGGTGAACTGAAATGCGCCGACGGCGATCATCAAGCCGCCCGCGAAATATCCGGATTTGCCGATGCCCAGCATGTCTACTACCCCACCAAACAACAGCGCCAACTGAACACCGGTGATCAAAGCTGCAAAGCCAACCCAGACGACCAGATACCCGGACAGAACACCCAACCAACCTGCGCGCGAGCCATTGGCGCTGCGGATCAGATCGTCATAGCTGCGTAACGTCGGCACGAGCGTCGGCAGCATCATCGCCGCCATCATGATAGCCCACATCCAGAACAGCGGGCCAAACTCGGCCATGGGCATATACATGTCCATGCGCGGGTCCATGGCCGCCATGGCCTGACCCATTGGGCCGGGGCGACCGATCCAATCCAGATCCATGTCGCGGCTCATGGTGAACATGACCCACCACGCGGACAGGATCAGGGCATAAAACCCCAGCCAAAATGCAGTGCGTAGAACTGTGCGACTCACGCGCTCCTCCCGACTCAATCCTTGCTTTTCAAATGTCAGACTTTTAAATGTCAGACAAATAAAAATTCACCGACGGTCCCCGGAATATGAAAATCGACCCAAAAAAACCTGCTGATCTGTCTGCGCAGATCGCTCAGGCCATTCGTGACGCAATCATCTCGGGCGAATTGATCGTGGATGAACGTTTGCCCTCCGAGGCGGAATTGTCCGAGCAATTCAAGGTATCTCGCCCAACCGTGCGGGAGGCATTGAAGCGTCTTGCGGCGCAATCCCTGATCCGCACGCAACGCGGTGCAAGCGGTGGTGCATTTGTGAACCGGTTAAGTTTCGAGGGCGCGTATTCCCAACAGATCACGACCTCGACCCTGTTGCTATCGATGAATGCAGTCAGTTTCGACACTGCCTGCGAAGCGCGCTTCGCGCTCGAACGCGCCTGCGCCGCCTTGTCCGCACAGCGCCGTACAGCGGATCAGTTGGCTACCATGCGGGCCGAAGTTCACCGCCAATCCCAACCCGGCCTGACGGATGAGGCATTCTGCGCCTCGGACGTGGCGTTTCACCGGGCGCTGGTGGATGGTGCAGGCAATCCCGTACTTTCTTATCAACTGGCCGGAGCGGTCGAAGCGATGCAGCCGCTGATGAACATGATCACTTTCACGGCGCGGTCCCGGGAAGCAATTATTGCCTTCCACAATCAAATCGCCAATGCCCTGGAAGATCGCGACTCGACCAAAGTGGACACGACGCTAGTTGAGCTTGAGAGCTACACAAGGCAATTGGCACAAGACGTGGCGCAGCAGCGACGTAATCCGGCGTAAGGAAAATGAAATGACCACCGCTTTGAACGTGATTGCAGCTCTCATGACCATTGGGTTCGGCCTATTCGGGTTTCTGGCGCCCAGCTTTACCTTGGGCGCGCTGGATTTGAGCACCACCAACAGCAACATGGGGCTGAGCGAGATGCGTGCCTCGGTCGGCGGGCTTTTCGTCGTCACTGGCGTGGCTGTTTTGTTCCTCAACAACCCGATGGCCTACGCCATGCTGGGGGTTGTCTACGCGGGCGCGGCATTGGGCCGGTTTGTTTCAGTCTTTCTGGACAACCCACCGTTGGTCAAGGCGGCTACTTTTGGTGGAATCGAACTGGTTCTTGCACTTTGGCTGATACTGGCAAACATCAATAGGGCCGCCTAACCCACTGTAATTATTTCCAACGTCCGGTACGATTCCCGGTTTGCATCCGGCTGCTGGCTCACCTATATAGGTTATGTCCTTCGGGACTATGGACATAAACGCGCTCGTAATAAGCGGATCGGACCCGGGGGCGGTACCCGGCGGCTCCACCAACATCCTTCATTTGGGGATCATGGGGCCGAAATAGGATCGACGAACGTCTAAAGGGGTTAGCTTTGTCTCGGCGGGGTGCCACCGTATCGGCCCGAAAAGTACAATTGCAAATGACAATCGTGCTCCGGTTGCAGTTGCTGCGTAAGCAGTAGCAAGACCGAAACTTAAGCCCTTGCGCCTAGCCGCGTAAGGCGGGGTTCGCAGGTACCTGGCAACAGAAACCTGCACTTTCCGCTTAAAGTCTGAGTTTTTCGCTGAGCATGTTCATGTTCAGAGTTTTTTCACTATTTGGTCTCATGCTTACCCCAGCAGAATAAGGAGAGCTGGGATGTCGCACGCAGATCTACTCAGAGAGTGGTATTCCGAGGTTTGGGAAAACGGCAATACCGACACGATTGACCAATATTTCGCCCCCGAAGCCATGGCTGAAGGGCTTATTCCGGAAATGCAGGTCGGTGCGGATGATTTCCGGGATCTGGTCATGGCCTTTCGCCATATCCTTGGGGACATTCAGGTCGATATGCCCAAAATCATCGAAAACGGCGATTGGGTATCCGCCATCATTCACCTGCGCACAACGCGCGCCGATAATGGTGCCCCGCTTCAAGCCACGGGCAGCGTCATGGGGCGGATTAAAAACGGGCGCATGGTTGAAGCGTATAACCAGTTCGATTTCATCTCACTCTTCGAACAGCTCGGCCAGTTCCCGCAGGACACATTGCCTGTGTGTATGACCAGTCAAAGGCTGGATTGGGCTTGACCATATAAGCAATCTTGACCCCCTCAGCGCTTACGCGGTAGCAAGTGCCATGGGGTAAGATTGCGAACACCCCGTGAGGCGTCAGCCCAAGTTTCGCATGTATCCGACAAAACCAGGAGACATGCTGTGCCCGCACCAAACTCGATCACCCCAAAGCAATTGTTAAGACTGATCGGCACGCCGCAATCCCCCATATTGATCGACATCTGTATAGATGCGGATTTTGAGGCTGACCCCTATCTTATCCCAGGCTCTATACGCCATCCTGCGAAGGATATCGAAGGGCTGGTCAACCTGATCGGTGACCGACCTGCAGTCGTGATTTGCCAGAAGGGCAAGAAGCTCAGCCAGGCCGTCGTTTCTTTGTTGCGGGGCGAAGGTCTGCAGGCCGAGTATCTGGAGGGCGGCATGTTTGCGTGGCGAGACATGCCGGACGCACCGCGTGTGCCTGCGAAAGCGTTTTCGATGCTGCAGTCCAAGGGATCCCTTTGGGTAACTCGACACCGACCAAAGATCGATCGCATCGCCTGCCCTTGGCTGATCCGGCGGTTTGTGGACTCAAATGCCCGGTTTCTGTTTGTTGCCCCGTCGGAAGTCGACGCCACCGCTGCAATATTTGACGCGACCCCTTTTGACATCGAAGGCGCTCATTGGAGCCACCGGCAAGACAAATGCACCTTCGACACCATGCTGGACGAATTCGCGCTACACACGCCCGCGCTGGATCGGCTTGCAACGATCGTTAGGGCCGCAGACACCAATCGCCATGACCTTGCACCAGAAGCTGCCGGGTTGCTTGCGGTCTCTGTCGGGTTGTCCTGGCAATACCGTGACGATCACGAAAACCTTGCTGCAGGAATGCACTTGTACGATGCGCTGTATCGCTGGGCGCGCGACGGGTTTGAAGAACAACACGACTGGCCAATGGACCGCAAATCATGACCCCGACCCTATCGGAGCTGGTCCGTATCTTTGGTCGCATCGGGCTTTTGTCCTTTGGGGGGCCTGCGGCGCAAATCTCACTGATGCATCAGGAATTGGTGGAAAAACGTCCGTGGCTGGACGAGCAATCGTATCTGCGGGCGCTGTCTCTTTGCATGCTGTTGCCCGGCCCCGAGGCCATGCAACTTGCCACATATGCCGGCTGGCGGCTGCGGGGCGTGACCGGAGGGTTGATCGCCGGCGGCCTGTTCGTCATCCCTGGCGCACTGATCATCGCTGTATTGGTTGGGCTTTACGCAGCTTTCGGGGACCTGCCACTGGTTCAGGCCGCTTTTCTTGGGGTGAAGGCAACGGTAATCATCATTGTCCTTCAGGCGCTTAGAAACCTGTCGCGCAAAGCCCTGACCGATGTGGAGCACCGGGCAATAGCCGGATTGGGCTTTGTCGCAATCTTTGCCTTTAACCTGCCTTTTCCCTTGATCATTCTGGCTGCTGCGCTTTGGGGGTATCTGAGTATCAAGGGTGAGGCCAACAACGCCCAAACGCCCCCCGCCCCAAGTGCGACGCGCCCGCTGCGCACCGGTGCAATCTGGCTGACCCTATGGCTTGGCCCATTGGTGTTGCTGAGCGTTACTGGTCAGAAATTGCTGAGCGATCTCGGGTGGTTTTTCGCCCGCCTGGCTGTTGTTACGTTCGGCGGCGCCTATGCGGTTCTGGCGTATATGACCCAAACCGTCGTGGACAAATATCATTGGATCAGCACGGATCAGATGATTGATGCGCTGGGGCTGGCGGAGACGACACCCGGTCCTCTGATCCTGGTCACACAGTTTGTGGCCATGCTGACAGGGCAGATCTCAGGCGGGATCCCTTTAGCACTTGCCGCAGGTGCGGTGGCCCTTTGGGCCACGTTTGTTCCGTGTTTCCTGTGGATCTTCCTTGCCGCACCTTATCTGGACCAACTGGCCGCCCGTCCACGGCTGTCCGCAGCCCTGCACGGGATAACAGCGGCGGTTGTCGGCGTGATTCTCAACCTTTCCGTGTGGTTTGCTCTTAACGTTCTTTTCGGAACAATCCCGGAATTGGCATGGGGACCCCTAACTATCCCATGGCCCGAACTTGCAACACTGAACCTAAAAGCGCTGATATTAACGTTCATGGCCGGGGTGTTGATATTTAAGCTAAAATTCGGCATGGGAATGACCTTGGCCCTGATGGCCATGGCCGGAGTTGGATTTCATTTTCTTTGAACAATCCACCAACTCCCGGTCTTTCGTTTCCGAACGAATCCCCTATGCTTGAGATAACCACTTTTGAGGAAGAAACATGTCGCAGGACATTGACTATGGAACCCTGATGCACACCGCCATGCGCGGCCTCATTCAGAAGGTTCTGACCAACGTTTCTGAAAACGGTCTGCCTGGGGTGCATCATTTCTTTATCACGTTCGACACACGGCAGGACGGTGTTGAACTGGCCGACTGGCTACGCGAACGCTACCCCGAAGAAATGACAGTCGTCATGCAGCACTGGTTCGAAAACCTTGATGTCGGCGACAACGGTTTCGCGATCACGCTGAATTTCGGTGACGCACCAGAACCGCTTTATATTCCGTATAATGCGATCAAAACCTTCGTGGATCCGTCGGTTGAATTCGGACTGCGTTTCGAGAGTCCGGAAGACGAAGATGAGGTTGCGACCCATATCGTCGAAGAATCGATTGAGGTTGAGGAAACTCCGGTCCAGCAAGACGCGGATGTCGTTTCACTGGACAGCTTCAGAAAGTAGGCTCAGACTTACAAACCCCGCCTCTCGCGGGGTTTACTGTTTTTCGAGGAACGTATCGACCGAGCGGGATTTAATCCCGTTACGGAACCGCGAAAAAGACAGGTTAAGCCCACCGTCGGCCAGTGTGCGATCAAACTGCTGCAGTTCATAGCCACCGTTTTCATCAATGAACAACGAGAACACCGTCAGAGTCTCGCCCTCGATCCGGCCCCAGACGAACGGTTCACCCTGCATCGGGTCCAGGGGCACCTCGTGACCAAACACATTGCGCTTCATCGCCGCTGAATAAACGTCTGACCTGTCAGATTGCTTGAAATCGATTGAGAAGGATTGATCTTTGACCCGGCCATCCGGCTTATAGGTCGTGGTCTTCCAACTGACGTTGAACCCTTCTTTCGTTTCATGGATCGAAACGCTCATATCGCGTGGGGTTTCGGTGCCATCATCATCAATTAAATTGGCTGAACCGACGTAATCCCCGATAAAGGGCGTGATGTCCCCGGCCTGGGCCTGAAGATTGGCAAAGACAAGCCAGAATACGGCACCCACCGCGAATGCGATAAGCCGCAGCGGATTAACCCGGTTAAATTGCAGCACCTGACCCTCCAGCGTTTTGATCATGCTATTCTACCCCAGTCACAGGCGCACACAATGGTCCTAGTACCTGTGCATCAAAGAAAAATGCCCCACCCCAACGCCTATACCTTTGGTCGGCTTATGCTTATGGTGCGCGCAACTGGCCGATTGCGCGATGACGCCGTCACGGGTAAACGGCATACGATTGCATACTAGACGGAGTGACCGATGTCCCAGACCCGCACCGAATCCGACAGCTTTGGCCCGTTGGAAGTTCCCGCCGACAAATATTGGGGTGCACAGACTCAACGCTCGATCATGAATTTTCCGATCGGCTGGGAAAAGCAACCCGTTGCTATCGTACGGGCGCTGGGCGTTATAAAAAAGGCCTGCGCGATGGAGAATAAGGCCATCGGCAAGCTGGATGCTGAGATCGCCGATGCCGTCATTCAGGCCGCAAGCGAGGTGATTGAAGGCAAGTTCGATGACAACTTCCCTCTGGTCGTTTGGCAAACCGGTTCTGGCACTCAGTCGAACATGAACTCGAATGAGGTCATCGCAAACCGCGCGATTGAGATCATGGGTGGTGTGATCGGTTCAAAAGAACCGGTGCACCCCAACGACCACTGCAACATGGGGCAGTCGTCGAACGACACTTTCCCGACAGCAATGCATATTGCCACAGCGATGAGCGTACGCGACGTGCTCATGCCCGGGCTCGAAAAATTTGCGTCGGCACTGGAAGCCAAAGCGAAAGAATTCGCGGGCATCATCAAAATCGGTCGCACACACACTCAGGATGCGACCCCTTTGACGCTGGAACAGGAGTTTGGCGGCTATGCGCACCAGATCCGCCAAGGGATCGCTCGCGTCGAGGCTGCAATGCCCGGCATCTATGAACTGGCGCAAGGCGGCACCGCCGTCGGCACCGGTCTGAACACGCATGATGGCTGGGATGAGGCCGTCGCAAAGAACATGGCTGACATCACCGGCCTGCCCTTCGTTACCGCGCCCAACAAATTCGAAGCGCTTGCCGCCCATGATGCTATGGTCTTCCTGTCGGGCGCGCTGGCGACTATTGCTGGCTCTTGCTACAAAATCGCCAACGACATCCGGTTCCTGGGCTCTGGCCCGCGGTCTGGCTTGGGTGAGTTGATCCTGCCGGAGAATGAGCCAGGTTCGTCGATCATGCCCGGCAAGGTGAACCCAACACAGGCCGAAGCGCTGACTCAGGTGGCAGCGCATGTAATAGGCAACGATGCGGCGATGAAGTTCGCTGGCTCACAGGGTCATTTCCAGTTGAACGTCTACAATCCAATGATGTCGTACAATCTGCTGCAATCCATTCAGCTGCTGGGTGATGCCACCGACAGCTTTACCGAGCGTATGCTGCTGGGCATCAAGGCCAATGAACCACGCATCGATAAGCTGATGAAGGAATCCCTGATGCTGGTCACGGCGCTGGCCCCGACCATCGGTTACGACAACGCCACTACTGTCGCCAAAACGGCGCATAAGAACGGCACGACCCTCAAGGAAGAGGCCATTGCGCTGGGCTTTGTTGATGAGGAGACATTCGATGCGGTCGTGCGGCCCGAGCACATGATCGGCCCCAAGTGATCGGGTGGCGTCAGCCTGCCTGCCTGTGCCTGCTTATTGCGGGCACAGCGACCTCAGCTCAGGCTGACCTGTTCGACCTGATCGACTCTCGGCTGGAATGGATGCAGGACGTTGCTGCGTTCAAACACGCCAATGACCGCCCGGTCGAAGACCTTGAGCGTGAAAAAGTCGTGATTGACAAAACCTTGGAACAAGCAGCGCTTGCGGGCGTTGACCCGGACAGCGCTCAGCTGTTTTTTGAAGCGCAGATCGAAGCCGCGAAAGAGATTCAATCCTGTTGGATTGAACGGTGGACCGAAGACCAAACCTCTGTTCCCGAAAGCTATGCGGATCTGACGACCGAGGTGCGCCCCGCTCTGTTGGATTTGGGCGGGCAAATCCTTGACACATTGTCGGATCAACCACCGGTCTCAACTGCGTCGCAGGCTGATTTTCTGGACACCGTGAATGTCGAGTGCCTTTCAGATGACAGCCGTGCGGAATTGTTCGATAGTCTGACCAAAGTGAAACATGCGCAATGACGGAACCGGTCAATCTGAACAAATTTCGAAAAGAAAAAGCGCGGACCGAAAACAAGGCCCGCGCTGATCAAAATGCCGTTGCCTTTGGCCGCACCAAGGCCGAAAAGGATCTGGCAAAAAAGCAGCAACACAAGCTGAACCAAGACCACGAAGGCCGTAAGTTGGACAAATGAGCGGACGCCCGGTCAAACGATCCCTGACGCTGAAAGGCCATCGGACATCCGTATCGCTGGAAGATGAATTCTGGCAGGCGTTCCGAACCATTGCCAAGGAAAAAAACCTACCGATCAACGCTCTGGCGGCCGAAATTGATGTCGAGCGTGACCCGGACATCGGACTTGCATCGGCCATAAGGGTTTTCATTCTACACTGGTATCAATCCAAGTAGATCAGTCTTGCTCTGACATCCTGAAACCGCTTACAGTAAAAGGAACAAAAGGAGTACGAAACGGTGGTTGATACAGTTCTAGGTCCAGACGGAAAACCACGCTGTGCGTGGTGTCAGGCCGCGCCCGAATTCTTTGACTACCACGATCAGGAATGGGGGTATCCGGTTGGCAATGACCAGCGTCTGTTCGAAAAGCTATGCCTCGAAAGCTTTCAATCCGGTCTAAGCTGGCGCACGATTTTGTCCAAGCGCGAGAACTTTCGGAAAGCTTTCAAAGCTTTTGATATCAACGCAGTAGCCGCGTTTGATGATGCAGATACAAAGCGCTTGCTACAAGATGCAGGAATTGTGCGACATCGTGGAAAGATCGAGGCCGTGATTAACAACGCACGCCGCGCGCAAGAGTTAATCGCTGCCGAAGGGTCTCTGGCCGCATATGTGTGGCGATACGAGGCAGATACACCGCCTGCCCCGCAAACCGCTTCAACGTCGCCGGAATCTGTGGCGATGTCGAAAGACCTGAAGAAACGGGGCTGGAAGTTTGTCGGGCCGACGACCGTGTTTGCCTTTATGCAGGCAATGGGGCTGGTGAATGATCACGCCGAAGGTTGCGTCATGCGTGAAAAAGCGGCGCAGTTGCGCCACGAATTCACCAAACCCCAATAGTGTTTAGATTGACGCACGGAAAATCTTGTCGATGTTTCCGCCCAAGGCCGCGTTGAACTCGGCATCTGATTGCTTTTTTGACAATCCTTCGGTCAACGCGCGCGAGAAGGACGCGATCATCTTACCATTCTGGCCTAGCAGATCGCAGGCCTGTTCCGTCGAATAACCGCCCGACAGCGCAACCACGCGCAGAACACGCGGATGATCGGCCAATTCGTCATAGAGGTTAGCTTGGTTAGGGATCGTCAGCTTGAGCATGATGTCCTGTCCGTCAGCCAACTGATCAAGGTTTTTCAGGATTTCAGCCTTCAGGATGTCTTCGGCTTCGGCTTTGGTGGCGGAGTTGATGTTCACCTCAGGCTCAACAATCGGAACCATTCCGGAAGCCACGACTTCACGCGCAACGTCGAACTGCTGTGCAACAACCGCCGCGATGCCTTCGGCGTTTGCCTCATGAATGACCGAGCGCTCCTTGGTTCCGAAAACACCATCGGCTTTGGCCAATGTTGCGGCCAGACCTGGAATGGGTTTCATCATCTGAACGCCATTCGCTTCGTCTTCCAAACCTTTGTCAATCTTGAGGAAAGGTACAATGCCTTTCACTGACCACAAATAGTCGGCGACCTTCTGACCATCAATTTGCTCGCCCAGAGTGCGTTCGAACAGGATCGCGCCGATCACTTTGTCCTTGGTGAAATCATCCGCCAGAATGATCCGCGCGCGCATTTTCTGGATTTCACCGAACATCTCTTCGTCCGAGCTGTATTCAGATGCAGCCACGCCATAAAGCGCCAGCGCCTTGGGGGTCGAGCCACCGCTTTGATCCAATGCTGCGATGAATCCTGCGCCGTCGGACATTTGTGTGCGCTGTTCTGATGATGACATAAGACTTTCCCGTTCAATATGATTCCGCGATTTCAAACCGCATACAGCAAGGCGTGATAGGATGGTAGTTTGTTAGCGCTCAACCAAGCGCAACCAAATTCCGTCTTTCGATCGGACGGTCAAATGCGCGACCGGAACCGGCGTTTGTCCCGCGACCAACTCGAACCGGAAGTGTCGCAACAGCATGGATAACAGAAGCGGCCCCTCGATCATGGTGAACCCGGCACCGGGACATACGCGGGACCCTGTCGAGAATGGAATGTACGCGTTGCGCTGACAGGTCTTTCCATTCTCAGTTCCCCACCGGGTCGGATCAAATTCGTCGGGACGTTCCCAGAGCCTTTCCTGCCGATGCAGATGCCACGGGCTGATCACGATTTGCGACCCTTCGGAGACATCCCTGTCCCGGAAACGTTCAGGGCAAGCCGCCTCGCGTACCATCATCGGCACAGGCGGATAAAGCCGCAGCGCTTCGCGGAACACATCCCGGCTAAGCTTTAGCCGCGACATTACAGAAAACTCGGGCGTGTCGAGCGCCACAGCTTCCTCGGCCAGCCTGTCCTGCCATTCGGGATATATGGCCATCAGGTACAGCGTCCAGGCCAGAGCGGACGCGCTGGTTTCATGCCCGGCAAGAAAGAAGATCGCCACCTGATCAACCATTTCCTGCGTGTCAAACCCACGCCCGGTTTCGGGATCACGCGTGGTCATGATCTTGGTTGCCAGATCATCCGGAGCGCCACCACGAGCGATCAGTTCAGCCCGATCCGCCGTAAGTCGCTGGATTAGCGCCCTGATATCCTTGGCATTCTTCTTGGTGCGTCTTGAGTGCAATCGCGGCAACCATTTCGGCAGAGGGACAAAAGCCGCAATGTTCAGAATGGGTTGTTCACGCTGATAGCTGCGAAACTTGTCAAAAATCTGCGCGGCGATTTCGTGTTCGATGGGCACCGAAAACAAGGTGCGAAAAATGACATCCGCCGCGATATGGCTGGTGACCTCTTCAAACTCAACGACACCACCTGACTGCGGACGCAACCGATCCACCGCTGCTTGACCAGCTGCATGCATCGCCGGAAAGGTATCTTTCAATCGGCCGCCTTCGAACGCGGGGTCAATGATCCTGCGCTGACTCTTCCAGGTGTCCCCATTGGTCAGGAAGACAGAGTCCCCCAGCAACGGACGCAGCCCCTCACTTATGCGGTTAGATTTAGGAAAGTCATAAGGGCGTTTTTTCAGAACTGTGTCGATCAATTCTGGCTGATTTACCAAGTATGATCGAAAGAACGGCGTGCGAAATTCGGCCATCCAGGCGCGGTACAGCCTATGGGGTTGAGCTGACAGAATGTCCTTGCGAAACAACCTCAGATACCGCCAAAGCGATACTTTATCAGGGCGCGAAGTTGGCTTGGGCGGCGTCATGCCTTCACCGAGATGTATTTTGAGACCGGCTTATCCATCCGCGATTTCGACGGTGCCCGCCCCTCAAACCTCTGCCCTAAGGTTTGAGGCCCGGCAGTGATACGAAAATAGTCATACCGATCGGGCTTGTCGAAGGCGCAGAGATACTGGAAATGCAAACGGAAGAATTTCCATCTCATGTTCTTCCAGCGTTCGGGGGACAGGGTCTGTGTAAAGGCTGCAGACAGAACCAGAGGCCATTTCTTTTCCGCAGTGGCGACACCGCTGACGGAAACCGGATCGCACAGCGCAAAAGAACAGCCATCGCCGGGGGCCGAGACGTCGACCCAGGTCAGGCCTTCCTGCGTGGACAAGAATTGCAAATCCGCCCTCAAACCCTGCGCCTCGGGTAGAAATGACACCATGGGCACGACCTGCCCCAATGTCAGGAACGAAAACGCGGGGCCGTTATCACGTTGACTGTTGTCGCGGATAACATCGGCCAGAACGCTGACACCCAGATGGGCCCCTGAACTATGCCCGACGACCAGCACCTCGTCTGCGTCTGAATTCAGCGCCTCTTGGATCAACGCACCGAATGCACGCAGGCGATTGCGTAATTCAACAGGCGTCGCCCCTTTGAGTTTTGCGGAATAGGCGTAATCATGCATCAGGTAATAGGCAAAAAGCTGGCCGTCTTGCTGGCGAAACCAGCGCATCAGAATGTAAGCGGCCCCAACTGCAAGGATGACGCCCAGCCAGCCGATAAACAGCATCAAAACCCATGTCATGGCCCCGGCTAGCAAGATCGCCAACAGCAGTTGAGCCACCAACATTCCTACCGGGTACAGTGCGGCAACCACAGGCCCCTTGCGCAGCTGCATCAGACGCCAAAGCGTTCCGGAGGACATATAGATCCATGCGGTCTGCACCAATTGCAGATAGGTCGCCGGGATCGAATTGGACATGCTGTCACGCACCAGATCCGACCAGACCAAAACACTCACATCGGCCTGAACTTCATAATCATCCTGCCGGGAAGTGACGTGCCATCCATATGGGCCATCGTCTGACTTGGCGGACACCGAAATCTCATAACCGGATATCTCCGCCTGCAGCGAGCCTTCGGTACGATAAAGCTCACGATACCGCCACGGCGGTATCGGGTCATAGCCGGGAATATAGAATACCCGGCGTTTACGCACCCGAGGATGATTATTCTGACTGCTCATGGCCTTACCTTCTGCAGCGCAGGTTAACGCAGCCTGAGCGTCAAGGTAAGTCAGATCAACAGATCATCCGAAATTTGCCAGTGCCGGGAATGTCTCTAACAGCCACCAGCTGAACTCCGTGAACAAACCAGTAATCAGCATTATGCCCACGAACAGCAACAAGCCCCCCATCACCCTTTCGATCGTGCCCATGTATGGCTTGATCCGATTCATCACCGACATCGACCGGTTCAGGAACATCGCGGCCAGAAGGAATGGAATACCGAGGCCCGCCGCATAGACGCCCAGCAACAGTGTTCCCCTTGCGACCGAGGCCTCAGACGCGGCCAGCGACAGAATTGCCCCCAGCTGTGGCCCAATGCAGGGTGTCCAGCCAAATGCAAAGGCCAGACCAAGGATATAAGCGCCAAACACTGATCCACCGGAATCACCGGTCTCAATCCGGGCCTCGCGGTCCAGAAACGGGATGCGGAAGACGTTCAGAAAATGCAAGCCAAAGACAATGACCACAGCGCCAGAGATCTTTGCGAATAACACCTGGTTCTGCAGGACAAACACCCCGAAGGCAGAAGCGGTGAAACCCAGCAACAAAAACACCGTAGACAGGCCCAGAACAAAGAACAGAGCGGCCAAGGTTGCCTTGCGGCGTGCTTTCGCCTCATCCTGCATCTCGTTGATCGTCACACCGCTCATGTAAGCCAGATACGGCGGAACGATAGGCAGAACGCAGGGCGACAGAAAGCTGATCAACCCGCCCAGCATCGCGATGAACATGGCAGGCAGCAAGCCCGCGTCGATGATATCTATTCCGAACATGTTTCAGCACATATGGTATGGGGCGGCCAACGTCACGGGGCCATTCGGTCACATCCTCGTGGTTGCACGCTGGACACCCTGCCAAAGTGGAAATATCTGAACCTTATGTCAAATCCATCCGAAACACTCGATGCGCTGGGTCTGTTGTGCCCTTTGCCCGTCCTGAGAGCGCGCAAACGTTTGAAATCCATGCCTGTCGGGGCCGTTCTGTGCGTGCTGGCAGATGATCCTGCCGCCATAATTGATGTCCCGCATTTCTGTGTTGAGAGCGGGCACCAATTGTTGTCGCAGGAAGACGCGGACGGCCATCAGATCTATTTGATCCAGAAATCTCACTAAGATCGGCCAAAAGAAAAAGGCGGGCACATGGCCCGCCTCTTCTTGTTACTGACCCAGTGACCACCAACCACGCCGCTTGGGTTTGGCCGGCTGCTCCGGTTCTTCGGCCACGACCTCCAGAACCGGCTCAGGGGCTTCTTCAACCATTACGTCCGCTGGTTCTTGCGGGTCTTCTGCGGCCACTTCGGCCACAGGTTCGGGTTGTTCGGCCTCTGCAGGTTCAACCTTTTCTTCAACGACGCTTTCCGCCTCGGGCGTGGGCAGTTCTGCCACCGCTTCGGCCTGTTCAACCTTCTCGGCGGTTTCGACAGGAGCTTCAACAGGTGCATCTGTCACACCAGTTTCCTCGGCCGGTGCTTCAGGGCTTGCGGCCTGAGCATCCTGGCTCACAACAGCTTCAGCAGCGACTTCTTCCTTAGCTTCAACAGGTTCCGCGTCCTTCTTCTTGCGGCGCGGTGCACGGTGGCGCTTGGGCTTGGCTGCTTTTTCCTCTTCGGCAGGCTCAGATGCTTCACCCTCGGGTTTTGCGTCATCTGCCGCTTCCGTTTTGGCTTCATCCGATTCCTCGGACGCCGCCGCGTCACCCTCTTCAGCGTTCACCTCAGGAGTTTCGTCAGATCCATTGCTCTTTTTCCGACGGCGGCGACGACGCTTGCGCTTGGGCTTGGCCTCCTCTTCGGCCTGAACGGTGGTTTCCTCATCGGCCGGCTCATCCTCGCTGGCGTCGACAAGATCCATCAGGGACGCATCCACGGAAACAACGGGCGCGCTGGCTTCGGGAACGATCCGGCTTGCCGTCTTGAATTTCTCCATCGAGAAATCCGGGCTGACCAGATGGACGTCGCCTTCAACACGTACAGACAGGCCATAACGGGCCTCAATCTGTGCGATATGCTCGCGTTTCTGGTTCATCAAGAAGTTTGCGATGCTGACAGGGCAACGAACAAGCACCTCGCGCGAACGACGGCGTGTACCCTCTTCCTCGATCTGCCGCAGGATCGACAGCGCCATGTTGTCGTCCGACCGGATCAGACCTGTTCCGTGGCAAGCCGGGCATGGCTGAGTCGTGGCTTCCAACATGCCGGGACGTAGACGCTGGCGGCTCATCTCCATAAGGCCAAAGCCTGAGATTCGGCCGACCTGAATACGCGCACGGTCTGTTTTCAGCCGTTCTTTCATACGCTTTTCGACGGCGAGATTGTTCTTGCGCTCGTCCATGTCGATAAAGTCGATGACGATCAGACCGGCCAGGTCGCGCAGACGCAGCTGTCGTGCCACCTCTTCCGCAGCCTCAAGGTTGGTCTTGAGCGCGGTTTCCTCGATCGAGCCCTCTTTGGTCGCCCGGCCCGAGTTCACATCAATCGCGACGAGCGCTTCGGTCACACCGATCACGATGTAACCACCCGATTTCAGCTGAACGGTCGGGTTGAACATGCCCGCCAGATAGCTTTCGACCTGATAGCGTGCGAACAGCGGCAGCGCATCCTCGTACCGTTTCACGTTCTTCGCGTGTGACGGCATGATCATCTTCATGAAGTCTTTGGCGATGCGATAACCGCCTTCACCTTCGACCAGAACCTCATCGATTTCGCGATTATAGAGATCACGGATCGACCGTTTGATCAGATCGCCTTCTTCATAGATTTTCGCCGGCGCAATGGATTTCAGCGTCAACTCGCGGATCTGCTCCCACATGCGTTGCAGGTATTCATAATCGCGCTTGATCTCAGATTTTGTCCGCTTGGCACCGGCTGTCCGGATAATCAGACCTGCACCGGTTGGAACGTCAATTTCCGCAGCAATTTCTTTGAGCTTTTTTCGGTCCGGCGCATTGGTGATTTTGCGGCTGATCCCGCCGCCACGAGCCGTGTTCGGCATCAAAACGCAGTATCGACCTGCCAGAGACAAGTAGGTGGTCAGAGCAGCGCCTTTGTTGCCACGTTCTTCCTTGACGACTTGCACCAGCAAGACCTGGCGGACCTTGATAACCTCTTGAATCTTATAGCGACGTGGCCGCGGCTTGCGAACCGGGCGAATGTCTTCGCTATCATCCTCGTCGGCGACGGATTCAATCGAATCGTCCTTCGCGGTGGCATCGGCTCGCGCTTCTTCTTCAGACTTGCCCTCGTTTTCTTCGGTCGCGTCCTCCGAAGCTTCAGGTGCATCTTGTGCCTCTGCTTCGTTAACTGCGTCATCGGACTTGTCGGCAGCTTCTTCATCTTTGGCTTCTGTCGCCTCGATAGCAGGCGCATCAGAGCTATACGCTGCCTCGCTACCGTCTTCCGACAACACACCTTCGGCTGCACCTTCAGCGTCTGATTCAGACGCCCCCGCATCATCACCAGGCTCTTCCACCGGTGTTTCAGCAACGCGATCTGCCGGGGATGTGCCCTCAAGGTCCGGGCCATCAGCGCCGTCTTCGCTTTCGTCCAGATCAATGGTTTCCATGCCGGTGGGTTCGTTCGATACTTCAATCGACTCAACCGCATCGTCAGACTTAACGTCCGCAGCCTTCGACCGCGACCGTGACCGGCGTTTCTTCGGCTTGGCCTCTTCGGCTTCGTCACGCGCTTTCATTGCCTCAGCATAGGCGCGCTCTTCTTCCATCAGAGCTTCGCGGTCAGCAACCGGTATCTGATAGTAATCCGGATGGATTTCCGAAAACGCCAGGAACCCATGCCGGTTCCCGCCATAATCCACAAAGGCCGCCTGCAGTGACGGTTCGACCCGGGTTACTTTTGCAAGATAGATGTTGCCAGCAAGCTGGCGTTTGTTTTCGGATTCAAAATCGAATTCCTCGACCTTATTTCCGTCAACCACCACGACGCGGGTTTCCTCCGCGTGGGTGGCATCGATAAGCATTTTCTTAGCCATGTGTCCTTGGTGCACCGCGCCAAACGCGTTGTCCTTACCCGTCCGGGGGGACAGGCGCTTTTGGGGTGGTGTCTTGTCAGGGCGATTTCGGACGGCGCGCGGCAGGGTCTGGCGCTGTGGCCCCCTGCCCGTATACTCAATCGTTGCGCGCGCGTCATCGCGGTTCTTCTCCGACAGGCGCAGATCTAACCGCCGCCTGCCCATTTATTCCTTTCGCCCGCTGATGCGGGCTCAGGCGTTCATCTGCCCCTATGGGGCATAATCGGTCTGCTTTGCCTTGCGGGATTGATCACCATCAACGGCAGAGCAGCGAAACTCAAAGATTCGGGACTTTTGGGCGCAAATTAGCCCTGCCCGTCCAGATACAATAAAAGCAGTCCTGTGGAAAACACAATGGGCAAACTGCGAGAAGAACAATACAAAGCCCCGGGATCACTTCATCTGGCCAGAATTATCCCGGGGGTAATTTGAGCCGCAGGCTCAAGAGGGGGCTGGCCCCCTCTCTTTCTCACAAATAGTCCGAGCGCTGCAGCCCGTATTTCGCCATTTTCTCGTTCAAGGTCCGGCGTGGCAGGCAAAGTTCGTCCATCACAGACGCAATCGATCCCTTGTGCCGCCGCATTGTATTGTCGATCAACATCCGTTCGAACGCCTCAACATACTCCTTAAGCGGTTTGCCTTCGGTCGTCATGACCGGCTGCATTTCTTCGTGATCGGACATCAACAGCGACGCAATCGTCCCCGATCCACGTCGCGATTGCAGAACTGCCCGTTCCGCGATGTTGATCAACTGCCGCACATTTCCCGGCCATGGCGCCTGTAACAGCTGTGCCGCTTCTTGGGCACTCACCTGCGGCGCTTCGCAGCCGTATTCTTCAGAAAACTGCTCGCTCAGTCGGGTGAACAGCGTCAGGATGTCCTCGCCACGCTGACGCAATGGCGGCATCGTGATCCGCAGTGCCGCAAGGCGATAGAACAAGTCCGGGCGCAGAACGTCTTCGCTGGTCTTTCCTGCTTCCTGAAGGTTGGAAATCGCAATGATCCGCGTTTCAGCCGGGGTGCCCTGATCATTCATCACGCTCAACAGGCGGGCCTGCAGAGTATCGCTCAGTGCTTCCACGTCTTCCAGCACAAGTGTTCCGCCCCGCGCCTCTTCGATCGCGGGCAACTGCGCATCTTCCGGCATCATCGGGCCAAACAGGCGTTTCGAAAGCGTATCCTCCTCAAGCGCGGCACAGGACACCAGTACAAATTTCTTACCAGCACGGCTGCCGACCGCGTGCAGCGCATGGGCCACAAGTGTCTTGCCAGTGCCAGTCTCACCATCGATCAGTACATGGCCATCGGCCTGGCCCAGATCGAGGATATCTTCGCGCAGACGCTCCATGACCGGGCTGGCCCCGATCAGTTTGTTCATGATCTGGGTACCGCCTGAAAGCTCGCGCCGCAGGGCACGGTTGTCCAAAGTCAGTCGGCGCGCGTTGCTGGCGCGTTTGGCCAGTTCCGACATGCGATCAGGGTTAAAAGGCTTTTCAAGGAAATCAAACGCCCCTACGCGCATCGCTTCAACTGCCATTGGCACATCGCCATGACCAGTGATCATGATGACCGGCAACGTGCTGTCAGCCCCCATCAGCTTTTTCAGGAGCTGAATGCCGTCCATGCCCGGCATTTTGATATCCGAGATCACGATACCCGGATATTCCGGTCCCAACACCTTCAGTGCGTCCTCGGCACTGGCGAAGGTTTCCGTGTCATATCCCGACAGTGCCAGCCATTGGCTGATCGACTGGCGCATGTCCTGTTCGTCATCCACGATGGCGATCTTCATGGCCTGTGCCATAGTTATTCCTCGTTATTCCGCGGCCTCAAGGCCGTCGCTTCCCAGTATCGGCAACTGCATCTCGAACACGGCCCCGCCTTGCGGGCTGTTTCGTGCTGTCAGCCGTCCACCATGGTCGTTTACGATCCCGGATGAGATGGCAAGCCCCAGACCGACCCCGTCGCCGGGCTGTTTCGTAGTATAGAACGGTTCGAACAAGTTTTCGATGTTCTCGATTCCATAGCCGTTGTCGCGCACCGTCAACACCGCCGTATCGCCCGCTGCCAGTATGATTTCGACATCCGGTTCGGATACTGATTTGGTGGCGTCCAGAGCATTGCGCAAGAGGTTCACCATCACCTGCTCGATCCGCATCCGGTCCCCCATCACAGACACCGGTTCGTCGGGCAGAATCTGGGTGATCTTGACGTGGCGCTGGCGCAGTTGCGGCTCCATCATGGAGAGGGACGCTGCCAACGCTTCACTAAGATTTACTGGGGAAAACGTATCCGCACCCTTCCGCGCATAGGATTTGAGCTGAAGGGTAATCGCCCCCATCCTCTCGATCAAACCATCGATCCGACCAAAGCTTGCCAGCGCCTCTTCCGGCCGGTTCCGACGCAGCAAAAGACGTGCGCCAGCCAGGTAGGTCTTCATTGCAGCCAGAGGTTGATTTAGCTCGTGGCTCACGGCCGCCGACATCTCGCCCAAAGCGGCCAGTTTCGAGCTTTGCGCCAACGTCTGTTCAGCAACTTCCAGTGTTTTTTCAACCCGTTCCCGCTCAGCAATTTCCCGCTTTAGCCTTGAGTTCAATGCGCGAAGCTCTGCCGACTCGCGCTGGAACAACGCCATGCGGAACGTGGCACGACGGCTAAGCGCGTAGAAGGCCAAGGCCAGAAGAATCGCAAAACCCATGATCTCAAGCGCGATAACACTGTTCACTTTTTCCCGAATCGACTCGTAGGTGGTGAACGAGGTCATTTTCCAACCGCGAAACGGGATGCGCGTTTCCATCCGCATCACTGCCTCGCCCTGCAGGTAGGCGTCTGGCGGCAAGGCGGTCCAGTCGGTCGTGGCACGAATTGCACGCTGGATAGCACCTTGCGCCGGCTGGCGTAGCAATGCGGCGTTTTCTTCAAGCCCGCGCCATTGCGGTTCAGTCGACAGAATGATCGTCCCGGTGCTGTCCGTCACCATCACAGCGTCGGAAATACCTGCCCAGGCGCGCTCGAATTTCTGCAGGTCAACTTCGACCACGATAACGCCAAGAACCTCGGAATTCGCCTCCATTCGTCTTGAATAGACAAAGCTGTAGCCGCCCGAATCTTTTTCAATCACCGTGAAGATTGTCGAATTCGCCCGCACCGCATCAATGAAATAAGGGGAACTCCGGTGTGGCTCTCCCAAACGCGCGCGATCAGTGGCCGCAACAGTACGTCCATCACCGTCCAGCAACATCAGCGAGGCCGCACCGATCTCTTCAACAAACGAGATCAAACGCTGGGTGGACAGCGAATAGTCACTGGACTGCAGCGCGGAAATCAACGTTGGGTCGCGCGCTAAAAGCTGCGGAACAATTGCGTTTCGGCGCAGTTCGCTTAGCAAGTTGCCTGAATACAGCGCCAGTCGCAGTTCGGCCCGGTTTCGCGTGGATTCGGTAAAGCGGTCCGTCAGAAGCCGGTTGGTCACGTAAACCGTAGTGACCGTTGCGATCAAAAGAAAGATAACCGCCAAGCGCAGCCGCCAACCCAATGGCGCACCACGAAACGGTTTTGTCAGAAAGGACCAGCCAGAGCGAACTTCGGAACTCATCCCGGAAAGTTACGCGGGCTGGATCGTAAGCTCAAGTCACGCCGGAGCAAGAACGCCAGACAATGCGCGGAACAATGCCGTTCCGTCTGTTCCGCCATGGCCGTCGTCTGCCGCACGTTCAGGGTGTGGCATCATTCCCAGCACCCGGCGGTTTTCAGACAGGATACCGGCAATATTCCCGACCGAGCCGTTCGGATTCTCGGTATAGGTGAACGCGACCCGATCCTGATTCTGCAGTTTGGCCAGTGTGGCGTCATCCGCAAAATAGTTACCATCATGGTGCGCGATCGGAATACCGATCACATCGCCCGCATTGTAACCTTCGGTGAACGCGCTGTCGCTGGTTTCCACCTTCAGGCCAACCGTGCGGCAGATGTATTTTAGACCAGCATTTCGCAGCAAAGCACCCGGCAGGATGCCGGTTTCTGTCAGGATCTGAAACCCATTGCAGACACCAATGGCATAACCGCCACGTTTAGTATGATCGACCACGGCCTTGCAGATCGGCGACTGTGCGGCGATGGCACCGCAGCGCAGGTAGTCGCCGTAGGAAAAGCCACCAGGAACACCGACGATATCCACATCTTCGGGCAACGCGGCGTCCTTGTGCCAGACCATATCGACCTCAAAACCTGCCTGTTCGAAAGCGACGGCAAGATCCCGGTCACAGTTGGACCCTGGGAATACGATGACAGCTGCGCGCATGGTGGGGCCTCCGGGGATAAGGTTCAGACCAGTTCGACTTCGTAGCGTTCGATGACCGTGTTGGCCAACAGCTTTTCGCACATCTCGGTGATGTCCGCCTCGGTCGCGCCTTCGGCCAGCTCAAGGTCGATCACCTTGCCCTGCCGCACACCTTCGACCTGATCAAAGCCCATGGCACCCAATGCGAGACGCACCGCCTCACCCTGCGGGTCGAGGACCCCGTTCTTGAGCATCACATGCACACGTGCTTTCATTCTCGCAACTCCAGCTGAGGACCGATGTTGTCGGCCCGTTCCGTTGCGCGGGGGATAACGTGCCAGAAGGCGTTCGACAACCCTTCTTAAAGTGGGCAGATGACCGCACTTACACCCACTACCCGCCACCTCGGGAATTCAGGCCGGGATAGTGCGCGTCGATTGCATTGAACGTGCCTGTCAAAACCATCTCGATTGCGACCGCCACAAGTATGAGAGCCATGACCCGGGTGATGACATTAATCATCGTCATACCCAATAGGCGCGAGATCGGATCGGCGAACAACAAGCCAAGGCTAACGATCAAACAGGCGATCACGATTGCCGTTCCAAGGGTTACCACTTCGGCACCATCGCTAAGCGTATGAGAGTAAACGATTGTTATCGCAATAGTGCCAGGCCCGATAGTCAACGGAATAGCAAGCGGTACAACGGCGATGTTTTCTTTTTTCCTATGCCCATCCTCTACAGCTTGCTGATCCCCTTGCGGCCTGTCCGACGCGTTCAGCATCGACATACCAATTCCGAAGATGATTAGCCCCCCGGCAATACGGAACGAAGGTATGTCGATCCCGAACACAGCCAGGATCTCTTCTCCGATCACAACCGCTATCAGACCGACTATAATCACCGTCCCTGTCACGATAAACGCTACCCGCCGACGTTCGGGGGCCGAATATCCTTTTGTCATGCTAAGAAAAATCGGGATTCCGTAGAGCGGGTTGAAAATAGCCAGAAGGGCCGCAAGGAATTTTAGAAAAACCGCCTGATCAAACAATTCGGCCATGTATAGCGCCACCCTCGTTTTCGAATTTGCCCGACAATGCCGGACAACCGGTAACCCTGTCAAACCGCCAGATACAAAGAAAAAAGCACCGCTTTGGGTAAAGCGATGCTTTTAACAATATGCGGTTCGCCGGTGTGATCAGTTGATCAGCGTAGGCTTAGCGACGTTACTTTTCGGCAAAACGCCCAGCCGGCGTGCGACTTCGGAATAGGCGTCCGTCAGACTGCCCAGATCGCGGCGGAATACGTCTTTGTCCAGTTTTTGACCGGTTTCGATATCCCACAGACGGCAACTGTCGGGGCTGATTTCATCGGCCACGATCAAACGCTGGAAATCCCCGTCATAAACACGGCCAATCTCGATCTTGAAATCGACCAGACGAATGCCGACAGCCAGCATCATGCCGCTCATAAAGTCATTGACGCGCAGCGCGAGGCTCAGGATATCGTCCATGTCCTGTTGGCTGGCCCAGCCAAAGGCAGCGATGTGTTCCTCTGTAACCAGCGGATCACCCAACGCGTCGTCTTTATAGCAATATTCGACAATCGGGCGCGGTAGTTGCGTCCCTTCGGCAATGCCCAAACGTTTTGACATTGTTCCCGCGGCATAGTTGCGAACGATAATTTCAAGCGGAACAATCTCGCAATTGCGCACCAATTGCTCGCGCATGTTCAGGCGACGGATGAAATGGGTCGGAACGCCAATCTGGTTGAGGCCGGTCATGAAGAACTCGCTCAGGCGGTTGTTCAGCACGCCCTTACCGTCAATGACATCTTTCTTCTCCGCATTGAACGCGGTGGCATCATCCTTGAAATACTGCACAATGGTGCCGGGTTCCGGGCCTTCATACAGAATTTTGGCCTTACCTTCGTAAATCTTTTTGCGACGCGCCATGAGCGACCTTTCCAGTCCGGGGCGAGGGAATGAGTCCCTCCGCGTTGGCGCCCTGATAGTCCAAGCCCCCCTTTCCCGCAAGTTCAGCGGACCGAGAGGCTTTGACGCAGCGCAATTCCCTTGCACAGGCGCTCAGCTATAGTCATATCATCAAGTAAGAAGATGTAAGCTATGAGGTCCGCAACCAATGACCACTTTTGACGAACGCGAAAACGCTTTTGAAGCAAAATTCGCTCATGACGAAGAAATGCAGTTCAAAGCACAGGCGCGCTGCAACAGATTGCTGGGCCTCTGGGCCGCAGAAAAGATGGGCAAGTCCGGCGAGGACGCCGAAGCCTATGCCAAAACCGTAGTAATCGCCGATTTCGAAGAGGCCGGGCACGAAGATGTCGTGCGCAAGGTTTCCGGTGATTTGGGCGCGCTGTCGTCCGATGAGGAAATCCGCGCAAAAATGGCCGAGCTTTTACCCCAAGCCAAAGCGCAGGTCCTGAGCGAAACCGAATAAAAATCACTCGGCTCATGATCTTCATGAGTTTTATGAATTTGATTTGATGCCCCGGTCATGAGACACGGGGCGTCTATATTTTTAACGGCCCTATTCGGCTATTTGGGAATACCCCCATGACAAATGCGCTCAATAAACTTCTGGAAACAAATGATGCTTTGCTGGCCGATGGCGCCACGGGCACGAACTTGTTCAATATGGGCCTGCAATCAGGTGACGCGCCCGAGCTGTGGAATGTCGAAGCACCGGATAAAATCCGCGCTTTGTACCAAGGTTCGGTTGACGCCGGCAGCGACTTGTTTCTGACCAACACCTTCGGCGGCACATCCGCGCGCCTGAAATTGCACGACGCCCAGAACCGGGTTGGTGAGTTGAACCGGATCGGTGCCGAACTGGGCCGTGAAGTTGCGGACAAATCCGGGCGCACCGTTGTTGTCGCAGGCTCTGTTGGTCCGACCGGTGAGATCATGGAACCTATTGGCAGCCTGTCCCATGCCGGCGCTGTTGAGATGTTTCACGAGCAAGCCGAAGCGCTGAAAGAAGGTGGCGCGGACGTTCTATGGGTTGAAACCATCAGCGCACCAGAGGAATTCAAAGCAGCGGCGGAAGCTTTTGCGCTGGCCGACATGCCCTGGTGTGGCACCATGAGCTTTGATACTGCCGGACGCACCATGATGGGCGTAACCTCCGCAGATCTGGCTCAATTGGTCGAAACCCTGCCCAATCCGCCGATTGCATTCGGTGCCAACTGCGGCACGGGCGCGTCGGACATCCTGCGCACGGTTCTTGGATTTGCGGCTCAGGGAACCGAACGTCCGGTGATTTCCAAAGGCAACGCGGGTATCCCGAAATATGTCGATGGCCATATCCACTATGACGGCACGCCTGAATTGATGGGGCAGTACGCCGCGATGGCACGGGATGCGGGTGCCACGATCATCGGCGGGTGCTGTGGCACCATGCCAGATCACCTGCGCAAAATGCGCGAGGCACTGGATACAACCAGCCGCGGCACGCGCCCGACGCTGGATCAGATCACGGATGCTTTAGGCCCGTTCTCATCAGCTTCGGACGGTACCGGAGACGATGCGGCAGTGCCTGAACGGCGCAATCGCCGCCGCCGCCGCGCTTAAATCTTTCAGCGCCCCTCGAATTTCGGGGGGCGTTTTTCCATGAAGGCAACTACCCCTTCGGCAAAGTCGCGCGAACGGCCACAGTCGCCCTGCAAATGCGCCTCCATCTCCAGTTGCTGCGGCAGAGTGTTGTCGTAAGTTCCGCGGATTGCCTGTTTGATCGCGCCAAACGCGGTGGTCGGTCCGTTTGCCAGATAGGCAGCTCGCTTGCGCCAATGCGAGTCGAAATCGTCGTCAGCCACCGCTTCCCAGATCATTCCCCATTCGTCCGCCTGTCTGGCACAGACCTTGTCGGCAAACAGCGCAGCGCCCATGGCCTTGGCGAACCCCATCTGGCGTGGCAGGAACCACGTGCCGCCCGCATCCGGCATCAAGCCGATACGGGAAAACGCCTGCAGGAAGTACGCGCTTTCAGTCGCAATCACCACATCGGCGCTGAGCGCAATGTTCGCCCCGGCCCCGGCAGCTGGTCCGTTGACGGCTGCGATGGTTGGGACCGGACAGTTGTAGATGGATTCCAGCATGGGATCGTATTCGTCGCGCAGTGTGCGTTCCAGATCAATCCGGCCAGTGCTGGAAGAATCGCCCAGGTCCTGACCCGAGCAGAATGCGCCCCCTGCCCCTGTCAGCACGATTGCCCGCGCATGCCGGGCCGCATGCGTCATCGCATGGGTGACCTCGGCCCGCATCTGTGCGGTCAGCGCGTTCATCTTGTCGGGCCGGTTCAGGGTTACCACTGCCAGATTGTCAGTGATTTCCAGCAGTATAGCCTCATAGTCCATGTAGTCCTCTCCCCATGCTCACGGCATTAGGGAACCCTGACTCAATTCAAGACGAAGGGAAAGAAATACGGTGGGTCAGTCGTCAAGAATCTGGCGCAGTCGTTCTTTCTCAGCTTCGCTGAGGCCGTCCTTGACTTCAGTGCCCACCGCCTGAGATCGGTTGCGTAAAAAACTCCAGCCTATCACGGCGGCGATCAACAGCATGATCGGACCGGCCAGCCAAAGCATCAGGTTCGCCCCCGTAACCGTAGGCTTTAACAGAACGTATTCACCGTAACGATCCACGATAAAATCGACCGCTTCCTCATCCGTATCGCCCGCGACCAGCCGTTCGCGCAGCAGCAGGCGCAGGTCGCGAGCAAGTTCGGCATTGCTTTCGTCGATGCTTTCGTTGCGGCAGACAAGGCAGCGCAGGCCGGTGCTCAGGTCACGCGCGCGTTGCTCCAGGACCGGGTCCTCCAGTACCTCGTCTGGCTGCACCGCAAACAAGGGCGATGCGATCAGGGCGAAAATCAGGATCAGACGCTTCATTCTGCCGGTACTCCGCTCGAGGGTGCTTTGCGCGCACCCGCTGCCACCCGGAACCTGCGGTCAGTCAAGCTCAGAAGCCCGCCCAATGCCATCAGGATACATCCGCCCCAGATCCAGTTGGCCAGAGGTTTGATGTAAGTCCGCATGACCCAACCACCATCGGCTTGCTGGTCCCCTATCACGACATACAGGTCGCCCCAAAAGCGATAGTCGATCGCCGCCTCGGTAGTAGGCATCCGGGCAACGGGGTAATTGCGTTTCTCGGGATGCAGCGTGCCCATAGACCGACCGCTCTTTTCAACCTGAACATCCGCAGTGGTTGAAAAATAGTTCGGCCCTTGCACGTCGCGGACATTTTCAAGCGTCAGTGTGAACTGCCCAACTTCAAACGGCTGACCGGGCTGCGCAACGCGGATATCTTCAACCTCCCACGCGGTCAGACCGGCAATGGCAAAGATGGTCACGCCAAGCCCGGTATGAGCCACCGCTTTACCCCAGTCAGCGCCCGGCAAGCGGAACAGACGTTGGATACTGCCCTTGCGACCGGTGCGGCTCCACAAGTCCACAGCCGCACCTAAAGTGATCCAGGCCCCAAGAAACAGTCCGATTGGCCCAAGGGCGCTGCGCCCGGTCTGCATAACCCAGACCAACAGGGCTAACGCGACCGACAAGATGAACACATAGCGCAGGGAATAGGCCGTCTTGCCCAATTTGCCCCGTTTCCATGGCAACATGGACCCTATCGGCAAAGCAATTCCCAAGGCCACCATGAAGGGCGTGAAGGCCGCGTTGAAGAATGGCGCCCCGACCGAGAGCTTACGGTCAAACGCCATCTCGGCCACCATCGGCCACATCGTTCCGAAGAATACCACGAAACAGCTGACTGCCAGCAGGATGTTATTTAGAATCAACGCGCTTTCGCGGCTGACAACGCTGAACACACCCTTTGCCTCCATCGCTTGTGCGCGGGCCGCGAACAGGGTCAGTGCGCCACCGATGAAGAGCACCAGAATGATCAAGATAAAGACGCCGCGTTCCGGGTCATTTGCAAAGGCATGCACAGAAGTCAGCAAGCCCGACCGCACGATGAATGTCCCGATCAGCGAAAAGCCAAATGCGATGATGGCCAACAGGATGGTCCAGCTTTTCAACGCTTCGCGTTTTTCAACTACGATGGCGGAATGCAACAGGGCAGCGGCCAAAAGCCATGGCATGAACGAGGCGTTTTCCACCGGGTCCCAGAACCAGAAACCACCCCAACCCAGCTCGTAATAGGCCCACCATGATCCCAGAGCGATGCCAATGGTCAGGAATATCCACGCGGCCAAGGTCCACGGACGCACCCAGCGGCCCCATGCGGCATCAACGCGCCCTTCAATCAGGGCCGCCACAGCAAAACTGAATGCCATGCTCAGCCCCACATAACCCAGATACAGGAACGGCGGATGGAAGGCCAAGCCGGGGTCCTGCAACAACGGGTTCAGGTCTCGACCATCAAACGGGGCGACGATTAGCCGATCAAAAGGGTTCGAGGTGAACAGGATGAACGCAAAAAACGCCACCGCAATCATCGATTGAACCGACAAAACCCGCGCTTTCAATGTCGGTGGCAAGCCACCCCCAAAAAAAGCAGCCATCGCTCCGAACAATGACACGATAAGAACCCACAACAGCATCGAGCCCTCGTGGTTTCCCCATGTCCCGCTGATCTTGTACAGCATCGGCTTGGCCGAATGGCTGTTCTCGACGACCACACGCAGGGAAAAGTCCGAAGTCACGAACGCCCAGACCAAGGCTCCGAACGAGAAAGAAACCAGCAAGAACTGGACGATTGCGGCAGGTTCCGCGACCCCCATCCAGCCGACCCAGCGTTTGGCTGCGCCGATCAAAGGAACGATCGACTGCACGATTGCGACGAGGAAAGCGAGGATCAGGGCGAAATGGCCAAGTTCTGTAATCATGCCCCGGATATAATCCTGTTGCGTGACAAGCACCAATCACTTTCGCCCCCTTGCCGCGAACATAGTGTCGCGGGTCAGCCGGTCCTTTTACGCCGCCATGTCTCTAACGCTGGGTTTTCGTCGGATTTTATTGTGTCTGCTGTCAGTGCCGCGTCCGGGTCGGCATTGGCCACACCCACGCTGTCGCTACGCATCGCCGCCAGCGCCTTTATGTTCCCAAGTACCTGCGGAGTGCGCATCATTGTGGCCGAAATCTCGCGTTGCAATCCTTGCACTTTAGCCTGATGACGCGCGCCAAAATAGAAGGATACGATCACCCCCAGTAACCACCACAACGGCTCGGGTACCAAGGCGATCCCCTGCATACGCGCCGAAAACCAGATCGGATCGACCATGGCCGCCACGAAAAGACCAAGCGTTCCCAGTGCCATCGCGGGCCTCGGCAGGCGGTTAAGACCGTCGATAGCCCGATCAAACGGAGCTTTTCCAGCGCCATGGAATTCTGCCCCGAACTGACTGACGGCCTGCTGTCGAACCTGCAAACCCCTCTCGGCGTTGCTTTCGGCATTTTCCCGAAAGACTTCGACGGTTTCACGTATGATGTTGCGCTCGTTTCCAAACAGAAAACCCAAAATGCCCGAGATCAATCCCATCGTGAAACCCTCTTTTGAAACTCTGCATCCGTTAGGTGGTAGGGCGGCGAAACGAACTCTTCAGCCCGCCGGATCCAGCCCCCTTTACTGCCCACCCTGCTACGCGCGTATTTTCGGAACGCGAGCCTTCGGTCCGCGAGACGGAAGTAATAGTTGCGGCGCGCGACCCCATAGGCATCTGCGAACTTTACCGGGTCGGACTTGGCCGCGCTTTGGCTTGCCCGAGCTGTCTGTGGCCCGACAACACCGTCAACGACTACGCCGAATCCCATTTCGCGCAACAATCGCTGCAGAATCCGGACTGCCTGCGCACCGGCATTGACGTACATGTCAAAAACCGAGGGTTGGACCACCTGGGGCAACAGTCTCAGGCGCGGAAGCTCAAAATAATGCCGGACGAAAATGCCGATGGCTTGTGCTTTGCTGAGCCTTCGCACATCCGTTCGGTCCACCACTCCATCACCGGACAAATCCAGACCCAGACGCCGCATGGTATGAACGCTCACACCATAGTTTGTTGCGCCGCCCGGATCATCCGGGTCATCTACGAACCCACCCTCTCGCCCCACGATCTCAGTCGCAATTTGCCGAACCGTCTGCATCGCACCCTCCGCCTGTGATTGCGCAAAGGCTCGGGCAAATTCGTTAACACGTGGCAATTAAAAAGGGCGCTGAGTGTCATGTGCACGCAACGCCCTTGTTTTCAAACTAGAATTCGGCCCTGGATCAGCCTCCGTCGACCTCCTTATAGACCCCCTGTTCCTTCAAGGCATCTACGACCTCTTTCGGCATATAGGTTTCATCATGTTTGGCAAGAATTTCAGTGGCTTCGAAAACGCCATTTACGTAAGATCCGGTGCCGATCATTCCCTGATTTTCTGTGAACAGGTCCGGCAGAACGCCGGTAAAGGCTACGGGAACACTATCGCCGCCATCGGTCACGACGAAGCGTACCGTCTTGCCCTGCCCCCGCACGATCGAGCCTTCTTCGACCAGCCCGCCAATCCGAAATACTTCGGTCGGTTGCGGTGGTTCGGCAATCACCTGACTAGGTGAACGGAAGAAGTTAATACCATCCCGCATGGCATACCCAATCAACGCCGTCGACAGCGCCAAAGCGACAACTGCCAGCACAATAACCTGAATTCGACGACGTTTCTTGAGCGTTTTCATACCGTCCTCACGGGAATAGAGGGGCCATCATCAGACCCCGGGTTTCATCCTCACTTAACATCAGGTTAGCGTTCTGCAAGGCTTGCCCGCTGCTACCTTTTGTCAGGTTATCCAACGCGCCAATCACAATGGCCCGGCGTTCGATCCGGTCAGCCACCACTCCGATATGGCAGAAGTTCGAACCCCGCACATGATGGGTCGAGGGGGCTTCACCAAAAGGCAACATCTGGATAAAAGGTTCGTTTTCATAAGCCTTGGCCAATGTCTCATACACGCTGGCCGGATCGCCTTTTACATAGGTTGTCGCAAGAATTCCCCGGTTAGCCGGTATCAGGTGCGGGGTGAACTGAACGTGCACCGTGCGGCCTGCAAGCTCCGAGAACTCCTGATCAAACTCGCCCAGATGCCTATGCGTTCCGCCGATCGCATAAGCGTTGTAGCCTTCGCTTAGCTCGGCATGCAGCAAGTTCTCCTTGAGCGACCGCCCTGCCCCGGACACCGCGCATTTCAGATCCAAAACGATATCATCCAGATCAATGACACCTGCAGAAATCAAAGGGCGCAGCACATACTGCCCAGTCGCGGCATTGCATCCCGTTCCGGCCACAAGCCGGGCATTGCGGATCTGATCCCGGTAGAACTCGGTCAGGCCATAGATGGCCTCTTCCTGTTGCTCCAAGGCCGTATGAGGGTTCCCGTACCATTTTTCATATTCGTCCGGATCACGCAGCCGGAAATCAGCGGACAGGTCCACGATTTTCAGGGTCTTGGGCAGGTCGCGAATGACCTCCTGGCTGGTTTTATGCGGCAAGGCACAGAAACAAAGGTCGACCTGCGAAAAATCGATCTCGGAGATCTTGCACAGATCCGGTAGATCCATGTGTCTCAAATGCGGAAAGACCTGCGCCATCGACTGGCCTGCCTTACGTTCGGCGGACAGCGCAACGATATCCATATTCGGGTGCTCGGCGATCAGCCTTACCAGTTCAGCGCCGGTATAACCAGATGCGCCCAAAATTGCGATTTTATGGGTCATGTCAGACCTCTTGGTTCAGTGTGTCACAGGATGCGACCGCCGATGTGACGGTCGTTGAACTACGGGATCAAACAGGTTACGTCCTTGACCTAAGTCAGGCGGCCTGAAAGGAGATTTGTCGTCGGAGGAATTGCGTTGCCCTGTCGCTGACGAACTCGGGCTTGCCGGTGGTCAAAAATCCACCCTCGCCGTTTCCTTGCATTTTCGGATGCCGTTGCAGGTAGTCCGCAAGGCTTTCGGCCACCAGATCACCCTGACTGTACACTTGAACATCTTGGCCAAGCGCTTTCTGAAATGTATCGGCCATCAGCGGGTAATGGGTGCAGCCAAGAATCGCGGCTTGCGGTTCCGGCATCTTGCGTCTTAGCGCGTCCACATGGGACCGAACCAGCGCTTCTGCCAGGATCATGTCGCCGTCTTCAATCGCGTCTACGACACCTCCACAGGCCTGCGCTTCAACATCCACGCCGATAGCTCGAAATGCCAGTTCCCGCTGAAAGGCCCGACTGGACACTGTGGCAGGCGTTGCAAACAGGGCCACGTGCTTGACCGCAACCTCGCGCGGAGGACTGTTGTCGCCCCACTGCCGTTCCGTCAGCGCTTCGATCAGCGGAACAAACACGCCAAGCACGCGCTTTCCTTCGGGCACCCCCTCTTCCTGCATCCGGCGTAACGCCGCAGCACTAGCAGTATTGCAGGCGAGAATCACAAGATCACAGCCCCGGTTCCACAGATCGTTTACCGCCCTGCGTGTCAGGTCGTAAATGTTTTCAGCGTCCCGCACGCCGTAGGGCGCGTGTTCGCTGTCCGCGAAATACAGAAAATCCACGTCCGGCAGACGTTTCTGCGCGGCGTTCAGGACGGTCAGGCCGCCCAACCCGGAATCAAAGATGCCTACTGCCATTTGCCCCTTCAGGCGCGATGCCGTTCCTCAAATTCATAGCCATAGTCATAAGACTTCAGCGGCTTCGGGGACAGCTCATACGTGGCTTTGCGCAAGAAATCCATCATCTTGCGTTTGTCAGTGGATAACGGGTCCAAAACGTCGCGAGAAATCGGCTCTCCGATGACCACTTTAACCGGCGTATCGACGCGTTTCTTGAACTCTTTGATCAGCAATCCCATACGCAAAGTGTTGTGCAGACGGCTGGCAATCTGGAACAGACGCGAGGTGTGACCCTCAAAGAAAACGGGCACTACGGTAGCCTCAGATTTGGCCACCATTCTTGCAGTAAACCCACGCCACCCCGGATCCATCGGATGGGAGAACGGCTTTAGACCCGTGCTGACCGTTCCACCCGGAAAAATTCCTATTGCACCGCCATTACCAAGATAGTTCAGCGCGGTTTTGCGCGTTTCAATATTCTGCTTCATCGCCTCTTTCGTTTCTTCAAACGATATGGGCAAGACAATGTTGTCCAAGTCTTCAGCCTTGCGAAACACATGGTTTGCCAGAATGCGAAAATCGCCGCGCGTTTCGGACAAAATGTGACCCATCATCATTCCGTCCAAAATGCCATACGGGTGGTTGGCAATCAGGATCAGCGGCCCGGTTCGGGGGATGTTCGACAACGACCCGCCGACCACATCCAGCGAAAGCCCGTACCTCTCAACCATGACCGACCAGAAATCATGCCCGTCGGCCACCTCTTTTTCATACCCATCTGCACGCTTGATCAGGCGCATGCGGCCCGTTGTGTTCTCCATCAACTTAATGACCATACGCCCGCCTTTGGTTTCGGCGGAATAGGCATAAGAGATGTCACGAACAACATGGCGGCGCGAGGGCATTTCGAACTCCGATACTTGGCACCTGCTAGATAGTGCCAAGTAACAATTTTGCCTAGCTATCGTGACAGGCTTGTGACGGATTATTCAGCGGCGGCTTGCATTTCAGGACCGCCATTTCGAATGGTCGCCAACAGTTCTTCGCGCCTTTTTGCGGCCTTAGCCTCGTTTTCAAGTAGAACCGGGCCAAAGCCCTTAATCTCAAGCGGCAGCTTGGCCAAAGCGACAACCGCATCGTGAGTTTGTGGTGTAACCAAGGGCGTTATTTCTTTGAGATCGTGTTCATATTGCCGGATCAAGGCGCGCTCCATCCGTCGCTCGGTGCTGTAGCCAAAGATGTCCAGAGGAGTACCACGCAGGCCTTTCAACCTGGAAAGCAGCTTCAACGGACCCAACATCCACTCTCCGAATGCCCGCTTGCGTGGCCGACCCTCTGCGTCCTTGCCACCCAAAATCGGTGGCGCAAGGTGCAGGGTCATTTTGAAGTCGCCGTCAAACTCGGCCGCAGCCTGTTCGCGACTACGCAGCAGCAGACGCGCAACTTCGTATTCGTCCTTGTAGGACAACAGCTTATGATACCCTCTTGCGACGGCCTCTTTGACGGTCTCATCCTCGAAGATATCGACAAGCTTACGATAACGTTTTGCCAGACGGGCGCCTTGGTAGTCGGTCAAGTGCTGCGCACGGAAATCAATCAGCTGTTCTAAAGTTTTTGGCAGCTCAGTCACCTGAGGGCTCAAAATCGCGGTGACGTCCTGCGGATGCAGAACGGCCCAACGGCCGATATCAAAGGCGCGTTTGTTGCGATCAACAGCGGTCCCATTCAACACGATCGCCTGTAACATCGCTTCATGGCTGATCGGTAGCAAACCACGTTGCCACGCGGCACCCAGGACCATCATGTTAGAGTAAATTGAGTCGCCCATCACCGCGCGCGCCAGATCGGTGGCGTCGAACAGCGACAGGCCCTCTTTCAGCCGCGCTTGCAGCGCAAGCTCTAGTCGATCGCCGGGAATTTGGAAGTTAATGTCGCGAGTAAAGTCGCCCGTGACGGTTTCATGGCTGTTAACCACGGCACCGGTTTGCCCCGTGCGGGTCAGACCCAGGGTTTTGGCCCCAGCGGACACAACAAGGTCGCCTCCGATCAGTGCATGCGCCTCGCCTGTGGCGACGCGAATGGCGCTGATATCCTCGGGTCGGTTGGCCAGACGGCAGTGGATGTGTACCGCGCCACCCTTTTGGGCCAGACCCGCCATCTCCATCATCCCGGCGCCCTTGCCGTCGATCTGAGCCGCTTGCGCCATCACAGCGCCCAGAGTGACCACTCCGGTCCCGCCAATACCGGTAATGACCACGTTATGCGTACCGTTGATCGTCGGCAGAACGGGCATCGGCAAGTCCGGCAAATCGATCTCGGTCGTAGCTTCTTTGCGGATCTTGGCCCCCTCCACCGTCACGAAAGACGGGCAAAACCCCTTCAGGCAAGAGAAATCCTTGTTGCAGCTGGACTGGTCAATAGCGCGCTTGCGCCCCAACTCGGTCTCTTTTGGAACGATCGAGACACAGTTCGACTGAACCCCGCAATCGCCGCATCCTTCGCAAATGTCCGAGTTGATGAACACGCGCTTGTCCGGGTCCGGGAATGTACCCCGTTTGCGACGACGACGCTTTTCTGCCGCACAGGTCTGAACGTAGACGATGACCGAAACGCCTTCGATCTCGCGGAATTTCTTCTGCACGTTCATCAGTTCGGCGCGCTCAAAGGTTTCCACGCCGGACGGCATCGCCCTGAAGTTCACGTCTTCTTTTTCATCGTAAACCACGGCCACATGCTGAACGCCCATTGCCTTGACCTCGGCCACGATCCGCTCTGCGCTTAGGTCTCCTTCGTTATCCTGCCCGCCCGTCATGGCGACGGCATCATTGAACAGGATTTTGAAGGTGATGTTGGTTCCAGCCGACAGAGCCGCTCGGATCGATTGAACGCCCGAGTGGTTGTATGTTCCGTCGCCCAGGTTCTGAAACACGTGATCGGTCGTCGAGAAAGGCGCTTCGCCGATCCAGTTCGCACCCTCTCCGCCCATCTGGGTGAACCCGGTGGTTTCCCGATCCATCCACTGCACCATGTAGTGACAGCCGATCCCCGCATAGGCCCGGCTGCCGTCGGGCAGTTTGGTCGAACTGTTATGTGGGCAGCCTGAACAGAAATACGGCAAACGCGTTGCAATCTCTTCTGCATTATCCGCCCGGCGCGCCTCGGAAAGCTTGGCCATACCGGCGCGCACCCCGTCTGTATCGCGCCCTTCCTCGATCAGGATATCGCCCAGTTTTTCGGCGATCATGATCGGGTCCAGTGCGCCACGTGTCGGGAACAGCTCTTCCCGATGCAAGGTCCCGGCCCCGCCCTTGTACCAGCCGTAGACGCGACGCCCGCGGCGGTCGTCAAAGATGGCCTCTTTGACCTGAACCTCGATCAGCTTTCGTTTTTCTTCAACGATTACAATTAGGTCCAAACCCTCGGCCCAGTCATGGAAGCCTGCCATATCCAGCGGGAATGTCTGACCAATCTTGTAAGTCGTAATGCCCAAGCGCTCGGCCTCGGCCTCATCGATTTTCAGCAGTGACATGGCGTGCGTCAGGTCCAGCCAGTTCTTGCCGGCCGCAACAAACCCGATTTTCGCGCCCGGCTTGCCCCAGACACGCTTGTCCATCTTGTTCGCACGCGAGAACGTCTCGGCCGCAAACCGCTTATAGTCGATGACCCGTGCTTCCTGAAGGTGCGGTGTGTCACCCAACCGAATGTTCAAACCGCCTTCAGGCATGTCGAATTCGGGAACCACCACATTCATGCGATCCGGGCTGCCATCCACGACCGAAGTAACCTCGATCGTGTCTTTCATCGTCTTCAGGCCGACCCAGACGCCTGCAAACCGGCTGAGTGCGAACCCGTAGATACCATAGTCCAAGATTTCCTGCACACCAGCGGGGCTGACCACAGGCATGTACATGTCGACCAAAGACCATTCAGATTGATGCAACACGGTCGAGCTTTCGCCGGTATGGTCATCGCCCATCGCCATCAGAACGCCGCCATGTTTGGCGGTTCCGGCCATGTTCGCGTGACGCATCACGTCGCCGGATCGGTCCACGCCCGGCCCCTTGCCGTACCAAAGACCAAAAACGCCGTCGAACTTGCCGTCGCCGCGGAGGCCGGCCTGCTGACTGCCCCACAATGCCGTGGCCGCCAGATCTTCGTTCAGCCCGAACTGAAAGGTCACATCGCTTTCAGCCAGATGTTTCTGGGCTCGTATCATCTGTTGATCTACAGCCCCAAGGGGCGAGCCGCGGTATCCGGTCACAAGACCTGCGGTATTCAGACCCGCCTCACTGTCCCGTGCCTTCTGCATCAACATAAGACGCACCAGCGCCTGTGTGCCGTTCAAAAGAACGGGGTTTTTCTCAAGATCGAACCGGTCGTTTAGCGATATTTGTGGCTGACTCATCAGACGCCTCCCCTCGTCAGATCAGTGTGCTTCATTCATACGCATTTTAGGTCAAAAAAGCTGACCTGTATAGGACCTATCAGTCTGTTATTGTAACGTTTCAACAGTTTGAATGTAGAACTTGTTACCTATTTCATATAGGGCTTCGGAAGGATAACGAAAGTTGCGGCGATGGATTGGGACAAGTTAAGGATATTTCACGCGGTTGCGGATGCGGGCAGCCTGACTCATGCCGGGGACAAGCTGAATCTGTCCCAATCCGCGGTCAGCCGGCAGATCCGGGCACTTGAAGAGTCGCTTGATTCGACGCTTTTTCACCGCCACGCCCGCGGCCTGATTCTAACCGAACAGGGTGAGTTGCTGTTTGACGCGACATCAGCCATGTCGAAACGTCTGGACGCCGCCGCTGCCCGCATTCGTGACAGCGAAGAAGAAGTGTTCGGAGTTCTGCGCGTCACCACCACGTTTGGCTTCGGTACACTGTGGCTGGCGCCACGCCTCCCGAAGCTATACGAGCAATACCCCGATCTGAACATCGACCTGATGCTGGAGGAGCGTGTTCTCGACCTGCCGATGCGCGAGGCTGATGTAGCCATCCGCATGAAAGAGCCCAGCCAGGCCGATCTGGTGCGAAAACGCCTGATGACCGTGCAGATGCAGCTTTATGCTACGCCGGAATACCTGGAAGAACGCGGCAGCCCGGAAAGTCCCGAAGACATCTCGAAACACAGGTTGATCTGCCAGACACCCTCGGCCCCGCAGGTCGGCGCAAGCGCAATGATGGTCCGGCACCTGATGACCTACAATCCGACCTCGCTGTTGACGGTGAACAACTATTTCGGTGTTTTGCAGGGTGTTTTGCACAACCTCGGCATCGGTGTGTTGCCGGATTACGTGACCCATGACTTTCCGCATCTGCAGTCGATCCTTTCGGATATCGAAACCGCCGATGTCCCGGTTTATCTCGCCTACCCCGAGGAACTGCGCCATTCCAAACGCGTCGCGGCGTTCCGCGACTTTGTTCAGGATGAAATCATTGCGCAGCGCAAGCAGTTGAAGCAGATGGGAAAACTGTAGCTATGCACCAGTAGCATAGCGGCAATGATCTGCGATCAGTCTATAAAACCTTGATAGTACACAAACCGCCCCCTAAATGAGCAATCGAAGGCGGTGATGCTGTAACGCTCATCATCTTCACCTCCCTGTTGGACTACGGCCGAGCTTAGTGCTCGGCCTTTTTTTGCCCGCAACACTAAATTCATATCTGAAATGGGTGAAACATCTGGGAAAATCCTGCACTTAAGCATATGATCACGAAAAAATCATCAAGACTTATGGTCGAGGACAGATTCGATGTTTCACCTCACTCGCCTGTTAATGGCGTTCTTCTCCATTGCGCTATTAACTGGGCCAGCACTTGCCCAGGTCACTAGTACCTCTAGTGCACCTACTACCGTCACAATTCCCGAGGATCTGACGCCCGAACAAGTCGATGACATGGTCGCACGTATGTCCGACGACCAGGTCCGCGCGATCTTGTTGGAGCGTCTGGACGCGGTCGCGGAAAAAAACGCCGCCGAAGCGGAAGAGCGCGAAGACCCAATCACGGAAATCAATGAGATTTGGGCCGAAATGGTGGCGTCGTGGACACAGGTTATCGTCACGGTCCCGAACATCTTCAGTGCGCAAGCCGACGCTTTCAAAAACTTTTCGGCAACCTTTGGTACAACCGGCGCGTTCACCCTGTTGGGCCTGATCCTCAGCGTACTTGTCGTCGGCTTCCTCGCGGAAAAGCTGTTCGAATTCCTTACTCGGCGGTGGCACGAACATGCTGAAGTTGGGGATGAAAATGACCTTTGGGGCGCCGTCAGTTATCTGTTTCGCCGGTTTTGCCGCGAGATCGCAGGATTGGTCGTGTTCTATGTCGTCATCCGCGCGGTTGGGCGTGGGCTTCTGTCTCCGGAACAAATCACCTACGCGGCACCCTTCGTTTTCTACCTGATCTGGATTCCACGCTTGGGCGCAGCGGCCTCGCGGTTCGTACTTGCACCCAGCAAACCTCACTACCGGCTGGTGAACATCGATGATCACTGGGCGAAATATCTTCACCGCAACCTGATCGGCCTGCTTATTTTGGTCGGTTTCACGCTGTTCCTGCTTCATTTCAACAGGCTGAACGGCATTACCAGCGGCGAAACACGCATTGGTTTCTGGCTGAACGCAGCGATCCATATCTATATCGGCGTCATCGCCTGGACCGCGCGCGAAGGCCTGTCTCAGATGATGTTGGGTACCGACCCTGATTACTCCAAGTTTGATGAGGAAGTCGCCCACTACTACCCCTACTTCGCAATCGGCGTGTCGGCGGTAATCTGGCTGCTGGTCGAGTTTATCGTAGCGCAACGCAATCCTTCGTCCTTGGCGCTGCTGGTCAAGGGGGCGCATTTCACCACCATGGCTTGGCTGCTGATCGCACCTGCCTTGGATACGCTGATACGTGGGCTGGTTCGCCATCTGCAACCGCCGATGCTGGGCGGAGGGCCGGTGGCCGAGCGCGCATACAAGTCTACCAAACGCAGCTATATTCGCATCGGTAGGGTATTGGCTGGCATTCTTGTCATCCTGATGATCGCCCGGGCTTGGGATCTCGACCTCAGTGAAATCGCGGGCGGTGGAGATGAGTCTGGCAGCAAGCTAATACAGTTCTTCATCATCATTGCTGTTGGCTACATCCTGAACGAAGTCGTTTCGCTGTGGATCAATCGGCGGCTGGCCAAGGAACAAACTGCGGCTGAAGAAAGTCCCGATCAGGAAGCGGGCGAAGGCGGCGGTTCTGGTGGATCACGTTTGGCGACGGTTCTGCCCCTGCTGCGCGTGACCGCTCAGGTTGCGATTGCGGTGATCTTTGTCCTGCTCGCGCTTGGCGCGCTGGGTCTGGATATCACGCCGCTGCTTGCTGGTGCCGGTATTCTTGGCCTGGCCATCGGCTTTGGTGCGCAAAAGCTGGTTTCGGACATTGTCGGCGGAATCTTCTTCCTGATCGACGATGCGTTCCGGGTTGGTGAATATGTCGATATCGGCGGCACCATGGGAACGGTCGAAAAGATCTCGATCCGCTCCATGCAACTGCGCCACCACCGCGGCCTGGTTCACACCATCCCCTATGGTGAGATTCAGAAGATCACCAACTTCAGCCGCGACTGGGTCATCATGAAGCTGAAATTCACCGTGCCCTTCGATACAGACCCGAACAAGGTGAAGAAGATCTTCAAGAAGATCGGTGCCGAGATGATGGAGGACGAGGTTCACAAGGACGGATTCCTACAGCCTTTCAAATCTCAGGGCGTGTTCGACTTTGACGATGTCGGCATGATCATCCGCGGGAAGTTCATGGCCAAACCGGGTAAGCAGTTCACCCTGCGCAAAGAGATCTTCAACCGGGTCAAGGCTGCCTTCAAGGAAAACGGCATCGACTTTGCCCGTCGCGAAGTTCGTGTCGCCATCCCGGGACTGGACGAAGCTGAAAACCTGACCGAAGAACAAAAAGCAGCAGTTGGCGCTGCGGCTGCAGATGCGTCCAGAAAGGCGCAGAACCCAGCTTAACGATAACGGATCATCCGCTGATACGTCAGCGGGTGACACCCGCGAGGTCCAAACAACAGACGGAACCGGCCCAATCGCCGGTTCCGTTTTTTACTTTCACAATCGGCCTGCGCTGACTTGACCCTTTCCACAGACGGCACCTTGCCCTAAAAGGCCCGCAATCCCGGCCAACCTGGACAAGGACGAACGATGCAAGAGCCCGCCATCACCCCGGATCTGATTGCCGCACACGGGCTGAAGCCCGACGAATATGATATGATCCTCGGGATTATCGGGCGCGAGCCGACTTTTACCGAACTCGGCATCTTTTCGGCCATGTGGAACGAACACTGTTCGTACAAATCGTCCAAGAAATGGCTGCGTACCCTGCCAACCTCTGGGCCTCAGGTAATCTGCGGACCGGGTGAAAATGCAGGTGTGGTGGATATCGGCGACGGGCAGGCGGTGGTGTTCAAGATGGAAAGCCACAACCACCCTTCATACATCGAACCCTATCAAGGTGCAGCCACAGGTGTTGGCGGCATTCTACGCGACGTCTTCACCATGGGTGCGCGCCCCATCGCCTCGATGAACGCGCTGTCATTTGGCGAGCCCGGCCACCACAAGACCCGCCAGCTGGTCAACGGCGTGGTCGAAGGCATTGGCGGTTACGGCAACTGCTTTGGTGTCCCTTGCGTGGGCGGCGAAGTGCGGTTCCACCCTGCTTATAACGGCAACTGTCTTGTGAACGCCTTTGCTGCAGGTCTGGCCGACAGCGACAAGATTTTCTATTCGGCGGCCTCTGGCGTCGGCATGCCTGTTGTGTATTTGGGTGCAAAAACCGGACGTGACGGCGTTGGCGGCGCAACTATGGCATCGGCCGAGTTTGACGACACCATCGAAGAAAAGCGCCCCACCGTTCAGGTCGGCGACCCGTTCACCGAAAAGCGCCTTATGGAGGCGACGCTGGAGCTGATGCAGACCGGTGCTGTGATCTCGATCCAGGATATGGGTGCGGCTGGTCTGACCTGTTCCGCCGTTGAAATGGGTGACAAGGGCGGTCTGGGTGTGCGTCTGGATCTGGAGAACGTTCCCCAACGCGAAGAAGATATGACAGCCTATGAGATGATGCTGTCTGAATCGCAAGAACGCATGCTGATGGTCCTCAAACCCGAGCTTGAGGTTGAGGCCCGCGCCGTGTTCGAAAAATGGGACCTGGATTTCGCAATCGTCGGCGAAACCATCGCCGAAGACCGCTTCCTGATCCTCCACAACGGCGAAGTCAAAGCCGATCTGGTCCTGTCCAAGCTGTCCTCGACGGCGCCGGAATACGACCGCCCATGGGAACCCACGCCAGAAGCCGAAGAACTGGCTGAAGTCCCGCAAATCGACCCGATCGACGGTCTGCGCGCCTTGCTCGCTTCGCCGAACTATGCAGGCAAACAGTGGGTTTATGAGCAGTACGACACCATGGTCATGGCCGACACCGCCCGCACGCCGGGTCTGGGCGCAGGCATGGTCCGCGTGCACGGCACTGACAAGGCGCTTGCCTTCACCAGCGACGTAACCCCGCGCTATGTACGGGCAAACCCCGTTGAAGGCGGCAAGCAAGCTGTGGCAGAGGCCTACCGCAACCTGACCGCCGTTGGAGCCAATCCATTGGCGACCACCGATAACCT
Organism: Ruegeria atlantica; assembly: GCF_001458195.1. Lineage (GTDB taxonomy): Bacteria > Pseudomonadota > Alphaproteobacteria > Rhodobacterales > Rhodobacteraceae > Ruegeria > Ruegeria atlantica. The sequence continues at coordinate 525,127 of NZ_CYPU01000039.1, read as the reverse complement.
GAACTTCGGCAACCCCGAAAAGCCCGAGATCATGGGCCAGTTCGTCGGCGCGATCCAGGGCATCGGCGAAGCCGTAGCCGCGCTGGATATGCCGATCGTATCGGGCAACGTATCGCTCTATAATGAAACTGATGGTCAGGGGATCCTGCCGACCCCAACCATTGGCGCGGTCGGCTTGCTAAACCACACGGACGACATCATCGGCAACGAGGTTCGCGAAGGTCATGTGGCTCTGGTAATCGGCGAAACCAACGGCCACCTTGGGCAGTCCGCTCTGCTTGCTGAAGTATTCAACCGCGAAGACGGCGACGCACCGCATGTCGATCTGGATGCCGAAAAACGCAATGGCGAATTCATCCGCGCCAACCGTGAGATGATCAAGGCCTGCACCGATCTGGGTGACGGTGGTCTGGCGCTGGCAGCCTTTGAGCTGGCGGAATCCGCAGGCGTCGGCGTTCACCTCGATGAAGCCACGACCGAGTTTCTGTTCGGCGAAGATCAGGCCCGCTATCTGGTTGCGTGCAACTTTGATCAGGCCGAGGCACTGATGATCGCTGCTGGTCAGGTAGGCGTCCCTCTGGTGTCCGTTGGTCGGTTCACTGGCGACAGCATTCGGGTTGGCAACTCGGAAGCCGCGTTAGAGGATTTGGCTACCACGTTCCGCACCAGCTTTGCTGAGGCTGTCGCCTAACACCGAAGCAATCTTTGCAACAAGAAACCTGCGCCAGTCCCGGCGCAGGTTTTGTTGTTTCAGGGCCCCTATCCTCCCCTTGCACGCCCCGTCTGGGCGCTCTACATCTTGAGAAAGACCTTCAGGAGAAACCTACATGCCGATGAGCGCCCACGAAATCGAAGCCCTACTGCGCGAAACCTTTCCGGATGCGGAAATTCAGGTTGGCGGCAGTGATGGCGTGCATATGTCCGCTATGGTCGTGGATGAGAGTTTTCGCGGGAAAAACCGGGTGCAACAGCAGCGCGCAGTCTATGCGGCCCTGAAGGGCAAGATGGACGGCGCGGACGGGGAGCTGCACGCGCTTGCACTGACGACGAAAGTGCCTGAATGACGATAGCAGTCTGGATATATAGTGGTGCCGCTCTCATCATTATTGTCGGCGCGGTGCTTGCTATCCGAAGCAGTTTCTCGCGCGATAGTGCGAAATCGACGCACGGTGTGAAGCCCGGGCATGGGGATGCTGTTGTAAGCGGAGGAGAGACTGCCGGACGCGGTCATTCCACCCCTGTCCGCGTTAGCATGGATCCTCAGGAATACGCCAAAGCCCTGGCTCCCAAAAAATGAACGGCTGGCTCTTCTGGATAGGCATCATTGTAGCATTGATAGTTGCCGCGGCACTTATCGAAGCCTATGTGAAGCGCAACAGAAAGCGTAAGCTGGCCGACATGCGCCCGGACCCGGACAAGATCAGCAAGGTCGGCCGCATTGAAAGATACGGGCTGTATCCGCTGACTCTGGCACAGGCCGAGCATCGGCGACTAGAGGAAGAAGAATGGGTCCCGGACCCGCCAAAAGATGAAACGACCGCCCCAGGCGCGGGTGAAAAGGACAAGCAAGATGACCGACGTTAAGACTCAGATCGACGAAACCGTCAAAGCCAACGATGTGGTGCTCTACATGAAAGGCACCAAAGAGATGCCCCAATGTGGGTTCTCGTCCCGCGTGGCCGGCGTGCTGAACTACATGGGCGTTGAATATGCCGATGTGAATGTTCTGGCCAACGAAGACGTTCGTCAGGGCATCAAGGATTATTCTGACTGGCCGACCGTGCCACAGCTGTACGTCAAAGGTGAATTCGTCGGCGGTTGCGATATCATCACAGAGATGACCCTGTCGGGCGAATTGGACACGCTGTTTGACGAAAATGGTGTCGAATTCAACAAAGAAGCGGCTGACAAAATTCGCGAAGCAAACGCCTGATCAGCGACTGCTGCAATTCTCCAGAACAACCTGCTCACTGGTGGCCCCACTGGCCGCCAGAAAGCTGACGGTCGCATCCCACCCTTTTGACCGAAGGATATACGACCCGGTCTCTCCTTTGGATTCATAGCGAATACCAGATCCGCTGGGCACTTGCTGCAGGGCAACCAATTGGTTGTCTACCATCATCGCCGCCGCTCCGGAGCCGTCGGACGCATTGAAATACGCAACCTGCAACTCAATGCCATTCTGGCAGGTGAAGCTAACCGGCAGGATATCCATATCTGCCCAGGCCAAGCCTCCAGGCACACAAAACAAACCGGCCAACGCTACCGTTTTAAACGCATTCATTTCGCCGTATTCTCCTCAACCACCGAGGCCAGGGCCTCAGCGCGTGCCGCCAGTTCGGCCAGTGTGTCCGTGACCGAAGGCGGGACGACCGCCACTTCAATCCTTTCAGGCTCGGGCTCGGGCCGGTTGCGCAGGCTTTGCAATTCGGCTTCAACCTCGGCTAGCTTGGCCTCTGCCCGTTTGAGCTTGTCATCTGTCGCGGCGGTTTTGTCGGCCAGCATCAGCCCGGCCATCAACAGCATGCGCGCTTCGGGCATCCGACCAATCTGATCAGATAAAACCTGCGCTTCGTCATCCAGCATTTTCGCGGCAGATTGCAGGAATGGCTCTTCACCGTCCTGGCACGAAACGTCAAAACCGCGGCCACCGATATGAATGGTCAATTCGGGCATTACTCTACCTCTCCCTCAGCCAGCTTTGCCTGCGACAGTAACGGTTCCAGCCGGGCCAGTACCGCCTGAGCTTCGGCAGCGTCCGTCGCCTGTGCGGCCTTCGTTGCCTCAAGCTCGGCCACAGTCGCGCGGTTCAACAGCTCGGCATCGGCCAGGCCGTCCTTGCTGGCCGCCCGCAACTCATCCACCGAGTTGCGCAGTTGTTCGTTCGCCTTGCGCATACGTTGAAGATCATCATCCAAACGCGACATGGCCGCGCCGTGGCTGGCACGTTCCGCACGCAACATCTCAAGCTCTGCGCTTAACTCCGCGACACGCTCGCTGTCGGCCAATTCGGAGCGCAACTTTTTATTCTCATCTTCAAGCGACTGCGTTTTGCTCACAACCGCTTTAAGTTCATCGTTTTCTGTCTTGAGAACAACAAGTTCATCCTGGTTTTCCAATGCAGCTTTAGCCTCTGCCAACTCGGCCCTGGCCGCTTCGACCGCCGCCAATTTGGCAGTGGCCTCTGACAGCTGCTGACGCAACGCGCCGTTTTCAGGATCTTCGGCTGGCGTTGCTTTCAGCGCATCCATATCGGCGCGCATCGCGTCGACTTCTTTCTCGTGCCGTTCCTTGAGGGATTTCAGCCGCTCTTCCAACTGCGCATTGGCGACGCGCTCGTCTTCCAATGCCGTGTGTAGAGCGGTGTCGTCATCGCCACTTGCAGGCGTCGCGTCACGCAGGGCGTCTACCCCGGTTCCGATCCTCTCCATCGCGGCAACGATACGGCGCTGTAATTCTTCGATCTGGCTCATGCCCCTGCCACCTCTTTACCAAGGTTCACTTTTTCGCGGCCCGTCCGAATCAATACAGGCCGGGTATTGGCCTAGTCTAACCGAATGAAACGGAAAATACCCACTGTTTGCTTTCAATCACTTGGACAGCATTCTTGAACCACGAACGCGACGCAACCCCCGGTTCCACTTGCACTTTGGGGGGTGGATGGTATTGAGCGCCCCATCTGCCTGTAATCCAAAGGAACAACGCCCGTGGACCTGACTGCGCTGCGCAATGCCAATCCTGAACACTGGAACAAGGCTGCGGCCATCCGCACCCTGACCCTTGACGCCGTCGCCGCTGCTAATTCCGGCCATTCCGGTATGCCGATGGGCATGGCCGACGTTGCGACCGTGCTGTTTGAAAAGCACCTGAAATTTGACGCCTCGGCCCCGAACTGGCCCGACCGCGACCGGTTCATCCTGTCCGCGGGGCACGGCTCGATGCTGGTATACTCGTTGCTCTATCTCACAGGCCACGCTGACGTGACGCTGGACGAGATCAAGAATTTCCGCCAACTGGGCGCGAAAACTGCCGGGCACCCCGAAAACTTCCTGGTCAGTGGTATCGAAACAACCACCGGCCCGCTGGGACAAGGTATCTCGAACGCCGTAGGCTTTGCCATGGCCGAGGAAATCCAGCGCGCCAACTACGGAAAAAAGGTCGTCGATCACTATACTTATGTGATTGCGGGCGACGGTTGCCTGATGGAAGGCGTCAGCCAAGAGGCCATCACGCTCGCGGGGCGTCATGAGCTGAGCAAACTGATCGTTTTCTGGGACAACAACAACATCACCATCGACGGCACCGTGGATATTGCCGATCGCACCGATCAGGTGCGCCGCTTCAAGGCCTCGGGCTGGAACGTGATTGAAATCGATGGCCATGATCCAGTCGCGATTGATGCGGCCATTGTGCAAGCCAAATCGTCGAACAAACCGACCATGATCGCCTGCGAAAGCCACATCGCGCTGGGTCACGCCGCACAGGATACTTCCAAAGGTCACGGCGCACTGACCGATCAGGATCAGCTGAAAGCCGCCAAAGACGGCTATGGTTGGCCCCATGATGCCTTTGTGGTCCCTACTGACGTCAAATCGGCTTGGGAGGCCATCGGTGCCCGTGGCGCGGCTGAACGCGCCGAATGGGAGGAGCGTTTCGCGCAGATTTCCGAACGCAAACAGGCCGAATTCAACCGCGCCTATGCGTTTGATGCACCTAAGAAACTGGCCGGTGCCATCCGTGCGTTCAAAAAGCAGATGTCGGAAGATCTGCCGAAACTCGCCACCCGCGCGTCTTCGGAAAAGGTTCTGAACGTGGTGAACCCGATCATGACCGAGACCGTAGGCGGTTCGGCCGACCTGACCGGGTCGAACAACACCAAATCTGCGGATATGGGCGTGTTCCTGCCGGAAAACCGCAAGGGTCGCTATATCCACTACGGAATCCGCGAACACGGCATGGCCGCCGCGATGAACGGTATGGCGTTGCACGGCGGTATCCGCCCCTATGGCGGCACGTTCATGGCGTTCACCGACTATGCCCGCCCCTCGATGCGTTTGGCGGCCTTGATGAAGGTGCCTACGGTCTTCGTGATGACCCACGACTCAATCGGTCTGGGCGAAGACGGCCCGACCCACCAGCCGGTTGAGCATCTGGCCATCTCGCGGGCGACGCCGAACACTTATGTGTTCCGTCCCGCCGATGTGGTTGAAACGGCTGAGGCATGGGAACTGGCGCTGACGTTCAAGGACAGCCCTTCGGTTCTGTCGCTGACCCGTCAGGGCGTGCCGACGGTGCGCAAAGAACACAAGGCCAAGAACCTGACCGCGCAAGGCGCATACGTTCTGGCCGATGCCGAAGTCAAGCGTCAGGCCATTCTGATCGCCACCGGGTCCGAAGTGTCGCTGGCGATGGAAGCCAAAGCGATGCTCGAGGCTGAAGGCATCGGCACCCGCGTCGTCTCCATGCCCTCGATGGAGCTGTTTGCGCAGCAAGATGAGGCCTATCGCAAGCGCGTCCTGCCGGGCGGCCCCGTCCGCGTCGGTATCGAGGCCGCCGTTCGCGCCGGTGGATGGGATCGCTGGTTGCTGGGTGAACGTGGTCGCGAAGCCAAAGCCGGTTTCATCGGTATGTCCAGCTTCGGTGCGTCGGCCCCCGCCGGTGAACTGTACAAGCATTTCGGCATCACCGCCGAGGCGACAGTCGCCAAGGTCAAGGAACTGCTGAATCAGTAAACGCTCTGCTCGTCAGCCAGATACAAAAAGGGCGGCTTTGGCCAAGGCCCTATAGGTAAATATTGAAAGAGGCTGAGAGTTCAGCCTCTTTTTCTTTTTGCTCCGATTGAGACGATGGAAAATTGACACCAACTAACAGGCATTGGATTTTGGTGCAGCGAAAGAACTCACAACGCGAGAGCGGCCGACATGGAGGTAGTTGGAAAAGGGCATTACCTTCAAAATTGAGTATTGAAGCCAGCAAAGATCTGCCATTTTGCCTGCCCTGGCCCTTTGCTCGCAACTGAGTACTGCGGTTCGACAAAGACGTTGTAGGTGATGTCCTTCTTTTTGAATACTTTCCCGATACCCAAGCCGATTGGCACATTATAGCTGTCCGATTCAAAGTCGTAGGTCATTATTGGTGCTGACCTTAGGTATGTCCCTCCACCGAGTTGGTAGAACAGAAAAGGTTGAAAAGCTCCGATATTTACATCCTTTGCATCACTGTCTCCGGCAAAACTGGCTTGCCAAGTCAGAAGGTAACCGTATTGGAGTATCGGTGACGACGCGTTGAACAATACGTTCGCGATACCGGCTGACCATTTTTTAGATCCAGACCCATCCGTCGAGCCTGTTGGCGCGGTTAATTGAGGACCAACACCAAAGCTAACAGCCGGATTTCCAATATCTATAAGGTAAGCGGCAAAAACGTTTAGGTCACCAACGCCCGTCGTTTTCCCACTTTGTGCCGGGAATGAATTTAAAGGCAAAGAGGCCCTTAGAACCCAATTTGTGTTCCCCAAGCTCAAAGGTTGCGCATACCTGAGCCAAAACTGATTGCCAGTTTGGTCCGTTCCGGAAATATCGCCAACATAATAGTTCTGAACGTTGACCGCTTTGAAATTTGCCAGCGGATTATTCGCCTGAGCTGCTGCTGAGGCCGCGTCGTTCTCCTGTGCAACCACAGGATTGCCTGTTGCCGTAGATACTCCCAGAAAGACGAAAAGGCTAAAGAAGAACCTGGCAAGGAAATTCCGGGTCGAAGTTACATTTGTGCTTGAAGCCTTCAGATTGGTCTGCATTTTGCTACTCCTTGACCCACTCGACTGCGTCATCGAAATGGTCACCATCGAAAAACTGGGAATCAACGCCACCAATCCGTTTACCGAAGCGTTCCGCCATCTTTTGCCAAGAACTATTTCCGACGATTGAGACTTTTCGGAGCTTAGCAGAGTGTTCCCTGATCAAGCTTAAGTGGGCAGAAACCGACGAAAGACCTTCCCAGCCCTGAAACTCACGCAAATCCAATAACAGGTTGAAATGGTCTAAGTCTTTCAAATGAGAATTGATGTCCTCATCCTTATTTCTGTAAACTTCAGGATCAAGCTTACCCATCAAACCTATCTGCAGTACTCCGGGACTGAGTTCCTGAATGTGTATCGACCCCAACGATTCTCGCAGCCATCTGCGTGCATCTTCTTGTTCAGATGGATCGAAAGTCCTGACGGGGCATGGTGTAAATGGAGCTATCACGCTGACCGTCGCACGAACCCAGCCTAGCTGCGTTACAACCGCCACTCGGTCAAATCCGTGCCAGTGGCTCAGGCCGAGCTTCAGGTCAGACCAAGCGCCTCCAAAGTCGTAGGAGAGATCACCCTCGCATCTGACAAGCAAACGAGTGTAGTCATGCTCGCAGAGGACTTCGACAATCCCTGGCTTCAGGACGGTTTCATAATCATGAGCACTAACTTTGCCGCTCAATGTGACTTCCAGTTGATTTGAATCTTTAAACTTTTCAAGTTGTATCAAGGTAAACTCCCTTGGACGTTAGCCTGAATCAAGAACCACAATCTGAAATGACTTTTGGGGCCGGTTGTTAACGGTTTTACATCACGCATATCCACCAGCTTCATGACCATGACTGGATTGTAGTACTGCTTGTAGTACCACAGGCTTTTGCGGCCCGAGGTTGACAAGCCACGCTCAAATCCCATGACCTTAGTTCGTGCCCGAGCGTGATACATGTCCACTGGATGCGTTCCCGCCCGAACTGCGAACTGGGCCATCTGGGCAAAGTCTAATCGTGTTGGGTCAGTGCGGAAAATCACCCGCTTATGCGGCTCATTGATGAAGTGGAACGGGTAGTGAATGCCGGCCGTTTCAGACTGACCGGTATGATCCATTAGTAGCTCCCTGATGTTGGAGAGTGCCATATTGCCAAAGGAGGATTCCAAAAGGTACTCCATGGTGCCGTCCTGTGGTCTGGAGACAGCCTGATCACCGTCTCTAGGCAAGAACCCTGCCTGACGCATCAAATGCTCCAACGGTCGCAACATGATTGATACATGCAATACTCGGACAACTTTCACGTTTTGTTCTTCTATTCAGGCGGGAGAGCCTTGCGTATTCTTCCGCCAATGCCTTGTTGGATTTGAGGATGCTAGACCGTCCGCAACTTGGGCAAACATAGGTGCGCTGTTCTCCAGACCCGGAGACCTTGCCCCGCGCCAAGTTCAAACCAGGAGTAGCTGGTCGGCCGCGCCCATCTCCTGGGTCAGGTAATACGCCGTAAAGGTCACAAAGTGGATTGCGGCAAAAATTGACTGAGAAACCTCCAGGCAGGCGAGGAAGTCGAGTTCTCATTTTGTTCGCAGATTTTTGCGAAGCTTTTCTAGGTTCCTTCACGTCACAAGCCCATATTTCTAAATGAAAACGACCAGCAGGCTAGCTGCTGGTCGATAGCTCGTCAACATTTACCTATAGTGGCTTGGGCTTTGGCCGCCCTTTCCTGTTTTGGCTGCTTTGGCTCAGCCTTCGTTGCCGTATAGGCCCGTTTCGCATAGTCCAACCGCAACTTATACCGTTCTGCTGGCACAATCCCATCGGGCACGTTCTGCCCTACAGCAGACAAAACCTGCCTAACATGCGTTCCATATAGCGGAATAAATTGCTGCGGCTGGCCGCTGAGCAGGTTAAACTATCGACCCCCTACCCACTTGGCGCGTCGGGCCGCAGTGTCCGCCGTATCGATCCGGAATTGCAGTACCCGTTGAAGCCTGAGCGGTTCAAACGGCATTTGTTCCGCGCCAAGGTTCATGGCCGACAAGGCCGCCGCTTTGCGTTTGGCAGCGCGCCCATTCAATTGTAAGCGGACCCAACTCTGGACCGGTCGATAAGTCGGTAAATGGCTCAAGTCAACCACTTCAGGATTTTCAATTCAATGTGCATCAGTCTTCTTTGAAAACATCCCGATCAACGGCCCGATCACCTTTGTCGCCACCGGTATCAGAACAAAACCCCATGCCAGACCGAACACACCGTCCATCGTCGCCTTGGATACCCATTCAACAACACCGGTCCACTGCTCAGACACAGAATGACCAATGGCATAGGCCCAATCATGGATGTGGTGTCCCAGCCAACCAAAGCCCAGAACCTCCATCCCGTGAATGATGATGGAACCGCCGACCCACAACATCGCGGCGGTGCCGACTATGGACAGGATTTTCATGACAACTGGCATGGCTTTGACCAACCCGCGCCCCAGCCCTCGCCCAATCGGCGTCGGTGCGTTTTGCGCGAGGTACAATCCAACGTCGTCCATCTTCACGATAAGGGCAACTGATCCGTAGACCGCCACAGTGACACCGATCCCCACAACCGCCAAGGTCGCGGCCTGCATCCACAGGTTTGGGGCCTCGATCGCGGCCAGCGCAATCGTCATGATTTCAGCCGAAAGTATAAAATCCGTCTTGATCGCGCCTTTGACCTTTTGTTCTTCCAGATGGCCGGGATCGCGAATGGCCATGTCTTCGTCGATAAAGTGACTGCCATGAGGGAATAGGGCATGAAATATCTTCTCGGCCCCCTCGAAACACAGGTAAGAGCCGCCGATCATCAACAAAGGCGTAATCAACCACGGAGCAAAATTCGCCAGTAGCAAAGCAACCGGCAGCAGCAGGATGATCTTGTTGAATATGGAACCACGCGCGATGCGCCAAATGATGGGCAACTCGCGCGCCGGGGCGAATCCTTGAACGTATTTCGGGGTCACTGCGGCATCGTCGATGATCACACCAGCGGTCTTTGCGCCCGCCTTTCCGGCCGCCGCGACCACATCGTCCACGGACGAGGCCGCAACCTTTGCAATACCTGCTACGTCATCCAATAGGGCCAACAGACCGCTCATGGTGTTTCCTTTCACTTCACCTGCCGCAACCGGAGCCTACCCGATCCGACGGCTAGCGCAAGCGTTAGCGCAACCGGCGCAGGTTTGCGCTAACACGTTAGAAATATGTCACTTTTGGTCTTTTGAGAAAGCGCTTTGACAGCTATATGGCGTCCAACGCAAGCGCATTTGGAGACAGCACATGACCATCAAGGTCGGTATCAATGGTTTTGGCCGCATTGGCCGCTGCACGTTGTCGCATATCGCGGCATCCGCCCGCAACGACATCGAAGTGATCAAGGTCAACGCAACCGGCCCGCTGGAAACCACAGCGCACCTGCTAAAGTATGACAGTGTTCACGGACGTTTCCCCCGCGATGTCGCAATCGATGGCAAAACCATGGATCTGGGCCGCGGCCCGATGGAGATGTTCTCGACCTATGACATGAACGAACTGGACTGGGATGGCTGCGATGTCGTTCTGGAATGCACCGGTAAATTCAATGACGGTCTGAAAGCCAAAACGCACCTGGATCGCGGTGCACAAAGGGTCCTGCTGTCTGCCCCGGGCAAAAACGTCGATAAGACCATCGTCTATGGTGTAAACCACAACAGCCTTGTGGCCGATGACAAAATGGTCTCGAACGGCTCGTGCACTACGAACTGCCTTGCTCCGCTCGCCAAGGTACTGGACGAGGGTATCGGCATCGAGAACGGCATCATGACCACGATCCACGCCTATACCGGCGACCAGCCGACCCTTGACCGCCGTCATAGTGATCTTTACCGCGCCCGTGCTGCCGCGATGTCGATGATTCCGACATCGACAGGTGCCGCGAAAGCCTTGGGCGAGGTTCTGCCCAATCTGAAAGGTCGCCTGGATGGTTCGGCCATCCGTGTGCCGACCCCGAATGTTTCTGCGGTTGACCTGACATTCCGCGCTGCTCGTGATGTAACGGTAGAAGAAGTGAACGCTATCGTACGCGAAGCCTCGTTGGGTTCGATGCAGCGTGTTCTGGGCTATGAACCCGCACCGCTGGTTTCGACCGATTTCAACAACACCGAGGAAAGCTCGATCTTCGCACCCGATCAGACCCGCGTTGTCGGCGACCGCATGGTCCGTGTTCTGGCTTGGTACGACAACGAATGGGCGTTCTCGGTCCGTATGGCCGACGTGGCAGTTGCTATGGGTCGCCTGAACTAAGGTTGCTTTGAAATCTTGAACCTTTTCGCCCGCTCAGGTTAACTGGGCGGGCGTTTTCGTCCGGGGCAAGCATGACAAATCAAATCGCCATCTGGCTTGCCCTGCTCATTCTGGGCTTATTCGTTATCAGCTATGCCTTCTTTGGAACCGAACAATTCGTGTTCCTTGGCAAGAAACTCTACACCTTTCTGGACTGGCTCGCCTTCTGGCGGTGACAGAGGTTTTGCTTGACTTTTCCTCTGAACTGGCTTTGTTAGCGCTAACTTCACGTTGGCCGCATTTCGGACGGAGCAGGACATGACACTCAAGCTGGCAATCAACGGATTTGGACGGATCGGACGCGGCGTGCTGCGGGCGGTCATGGAATCCGGGCGCACGGATGTTGAAATCGTTGCGATAAACGACTTGGCGAAGCCGGAAATGAACGCGCATCTGTTCGAATTCGACAGCGTCCATGGCCGGTACGACAAACCGGTCACTTTGACCGAGGAAGGCCTGGATGTTGGAAACGGTCCAATCCGCCTGAGCAGCGAGCGTGAGCCGGAAAAACTGGATTGGTCCGATGTGGACGTCGTTCTGGAATGCACTGGCGTATTTCGCACACGCGAAGCCGCATCGCGCCATTTCGCGAACGGATCAAAGAAAGTCTTGATCTCGGCCCCAGCCCGCGGCGATGGCGCTGTGAAAACGATCGTGTTTGGCGTTAACGATCACGAGCTTACGGCCGAAGATAACGTAGTGTCTAATGCGTCTTGTACCACCAACTGCCTGTCACCGGTGGCCGCAGCGCTGGACGCAGGGCTAGGCATTGTCCACGGCAACATGACCACGGTTCACGCCTACACAGCCAGCCAACCCGTCCACGACACTGCCGGAAAAGACCCATATCTGTCACGCGCGGCAGCATTGTCGATGATCCCGACCACTACGGGCGCGGCCTCTGCCGTTGGCCTCGTCTTGCCGCAACTGGCCGGTAAGCTGACAGGTCAAGCTATTCGTGTCCCAACACCGAACGTGTCCGTGGTTGATCTGGTCGCTGAAGTCTCGCGCCCGACGACCGAGGACGAAGTCAACGCGCTGTTTACCGAAGCCGCAGCCAGAATCCCCGGAGTTTTGGCGGCAGAGAACCGCCCGCTGATCTCGGTGGATTTCAACCACGACCCACATAGCTCGACCGTTTCGCTGCCGGAAACCAAGGTGACCGACGGCACACTGGTGCGTGTGCTGGCATGGTATGATAACGAATGGGGTTTCTCGAACCGGATGCTGGACACTGCCGCAGCGATGGGTGCCCTAGCTTAAACGATCACGTAGCGCGGCATTAACGCGGGGCGTGACGAATTTCGACACGTCCCCGTCCAACCGGGCGATTTCCTTAACCAATTTGGAGGCAATGGCCTGATGCCGCGCCTCGGCCATCAGGAAGACCGTCTCGACCGTGTCGTCCAACGCCCGGTTCATCCCGACCATCTGGAATTCATATTCAAAATCCGCAACAGCCCGCAGCCCGCGGACAATGATCTGCGCCCCAACATCACGGGCGCAGTCGATCAGCAGGTTTTCAAAGGGATGCGCAACGATTTCGGTTCCCGTTTGCTCAGTCAGATGGGCGCATTCCACCTCGATCATCGCAACGCGTTCCTCAAGTGAGAACAATGGGCCCTTGTCGCGGTTGATCGCGACGCCAATGACGAGCTTGTCCACCAAAGCAGCCGCACGGCGAATGATATCGATATGACCCAAGGTGATTGGATCGAATGTTCCGGGATATAATCCAACCCTCATCGCGGCCTCCTGCGCAATAAAATTTCTGCGCAAGCAAACATAACTTCGCCGCAGGTGCAAGAGGCAGCTTTGGGGTTCAAGGGCCTCAATGCCCCATGATCATGCCTTGCAGCGCGTCTTTTTCCATAGCCAGTTCTGCCAGCTGCGCCTTTACCACGTCGCCCAGTGTGACGATCCCCACCAGCTTGCCATCTTCGACAACGGGCATGTGGCGAAAGCGCCCTTCGGTCATGCGGGTCATGATATCCTGAACCGTGTCCTGCTGAGTGGCTGTCACAAGGTTACGGGTCATATAGGCGCTGACTGGCTGCGCCAGGCAACCACTGCCGCTTGCGGCCAACTCCCTTACGATGTCCCGCTCGGAAAGGATGCCAGATGCCGTTTCGCCGCCATCTTCTGATACAACAACCGTCCCGATCCGTTTTTCGGCCAGGATTTTCGAGGCGTCAGCCACAGTGATTGTCGGGCTGACTGTCTCGACCCCTCCGGTAGCCTTGGATTTCAGAATGGCCTGAACGAGCATAAGCGTTACCTCCGAAATAATGTCCTGTTTTCCAAAGCGTTGCCGGAATGCTTAAACCTGTCAAGGTGACACTTGAGCCTCAAGCCGCTCAACCTCTTCCCGAATACCCTGCGTCAAGGCCTGCGCAAACCGGTTCAATCTTTCATTCCGCTGATCGCCCTGATGTCGCACCAGGTGAAAACTCCGGGTCAAACTCACCTGATCCGTCAGGATTTTCTGCAGGTTGGGATGAAACGGCAAGGTGAAGTCATGCGCCACGCAAACCCCCGTTCCAAGCGTGGCCTGCCGCAGCTGAACCGACACCGAATTCGATGCAAGCGCGACACGGTCAACACCGATATCCACTAGATAATCCAGCTCGCGGTCAAAGATCATATCCGGAATGTAGCCAATCATGCGATGGCCACTCAGGTCCTGGATCGCACGGATTGCCGGGTAAGAGGCCAGATAGTCGCGCATCGCAACAAGGTGCAGTTTGTAATCGGTGATTTTCTGGACCAGAAGGCTCCCAGCTGTTGGTGCACTGACGGTCACCGCCATATCCGCCTCACGCCGAGACAGGTTGATCACGCGCGGTAGGGCCAGAATCTGAATATCCAGATCGGGGTTTGCATCGCTGATTTTTGCGCAGACCTGCGGCAAAAGATAGTTAGCCGACCCGTCCGGCGCGCCAATCCGTATTTGTCCGCTGAGCGTTTTCGACGTTCCCGCCATCGCGCCAGCCGCCGCGCGCATCGCCTCTTCTGCTTTTTGCCCGTGTTCCATCAGGCGTTCGCCCGCAGCAGTCAAAAGGTAGCCTTGTTGCGATTTGGTAAACAGGGGGGCTTCCAATGAGGTTTCCAACCGAGCAATCCGTCGCCCGACGGTGGCTGGGTCGATCTTCAGCTGACGCCCGGCAGCCGAAAGGCTTTCTTCTCGCGCGACGGCCAAAAAGACCCGCATATCATCCCAGTTTGGTGTCACGGCCTGCCCTTTGCATTTTTGCAAAACATCTTTGGGACATTGCCTCTGTTCAAGCAATTTATGCAAGCCTATTGTGCGCACAAACGCATCGGAGGAGATCTGCAATGACCGAGCTGTCCCATTTCATCAACGGCGAGAATGTCGCCGGAACCTCAGGACGATTTGACGACGTCTTTAACCCCGCCACTGGCGAGGTTCAGTACAAGTGCCCGATGGCAAGTGCTGCCGAAACCACGGCGGCAATCGAAAGCGCAGCCGCTGCGCAGCTTGCCTGGGGTGCAACCAATCCACAGAAACGCGCACGTGTCATGATGGCCATGGTTCACCTGATGAACCGCGACATGGACAAGTTGGCCGAGGCGCTCAGCCGCGAGCATGGCAAAACCATCCCAGACGCCAAGGGCGACTTGCAGCGCGGTCTGGAAGTGATCGAATACTGCATCGCTGCACCGCAGATGCTGAAGGGTGAGTTCACCGACAGTGCAGGCCCGGGTATCGACATGTATTCCATGCGGCAGCCGCTGGGTGTTGTTGCATCCATTATGCCGTTCAACTTCCCAGCCATGATGCCGCTTTGGCACGTAGGCCCTGCCCTGGCCTGCGGCAACGCAGTGGTTCTGAAACCGTCCGAGCGTGATCCCTCCGTTCCCCTGATGCTAGCAGAGCTGTTTGTCGAAGCCGGCCTGCCCAAGGGCGTCTTCCAGGTCGTCAATGGCGACAAAGAGGCCGTGGACACTCTGCTGGACAGCGATACCATTCAGGGCGTGTCCTTTGTTGGCTCGACCCCGATCGCGCAATACATCTATTCCCGCGCGACTGCGAACGGTAAGCGCGCGCAGTGTTTCGGCGGCGCCAAGAACCACATGATCGTCATGCCTGACGCGGATCTGGATCAGGCTGCCGACGCTCTGGTCGGTGCCGGGTTTGGCGCGGCGGGCGAACGCTGCATGGCCATCTCGGTTGCTGTGCCCGTTGGCGAAGAAACCGCCGACGCTCTGATCGAAAAGCTGATCCCGCGTGTTGAAAAGCTGAAGGTCGGCCCTTACACCGCCGGCGATGACGTCGACATGGGCCCAGTTGTAACAGGTGCTGCCAAAGAGCGTATCCTCGGCCTCATCAATTCGGGCGTAGAACAAGGCGCGAAGCTGGTTGTTGATAACCGCGACTTCAGCTTGCAGGGCTATGAGGACGGCTTCTTTGTCGGCCCGCACCTGTTCGATAACGTGACGCCTGAGATGGACATCTACAAGCAAGAAATCTTTGGCCCGGTTCTGTCGACCGTGCGCGCAGGCTCTTATGAAGAAGCGCTGAAACTGGCGATGGATCACGAGTACGGCAACGGCACGGCAATCTTCACGCGCGATGGCGACACCGCGCGCGACTTTGCCAGCCGTGTGAATATCGGCATGGTCGGTATCAACGTTCCGATCCCAGTTCCGCTGGCCTACCACACCTTTGGCGGCTGGAAGAAATCCATGTTTGGTGACCTGAACCAGCACGGTCCGGACAGCTTCAAGTTCTACACCCGCACGAAAACCGTTACGGCCCGTTGGCCGTCGGGCATCAAAGAAGGTGGCGAGTTCAATTTCAAAGCGATGGACTGATATTTCGCTCCACAAACGCCAAAGGCCGCCACAACGGGCGGCCTTTATCGCTGATTAACAAGGGATTAGTTCTGTAAGAACTAGCTCAGATCTGCCAACTTGCTTTTCAACTCATAAGATACGCGAATTTCCAAGGTTTCCGATTTCTTGGTCATATCGTGCGGTCTCCGAACATCTGCGGGCCTGTCCTCTGGAATTGGAGCAGACATACCCGAAAAAATACCCCAAGCCGTGTCCCGCAAACAGCAAAACCTGTCCGGACACCGAGTATTCCCCCGTCCGGACAGGCAATAAACTGCGTCAAATGTGTAAATCTCACGGAAAATTTAAGCCAAGCATCTGGCCCTGAGGGAAAGCAGTTACTAAATTGCCCGAAACCATAGAGCATTCCTTCAGGAGGCATCCGTGTCCAGTTCCCGTATTAATCGTCGTACCGCCTTGCTGGGTGCTGCGTCCGTCCTAGCGACGCCGACGCTTATGCGCGCCCAAAGCTCAGATGCTTTCCCAACGACAGAAGAGGCGATCAGCACGCAACTGCCGGTGCGCCGCAATGTCTCGTCCTTCTCGCAACAGAACTGGCAGGACCATTTTGACCAGCTGGGCGCTGGGGCTTTGCTGGCCGATATCACAAGCCGCGCGGTGCACTATTGGGGGCCAAATGGCACCTACAAACTGTACCCTAGTTCGGTACCGATGAGCGAAGAGCTGACGAAGCGCGGTTATACCAAGGTTGTGCGCAAGGCTGAAAATCCCAGTTGGACACCAACCGCGTCGATGCGCGAGCGTGATCCGCTTTTGCCAGTGCGTATGGAAGGTGGTGAACCAGGCAACCCGTTGGGCACCCGTGCAATGTATCTGGGCTGGCCAGCCTATCTTGTGCACGGCACCCACGATACGCGAAAAATCGGGCGCCAAAGCTCGTCCGGGTGCATCGGCCTGTACAATCAACATGTCGAGGAATTGTTTCCTCTCGTCCAGGTCGGAACCCAGGTCAGACTGGTCTGATGATAAAGCCCCGGCCACAAGGACCGGGGCTTTTTCATGAAATCAAAGTATCTTATTCCGGCAGGATCACAGCGTCGACAACGTGGATCACGCCATTGCTCGTCTCAATATCGGCCTGAGTGACTTCGGCACCGTTCACTTTCACGCCGTTCTTTGCATTTACACTCAGGCGATCGCCTTGCACGGTCAGGACCTTGGCGCGTTTGCCAGCGATGTCACCGGACATCACCTTGGCGGGAACCACGTGATAGGTCAGGATTTCGACCAATTGGTCTTTGTTCTCCGGCAACAGCAGTGTTTCCACCGTACCTTCGGGCAATGCCGCAAAAGCTTCATCAGTCGGTGCGAACACTGTGAACGGTCCGTCACTTTTCAACGTGTCGACAAGACCCGCAGCCTGAACAGCGGCGACCAATGTGTTGAAGGACCCGGCCGACACTGCGGTATCCACGATATCTGCAGCCTGTGCTTTTACAGGCAGTGTCAGTGCAATTGCGGCGGCGGCGCCCATAAACGTACGACGAAACATGGCTGTCATCTCCTCTCCAGCTAGTTATAGAAAGGGGTACGGGCGCTTAGACGCGCCGGATCACTAACTGATCAATTTTCTTTGACCTGAACCCATATGCTTTGGGCGCGACCGGCCTTCAAAAATGGCAAGGATTCGACCGCATCGGGGCGATCCTGTTGCAGGTAGTATCCAGGCCAAAGCATTGAATATGCACTAGATTGCAGGAGTGCATGCAGCATGTACTGCTCACCCCAGCCCGGGCAATCATAGAAGAACCGTTTAGGATATTCATAAGGCAGAAAAACATCGTGCACATGAATGACCACACCGGGTTTAAGCGCCGGAATGATGCGGCAGAACAGGTGCGCGACGTCATTGCTCATGCGAACAACGTGGCTGGAATCGATGAACAGCACGTCACCGGATTCGAGATGCTCGAACAATGCCGGATCGACTTCTTCCAGACGTTTTTGTTCGAACTGGTCCACCACATGCGCGATATCTGCCCGTGGATACGGATCGATTGCGGTGACGTTGGTCTGCAATCCGCTGTCGATAATCGCCTGCCGCGTTACACGGGTCGAGTTGCCGCAACCCACCTCGATCACGCGTTTTGGTTTGAAACGGCGGATCATCAGATACAGCGCATCCGCATCCGGGCTGTCGTAGTACCCATTGTTAATTCGATAACCGGTCTTGTTGCGCGCCGGGTCTTTCAGAGCTTCCAGAGAAGTAGAGTGTTCTTGGTATTCCGACACCAATTGAGTGATATCGAACCCGTCCATCCCCGGTGACAAGGTATAGGCCGGGCGGGTCAGACCCCCTACCCGTTCAAACGCCTCAAGGCGCGCGCGCTCGTCCCGTTCGGTCACTTTTTCGATCAGTTTCACACCAAACCGATCAAGCGCGGCGTTCAGCCGGGGGAATTTCCTTGGTTTCACGGGGCGCTCCGGGTTTGGTGACAGTCTAGACGCCTCCTTACCTGTGCTCGTGGGGGCTTCGCAAGAACCCAGCTGGCAAACACTTGGCAAAAAGACAAATTCCGTATTCACTGGTTGGAACAAAGTTGCGAGGGCCGGAATGCAGCAGGAATTTACGCTGGGCATCGAAGAAGAGTATCTGCTGGTAGATCGAGACAGTCTGGAACTCGCCGAAGCGCCTGCCGCGTTAATGGAAGCCTGCCAGGCCGATTTTGAAGGACAGGTCAGCCCCGAATTCCTGCAATGCCAGATCGAGGTCGGTACGCGACCGCATGTGACCATCAGCTCTGCGCGCGAGGATCTGAAACGCTTGCGATCCTGCGTTTCGAAACGCGCCGCCGAGCACAACCTTGCCCCAATCGCTGTTTCCTGCCACCCCTTTGCCGACTGGAAAAAACAGCAACACACGCGCAAAGACCGATATGATGCGCTACAACACGCGTTGGGCGGAGTGGCGCGGCGTATGCTGATCTGTGGCATGCATGTCCATATCGGGGTGGCCGATTCAGCCTTGCGCGCCGACCTGATTCCGCAGCTGTCCTACTTTCTGCCGCATCTCTTGGCCTTGTCGACGTCATCGCCATATTGGAACGGTGAGGACACCGGCCTGTCTTCGTACAGGTTAACGGTGTTCGACAACTTGCCACGGACCGGACTCCCGCCGATCTTTTCCGGCTGGTCCGAATATGAACGTACTACGGGCGTTCTGGTCGAACTGGGCGTGATCGAAGACACCACGAAAATTTGGTGGGATTTGCGACCGTCGCACCAATATCCAACGCTGGAAACCCGGATCATGGACGTGCAGCCCCGCATGGAGCATGCACTTTCACTGGCCGCAATGGTGCAGGCGTTAACGCGCATGCTATGTCGCTTGAAAGACCGAAATCTCAGGTGGCGACAATACGATCGCTTTCTCATTGGCGAAAACCGCTGGCGTGCGCAGCGCTATGGCGTTGGCGAAGGGATGATTGACTTCGGAGATCGCTCAATCAAACCCATGCCGGAACTTATGGGCGAATTGATGGGTCTGCTGGCCGAAGACGCCGAAGCTCTGGGCACCATGACTGAGTTGGCAAAGCTGCAGCAGATTGCCCAGAACGGCACCTCGGCCACCCGCCAGCGCCGGGTATATGCCGAGGCAGCGGCAAAAGGTGATGACCCCGGCAAGGCTGTGGTTCAACACTTGATTGACGAATTCCATCAAGACCTCTGAACGTTGGCACGTTTTCCCGCACAAGAATGTGCCCGTGATTGATGGCCGTGCAAAATTTCTGTAAGGATTGGGAAATAAACACTCGTTCAATTCAACGGGCAGCGTGGGAGGCAATCCATGGATTTCGCAATAACCGAAGAGCAGAACGCAATCTTCGACATGGCCCATGATTTCGGGCAGGAAAACATCGCCCCATTTGCCCGCCAGTGGGAGGCCGAAGGCACCATCCCCAAAGATCTGTGGCCGCGCATTGGTGAGCTGGGTTTCGGCGGCCTTTATGTTTCTGAGGACAGCGGCGGTTCTGGCCTGTCTCGTCTAGACGCCACGCTTGTGTTCGAAGCTTTGTCGATGGCCTGCCCCTCGGTCGCAGCCTTTCTGTCGATCCACAACATGTGTGCCAAGATGCTGGACAGCTTCGCCAGTGACGAGCTGAAATCCCGCATCATGCCCGATGTTCTAAGCTTGAGCACCGTGCTCAGCTATTGCCTGACCGAGCCCGGCTCAGGTTCTGACGCAGCCGCTTTGAAAACCCGCGCTGAACGCACAAACGAAGGCTACACCCTGAACGGCACCAAGTCTTTCATCTCGGGCGGCGGATACTCGGATGCCTATGTCTGCATGGTGCGCACCGGCCAGGATGGGCCCAAGGGCATTTCGACGGTCTATGTCGAGGATGGCACCCCAGGCCTGAGCTTTGGCGCGCTGGAACAGAAGATGGGGTGGAAAAGCCAGCCTACTGCTCAGGTACAGTTCGACGATTGCAAGATCCCCTCCGACAACCTAGTCGGTGTCGAAGGCGACGGTTTCAAATACGCAATGATGGGGCTGGATGGCGGACGTCTGAACATCGCCTCTTGTTCATTGGGTGGCGCGCAAACCGGGTTGAACATGACACTACAGTACATGTCTGAGCGGAAGGCTTTCGGGCAGTCCATCGACCAGTTTCAGGCCCTTCAGTTCCGTCTGGCAGATATGGAGATCGAATTGCAGGCCGGCCGGACATTCCTGCGTCAGGCGGCGTGGAAGTTGGATCAGGGCGCGCCCGATGCAACAAAGTTCTGCGCTATGGCCAAGAAATTCGTGACCGAAACGGGATCGAAAGTGGTAGATCAATGCCTGCAATTGCATGGCGGCTATGGCTATCTGGCCGATTACGGTATCGAAAAGCTTGTACGCGATCTGCGCGTGCATCAGATTTTGGAAGGCACGAACGAGATCATGCGGGTCATCGTTGCCCGCCAGATGCTCTCTCAGCGCTGAGGACTTTATGTCAGACATCTATATTCGCACAGCAGGCCGTGCCGGTCGTATCACCCTGACCCGGACCAAGGCGCTGAATGCGCTCAGCTATGATATGTGCCTGGCCATCGACACCGCTTTGCGCAACTGGCGTGAGGATGACGCGGTCGATCTGGTCATTCTGGATGCCGAGGGCGACAAGGCCTTTTGCGCGGGCGGTGACATTGCCGAGCTTTATGAGACCGCCACCAAGGGCGATTTTGAATACGGCCGAAAGTTCTGGCGCGATGAGTACCGCTTGAATGCTCTGATCTTCGAATACCCAAAGCCGGTTGTCAGTTTTCTGCAGGGCTTCACTATGGGTGGAGGCGTCGGCATCGGGTGCCATGGCAGCCATCGCATCGTGGGTGAAACGTCGCAAATCGCCCTGCCCGAATGCTCGATCGGTTTGGTTCCGGATGTCGGCAGCACGCTGATGCTGGCACTCGCACCCGGACGGCTTGGTGAATACCTCGGCACAACCGGGCATCGCATGGGGCCAGCCGATGCCATTCTGGCCGGTTTCGCAGATCATCACATTACGATCCAGCAATGGCCGGATCTGATCGATATGCTTGAAGCATCCGGCGACGCCAGCATTCTTGAAAGCCATTCCGACACGCCGCCCGAAGGCTCGTTGGTCGCAATGCAAGATGCGATTGAGACGGATTTCGGGGGCGAAACTCTTGGAGACATCCAAAACAGCCTGCGCAACTCGAACAATGACGCCGCCGCTGACGCACTGAGGTTGATCGGGAGCAATTCGCCACTCTCCATGGCTTGCACGGTCGAAATGCTGCACCGTCTCCGCACTCCAAACCTGACCATGCGCAAGGCGTTGGAGTTGGAGTATCGCTTCACCTATCGCGCGATGGAACACGGGGACTTTCTGGAAGGAATCCGGGCGCAGATCATCGACAAGGATCGCAACCCGAGTTGGCGCCATCAAAACCAAAACGTACCGGCTGTCACTGTTTCAAAGATGCTACAACCTTTGGGCGCGTGCACGCTGACTTTTGAGGAGGATTAAGGAATGAAAATCGGGTTTATCGGCCTGGGCAACATGGGCAATCCGATGGCGGCCAACCTTGCCAAAGCAGGGCATGATGTCAGCGGCTTTGACATGGCGGATGTCTCTGTCCCGGGTGTCACTATGGCCAGCTCCGGTCCTGAGGCCGCGACTGGCGCCGACATCGTCGTGACCATGCTACCGAACGGACAGATCCTGCGGGCGGTGGCAAAAGAGATCATTCCCGCCATGGTGCCCGGTGCGGTCTGGATCGACTGTTCAACGGTCGATGTCGATAGCGCCCGTGCCGTCGCTGAGCAGGCAAAGGAAGCGGACGTTCTCGCAGTAGACGCCCCTGTGTCAGGTGGCATCGGCGGCGCGGCAGCGGGTACGCTAACCTTCATGGCAGGCGGTAGCGACGCGGCGTTTGAAAAGGCATCGCCGCTGTTTGACATCATGGGTCAGAAAGCTGTGCATTGCGGCGAATCCGGTGCTGGTCAAGCGGCCAAGATTTGCAACAACATGATCCTAGGCGTAACCATGATCGCCACCTGCGAGGCCTTTGCATTGGCCGACAAGCTTGGGCTAGACCGGCAAAAGATGTTTGATGTGGTCAGCACGTCCTCGGGCTATAGCTGGACGATGAACGCCTACTGCCCCGCCCCGGGCGTTGGACCTGCCAGCCCGGCGGATAACGACTATCAACCCGGATTTGCGGCCGAACTGATGCTAAAAGATCTGCGGCTCAGCCAGCAAGCCGCTGACAGTTCGGACGCAGACACGCCCATGGGACAAGTTGCAACGGCGCTTTATGAGAAATTCGTCGAATCCGAAGACGGGCTGGGCAAGGATTTTTCCGCCATGCTGCCGAGGTTTGAAAAGCGTAATAGGGGCTAGTCGCCACAGGGTGGCAGCTTACTGCCCATCGAGTTGACCGGCGGACAAACAGCAGCCATCTGTTTCCTAACTGCGCTTTAACGCGAAAGGAAACATGATGTCGCGAATTCTGTCTGTTACTTTGACCATTGTCGCGCTTTCATTGAGTCCGGCTACTGCAATGGCAGGGAACGGAAAGAGTAAGGCGGGTCATTGCCCGCCAGGCTTGGCAAAAAAAGCAGTGCCCTGTGTTCCGCCGGGTCAGGTAAAAAACCTGTACAAAAAGGGCGACTATATCACGCACGACTACAGCTGGATCAACGATCCCTACCGTTATGGTCTGAATCGCGGCGGATCCTACATTCGCTCGGGCGATTACGTTTATCGTGTCGACCCCGAAACGCAAAAGGTGCTGAACCTGATCGGCGCAGTGGCTGATATTCTTTACTAAAGAACTGCACTATTCCGCAGCAACGCGCGCACCGTCCAACATCGGTTTGAGATACCTGCCGGTATGACTGCGGTCGACCTCGGACACATTCTCGGGTGTCCCGGTTGCCACGATTTCACCACCGCCATCGCCGCCTTCAGGGCCGATATCAATGATGTGGTCGGCGGTTTTGACGACATCCAGATTGTGTTCAATCACAACGACCGTATTGCCCTGATCGGCCAATTCATGCAGCACTTCCAACAACTTGCGCACGTCTTCGAAATGTAGGCCGGTGGTTGGTTCATCCAGAATATACAAAGTCCGCCCGGTCGAGCGCTTGGACAATTCCTTTGAAAGCTTCACGCGCTGCGCCTCGCCACCCGAAAGTGTGGTCGCCTGCTGCCCAACCTTAATATAACCAAGCCCGACCCGCGCCAGTGCGTCCATTTTATCGCGGATCGACGGCACGGCCTTAAAGAACTCCTGCGCGTCTTCGACGGTCATATCAAGGACATCGGCGATAGACTTGCCTTTGAACTTGATCTCCAGCGTTTCGCGGTTGTACCGCGCGCCCTTACAGGTTTCGCAGGTGACGTAAACATCGGGCAGGAAATGCATCTCAATCTTGATGACACCGTCACCCTGACAGGCCTCGCAACGACCACCCTTGACGTTAAAGCTGAACCGTCCGGGCTTATAGCCGCGCGCCTTTGCCTCGGGCAGACCGGCAAACCAATCGCGGATCGGCGTGAAGGCCCCGGTGTAAGTCGCTGGATTTGAACGCGGAGTTCGCCCGATAGGGCGCTGGTCAATGTCGATGACCTTATCCAGATGCTCCAACCCTTTGATGGTTTCGCAGGGCGCCGGCGTTTGCCGCGCGCCGTTCAAACGCATCGAAGCGGTTTTGAACAGTGTCTCAATCGTAAGCGTCGATTTCCCGCCTCCGGAAACGCCGGTGACGCAGACAAACTTGCCGAGCGGAAACTCCGCCGTCACGTTCTTCAGATTGTTCCCGGTCGCTTTGACAACCGTCACCTTCTTTTTGTTCCCTTTGCGTCGCTCAGCCGGGACCGAGATCTCGCGGGTTCCCGACAAGTATTGCCCGGTCATCGACGCCGCATCAGCCGCGATTTGATCAGGTGTGCCTTTGCTGACAACCTGACCACCATGCACTCCAGCCCCCGGCCCGATGTCAAAAACATAATCCGCCTCGCGGATTGCTTCCTCGTCATGCTCGACGACAATCACTGTGTTACCCTGGTCACGCAGGTTCTTTAGCGTCCCAAGCAAGCGATCGTTGTCCCGCTGGTGCAGGCCAATGGACGGTTCATCCAGAACGTACAAAACTCCTGTCAAACCAGATCCGATCTGGCTGGCCAGACGAATGCGCTGGCTTTCACCACCAGACAAGGTACCACTTGAGCGGGACAGCGTAAGGTATTCCAAACCAACATTATTCAGAAATCCCAGTCGCTCGCGGATTTCCTTCAGAATGGCACGCGCGATTTCGTTCTTCTGGACACTTAGATGGTTCGGTGCATCTTCGATCCAGGCCAGGGCCTCGCGGATCGACATCTGAACAACCTGCCCGACATGCGCGCCTGCGATCTTAACCGCCAGCGCCTCGGGACGTAGGCGATAGCCTTCACAGGCACCACAGGGACGGTTGTTCTGATACCGCTCAAACTCTTCACGGATCCACGCGCTGTCAGTCTCGCGATAGCGGCGTTGCATATTCGGAATCACGCCCTCAAAGCTGCGGGTGACCTGATAGACCCGCCCGCCTTCATCATAGCGGAATTGGATTTCTTCGTCGCCGGAACCGCGCAGAAACACTTGCTGCACCTTTGGCGGCAGGTCCTTCCACGGCGTGTTCTTATCGAACTCATAGTGTCGGGCAATCGCTTCGATGGTCTGCAGAAAGTACGGCGACTTTCCCTTGCGCCAGGGCGCCAACGCCCCGTCGTACAGTTTCAGGGTCTGGTCCGGCACCACAAGGCGTTCGTCAAAGAACAGCTCGACACCCAGACCATCACAATCCGGACACGCCCCGAACGGAGCGTTGAACGAAAACAAACGCGGTTCGATTTCGGGAATGGTGAAGCCGCTGACCGGGCAAGCAAAGTTCTCGCTAAACGTGATCCGTTCCGGATCGCCCTCACGCGGCGCGGTTTCGAGAACGGCGATACCATCGGCCAAGTCCAAAGCAGTACGCAAACTGTCGGCCAGCCGGGTCTCCATCCCTTCGCGAACGACCAACCGGTCGACGACGACATCAATGTCATGGCGATATTTCTTGTCCAGCGTCGGCGGTTCATCCAGTTCGTAGAATTCTCCGTCGACCTTCACACGCTGAAATCCCTGCTTGCGCAGTTCGAGGAATTCTTTTTTGTATTCGCCTTTGCGGTCGCGCACGATAGGGGCGAGCAGGTATCCGCGTGTCCCTTCCTCCATCGTCATGATGCGGTCGACCATGTCCTGAACCTGTTGCGCCTCAATTGGCTGCCCAGTAGCGGGGCTGTACGGCGTTCCGGACCGGGCGAATAACAAGCGCATATAGTCATAGATCTCGGTGACCGTTCCGACGGTCGAACGCGGGTTCTTGGACGTCGTCTTCTGTTCAATCGAGATGGCTGGTGACAGGCCGCTGATGTGGTCCACATCAGGCTTTTCCATCATGTCCAAAAACTGGCGGGCATAGGCCGACAGGCTTTCAACGTAACGCCGCTGGCCCTCGGCATAGATCGTGTCAAAAGCCAAAGACGACTTACCAGACCCCGACAGCCCGGTGATCACCACAAGCTGATCACGTGGGATGTCCACGTCGATGCCTTTGAGGTTATGTTCGCGCGCTCCGCGCACTTCGATATTCTTCAGCTCAGCCATTTTTGGCCCCCAACACACAAGTGTCTTAGAAATAGGTGAACGACGCTGGAACTCCAACAGAAAAGTTAGAACAAAGCAAGAACTGTCATCTATTCGCCGATCCGACAAAGCAGCATCGCATTTGACACGCGGAAGCGTGGCACAATTTACGAAATTACCGCTGACTTTGTGGAAAATGGCGCGGTTGACGGGGCTCGAACCCGCGACCCCCGGCGTGACAGGCCGGTACTCTAACCAACTGAGCTACAACCGCGCATCTATTTTCGTGATCCCTTAACCCGAATCTAGGCTGACAGCAGTGGCGCGGTTGACGGGGCTCGAACCCGCGACCCCCGGCGTGACAGGCCGGTACTCTAACCATCTGAGCTACAACCGCCCGCTGTCTGTTCATCGCTGAACGTTTGGGTGTATTATGGCTACGCCCCGACATCGTCAAGCGGCGTTTTGAAGTTTTTTCACAGAACCTGATTTTTTCCGATTTGACCAACTGCCCTTAGAAACAGAAAACCAGCTTTTCAAGGGATGGGCCGAATTCACAACCGGCCATCTTGCCAACCCATCCGAGTCGCGGTAACAGCACCGCCTACGGGTGATTAGCTCAGTGGTAGAGCGCTTCGTTCACATCGAAGATGTCAGGAGTTCAAATCTCTTATCACCCACCATTCCCCTTCCTCAGAATCAACGCCTTCTAAGGCCTTGAAATTACAATGCTTGCCAGCTTGCATTTCAGCTGCGTATCGTTCCTGCATCTGCCGTGTGATCAACCGGCGCTGAAGCACGGGGTTTCGCATGGCCAAATTGAAAAGGGATATTGGCCTTGTTGGCCTGACCTTCATTTCGGTCGGTGGAATTATCGGTTCCGGCTGGTTGTTCGGCCCCCTCCTCGCAGTTCAACACGCAGGTCCTGCCGCTATCCTTTCGTGGATCATTGGCGCGGTGGCCATGTTCGTTCTTGCGATAACCTTCGCCGAGATCTCGGCCATGCTGCCCATTCCCGGAGGGATCGCCCGCGTCCCCCAGTTTTCGCACGGCAACATCGTTTCGATGGCAATGGGGTGGACGGCCTGGATTGGGTACAACACCACCGCCCCGATTGAGGTCGAGGCGATGCTGAAGTACCTCGGGCCTTATGCTCCCTGGCTGCACACAGCCGATACGGGCAGTTTGACCGGCGCAGGTATCGCCGTGGCGTTGTTTTTTATGTTGTTGTTCGTTGTCATTAATGCGTTGGGGGTAAAATTCTTCACGCAAGTCAACGCGACGCTGACATGGGCCAAAATTGCCATTCCTATCGTGCTGTCGGTTCTGCTGATCGCAAGTCGATTTGACACCGGAAATTTCACCCAACCGGGTGGTTTTGCGCCGTACGGCTTGCAGGGCATCATGGCGGCCGTTTCAACCGGAGGCGTCATCTTTTCCTTCATCGGTTTCCGCCATGTGGTCGATATGGCCGGTGAGGTTCGAAACCCCAAAGTGGCCATTCCTGCGGCGCTGGTGCTGTCCATTATTCTGTGTGCGGCCATTTACGTCGGATTACAGATCGCGTTTATCGGCGCGCTTGACCCGGAGATGCTGAAGAACGGCTGGGCAAGCCTGAATTTTAGCGGTCAGGGGCCATTGGACGGGGTCATCCTATCGGTTGGGATCGTCTGGTTCCTGAGCGTTTTGAACATAGGTTCGGTCATTGGCCCCTTTGGCAACGGTTTGGTGTCCACCGGTTCGAACGCGCGTATCGCGATGGCCTTGTCACAGAACGGGTTCCTGCCAAAGCGTTTGCAAATACTGTCCGCATTTGGGGTGCCCTTGTGGGCATTGGCGCTGAACTTTCTGATTGGAATTCTGTTCCTTCTTACGGTCCCGTTCACCACCGTTATTGCCCTGAATGGTGCGGCCATAGTCGTATCTTTTGCCGTTGGGCCAATCGCCGTTGTGTGCTTGCGACGCCTGATGCCGGACCACCCGCGGTCCATTCGCATTCCCTTTGTCAAAGTGGTGGCCATCACAGCCTTCGCTGTCGCCACGCTCATCGTCTATTGGAGCGGATGGGACACCGTTTGGCGGCTTGGCATCGCGTTGATCGTCGGGTTTGTTCTTCTTCTGGCACGGTTCCACAATCGGTTGAACGAAATGGACGTGACCGAGGCCCTGTGGCTGGTTCCCTATTTCGGAGGGATCGGCTTGATCTCGTTCCTGGGACAGTTCGGGGAAGGTGCGCTTAAGAAAATCCCCTTTGGTTGGGATATTTTGCTGTGTGTTCTGTTTTCAATCGTCATTTTTGGTCTGGCGGTCCGATCTTCCCTATCCGCCAAAAAGTTTCAAACTTACATCGCCGAGGAAGAGGTTCTGGACCCGAAGAAGCCTGTTATCGGCTTCTGAAAAGGAAAAAGGCGGGGAAGACCCCGCCTTTTCTTTGTCTATCGCCTATCGCTTAGTGCGTCGTGGCAGACGGGCTTGCGCTTTCAGTGGCCTTCGCAGCGGCTGCGGCAGCCTCTTCGGCGGCCTCATCCCACTCAATCGCTTCCGGCTCACGTACCAGTGCCAGTTTGAGAACTTCGGACACGTGCTCTACCGGAATGATCTTCAGACCTTCTTTCACGTTGTCCGGGATCTCGGCCAGGTCCTTTTCGTTCTCTTCCGGGATCAGAACAGTCTTGATGCCACCGCGCAGGGCCGCCAGCAGTTTCTCTTTCAAACCACCAATCGGCATCGCGTTGCCACGCAACGAAACCTCACCCGTCATTGCGATGTCCTTACGAACCGGAATACCGGTCAGCACGGATACGATCGAGGTCACCATGGCCAGACCAGCCGAAGGCCCGTCTTTCGGAGTCGCACCATCCGGCACGTGCACGTGGATGTCTATCTTGTCGAATTTGGGTGGCTTCACCCCAATCTGAGGCGAAATTGACCGCACATAGGACGACGCCGCATCGATGGATTCCTTCATCACATCGCCCAGCTTGCCGGTGGTCTTCATCCGACCCTTGCCCGGCAGTTTCAGCGCCTCGATATGCAACAGATCACCACCGACCGATGTCCACGCCAGACCGGTGACAACACCAACCTGATCGTCCTGTTCGGCCAGGCCATAGCGGAACTTGGGCACGCCCAGGAACTCATCCAGATTGTCTGGCGTCACCGTTACAGATTCAGCCTCTTTCTTGATGATCTTGGTCAGCGACTTCCGCGCCACCTTGGCTATTTCACGTTCTAAGTTCCGAACGCCAGCTTCCCGCGTGTAAGTGCGGATGATCGAATGCAGCGCGTCATCGGTCAGTTCGAACTCCTTGGCCTTCAGACCGTGGTTCTTCACCTGCTTGCTGATCAGATGCTGTTTGGCGATCTCACTTTTTTCGTCCTCGGTGTAACCGGCCAGCGGAATGATCTCCATCCGGTCCAGCAAAGGCCCAGGCATGTTGTAGCTGTTGGATGTGGTCAGGAACATCACGTTGGACAGGTCGTATTCGACCTCAAGGTAGTGGTCCATGAATGTGCTGTTCTGCTCCGGGTCCAACACCTCGAGCATCGCCGAAGCCGGGTCACCACGGAAGTCCTGCCCCATCTTGTCGATCTCGTCGAGCAGGATGAGCGGGTTTGTGGTCTTCGCCTTTTTCAGCGCCTGGATGATCTTACCAGGCATCGAACCGATATAGGTCCGACGGTGGCCACGGATCTCGGACTCGTCACGCACACCGCCCAGCGAGATGCGAATGAACTCACGCCCCGTCGCACGTGCAACCGACTTACCAAGCGAGGTTTTACCCACACCCGGAGGGCCAACAAGGCACATAATCGGGCCCTTCAGCTTCTTCGACCGCTGCTGAACAGCCAGATATTCGACGATCCGTTCCTTGACCTTCTCAAGGCCATAGTGGTCGGCATCCAGAATGTCCTGCGCGCGGCCCAGATCCTTTTTGACGCGGGATTTCGTGCCCCACGGCAAGGCCAGAATCCAGTCCAGATAGTTGCGTACGACGGTGGCCTCAGCCGACATCGGGCTCATGTTACGCAGCTTTTTCAGCTCGCCTTCGGCCTTTTCACGGGCCTCTTTGGACAGCTTGGTCTCTTCGATTTTAGCTTCCAGTTCGGCAACTTCATTGCTGCCGTCTTCGCCATCGCCAAGTTCCTTCTGAATGGCCTTCATCTGCTCATTCAGATAGTACTCGCGCTGCGTCTTCTCCATCTGGGTTTTGACGCGGGTCTTGATCTTTTTCTCGACCTGCAGAACCGACATTTCGCCCTGCATCAGGCCATAGACCTTCTCAAGTCGCTCGCTGACGCTTAGGGTTTCCAGCAGGTCTTGCTTTTGTTCGACTTCAATCCCCAAATGACCCGACACAAGGTCAGCCAGCTTTGCCGGTTCGGTGGATTCTCCAACTGCGGTCAACGCTTCTTCGGGGATGTTTTTGCGCACTTTCGCGTAACGCTCGAATTCATCCGCAACCGTGCGCTGCAGTGCTTCGGTTGTCGTTACGTCGCCCGGAATTTCGGTCAAATACTCGGCGCGCGCCTCAAAAAATTCTTCGTTTTCAAGGAATTCCGTGATCATCACACGGGCTTGCCCCTCGACCAGCACCTTCACGGTGCCGTCCGGCAATTTCAGCAATTGCAGTACATTGGCCAGCACACCGGACCGGTAGATGCCGTCTTCGGTTGGGTCATCGTCGCTTGGGTCGATCTGGCTGGACAACAGAATCTGCTTGTCGTCCTGCATCACTTCTTCCAGCGCCCGGACGGATTTTTCCCGACCGACGAACAGCGGCACGATCATATGCGGGAAAACCACGATATCGCGCAGCGGCAGCACTGGGTATGAGGAGTTCAGGGGCTCTTGCATGCTCTATCCTTATCATTGGCAAGACGGCTCTGGTCCCTCATCGAGGCAACGCCCGGCCGTCTCCTGTCTTGGACGATAAAGGTGGGGCAGTTAACGCCCTATTTCAACCTTACCGCCATCTCTCATGGTGAGAATGACCTGAGGTGTTCGGGACTGCAAGGCACCTGATGGACTATTCGGCGATTTTGATCGCCAAAACACCAAACGCCTATCAAACAGGCTCAATATCGCCTTGCGCACGCTGTGCGTGGAACTCGACCTGCCACGCCTCAAACGTTCCAGCGGCGATGGCGTCACGCATCCCCTGCATGATCTCTTGGAAATAATGCAGGTTGTGCCAGGTCAGCAGCATGCCAGAAATCATTTCATTCGAACGGAACACGTGGTGCAGATAGGCGCGGGAGTAGTTTGTACAGGCAGGACACGTGCAGTGTTCATCCAACGGGCGCGGGTCATCTGAATGGCGGGCATTCTTGATGTTCACCACGCCGTAGCGCGTGAATACCTGCCCTGTGCGCCCCGAACGGGACGGCAACACGCAATCCATCATGTCAATGCCACGCGCAACAGCGCCAACGATATCATCCGGTTTTCCAACGCCCATCAGATAACGTGGTTTGTCGACCGGCAGCATATCCGGCGCAAAGTCCAGCACGTCGAACATCGCTTCCTGGCCTTCACCCACGGCAAGCCCACCGACGGCGTAACCTTCGAAACCGATCTCTTTCAGCGCCTCGGCCGATTCCTCGCGGAAATCCTGCTCAAGCCCGCCCTGCTGAATGCCGAACAAAGCGTGACCGGGACGATCCCCGAAAGCGTCACGCGACCGCTCGGCCCACCGCATCGACAGGCGCATCGACTCGGCAATGCGATCCCGGTCAGCGGGCAACGCTGGGCATTCGTCGAAACACATAACGATGTCGGACCCCAACAGGCGCTGAATCTCCATCGATCGCTCAGGCGTCAATTCGTGGCGCGAGCCGTCGATATGAGATTTGAAGGTCACACCCTTTTCGGTCAGCTTGCGCAACCCGGCCAGCGACATAACCTGAAACCCACCTGAATCCGTCAGTATCGGCCGTTCCCAATTCATGAACTTGTGCAACCCGCCCAAACGGTCGATCCGCTCGGCTGTCGGGCGCAGCATCAAGTGATAGGTGTTGCCCAACAGGATGTCCGCCCCTGTGGCGCGTACGCTTTCCGGCATCATCGCTTTGACCGTTGCCGCCGTGCCAACCGGCATAAAGGCCGGCGTGCGCACCTCACCGCGTGGAGTATGGATTACCCCGGTGCGTGCTTTGCCATCCGTGGCTTTCAGGTCAAATGAGAAACGGTCTGTCATGTGAATGCCTCAGGGTCGCTGAACCGGGCAGCAATTGCCCGATCTTCGCTGATATTGCAAGCCGTCAGGGCAATGACGCAACGCGGTCAGTGAACAGGCTGACAACCCCTGCCCCATCCACATCCCGGCATACGCGCACTGTTGGTCTGTTGGCATCCGGTCGGGTTGCCCCGATTTGCGGACCATCTACCTCAACCTGAAGCCCGGTTTCGACTATCTCGAACATGGGTTCGTGGGTACAGGCAATCACAGCCGTCGAGTCGTGCAGGCCGCACCCTTCCAATCCGCCGATATCCTTGTAGAACTTCAGATAAAATTTCGAGATGTCGCGCAGGAAACCGCCCATGTCAGCGGAAAGCGCCGCCAATGCATCAAAATCCGCGGTCTCGTACAGAGTTTTCAGAGTGACATCCAAGCCGACCAGAACAGTATCTGGCGGAGACGCGAACACTGCATCCGCGGCCTGTGCATCGTGATAGATGTTGGCCTCGGCATGCTCCGTGATGTTCCCGGGGCAAAACACGGCACCGCCCATGATCACCAGTCGCTTGATGTTGCCTGCAAACTCTGGGTCCAACCGCATGGCATCGGCGACATTGGTCAACGGTCCAATGGCGCAGACGACCAGCTCACCCTTGTGTTCCCGCGCCTGCTCGACAAGGAATTCGGCCGCCGTCAGGGGGTGATTTTCCCCAATCTGCGGGATGTCAGTCAAATCACCGAATCCTTCGGGGCCGTGCACGTGCTCGGACGGGTCGTATGTGGTCGCACCAACTGGAAGCGGCGCCCCCTCAGCCACTGGCGCGTCCAGTCCCAGTTTATGGAGCAAGAACCGCGCGTTGCGGCTGGATTGGTGCACATGCGTGTTGCCGAAAACCGTGGTCAGGCCGATCAGGTCTATTTCTGGTGCAGCGGCGGCATAGGCAATGGCCATCGCATCGTCGATGCCCGGATCTGTATCAATTATCAGTTTCATCCCCGCCCGATAGCGCAATCACAACCGGATGCAAAGCAGCCACATTCAAAATATTCCACGCTACATTGTGGTTTTCAGAGATTTGCATCTATCCCCATTCCCGCCATACCAGAGTTGAAAATGGGCGAGTCAATCCCCAAGTGTATACCATAGTACACAATAATACAGAGGACAGATATGACCGAAGAACAGATCATTGGGTTGCTAACATCGAACATCATTTACCTGCTTGCGGCAGTTCTGATTGTCGTCGTTATTTTCAAAGGCATCAAAATTGTGCCTCAGTCGGAAAAATACGTGGTTGAACGCTTTGGCCGCCTGCACTCGGTGCTTGGCCCCGGAATCAACTTTATCGTTCCTTTTCTTGATGTTGCGCGTCACAAGATATCCATTCTTGAACGCCAGCTACCGAATGCGACGCAAGATGCAATCACCAAGGACAACGTTCTGGTTCAGATCGATACTTCGGTGTTTTACCGTATTCTTGAACCGGAAAAGACCGTGTACCGCATCCGTGACGTCGACGGAGCGATTGCAACAACCGTTGCAGGTATCGTCCGTGCCGAAATCGGTAAAATGGATCTGGATGAAGTGCAGTCCAACCGCGCTCAACTGATTGAACGCATTCAGGAAAGCGTCGAAACTGCCGTTGACGACTGGGGGATCGAAGTCACCCGCGCCGAGATTCTGGATGTAAACCTGGATCAGGCCACACGCGATGCGATGCTACAACAGTTGAACGCGGAACGTGCCCGCCGTGCGCAGGTGACCGAGGCTGAAGGTCAAAAACGTTCGGTCGAATTGAATGCCGACGCGGAACTTTACGCGGCCGAGCAGACCGCAAAAGCCCGCCGTATCCAGGCCGAGGCCGAAGCTTATGCAACCGGCGTGGTCGCCAAGGCCATTCAGGACAATGGTATCGAGGCTGCCCAGTATCAGGTCGCTTTGAAGCAAGTCGAATCCCTGAACGCGCTGGGTAACGGCACCGGGTCGCAGACCATCGTGGTTCCCGCCAATGCGCTTGAGGCCTTTGGCGATGCCTTCAAGATGTTGAAAGGAGGAAAGTAATGGCTGATCCCTTCTGGCTGACATGGTGGCTCTGGCTGGCCGGAGCGCTGGCTCTGGGCATACTTGAGATCGTCTTGCCAGGGTTCATCTTTCTTGGCTTTGCGATTGGAGCGGCGGTCACAGGGCTTTTGCTTATAATCCCCGGTTTTGCCCCAAGCCTGGCAGTCTTGCTTTTACTCTTTGCGGGTCTTTCACTGGTGGCTTGGCTGATCCTGCGGCGCATGTTCGCCCTGCCCCATGGCCAGGTAAAAACCTTCCGCCACGATATCAACGATTGATCCAAATCGACGCAGCGTCCAGCGGGCCACACCGCACCACTGGACGCTGCCCCAGCCTTTCCCTATATAATTTCTCAGGAAACAGCCCCGAGGCACGAATGACCCATCCAAGTGAACAGTTCGAAGGTACGCCGCTGATCGCGCCTTCGACCATCGATCATCCACTCTACGATTCCGTGGTCGAGGCTTGCAGATCCGTCTTCGATCCCGAGATTCCGGTGAATATCTACGATCTGGGTCTGATCTATACGATCGATATCACCAAGGAAAACGCGGTGAAGGTCATCATGACACTGACCGCGCCCGGATGCCCGGTCGCCGGTGAAATGCCAGGCTGGATTGTCGAGGCCATCGAACCGGTCGCTGGCGTCAAAGAGGTTGACGTCGAGCTGACATGGGAGCCCCCCTGGGGTATGGAGATGATGTCAGACGAAGCACGTCTTGAACTGGGATTCATGTAGAGTTTCGCTTAGATTTACCCAGTAAAGCATTGAAGGATAACAAAAAGGGCTGTCCATGAATCGAGGCAGCACTTTTTGCATCAAAGGGCCCGAGCGGCCTATTCCACGCCGCAGGTCGATTTTATCTCGGCCGCGCGTTGATCCAGCTCTTTGACGTAATCGCCATTCAACATGCTGAGCCTTTTTTGCTCGGTTCCCGTGACCAGTCCCAGCAATGCACCGGCAGGAGTGATCGCAATGATACTTTCTGCCTGCTGGTCTTCTGCGTGCTTCTTTTCTGCGGCGATGGCCCGAAGATCCCCCTCGGCGGTTGCGCAATTCACTGGATGTCGTGCGCCATCCGTTGTTGCATGCGCCACGCCCGCGGTCAGAATGACTGCAACTACAGCTTGCATCGTAATGATTTTTCCGCGGAAATGCCTGATCTTCACCATCTTCCATCGCCCTTTGCTCAAATATCTTGTTACAACCGTAAGGCTAAGGCGAAGACCTTGAGAGACGCAAGTTTGCTGTGGCAATTGGTCGTTTGGTAGCGTCACCGTCGGTAAAACTTAGGTCAGCAGGTCTGCTATGTCTTGAGCCTGACGCCTCTCGGCCCTAGATTGGGGATAACGTAGCGCAACGGAGACCACCATGTTTGGCATTCCCGGCAAACAGGCCGTGACAATGACGACCAAAGCGGCCGAGCAGATCGCACGCCTGATGGCGTCC
Source organism: Ruegeria atlantica (assembly GCF_001458195.1). Lineage (GTDB taxonomy): Bacteria > Pseudomonadota > Alphaproteobacteria > Rhodobacterales > Rhodobacteraceae > Ruegeria > Ruegeria atlantica. The sequence continues at coordinate 489,299 of NZ_CYPU01000039.1, read as the reverse complement.
GGCGGTCATGCCGGGTTGCGCATTGGCGTCAAGAAAGGCGGCTGCGCTGGCATGGAATACACCATGGACTACGTGGATGAAGCCGATACCAACGACGAAGTGGTCGAACAGGACGGTGCCCGCATCATGATCGCGCCAATGGCGCAGATGTTCTTGTTCGGAACTGAAATCGACTATGAGGTCTCGCTTCTGGAGGCCGGGTTCAAGTTCCGCAACCCGAATGTTGTGGACGCTTGCGGTTGCGGCGAATCCATCAAATTTGACGAGACGCTTTCCACACAAAACTAAGTCGCCTGCAGGTGCAGATAGGTTTCGTTGTAGCGCCGCGTAAGATGGTCACCTGCGCTGATCGTTTTGCCTGAGCTTGGCGGAGCAACGTTGGTGTCGTAGGACGGGTTAAAGAACAGTGGGACCGAAATGCGTTCTTGCGTCCCGCCTATGACGCGGTGTTCGGTGGCTTTGACTTTTCCGGCGGTCCAGAATTCCAGCATCTCTCCAAAGTTGATGATGAATGTACCAGGCGCCGCAGAGACAGGTTGCCAGCTGTTATCTGGCATGCGGACCTCTAGTCCTGAGACCCCGTCCGTGGCCAGCAATGTCAGACACCCATAGTCAGTGTGCGCCCCGATGCCAAAATCCCGATCACCTGCCCATGCCGGGCGTTCTGGATAGTAGTTCCCGCGCAATAGGGCCATTGGCGTGTCAAAGGCACGATCAAAACTGAGTTTATCCCGGCCCAAAGCGACCGCAATGGCCCGAAGAACGCGCATCGCCACATTGCAAGCGTCAATGTAGTAAGCTCTGATAATACTTTGAAATTCTACAGGACTATTCGGCCACAGGTTCGGAGCATACACACTGAGCCCTTTTCCGGCATAAGAATTTCCCGCAGGCAATTCGAAACCACAGTCGAACACTTCCTTGAAATCCGGATTGGCCTTGGGGTCGACCTGTTCTGATCGCGGCGCGCCCCACCCTCGGTTTGAACCCGTCATCGCCATATCAACGGTTTTTTTCTGGACGTCCGGCAAATGGAAGAAGTCGCGATACGCCTCGATCACGTTTCGGACTTGATCGGGGTTCAACCCGGTGTTCGATACCGTTAAAAACCCAACTTCACCAATGGCATGCTGCAGCATTGCCATCTCTGAAGCCTCGCGTTCATCCAGTTTTCTCAGATCCAGATCGTCGATCATGCCGCCCTCCACAATACCGCGGAACCTGCCGTTGTGGTCGGACCTTTGCAACCGGAATTGTCAGGCTCGGCTGGTGGTGCTATCCGATGAGCAAACAACGACTTATTTGGGGGTACGCGTTATGCGGCGCAAGCTGGCGGCTGGAAACTGGAAAATGAACGGAACTGCGGCTGCATTGCCCGAGCTTCAGTCGCTAGCCGGGTCGTTTCCTGACGCATCAGTGGATGTTCTGATTTGCCTCCCCGCGACCTTGCTGCACCGGGCGGCAGAAACGGTAAAAGACACCGGAATTTCGGTCGGTGGACAGGACTGCCACGCGGCCGAATCCGGCGCGCATACAGGCGATGTCAGCGCCCAGATGCTGATTGATGCAGGGGCAAGCGCGGTCATTCTTGGCCATTCCGAACGGCGCGAGGATCATGGTGAGCAAAACGACGATGTTCGCGCCAAAGCCCGCGCTGCGATGGACACGGGTCTGAAAGCCATCATTTGCGTCGGCGAAAGCCTGGAACAGCGCGAGGCTGCGAACACTTTGGACATCATCGGCGGTCAGATGTCCGGCTCGATCCCGGATCAGTCGACCGGTGAGAACCTGGTTGTCGCCTATGAACCGATCTGGGCCATTGGCACCGGCAAGGTCCCCACACTGGACGAGATCGGAGAAGTGCACGACTTCATCCGCGCCCGGCTTGAGCGTCGATTTGGCGAAGGTGTCGGCCGCTCGGTCCGGTTACTTTATGGCGGTTCGGTCAAACCGGGCAACGCGGCCGAAATCTTTGCAGTCTCCAACGTCGACGGGGCGCTGGTGGGCGGGGCAAGCCTGAAAGCCGAAGACTTTTCTGGCATTATCGACGCCCTGCAAAAGGCCTGAGGTCAAGCCAATTTCATCGTCACCAGCCCGGCCACAATCAGGGCCGCCGCGACTAGGCGGGGCGCAGTCAGCGCCTCACCCAGAAACATTACGCCGACCATAAAGGCCCCAACTGCACCGATTCCGGTCCAGATCGTATAGGCCGTGCCCAAAGGCAGATCGCGCATCGCAAGGGCAAGCAATCCGAACGATCCGATCATCGACACGCCCATCAGGGCCGTAGGCCATAGGCGTGTGAAACCGGCAGATTGCTTCATGGCGACGGCCCAGACAATTTCCAGCAGGCCAGCGAATAGCAATAATATCCAGGGCATTTGGACACCTCATATCTCTTCGGGTCGTCCCGAATGATCAGCCAACAAGGCGAGGTCGTCCTCGGCAGAAAGATATTCCCACTGTACCCGGGTTCAAGAGGTCGGACACTTAATTGAGCACCTAAGGACACCCGGGCGGGCAAACGATCGACGCCCGATTGACGAGATGAAACTTTTAATGCGGCAATTCAACCGGTGATACGAAACTGATGGGTTCGCGTTTAGGGTGGTATCGAATGGGTTTCCGGTTGTCTGGATCGATTCCGCACGCAAAAAAAAGGCCGGGTCTGACGAAAGACCCGGCCCTCTATTCTTTCACAGAAACCGCTAGTTCGTAATGATCTCTGGCCCCATGAAGGTATTGGGCAAGAAGGTCGAAATCCACGGTATGTAAGTCACCATGATCAGGAAGACGAAAAGCACGGCCAGGAACGGCAGCGCCGCCTTCACAACGCTCATCATCGGCATACCGGCCACGCCCGAAGTCACGAACAGGTTCAGTCCGACCGGAGGCGTAATCATCCCAATCTCCATATTCACCACCATGATAATGCCCAAATGGATCGGGTCGATGCCCAACTCGATGGCGATCGGGAACACCAGAGGTGCCACGATGACCAACAGTCCCGAAGGTTCCATGAACTGGCCACCGATCAGCAGGATTACGTTGACCACGATCAGGAAGGTGACTGGTCCCAATCCCGCCGATAGCATTGCACTTGCGATGTGCTGAGGCACCTGTTCATCGGTAAGCACGTGCTTGAGGATCAGCGCGTTGGCGATGACGAACAGCAAAGTCACCGTCAGTTTACCGGCTTCAAACAGCGTGTGCTTGGTGTCGGGGTGAAAGAACGCCGTGACCAGAGTATAGGGTTTCTTCAGAAGCGAAATGTTCTGCCCATCCCCATTGGTGCTAAGCGGACCCATGTCCTTGTAGACAAAGCTGGCAATAAAGAAGGCATAGACGGCAGCGACAGCAGCGGCTTCGGTCGGCGTGAAGATACCGCCATAGATGCCACCCAGAATGATGACGATCAGGAACAGACCCCAACCGGCTTCGCGGGCCGAGATAAAGATCTCGCCCCAACCTTTCCATTCACCCTTGGGCAGATTCTTGACTTTGGCCATAACGTAGATCGTGACCATCAGCATCAGACCCGCCATCAGGCCCGGAATGACGCCCGCAAGGAACATCCGCCCGACCGAGACCTCAACGGCGGCGGCATAAACCACCATGACAATGGACGGCGGGATCAGAATGCCCAGGGTACCCGCGTTACAGATCACACCGGCAGCGAATTCCTTGGAATAGCCAACCTGCCGCATACCGGCGATGACGATAGAACCGATGGCCACAACCGTTGCCGGAGACGACCCCGACAGCGCGGCAAACAGCATACAGGCAAAGACACCCGCAATCGCCAGACCGCCAGGCAAGTGTCCGACACAGGCGATGGAAAAGCGGATGATCCGACGCGCCACTCCACCGGTCGTCATAAAGGACGAAGCAAGAATGAAGAACGGGATCGCCAACAGGGTAAAGTGGCCTTCAAAGGCTTCGAACAGGGTTCCCGCGACCGAAGCCAACGAACTGTCGGAATAAATCAGCAGAAACAGGGTCGAGCTGAGACCCAGGGCCACCGCAATCGGCACACCGATCAGCAACAGGCCGATGACCATAGAGAATAGAAGTACGACGTCCATTAGTCATGCTCTCCTTGCTGAGCCCGAACTTCTTCGATCTCGTCCTCGACTTCGTGGCTGGCAACAAGACGGTCGGTCTCACCACGCCAGATTTGTACTGCGACCTGAATAAAGCGGATCACTAGAAGCAGCATCGACACCGGCAACACCAGATACGGCACCACCTTGGGCAATTTTTCATACCCCTCGCCGTAGTTGATCAGATCCTCGAGGAAGCGCAGCGGCGCGACCATCGGAATATCGTCCACTTCGTAAAAACTCTGGCTGCGTGCGTCGAAATTGAACCCGGTCGGGAACCAGCGGCCCGATGTTGGCGGCAGGTCCGCAAACACGGCCCAGTAGTCATACGACCCTTTCAGAAGCAGAAGCGAGAACACCAGACAGCACGCCACCGATATCAGCGCCAGAATGCGGCGCGGCGCCGGGGCCAGCATGTTCAGGATTGCATCAACACCCAGATGCGCGTGTTTCTTGACCGCATAAGAGGCCCCCAGCAACACCAGCCAGCCAAAGGTGAAAACTGTCAGCTCAAGCGCCCACAAGATGTTAGAATTAAACACAAAACGCGCGATCACGTTGGCGAAGGTTACGACCGTCATCACGCCCAACAGAGCGGCAATCATGGTCTCTTCGATATGGTCGACCAGCCCGCCTTGGCCGGGTTTCGAACCAGACATTTTTCTGTCCCCACATTATTGGTGATGAGAGTTAGGTGTGGCGGGCCAAATTACGGCCCGCCCAGCCTGCGTGTCCGCCACTCCCCAGTCTTTGGACACGCGGCCTCAACCGGAATCAGAACCCGGCGTTGATGGCCTGAGCGGCGTCGATCTTATCCTGACCTACGTCGTCGGAAAACTGGTCCCAAACGGGCTTCATCGCATCGACCCAGGCCTGACGCTGTTCGGGGTTCAGCTCGCGGATGATGCCGCCGGCATCAGTGATCGAGGCCTTGGCTGCTTCGTTCACCGAGAAGGCTTCCTTGTTCCGTGTCTCGGTCACTTCGCCCAGAATGGTCAGGAACTGGTCGCGCACCTCGGGATCAAGGCTGTCCAACCAGTCAATCGATGTCACGACCAGATAGTCGATGATGCCATGGTTGGTCTCGGTGATACCGTCCTGCACTTCGAAGAACTTTTTGCCATAGATGTTCGACCAGGTGTTTTCTTGGCCATCCACAACGCCCTGCTGCAGCGCGCCGTAAACTTCCGAGAACGCCATTTTCTGCGGGCTGCCGCCAATGGCTTCCATTTGGGCAACCAGAACGTCCGAGGATTGAACACGGAATTTCAGGCCTTCGGCATCCGACGGAGCCTCAAGCGGTTTATTGGCCGACATCTGCTTCATGCCATTGTGCCAGAACGCCAGCCCTTGCAGGCCGCGGCGCTGCATGCTGTCTTTCATCGCCTGACCGTCAGCCGAAGCTTGGAATGCATCAACTGCGTCGATGTTCTTGAACATGAACGGCAGGTCGAACAGACGGAACTGTTTGGTAAACTTCTCGAACTTCGACAACGACGGCGCGGCCAGCTGGACGTCGCCTTGAAGCATTGCTTCAAGCACCTTGTCATCATTATAGAGCGTCGAGTTCGGATAGACCTCAACGCACATCACGCCATTCATCTCGTCATTGACGCGCTGCTCCAGCAGCGACGCCGCGATGCCCTTGGGGTGTTTGTCCGTATTCGTCACATGCGCGAACTTGACGACAATCTCGCCGTCATCACACGCGGCCATACCGGCGGTTGCTGTAACACTCAACGCCAGCGCGGTCGCGGCAGTTGTCAGGAATTTCATCTGTCTTTTCCTCCCAGACTTCCATGAAACCTTCAGTCAACGCCAGATCGGCGTCTCATGTGGCGCAGTGAAGCGAATCAAGGGGCACCGCTCAACTTTTTGTTCGAAATTCGGAAAGTTCAAATATTTTTGTTTTACTTCATAGTTTTAAAAGGTACTTCCCCGCCATCAAAAGGCAGTGACACTACCCGTTGTGCGAAAATCCGCACATTTATTCCGCCGGCTGTGCGGATTTCCGCACGCACTTCGAATCAGATCGAACGACTCACCCCCTGATTCTCTGGTGACCACCCGCAGCCTGCGAATGCAGGCTGCCCGGCCCAACGCCATTTAATGCATGATAATGCAGTCAAAGGCGGCGGGTGCCACCGTTAGCGCCGATAGTCTTCTGGGCGAATCTGATAGCGCGCCAGTTTGTCGTAAAAAGTCTTGCGCGGCAGTTTCAACGCACTTGCCGCATCCGAGGCTTTGCCATTGTGCCGACCCAGCGCCGCAATCAACAACGACCGCTCTACGCGCGCCATTTGCTCGTTCAGCCCCAGATCAGCGGCACGTGCCACCTCTTCCGGCATCCCCAACACGAACCGCATCGCCGCCGACATCAGCGATCTGGCATTGCCCGGCCAATCGCTGGCCATCAACGACGCAAGTTGCTCCGAGGTAATCTCGGGTTCGGCAATGCCCGCCTGTTCTGCCGCTTGCGCGACATAATGGCGAAAGATCACTGGTATATCTTCGGGTCGTTCCGCCAGCGACGGGATGCGCACACGCATGACGTCCAGGCGATAAAAAAGGTCCGCATTGAATTGGCCCTGCTCTGACAGCACCGCCAAATCTGCGGTTGTTCCCGCGACAATCCGTGAACCGGTGCCCTGCTCTATCATTTCAAGCGCGGCGTATTGCGTGGCGTCTGGCATGGCCGAAACCTCATCCAGGAACAACGACCCACCGGCCGCATCTTCGCACACGCGTACCAACCCCTCGGGCGTCAGCCCTGAGGCCGGGCGCTTGACGAACGGCCCCTGCCCGACCGGCGACATCAGATGAACGACTTCGGCCACTTTCGATATCCCGCTGCCCGGTGGCCCGGTTACCAGAACTTCTGCCCCGGTGGGGGCGACGGATCGGACTCGTTCACGCAGGGCCTCGGCCTGTGCGGAAAGGCCGAACAAAAGCCGCGCTGCCGGATCGCCACGCTCAAGCTCTGATTTGAGGGCACGCTGTTCGATCACCTGCGCGCGCGCGTCAAAGGCTCGTTCCAACACGGGCAGCAGGTCCGCCGCCGCACATGGCTTTTCCAGAAAATCAAAAGCTCCCTGTCCCATGGCCTGCACCGCCATCGGGATGTCGCCCTCACCGGTCAACAGGACAACGGGCAAGTCTGGATCAACCTCACGCGCGTAGTTCAGCAGATGAAAACCATCCCGGCCCGGCATACGGATGTCCGAAACGATCACACCCAGAAAGTCGGCGCGAATATGGTCTTTAGCAGCCACAAAGGATCCCGCCGTAACCGGATCATAATCTGCCAGCTCAAGCGTTTGCGCCAAAGCTTCGCGGACAGCGGCATCATCATCGACCAGTAGAATTTTCCGCGTCATGCGACCTCGTGCTCCGTGAAAGGCTCAAGCTCGACCGTGAATAACGCCCCGGTGTCCAGATTTGCACCCCGGATATTACCCCCAAAGCTTTGCACCAGACCATAAGAGATCGAAAGCCCAAGCCCCATCCCCTCAGAGGATCCGACGGCTTTGGTCGTGTAAAATGGCTCGAACAATTTTTCCGAGTTTTCGATTCCCGGGCCGATATCGCGGACAGTCACGGCCAACTTGTCGCCACGGTCGATCGCAATGCGAATGAGGCGGTCGTCTTGCCCACTCATGGCGTCGGCGGCATTGTTGATCAGGTTAACGAACACCTGAACCAACCGCACCTCGCCGCCCCATGCGTAAACCGGGCTGTTGGGCGGGGCCCAATCCACTCGAACATCTTCGGTTCGCAACCGCGCCTCGGTCAACTCGACCGCCGTATCGATCACCTGAACCAGGTTAACCTTGCCCATCGGTTCACTTTCGTTGCGCGAAAAGGCACGCAGGTTCTTGATGATACGCGCCATGCGCGCCGCCATAGCAGAGATACGCGTCAGGTTCTCCGACGCTTTCTCATCCCGGCCGCGGGATAGAAAAGCCGCGCCATTATCTGCGAATTGCTGGATCGCCATCAGCGGTTGGTTCAGTTCGTGGCTGATACCCGCCGACATCTGGCCCAACGCGCTGAGTTTACCTGCCTGGATCAGCTCTTCCTGAGCGTGTTTCAGAGCCGCTTCTGCGTCTTCACGTTCACGCACTTCATGGCGTAGTGCGGTGTTTGCAGCTGTCAACGCATGCGTCCGTTGCGCGACCCGGCTTTCCAGAATCGTGTTGGCCTCGGCCAATGTGTGCCTGCGTTCGGTCGCCAGATACAACAGCGCGCCGAAGGCCAGACAGATTGCAGCAACGGTTGCCGCCTGCAACCTCGCCAAACGCTGCGCAGGGGCCACATCGACTAGAACCTCAGCTGTCATGTCGATCACCGGCAAATCCAGCATCAGGTGTAATGCGCGACTGGGCAGATACCGCCCCCAGTTCAGCTGCCAGACCTCGTGCGGACCGACCAGAACCGATGCGAAATCAACTGCCCCACCGTCTGGCGGTGTCAGGCCCAACTGTCCTTCGTCCCGGTGCCAAAACAGCAGATCCGATCGGTTTGAGATAAAGACGACACCGTCCCCGTCGATGAAGAACACCGCCTCGGTACTGCCGCGCCAGGTCTGTTCCACATCTTGGACATCGGCCACAACGATTAATACACCCTCGACCTGACCAGCATCGCCAAAGGCAGGGGCGGCGTAGGAATAGGTACGATCTCCGCTGCTTGCCACAACCCCATGCGCGCTGCCCATTGCGCCCTGCAAAGCGCGCCGAAACGCGGGGTGGTTCGACATGTTTGGCCACACAACCGGCTGCGCCGAGGCCAGCACCTGCCCGCTTCGGTCAAGATACATCATGTTGACGGCCGAGGTTTTGTCAGCGACGTCCAGCAATATCGCGCGCGCTGCCCGTTGTTGCACCGGTGTCTCTAGGGCGCGCAGGACCGGATGCGTGGCCATCAGCACGGCCAGTTCCTGATAGACCTGCATCTGAGTGCTGAGCCGGTCGGCAGCCAGTTCAAGGTCAGCCTCGGCCTTTTCGCTGAGCTGCGACAGCGCTTGACGGTAGCCATAGGACCAGACCCCTGCGGTCAACAGGCCGACAGCAAACAAAAATCCCAGAATGACCCAAACGCGTTGCATGATATAGGGTCTTGCATTCGGCGCGCCGCATGGCAAGTCTGCGCCGCATGAAGACGGTATTTCAATCTCCGGTCGATCCGGAATTCGTGCAGAACCCCTACCCGTTCTATGATCAGGCCCGCGCGATCGGTGATCTGGTCTATTGGGACGATTATGGGAAAGTTGCCGCTGTATCACATCAGGCGGTCTCGGTGCTTTTGAAAGACCGCCGCTTTGGCCGGGAAGTACCCGAAGAAATACAAAACCCAGGTCCGGCGCATCTTGCCCCTTGGCTGGCGGTCGAGGCGCATTCGTTGCTGGAGGCCGAACCGCCAAGACACACACGCTTGCGCGCATTGGTGATGCGGGCATTCACGTCGCGTGCCATTGCAGCGCTGGAACCTTCGATCCACGACCTAACCCTTTCTTTGTTAGACGCATTTCCCGACCAACCTTTCGATTTGCTCTCTACCTTTTGCACCCAAGTTCCGGTCATCACGATCTGCCGCCTTCTGGGCGTGCCCGAGGATATGTCACCCAGCCTACTCCGCTGGTCACATGATATGGTGGCAATGTATCAAGCCAGCAGAACGCCCGAGACTGAGACCGCTGCCGCAGCCTCATCCCAAGCATTCACCGACTTTCTGATCGACTACATCGAGCAACGCCGCAGCGATCCGCAGGACGATCTGATCACACGGTTGATCGTGGCTGAAGAAGATGGCGAAAAGCTCTCACGCGAGGAGCTGGTCGCCACCTGCATCCTGCTTTTGAATGCCGGGCACGAAGCGACGGTGCATTCACTTGGAAACGGCGTGAAGACCGTTTTGCAAAATAGCATCGGACCGCAACACTTTGCGCCGGACAGCATCGATCGCACAGTAGAAGAGATTCTGCGCTTTGACCCACCGCTGCACATGTTCACTCGCTATGCTTATGAAGACATCGACGCATTTGGGCACAGTTTCAAACGTGGTGATGAGGTCGCGCTACTATTGGGCGCTGCGAACCGGGATCCTGCCGTCTGGAGCGACCCGGACAGGTTTGATCCCACCCGCGCCATCGTCACGAACACCAGTTTTGGTGGCGGCCTGCACTTTTGCGTTGGCGCCCCTCTGGCACGGATGGAAATGCGCATCGCACTGTCCACGCTGTTCGACAGATATCCGAACCTGCGCCTGAGCACCGAGCCCGAGTTTTCGAACACGTACCATTTCCACGGGCTGACCAAACTGATGGTGCAGACCTAGCTTTCGATCAGCGCTTTCAGAGGCAACATGGTGGTGGACTTGATCTCTTCCATCGACAGCAAGGCAGTCACGTTGTGCACGCGCACTTCTGAAATCAGCGCCTGATAGAATTCGTCATAGGCACGCGCGTTCTTGACCCGCACCTTCAGGATATAGTCGATGTCCCCGGCCAGCCGATGCGCCTCTTGCACTTCGGGCCTGTCCCGCAGGGCTTTGAGGAATTTATGCTGCCAGTCAGCCTCATGTTCCGACGTTCGGATCAGAACAAAAAACGTAGCTTCAAATCCCAGCGCTTCGGCGTCCAGCAAAACGGTCTGCTGCCCGATCACACCGGCCCCTTTCAGCTTACGTATCCGATTCCAGACAGGGGTCTTGGAACTGCCGACACGAGCGGCTATTTCGTCCAGCGATTGACTGGCGTCCCGCTGCAGCTCGACCAGAATTTTCCGATCCGTATCATCAATCCGCACCGACATTCCAAATTTCCCTTCGTTTCGAAACCAATGTCCCGTTTTGCCGTTGACGTGGAACATTTGTCCTTATTTGTTCGCCCATATGGCGTATTCGCGGGAATATTTCCTATATTGCAACACAAGTCAAACCACACTCGGGACACGAAATGCAGCTTACGCAATCATATGATGGCACAGGACATGTCGACTTTGTCGGCGCGGGTCCGGGTGATCCGGATTTGCTGACGCTCAAGGCACTGAACGCCTTCGAGCGCGCGGACGTTGTTCTGCATGACCGTCTGATCAGTGATGAGGTCCTGGCCTTGGCCGGAAAGACCGCTGTTCTGGTCGATGTCGGCAAGGCTGGTTTCGGCCCATCTTGGAAACAAGAAGATATTGACGCCCTGCTAGTTGAACACGCCCTGAAAGGTCAGCGCGTCGTGCGCCTGAAGTCCGGCGACCCGACCGTATTTGGTCGTCTGGATGAAGAGATCGAGGCTGTCGAGGCTGCTGGCATCTCGTGGCGAATCGTACCAGGCATCACTGCCGCGTCGGCGGCGGTCGCGGGGATTGGTCAAAGCCTTACACGGCGTGGCCGCAATTCTTCGGTCCGATTTCTGACCGGCCACGACATGAAAGGGTTTGCGGATCACGACTGGACTGCCTTGGCACGCGCCGGTTCGGTGGCCGCGATTTACATGGGCAAAAAGTCCGCTCGTTTCATTCAGGGTCGCCTCATTATGCACGGTGCAGATCGCCAGACGCCGGTGACGTTGATCGAAAACGCTACGCGCCCCGATCAGCGCATTCTGGAAACAACGCTGGACCAGTTGCCCACCGATTTGAACGCCGCCGAAATGGACGGCCCTACCCTGACCTTTTTTGGCCTCGCCCCGCGCCAAGCGACCGCGGCCCTGACCGAATTTAAGAAGGAGCACGCCTGATGGCCCGCGCTTTTACCCCCAAAGTGGTGACCGCCAACGACCTGTTAGAAGGTGACGTCATCTATTTGACCGAAGACGATCGGTGGTCGCGCGAGCTGACCGAGGCCGAGCTGATCACCGATGAAGCCCACGCGCAGGTGCGCCTTCTGGATGCCTCGCGCCAGGCCAACAAGATTGTCGGGGCATATCTGGCCGACGCTATTGCCGGCGACAACGGCCCCGAGCCCACCCATTTCCGGGAAGACTTCCGCCGCACTGGTCCGTCCAACTATGCCCATGGCAAACAGGAATCCTCCCCGCAGCCCCGGGCCTGACCTCTGGCCCTTCTTTCTCCCCTTCTCAAGGCCCCAAGGTTCGGGGCTGCAACTAAGGACAGCTAATCATGTATCGCTACTCCGAGTTCGACACAGCATTTTTGGCAGAACGTAACGCGCAGTTCCGCGCGCAGGTCGAGCGCCGTATTGACGGCTCGTTGACCGAAGATGAATTCAAACCGCTGCGCCTGATGAACGGCCTGTATCTGCAGCTGCACGCCTATATGCTGCGGGTTGCCATTCCATATGGAACGCTCTCCAGCGCTCAGATGCGTCAGCTAGCCCTGCTGGCCGAGAAGTGGGACAAGGGTTATGGCCACTTCACCACCCGTCAGAACATTCAGTATAACTGGCCGAAACTGAACGACGTGCCCGATATGCTGGACGCGCTGGCTGAGTTTGGCATGCACGCCATCCAGACCTCGGGCAACACCATCCGCAACGTGACCGCCGACCATTTCGCTGGTGCCGCCGCGGATGAGGTCGCCGACCCGCGCCCCTATGCCGAACTGTTGCGCCAGTGGTCGACCGACCACCCGGAATTCCAGTTCATGCCGCGTAAGTTCAAGATCGCCATCACCGGTTCGGAAAACGACCGCGCCGTGATCAAGGCGCATGACATCGGCTTGCAACTGGTTGAGCGTGACGGCGTTCTGGGTGCCCGCGTTATCGTGGGTGGTGGCCTGGGCCGCACGCCGATGATCGGTAAAGAACTGTCCGAATTCGTCGCTTTTGACGACCTGCTGGCCTATCTTGAAGCCACCGTTTCCGTATGGAACCAGATTGGCCGCCGCGACAACAAATACAAGGCGCGCATCAAGATCACCGTACATGAGCATGGCATCGACGCTATTCGTGCCAAGGTCAACGAGCGCTTCTTGCAGGTACGCCCGCAGTTCAAGGGCGCCGATATGGCTCTGCTGGTTGAGATCAAAGGCCACTTTGCGCCTCCGGCCTTCCGTGAAGGTTCGGTTGCGTCGTTCGAAAGCGCCTATACCAACGATCCGGTCTTCCGTTCCTGGGTCGATACCAACATCGCGCCGCACAAAAACGCGGATCATGCGATCGTCACGATCTCGATCAAGAAACACGGCCAGACACCGGGTGATGCGACTGCCGAGCAGATGCGCGTGATGGCCGACCTGGCCGAAGAGTTCGCCTATGACGAGCTGCGCATCAGCCATGAGCAGAACGTGATCCTGCCGCATGTCCACAAGTCGGACCTGCCCGCGATCCACGCTCGTCTGAAAGAGCATGAGTTGGCCACCGCCAATGTCGGCCTGATCAGCGACATCATCGCCTGCCCTGGCATGGATTACTGCGCGCTGGCAACGGCGCGTTCGATCCCGGTTGCACAGGAAATCGCGACCCGTTTCGATGATCTGAAGCTTGAGCATGATATCGGTCACCTGAAGATCAAGATCTCGGGCTGCATCAACGCATGTGGTCACCACCACGTGGGTCACATCGGCATCCTGGGTCTGGATCGCGCAGGCGTCGAGAACTACCAGATCACTCTGGGTGGTGACGCGACCGAAACTGCGGCCGTTGGCGACCGCACCGGACCGGGCTTTGCCTATGATGAGATCGTGCCAGCCGTTGAGCGCATCGTAGACACTTATCTGGAACAGCGTGACAGCGCCGAAGAAACGTTCCTGGAAACCTATCGCCGCGTCGGCATGGCACCGTTTAAAGCGGCGCTTTACCCCGAGGCGCAGGCCAATGCCGCTTGACCTGATCCAGACGGAACTGGGCAAAGACCGCGCGGAGCTGACCGAACAGGTCGACGCGCTAAACGCCCGGTTCCGCCATCACAGCGCCCATGATGTCATGCACGGCGCGCTGGAAGAGATCGAAGAATTGGCCCTCGTGTCCAGTTTCGGTGCGGAGTCGGTGGTGTTGCTGCACATGGCGGCGGTAGTCGATAAGATGACGCCGGTGCTGTTCGTGGACACGCAGATGCTGTTCACCGAAACGCTGGAATATCAGCAGGACGTTTCAGATCGGCTCGGCCTGAAGAACGTCCACATCATCCGCGCAGATGATGAGGATGTTCAGCGCGAAGACCCATACGGCGCCTTGCGCCTGAGCGACACGGATGCCTGCTGCAACCTGCGCAAAACCTTCCCGCTGCAGCGTGCTTTGGCGGGCTATGACGGCTGGATCTCCGGTCGGAAGCGGTTCCAATCTGGCACACGCGCCGCGCTTGACTTCTTTGAGGTCGAGGACGGCACCGGCCGGATCAAGGTGAACCCACTGGCCCACTGGGCGCCCGAAGACGTGCGCGCCTATATGGATGAAAACAACCTGCCCCGGCATCCGCTGGTGGCCAAAGGTTACCCCTCGATCGGTTGTGCGCCCTGCACCTCGCCGGTCAAAGAAGGCGAAGACCCCCGCGCCGGACGCTGGCGCGATCAGAACAAAGAAGAATGCGGCATCCATTTTGTCGACGGCAAGATGGTGCGCGCTGGAGAGAAAACATGAACGTAATCGTAACGGATGAGGGGTTCGCCCCCGACGACTGGACAGATGGCTTTGTCACGCTTGAGGACGCGGCCAATGATGTGGTTGCGCTGGACGTGGCATCGGACACAGACTCCGATGAGCTTGTCGACCGCCTGGGCAGCGCCCGAATGGTTCGTGTGGACTTTCCGTCCTCGGCGGATGGTCGTGGCTTTACCATCGCCCGCGTGTTGCGCCTGAAAGGCTACACCGGCCGTTTGCGGGCCAGAGGCCATGTTCTGGCCGACCAGTACGCCATGGCGCGCCGCAGCGGGTTTGATGAGGTCGAAATCGACGACGCGCTTGCCAACCGCCAGCCCGAAGATCAGTGGCTGGCCCGCGCCGATTGGAAAGACCACAACTATCAGGCCCGCCTGCGCGGCTAAGATCGCCAATCGCCAGCTTGTGAATTCAAAGGGGCATTTAGCCTCTTTTCCTGACTTGGATCAAAGATTAAACGGAGATGTCGGTTTACCCAGCCGATAGTGAAACGATGACAGAGATGAAACCCGTGACCGAAGTAACCGCCGTCAAGGCCCCCGTCCTTCCGGACGCACAGACCGTAACAGACGTCAAACATTGGACCGACAGCCTGTTTTCCTTCAAGGTGTCGCGTCCCGCCTCGCTGCGGTTCCGTTCGGGCGAGTTCGTGATGATCGGCCTGCTGGGCGACAACGGCAAGCCGTTGCTACGCGCGTATTCCATCGCCTCGCCTTCTTGGGATGAAGAGCTGGAGTTCTACTCGATCAAGGTGCAGGACGGTCCGCTGACCTCGAAGCTGCAGCACATCAAACCGGGCGATCAGATCATCCTGCGCCCCAAGCCTGTTGGCACGCTGGTGCATGACGCTCTGCTGCCAGGCAAGCGCCTTTGGTTCTTCGCCACCGGAACAGGTTTCGCACCCTTCGCCTCGCTGCTGCGCGAGCCGCAGACTTATGAGGACTATGATGAAGTCATCATCACCCATACCTGCCGCGAAGTTGGCGAACTGGAATATGGACGTCAGCTGATCGAAAGCATCCGCCAGGATGAGATGCTGGCCGAGCTGATGGGCGAAGGCTTTGCCGACAAAATCCGCTATTATCCAACCACCACACGGGAAGAGAGCCCCAAGATGGGCCGCATTACCAAATTGCTGAAAGACGGCACGGTATTTGCTGATCTGAGCATCGAAGGCGGCATCAAACCGGAAACTGACCGTGCGATGGTCTGCGGGTCTTTGGCCTTCAACCTGGACATCAAAAAGATTCTGGAAGAGTTCGACCTGCGCGAAGGTGCTAATTCCGAACCCAAGGAATTTGTCATCGAAAAAGCCTTTGTTGGTTAACCCGATGCACCGGATCCGGGGCATTTGGCCCCGGACTGGCGAAAAACCTCTGACAAACCCCGATTTTTCGGGCTGGCCTGCACTTATGCCGCTTGAATCGGCGTGCAGGCCAGTCTAAATTCCGGCCTTGAATTTCTGCAATCATCAAAGGAATGAACCCATAGCCCGCAGACCTCACAACGCGCCGCCGCAAAGAGACACCGGCCCCCGCGTCAATGATAAGATCCGTGCCCCCGAAATCCGTCTGATTGGCGCTGAAGGTGAAAATGTCGGGGTGGTTCATCCCGCCAAAGCCATGCAGATGGCAGTTGATGCCGGTCTTGATCTGGTCGAAATTTCGCCCAACGCAAACCCGCCGGTCTGCAAAATTATGGACTTCGGTAAGTTCAAATACGAGACGCAGAAACGCGAAGCCGAAGCCCGCAAAAAACAGAAGATCATTGAGATCAAGGAGGTCAAATTCCGACCCAACACTGACACTCATGATTACGACGTGAAAATGCGGAATGTGTTCAAGTTTCTTGAAAATGGGGACAAGGTCAAAGTGACCCTGCGTTTCCGCGGCCGTGAAATGGCGCACCAAAATCTGGGTCGTGAACTGTTGGAACGTGTTGCGGCCGACACCAAAGAGATCGGCAAGGTTGAAAACATGCCGAAGATGGAAGGCCGTCAGATGATCATGCTGATCGGCCCGCTGCCACAGAAATAAACCCCTGTGCATATCGAATTTGAAACCCTGTCAGATCCGTTCTGACAGGGTTTTTTTGTTGGTTCTTAGGGACAGGCCAAGCGGCGCTTCAGCCGGGGATCGAGGTCGAGATCGCCCGACTAAGTTTGCCCACAAGCTCATCTATCTGCGCGTTTTCAATGATGAACGGAGGGGCCAGAAGGACATGATCCCCAAGACGCCCATCCCGTGTACCGGACATGGGATAGCAGATCAGGCCCTCGGCCAAAGCGGCTTTCTTGATTTTGCCTGCAACGCCATGAGCCGGATCAAACGGCATTTTCGTTTCGCGGTCAGCCACCAGCTCCAGCCCGCGGAAAAGGCCCCTGCCGCGGATATCGCCGACATTTGGATGCTGACCGAATTCGGTCTGCAATGCCTCTTGCAGCTTTTCGCCCATCACGCTGGCGCGCGCGGGCAACGCGCGCGCGGTCAGTTCGGTGACAACGGCCAGGGCCGCTGCTGTCGCAACCGGGTGACCAATATAGGTGTGACCATGCTGAAAGAACCCGGACCCGTCGCGGATCGCATCATAGATTTTCCTGGTGCACATCATCGCACCAATCGGTTGGTATCCAGCACCCAACCCTTTGGCGATGCACAGAATGTCCGGCGAAATCCCATCATGATCACAGGCAAACAAATGCCCGGTCCGTCCCATGCCGCACATCACCTCATCAAGGATCAACAGAACGCCATATTGGTCACAGATCTGGCGAATACGCTGAAAATACCCCTCAACGGCAGGAACCGCACCCAGCGTTGCGCCCACAACGGGTTCTGCCATGAACGCCATAACCGTTTCAGGACCCAAGCGAAGGATCTCGGCCTCCAACTCATTCGCGACGCGCTGGCCATAGTCAAAGCTGCTCTCGGCATCCGGCTTTTCAGCGTATTCGAAACAGGGCGCGATATGTGTCATCTCGATCAGCATCGGAGCAAACTGCGCGCGCCGCCATTCGTTACCTCCAGCCGACAACGCGCCCAAAGTGTTCCCGTGATAGCTCTGCCGCCGCGCGATCACCCGGCGACGCTCGGGCTGGCCAATTTCAAGAAAGTACTGCCGCGCGAGTTTCATCGCCGCCTCGGTCGCCTCGGATCCGCCTGAGACGAAATACACACGGTCCAAATCACCAGGCGCGTGTTCCACCAACAGATCAGCCAACGCCTCTGCAGGTTCGGATGTCATGAAACCGGTATGTGCAAAAGCGATCTGTTCGACTTGCCGCTGCACGGCCTCGATAACCGCCGGGTTCGAATGCCCAAGGCACGACACCGCAGCGTCACCACAATCCAGATAACGTTGCCCCTGATCGTCGATCAGGTAGCACCCGTCGCCACCAACGGCGACTGGCAAGTTCGATTTGGTATGACGAGGAAAAACGTGGCTCATTGCTGAGGTCCTTTCAAAACCGCGACCAGCGCCGAAACCGACGCTGCGTTGTTCGCCCAGGCACTTCCGTCCTGGTTGGTCAAACTGTTTTCAAATCCAACCCGCACATCCCCGCCACGGTCCGCAGCCGTTTTTAGGCAAGCATGTTCCCGCTTTCCGAATGCACAGACCATCCAACTGGAGTGGGTTTGCCGAAAGTGATCAAGGTCTTCCGGTGCGGATTCCTGCCCAGAGGTGTAACGCCCCAGAACCAACAGCCGATCAGTTTGCCCGTCGCGGACGATCCCGCGGGCCTGCCAGTCTGCCAGAAATGCAGCATCTGCATCGTCATAGAGAATATGCTGAACGCGCGTTCCCTGCTCGGCACACAGACCGTAAACATTATCCGCGAGGTCCGGCGCGCGCGCGATTTCCCGGACCGAGATCGAAGCCCAATTCGGCGTTACCTGCTGCAAACAGTGCAATTGGGCCGGGACATCAAAGATACCCGCCGCCTCGGTCGTGATCTGAATGTCCATCTCAGGCACGGCACGACGCAACTCGGACATCGTCTCAAGATAACGCCCGGCATCCAGAGAATGCTGCCCCTGATCATCGCGCACATGCAGGTGAATCCCATCTGCACCGGCCAGAAAGCAGCTTTGTGAAGTCGATACGATCTCCTGCACCGACACCGGAAGCTGAACGTGATCTGCATGCCCCCTCCGGGCACCGTTCGGCGCCACCAGAACATAGGGCGTATGCGATTGCGGCAGTGTTTTGGACATAAGAGCACCCTTTTCAACTTTTAACCCAGTTAAGGGCCTTAGGCGCGTTTTCAATTTACATCTTTCATAACATTTGTTTTCTTTCGCGGATGACCAAGTCTTTGAGCCAGCTTACCGAAGCTCTGCGACAGCAGATTGACCAGTTGCCTCCCGGATTGCAGATGGCGGCAAAATACATCCTCGACCATCCCGGAGATTTCGGGCTGGACTCAATTCGAGAAACCGCAGCAAAGATCGGCGTCAGCTCAAACGTTCTGGTCCGGTTGGCGGATCGGATGGGATATGACCGCTTCGACGACCTGCGCGCTCCGTTCCGCGATGCGTTGGTCACAGATGGTGAGGATCATCTGAGCCAAAGTTGGCTTGCCGACATGCAAGACGGTGATGCATTCAGCGCTGCCCAGGCAAAATTTGCCCAGAATGCACAGAACGTCGTCATGCGATCCCTGCGGTTAATGAACCCTGAACGCGTCAAGCGCGCCATTGAAATTATGACGTCTTCTGACAGGTGCTTTGTCACCGCCACGCGCGCCAGCTATGCCCTGTCATACTATTTTTCTTATGCCGGACGCATGGCACACCCCGGTCTGCAACTTGTTCCGCGCCACATGGGTTCCGCAGCAGATGATCTGTTGGACGCAAGCCCCAACGATTGCCTGATTGCAATCACCTTCCATCCCTATTCCGCCGACACCATCCAATCAATGCGATTGGCGCGACGCATGAATGTGCCGCTCATCCTGATTGCCGACAGCGAAGTGATTGCACCCGGGATCGAGCCGGACGTGGTTTTCCCCGTCAGCACGCGATCTCTGCACCACTTCTCGAACTATGCCGGGGCCATGGTGGTTCTGGAATGCCTACTGGGTCACCTGTTTCAATCGGGCGGAGACGTCGCGCGCGATCGCGTGGACAATTACCAAAAGTCCCGAGAAGACACAGGCGCATACTGGCAACCATCCCAGCCGCCCAGAATAAGACGGAAGTAAAAAAAAGCCCTGGCCATAAGCTCCGGGGCTTTTTTAACAGTTTTAAGCTTACATGCAGGCTTCAATGGCCCACTTAGTCATGACACTGACCAGATGCGCGCGGTACGCCTTGCTGCCGTGCAAGTCGGCAATCATGTTCGCGGGATTGATGCTCAGCCCGGTCAAGGCGTCCTGCCGAAACTCCTTGTTCAGGGCTTCTTCTGCCTCGGACCAGCGGAACACACCATCCTCACTGGCCCCTGTTACCGCAACGCGAACACCGTCGGCGAAACGTGCCAGGTACACTCCGACCAGCGCAAAGCGCGATGCGGGTTGCAGGAATTTCTGATAGCTTGCCGCTTGTGGCACCGGGAAATTGACCGTGGTGATGATCTCACCTTCCTCCAGGGCTGTACTGAACAAACCCTCGAAGAAATCATCCGCCGCGATTTGGCGCGTATTGGTGATGATCGTCGCACCTGATCCCAAAGCGCCCGCCGGATAGCAAGCGGCCGGATCATTGTTGGCCAGTGAGCCACCGATTGTTCCTCGATTGCGCACCGCTGGATCGCCGATCAGCCCAGCCAGTGCGGCCAGCGCCGGATAGCTGCCGGCGGCCTCTGACGCCACCGTTGCGTGGGTTGTTGCGCCACCAATGGCCACCGACCCGTCATCCTCGATGCAGACCCCCTGCATGTCGGGAATCCCACCCAGCGACACCAGCGTAGACGGTGCTGCCAATCGCTGTTTCAGCGTTGGGATCAGCGTCTGGCCGCCCCCCAACGCCTGTGCATCCTCGCCTCCCAGCGCCGAAACGGCGTCAGCAACGGTCGAGGGCTTTTCAAACTCGAAATTGTACATTTCGCTTTCCTTTCCGAAAGGCGCGGATCCGCCCTTCATCTGGCTAAAAATATCCCGAGGGTCTGGGGGCAGAGCCCCCAGG
Organism: Ruegeria atlantica; assembly: GCF_001458195.1. GTDB lineage: Bacteria > Pseudomonadota > Alphaproteobacteria > Rhodobacterales > Rhodobacteraceae > Ruegeria > Ruegeria atlantica. The sequence goes on along the minus strand of NZ_CYPU01000039.1, from coordinate 468,523 downwards.
CCACCCGACCAATCAGCTGTTCATCGCCGCCCAGACACGTGACGGGCTCACCGGCATATCGATGTGTTCGACCGCCTTGCCGCCCGAGTTCAGCGCATCCAACACCGCATTGACCACCGCCGGCGGCGAGCCAATTGCACCGGCTTCACCGCAGCCCTTCACACCCAATGGGTTATGCGTACAGGGCGTCTGGCTGGAATGATCCACACCATAGAATGGCACGTCATCCGCTCGCGGCATCGCGTAGTCCATGAAGGACGCGCTCAGCAACTGACCGTTTTCGTCATAGGCACAATTCTCCAGCAAAGCCTGACCTATGCCCTGACCAATACCGCCATGGACCTGACCGTCGACGATCATAGGATTGACGATGTTGCCAAAGTCATCTGCGGCGTTGAAAGCCTCGACGGTCACCTGACCGGTCTCTGGATCAACCTCGACCTCGCACGCATATGCTCCGGCCGGGTAAGTGAAGTTGGCCGGGTCGTAAAACGCGGTCTCCTCCAACCCGGGTTCGACTTCCAACGGGTAGTTGTGTGGTACATAAGCCGTCAGGGTCACATCACCCCAGGCCACCGACTTGTCGGTACCCGCGACGCTAAACTGACCGTCTTTTAGTTCAATATCCGCCTCGGACGCCTCCAGCAGGTGGGCGGCGATCTTCTTGCCCTTCTCGATCACCTTCTCGGTCGCCTTGACCATGGCCGAACCACAAACGGCCAGCGAACGCGAGCCATAGGTCCCCATGCCAAACGGAATCTTTGAGGTGTCGCCATGCACGATCTCGACCATCGACTCGTCGATACCGATCATGTCGGCCACAACCTGCGGGAAGGCTGTCTCATGCCCCTGCCCGTGGCTGTGTGCGCCCACCATGACGCTTATCGAACCGGTGGCGTTCACCCGAACAGTTGCGGCATCATAAAGACCCGCGCGGGCCCCCAACATGCCGACGATGTTCGAAGGCGCGATACCGCAGGCCTCGATATAGCAATTGATGCCCAGACCACGCAGCTTGCCGTTGGCTTCGCTTTCGGCCCGACGCGCGGCGAAACCCGCCAGATCGGCAGCGACCTCAAGCTTGTCCATCGTCCCGTTGTAATCCCCGGTGTCATAGGTCAGTGCGACCGGAGTGTCATAGGGGAACTGAGTGATAAAATTCTGACGGCGCAGGGCAATCGGATCAACACCCAACTCGCGTGCAGCTTTATCCACGACACGTTCTAGCTGATAAGTTGCCTCGGGACGGCCAGCGCCACGATAGGCGTCCACCGGAACCGTGTTGGTGAACATCGCCTTCACATTCACCTGAATGACCGGTGTCTTGTAGTTACCTGCCATCAAGGTACCGTGCAGCCAGGTCGGAACCGAGCTGGAGAAGGTCGACAGATACGCACCCAGATTGGCGTATGTGTTCGTGCGCAGACCGATGAAGTTGTTGTCTGCATCCAGCGCCAGTTCGATCTTGCTGACATGGTCACGGCCATGGGCATCGGACATGAACGCCTCGGACCTGCTTGAGGTCCACTTGACCGGGCGATTGCAGGCCTTGGCGGCAAAGGTGCAGAACGCTTCTTCCGCATAGTGGAAAATCTTGGTTCCAAAACCACCACCCACATCCGGGGCCACCACGCGCACTTTATGTTCGGGCAGGCCCAGAACAAAAGCACACATCAGCAGACGGATCACATGCGGGTTTTGCGACGTGGTGAAGAGCGTGTATTCGTCCGTACCACGCTTGTACTCACCCACCGCCACGCGCGGCTCCATTGGGTTGGCGACGAGGCGGTTGTTGACCAGATCCAGCGTCGTCACGTGGGCTGCGTTGGCAAAGACCTCATCGACCTTGGTGTCGTCCGTCTCACCCAATTGCCAATCATAGCAGATGTTGTTCTTCAGATCGTCATGAACCAGCGTCGACCCATCCTGAGCAGCAGCTTTCATGTTCATGACAGCCGGCAGTTCTTCGATATCCAGATCGATCGCCTCGGCCGCATCACGGGCCTGTTCGAGGCTGTCTGCCACAACGGCCGCAATCGGGTCGCCCACATGGCGCACCTTGCCTTGTGCCAAAATGGGGTGCGGCGGCTCCTGCATCGGCGCGCCGTGCTTGTCTGTCACTTCCCAACCGCAGGGCATCCCGCCCACGCCTTCGAAATCTTTGCCGGTGAAAACCTTGACCACGCCCGGCATAGCTTCGGCGGCTGAGGTGTCGATACTCTTGATCCGTCCATGCGCGATGTCGGACCGTAGGAAATGTACATAGGCCTGGCCATGTACGTTGATGTCGTCGGTATAATTGCCCGCTCCCGTCAGAAAGCGTACGTCTTCGCGCCGCTTGGAACTGGCTCCGATGCCACTGTCTTTGGGCATTGCTTGTTCTCCTCCCATAAACGGATGCTGTGCATCCTATGTCTTCCCACGGGCGCTTCATCGGACGCCCGCAGCGGCATCATTCGGCAGCGATGCTGCTGACGTCCTGACCAGATGCGGCCATGATCGCCTTGACAATGTTGTGGTAGCCGGTGCAACGGCACAAGTTGCCTTCCAGATACTTGCGCACCTCGACTTCGGTCGGGCGCGGGTTTTCTTTCAGCAGTGCTGCAGCACTCATGACCATTCCCGGTGTGCAGAAACCGCATTGCAGGCCGTGATGGTCCTGAAATGCCTGCTGAATCACGTTCAGCGAGCCATCCTGGTTAGCCTGGCCTTCGATCGTTCCAACATCAGCCCCGTCTGCCTCAAGCGCCAGCATATTGCAGGACTTCACCGCCTCTCCGTTCACATGCACGACGCACGCGCCGCATTGCGCTGTGTCGCAACCCACATGAGTGCCGGTGAGATTGAGATTCTCGCGTAGAAAACCGGACAACAACGTCCGCCCTTCTACGTCACCGCTGACGGTCTTACCGTTCACGGTCATTGAGACCTTGGTCATAAGATCCTCCCCTATTGGCTTTTATCGCTGTCGCCAAGTTAAACACGGGAAAATTTGTTTGAGAACAAAAATATTTAGCGCCAATATCCGACGTTCGTAGGGGTCGTCTTTTCTTACATAGCCGCCTAAGAAGAAAAGCTAAAATCTGCCACATCACCTTTTGCGCGACGCGCGTGGTTGCGGACGCGTCGGGATTTCTTTCAACAGCCCGCCGACGCCCATCCCCGCAATGTCCGCGCCGGTTGTTTCGATCCCGCAAGCAACCCGCGACAGGACCCAATCCGCGCCGTTCAATGCAGGCGAACGGGCGCATCCGGGCAATCCGATTACTGGCCTTGGGCCGAGTGATCCAAGAAACAGCAGATTGCCGGGATCGACAGGCATTCCGAACCTGTCCACCTGACCGCCAGCCGCCCGCACGGCCTGGGGTGCAACATCAAAAACATCAGATGTGGCAGAGCCGGTCAGGATCATCACAATGTCACCGGCAGCCTCTGAGATAGCCCGCGACAGCGGTTCGGCTTTGTGTGGAACAATCCGTACATCGCTGAGGTCCATGCCAAGGGTTTCTACCCGGCCGCGAATGGCGGCGATCCCCTTTTCGTTGGGGGGGCCTCCGGGAATATCCGTTACGATCAGCCCTGCCGTTTTATGTACCGGTGCCATCAGACGAATCGAAGCCCTGGCCAGACCAGCGGCCTGCACGACGTCATCCTTTGGAACGGCGTAGGATATCACCTTGATCGTGGCGACCATCCCACCCGGGCCCATCTGTTGATATTGCGGCACCGTCGCTACTGTGATCATCGGGTTAACGCAGTTGAACTCCTGCAGGGCCGCAACGTCCAATTCGACAACACCCGGCCCGTCGGCCAGCAGGTTCACGCGCCCGGTAAACGGCTGCGTTACCCGTAATTCGGCGGCATCTGGATCAGGCGCAAGTGCAGCGGCCAACATTTCAGCTGCTTCATCCTCATGGCAATCGCCGGGCTCAAGTTGCGCAACCGTGACCTCATCATATCCAGCTGCACCCAGATGAGCCGCATGTTCAGCAGTCAGCAGCAATCCTTTGCGCAACTTGGCATCCTGAACCTGGACGGAGTGTGCAAGGATCGCGCCGGTGGCCTCGGCGACAGGAACGGGACCGAATTTCACGCCTTGCCCCGCAGCACGGCCGTCATCTGGGCAAGGATGGCCACCGCGATCTCGGACGGGCCCGCCGCGCCGATGTCCAATCCAATCGGTCCGTGGATCTGGGCAATCTGTTCGTCCGTAAAACCCGCCTCTTTCATGCGAGCAACCCGCTTGGCATGGGTACGCGTGGACCCCAGAGCGCCGATATAAAACACGCCCGCCTTCAAGGCAGACTCCAAAGCCGGGTCGTCCAATTTGGGGTCATGCGTCAGCAAGACAACAGCGGTTCGCGTATCCATGCCCAGCTTGGCGACCGCCTCGTCCGGCCAATCAGTCAGGATGGTTTCGCCCGGGAATCGGGCACCAGAGGCAAAGGCATCGCGCGGGTCGATGATGGCCGGATCATATCCTGCGATCCGGGCCATCGGAACCAGCGCCTGCGCAATGTGCACTGCGCCGACAATTATTAAGCGTAGCGGTGGGTTATGAACCGCAACAAATGTCTGTCCGCCTTCTTCAAAACCTGATCGGTCCATCCGCATTCGAACCGGATAAGCGTTGCGGCGCAAAGCCCGGTGACCGGTTTCGGTATTAACTTCATAGGCCACCGGTTCCCGCTGTGCGCGGGCTTTGACCAGATCTCGCAACATGGATTCTGGCAGGACCGAACCGATAGGTTCAACTAAAACGCGGATCGTTCCGCCACAGGCCAAACCCACGGCAAAAGCGTCCTCATCGCTGACGCCAAATTCCAACAGGCGCGCATCACCTTCGTCCATCGCCTCAAGCGCTTCGACGATGACCGCGCCTTCGACACAGCCGCCGGATACCGACCCTTCGATCCGCCCGTCTGCGGCGATCACCAACTGTGCGCCGACGCGGCGCGGCGCGCTGCCCCAGGTTTCAACCACCGTGGCCAGAGCGGTTGGGTTACCCTCGGAATGCCATTTAAGGGCCGTCTCTGGGCTGTTGTCGAATCTGTCCATTGCGCCCTCCCGGCGTGTTCTGAACCAACATAGGCAGGTTTGGCGCAATGAAAAGTAAGCCTTAAGGCGAATACCGGATGTTCGACCTGTCTGTTAAACTCAGAATTGCATCGGCGTATACAAGCCCAGATTACCAAGCAGCCCACAAATCATTGATTGCACCCGGCCCAGATTCTAGCCTACATGCGTAGCTGCTGCATTCCAGTATGCGCATATTAATTTTTGACAATGGAGACAGAGAGTTGAAACGCATTTTTACACTCGGAATGGCACTTGGCCTGTTCACCGCAAGCGTTGCATCCGCAGACACGTTCCTGCGTTACGGCGAGGTTGAAGGTTGGAAAGTATTTATTGACGAGGACAAGAAATCCTGCCTGATCGAAGCTGTTGATGACGCTGAAAACGTCGTTCAGATGGGCCTGACCGAAGATCGTGGCGTGGGCTATGTTGGCGTCTTCACCAAGGCCAAGACCGACATCAAGCGCGGTGAAAAAGAAGCTGTCGCGGTCCTGCTGGGCGACAACATCTATGTTGGTGAAGCAACCGGTATGAAAGGCAACATCACCAAGGGTTACTCAGGTGGTTACGTCCTGTCCGACGATCCCCAATTCGCCGATGACCTCGCCAAGCAAAAGGTCATGGTTGTGTTCCCGGAAAAGGAATTTGCCTTCACCGTTGATCTGACCGGCACTTACAAAGCCATGGAAATGGCCCGCAAGTGCAACGAAGAACAGCTAAGCTGATACTCAGTCGGAAAGCGCGGACAACAACCGCGCTTTCTCACCCACGTCATCGGGTTTCGAGATGACATTGGCCAGATCTTCGAGCGACGCAATCGAATGGCCGGCGCGGAAACTGTCAACATGGGGCAGCATGGCCGCGACGCCCTGCGCTTTGGGCGCGAACCCATCCCACCGTAGCAATGGATTCAACCAAATCAGACGACGCGCAGACAGGTGTAATCGCTCCGTCTCTTTACCCAACGCCTCGGGGTCTCCGCGATCCAGCCCGTCCGAGATCAATAGGACCACAGCACCCTGCCCCATGACCCGCCGCGACCAATCGCGGTTGAACGCGTGCAGACACTCGCCAATCCGCGTTCCCCCTTCCCAATCCTGAGCCTCAGCCCCAGCGGCGGCCAGAGCCGCATCTACATCGCGCTGCTGAAGATGACGGGTGATATTCGTCAGACGCGTCCCAAAAGTGAATGCGTGAACCTTGGCCCAGCCTGCCCCTTTGGCGTTCGACACCGCATGCAGGAAATGCAGGACGATCCGGCTGTACTGGCTCATCGACCCCGAGATATCGCAAAGCACGACAAGATTGGGCCATCGAGGTTTCGGCTTGAGCTTAGCAATATCGCGCAACTCTCCACCCTGACGCATCGCGGCGCGCAATGTCCGCGCCCGGTCGATGCGATGCCCCAGGTGGCTGGACTGACCGCGCCGGGACTCTATCGGCTTTACCGGCAGAGCAAGCCGCGACAGCATGCGCTTAGCTTGCGCGATCTCGGCGGTGCTCATCTGCTCAAAGTCCAGACTGCGCAGACGTTCCTCGGAGGACGCCGTTTGCGAGGCGTCGATTTCTAACTCGGTTTCTTCTTCCTGCTCAGCCACTTCGGGCAGATCACGTTCAACCCCGTCCAACAACGCCTCGGCCGCGCGCTTTTCGGCTGCGTCAGCCTTGCGTTCTTCCTGCACGCCGCGAATAGCCGGCAGCATCATGGACATCATGTGCTCAAGATATCGGGGGTCACGCCAATAGAGGCGAAAGACCTGCGCAAATATAGTGCGGTGTTCCGGGCGGTTCACGAAACAGGCGTGCAATGTCCAGTAGAAATCCTGTTTTTCCGTGAACCCCGCCGCCTGAACCGCGCGAATGGCATCCACCACTCGACCCGTCCCAATCGGTAACCCGGCCTTACGCAACGCCCGCGCAAAATGAGTGATGTTTTGCGCCAGCTTGGGGTTGTCCGGAATGTCGATCGGAAGCTGTTCAGCCATCAGGCTGGTTCCAGCGACGCTTTGGCTTGATCCAGTATTCGTTTCGCCTCGGAGCCCTGCAATTTCTGGATGTCGTCCTGGTATTTCAAGATTGCACCCAGGGTGTCTCCGATCACTTCGGGGCTGAGGTTGATGACGTCCAGCGCAAGCAGGCATTTGGCCCAATCTATCGTCTCAGCCACACCCGGTTTCTTGAACAGGTCTTCGGTGCGTAGATGCTGAACAAAGGCCACGACCTCACGACTAAGCGCTTCGGCAGCTTCCGGCGCGCGCGCGTGCAGGATTTCGATTTCTCGGTCGAAATCGGGGTAGTCGACCCAATGATAGAGGCAACGTCTTTTTAGTGCATCATGCACCTCACGTGTGCGGTTCGAGGTGACGATAACGATGGGCGGCTCCGGTGCTTTGACCGTGCCCAGTTCAGGAATCGTGACCTGAAAATCGCTGAGCGCTTCGAGCAGGAACGCCTCGAAGGGTTCGTCTGTGCGATCAAGCTCGTCGATCAACAGGACCGGCGCACCATGCTCATCCGGGCGCATTGCCTGCAGCAGCGGGCGTTCGATCAGGTACTCGTCCGAGAATAGTTCGGTCTGCAATCTGCCCCGATCCGCCCCGCCCGAGGCTTCGGCCGTGCGGATCGCAACCATCTGCGCCGGAAAGTTCCATTCATAAACAGCGGAAGAGGCATCCAGACCTTCGTAACATTGCAACCTGATCAAGCGCCGGTTCAGACCGGCGGCAAGGGCCTTGGCGATCTCGGTCTTGCCCACCCCGGCCTCACCTTCCAGAAACAGTGGTCGGCCCAGTTTCAGGGACAGGAACACCACCGTCGCCAGCGCGCGCCCGCAGACATAGCCCTGTGAACCCAACATGGATTGGACGGCGTCGATGGAATCTGGCTGTGTCATGTTTCGATCTCTCCCTTGCCACAACAGTTCATGGGGGATCGCGCGCGTCAAGGCCGTGTTCTTTCCGGGACTTACGACGATCGGACTGATTGACAAGGTCTGGGACCGAATTGAAGGTCTTTCACCGCCGGGTCCGCTGTGCTAGCGGAAGGCCATGACCGATACCCTCACGATCCGCCGCCCCGACGACTGGCATCTGCACCTGCGCGATGGCGCGATGTTGCAGGCCGTCCTGCCCGAAACCGCGCGTCATTTTGCCCGCGCGATCATCATGCCGAACCTTGTGCCGCCCGTCGTGCGCGGCGATCAGGCCGCCGCCTATCGCGACCGCATATTGGCCGCGCTGCCCGAAGGCATGACGTTCGACCCGTTGATGACCCTATACCTGACCGAAGATACCGACCCCGAAGATATGGCAGCAGCCCATGCCAGCGGTCTGGTCAAAGCGGTCAAACTGTACCCGGCGGGCGCGACGACCAACTCTGCCTCGGGCGTACAGGATTTCGACAAAGTGCGCCCGGTGCTGGAAAAGATGGCCGAGATCGGACTGCCCATGTGTGTGCATGGTGAGGTGACCGACGCCGAAATCGACATCTTTGACCGCGAAGCTGTGTTCATCGACCGTGTTCTGGATCCGATCCGCAAGGCCACTCCCGGACTGCGTGTGGTGATGGAGCACATCACGACCGCGAACGGTGTCGATTATGTCAAATCCAACGACAAGGATCTGGGTGCAACGATCACGGCACACCACCTGATTATCAACCGCAACCATATCCTCGTTGGTGGAATCAAGCCGCATTACTATTGCCTGCCTGTCGCCAAGCGTGAAGAACATCGACTGGCTCTGCTGGCGGCTGCAACCTCGGGCGATGCGCGGTATTTCCTGGGTACTGACAGCGCTCCCCATACCGACGCCAACAAGGAAATGGCCTGCGGGTGTGCGGGATGTTTCACGGCGACCAATACAATGTCACTTGTGGCCGAGATGTTTGACCGCGAGGGCGCTTTGGACAAGCTGGAAGGCTTTGTGTCTCTGAACGGCCCGGCCTTCTATCGCCTTCCGGTGAATGAGGAAACCATCACCCTGACCAAAGGCGAACCGGTGGAATACCCGGACAAGATCGACTGCGACGAAGGTCCGGTCACAGTGTTTGAACCGGGTTTCCCGCTACATTGGCGCGTGACTTAACCCTCCAGCAACGCAGACAAATCGCGGGCGCGGCCTCCGGTGCGCAGCATCGACCAGACCGCGTCCGCGTCATCTGTTCCGATCAGCTTGTTGGCCTTGCCGCGCACCCGGTCCTCACGATCTGACAAAGTCATCGGGGCCAACAGGTCATGCGTAGCCTCGCGCCTTGCCCCATCCCGGCGCAACAAGGTCAGCTGCGCCTGCGTTTCTGACAAGCTGTCATCCGCTTCGACAGAGACTCGGTCCCGCAAGGATACCAGTCGCGGGTCGGCGCATGTCTTGTCTGAATAGCTGCCTGGCAGGGCCGTATCATAGCCAAGCGCCTGCATCGCAATCACCGTCCGATATGAGAACTTGGCACCAAGGCCAGTTGTCGGGGATGTCTGGTTGCAGACGCTCATCCACCTTGGATGCGTCTTGATCTTGATCTCGGCGACTTCCGGTTCGGCGATATCCAGGTCGCGCGCGGCCTCAAGCGCGGCGTGCAATCCGTGGCAACAGGCATGAAACTTGTGACTGACGCTTTCAAAAAGCCATTCCGCACCCAGCCCATCCAATGAGGCTGCAATGTCAGACTGACCTTTATGCGTCGCGCCAAATCCATAGGACCCTTCCAGCGCGTCTGAATTGGGATCGAATCCCGATGCCACCAACAAAGCTGCCTCAACCCCGGCAGAGGCCGCAAGACCCGCGTTATAAGGTTTTCCCATCGTTCCGAATTGCGCCTTTAGACCGGCAGCCCTAGTCGCCGTCAGGCCCAGAACTTTTCGCATCTGTTCGACGTCGAACCCCAGTATGCGCCCTGCAGCGACAGCTGCACCAAACGCGCCAGACGTGGCGGTCTGGTGAAAGCCCGCCTGATAGTGATCGCGCCCCAGCCAGAGGCCGATCCGAATGGATGTCTCCATCCCAACCAAGGCTGCCTCAAGGAAATCGACCAGAATACGGTCGTCCCACTCGCTTAAGGCCAGCGCCGCCGGAAGGACGGCAACCGATGGATGCCCGATATGGGCGAAATGCGTGTCATCATAATCCAGGGCATGCGACACGGTTCCGTTTACCAAGGCAGCACCGCGCAGGGGTGCCCCACCTCCACCAAAAAGGCGCGCTTGTTCCGCCCCCTCTTCGCCAAACACAAGGTCGCGCACTGTCCGGGAAACAGGCTCATCAACTCCGGCACGCCCGACAGCTATCCAGTCCAAAACAGAAAGAGACGTAACGACCCGCGTCTGCAAAGTCGTCGTGATGGGCCCCGCCGCGAAGGCTGCCAGTGATGTGGTAAAATCGGTCATGGACGCAGTCTAGCGACCGCCAACTCGGGGTAAAGACCTAGCTGTACAAGTCCTTCGCGCGGGTCTCAAAGGCTTGAACGATCCGATGCATGGCCTCGTTGAAGACCACACCGATGATGCCTTGCAGGATGGCGTTCTTGAATTCGAAATCCACGTGGAAAGTGATGTTGCATCCGCCATCATCAGCGTCGGCGAACTGCCAGTTGGAATTCATGTATTTGAATGGTCCGTCCAGATATTCGGTGTCGATTCTTTTCTGATCGGCAAACAATGTCACCCGGCTGCCGAACCGTTCGCGAAACACTTTGAACGAGATCACCAGATCTGCTTCCATGACCTGCGCCTCACCCGCCGCATAGGTCCGACGAATGCGGGCGGCTGCGCACCAAGGCAGAAACTCGGGATACTTTGCCACGTCCGCGACCAGCTCGTACATCTGCTGAGCAGTGTAAGGAAGGTGACGTGTTTCCGAATGAGTAGGCATGGCGTCCGGTTTTTCAGGTGACAATGGCGCGTCATGTCGTATGTTGCGCGCCAAAGATCAAGGGGGCAGCGATGAGCGACCGCGCATATGTGATAGATACGATGATCTCGGCCAAAGCGATTGCAGCCCGAATCGAGGAATTATGCCGCGAAATCACGGCAGAATTCGGAGATACCGACAAGCTGATCGTGGTCGGCTTGCTGCGCGGCAGTTTCGTCTTCATCGCGGATCTGGTGCGCGAGCTGGACCTGCCGATCGAAGTCGATTTCCTCGAAGTATCCTCGTATGGAGACGCTATGGAAAGCAGTCGGGAAGTACGTATTCTTAAAGACTTACGCGGCGCGATTGAAGGGCGCGATGTTTTAGCGGTCGAGGATATCGTCGACACCGGCCACACGCTGAACCACGTCACAAAACTATTGCGCAGCCGCAAACCAAGCCGACTTAAGTCCATTGCCTTGCTGGACAAACCCAGCCGGCGCGAGGTCGATTTCCGTTCCGATTGGATCGGCTTTGAAATTCCGGACGAATTTGTTGTGGGTTACGGGATCGACTACGCGCAGCGCAATCGCAACTTGCCATTCATTGGCAAAGTTCGATTTGTCGAAGACTAAACCGGTTTACCCCCAGTTCAGGCTTGGGCGTCGCCTAAAACCTGCCGGATAGCCGACAGGAAAACCGCGGTTCCAACAGGTATCAACGCGTCTGGGAAATCATAGTCAGGGTTATGCAATTGCGGGTGACCCTGCCCTGCGCCCAGCCAGAACATCGCCGTTTTCGCGCCTTTCCCAAATTGCCCGAAATCTTCTGAGAACTTTTGCGGCGTCTCTGTTGAATGGAACGGTACTCCACGCTCGGCGCAGGCCGTTGCGATGATGTTCACCGCGTCGCTGTGATTGACACAGGCCTCGAAGACATCGTCATAGGTGATCTCAACCTCCAGACTGTCGGCGGATACGGCGCGGCGCGCTAGCGCCTCGGCCTCGGTCATCAGCGTTTGCATCCGAGCGTCTGAAACGGTGCGCAAGGTTACCCAGATCTCGGCCCGCCCCGGAGCGACGCCGAAAGTCGGCTCTCCCAAACGGGCATGCGTCACAGTTGTCAGCGCAAAATCGGCATCCAACGCGCCGCCTGCGCCTAAACCCGCCAGCTTCGAAACCAGTTCGGACATCGCCTCAGCCGGGGAAATCCCATCCTGAGGCGCAGCCGCATGGGATGTCTTGCCGGCCAGGATAATTTTCATCCCGCGCGAGGCGCAGTTAGCCGAACCCTGACACAACTCAACGGCGCCGAGTTCCAACCCCGGCAGGTTGTGCAGAGAGAACACGTAGTCCGGCGCGATTTGCGCGAATTGGGGGTCCGCGCGAAAGGCGATAGCGCCCTGCCCGGTTTCCTCAGCCGGTTGAAAGATCAACACCACCCGACCCTTTTGGGGACGGTGGCGCGCCAGGTCTTCGGCAACGCCAAGCACCATCGCCATGTGCCCATCATGGCCACACAGATGCCCTTTGCCCGGAACCTTCGACACGTAGGGGTGCGTGCCAAGTTCTTGAATCGGCAGCCCATCCAATTCGCACCGGATACCAACGGTTGGCCCAGCCTGCCCACTGTCAAAAACCGCGGCAACGCCATGCCCCCCCAATCCGGTAAGCACACGGTCCGCACCGAATCCCCGCAAAAGCTCTGTCATACGGGCAGCGGTCTCACGCTCGCCCCCGGAAAGTTCGGGATATTGATGCAGGTCGTGGCGCAGGCGTGTCAGCCGCGCGTGCGCTTCGGGTGTCACCCCTGTTCCAGCTTTTTCTGGCGAGCCTCACGCAACCGGGCAAAGTCATCCCCCGCGTGATAGGACGACCGGGTCAGAGGTGTCGCGGACACCATCAGGAACCCTTTGCCATAAGCAGCCTTTTCGTAGGATGCGAATTCTTCCGGCGTCACGAACCGATCCACACCATGGTGTTTGGGCGTGGGCTGCAGATACTGACCGATGGTTAGAAAGTCGATATCGGCAGCGCGCATGTCATCCATGACTTGCCGGACTTCTTGCTCGTTCTCACCCAGGCCGACCATGATTCCTGATTTAGTAAAGATCGATGGGTCCAGCTCTTTGACGCGCTGCAACAGCCGCAACGAGTGGAAATAACGCGCACCGGGACGCACTTCGAGGTACAGGCCGGGTACGGTTTCGAGATTGTGGTTGAACACGTCCGGCTTGGCCTCGACGACAGTTTCAAGAACGGAAGAGTCACATTTCAGGAAATCAGGTGTCAGGATTTCAATGGTCGTCTTCGGCGACCGGTGCCGCACCGCGCGTATCGTCTGTGCGAAATGATCGGCACCGCCGTCCTTCAGATCATCGCGGTCAACAGATGTGATCACGACGTGGTTCAAACCCAGCTTTTCAACCGCATGCGCCACGCGCCCCGGTTCAAACGCATCCAACGAGTCCGGACGTCCTGTCGCAATGTTACAGAAGGTACAGCCGCGCGTACAGATCTCGCCCATGATCATCATGGTGGCGTGGCCCTGGCTCCAGCATTCGCCGACATTTGGGCATCCGGCCTCTTCACAGACAGTGACCAGATTATTTTCACGCATGATCTTGTGCGTCTCGGCATAACCCTTTCCGCCGGGGGCCTTGACGCGTATCCACTTGGGCTTCTTAGGCTGCGCATTGTCTGGACGATGCGCTTTTTCGGGATGACGTTGTTCTGGGATCTTCAGATCACGCACGGCTGGCTTTCCTGACTTTGGGTCAATTTGCTTTGCCCTAACATAATACGCCCGCGCAGACTATGCCACCCGGGCATACCCGCCATGCATAGCAGGTTTGCAACCGAAGAAGTCGCGCCGCGCTTCAAACATAGTAGCAGGATTTATCCTATGTTTACTGTTACTTAAAGTTATATCGCAAATGCAGCATTTATAGCGTTGAAGGCGGTTTAGAACTGTTTTAAGTCACCAATAATTCTAATGTGAATCACAGGAGCCCGCAGATGAAAACCGGCGCAAAACTGCCTTCCGTTACTTTCCACACCCGTGTCCGCGACGAAGCAATCGAAGGATCCAACCCGTTCCGTTGGGAAGACAAAACAACCGCGGATTACTTCGCAGGCAAGCGTGTCATCCTGTTTTCCCTGCCCGGTGCGTTCACACCCACATGCTCGACCTTCCAACTGCCCGGTTTCGAAAACGGGTATGCCGATTTCACTGCCAAGGGCATCGATGAAATCTACTGCATGTCCGTGAATGACAGCTTTGTCATGAACAAATGGGCACAGGATCAGGGCCTGAAAAACGTCAAAGTCATCCCTGACGGTTCGGGCGAATTTACCCGCAAAATGGGCATGCTGGTCGACAAGGAAAACTTGGGCTTTGGCATGCGTTCGTGGCGCTACGCTGCCATCGTAACCGATGGTGTTGTCGCAGCTTGGTTCGAAGAGCCCGGCCTGATGGACAACTGCCCAGAAGACCCCTATGGCGTTTCGGCCCCGGAGACCCTGATGAAGCACCTGGAAGAAGCCAAAGAACCGGCACTGGCATAACAATTGTCAGGCTGACGTATCAAAGGCTCGCCTCTGGCGGGCCTTTTTTAATGGCGGGTCGCGGTTACGATATCGTCGCCAACACGCCGGATGACTTCCGCAAGACTGTCGAACCAGTCTTCATGTCCCGTCGAAAGGCGCCGGACCAACCCCACCGTCCGCGCAGGCTGCGGTGCCCCGAACCGCATGAGTTTGAGCCCCGGAACTGCTTCGGTTTCCGAGCGCGCCGCGAGTTCAGGCATGAGTGTCAGACCAAACCCTTCGGCAACCAGTCGCGACAAAGTCGCCAATGAGGACGCCCCCATATTGATCAAACCGCTGCCTCTGTCTTGACCACAGACCTCAAGCGCCTGATCTGTCAGGCAATGCCCGTCATCCAGCAACATCAACTGCGCGGTCTGCAAATCCACCGGGCGCAAGGCATCGGGGTCTGAGTGTACCGTCCCAAGGCGCCCCGCGCTTCCGGCAAGCAGAAAGCGATCCTCAAAAAGCGGCAATTCGAACAATTCGCTGCCACCGGCCGGCAAGGCCATCACACCGGCATCGATTTGCCCGGCCCGCAACATGGCCAGCAAGCGCTCGGTCCGGGCCTCGCGGATCTGCACCCGCAAGGAGACGTCGGCTGTGCGCAGCCCGGCAAGCACACCAGGCAAAAGATAAGGCGCAATCGTCGGGATGATTCCAATCGCCAAAGACCGATGCCCAACGGAATGATCCTTTGCGAACTGGTCCAGCCTGTCTGCCGCGCCTAGCACCTGACGGGCGTAGTCCAGCACGTCGCGCCCCAACGGCGTCAGCAGTATGTCGCGGGCCTGACGTTCGAACAGCGGCCCGCCCAGGGTCTCTTCTAACGCTTTGATTTGAACCGACAGCGCGGGTTGTGAGACATGGCAGAACTGCGCCGCACGACCAAAATTGCGCTGATCTGCCACCGCATTGAAATACTGAAGCTGTCTTAGGGTAAAATTCATAGGCAATTCCTATCACTGCCCCCTGAAACCTCAACTGCGAATTATGGAATTTCTACCCAATCAGGCGAGTTTTCTCTGCTTGATCTTCGTAATGGCGCTTTAGACGTTGCAGGGCGATGCGCAACACGATCTTTCCGGAACGCGCCGACCACCCCATGCGTTTTTCGGCTAATTCGAGCCCCTCAAGGTAACAGCAGCACCGCAGTGCCACGTCGCTTAACACCGGTCCCAGATCCGACAGGGCACGTTCAACCCGAGCGCGCGCGTCTGACGATCCCTGGCCTGCATACGTTCCATTTGCGAAACTTCCCCGCCCCCCCGGCCGTTAGAAAGTGATCCCAGTTTTGGGCAACCTGCAGACCGATCTGCGATAGTTCAAAGTCTTCGCGCAGCCGTTCGCCAGCGCCGACCAGAGTTTCGTCGAGAAAGGGCTTTCCGTCCTTGTCCCGCCTGCGCGCCAACGCGATCAGCGGACTTTCGGCAGCACTGTACCGAATACGTCTGGCGCCGTGCGACGACCTGTCCTTTCTTTGTTCGCCATGCGCCTGAAACGGCGATTGCGCTCCGGCCATGCCGAACTCGTTTCTGGCGCGGGCTTTGTTCTCGGCCTCGGCGATCAGTTGGCTTAAGGCCGACCGCCCAGAGGAAGAGATGCGATACCGGGAAGTACGTCCGGGATTATCGCAGGATATCCAATCATTCAGAGCCAGCGCTTGCGCAATCGTGCAATCGTGCAATCGACGACCGCAGTTCTTGCGGTCCCGCTGTCGCCGCTGTCCCGAACGACCACAGCCTTGTCCATCTCTTCCACCACAGCCAGAACCGCGCCGGTTTCGCAAGGGCGGCGCAGTATTCGAAGAGCTTCGCGGTTAAACTCATCGTCCTTGTTTGCTGCATCGTTGGCCTGAATCCCCAAAGGCTCGTTTAGGGATCCAGCACGCCCCTGTTGATCCGTGAAATGGACCTCTGCCAGCGCTTGCAGCGCAGCGTCCACCAACGGATCGTCCCGGCGCATTTCAATACGTCGGATCTGTCTGAGTATGGTTGACGCATGGCACCCCACGGATCGCGCGATGTCGCGGATCGATTGACCGGTTTCGGTGTGCGCCAGGTATCTCTGCGCCCCTTCAGGCACCCACGCCGGAATGGTGAAAGCCATGTTTTCTTGCATAGTCGCTTGCCCTCGTCGACAAAACAATCGGTTCTCAATCGCCCCCGGTGAATGTGTTAACCAATCCTAACTAGAGCCGCTTTCGTTACTCGTTCGTTAACCGGGAGAGACAACAACCAGATTTGATTCAAAATCATAAACACTCATGAAGTCAGAGTTCGGAGGGAGTCCGCACAAGGCAACACTCGCTTAGGTTGTGTGACAAATGGCTATCTTCTGTTCAACCAAAGGAACACTGAAATGCAGGACCTGATGACCATGATTACAACGCTCCGCCGCCCACGCCTGTTGGCACGGGCCGCAAAAATTGGGGCGCAGGAGTATGATCGGGACCGGCATCTTCAGCGTGTTCTGGGATACGGATCACTGCCCGGCACAGGGTCTGCGCTGGTTCGTCTGTTGGAATTGGAACGAGAGGTTAACGCCCAAAGACTGGCCGAAGACGCCGCCTATTCGCTGGTCCGCCATTTGGACCTGCTGATTGCGCTGTTGGGCGAGGCGCAACTGTTCAAAGCCAGTCGCGCAGCGCTATATCAATGATCAGGTGAAGGCATCCGGCATGGATGCTTTCTTTTCCGCCACGTATGCGTTCAATGCTTCATTGACGGCGGGGTCGAGTTGCGGTTGCTGGTAATTGGCCAGCAGATGCTCGACCCGCGACGTGGCCAATTGGCGTGTGTCGCGCCCGCCTTCGTCTTCCCAGGTCTCAAAGGGTTTGTAATCCAGGACCTCGGACTTCCAGAACGCTTCTTTAAAATTCGCCTGCGTATGGGCACAGCCCAGATAGTGACCGCCCGGGCCAACTTCGCGGATCGCATCCATCGCCTGCGCGTTTTCATCATAGGCCACGCCCTTGGCCAGACCGTGCAGAACGCCCAACTGGTCGGCATCCATGACGAACTTTTCTAAGTCTGCAACAAGACCGCCTTCAAGCCAGCCGCAGGAGTGCAGCATGAAGTTCACGCCGGCCATTAGCCCCATGTTCAACGAGTTTGCGGTCTCATAAGCCGCCTGTGCATCAGGCAATTTCGAGCCGCAGAACGACCCGGCCGAGCGGAACGGCAGGTTCAGACGTCGCGCCAGCTGGCCCGCACCGTAGGTAACCATCGAAGCCTCGGGCGTACCAAATGTCGGCGCGCCAGAGTTCATATCGATCGATGACACAAAGGCACCGAAAATCGCAGGCGCACCCGGACGGATGATCTGGCTATACGCGACACCAGCCAGAACTTCGGCCAGAACCTGCGTTAATGTCCCTGCAATCGAAACCGGCGCCATCGCACCACCCACGATAAAGGGCGAGATGATGCAGGCCTGATTGTTCTTCGCATAAACTTCCAGCGCGCCCATCATCACGTCGTCGAAGGTCATCGGCGAGTTGATGTTGGTCAGCGAGGTCATCACTGTGTTTTCCTGAACGAACTCTTTGCCGAACAGAATCTCACACATCTCAACCGAATCTTGCGCACGGCTGGGATCGGTGACCGAGCCCATGAACGGCTTGTCCGACAAGGTCATGTGCGCCATCAGCATGTCAAGGTGACGCTTGTTCACCGGAATATCTGTCGGCTCGCACACGGTCCCGCCCGAATGGTGCAACCATTTGGACATATACGCCAGTTTCACGAACTTGTTGAAATCTTCCATGTTCGCATAGCGACGGCCACCTTGGGCGTCCCGCACAAAGGGTGGGCCGTACACCGGGGCCAGAACCAGATTGCGGCCACCGATGACAACCGATTTCTCGGGGTTACGGGCATGCTGCGTGAATTCGCTGGGCGCGGTTTTGATCAGCTGACGAGCCAGACCACGCGGAATGCGGACGCGTTCACCATCGACATCGGCACCAACATCTTTCCAGCGCTGCAACGCGGCTGGGTTGTCGACAAAATTAACGCCGACTTCGGCCAGAATGGTTTCCGCATTGGTTTCGATGATTTCCAACGCTTCTTCGTTGAGAACCTCGAAGTTCGGAATATTCCGTTCGATGTATTTCGCCGTTTCGATGCGAACCGCGGTACGTTCGGCCCGGCGGGCGGCGCCACCGCCACCTCTTGCCCGACGCCGGGTGTTTGCCTCTGCCATGAGAAGATCCCGTCTATTGGTTGGTTTGATCAGTTTGTTACAGCAAGCATTTGGGGCAATGCATCTAATTTACGGCGCTATAGGGGGAAAAGCGACATCTGCATAAACCAAAACCGTCAGGCACTTGCTCTGATCAGGAAAGTTCCTTCTCCATCAGGATGGTCTTTCCGCTCACCTCTTTCTCGTGCCAGCCCAAGTAGTGATACATGGAGACTGTCGCTCGCATCAATTTATGCGTTCGCAACCTGAGCTTAGTGGCGCCCGTTCCGTTAGCATCTTGTTCAGCTATTCCGATTAACCGCCTCGCCAACCCTGCCCCTTGTGCCTTTGGCGATACGGCAAGGTTAAAGATCATCACCGCAGAATCGACCTGGTCAAAAACAATAAACCCGACGATGTCTTCATCCTGCGTGGCAACCCAGGCCTGATGCGCGACGATATCGTCGCCAACGCCGTCCGTGACATCGGGCAGATCAGGAATATCGCGAAGTGCATCCGCATAGGCCGCTGCAATACAGGTTGTGACGGCTTCGGTATCAACAGCACTTGCGCGGCGTAGTTTGATCTCGGGCATCTCGCGCTCTTTCTGTATTATCCTGAGGCACAATTGCACAAATGACGTCATAGCGCTTGCACATGCAAGGCTTGCGACCTAATAGCCAACCATGACCCAAGACACCCATGACCGCCTTCTGATCATCGACTTCGGCAGCCAGGTTACGCAGCTTATTGCGCGCCGCCTGCGCGAGCTGAATGTCTATTGCGAAATCCACCCCTATCAAAAAGTCACGATGGACTTTGTGCGGGAAATGGCCCCCAAGGCCGTGATATTCTCGGGCGGTCCTGACAGCGTGACACGTGAGGGTTCGCCCCGTGTACCGCAAGAGATCTTTGATTACGGCGTTCCAATCCTTGGCATCTGCTATGGCCAGCAGGTGATGATGCACCAGCTGGGCGGCAAAGTTGAAAGCGGACACGGCACGGCCGAGTTCGGGCGTGCGTTTGTTACCCCGCAGGCAAAGCTGGATATTTTGGAAGGCTGGTTTTCGGACGGTGACGAGCAGGTCTGGATGAGCCACGGCGACCATGTCAGCGAAATCGCGCCCGGCTTCACCGTTTACGGCACCTCGCCAAACGCGCCTTATGCGATTACAGCGGACAGCGACCGTCATTTCTATGCGGTTCAGTTCCACCCCGAAGTGCACCACACACCCAAAGGTGCAAAACTGTATGAGAATTTCGTCAAACTCGCCGGGTTCAAGGGCGATTGGACCATGGGTGCCTATCGCGAACAAATGATCGAAAAGATCCGCGAGCAGGTCGGCGACAAAAAGGTCATCTGCGGTCTGTCCGGTGGTGTCGACAGCTCGGTCGCGGCGATCCTGATCCACGAGGCAATCGGCGATCAGCTGACCTGTGTATTCGTGGACCATGGCTTGCTGCGCAAGAACGAAGCCGAAGAAGTCGTCGGCATGTTCCGCGACAATTACAACATCCAG
The DNA here is from genome assembly GCF_001458195.1 of Ruegeria atlantica. Taxonomy (GTDB): domain Bacteria; phylum Pseudomonadota; class Alphaproteobacteria; order Rhodobacterales; family Rhodobacteraceae; genus Ruegeria; species Ruegeria atlantica. The sequence continues at coordinate 448,315 of NZ_CYPU01000039.1, read as the reverse complement.
CTGATCCACGCGAACGAAAGCGATCTGTTCCTTGGTGAACTCGAAGGTCAAAGCGACCCCGAGACCAAGCGCAAGATTATCGGCAAGCTGTTCATCGACGTGTTCCAGAAACACGCTGACACCATCGATGGTGCCGAATTCCTGGCGCAAGGCACGCTGTATCCGGACGTCATTGAATCGGTGTCCTTCTCGGGCGGCCCCTCGGTCACGATCAAATCGCACCACAACGTTGGCGGACTGCCAGAGAAAATGGGCCTGAAACTGGTCGAACCATTGCGCGAGCTGTTCAAGGACGAGGTTCGCGCCCTAGGCCGCGAACTAGGCCTGCCGCAGAGCTTTATTGGTCGTCACCCTTTCCCCGGTCCCGGTCTGGCGATTCGCTGCCCCGGTGAGATCACCCGCGAAAAGCTGGATATCCTGCGCGAAGCGGATGCGGTCTATATCGACCAGATTCGCAAGCACGGTTTGTACGATGACATCTGGCAAGCCTTTGTCGCGATTCTACCGGTTCGCACCGTTGGCGTCATGGGCGACGGGCGCACTTATGACTACGCTTGCGCCCTGCGTGCGGTGACATCGGTGGATGGTATGACGGCTGACTATTATCCATTCAGCCACGAATTCCTAGGCGAAACGGCCACGCGGATCATCAACGAAGTCAAGGGCATCAATCGCTGTACCTATGACATCACCTCGAAACCTCCGGGCACGATTGAGTGGGAATAGACGGCAATTTGTGTCAATTGTGCGCGTTGAGAACACTTAATCCACTTTCATCAGCGAGAGGCCTTCATGACGAACACCCATTTCTGGATATTGCAAAAGGTCCTGAAACGTGCGTCGAGAGCGTCACTGGAACAGGTCAAAACCTACCGGATTCTGGGTGAAACTTATGGCCAATACAATTCCATAGAAAACTGGGACTGCCACGATGGTGAGGGCCGTGAAATCCCGTGGTACACATATCCGGCCATCGAATACCTGGACAGCTTCGATCTGAACGGCGTTCGCGTTCTGGAATATGGCAGCGGGAACTCTTCGATCTACTATCTGAATGCAGGTGCAGAGGTAACGTCGGTCGAAAACGACAAAGGCTGGTTTGACAAGATTTCTGCTTCTCTCGCCGACAAACCGCATTTCACCTATTTCTTCGAGCGGGAAGAAGCGCAATATGTTGAACGCGATGAAATACGAAATGCCGATATCGTCGTCATCGATGGGCGCTATCGCAACGCCTGCGCCAGATTTGTTCGGGAACAGTTCCAGCAGAAACGGATAGATCCGACAATGATTGTGTTCGACAATTCGGACAGGCACCCGGACTGCATCGCCTTGCTGGACGAGGCCACAGGCTGGAACAGATGCGATTTCAACGGCTTCGGCCCGATAAATTCCTATACATGGACCACATCGGCCTATCTCAATCCATCGCGGCAACTGCCGAGAAAGAAACCTTTGGCCCCTATAGGTGGGCTGGGCATTCTGAGCGCCGACGACAGCTAGGACGCTGCGGATGCGATGCCGCCAACACACGATAGGATGGGCGTTGTGAAAATACTCAACAAGATCAGAAATTCGGTTTCAAAGCGTCTCAACCCACAAAATACCAGATATTATGGGCTGAACGCTCTGGATCAGAAGCTTGAGCCCTATCTGGATTTCGACAACGGTTCCTTTGTGGAACTCGGGGCCAATGACGGCGTCACGCAATCCAACACCTACTATTTCGAGAAAGAGCGGGGATGGCAGGGTGTCCTGATCGAACCGGCACCGCATAACTTCCTTAAATGTTTCTCTCTACGCGGAAGTCGGAGCAAGGTTTTTTGCAATGCCTGCGTCGAATTCGGATTTCCCGATCGTCTGATCGAGATGGTTTACGCAAACCTGATGAGCGTCAGTGTCGGACAGGAATTAGACCTTGCGGATCGAAGCGAGCATTTAAAGAATGCCCAGCTACATATGAAAGAAACCGAGGTCAGTTTCTCTTTCGGCGCGGTCGCGCGCCCGCTCAACGAAATTCTCATCGAGGCTGAAGCCCCCAGCAGAGTAAACCTGCTGTCTCTGGATGTCGAAGGGGCGGAACTGAATGTTCTGAAGGGGATTGATCATGACCGGTTTCGCTTTGATTTTATGTTGATCGAGTGCCGGGACCTGGATCGACTGCAGGGATTTCTGGGCACCGTTGGCTACAAATTGGAAACCGCCCTGAACCAGCAGGACTATCTTTTCCGCAACAACCGATAGGCTCAATCCATGCTCTTACGTCTAACGCGAAATTTGCCCGACCGGAGCCGGCGTCTGGCCATCACGCCCGGTTGTGTTCAGGTATTACCGTTTTGACGCGCTCACCGAGTCATCTAGTCAAAGCCGCACTTTGGATGACAGGGGCAATTACCTCATTTTCAGCTATGGCAATCGCTGGCCGTGAACTGAGCGTGACCCATGACACGTTCGAGATCATGTTCTACCGCAGCCTCGTCGGCATCTGCGTGGTCGCCCTGATCCTGACTCTGACGCGAAAGTGGCACCAGGTTTCGACTGAACGGATCGGCTTGCACGGCATCCGGAACGTATTGCATTTCACCGGGCAAAACCTCTGGTTCTATGCGGTCAGCGCCATTCCGTTGGCGCAGGTTTTTGCGCTGGAGTTTACCCAGCCCATATGGGTCATACTGCTGTCTCCACTTCTATTGAAAGAGCGCCTGACGACCGTGCGCATGCTATCGGCGCTGATCGGATTTGCCGGAATTCTACTGGTCGCCCGGCCGGGCTCCGTGCCTCTCAGTGCAGGTGTGATGACCGCTGCTATGTCCGCTGTTTTCTTCGCCTTAACAACGATATCGACAAAGTCCCTCACTCGTTTTGCCAGCATCGGATGCATCATGTTCTGGCTGACAGTAATGCAAGCCGTGCTGGGGCTGATCGCATCGGGTATCGACGGACAAATCACCCTGCCCTCGGCAAGCACAGCTCCGTTTTTGTTGCTGGTGGGACTGGCCGGGCTGCTGGCGCATTACTGCATCACAAATGCGCTGGCGATTGCCCCGGCAACCGTTGTGGTGCCGTTTGACTTTGCACGCCTGCCCACAATCGCGGTCATAGGTATGGTTCTGTATCACGAACCGCTGGATCACTGGACCCTATTAGGCGCTGCGGTAATTTTCGTAGGTATTTTCCTGAACGTTCACGCCGAGAATCGTAACAGTTTGGCAACACCTCTACGCGACACTCAACACAAGTAACGCACGGTCACCAGTTGACGATAAGGTAAAGCTCAAGAAAATAACGAGCACCACAATGCAGGTCAGTCCGCACCACATATCAACAGGCGCTGACCTCCAGGAGACCTAGAGGGAGGAACTAATGAAAAAAGCGCTTTTACAGGCGTGTGCGGTATGCGTTGGCGCAACCGGTGCTTACGCAGGCGGTCTTGATCGCAGCGGCCAGGGCGTCAACATTCTGTTTGAGGAAGGTTCTGTTGTTCAGTTCCGTTTGGGTTACGCAAACCCCGACGTGAGCGGTGAGCAGAACGGTGTTGATTCCGGAAACATCGCCAAAAGCTTCTGGACACCACACCTGGCATACAAGCATTCGTTTACCGATCAGTTGGACTTTGCTCTCATCTATGATGAACCGTACGGTGCCGATGTCGAGTACCCGTCGAACTATCCTTTGTCGCAGAACCCCTTGGCCGCTTTTGGTGGTCGCACCGACGTTTTGCGCGCTAAAGCGGATGTTGATGCGATTACTGCCCTGGTGCGTTACAAGTTCGATGGCGGCTTCAGCGCAATCGGCGGTATTCGCGCACAGCGAGCCAAGGCAACGGTTGCTGTCCCGGTTGTTGCCGGTTACGAATTTGAATCCGGCTCTGAGGTTGACTTCGGTTACGTCGTAGGCGTCGCATGGGAACGTCCCGAAATCGCGGCACGTGTCGCACTGACCTACAACTCAAAAATCACGCACGATTTCGACTCGACGGAGTCCATCAACCGAAGACCACCGCCCGTCCCCGCACCGCTTGTGACCGCACAGACCGAAACCGAAGTTGTGACGCCTCAATCGGTAAATCTGGACTTCCAGACCGGTGTGGCACCTAAAACGCTGCTGTTCGGCTCGATCCGCTGGGTTGACTGGCCGCAGACAGTTCTGGCACCGCCGGTTTATACTGCCGCTGCGCAACAGAACCTGGTTGACTACGCGGACGACACCTTCACCTACACACTGGGTCTTGGCTACAAGTTCACCGAAGAGTTTTCTGGCGCGATCTCTGCGGGCTATGAAACGTCCTCGGGTTCTGCTGTTTCGAACCTCGGCCCCACCGACGGTTTCTGGAGCCTTGGCGTAGGTGGTACATACTCCTTCGAGCAGGCTCAGATTTCTGGCGGCATCCGCTATACCGACATCGGAGACGCGACCACAACAACAGGTGGCGAATTCTCGGGCAACTCGGCATGGAGCGTCGGCCTTCAGCTCACTTACACGCTGAACTGATCCCGCCGACCGAACCAACTACAAAAACCCCGCCGCTTTCGGCGGGGTTTTTCTTTGCGCAAGTTTCGGGTCGAACATCGCCTTTGGGAATGCGAGAACGGGCTATGGAACCTCAAAAACACCTGTCTCCAAGGGCTTGGGCCGAACTGTTGCTTCTGGGCGTGATCTGGGGCGCATCCTTTATCTCGATCCGCGTCGCATTGGACACGATCCCCGTCATGACCTCGGTCCTGCACCGCGTTTTCTGGGCGATGCTGGCGCTGTGGATCGTTGCCTGGGTCAAAAAGCTGAGCGTTCCAATCAGTCCGCGTATCTGGGGCGCATTCCTGATGATGGGGTTGTTGAACAATGCCATCCCCTTCTCGCTTATGGCTTGGGGGCAGCTTTATATTGAAACTGGCCTGACCTCGATCCTGAACGCCGCAACCGCTGTTTTCGGCGTTTTGATCGCCGCAATGTTCTTCAAGGACGAGCGATTGACCCCAGCGCGCGGAGTGGGTGTCGGTCTGGGTTTTTTGGGTGTTGCAATTGCAATCGGCCTCAAAAATTTCGCAACTTTCAACCTTCAAAGCGTTGCCCAACTGGCAATCATCGCCGGAACAGTTTCTTACGCGTTGGCCAGCGCTTGGGCCAGAATCAAGTTGTCAGGCTTGTCTCCCATAGTTGCCGCAGCTGGCATGCTAACCGGCTCAACCATTCTGATTTTGCCTGTTTCCCTCGTGGTCGACGGGCTTCCCGTTTTGAACCTGCCGGCGATAACGTGGGCGGCCATTGCCTATTACGCCCTGATCGCAACGGCCGGAGCGTACTTGCTGTACTACCGCGTTCTTGCCATGGCCGGGGCCGGAAACCTGATGTTAGTAACGCTTGTCATACCGCCAGTCGCCATCGTTTTAGGCACACTGGTGCGCGACGAAACCTTACCGCCGCAGGCCTTTTTGGGCTTTGCCGTACTGGCGATCGGGTTGTTGATTCTGAACTGGTCCCGCTCACGTGATTGACGCCGCCCCCTGCCCGTTTTAGCTAGGTCAGAAAAAGGGACAGCGGACAATGATCTACAGCTCGGCAAAGGACTGGCGCGAAGCGGCCCGGAAAAAAGTGCTGTTCTTCGGCATGTCTGGGCTGGGTAAGACCTATGTGTCGACCGTGCTGCGCGATTCCGGGGACTGGTTCCACTACTCGATCGACTACCGCATCGGCACCCGGTACATGGGCGAATACATCATCGACAACGCCAAAGCCGAGGCGATGAAAGTTCCATTCCTGCGCGACCTGTTGCTGTCGGATTCGATCTATATCGGCTCAAATATCTCGTTCGAAAACCTGACACCGGTTGCGACCTATCTGGGCAAACCGGGCAAACCGGAACTGGGTGGCTTGGAACTGACGGAGTATCGTCGCCGGCAGGAGCAGTTCCGCCTGGCTGAGATCCACGCCTTACTGGACACCGAGTATTTCATCGACCGCGCCAAGCGTTTGTATCAATACCCGAACTTCATCTGTGATACCGGCGGGTCAATTTGCGAATGGGTCGATCCTGAGGACCCGGCCGATCATGTCTTGTCCGAGCTGTCCCGCCAAACCCTGATGATCTGGATCAAGGGCGATGAGGACCACACCGCTGAACTGATCCGCCGTTTCGATAAGGCCCCTAAGCCGATGTCCTATCAGGCAGAGTTTCTGACCCGGGTCTGGGACGAATACCTCACCGAACATGGCTACGTTCCCGAGGACGTCGACCCTGACGCCTTTATCCGCTGGACCTATGCCCGTGCCTTGGCGCACCGCCAACCGCGCTATCAGGCCATGGCGGATAATTGGGGTGTCACAGTCACCGCTGATGACATGCACAAGGTCCGCGATGCGAGTGATTTCGATGAGTTGATCGAACGCACCCTTGAGACCCGGACAAACCGGGCTTAATTACCGCCTCTACACAGTAACTCCAAAGGCTTGCACCTAATGCCGATCAAGATCCCTTCCGACCTGCCCGCTTACGACGTTCTCACCAAAGAGGGCGTCATGGTCATGGCTGCGGATCAGGCAATGCGTCAGGACATCCGCCCCTTGCGGATCGGATTGCTGAATCTGATGCCCAAGAAGATTCAGACCGAAAACCAGTTCGCGCGTCTGATTGGTGCCACGCCTCTGCAGATCGACCTGTCGCTGATCCGCATGACCGAACATCGCACCAGGAACACCGCCGCCGATCACATGGCCGAGTTCTACCAACCGTTCCAAGAGGTAAAGGATCAGAAATTCGACGGCCTGATCATCACGGGCGCGCCGATCGAGCATCTGGAGTTCGATGACGTCACCTATTGGGACGAGATGACCGAAGTATTCGAATGGACTCAGACGAACGTCCATTCCACCTTTGGCGTTTGCTGGGGTGGAATGGCGATGATCAACCATTTCCACGGCATCGACAAACAGGCGCTCGATGCCAAGGCGTTTGGTTGCTATCGGCACCAGAATCTGGCTCCTTCTTCCCCGTTTTTACGCGGTTTTTCTGATGATTGCGTGATCCCTGTCAGCCGCTGGACCACAATGAACCAATCTGAGATCAACAGCGCGCCTGGCCTGACGACATTGTTGGGCAGCGATGAGGTCGGCCCCTGTCTGGTCGAGGACCCCTCGCATCGTGCGATCTATATCTTTAACCATTTCGAATATGACAGTGATACGTTGAAGCAGGAATATGATCGCGATGTCTCGAACGGGACCCCCATCAACGTGCCGATGAACTACTATCCAGACGACGATCCATCACAACCGCCGCAAAACCGATGGCGCAGCCATGCGCATCTGCTGTACGGCAACTGGATCAATGAGATTTACCAGTCCACACCGTTCAACATGGAAGACGTTGGTCATTAAAGTTTTGATATTCCTTGGCCTCGTTCTATCGGGTCTGATCCTGCTGACCGTCTGGCGCGCAGCACAGAACGAAGCTGCGGCTGAGGCTCGTTTCCCTCCTGAGGGTGAAATGGTGATGGTCGACGGTATCGCCGTCCATGCGGTGGTCATGGGCGACGGCCCCGATGTGGTTCTGATCCACGGGTCCAGCGGTAACACCCGTGACATGACTTTTTCTCTTGCACCGATCTTGGCCGAGAACTTCCGTGTGATCGTATTCGACCGACCCGGTCTGGGCTATAGTGACAGCTTCAATTCGAACGGCGAACCCATTGAAGAACAAGCGTTAATCCTGCAAAAGGCTGCAGCCCAATTAGGAGCCGAAAAACCTATTGTTGCGGGGCAAAGCTATGGCGGGTCCGTATCGCTGGCTTGGGCGGTCACCCGGCCCGACAACATTTCTGCCCTTGTTTTGATCGCACCGGCTGCAATCCCGTGGGAGACGCCACTGGACGGTTTCAACAAGCTGGCGTCGACTGAGGCGGGCAATACGCTGGCCCTGCCCCTGATCACCGCGTTTGTCCCTGAATGGTACGTGGAACAAGCGCTGGACAAAGTCTTTGCCCCGCAGAAGGCACCCGCAGGGTATGCTCAGCATTTCGGCCCCGGCCTGACGATGCGACGCGCCTCGATGAATGCGAATGCCAAGCAACGGGCCAACCTGCTGGACGAAGTTCGCGCCCTGCAACCCCGCTATGGGGAAATTTCCGTACCGACCGAAGTTGTTCACGGAACGGCTGACACCACTGTCAAGTTTGCCTGGCATGCAGAACAACTGGTCGACCAAATCCCCGACGCGGAACTGATCGAGCTTCCGGGTATTGGTCACATGCCGCAGGTTGTGGCCGCCCCCGAGGTTGCCTCAGCAATCGACCGCGCGGCCGACCGAGCGGGTTTGCGTTAAACCGGCAGCTAATCCATAGTAGGATATGGATTTTATGGCGAGGTAGCTAATGGCCCGTTCGGAAAAAGGTTCCATTGAAAAGTATTTCCGCAAGGACGCGCCGAAAGAGGTGCGATCAGCCATTGAAAACGCAAAGAAAGACGACATCCTGAACCCGACATATCCTTACGAAGAAAGAATGAAGCGTAAGGATTACGAGAAAGAAATGGATCTGCTGCAGATCGAGCTGGTCAAAATGCAATCCTGGGTCAGGGAAACAGACAATCGCGTTGCTATCATTTTCGAAGGCCGCGATGCCGCCGGAAAAGGTGGTACGATCAAACGCTTTCGCGAGAACCTAAATCCGCGCGGCGCCCGCAACGTGGCGCTGAGCAAACCCTCCGACACCGAACGCAGCCAATGGTACTTCCAACGTTACGTTCAACATCTGCCTGCGGCAGGCGAAATCGTGTTCTTTGACCGCAGCTGGTACAATCGCGGTGTGGTCGAAAACGTCTTTGGTTTTTGCGAACCCGAAGAACGCGAACGTTTTTTCAGGCAGGTTCTGCCGCTTGAAACCGGACTGGTGAATGACGGGATCAAACTGTTCAAATTCTGGCTTAACGTCGGGCGCGCGGAGCAACTGAACCGCTTTCTGGCACGTGAGACAGATCCGCTAAAGCAATGGAAACTTAGCCCAATCGACATTGCGGGGCTTGGTAAGTGGGACGAGTACACGCAATCGATCTCGGAAACTCTGACCCGCAGTCACTCAGACCTTTGCCCTTGGACCATCATTCGCTCAGACGACAAAAAACGCGCCCGCATCGCGGCAATACGAACTGTTTTGCACGCGCTGGAATATGATGAAAAAGACAAGAAGGCTATTGGCAAGATCGATCCACTGATTTGCGGCGGACCCGAGGTGTTGGACGCGTGATGACATTTTCGCGCTCCATTGCTGCCAAGGGTTGGACGAACCGGCAGGCGTGGATTATGTCTTGGTTCCCCGGAACTTAAACAAAAAGGCTCGTGACACAGGCATGGCAAAACGCGGGTATCACCACGGCAATCTCAAGCAAGCCCTGATCGAGGCCGCTCTTTCGCTGATCGAAGAAAAAGGTCCGACAGGCTTTACCCTTTCCGAGGCCGCAAAGACCGCGGGTGTAACGCCTGCAGCTGTATACAGGCACTTTCAGGGGCGCGAGGACCTGATTGCGGAAGCCGCCCGTCAGGGCTTTGAAATGTTTGCCGACCTGATGCAGTACGCCTATGACACAGGCCAACCCTCGGCCTTGGCAGCGTTTGAGGCTACTGGTCGGGCTTATCTGGCTTTTGCCCGCAAGCACCCTGGTCACTACATCGCCATGTTCGAAAGCGGGATTTCCGTAAACCGAACGCCTGAATTGGCGCTGGCCGCCAACCGGGCCAAGAGCGTGCTGGAAAAAGCAGCCGCAGATCTTTCGCAACACATCCCGCCAGAAAAACGGCCACCTGCGTCGATGTTCAGTGCTCACATCTGGGCCATGAGCCATGGCGTTGTTGAGCTTTATGCCCGAAACACAGGTGCCAGCTCTCCATTCCCGCCAGAGGATCTGTTGGAAAGTGGCATTGGAATATATTTGCGGGGTTTAGGTCTGGTTCCGCAGGACGATTGAGGTTCGAGCTAGAACCTGGGCCTTGGTGCCGGAACACTAAGGCCCGAGGTGACGTTAATCAGATCCATCTGCCCCATGCCCTTGATATCCACCGGCCCAATATCCGAGACCTGGAACTCATCAATCAACGCATATTTCATCTCTTCCGGGGCGACAATATTCATTGGGTTTGCAAAGACTTGCAGGCGTGAAGCAATGTTCACGGCTGGACCAAACACATCGTAGACGTATTTCTGAATACCCACGACCGAGCCGACAGCCGGCCCCATTCCCAGACCGATCCGAGCCTGCCATTTATGCGGATGGCTTTCGTTGCGCCGTTCGAGGTATCGCAAGAACCGGACCGCGCAATGGGCTACGGCCGTCGCATGATCCGGTGTTGCGTCCGGCATACCCGAGACCGCCAAATAAGCGTCCCCGATAGTTTTGATCCGTTCGCAGCCATATTGTTCGACGATCCGGTCGAAGGCCGTGAAGACATCGTTCAACTCGCTGAGTGTCACAGTCGGGTCGGTCTTTGCCGCAAAGTCCGTAAAGCCCACAAAATCCAGCATCACGACCGAGACCTGATCGTAGAGCTGCGGCGTAACGACACCAAAGGTCTTGAACTCTTCGTACACAGCGCGGGGCATGAGGTTCAACAACAGCCGTTCGACCCGCTCTTTCTCGCGTTCCAATTCGCGCGTATTACGCTCGACCATGGTCGAATAACTGTCGATCATGCTCTCAAGCTCGCGAATGCGGGTGATGTTCTGAAATTCGACCACCAGCACCTGTTCGGAAAGGCCGTTGGCCAGGGACACCGCAACCGCGAATATCAGCGTCCGGCGCTTGGGCTTGACCTGCAGCTCGGCCGAGTAGCGCAAGCCGGATTGCTTGACGTCTTCAAGCTCTTTTGGATCAAGGTCGGGAAAATAATCCAACAGGGTCTGACCTTCGGCCGGTGCCCCAAACCACTCGGTAAATGGACCGTTGTGAAACACGAAACCCAAATCCGAGGCCCGCACAACAGCGACGCCGACACCAATCGCGCGGAGCAGCTGTTCGTTTATGGCCAGAATACTCATGCGGCGTCGCGTGCCACGATGATGGCTCGTTTTGACTCGATGGCATCAAGGGCAATTTTTACATGCGCGTCTTCCATTCCATGCATCGACAGGGCCTCGCTGAAAAGCGCGGCCATCTCGTCAAAATCGGCGTGAGAGATGTTCAGGTGACGATGAACCGCCTCGATCCTGTCATCGCTAAAGGATGCGGGTCCACCAACCAGGGACGAAACAAACTTGGTCTGATGATCAATCAAACGAGGCATGTCTATTTCTTCGAAATGACCGCCGATCTGATCGGACTCCAACGCCATTTCGTAAAAGGTCATCACGATCCGCGAGATCGTTTTGAAGCCACCGTATCTTTCGTAAATTGTCTGCCCCACGACACATAACCCAAACGTTATTCACCACTAACGTCACGAGGTTATATCATATTGACAGTTTTGTTAACGCTTATGACGCGGATGCACTGCGGGGCGACCATTTAGGTGGCGTGTTGAGACATGAATTCACACGCTCAGATCGTCGGCGCAGGGGATGAACCCGACGTATCCCCCCTGTTCCAGCAATCGCGTCTGCCCCCCCACGCGCCAATACAGCTTGCGCCGCGCCGCGACCAATTCCCGCCGAAGGCGGAACCAAAGCGGCCCCTTATCCAGCCCGCTGTTGGTTTTCTGGTCTTGGGATCGTTCGCTGACCTTCACCTCTTTGACCGCGTGATCTTGTTGTTTCGACCAGATCATCTGCACCCCAACAGCCGGAAAGCACTGATACATCCGCCAATCCGACCGTGGGATGGAGACGAAATCGTCCAGGTGATCCGAATACTTTTCGGACCAATTCAGCAGTTTCTGGCAGGCCCGCTGAGAAAGCACATAGGCGGCCGCACTCGGGGCCATCTCCAACATGGGCCGGACGGTGACGCCTGCGATACGCGTCTCTGGCCCAAAACGAAGAGATTTGGGGGAATAGTCCAGTTTCACCATGTCAAAGGCATCTGGGGCCGCCATCAGCGCTGAAATCACAGATCCTGCCTGAATGGACATTTCGACGTCATCTTCAAAAATGGCCACCGCTTGCAGGTTTTGATCCACGACCGCCTGCCAAACCGCGCGATGGCTTTCGAAACAGGCGATTTCGCTTTGCGTCAATCCCCAGCGACTGCCCGATCCGGCAACATAGCCGCTGGCGTCCACAACTCCGGGTTTCTGGGCATCCGTCGCGCCAAACCGGATGGCACCCACCAAGCCTGCATGATTGAACTGCGCTTCCATGAAGTCACGGCGCACTGGGACCCGATCCAGATTGATAAAAAAGGCACCCGTCTCTGGTGGCAGTTCGTGACGTCCCACGGTGTTTCCTTTCAAGCAGTTACGCCAGATACACACTGGCAAGGCGGACAATCAAGTCCGCGCTTGAGCAATATGTATCCAGTTTCGCCTATCCTGATTTAGAAGTCCCGATTAAGCTGCGCTGGGAAAACAATAAACAGGATTCTTGCAATGACGTCTCATGGATATTCCGGCGGTCGCCTGAACCTGCCGTTTGTGGGTATATCGACCTTTGGCAAAGCTCCGTATGTCGAGGATTGGGACAAAATCGAAGCCGACGTCGCCATCATGGGAGCCCCTTTTGATTTCGGCACGCAATGGCGTTCGGGCGCGCGTTTCGGCCCAAGGGCGGTGCGAGAGGCATCGACCCTGTTCAGCTTTGGACACGCCGGTGCGTATGATCACGAGGATGATGCTACTTACTTGGATGCGTCCGTCCGGATGGTCGATATCGGTGACGCGGATATCATCCACACCAAAACCGAAGAAAGCCACGCGAACATTCAGTTTGGTGTGGAAAAGATGCTGAACGCAGGCGCCCTGCCCGTCACTATCGGTGGAGATCACTCGGTCAACATCCCGTGCATCAACGCTTTCGAAAAGGATTGCGAGAAAAACGGACCCATCCACGTCGTGCAAATTGATGCGCATCTGGATTTCGTGGACGAACGGCATGGCGTGACCGCCGGACACGGCAACCCAATGCGGCGCGCAATTGAAAAATCGTATGTTTCGGGCATGACGCAACTGGGCATCCGGAACGTGTCGTCAACCGCCAAAGAAGGATATGAAGACGCCCGCGCCCGTGGGTCTGACATTCTGTCCGTGCGACAGGTGCGCAAGCTCGGTACAGATGGCGTGTTGGCGCGCATCCCGGAAGGCGCCCGGTATTATGTCACGATTGATATCGACGCATTCTGCCCGTCCATCGCCTCTGGCACTGGAACGCCCAGCCACGGCGGGTTCCAGTACTATGATGTCTTGGAGATAATTCAGGGGCTTGCGAAACGCGGAGACGTAGTCGGGATCGATCTGGTCGAAGTGGCTCCGAATTACGACCCGACCGAGAGCACGCAGATTCTCGCGGCTCAGGTTCTGCTGAACTTCATCGGATTCATCTTTCACGAACGTGGCAAGAAGGGCTGATCGCCCTTCCTGCCAGATCAATTATGCACTGATCGTGTTGTGTTCAGGGCCATAGGGGAAGCCGGTAATGTTTTCGGCACCGGTTTCCTCGACCACCAGAATGTCGTGTTCCCGGTATCCGCCTGCGCCCTTCTGACCTTCCGGAATCCAAAGCATCGGTTCAATTGAAACGACCATGCCCGGTTCCAAAACCGTATCGATATCCTCGCGCAGCTCCAGCCCCGCCTCGCGCCCGTAATAGTGGCTGAGGATACCGAAAGAGTGGCCGTACCCGAAGGACCGGTACTGCAGCAGGCCTTCGTCAGCGAAAAAGCGGTTGATCTCTTCGCAGATCCCCGAGCAGGTCGCGCCGGGTTTAATCAGGCTCAGACCCAGCTCATGCGCGGCAACGTTGGCTTTCCAGATGCGCAGGCTATCGGCGTCGGGTTCGCCTAAGAACAGAGTGCGCTCCAGCGCTGTGTAATAACCTGAAATCATCGGGAAAGTGTTCAGGGATAGGATATCGCCCTTTTCCAACGCGCGCTTGGTGACCGGGTTATGTGCGCCATCCGTGTTCAGGCCTGACTGAAACCAAACCCAAGTGTCGCGGTATTCGGCATCCGGATAGGCACGGGCAATCTCGGCCTCCATCGCGTCACGCCCGGCCATCGCGATCTCGATCTCGGTCGCGCCTTCACGGATCGCGGCGTGGATAGCCGCGCCACCAACATCCGCAGTACGCGCGCCGCCTTTGATCAATTCGATCTCTTCGGCTGATTTCACCATCCGTGCAGCCATCGTATCAGCCGCGATATCGATCAGTTCCGGCCCACCCAACATGTCCAGCGCCGTGTCGCGCATTGCCAGGGTCATGTGGTCACCCTCGATACCGACCCGGCGGGCAGAGCTGATCAGGCTGGCTACAGCGCGCCAGTAATTGTTCCGCTTCCAATCGGTGTAGATCACGTTCTCTTCGACCGACCGGCGCCAGGGCTGCCCGGCGTCGATATTGGCCGAAACCGTGGTACAGGCAACCTGCGTTACAACACAGCCATAGGGGCGACCAAACGAGCAGTACAGGAAGCCCGAGTAGTAAGCGATGTTCTGCATCGACGTCAGCAGAACTGCGGGAATGTCCCGTGCCGCCATGGTCGCGCGCAGGCTGGCAAGGCGACGGTCGTATTCAGCCCGGCTGAATGGCAACGGCGCTTTGTCACCGTTGTGGCAGGTGAAAAACTCGGGGCGGTTGTTCAGATCTTTCATCTTTGACTCTCCTCAACGCCGGACTGGCATCGCCCGGCCACAAGTCCCGGCGTTCAGGACGAGCGGCCTCGGGATCCGAGAGCCATGCACCCCGCTTTGCGTCACGACGCCATCGTGACGGGGGTACATGGTGAAATCGCTAAATCAGCTTTTGAGTCGCGTCAAGCTGGGGTGAGACCCCGCAGGCGTTCAGACCGCCGCCGCAGCAGTTCGACCGTGGTCAGCAGCGCGATCGAGATCACGACAAGGATGGTCGCAACGGCCAAAATGGTCGGGCTGATCTGTTCACGCAGGCCTGTGAACATCTGCCAAGGCAATGTCTTTTGGCTAGCTGATCCGACAAAGAGAACCACCACAACTTCGTCAAACGAAGTAATGAAGGCAAACAATCCGCCCGAGATTACACCCGGCAAAATCAGCGGCATCTGGATCTTGAAGAACGTCCGCACCGGACCTGCACCCATATTCGCAGCAGCCCGCGTCAGGGATTGGTCAAACCCGACCAGCGTTGCGGTCACCGTGATTATGACGAAGGGAATCCCCAGAACCGCGTGGGCCAGCACGACTTTCACATAGCCGACGAAGTTCTTGTTCATACCCAGCGTACCTTCCAAAAAGCGGCCGATGTCGCTGTAGAAAAAGAACATACCCGTGGCCGAGATGATCAGCGGAACGATCATCGGCGAAATCAGAATGCCCATGATGGCTCGACGCCCCGGAACATGCGACTGGCTGAGACCTATCGCCGCCAGAGTGCCCAAGGTCACCGAAATGACAGTCGCAATTGGCGCAATGATCAGCGAGTTCTTAAAGCTGCGCTGCCATTCATTGTTGGTGAAGAAGTCACGGTAGTGCTTTAGCGAGTACCCCTCGGGGTCCAGACGCAGCATTTCCGGTGTAAAGGTAAAGAAGTCCTGCGCATTGAACGACAGAGGCAGAACTACAAGGATCGGCGTGATCAGGAACACGAAGATCGCCCCACAGATCACCCGGAAAGTATAGTGCCATAACACCTGTCCTGCTGTCATGTATGGCAGTAGTTTTTGGCGATAGCGCCCTTCGTAGAGCCAGAAGATGAAAAAGGCAAAAAACCATCCCGCCAAAAGTCCAACGATCAAGCCCGTGATACCCGCAAAGAAAAACCCGATTGCAGCAAGTCCCAGGATCGTGATCCAACGTGCGACGCGTTCATTGTCCAGCACGTTGATGTACAACCACGCCAGACCTGCCATCAGTGCAGCACCGATCACAATACCCAGCAGGACATTGTCCTGCCCGGCACCGACGAACATGCCCAGGAACCCTCCGGCGATTGCGACAGTCGGCAGAACCACCGACAACGGTTTGCGGGATATTGGTGTAAGTGCAGCCATATTCTTTATCCCAGCTTGACGTTATCAATGCCCACGATCTTGTCGTAGCACCAGTAAAGTAGAAGAACGACCGCCAGCAAAATTGTCCCCAGCGCCGCTGCCAGCCCCCAGTTAAGTGACGACGAGATGTGATAGGCAATCCGATTCGAGATGAAAACACCTTTAGTGCCGCCTACGATCTCGGGCGTGATGTAGTAGCCGATCGCTAGAATGAACACGAGGATCGACCCCGCGCCGATGCCCGGAATAGATTGAGGGAAATAAATCCGCCAGAAGGTCGTCCAGTTTGTTGCGCCCATGGATTTCGCTGCGCGCGTGTAAGTCGGCGGGATCGTCTGCATGACCGAATACATTGGCAGGATCATGAACGGCAGTAGGATGTGCGTCATTGCGATGATCGTGCCGAATTGGTTGTTGATGATCACCAGCCTTGCATCATCGGCAACAAACCCCAACCAGACTAGCGTTTCGTTGATCACCCCTTGCTGTTGCAACATCACTTTCCACGCTGATGTACGCACCAGCAGCGAGGTCCAGAACGGAAGCAGCACCAAAATCATCAGCATATTCGAAACGCGCATCGGCAGATTGGCCAGCAGGTATGAGATCGGATAGGCCAGCAGAATACAAGAGCCAGTAATAATCAGCGACATGAACAAGGTCCGCCCGAACAGCTTGATAAGGATACGTTTATCTTCGGGTTGGGCCTGCGCACCTTCTGGCGTGCGCTGCATATCAACGGCGTTCAGAAAGTACCCATTGGTGATCGGCACTGCATGCGTCTTAATCACGCGCCAGATATTCACATCCCCCCAGCCGTCGTGAATCTCGATCAGCTTTTCCTTGAACGGAGCGTCAGCTTCTGGGTCCAATCGTTTGATCTTGCGTCCCGATTGCCTGAACATCGAGGACATCCCTGTCTGTTCGTAGTTCAGGCGTGAACCCAGTTTCGTATGTTCTTTTGCGTCAATTGCGGCGACCATATCTTTGGCAAAGGCCGCATAAAGCGCCTCATCCGGTAGCTCTCCGCTTTCGGCATCCCAATTCTGCAGCTCGACCACCGTAAGGGGAAGCGTTTGGGACACTATCCCGTTCTCAACCGAGCGGAACAGCATCGAAACGATCGGGATCACAAAGGACAGCAGTACAAATAGCAGCAAGGGCGCAATCAGAGCCAAAGCCCGAAGTTTTCGGCGGCGCAAGGATCGCGCCAGAGATTTCTTCAGCGGCGTGCCATCGGCAGCAAGCATCGGGCCGGATTGAGTAGCGTCAGTCATCTGCGTCCCTTGGTCTTAGGTAAGCCGGGGCCAATGGCGGCCCCGGCCGTGTATTTCAGAACCGGCTTATTTTGCCAGCCATGCCTGAAATTTCGCGTCGATATCGTCGCGGTAGTCAGCCCAGAACTCGTAGTTGTACAGGAACGTGTTCTTGGCGTTTTCCGGATCAGTCGGCATGTGTGGTGCCATGTCGATACCCAGATCGGCGTGCTGACCAACCAGCGGTGCCGAAGACGCACGTGCCGGGCCGTACGAGATGTACTTGGCCTGATCCGCCAGACGCTGCGTGTCTGTTGCGAACATTATGTAGTCCAAGGCGCGCTGCTGACGCTCTTCGCTCAGACCGGCGGGAATGATCCAGCCATCCAGATCGAATACCTGCGCGTCCCACAGCATGGCAACGGGCTGCTTCTGCTCTTCGATCACGCTGAACAGACGACCGTTATAGGTTGAGCCCATGATGACTTCGCCATCTGCCAGCAGCTGAGGCGTGTCTGCACCTGCGGACCACCAGACAACACTGTCCTTGATGGTATCCAGCTTGGCCAGAGCCTGATCCTGCCCCTCCGGGGTCGCCAGAACGTCATAAACATCGTCTTTGGCAACGCC
Source organism: Ruegeria atlantica (assembly GCF_001458195.1). Lineage (GTDB taxonomy): Bacteria > Pseudomonadota > Alphaproteobacteria > Rhodobacterales > Rhodobacteraceae > Ruegeria > Ruegeria atlantica. The sequence continues at coordinate 430,337 of NZ_CYPU01000039.1, read as the reverse complement.
ATCACATAGCAGCGCCCATTCCATGTTATTGATCGGACGTTTTTCCAGCGAACGTTTGCCAGGGTAGTTTTCCAGATCAAACACTGCGCAGATTTCGGTCGGAGGGTTATCGCCGACCAGATCGGTACGATAGCCGAATGTGGTCGAGTACACGATCTGCGGAATAAAGCAGTCGCTGACCAGTAGATCGCCGAAGTCGTCGGAGGCAGACGTCCCATCCGGCGCCGGAGCCAGCTGGGTGTCAAAGTCGATTTCCAGCGCCAGACCTTCGTCACAAAGACGAATGGCGTCCGCCGCAACAACGTCAACAACATCCCAGGTAACGTTGCCAGCTTCGTTCATGGCCCGCAGTTTGGCAACCGCCTCGGCCGAGCTGTCATCATTCAGGATGGTGACACCGGTCTTTTCTGAATAGGGCTCGTGATAGGCCTTCAGCTGCGACTTGGAATAGGCTCCGCCCCAAGAGACGATCGTCATCTCTTCGGCTGACGCGGCGCCGGCAACAGCCACAATCGCACTCGCCATAAGAGTGGTTTTGGTAATTTTCATCGTTAACTCCCTGTTTTTCCCGTTAATCTTTGTCATTGCGGTTGGGCCACGGGGTAACCCACGCATGCCTTTCCCCGCACATATTGGTGACACGAGCGGGGTAATTCCTGATCAGGCGTCCAATGCCCGGCAGTCGCGCGCAAGCCAGCCGATCTCGACTTCCTGGCCCGGCGACAGCCTGATAGCGTCCGGTGCGTTACGCGTCTTGATGATAAAATCATCATTCCCGGCAACCGACAAACGGAAGCGGAAGACGTCGCCCATGTAAATGAACTCTTTCACCGTTGCTTTCAGAGTATGCGCATCGGCGTGCAGACGATCCTTGTTGAATTCCACCCGCTCAGGCCGGATTGACACTTTGGTCCGATCACCTGCCGCGTGGACATTGACCGGCTTGGCGTCAATTTCAGATCCGTCATCCAGCGCCACAACACATTCATCGCCGTTGATTGACTTAATAACGCCTTCCAATGTGTTGTTTTCACCAATGAACTGGGCAACAAAACTGTTTTCCGGCTCTTCGTACAGCAGATCCGGCGGCGCAAGCTGTTGAATGCGCCCATCGTCGAATACCGCAACGCGATCCGACATTGTCAGCGCTTCGGTCTGATCGTGGGTCACGTAGACGGTCGTTATCCCCAGTTCATGGGCCAGACGCGTGATTTCAAATTGCATATGTTCGCGCAGCTGTTTGTCGAGTGCACCCAGCGGTTCATCCATCAGAACCAGCTCGGGTTCGAAAACCAACGCGCGCGCAAGGGCGATCCGCTGTTGCTGCCCCCCGGACAATTGCGCAGGTCGACGGCTGCCAAAGGCCCCCATCTGGACCATATCAAGCGCTCGGCGGACCTTTTCTTCTCGCGCATCCTTGCCAATATTCCGCACTTCCAGCGGAAAGGACAGGTTTTCTGCCACTGTCATGTGCGGGAACAAAGCGTAGTTCTGGAATACCATGCCGATACCGCGTTTGTGCGGTGGGATGTTGTTGATCGGTCGACCGTCCAACATAATCTCGCCATGTGTGGCTGTTTCAAACCCGGCCAGCATCATCAGGCAAGTTGTCTTGCCGGACCCTGAGGGCCCAAGCATTGTAAGAAACTCACCCTTCGGCATCGAAAGGTTAAGGTCTTTTACAACAAGGATCTCGCCATCATAGGATTTTTGGACATGCTGAAACTCGACGAACGCTGCGTCATTAGACATTTACCGATTAGTCTCCCCTGTGCGGTCCCTGCTTGCCCGGTTCATCCGGATCTCAAAGACCTGTCGAGGCCATTTAAGGACATGCAGGGTGCGGCACGCAACCAAAATATGACACGTGGGTAACTATTAGAAAGGAAGCAGCCGAGTTTTCAGGCGGAATTCAACTTTCGCATGTGCCACGCAAGGCTTTGATTACTGGAAAGCACCGGTTTTTTTAGGCGTTCCTGTACAATCGGGATAACATCAAAAGTTCTTAAATTCGTGCAGCTTAGAAAAATAGCTTCAACCGAATCGTCCCGCCCAAGATTCATCGCAGCGTCGATCAGAGAATCTTGGGAAATTCGGGCAACCTTGGCTTCCTCGGCTTCGCCGAAGGTGCCAAAAACATCCATCGAGATGCCATTTTGCGAAAATGCATTGCGTAAGGGATCGTTCACTTCTTCGATATATGGCGACAAAAGTGCGAACTTTGCTACACCAAGTTCGTGGGCGCAGGCCGAGGCCGCGCGCAATGGGTTTGTAACAATCGCTGCCGTGCAAGTTTTTTGAACCATTTGTTCGACCTGATCCGAGCCGATGACCGAGCTGGCAGAGGTGCAGCCATAACCGACCACACGATATGGTCGGGTCTTGGGCAACAGATCGGCAGCGGCAGGTAACGCGGTTTCCATTTCCGCCAGAGTATCTGTCGTCACCTCTTTGCCGCTGGGAATTCTGGAGACGTAAATCGGACAGCTACGATCAGAAAAATACGCGTTGAATTCCGGCTCAAGGGTCTCGTCTGTCTGCAAGACGATCAGACCCATTGGGGGCATGGCGGGATCATCTGCATCAACTGTATAAGGTAAGCGCGTCATATCTCGGGCAACTCCATACCAACGCGAGGGCTAAGAAAGCGGGGCTCTTCTCCGGTTATGACGATGTTTTCTTCGTGGACAAGGATCTTTCCGCCCACGGCAATGCCCGGCTCAAGCGTCAAGACCATGCCTGATTCCAAAACTGTGTGGTCGGTTGGTATTAAGGACGGCCATTCTGTCAGAGACATACCCAATCCATGCCCCAAACGCCCTGCCCCAGTGTCAGCATCGTGGCGCGACAGCACAGAGTTCATCGCCTGAAACAAGTCAGCCGCCGTGGCGCCCGGGCGCGCAATCTCGAATGCCGCATCCGATGCTTCAATCAAAGCACTGTAGGCTGACTTAACCTGCGCGTTCGCGGACCCTATTGACCAGTTGCGGTCGTAATCACTGAAATACCCATCCCAAACCAGGCCGGTGTCCAGCATCAAGACATCGCCTTGCTGCAGCAGCGTATCAGATGCCGGGGAAATCACATCGGTGTAGCCACCCTGTTCCGCACCGCCCGCGAGGTATGGAACCCAATCGGCCCCGTCGTCCAGGCACAGCATTTGAAACCCGCGGAACACAGCATCCAGCGCCACGCCTTCTTTGGCGATTTCGGGCACCCGCTGAAAGGCACGCCCAGCGATGGCGCATGCCGTTTCAATCTTTGCAATCTCCGCTGATGATTTCACCATCCGCAGCGCGCGTACGATCCCTTCATCGCCGCAAAGGTCTCGCTGACCGACTGTCTGTTGCAGACGTCGAAGGTCTGCCAACGGCATCCTGACATGCGTTTCATGCCCATCTGGTAGTCCGATCTTTGCGTCGTCGGGCGTCACCTCGCGAAGTGTATCAGCCAAAAGGCTAATGCCATCGTCGGCCAGATCCGGCGCAGCCCAGGTTCGGATATCGTCGAGCCATGTCTCGGCCATAAGCGCGGCCCCGATCGAAGGGATCACCGCAATCGGCTTGCCACTGGCAGGTACAATCAGAAACCAGGGCCGTGTTGGGCTTTCCCAAAACCGCGTCAGGTAGCCGGTAAAATATCGGACCTCAGGTTCCGTCGTCAGCAACAGGGCCGACAGACCAGAGGCTTGCATCTTGTTTTGCGCGCGTTCCGTTCGTGCTGCGAACTCAGATGTGTCAAACCCCCTCATTCCGTGACCTCAGAGAAAAAGCGGATAACCTGCGCGTCTGCGTCAATTCTCAAGCAAGTGCCATTGATCAGCTTTTGGCCGCCGCGATGGGGGGTAGGTGAGATTCTCAATTTGGTGTCTTTCCCGTGATGCCCATTGACGTGATCGCATTCGTCAAGTTCTGTCAACAAAACTCGCCCAAGGCAGGAGCCTAAAATGCCCCATTCAGATCCGGCATTCAGCCGCGCCGAGTACGACCGCAGATTGGCAAAGGCCCGCGCCGCCATGGCAGCCGCCGGGTTGGATGCTTTGTTTGTCGAAGATCCTTCAAACATGGCATGGCTGACGGGCTATGAGGGCTGGTCGTTCTATGTGCATCAAGGGGTACTTGTGCTTCAGGATGCCGACCCGATCTGGTGGGGCCGAAATCAGGATGCCAACGGCGCGCGTAAAACTGTTTGGATGTCCAATGACCGGATCCACGGCTATGCGGACGAATACGTACAATCCACCGTGCGTCACCCCATGCAGGATCTGGCAGCGCTGATTGCGGATACTGGTATCGCGAAGGGGCGGATCGGTGTCGAGTTGGACAATTATTATTATTCAGCCAAAGCGCACCTGACTTTGCTGGCGGAGTTGCCCGACGCAGAGCTGGTCGACGCAAACACATTGGTGAACTGGCAGCGTGCCGTGAAATCCGATGAGGAAATTGCGCTAATGCGAAAAGCTGCCCGGATATCCGAGCATGTGACCGACGGCGTATTGGAGCGCATCGAACCGGGTATGCGCAAGAACGACCTCGTCGCGCAAATCTACCATGACGCAGTCACCGGAGTTGGCGAGGATTGGGGCGATTACGCAGCCATTGTGCCGCTGCTCCCGTCCGGCCCGGATGCCGCTGCACCGCACCTGACTTGGGATGGTGAACCATTCAAATCCGGAGAGTGTACATTTTTCGAACTGTCAGGCTGCTATCGCCGTTACCACGCGCCCTTCTGCCGCTCGGTCTTTTTGGGTAAGCCACCTGACTATTTGCTTCGTGCTGAAGCCGCCCTGGTAGAAGGGCTTGAGGCGGGACTAGAAGCCGCGCGTGCCGGCAATCAGGCGCGTGATATCGCGTTTGCTCTGGCTGCCCCGCTGGAACGGGCGGGTATCGAGCGCGGCGCGCGATGCGGGTATCCGATTGGCCTGAGTTATCCGCCGGACTGGGGTGAACGCACGATATCCCTGCGCCCCGAGGATGAGACAGTGCTGGAACCTGGCATGACCTTTCACTTCATGCCCGGCCTCTGGATGGATGATTGGGGGTTGGAGATCACTGAGCCGATCCTCATCACAGAATCCGGACCTGCCGAGTGTTTCTGCAACCGCCCCAGAAAGCTGTTTGTAAAGCCATGACCTTACCGAGAACCCTAGAACTATTAGCGGACCTGATCGCTTTTGAGACGGTGTCAGCAGATTCGAATCTGGAAATGATCAGCTATCTGACCGAACGGCTCGAGGCACTGGGCGCGCGATGTATCGTCACGCGGGACAAGACTGGCACCAAGGCCAATGTGTTTGCCACGATCGGCCCCGATCAACCCGGTGGTATCCTTCTGTCCGGCCATACGGATGTGGTGCCGGTGGCCGATCAGGACTGGACGACAGATCCGTTTAAGTTGGCGGAAAGTGACGGCAAACTCTACGGTCGCGGCACATGCGACATGAAGGGCTTTATCGCTGCGGCGGTGGCTTTCGGCGAAACACTGGATGTCGGGAAGCTGACCCAGCCGCTGCACTTTGCCTTTACTTACGACGAGGAAGTCGGCTGCCTTGGTGCGCAAACCCTAGTCGACGACCTGTCTGAACGTGGCATCGTTCCGGACATCGCCATCATCGGTGAGCCGACCGAGATGCGTGTGATTGAGGGTCATAAGGGCTGCTTTGAATGTACGACCCGTTTTACCGGGTTAGAGGGACACAGCTCTGCCCCCGATGACGGGGTAAATGCTGCGGAGTATGCCGCGCGATACATCAGCAAACTGCTGGAGCTGCGCCATATCCTCAAGTCCCGCGCACCCGCCGACAGCCGGTTCGAGCCGCCTTGGACGACGGTCAATATCGGCCAAATCTCTGGGGGCGTTGCCCATAACGTCATAGCTAGCAAGGCTGAGGTTTTGTGGGAGATGCGACCCGTGCAGGCAAGTGACGCCGACCTCGTCAAAAAGACCCTTGCGGACTACGTGGAGCATTCCTTGTTACCGGAGATGCAAGCGGTCCACAGCGACTCGAACATCACACAAGAGGCTATCGCCGAGGTCGAAGGCCTTGAGCCGATGGAAGAAAACGCAGCCCGTGATCTGGTGGCCGAACTGACCGGAGCCAACGGTACAGGTGTTGTCGCTTTTGCGACCGAGGCCGGGTTGTTTCAGAAGCTTGGCGTTCACGCGATCGTTTGCGGGCCAGGTTCAATCGCACAGGCCCACAAGGCGGACGAGTTCCTCGAGATTGAACAGTTGGACATGTGCTGCAGAATGCTAACCCGCTTAGGTCATCGCCTCACCCGTTAGCTGCATCCATGGGAGCGGTCATATTTTGATCGATCCGGTTGCACATGCGCCGTACGCGCTTTCTCGCCGGGGTCATAGACCTCCATCAACAGCGGATGGCAGGCAGCGGCATCCGAAGAATGTTCCGATGAACAATCCCCGCCGGGACACGCAGACAGACCAACGATCAGGTCAATCTCAGCGTAGAACTCGAGATAATCGCCGGGTCGTACTGGGCTGGCCTTCATAAAATACTGGCCGGTATCGCGGGTAAATCCAGTGCACATGAACACGTTCAGCACGTCATGCACCAGCATTTCGGCCTCATGCAGTGGCAGGTCGCAATAGCTGGCCAGCGCGCGGGTCAGGTTCGAATGACAGCAATAGTGATAGTCATCCCCCGACAGCAAACGCCCGGTATACGGATCACACCGTGTGCCAATCACGTCATGGACCGATCCGCCATAGGTATCGAACCCATACCAGTCCAGAGTATCGGCAATGATCGTCGCCATCGGTCGCATGTTGGGAAAGCTCGACCACATCCGGTCGCCGGTAGACAGATGCGTGCCATGCAGCGCACGGGTTTTGCCGGAATAGAACCGCTCAGTCAGGTCATGCTTATTCCACATGTTCAGGTCACCGACCTGAGGGCCATCGACCGAAACCACCCTGACGAAAGCGCCAGCCGGAACATCAATGCATGCCGCATCGCGTGGCGCCGCAGTGACCTCGGCCACCTTTACCGCATCCTCGCGAAGCTTGCTCAAACCGTTCAGATCAGGCTGCTTCAGCGCATCCGGCGGATAGCATATTACAGGGGCAATGGCCTTGCGCTCGGCGGTATCGGCCGGTGATGGGAAGTTTGGTTTTGTCAGTTTCATGCGCCCCTCACTTCCCTTCGGAAATCCCTGCTTTGCCGAATCCTTAACGCATTATGAAGGGGTTCGCCATCGGCTCTTGCGCGGTGCTGATCCAGGTTGTCTTGGTTCTGGTGTAATCCAGTATCGCTTCAACCCCGGCCTCGCGACCATATCCCGACTGTTTGAACCCACCGAACGGCGCAATGGGTGAGATCGCGCGATAGGTGTTCACCCAGCAGATACCGGCCCGGACCCGTTTTGACACACGGTGTGCGCGCGCAAGGTTCTGCGTGAACACGCCCGAGCCCAACCCGTAAGGGGTGCTGTTTGCCAGCGCGATAGCCTCTTCTTCGGTATCGAATGGCAGCAAGGACATCACCGGCCCGAACATTTCGATTTTCAACGTTTCGGTTTCGGGGGATGCGCATTCTACCAAAGTGGGGTTCATGTAATTCCCGGGACGGTCGGCAGCTTTTCCACCGAAATGGATCGTCGCGCCCTGCCCCTGCGCTTTGCCTAAGGTCTCTTCGATCTTGCGCACCTGCGCCGCGGTACATAACGGACCAACATGCGTTTCCGGCTGCAAGGGATCACCCAACCGGATGGCGCTGGCCTTTTCGGCGATCCGCTCGACCAGAGGCCCAAGGATTGACCGATGCACCAGTCCGCGCGTTCCCGCCACGCAACTCTGACCGGATGCGCCGAAGTTACCTGCGATCAGGCCGTTTGCTGCACCGTCCATATCGGCGTCCTCAAACACGAGGATCGGGGATTTCCCACCCAGTTCCAATGACGTTACCGCAAAGTTCTCAGCCGAGTTTCGCACCACATGGCGGGCGGTCTCTGGCCCGCCGGTAAAAGCAATTCGGTCGACATCAGGATGGCGGGTCAGTGGAATTGCACAGTTTTCGGCGTCACCGGTGATGACCGACACAACGCCGGACGGGAACCCAGCCTGTTCAATCAGCTTGGCGAATTCCAGCATGGGTGCGGGCGCGATTTCCGATGCTTTCAGCACCACGGAACACCCGGCAGCCAACGCCGGGCCCAGCTTGGTCGCGGTCAGGAACATTTGCGCATTCCACGGCACGATCGCGGCCACGACGCCAATCGGTTCTCGTGAGGTAAAGACATGCATGTCCGGCTTGTCGATGGGCAGGACCGTGCCTTCGACCTTGTCTGCCAGACCCGCATAGTAGCGGTAGTAATCGGCGACATATCCGGTTTGTGCCGAGGTTTCCGCCAACAGCTTTCCGCTGTCGGTCGTCTCCAACTCACCCAGACGCGCAGCATTCTCAGCCACCAGATCGGCAAGGCGATACAGCAGCTTGCCCCGCTGCGTCTGTGTCATATCCCGCCATCCCGGGTCATCCAAAACCCGTTTGGCGGCGGCGATGGCGCGTTCAACATCACTGGGCGAGGCGCACGCGAATGTGGCCCACCCCTGGCCTGTGGCCGGGTTCTCGGACGTCATAACCTGCGAGGCTGAACCTTCGGTCCAGGCGCCATCAATGAACAGCTGAAAATGCGGTAAGTTTCCCATGGTGGTCCTCACTGAAATGCCGGCATCACGTCGTCGATGAATCGCGCCAAAGAGGCGCGCTTACGTTCGTTGGTCATGCCGCTATCGACCCAGAACGAAAACTCGTCATAACCCAGATCTTCATAGCGCTTGATCCTGTCGATCACCTGTTGGGCAGTCCCAACGGTCAGATCACGGCCCAATTTTTCTTTGGTATACATCGGGTTCGCGTCCATCTCGGCTTCGGTAATCGGTTTGATCAAGCCCTGTTCAACTGGCCGTTTGTTCATGAACCATGCACCAAAGTAATTGTAGTACCGGCGCAGATTTTGCACGCCCTGCGCAACATCGTCGTCGTCCTTGCCGACATAGGTGTGGTGTAACAGCATGATCTTGGGGCGCGGCCCCTCGTAGCTGTCACAGGCATCGTTGAACCGCCCCATCAGGGTCTCGATCTCTTCCATACCCTGCCACAGCGGGGTGACCTGAATATTGAATCCGTTGTGAACGCCGAATTCGTGGCTGTTAGGATCCCGCGCGGCGATCCAGATTGGCGGGCCGTCCTCCTGATATGGCTTCGGTGCCGAAGTTGCGGCCGGAAACGCATAGAACTCGCCTTCATGGGCACAATCGCCCTTCCAGATCTGAGGCAACAGCGGGGTGGACTCGCGCATGCGCTGCCCCGCCTCCCAAGCGTCCATTCCTGGCATCAGACGTTCGTATTCATAGGAATACGCACCGCGCGCGACCCCCAACTCGATACGCCCTTTTGTCATTTGATCCGCTGCGGCGGCCTCACCTGCCAGTTTGATGGGATGCCAGAACGGCGCAATTACCGTTCCGGTCCCCAACCGCACATTGCGCGTGTGGTGCGCCAGATCGACCAGCGACAGAAACGGATTGGGGGCAATGGTGAACTCCATGCCGTGATGTTCACCTGTCCAAACTGCCCGCATGCCCCCGTCATCAGCCATCTTCACCAGGCTCACGAACTCATCATACAGAACATCGTGAGGCTGATTCGGGGTCAGACGTTCCACGTGGGCAAACAGTGAAAACTCCATCAAATGGCTCCTTTACCGAAACTGTGAATTTCGCCGCGTTCGGCGTCACCGAGATACAGCCCGAAAACGCCTTCGCGGGCTTCAAGCGCGTAGCGGGTCATCATGTGGTGCAAACTATTGCTGGCATAGGTCAGATCGGCCAGATCGCCGATGTCTACCCATTCAGCATTGTCCATCTGGATGGTCTGACCGCAGGACGCCAGGAAGAACGTATAGTGCAGGTTCGTTTCGGCATCGTTGAATGAAGAATAGACCTGTTCGATCTGCGCCTGAATGCCCCGATCGGAAAGGCCCTGTGCCAGCCTGTTGCGTTGCCCCCCGGGTTCTGCACCGGCGATTTGAACCGGGCGAAATGCGCCTTCGTAGCGTTCCAGAAGAATTTTGCCATTTGCCGCAACAATCGCGCCGCAGATTGTCGGAACCTGCGCGTCCATCTCACGCTCAAGTCCAAGACTGAAGTACGACCCGTTCACATAACCCAGACCGTTTCCACCGATATGGGTGAAGTCTGTGACACGGCCAATCAGAACCGTGTGGTCGCCTGCGGGCAGCGCCTGATGCGTTTCACAGCTAAACTGTGCCAGCGCCCCGTCGATCAGCGGCATGCCATTGGCTCCGTCGCGATGCGCCACCCGACCAAATCGGTCGCCCTTGAAACTTGCGAAGGTGTTTGAAACATCCTGCTGCCCATCTGCCAGAACATTCACCGCAAAATGTGTGCATCCGGCAAAGGTATCGTGGCTGGACAGAAACCTGCCGGGACACACCAACAGCAAAGGCGGGTCAAGCGACACGGACGTGAAGGAATTCGCCGTGAACCCGACCGGGTTTCCAGAGGAATCGCGGGTCATCACAACCGTTACACCGGTCATGAAGTTGCCAAATGCATCACGCAGGGCGCGAGTGTCAATCTCGGTCATGGCAGGCACCTCCGAACGAACTCAAGCAAATTGGCGTTAACGTCAGCCGGGTGCGTCATGGGCATCATGTGGGCGGCATTTGGGATTATCTTTACCCGGCCATTTGTCACTTGCTGCGCCATGCCCTGCGACATGCCGGGTGTGGAATTTGGCTCATCCCCGCCCGTCATAAACAGTGCCGGGCATTTGATTTGCCCCAGTTGTGCGTCAGTCGGGCCATCGCTTTCGGCGAAGATGGTATAGGCCGCTTTGTATGCGCCCGGGTGGACATCTTTCAGCCAACGCGAACAGGCTTCGCCTTCTTCTGAAACCTGATCGCCGAACCAACGCTGCAAAGTCACGGTGGGATCGTTTATGGCCGCAGCATCCAGTGCCGCCGCGCGGGTCGTGACAGCCGCACGCGCTTCGGAGGTTCGGCGGTAAATTGCGTTCAACGCGGCAACGCCTCTCACCTGATCATGACCCGATGCCGCAATGTCCAAAGCGATCAAAGCGCCCATGGAATGCCCAATCAGAACGGCAGGTTCGGTCAATCGGGCCGCGATCGGGTTGGCGTACCCATCCAGCCCGATAGCACCATGGAACGGGGTTTCCCCGTGCCCGGGCATCTCCGGACACAGAACACGATACCCGGCGGCAGACAGCGCATCGATTTGCGCGCCCCAGGCTTCGGCCCGCAGGCCAACGCCATGGAGCAGAACCACAAGCGGGCCTTCACCTTCGTCTATAGCGGCGAGCCCGCCGATGTCAGACCGAGGCCGGGTTGTCCACGTCATGGCCCAGATCCTTCAAGTCCTGATAACGGTCGCCAATGCGATGATGCGGACGGCCCGAGGTTGCTCCGCCCAAAACCACGACGATCTCATCCGCACGGGGGGCGTCGGGGATGGCGAATTGCAGCGTCAGATAGTGTGACCGACGGCCCGCATCATTCTTGTCCATCAGTGGCACCATGATCGGTGTGTTCGCCGGGCCTCGGGTGTTGGTGAATGAAAGATAGGACTTGGCGTCAACCGCCTGCCGGAAGATGTTTCCGAAATGCAGCGTGTGGATCAGGCCCGAGGCATGCTCGACCTCTCCGTCCAGCCCCACAACCGCAGCCTTGCCATAGGCCTCAATCGCCTCGCCGCTTCCGGCCAGCGCGATCATCCTGTCGGTCAGTTCTTGACCCAGGATTGGGCCATAGGCCAAAATTTCCGGCCGTAGATCTTCGACGAAACGTCCAGCCCAAGGGTTGGTAACAACCGCTGCCACAGCAAACATGCGCCACGGCCGTTCGGCTTTGCGATATCCTTCGATCAGAACTTCTTCGTCGAAGGTCACTATTTTACGAATTTCCGGCTGCACGTTATCCCCCAATCTTGAGTACGAGAAATATCTTTGATTGGCCGGCACTTTGACAAACGAAAGAAGTTGGGTCTTAGGTATTAACAAAGCTACTAGGTCGGTTGCACATGCCCAAAACACTGCCCCCCCTTACATGGTTCAGGTCTTTCGAGGCCGCGGCCCGAAGGTTGAGCTCAACAGCTGCGGCGGATGAAATCGGATTGACCCAATCCGCCGTAAGCCAGCAAATCAGGTCGCTGGAATCCCGGCTGGGCGTCGTCCTGTTTCATCGGCATCCGCGCGGTCTTTCCTTGACGGATGAAGGCCGAAAGCTGCTGCCGCAGGTCGAAGCCGCACTGCAATTGCTGCAATCCGCCGCCTCTCCGTATTTGGCAAAGGAACGGGCCAGACACGTTACTGTTGCGGCGTCAATCAGCATCATCGAATGGTTGATTTCCCCTGCCCTGCCCCAGTTTCGCGACCAAAACCCAGATACGTCCATTCGCTTTGTCAGCACGATCTGGCCGGATGAATACTCGGCCCTGCGCGCCGATGTTGAAATCCGGTTCGGGTCAGAAAAACAAGTCGGGCGGGATGCAAAACCGTTACTGCCGAATGACCTGATCGCAGTAAAAGCGCCTGCCTTGGTTGGCGCTTGTCAGGACTTGCCCCTGATCGAGGCCGTGGGAACGTCAGACAACTGGTCCACATGGGCGGAAGTCACCGGTCATAAAATCCATACCCCGGCCTATTATGTCGATTCTTACGGGCTCGCCTTGCAATTGGCGGCTTCCGGGAACGGCGTGGCCTTGGTGAATGCACTTATCGCCGATCACGCTCTGCAGACCGGACAGGTCGCGCGTGCCTTTGATGAGACTGCTCCAGCGGCCGAAGGGTACTTTCTGGCCGTGCAGCGCGCATCACCCGAGGTTGACGCCGTTGTATCATGGTTTTCACAATTGGTTCCCGGCTCGTCACACCAATGGGTCTGATTCAGACACACCAATGTCGCATCTGAGGATATCGCTGAGCAGGAAAATAGTGAATTCTGGCAAAAAAGGTCCGATTCATGCGATATTCAGGCTTTCGAGTCATCAAAGAGGCGCTTACCGGCCACAAAGGGTGGAAACCGGTCTGGCGTGACCCCGAACCCAAAGCCCATTACGACATTATCGTCATAGGCGGTGGTGGTCATGGGCTGGCAACTGCCCATTATCTGTCGAAGGTCTACGGTCATCGCAATGTCGCGGTTGTCGAAAAGGGCTGGATCGGCGGAGGCAATGTCGGGCGGAACACGACGATCGTTCGCTCGAACTACATGCTGGACGGGAATGAGCCGTTCTATGAATTTTCGATGAAACTGTGGGAAGGGCTTGAACAAGACCTGAACTACAACGCCATGATGAGCCAACGCGGAATACTCAACCTGTTCCACACGGATGGTCAGCGCGACGCTTATACGCGGCGCGGCAATGCGATGATCCTGCACGGTGCAGATGCCGAATTGCTGGATGCCGATCAGGTACGCAAAGAACACCCCTATCTGAATTTCGACGACGCGCGTTTCCCGATCAAAGGCGGTCTGGCCCAGCGACGGGGCGGCACCGCGCGCCATGATGCCGTGGCCTGGGGCTTTGCCCGGTCTGCGGACAGCCACGGTGTCGACATCATCCAGAATTGCGAAGTCACTGGTCTGCGTATCGAGAACGGCAAATGCCTGGGCGTCGAGACCTCAAAGGGCTTTATCGGGGCTAACAAAGTCGGCTGCGCTGTTGCCGGTAACTCGGGCCGGGTGATGAACATGGCGGGCATGCGACTGCCGATTGAAAGCCACGTGTTACAGGCGTTTGTGTCCGAGGGTCTGAAGCCGGTTCTGCCCAGCGTCATCACCTATGGGGCCGGACATTTCTATGTCAGCCAGTCCGACAAAGGCGGGTTGGTCTTTGGCGGTGATATCGACGGCTATAACACCTACGCCCAACGTGGAAATCTGCCTGTGGTCGAGGATGTCTGCGAAGGCGGCGTCTCATTGATGCCGATGATCGGGCGCGCCCGCCTGCTGCGTATGTGGGGCGGTGTTATGGACATGTCGATGGATGGCTCACCCATCATCGATCGCACTCCGGTCGAGGGTCTCTATTTCAATGGCGGATGGTGCTATGGCGGGTTCAAGGCGACCCCGGCATCCGGTTACTGTTTTGCGCATCTTCTGGCGAAGGACGAACCGCACTCTACCGCCACGGCCTATCGCTTCGACCGGTTCCGCACGGGCCGGATGATCGACGAAAAAGGCGTGGGCAATCAGCCCAACCTGCATTGAGCGGAGCACGAGAATGATTATCAACCATCCCCTTCTGGGCCCGCGCGACGCATCTGAATTCACCTATCTGGGTGACGCGTCACTGATCAACCGCCCGGACTGGCAGGCCGAAGACGCGGCGGACGCGTTCTATGAATACGGCTATCTGCGCGACAATCCCGCAGGCGAGCATCAAGAACTGTGGTATCATGAAGCTGGCGACCGGTCGTGGCTGGTCGTTACCCGCGACACCACCACACATGAGATTTCCAAGGTAGAACTGGCCCGCGATGTGGCCCGCGCGCGGGGACGTTCCAAATGACGCAATCCAACAGACTGAGCGGTGGCCAGATCGACCGCAACACAACAGTGAACTTCCGGTTCGACAACCGCAACTATACCGCCCATCCCGGCGATACGCTGGCTTCGGCTTTGCTGGCCAATGACGTGCGATTGATCGGACGCTCGTTCAAGTATCACCGCCCGCGCGGCCTGCTGACTGCCGGATCCGAGGAACCCAATGGCATTGTCGAGCTGCGCTCCGGCAACCGGCAGGAACCCAACACACGGGCCACAACGACCGAGATGTTTGACGGGCTTGAGGCGCAATCGCAGAACCGTTGGCCCAGCCTGAAATTCGATGCGCTTGGCGTAAACGACCTGTTCTCGAATTTCCTGTCCGCCGGGTTCTACTACAAGACCTTCATGTGGCCGGCCGCTTTTTGGGAAAAAATCTATGAGCCGATCATTCGCCGCGCCGCTGGCCTTGGCTCTTTGTCGATGGAGGCTGACCCCGACGAATATGACAAAGGGTTCCGCCACTGTGATCTGCTGATCATCGGCGCCGGTCCATCGGGCTTGATGGCAGCCCTGACCGCAGGGCGCGCGGGTGCCGACGTTATTCTGGCTGATGAGGATTTTCGGTTCGGCGGACGTCTGAACAGCGAGACATTCTCAGTCGGAGATCAGAGCGGCAGCGATTGGGCCGCGCAGGCTGTCGCCGAACTGTCAAGTATGCCCAACGTCCGGCTGATGGCCAGAACCACTGTCATCGGCGCCTTCGACCACGGCATCTACGGCGCTGTAGAACGCACCGGAGATCATGTGGCCACCCTGCCCGCAGGTAAACCGCGCCAGATCTTATGGCGCATTTACACCAAGAAGACATTGCTGTGTGCGGGGTCGACTGAACGGCCCATCGCGTTTGAAAACAACGACCGCCCCGGCATCATGATGGCCAGCGCCTTGCGAACTTATGCCAATCGGTTTGCGGTTACGGCCTCTCAACGCGTAGCGATCTTTACCAACAACGACGACGGTCACCGCACCGCCGCCGACTTGCATGCCAAGGGCGTTCACATTTGCGCCGTTGTCGATGTGCGTGAGGATGCTCCGGTCAACTACGATTACGAAGTCCTGAGCGGCGCACAGGTTGTGAATACCAAGGGGCGTCTTGGTCTGACCTTTGTCGAAGTTGCCCTGCCCGACGGCTCGACCCGCACGCTGGAATGCGGCGCACTGGGCGTTTCGGGGGGTTGGAACCCGAATGTGCACCTGACCTGCCATCAGCGCGGGCGTCCGGTCTGGAACGACGATCTGGCCGCCTTTGTGCCCGGTTCAAATCTGCCCGTCGGATTGACTGTCGCGGGCGCAGCGAACGGAGTGATGTCTACGCAAGGTGCATTGCAATCCGGTGCCGAGGCTGCCGCGGCAGCGCTGGAGCTGAGCGTTGCTCAGCCTGTCTTGCCCGAGGCCGAGGATACTCCGATCGCGCAGAAACCGTTCTGGTATGTCGAAGGCTGCAAACGCGCTTGGCTGGACCAGCAAAATGACGTGACCGTCAAGGACGTCAAACTCAGCTATCAGGAAGGGTTCCGGTCAGTTGAACACCTGAAACGCTATACCACCCTTGGCATGGCGACTGATCAGGGCAAGACCTCGAACATCAGCGCATTGGCGATCATGGCCGAGGTGGCCGGAAAATCGATCCCCGAAACAGGGACAACCATTTTCCGCCCGCCCTACACGCCTGTTCCGATCAGCACCTTCGCCGGTCGGATGAAGGGACAAGAATTCCACCCCACGCGCCTGACGCCCTCGCATTATTGGGCCAAGGAGAAGGGCGCTGTGTTTGTCGAAGTCGGCAACTGGCTGCGCGCGCAGTGGTTTCCCCTGCCCGGTGAGCTTCATTGGCGTGAATCAGTGGACCGTGAAGTGCGCCAGACCCGCGCGTCCGTCGGGGTGTGCGACTGTACGACACTTGGAAAAATCGACGTGCAGGGCGCGGACGCGGCTGATTTCCTGAACCGCGTCTACGCGAACGGTTTCACCAAGCTTCCCGTGGGAAAAACCCGCTATGGCCTGATGCTTCGCGAAGACGGCATGGTAATGGACGATGGCACAGCCGCGCGTCTGGCCGAGGATCATTTTGTCGTCACAACGACCACGGCCAATGCGGTAAATGTCTATCGTCACATGGAATTTGTGCGCCAATGCCTGTTCCCGGATATGGATGTGCAGCTGATCTCGACCACGGAATCCTGGGCGCAATATGCTGTCGCTGGTCCCAATTCGCGCAAGCTGTTGCAAAAGATCGTCGACCCTGAATTCGACATTTCAAACGACGCGTTCCCGTTCATGGGCTGTGGCAACATTACGGTTTGCGACGGGTTGCGGGCGCGGCTTTTCCGGATCTCATTCTCGGGAGAGTTAGCGTTCGAAATCGCCGTGCCCTCACGCTATGGCGATGCGCTGATGCGGCGTCTGATGACCGAAGGTGAAGAATTTGAGGTTGTCCCTTACGGCACCGAAGCGCTGGGCGTCATGCGGATCGAAAAGGGCCACGCGGCCGGCAACGAGTTGAATGGCACCACAACGGCATTGAATCTTGGATTGGGTAAGATGGTGTCGAAAAAGAAAGACGGCATCGGATCGACCCTGTCCGAACGAGAGGCCTTGGTAGAACCGGATGTCCTGCGGCTGGTCGGGATCAAACCGGTATCGCCCGAAGAGAAAGTCACCGCTGGTGGCCATTTGATGAACACGACCGGCCCGGTGGATGCCGCGCACGATCAGGGCTATGTCACTTCGGCTGCGTATTCGCCCATTCTGAACAGCAATATCGGGCTGGGTCTTTTGCAGGACGGTGCCAACCGAATGGGCGAGAAGATGCGCCTTGTGTCCCCATTGACCGACCTGACCGTCGAAGTCGAAATCGTATCGGCCCATTTCGTTGACCCCGAAGGAGAGCGTCTGCGTGCATGATCTAGTTGCAATAACCGCATTGGGCGGGTCCGAACCGCAGGTCGACACTGTTGGCGGGGTTACGTGCCGGGAAGTTCCGGGCGCCGCACTGGCATCCGCCGCCGCGCGGATGGGACAGGAAACCAAAGCCAGCAAAGCCCTGGCAAAACTGATCGGTGCCCCTGCACCTGGTATCGGCCAACATGCAGGTGACACTGTCACTGCCTTTTGGGCCGGTCCGGATCAGTGGATGATCGAGGCGCCTTTTGACACGCACGAAGAGCTTACTGATCAGGTGAAGTCCGCTTTGGGCGATACCGCGTCGGTGACAGAACAGACCGACGGTTGGACACGGTTCGACCTGAACGGTGATCAGATTCCGGCTGTGTTGGAACTGTTATCTATGCTGGACCTGCGCAATATCGATGCGGGCAGCGTCGCCCGTTGCTCAATTCACCACATTGGGTGCTTTGTTCTCTGTCGGTCAGATGAAGCGTTCAGCATTTATGGCCCCCGTTCATCCGCCGGATCGTTGCATCATGCCATCGTCACTGCAATGCGGTCGGCGCTGTAAAACAACGTCAGACTGACGGCAATGGCGCGTTACCTTCGACACGGAAGCGGTTGATCCTGCGACGGTCTTCGCTTGGGCTTAGCCCAAATGCTGACCGATAATGCGTCACAAGCGGCGCCACTGAACCATACCCGATCGCAGCCGCGATATCTGCGATCGGGTCTTTGGTATAGACCACCATCTGCCGTGCCGCATTCATGCGCATTGCGCGATAGTAATGGCTGGGGCTCTGGCCCGTCGCCTGTTTGAAAGCACGTTCCACCTGGCGTGGCGTGACCCCGATTTGCTGTGCGGCCTCTGCGATGGAAATCGGATCGCTCATATGACCGGCGAACAGGTCGACGCAGCTCGACACCAACGGTGGAAGGCTGTCCCCGGTTTCCGGCGCGGTCGTGGTCGGAACCTGTTGCCGCACCCCTGACCCGCGCATCATCGGATGTTGGAACCAACAGGCAACCTCGTGCGCGACTTCGCCACCCAGCCGATCTTCAATCAGATGCAGGGCCAGATCGAACCCGGCAGCGGCACCGGCTGCGGTGTAGCGTGTCGCCGTTTTCACGATCACCTCGCTACGCGAGTCGACTTCGGGAAACTCAGCCAGAAATGCGGCCTCATAGCACCAATGGACGGAAACAGGTTGGCCCCCCATCACCCCGGACCGGACCAATGGGAAAACACCACCGCTAATCCCGCCCAAAACAGTGCCATGCCGTCCAAGACTGCGCAGAGCACCGTTGCCAACGGTTGTATTATCAAAGCCGGACGTTGGGCTGCTGAGAAGGAACAAGATGTCGATATCCTTGCAGTCGGCCAGAGATTGCTCGGCCTCGAACCGGACACCTGCGCTGGATTGTACTTTCTGTTGACGCTCGGACAGCAGCGACCAGCAAAACGCCTCTTGCCCGGCGATTTCATTGGCCGCCCGCAACGGCTCGATTACCGAGGTCAGGCAGGCCATGGGAAAGCCGTCAAACAGCAAAAAGCCGATTTTGATTCTGTCTTTATTGCGCATAAGACTGTTCTAGCAAGATTTCCGCAACCGCCCTATGCGAAGTTCATGCCCACCGGATCAAGCCGATGATCGCTGAGGCCCCATAGAACCCTTGCAACAACAGGAACGTCCAGCGGCGATCTATTACGGCCCAAGCCGCAAACAGGCCCGAGGACACTAACAACAGGGTGAAACCCAGCAACTCAGCCCCCGTATTCGACGCGATCAGCAAGGCATAGGCCATTGCCAACACCGATCCGGTGATTTCGAATACGGTCGTCAGGCCGCGCCGGTCACGGGTTTTGATTTGATCCGTCATGGCTCAGCCCTTTCGCGTCAGGAGATTGATCAGCGGCGCGGGTGTCCGTTTGGGCTGATCTCTAATCTGGAAATGACTGCAGTTTTTCGGCAACTTGTGAACGACGGGAACTTGATCGGTAACCGACCCATTAAGCGCCGGATTCCAAGGTCGTTCAGACTGACCAAGACACGCCAGATCGAACAAGTGTACCCTGTTGCCCGCCGCTGCCCATACAGGCGGCACGTCGCACCGGATGTAAGATAATGTGCTGTGGATCAAAACCACCGGATCGCCTTCCCCATGGGTTCCGGGGACCATCCGCGGGGTTTTGATCACTGTGTGGTCCGGGACGAGATGCGGCATGCGAATGCTCCTGAGCTTTGGATTTCCTGACCAGTAGTTCAATACTGGCGCGTGACACAAATGAATGATATTCATGGCTCAATTAAAAAATGTCATGGTTTCACAAATGACCGACCGATTGGAAATTGACGCCCTGCGCGCCCTTCTAGCCATCGCATCCCATGGCGGCGTGACGCGCGCGGCCGAGCATCTGGCGCTGTCGCAATCGGCAGTCAGCCACAAAATCAGACGGTTAGAGCAAGCCCTGGACTGCGATCTGCTGGCGCGCCGACCCGGTGGCCCTCTGTTCACAGATACAGGTCTGCGCCTGTGCGACTATGCCCGCCGAATATGTGCCCTGCACGATGAGGCGTTGGCCAGTTTGAGCAAGAAACCTTTGGCCGGCGCACTCCGGCTGGGTATGACCGAGGACACGGCCACCAGCGACATCGCCCGCATATTGGGCCGTTTCACCCGGCTTTACCCGGACGTTCAGGTCCGAACACGCACCAGTCAAAGTCTGAACGTGCAAGAGTGGTTGAAGGCCGGAGAGTTGGATGTCGCCGTCATGCAAATCTTTCGGCACGATGCGCGGCCAGATGACCTGATCTTGTTCGAGGACACTCTGCACTGGGTAAAATCACCGGATTTCCAACTGGATACGACAGCACCTGTTCCCTTTCTGTCCTTCGACAGCCAATGTTTCTATCGCAAATGGGGCTTCGGAGATGGGCAGCTGCAAGGGCACCGCTTCGACAACGTATTAGAATGCCCAAGCGCCACTGGCCTTCAGTCGGCCGTGCGGTCCGGTTTGGGCGTCGCCCTGTTGAATGGAATGCATGTCACACCGGACATAGAGGTGGTCAAAGGCGTGTTCCCCGATCCCCCGCCGATCATTTTTGTCGCGCGTATGCATGTTAAGCGCCGAAACCCTGCCGCGATGGCGCTGGTACAAGAGATTAGCCGCGAGGTTGAAGGCGCCAACCCTTTGAAAGTGGTCAGCTGAGTGTTTGTACCGGAAGAGCCTAAACAACGACCTCCACGATAGCCGTGCTTTCCGTCGGCTTCTGCGGACGGGAGAAGTGGTTTGGCGAAGGAACCTAAGACCAATAGCTAGGACAATCAGCTCCTCAGGTCAGGCCTGATCAATTGCGCGGTCCCGTTTCTGCAACGCGCGGATACGCATTCGCTGGGCCGCATGAACATGGGCGCGCATCGCCAGCTCGGCTGCGTCGCCGTCGCGGGCCTGCAAGGCGTCCATCACACGGCGATGCTCACCCGCGGCATCGTCTGCGCGCTGACCATCCAGCATTTGGGACGGACCCAATATCAACAACGCCTTTTGCAACGATAACATCGACTTTGTGAGAAAGCGGTTTTTGGCGGCATCCAACAGCGTGGCGTGGAAAATACGGTTCAACTGAGCGGCCACCGGACCGGTGCCAGCCTCGGCAAGGCGATCATTCAGGACATTAAGTTCGTCCAGTTCCACATCCGAAGCCGCGCGTGCCGCCAACCGTGCCGCTGTTCCTTCAAGTACGGCGCGCATTTCATACAGTTCCATAACCTCCGAATAGCTCAGGCTGCGAACCGTTGCGCCCAGCCTAGGGACATGCGTCACCAACCCATCCGCTTCGAGTTGCCGTATCGCTTCGCGCACAGGTGTTCGGCTGACACCCAGTCTTTCGGACAGCTCGATCTCTCTCAGCCGTTCACCAGGTAACAAAACACCCTCGCGAATTTCATCCAGCAAGCGCTGATAAGCGGAATTCCCCTGTGGGCCGGTTTGATTAGGATCTTCTTGAGTTTTCATCATTCTCAATCTTGCATATTGCGCCTCTTTGTATACATTTGGATACATGACTTAGTCAACGAAATCGGACACTATCCTTGACCGCCTCAAGCCTTCATTTGTCGCCGCTGATGCAACGGTCAGTCACGCTGATATTGGCTATGTTGGGAACTGCAGTTTTTTGGGCGTTGAACCTGCCGCTTCCCTTTCTGTTCGGGCCGATGTCAGCGTGTTTGATTGCAGCTTTGGCACACGCACCCATGTGGGATTTCGGGCAAATCTCGGTCGGGTCCAGAACCATCCTCGGCGTCGCGGTCGGGGCGTCGATCACACCCAGCCTGTTCGCGGAACTTCCAAAGATGGCGGCGTCCCTTTTGCTGATACCAGTATTTATCCTGCTGATTGCAATGGTTGGCGTGCCGTTCTTTCGCAAATTCTGGGGCTTTGACGACAAAACTGCGTTTTTTGCGGCCATGCCGGGCGGGTTTCAGGACATGGTGGCTCTGTTGCGCAAATCCGATGATAGTCGGACTTCCCCTTTCCCCGGACGGATTTATCCCACGGCTTTCGTGACAGGTATGCCAAGGCCGGTGAACCGGTTGAGAACCGCAATGCGCACCTGAAGTTCGGCCACCTGGCGGTCGAAGTCCCTCGCCAAGAGGCGTTGGCCCAGCAGTTTCACGCAATGCATCTTCGTTTCGACACGGCTTCGACGGTGGTATCCGCTCCATCGTCGCCAGATGGCTCGTCCGAGATACTTGGTTGCGCGGAGGGACTCGTTTCGCGCCACCGCTCCTGCGGTCGTTGGCTTCCAGAAACGGGCGTTCCTACGCGGTGGGATGACAGCATTGGCCCCTCGGTCCGCGATTGCGTCGTGGCACTTGCGAGTGTCGTAGGCCCCATCGGCGGTGACGGTACCCATCTCCTGATCCTCCGGGATCTGATCAAGAAGCTCAGGCAGCATGGGAGCGTCGCCGACGTTACTGCCGGTAACTTCCGCGGCCCGCATTTCCAGCGTTTCTTCGTCAATCCCGATGTGTAACTTGCGCCAAATCCGGCGCTTGGGGCCGCCATGCTTGCGTGCGTTCCACTCCCCTTCGCCCTCGGCTTTGATGCCGGTGCTATCGATGAGAAGGTTCAGCGCCCCCTTTGTGCCACGATATGGCAGGTTCACCTGTAGGCTCTTCTGACGCCGACACAAGGTGCTGAAATCGGGCACCGCCCAATCCAATCCGACCAGTCGCAAGAGGCTCTCGACGAACCCGGTCGTTTGCCGAAGCGGTAGCCCGAACAGGACTTTCAGAGTCAGACACGTTTGGATAGCGGCATCGCTGAAGCTCCGTTGTCGACCGCGTTTACCACTTGGTGGTGGCGTCCAGATCATCTCAGGATCGAACCAGATCGCCAGCGACCCGCGCAGCCTCAGCGCATTATTGTAAGCCGACCAGTTCGTGGTCTTGTACTTCGTTGTTGCCCAACTACTCATAGCCTCTCGGCTACCACACTGGATTCATGCGGTGAATCCCCCAAGGCGATTTGTGCAACAGAGCCGTCAGCCTCTATGATCTGTGTTTTCTGGCAGGAGAGGTTTGGCGGAAGCAACATAGGCGCGCGTTCGATTGATTGCCGGCGTTTCGCCCTCAACGAAGCGCGGGCTGAGCCCTTTTTGGTGGTGCGGACGATCGTGTCTTCTACTGGTAATCGTTGTTCGGAGCCCAAGCTGCCCTCGCCGGGACGGATCTACACTGCACGCGCATTCGTTCGCTTCGCAGCCGAAACCAGACACTAGACTTGGTGGCAGGCTACGTCGCCTTGATCCGCGGTTCGAGGTTGATAGAAACTCGAGGAAAGGGACTTCCGAAAGGCGCGTTGTTGATACAATTTACTGCAATGAGTATCGGCGTATTGGTGCTAAATTGACCGGGCACAATCATTATCCTTGGTGTACATGCGGGTGGTGCGTTGGCGGCGGCAACCGAAACGGTGGAGTTGTATCCACCGCGCCAGTAGCAAAGCCACTTCGGCCGGTCGATTCCGAGTATGAAAAGCAACAAGCTTCGCTGACACTGAAAGGCTACGGCGCGACAAGTTACTCTCGCTGCTTCGTCAATCCCAATGCATCCTGCCCCGTCTGCGGTCAGCCCGTCTATTTTTATGCCAATGAACACGGTAGCCGCGTCTTCTTTGATGAACTCGGAAAGCCTTGGACGAAGCACCCATGCACGGACAACGGGCGCACCGCCTCTGGCTCTGTACGTGCTCGACCCTCCCGTCGACCAGGTGCCGAAATCAAAGAAATTCTCACTGCCGAACAAAAGATCGACCAGCGAATACTACCTTTAGGCCGTAAAGCGAGAAGAGATTCCTGGAAGCTTGCGGTGGTGGTTGAAGTCCACTTTGCCGACTTCCGGATGGAAGTTCAGGTTGAAGACCTTTCAAGCCAAAACCATCAGAAGCATCGATTTTTTATTTACTGTGATCAGCCGCTTCTAGCTGAAGGCGACCTTGTCAGTCGACGTAGAGACACTTTCTCATTTCTGCACCCGCTGTCACTTGAAGACATTGAGGTGGCGGAGAGACAGGGATTCGAACCCTGGAGACGGTCTCCCGCCTACACACTTTCCAGGCGTGCGCCTTCGACCACTCGGCCACCTCTCCGTGCCGGCGTTATTTGAACTATCGCCGAGGGATTTGCAAGGCCCCATTGAGGTGAAATTTCACCTGAAATCGAAAGCCTTGCAAAGGCGTTTAAATCTCGTCCCCGTCACCATCAGCCAAATCGCCCTCGGTCATCTCGACAGAATTTGTGGATGGCTTTGCGGACGGTATTTCGTCGGTGTTCTTGCTGGGTCGGGCTTCGCTGCCCTGCAACGCCTCGGGGTTACGCAACCAGAGATCGCGCTGTGCAAATGGGATTTCGATCCCTTCTTCGACAAAGCGCCGGTTGATCTCGTGGTTCATATCGGATTTGACTGACAACACCCAGTTCACATCGCGTAGGATGGCCCGGATTTCAAAGTCCAGCGAATCTGCACCAAACCCCTGAAACACCACACTAGGGGCTGGATTCGCCAGAACCATCGGGTGTGAATTCGCGATTTCGCCCAGAATCTTCTCTACCATTCGGGTATCAGTCCCATAGGCGACCCCGACCGGTACAATCACCCGCCCGATCGTATTGCCGCGTGTATAATTCGTGACAACGCCGCTGATCAGATCCGAGTTCGGAACGATCACATCCGTGCGGTCAAACGTTTCGATCCGCGTGGACCGGACGGAAATATCACGGACGTACCCCATCATCCCATTCACGTCGATCCAATCCCCTTTCGAGATTGGGCGTTCGACCAACAGGATTATGCCCGACACAAAGTTCGACACGATGGTTTGCAGACCAAAGCCGATCCCGACTGACAACGCACCGGCAACAATAGCCAGCGATGACAGGTTGAAACCGGCAATCGTTATCGCAACCAGCGCGGCCAGGAAAATACCGACATACCCGGTGCCCGAAACAATCGCGTTTTGCCCGCCTGGATCAATGCTGGTCTTTGGCAACAGAGAATTGCGCAGCCCGCTTTGCAGCATCCGCGTCAGGCCATAGCCGATGGCAAATATGACAAGGAACGTAAAGAAGTTGCTGGGCGAGATGGTTACCCCGCCAATGTCAAATCCCTGCAGCAGGCGCGACCAGACTTCCTGCAGGTCGGTTCGACGCGCACCCCAATACAGCGCGAGCACGGGCATAGCCAGAATGGCCATTGCAAAGCCGATGAGAACCGAAAACAGCGAGTCCTTGGCCTTATCGCCCTGCCCGCCAAGCCAGCCGTAAACAGACGTCAGGAAGCGTTGGACGATGACCAGCGCTGCAATAAGAACCAATGAACGCACGGCCGGGAAAACGATTGCCTCAGCCGCATTCGTATACCCCAGCATCGCTAAAATCGGGCTGGCAATCCCCAGGAAGAACAAAGCGCGTCGAATGAACTCGACCAGCTGGCTGAACCCGGCAGCGCGGGCCGTTTCGGACGGCTCACCTGCATCGACCGGGACATCAACACTGCGGACGCGACGGACGCGAAGAAGAATCAAAGCTGTTGCGACGATGACCGGAAAGGCGACGACGGCGCGCGTCGCATCCGAGATATTTTCGATCTGATCGAACAGGTTCACCAGTTCATGCAGGATCAGGAGCCCGGCAAGAAAATCGAGGTAGACGCGTAACTCAGTGACTTTCTGGCGGGACAGTTTTTTGAACCCCTGCGCCGCTTGCAGCACGTAAACCTGTCGGCCAATCCAGTCATAATACAGGATGATCGCCGCCCAATAGGGCACGTTTTCCATCAACAGCGTCCCGCGCAGCCCCAGAACGCCTGTCATCACAACAGCCTGAACCAGAAGCCAGACGCCGAACCAGGGGAGGATAATTCGCAGCAACGAGGTCAGGAACGTCCATACGCCACTTCCCTGCCCCCCCAGGGCTCGCAGACGCGCACCAGCGGCTTCCGACCAGCGCTTGCCGTAAAACAGCAGAACACCAGCAACGAACACCAAAGCCAGAATACCCAGCCCACGTGCACGCAAACGTTCATGTACTACGTCAGTACTCAGGTTCCGCCGCGCTTCGTTGAACAACGCTTGCGCAGCCTCATTCACATCAACCCAGGCCGGCCGCCAGTGGGTGGGGTTCAGGGTCGACGGTCCGCGCTCCAAAAGTTCTTTCGCCTGACGGTCCCGCAATAGTTTGTCTATCTCAGATATCAGACCATTGGCCCGGCTGAATGCCTCTTCTGAGATGATCTGCGGGACGCGCAAACTGTTCAACTGCTCGTCTAGATGCGTTCGTAGTGTGGCAATATCTTCCGGTTCAGTCGCGTCGCCTTCGGGCGCAGCACCAAGAGCCTTGATCTGATTTTCCAGCGTCTGGATGCGTTCGGTGTTTGCACCGCGTGCCCGATTGAAATCATCTCTATAGCCGTTGATCTCTGAGCGCAGGTTTTCGAGCGACGCGTTCGACGCGCGATTGTCCTCGATCACTATCTCGGCACGGTCCGCTGTTTTGACCCAGCCTTGGTAGTATTCGCTTTGACGATCTGTAAGCTGCGCGGCAGCGGGGCCGCAAACTATCGCAAAACATACCGCAACAAGGGTCAGGAACAGGCGAACACGCCGCAGCATCACACGTCCTCAAAAACGCCGGGGATACTGCGTGGAGCTTCAGTCATCCACTCCGGGACAGGCAATTCCTTTTCACGCAGGAAATCCGGGTTGAACAGCTTGGACTGATAGCGAGTTCCATAGTCACACAGGATGGTCACGATGGTGTGGCCCGGACCCAGATCTTTGGCCAGACGTACCGCACCAGCCATGTTAATGGCGGTTGAACCGCCCATGACCAGGCCTTCATCGCGCAGCAGATCAAAGATGTAAGGCAGCGCCTCGTAATCCGTCATCTGATACGCAAAGTCAGGTTTGAACCCCTCAAGGTTCTTGGTGATACGCACCTGACCGATGCCTTCGGCGATCGAGCCGCCCTCCATCGCGATTTCGCCGGTGGTGTAATACGAATACAGCCCAGCCCCCATCGGATCGACCAGACCGATCTTGACGCCTTTGGGTTGCAACGCATCGGCCACGCCCGCCAGCGTTCCACCCGAACCTACGGCACAGACGAAACCGTCGACCTTGCCGTCGGTCTGTTCCCAGATTTCAGGACCCGTAGTTTCCACGTGCGCCTGACGGTTTGCAACGTTGTCAAACTGGTTGGCCCAGATCGCGCCATTGGGCTCGGTCTGCGCCAGTTCTTCGGCCAAACGACGGGAATAGTGTACGAAATTGTTGGGGTTGCGATACGGTGCGGCCGGAACCTGAACCAGCTGAGCGCCAGCTAGTCGCAGCATGTCCTTTTTCTCTTCGGACTGCGTTTCCGGGATGACAATGACGGTCTGGAACCCCATCGACGCACCAACAAGCGCCAAACCGATCCCGGTGTTACCCGCCGTACCTTCGACAATGGTACCGCCCGGTTTCAGGTCACCACGCGCAATGGCATCGCGGATGATGTAGAGCGCCGCACGATCCTTGACCGACTGGCCGGGGTTCATGAATTCGGCCTTGCCGAGAATCTCGCACCCGGTCTCTTCGCTGATGCGACGCAGGCGGATCAGCGGGGTTTTTCCGACTGCGTCGGCAAGGTCTCGTGCAATGCGCATGGCGCCCTCATTTCATTTCGGATCAACGCAGATTTACCTGTGGTGCGCGACGACCACAAGCGGCGAAAATCATCCGCGCAGGCGCTCACGGTGACGTGCAAGCCAATGGGCCACCGCCAAAAGCGGCAAATCCTTAAACCCATGACTGTCGACCCTGTCCATGAAATCACTGAAAGGCAGAATCTGGGTTCGAATATCCTCACCTTCCGTTGCCAACCCACCATCTTCGATGGTCTTGGTCAGATCAGCCAGCCCGACATAAAGGTATAGATATTCAGTCGATGACCCGCTGGAGGAATACGCGCCGCCTGCATACTCCAGCCGGTTCAGCGCAATCTGGGCTTCTTCTTCGGCCTCGCGCAGGGCCGCCTGTTCCGGCGTTTCGCCTGGGTCGATCATACCGGCGACCGGCTCCCACATCCAGGGTTCAGGATCCTCAGCCAGAAAGATCGGTGCCCTGAATTGTTCAACTAACAAAACCGTGTCGCGCACGGGATCATATGGCAGGACGATCACGGCGCTGCCTTGCATCAGGCTGCTGCGGTTCAGCACTTTGCCCATCGAGCCATCGTATTGGCGATGCTGCAACGCGACTTCTTCCATCCCGAAATAATTGACATAGGCCGGTTTACGATCGTGCACGATGACGTCTTTGGCAGTGTCTCGTGCATCACCTGTCGCACGTTGACGGGCAGCCAGCTTTGCCCATGCTCGCGTCCGGATCGACGGAAAGCTTCGCGCAATTTTTTCCGCATCAACCTTGCCGTAAAAACCCATAACCTCTTGCGCGGCGAGCATCGTCATCGCGCCCCACTCATCCAACCAACCCTGCAGCGACCAGAGAACGCCGCGGTTCCAAAGCCCCGGCTCAGGGTAGAACACAAGGGCTTGCGATATCGACCCGTCGGCCAGATCAACTGTCTGCTCCCGCAGGTCGTAATCAAAGCCACCCTCGTAGAAGACCAAACGGTTCTGATCTTCCTCACTCAATCCCCGGAGCAATAACCCTTTGGCCAGACTGCCTTCCTCATGAACAATCATGGGAAAGGCCTGATCCTGCACGCTATGGACTGCATGATCTTTCAGTGTGGCTTGGGCAAATTCAAGTTTGGACGCTGGACGTCCCAAGACAAGCTCCAGCAATGGCAAGTGCCGCAGCGTGCCATAAAAGAACAGATCTGACACTGTTGAGTTCTTTCGTACTTTAAGTTGTTAGCTCACCGCCACCGGCGGGCTGCTTCCTCGGTGACCAGCCCAGTGATCAGAGCCCCAATGATCAAAGTCCACAAGATTTCGGGCACCACAAGTTGCTGACCATATTCAACACCGATTTTAAAGATGGAGATCAGCGCCTCGAACGGGCCGTCATACCGATGGCGCATCGCCAAGCGGAGCATTTCGTTTACACCCTGAACAAACAGTCCCCAGAACACCAGCGCCGCCATTCCGGTCAAGCCGTTGTTGATTGCGGCAGTCCAGCCCCGGCCAGCACGCTTGCCCATGATCCACCAACCGCAAATCACGCCCAACGCCATGTTTACGTAGGTAAACATACCGTAGTTCTTACCTTCATCACCGTTTTCGATGACCATACTCGAAACCAAGAACGCCACGATCAAAAGGCATAAGCCAGAAACAAGCTTGGGTGCAGTGGGCATTTCTGAAGTCCGTTCCTTAACTCGGTTTCGCTATAGTGATCTGTGTCACATCGCAATTACCGGTGTCAAAGGCTGCTCCGCAGGCGGTCAAATAATAATTCCACATGCGGCGAAAACGCTCATCAAAGCCCATTTCCGAGATTTCGTCCCACTTGCCGTTGAACGTGTCATACCAGCGGCGCAGGGTCAGGTCATAGCTTTTTCCGAATTCTTTCGATTTGACGACTTTCAAACCCGCCTGAGCAACTTGTTCCTTCAAAATGGAAGGCGCCGGAAGCATGCCGCCCGGGAAAATATATTTCTGAATGAAATCAATGCCGTTACGATAAACATCCCATCGATGATCCGCGACAGTGATAATTTGCAACGTCGCTTGCGCCCCGGGTTTTAATCGCTCACGCACAGTGTCGAAATACACAGGCCAGTACTTTTGACCTACCGCTTCGAACATCTCGATCGATGCGATTCCGTCGTACTGCCCACGCTCATCCCGGTAATCCTGCAATTTGAATTCAACCAAATTCGAAAGGCCAGCATTTTCAATACGCTGCCTGGCAAACTTCAACTGTTCTTGACTGATCGTCAGACCTGTGACCCGCAGGCCACGCTCTTTTGCAGCGTATTCAGCAAAGCCGCCCCAGCCACAGCCAATCTCAAGAATGTGATCTCCGGGTTTTGCACCCATTTCATCGACCATACTGGCGTATTTTGCGGTTTGCGCCTTTTCCAGACTTTCCTGCCCTGTTTCGAACAGTGCGCTGGAATAGGTCATCGTGTCATCAAGCCACAAACCATAGAAATCATTGCCCAGATCATAATGGTACGAGATGTTCTTTTTGGCCTGTGCCCGGTTATTGCGGTGCAACCAGAACCGCAGCCGCTCATACATCTGCACAAGGACTTTTCCGGTGAAATCGTCGTAGACCGTTTCATTACCCATATGCACCAGGTCCATAAAGGATCGCAGGTCCGGCGTGCTCCAGTCACCTTCCAGATATGCGTCGGAAAAACCAAGTTCACCCTCACGGACCAGGCGGGCAAAAACGTCTGGATTGTGGATATCCACACGCGCAACCGGCCCGGGTTTGGTGCCCTCGGTTCGGAAGACACGACCATCCGGCAGTCCGATGTCCAATCGGCCAGACTGCATCCGGCTAACCATTTTGAATACTTGCACAAAGTATCTGGGCAGGTCTTTCTGCCCCTCGGTGGTCATCAAAGTCATCCGCTCTCCTCTGTGCGGCCGCGCAAACAGGCTAGGCCGAGTTTGTGTTTATGGCAAGTTTTCAATTTGTTACTGGTTTTTTCGGCCCTCATAGGCCGCCAATGCACGCGCCCGGCCGGCTGCCAAAGTGACAACGGGTTGCGGGTATGGGCCCTGTGGGCTGAGGTTCCATGACTTCGGAACCGCATCAAAATACGCCAGTGCTGTTGCTGGTGGATTGCTCTGCCCCTCAGCAATCCAATGCCGAACGAAGTCCGATTGCGGATCGAACTTTTCCCGCTGGGTTTGCGGATTGAAGATGCGAAAGAATGGCGAGGCATCCGGCCCCGACCCTGCAACCCATTGCCAGCCCATCGCGTTTGCCGCCGGATCCCAGTCGACCAGACAATCCGCGAACCAATCCATGCCAATTTTCCAATGCGTCATGAGATGCTTGGTCAGGTAACTCGCCACGATCATCCGGGCCCGATTGTGCATTCGCCCGGTCACATACATCTGCCGTAACCCGGCATCGACTGCCGGCACGCCGGTTTTCGCCTGCTTCCAAGCGACCACTTCAGGCTGGTCCGGATCAGTGTTCCAGGGAAACCTATC
This sequence comes from Ruegeria atlantica, assembly GCF_001458195.1. Classification (GTDB taxonomy): domain Bacteria; phylum Pseudomonadota; class Alphaproteobacteria; order Rhodobacterales; family Rhodobacteraceae; genus Ruegeria; species Ruegeria atlantica. The sequence goes on along the minus strand of NZ_CYPU01000039.1, from coordinate 399,147 downwards.
CCACTCCGGCTTCCAATTACCGCTGAGCAAGGATGGAGTGTGATACATCAGATGATAAGCGAACTCGCGCCAGACCAATTGGCGCAAATAGGGTTCGCCCCCCTGAACTCCCGTCATCCCGGCCCGCTGAACTGCGTGCCAGACACTACGCGGGCCTATTTCACCTAAAGACAGATACTCGGACAGGTTAGATGTTCCGTCCAAGTCCATACGATCCCGGCGATCTGAATAGTCGGCGATGCGGTCCAGAAATTGATGCAACGCCTCAAAAGCTGCGGTTTCGCCCGGACGGACATGGGGTGTGACCACGGATGCTCCGCGGCGCATCTGCGCGCCCAGATGCCAATCCTCAAGGTTTTCAGAAACGGGCCACATCGCGGGCGTTTTGAGATGAGACACAGCGTTGTTTGGGGCCGGAACATCCCGGCTGCGCACTGAACGCCACATTGGAGTGAACACACGGAACGGCTGCCCTGTTTTCGTCGCCACTGTCCAAGGTTCGAACAAAAGATGGCCGGCGAAGGATTTAACCGTGACACTTTGGTCGGTCAGAGCCGTCTTGATCTTCGTATCTCTGGCAATGGCTTCCGGGTCATATGCGCGGGTCCAAAACACATCGCTTGCGCCGGTTTCGACGACAAGCTGCCGCAGAACGGTCAGCGCATCCCCATGCCGCAGGATCAGGCGGCTGCCAGCCTGTTCTAGCGCCTGGGCAAAAGCCTTTAGGCCCAATCCAAGACGCCATTTCGGCGCTGCGCCCCAAGCCTGGACCGTGTGGTCTAGAACGAAAACTGGTATGATCGGTCGCCCGCTCTCAACCGCGGCGCTCAGTGCAGGGTGATCCGACAGGCGCAAATCCCGTCGGAACCACATTATGATCGGTGACCGCTGCTGTTCCATGTCCGCCCTGCTCTTTTCTTCTTTCGTCGGTTACGAAGCAGCAGGGGAATTGGATCACAAAACGTCGTCTAGTGCATTCAAAAGCTGATCAATTTCCTGTTGAGACGTATAGTGCGTAAAACTGACCCGCAGCACGCCCTGATCAGGATCAACCCCCATCGCGGTCAACGGGCGCACGGCATAGAAATCACCTCCGCCAGCCATGATTCCATATCCAGTCAGATCGGCGGCAACCGCTTCGGCATTGCGGTTCAACGCCAAGGTCACAGTCGGCGCGCGGCGGCTGGCATCGGATGTTCCGATCAGGCGAACGGCGTTGCGGTCTTTGACCGCATCCAGAACCGGTTGCAGCAGTGCGACCTCGTGCGAGCGCATCAGATCATGGGCGAATGAACCACGCTCGGCCGCTTCGCCGGTTGGCCCGCTATGATGGTCGCACAGCAGATCAATATAATCCGCCATGCCCGCGCTGGCCGCAATCTGGGCATGGTCCGGTCCCGCCGGAGTAAACCGTTGGTACAGCACGTCGCCGTTGAAATAGTGCCCCTGGTTCGGCAGCATCTCCCCCAGCGTACGCCGGATGACCATACAACCCTGATGCGGCCCATATGTTTTGTAGGCCGAAAACAGATAGATATCCGGCCCCAGATCACCAACATTCGGAAACCCGTGTGGTGCGTATGATACGCCGTCAACGCATACAAATGCCCCCACCGCATGGGCAATCGCGGTGATCTCGGTCACCGGGTTGATCTCTCCAATCACGTTCGAGCAATGGGGAAAACACACCAGACGCACGTTTTCGTCCAACAGGTTTTCCAAGTCCATCGGATTCAACGACCCGGTGTCGGGATCAATCTGCCATTCGCGGATTTCGATCCCCTCGTCGGCCAGCCGCCGCCACGGACCTGAATTTGCCTCATGATCCTGATTGGTGACAATGATGGCCTCACCCGGTTGCATCCATTGGCGGAAAGCTTGCGCCAGGACATAGGTGTTCTGCGTAGTCGAAGGGCCAAAGCTCAGCTCATCCGTCTCGACGCCCAATATGGCTGCCATGCGTGCCCGGGCTTCGTCCATTTCCTCGCCGGCAAGACGGCTGGCCTCATAGGGTGCATAGGGTTGCACTTTGCGCTGGGTATAATAGCGCGTCAGGCGGTCGAGAACCGGCTTGCAAGTGTATGACCCACCAGCGTTTTCGAATAATGCCTGCCCTTGCAGGCTAGGCTCGGAAAAGGCCGGAAACTGTGACCGGACAAAATTGATATCCAGAGTGCTCATGGCACGTCTCTCCTTGATCATGCGCGTTCATTCAAGAGGTGTCCGAGCATGATTTCGAAACCCTCAGAAATCATGGCAGGTCTTCCAGCCCAGCCCGCGCGATAGGCGCAGACAGCTCCCGCTACCGATCCGGCACGGGAACGCGGTCAAATTGCAAGGACTGAGATGGTTCGTCAAGCATTCAGGTTTGCTAAACGCGCACAAAAAAGCCGGGCATCCAAACCCGGCATTTAAGCAAACTGTAAAGCGGTTTAGCCCTGAACTTTGGTGTAGGTCCCCTCACCGGCCAAAATGCCCCGGAACCCGCCGGGTTCGTCCAGCCCAAAGACAATCAGCGGCAGATTGTTGTCGCGCGCCAGTGCAATGGCCGACGCGTCCATGACCCGCAGGCGTTTGGCCAGAACATCATCATAGCTGACGGTGTCGTACCGCACGGCATCCGCATGTTCCTTGGGGTCCTTATCATAAACACCATCGACGCCGTTCTTACCCATGAAGATCGCCTGACATGCCATTTCGTTGGCGCGCAGGGTCGCGGCAGTGTCGGTGGTGAAATACGGGTTTCCGGTTCCGGCGGCAAAGATGCAGACCCGTTTTTTCTCAAGGTGGCGCACGGCGCGACGGCGAATATAGGGCTCGCAAACCTCATCCATGCGGATGGCCGAGATAACCCGAGTGAAAACGCCGATCTCTTCCAGCGCGGACTGCATCCCCAGCGCGTTCATAACCGTTGCCAGCATGCCCATGTAATCAGCGGTAGTCCGTTCCATCCCCTGTGCCGATCCGCTGAGACCGCGGAAGATATTACCGCCGCCAATTACCATACAGATTTCGACGCCCAGATCGTGGACCGATTTGATCTCTTGCGCGATGCGCTGAACTGTGGGCGGATGCAGGCCGAACCCCTGATCGCCCATAAGCGCCTCGCCCGAGATTTTCAGCATTACGCGATCATACCTTGCCTTTGTGATTTCGGCGGGGTCGGTGGTAGGGGAAATGGTCATGTTGCGCTCCGGGCTGGCACGGGTTTATTTTCCGGCGCAAAATGAAGCAAAACAGCCGCAGGTTCAATGCGATTGGTAAGGAATGAGGCAGTCCATGATAACCGAACCCGCAAGATCGCAGATATTGGACCGCCTGCCCCCCATTCCTGATGAGAAACCTGTGTTGATTGCAGGCCCTACCGCCTCTGGAAAGTCCGCCCTTGCCCTGTTGATCGCCGAGCAGTTCGGTGGTGTCATCGTGAATTCCGATGCCAGCCAGGTCTACGATTGTTGGCGCGTGATTTCCGCCCGCCCGTCGGCTGAGGAGGAAGCCCGCGCACCGCATCTTCTGTACGGACATATCTCATATGATCAGGACTACTCCACCGGCCATTGGCTGCGCGAGGTGAAACCACTGCTAACCGGCGGCGCACGCCCCATCATTGTAGGGGGCACCGGCCTATATATTTCTGCGCTGACCGAGGGTATGGCCGATATTCCACCTACACCGTCCGAAATCCGGGCCGAGGCAGACAGCCTAACCTTGCAGACTCTGATCGCGGGTGTGGATGCACAGACACTGGCCCGGATCGACACACAAAACCGCGCCCGTGTTCAGCGGGCTTGGGAAGTGCGGAAAGCCACTGGTCGAAACCTCAGTGACTGGCAAGACGCAACACCGCCCCCAGATTTGGACGTGAAGAACACAGTGCCCATCGTTTTTGACGTAGATAAACAATGGCTTTTGGATCGCATCACGCGCCGCTTTGACCTGATGTTGGACACTGGTGCATTGACCGAGGTTGAAAGGATGCGGGACCGCTATGATCCGTCGCTTCCGGCATTCAAGGCCATCGGAGTACCCGAGTTGATGGCCTATATCGACGGCGCCATGACGTTGGATGAAGCCCGCGAACGCGCCACGATTTCGACCCGCCAATTCGCCAAACGACAGCGCACCTGGTTTCGCGCCCGCATGAAAGGTTGGAATCGGGTTGACTTATCAAAGTGATACCTGATGCGGTTGAAGTCGCACTGATCGCGAACACACGTTCAAGGAATTCGCGGCGAATCCACTGCCGCGAAACTGAACCTGCCAAGGGATTCCCCTGGGGCTGAAAATGCTGATAGCGGTAAACTCTGCCCATCAATGTCGTTTTTGTACCTCGAATGACGATTTCGAACATTGACCTCACCCAAATTCTGGTGCCGAATGTCGGTCATGGGGATGTCCGAAATCCGAGATCAGAAGACCATTGAACCTGCCGGCCGGAGCATTCCGGCCTGAGCGGTTCGACACTTCATCCAAAAAAATACTGTCTCACAGGGAGTAACGTTAATGAATAATCAAACAATGACCGGAGCACCGATGCACTGGGCGGCAGAAATGCACGCACAGGAATATCGGGACGGCAAACTGAACCGACGCGAGTTTTTGACCCGCACCACGGGCCTTGGGGTCACCGCGGCCGCAGCCTATGGCTTGATCGGCCTGGCCGCCCCGGCGCGTGCGGCCGGAGAAGATGCCAAGAAAGAAGGCGGCACCCTGCGCGTTCAGCAGGAAGTGCGCGCCCTGAAGGACCCACGCACCTATGACTGGTCGCAGATCGCAAACGTTACCCGCGGCACGCTCGAGTATCTGGTCGAGTACAACTCGGACGGTACGTTCCGCGGCATGTTGCTGGAAGGCTGGGAAGTCAACGACGACGCAACCGTTTACACACTGAAAGTCCGCCCGGGCGTCAAATGGAACAACGGTGACGACTTCACCGCCGAGGACGTGGCCCGCAACATCGGGCGCTGGTGTGACAAGAGCTCAGAAACCAATTCGATGGCAGGTCGCTTTGCGACACTGATCGATCCGGAATCCGGTCAGGCCATTGAAGGTGCAATCGAAGTTGTCGACGCCAACACCGTCAAACTGAACCTGCCGGCCTCTGATATCTCGTTGATCGCAGGCATGGCGGACTATCCCGCAGCTATCGTACACAGCTCGTTCAGCGAAACCGATCTGCTCAACAATGTGGGCACCGGCGCATATCTGGTGCAGGAATTGGAAGTCGGCGTGAAAGCCACCCTCGTTCGCAACGAGAACCACACCTGGTGGGGCGAAGAGATCTTTGGTCGCCCGGCGCTGGACAGCATCGTCTACATTGACTACGGCACCGACCCGTCCGCTTGGCTGGCCGCGCTGGAATCCGATGAAGTCGACATGTTGTATGAATCGGTTGGTGAATTCATCGACGTGATGGATAGCCTCGGCTATGTGAAGTCCGAAGTTGTGACCATGAACACCATCGTCGTCCGCCCGAACCAGTTGGCCGAGATTGACGGCAAGAAGCCTTACGAAGACAAGCGTGTGCGTCAGGCTCTGCAAATGGCGGTTGATAACTCGATCTGTCTGGAATTGGGTTACGGCGGTCGCGGTTCGCCTGCGGAAAACCACCATGTTGGTCCAATCCACCCGGACTATTACGAACTGCCGCCGCAGAAGGTCGACCCGGAAGGCGCACGTGCGCTGATGGAAGAAGCCGGAATGATCGATTTCGAGCACGAGCTGATCTCGATCGACGACGACTGGCGCCGGAACACCACCGACGCGGTTGCAGCGCAGCTGCGTGACGCGGGTATCAAGGTCAAGCGGACCGTTCTGCCGGGCAACACGTTCTGGAACGACTGGGCGAAATACCCCTACAGCTCGACCAACTGGAACCACCGCCCACTGGGCGTGCAAATCTGGGCTCTGGCCTATCGTACCGGTGAAGCCTGGAACGAATTCGGCTGGGCAAATGCCGAGTTTGACGCGCTTTTGACCGAAGCGCTGGCCATCGCGGATGCCGACAAGCGCCGCGAAGTGGTCGCCAAGGGCGAGGCGATGATCCAGGAAGAAGGCGTGACCATTCAGCCATACTGGCGTTCGCTGTATCGCCACATGAAGGACGGGCTTGTCGGCACCGACATGCATGTCTCCTTCGAGCATCACCACTATAAGTGGGGCTGGGCGGCCTAAAACCTGCCAGACGTTAATGGGGGCGCCTGAACAGGGCGCCCCTTTCCAGCCGCAGACAGGCCGACACGGGGTCGGATGTCCGAGGCCAGACAATGGTCCAATGATCTGCGGAACACCCGAACAACAGGGGCCAACATGGGACTATTCATCCTCCGACGGTTCGGCGTCATGCTTCTGACTGCATTGTGCCTGACTTTCGTGGTCTTCTTTCTGACCAACCTCTACCCGAACCTGGAAAAGCTTGCGAAAACGCAGGGCAACCAGCGGATGTCCGACGAACAGGTTGAGACCTGGTTGGACAATCGCGGTTATCTGCAACCAACGCTGGTCAAATACGGTCAATGGCTGGGGGTTTTGCCAGGCTATACCAAGACACTTGATGACGGCACGTTCCTTGGAACGTGTACCAGACCGGGGTCGACCGAGGAAACGACCTCCAGATATTGCGGTGTTTTGCAAGGCGACTGGGGCTATTCCAGCGTGTTCAAAGACGAGGTCGGCACCATTGTTGGCAAACGCCTGGGCAACACCGGCTATCTGATGTTTTGGGTTTTGGTCCTGATGGTGCCATCCGCGCTACTGGTTGGAGTATTGGCCGGGATGCGCGAAGGATCAGCACTGGACCGGTCCCTCTCCACCTTCTCGATCATCACGACGGCGACGCCAGAATACGTATCAGGCGTGATCTTCATCGCGATCTTCACCTCGTCCACCGTGGGCCTGAAATGGTTCAAGGGCACTGCGACGCAAGCGATGGACAATCCGACCTTTGAGAACTTCTTTCTGCCGGTTCTGACCATTGCGCTTTACGGGATGGGCTATATCGCCCGGATGACCCGCGCTTCGATGACCGAGGTGATGACCGCACAATATATCCGTACCGCGCGTCTCAAGGGTGTTTCCTTTGGGAACATCGTTATGAAGCACGCGCTGCGCAACGCTCTGATCGCCCCCTTTACCGTTATCATGCTGCAGTTCCCATGGCTGCTGAATGGCGTGGTGATTGTTGAGACCCTGTTTAACTACAAGGGTTTTGGCTGGGCACTGGTGCAGGCGGCGGGCAACAACGACATTCAGCTCTTGCTGGCGATTTCGGTCGTGTCGGTCTTTGTGGTGCTGGTGACGCAGCTGATATCCGATATCGGCTATGTCTACCTCAACCCGCGCATCCGAATTTCGTAAGGGAGATAGATCATGGAACCTCTAAGCTGGACCGGCTCTATCGCCATTCTAAACCCTATCCTGATGATCGCGCTGGCTGCGTTGGTCGTATCTATCGTCGTCTGGATCATCGGCAGCATCGTCCTACCCGAAGTCCCGTTGAGCTTGAATGCGGACGGCACGCTCAGCTCAGGCACAGGACTGCGGGGATTGACCCAATCAGCCTTGAGATACAGCTTTTTCGCCTGTGTCGTCCTTGCGCTGGCGTATATCGTGCTTGGCATCCTCATGGGCACCAGTGCCGGGATCGTCGGCGCGATCTCACAGCAATTTCTGCCTGTGTGGTTGTCGCTGATCATCCTGTTTGCAATGTCGATCGCCTTCAAACGACGCCTCGGGCTGTACGGCAAACTGTTCGACAGCCCCATCGGCATGATCGGCTTCGGCCTTGTGATGTTTTGGGTCTTCACCGGTATCTTCGGTGCGCTGGATCTGATCATTACACATGACCCGCTGAGTCAGGTCTCTGGCATGAAGAACAAAGTGCCCGGAACGCCCCTGCAAAACCCTGAAGACGGCGAGTATGCCTGGTACCTTCTGGGCGGCGACAACCTTGCCCGCGACGTCTTTAGTCGCATGGTCAAAGGCGCATGGATCGTGGTGCAGATCGCACCGCTTGCGACCATGTTCGCATTTATGGTCGGGATCACTCTGGGTCTGCCGGCCGGATACTACGGAGGACGTCTGGACACGTTCCTGTCCTTCCTTGCCAACCTGATCCTGGCTTTCCCGGTCATCCTGTTGTTCTACCTGCTGGTCACACCCGAAATCGTGGCGACAGGCGTGCCTAACTATATGGCAGCCGTTTTGTTCATATTCCCGATCTTGTTCATCGGCGTTCTGCTGAACTCGCGGTATTACACCCGCCCGAATTTCCGCACTCCGCTGTTGATCGGGGTTCTGGGTATCGCGCTGTGGCTGTATCTGTCGCTGATTTCGACCGATGGCTACATCATCAACACCGATGATTACGGCATTTGGGGATTGCCGACCTATCTGGACCTGTTCGATATCCCTGGCGGTATCCTCGTGGTGTTTGTTTCGGTTGTCTTCGTGAACTCACCCACCGTGTTCCGCATCGTGCGCGGTCTCGCGCTGGACATCAAAACACGGGATTACGTGGCTGCGGCACAGACCCGTGGCGAAGGCCCGTGGTACATCATGCTGTGGGAAATCCTGCCCAATGCTCGAGGTCCGCTGATCGTCGATTTCTGTCTGCGTATCGGCTATACCACGATCCTGTTGGGAACCTTGGGTTTCTTCGGATTGGGACTGCCGCCGGAAAGCCCGGATTGGGGCTCTACGATCAACGAGGGGCGCAAGCTGTTGTCGATCTATCTGCACCCTGCCCTTCCGCCTGCCTTTGCCTTGCTGTCGCTGGTTCTTGGTTTGAACCTGCTGGCAGACGGCCTGCGCGAAGAAAGCCTGAAGGACTGATGTGAGAGCGACCGGGGGCTTTGCCCCCGGACCCCCAGGATATTTTTAGCCAGATGACGGGGAACCCCGGACTCTCGCGAGGAGATACAAGATGAACAAATTGGCGGAATATGACGGCCCAATTCTTGAGATCGACAAACTGTCGATTTCTTTCTTCACCCGCCTTCGGGAAATTCCCGCCGTGATGGATTTTTCGGTCAGCGTACAACCCGGCGAGGCTGTTGGACTGGTCGGGGAATCCGGTTGCGGCAAGTCCACTGTGGCACTTGGGGTCATGCAGGACCTTGGCAAGAACGGGCGGGTTGTTGGGGGTACAATCAAGTTTAAAGGACGCGATCTGGCTGAGATGAGTGCGGATGAATTGCGCGACATCCGCGGCAATGAGATCGCGATGATCTATCAGGAGCCGATGGCCTCGCTGAACCCGGCGATGAAGATCGGCAAGCAATTGATGGAAGTGCCGATGATCCACGAGGGAGTCGGCGCAGAAGAGGCCTATGCCCGTTCATTGGAAGTGGTGACGGACGTACGCCTGCCCGACCCCGAGCGGATGCTGAATTCGTTCCCCCATCAGCTGTCAGGGGGGCAGCAGCAGCGTATCGTGATCGCGATGGCGCTGATGTCGAAGCCGGCGCTGTTGATTCTGGATGAACCGACAACCGCACTGGATGTGACGGTCGAGGCCGCCGTAGTCGAGCTGGTCAGGGATTTGGGTAAGAAATACGGCACCTCGATGCTGTTCATCTCCCACAACCTTGGTCTGGTTCTGGAAACCTGTGACCGGCTTTGTGTGATGTATTCGGGTGAGGCAGTCGAGCGCGGCTCGATCCACGATGTGTTCGACGAGATGCAGCACCCCTATACGCAAGCGCTGTTCCGCTCGATCCCGTTGCCGGGGGCAGACAAGAACGCGCGCCCACTGGTGGCCATTCCTGGGAACTTCCCCCTGCCCCACGAACGTCCGTCAGGCTGTAACTTTGGCCCACGCTGCGACTATTTCGAAGAAGGCCGTTGCGACGCGCAGAACATTCTGATGGAGCCTGTACCCGGCAATGACCGCCACCACACACGCTGTTTGAAGTACAAAGAGATCGACTGGAATGCCCCAATCACTTTGGCGGACAAGAAAGAAAAAGGTGAAATCGGCCGTGTTGTCCTGAAAATGGACAACCTTAAAAAGTACTACGAAGTAGCCGCCAATGCATTGTTCGGGGGCGGTGAGAAAAAGGTGGTCAAAGCCAACGAAACACTGAGCTTTGAGGCACATGAGTCTGAGACGTTGGCGATTGTGGGCGAATCTGGGTGCGGTAAATCCACCTTTGCCAAGGTTTTAATGGGGCTAGAAACAGCCACCGACGGGCAGATCCTGCTGGATAACCGCAATATCGAAGACGTGCCCATTGAAGAGCGTGACGCCAAGACTGTTGGCGAAGTTCAGATGGTGTTCCAGAACCCGTTTGACACGCTGAACCCTTCGATGACCGTTGGGCGGCAGATCATCCGCGCGCTGGAAATCTTTGGCGTGGGAAATTCCGAGGCCGAGCGTAAACAGCGCATGTTGGAATTGTTGGATCTGGTGAAGCTGCCTCGTGCCTTTGCCGAGCGGATGCCACGCCAGTTGTCCGGTGGCCAGAAACAGCGCGTCGGTATCGCACGTGCCTTTGCCGGGGATGCCCGGATCGTCGTTGCGGATGAACCTGTGTCAGCTTTGGATGTGTCCGTTCAGGCGGCAGTGACCGACCTGCTCATGGAGATCCAGCGCGAGCACAAGACCACCCTGCTGTTCATCAGCCACGACCTGTCGATTGTGCGCTATCTCAGCGACCGGGTGATGGTGATGTATCTGGGCCATGTGGTCGAGCTGGGAACCACTGATCAGGTGTTCTCGCCGCCCTATCACCCCTATACCGAGGCTCTGCTGAGTGCTGTTCCCATTGCGGATACGTCGGTTGAAAAAGCGCATATCGTTCTGGACGGTGATATCCCCTCGGCCATGAACCCGCCCCCTGGGTGCCCTTTCCAGACGCGCTGTCGCTGGAAATCCGAAGTGTCGGGTGGGCTGTGCGAGAAGGATGTGCCGCCGGTGAAAACCCTGGCGGACGGACATCAGGTCAAGTGCCATCTGTCCGAAGAGGTTCTGGCCCGCATGGAGCCGGTCATCAAAATCGCGGCCGAGTAACAGCCCAAACGCAAAGAACCGGCCACAGCGCCGGTTCTTTTCTGACTTGGGATGGTTGTTGATCAGCCGCCCCAGATCACTTTCACATAGTTCTGGGTTTCTTTGTAGGGCGGCACGCCGCCGTGCTTTTCCACGGCTTTCGGACCGGCGTTATATGCCGCCAGCGCCAGACGCCAGGATTTGAACTTGCGGTACTGCCAGGACAAATAACGGGCCCCGCCTTCCAAATTCTGTTTGGGATCATGCGGGTTCACACCCAAAAGGCGCGCGGTGCCAGGCATCAGCTGTGCCAGACCCAGTGCCCCTTTGTGGGAAACCGCGTGCGGGTTCCATCCGCTTTCCTGTTGAACCAGTCGCAGGAACAGCTCTTCCGGGACACTGTGTTTCCGGGCTGCCTGCCGCGCCAGCGCCAGGTATTGGCCGCGATATTTACCATTATAGCGTTTGCTGAACTTCGGTTGGGCAGTCTTTGGCTTCAGCCGTTCAGAATCGCGGTACTGGGTGGCAGCGCGCGAATCGAGAATTTTGGATTGCTTCAGAAAAATGTCCTTACGGCTTTTGGTTGACAAAGTCTCAGCCGCAGCCGGGATCGAAACCAATGCAAGGCACAGAATAGAAAAACAACCAACCAGCAAACGCATTAATGCCAATCCCGTTCGTTCAAGAATCCGAGGGAGTATAGAAATTTCAGTAAAAAATGAAAGCTTGGTAAACAACACCTGAGAGTTTTATTGCCCAGTGTTGCACACATCAACTGTGTTTTAACCACGACGTAGGCCGTATAGGGTCGCCTAGAAACTTTGCGCCAGATTCGGGCGCGCTCGACACAGACAAGAACGGGGAAATATATGGCAGGTTCAGTCAACAAGGTCATTCTTATCGGCAATCTTGGCCGCGATCCTGAAGTTAGGAATTTCCAAAACGGGGGCAAAGTATGCAACCTGCGCATCGCCACATCCGAAAACTGGAAAGACCGCAATACTGGCGAGCGTCGCGAACGCACCGAGTGGCACTCGGTCGCGATCTTCAACGAAGGGCTTGTCCGCGTAGCGGAGCAATATCTGCGCAAAGGCTCGAAGGTCTATCTCGAAGGGCAATTGCAGACCCGTAAATGGCAGGACCAATCTGGTCAGGACCGTTATTCGACTGAGGTTGTTCTTCAGGGCTTCGGCTCGACCCTTGTGATGCTGGATGCGCGCGGCGAAGGCGGCGGCGGAGGCGGTTATGGCGGCGGACAGTCAGGCAGCTATGGCGGTGGTCAGGCGGGCGGCGGCTATGGCGACCCCTATGGCGGACAGTCCAGCGCCCCTGCCCCTGCACCTGCATCCGGCGGAATCGACGACGACGAGATTCCGTTCTAAGGCAAACGGAGACGAAACATGACATGGTCCTTCTCACTCGGCCGGGTACTGGGGTCGGAACTGAGGGTCCATGTCACCTTTTTTCTGTTACTGGGCTGGGTCGCCTTTGCGGCCTATTCCCAAGGCGGGGTGCCTGCCGCGATCGACAACCTGATCTTTGTTCTGGCGCTGTTTGCATGCGTTGTCGCGCATGAGTTCGGCCACGCGCTGATGGCGCGGCGCTACGGCATCAAAACCCCTGACATCACCTTGCTGCCTATCGGCGGGCTTGCCCGGCTCGAACGGATGCCCGAGAAGCCTATGGAAGAAGTCTGGGTCGCTCTAGCCGGGCCGGCAGTGAATATTGTAATCTGGATCGTTTTGATGGCCATGGGGGCCGGAATGACGCTGGACTCGCTGGCCCGGATCGATTCGACCAGTGCCGGACTGTTGAACCGGCTTGCCTATGTGAATTTGTTGCTGGCCGTATTCAACATGATCCCGGCCTTCCCTATGGACGGCGGCCGGGTATTCCGCGCGCTTTTATGTCTGAAGATGGACCGGGTAAAAGCCACACGTATCGCCGCTCTGGCGGGTCAGGTCGTGGCGGTGGCGTTTGGTTTTCTCGGTCTGAGCACAGGTAACCCTCTGCTGGTTTTGATCGCCGTCTTTGTGTTCGTCGCGGCCAATGCGGAAAGCCACGATGTGGCCATGCGCTCAGTCGCGCGGCGGGTGCTGGCCCGCGACGCTATGATTACCGAGTTTCACGCCCTATCGCCCAACGACACGCTTGCAACCGCCGCACAGGCCGTCATTCACACCACGCAACACGAATTCCCCGTGTTGGGTTCGAATGGAGACTTGCTTGGTTTTATTGCGCGCGGCACGCTGTTTACTGCCATGGCGCAAGAGGCTCCTCGGTCCGATCTGGCAACTTCGATCATGGAAACCGAGATTCCGCGTGTTGAATTGACCACCGGCTTGGAAACCGTGCTGGGGAAACTACACAAGGGTGCTCCCGCCGTCGCAGTTTGCACGCAGGCCGGCGCAATGATTGGCTACATCACCCGCGAAAACATCGGTGAATTGATGGTGATCCGCGGACGCTGATCAAACCGTTGCCAAGGCGTCTTCCAGCACGGACAACACAGCGTCCCTTGGGACGTCCGAAGTGACGAACGCCTGCCCAATCCCGCGCGCCAGAATAAATCGCAACTGGCCGTCGATGACCTTTTTATCCTGCGCCATCAAATCAACCAGCGCTTCGGCATCCGGCAGATCTCCGGGAATGTCCGCCAGATCGGTTTTCATTCCCATCGCGCGCAGATGCGCCCGAACCCGGCTTGGATCTTCCTGTGAGCACAACCCAAGACGAGAGGAAAGCTCAAACGCCAGTGCACAGCCGATGGCAACGCCTTCACCGTGCAGCAGACGATCCGAATACCCGGTGGCCGCTTCAAGCGCGTGACAGAACGTGTGCCCAAGGTTCAGCAGCGCACGGTCGCCCTGCTCAGTCTCATCGCGGGCTACAATATCGGCTTTCATCTGAACCGAGCGTGTCACCGCCCGCACACGCGCGGCCATATCGCCACCCGAAACGTCGGGACCGTTAGCTTCGAGCCATTCAAAGAACTCTGCATCGCCCAGCAGGCCGTATTTGACCACCTCGCCATAACCCGACAGGAAATCCCGCTGAGTCATGGTGCCCAGAACCGATGTATCCGCCAGAACCAGAGACGGCTGATGGAATGCCCCAATCAGGTTTTTGCCCTGTGGAGCGTTGATGCCGGTTTTTCCGCCAACAGAACTGTCCACCTGCGCCAGCAACGAGGTCGGTATCTGGACGAAACGGACACCGCGCCGCAAAACGGCCGCAGCAAATCCCGCAAGATCACCAATGACCCCGCCACCCAAGGCAATCACCACATCGCGGCGTTCTATCTTTTCCGACAACAGCCATTCAACCGCGCGTTCAAAATGCGGCCAGCTTTTGGTGGCTTCTCCTGCGGGCAAGGCCAGCGAGGTCATCTCGATTCCAGCTGTTGCCAGGCCATCCCGCAACGCATTCAGATGTAACCCGGCCACGTTCTCATCCGTCAGAACGGCAACCTTGGGCCGGTGCAACAAGGGTGCAATCATCGTGCCGGATTGTGCCAGCAGGTCGGGCCCGATTTCCACGTCATACGAGCGTTCGCCAAGCTCTACATGTACGGTTTGGTGCATTTACTTCCGTTCCAATACGTCGGGGCGCGTCAACATCGACTCCACCACCCGGTCCACCATATTTTCAATCGAGGTTTCGCCATCGGACTCAACTGTCAGACCTGCCTGCGCATAAACCGGGACGCGGGCTTCATACAAGGCGCGCAAGGTCGCATAAGGGTCAGCCGTGCGCAGCAAAGGCCGTGTGTCCTTATGTTTGACCCTGTTCCACAACACCTTCAAGTCAGCCCGCAGCCAGACCGAAACCCCGCGTTCAGTGATCATCTGGCGGTTCTGATCGGAAAGAAAAGCGCCCCCGCCAGTTGACAGGATGCCTTTTTCCTCGTCCAGCAGACGTCCGATGACCTGACTTTCCTTGGCGCGAAAGAACGGTTCACCATCACGCTCAAATATCTCGGGGATGGTCATATTGGCAGCCGATTCGATCTCGGCGTCGCTGTCGAGGAAGGGAACACCCAGCCTTGCGGCCAAAGCACGGCCCACAGCCGTCTTTCCGGCCCCCATCATGCCAACAAGAACGACGGTTTTGTGCAGTTCAAAGACCGCATCAGTACCTTCTGTGTGGGCGTTATGCTTAATTTCGCTCATTTCAACGTGAATGACGTGATCTTACGAAAAATGCCAGCTATAACTATGGCAAAAGACAAAATTGGGGCAGCGTTGAGCAATGGGCCGTCTGATCAAGTTCCTGATATATATTGTTTGCCTGTGTTTTGTCGGGCTGGTGGGATATGCGTATTTGGGTCCGATATTCGGGGTGGATTTCTCGGCCCCGCAAGACGAGATCCGAGAGCCGGTAATCCTGAATGTTGAATAAAGCCGCACTGGCTGCCTTATTGCTGGCTGGATCAGCGCAGGCGCAACAGGCTCCTCTTTCCGTCATCGATTGGCTGACGGACCCTCCGGAAAACCTGCCGGGGACTGTCCTGTTGGAACCACCGGTCACGGAGACGGGCATTCAGCCGGATATCCAAGTCTCTCCGCTTGAGGCGCTGTCACAGCCGTTGGGGCTTGTGTCGTCGTCTGTGACTGGCCTGCCGGTGCATCTTTGGCAGAATAGTGATGCAGACCGGCTGGCTGAGCTGATCACCGATGTGCCGGTTCGCTTTAACCCCGCCATGCAGCGGTTGTTGTTTACGCTGATCCTGTCCGAGGCCCGCGCACCTGCCAGTTCAGGCGCCGAGGAAACGCTACTATTGGCCCGCATCGACCGATTGATGCAACTTGGCGCAGCCGACCCGGCGCAATCGCTGGTCCAATTGGCCGGTCCGACCGACACACGCGAAAGGTTCCAGCGCTGGTTTGACGCCACCCTGCTCACTGGGGACGAGGATCGCAGCTGTACGTCGCTGATCGCGAAGCCACACCTGTCGCAGGACTACGCCGCGCAAATATTCTGCAAGGCGCGGCGCGGAGACTGGCCATCAGCCGCCCTCACACTGGAAGCTGCACATGCATTGCAAATATTGCCACCAGAAGAGCTGGATGTGCTGGATCGCTTTCTCAGCCCCGAGTTGTTCGAAGATGCCGAATACCTTCCGCAACCAGATGATCCCAGCCCGCTGACCTTTCGCCTGTTTGAGGCGATCGGAGAACGCCTGCCATCGGCCCCTCTGCCCCGTGCCTTTGCGAATGCCGACCTGCGGGACGTAGCCGGGTGGAAAGCGCAGATCGAAGCGGCTGAGCGGCTGACCCGCATTGGCGCGCTGACCCCCAACCAGTTGCTGGGTCTGTATACCGAGCGCTCTCCGGCCGCATCCGGCGCAGTTTGGGACAGGGTCTCGTCCGTGCAACGGTTCGAGTCTGCACTGGATTCGCGCAATCCCGACAAAATCGCCCGGGCTTTAAATACTGTGTGGACGCAAATGCGCCTGATCGGATTAGAGGTACCCTTTGCAGAATTGTTCGCAGAACGCCTGTCGCAGATAGAGCTGACGGATCCGTCGGCGGAACAGCTGCGCTGGCGTATCCTGCTGTTGTCCGAACTGTATGAAACAGCAGCCCTTTCTGTGCCCGGTCAATCCGACGAAAATCACTTTCTGGCGGCGTTAGCGCAAGGCGATCCGGGGCGCGCGCGCTCTCCTTCGCCTCTGGCGGATGCGGTTGCGCAAGGATTTGCATGGGCTGCTCCGGTCCCGCCGAATATCGAAACGATGCTAAACAACAATCAGCTAGGTGAAGCGATCTTAGAGACCATGCAGCGGTTTGCACACGGGGCACGCGGCAACCTTGTCGACCTGACAGCGGCTATCGCGACTCTGCGCCGTGTGGGTCTTGAGGACACCGCCCGCCGCGCCGCGCTGAACTTGTTGATCCTGCAGGACAGTTGACCGTGGCCGCCCCAGCGACGCAGGACTTGTGGATTTCCACCTTTTTGCAAGCTCAGGCTGCTGAATTGGGGGCCGCGACAAATACGCTGCTGGCATACGGTCGCGATCTGAAAGAATTCTCGGCCTGGCTGGAACGTCGAAAAACGGGTTTTCCCGACACACAAAGAGAACAAATCGAACAATACCTGATAGACTGCGACGCACAGGGCCTGTCCCGTTCCACGCGCGCACGTCGGTTGTCGGCGATCAAGCAACTGTTTCGGTTCGCCTTTGAAGAAGGTTGGCTTGAAGCTAACCCCGCCATTCAGATCAAAGGCCCCGGGCGACAAAAACGCCTGCCCAAAACGCTGGATGTCGCCGAAGTCGATCGTTTGCTTGAGGCCGCGCGCCGCACCGGTCGCAAGGATGCAGAACGGGTGCGCAACACCTGCCTGATGGAGGTTCTGTACGCCACGGGAATGCGGGTAACTGAATTGGTTTCGCTGCCGGTCTCCTCGGCCAGAGGTGACCCCCGGATGCTGCTTGTGCTGGGCAAAGGTGGCAAGGAACGGATGGTGCCTCTGTCCCCTCCGGCGCGCGATGCGTTGGCGGCGTGGTTGCTTATCAGGGACGAGGCTGAGGACAAGCAGGTTGCAGACGGCGCTCAGCGTTCCAAGTTCCTGTTTCCGTCTCGCGGCAAATCCGGCTATCTGACCCGGCACAGGTTTTTTCTGCTGGTCAAGGAACTGGCCGAAGAAGGTGGCGTTTCGCCCGAAAAGGTGACACCACACACCCTGCGCCATGCATTTGCCACGCATCTTCTTGCCAATGGCGCTGATCTGAGGTCGATCCAGACCCTGTTGGGCCATGCCGACGTGGCGACCACAGAAATCTACACCCATGTCCTGGACGAACGCCTGTCAGAGCTTGTGTTGCAGCATCACCCGTTGGCTAAAGACGGCGATGACGACGGCTAACCCCTTGATCCACAGCATGCGCACCCCCATAACGGATGCAGTATCACGAACAACCAAGGACCGATGGAACCCTCTTCTGCTTCTCTGATCGACGGCGCATTCTGGTTTACCATAGGCGCCATCCTGCTTTTGCTTGTCCTGTCGGGCTTTTTTTCGGGTTCTGAAACGGCATTGACCGCATCATCGCGCGGAAAACTGCGTGCGCAGGCCGACAAGGGTTCACGCGGCGCGCAAAAGGCGCTGGAAATCACGGACGACAATGAACGGCTGATCGGCTCGGTCCTGTTGGGCAACAACCTTGTCAACATCCTTGCCGCGTCGCTGGCGACCGCGCTTTTCACACGGCTGTTCGGTGAAAGCGGCGTTGCGCTGGCAACGCTGGTGATGACCCTTCTGGTCCTGATCTTTGCCGAGGTTCTTCCCAAGACCTACGCGATCACCAATTCGGAAAAAGCGGCCGCAGCAGTAGCACCGATCATCGGCGTCGTCGTGACGGTGTTTTCGCCTATCGTTGCAGCCGTGCGTCTGCTGGTACGCGGTGTTCTGCGCCTGTTCGGCGTCCAGATCGACCCGGACAGCAACATTCTGGCAGTGCGCGAGGAAATCGCCGGGGCATTGCAGCTTGGTCATTCCGAAGGCGTTGTGGAAAAGGAAGACCGTGACCGTATCCTTGGCGCGCTGGATCTGGGCGACCGCACGGTCGAAGAGATTATGTTGCACCGCTCGAATATCGAAATGATCGATGCAGACGCCTCGCCCGAGGCCATCCTTCAGCAATGTCTGAAAAGCAGCCACACCCGCCTGCCGGTGTTTCGGGATGAGCAAGAAAACATCGTGGGTGTCGTGCACGCCAAGGACCTGTTCCGCGCGATGTACGCCCATGCCGGCGGCAGTGAGAACGCTGATAACCGACTGAAAGAGTTCGACATCCTCAAGGTCGCGAACGACCCCTATTTTGTTCCGGAAACCACTACTCTGGACGATCAGATGCGCGAATTCCTTCGGATGCACAGCCACTTTGCGCTGGTGGTGGATGAATACGGTTCGCTGCGCGGGCTGATCACGCTAGAGGATATCCTCGAGGAAATCGTGGGCGAGATCGCGGACGAGTTCGACATCGACGAAGACGTATCCGTGACCCGAACCGAAGATGGGCAGTTTCTGGTCGAAGGGGCCACCACGATCCGCGACGCCAACCGCGCGATGGATTGGTCCTTGCCTGACGATGAGGCAAATACCATCGCCGGTCTGGTCATTCACGAAGCGCAGATGATCCCAACCGTCGGTCAGGTCTTTTCCTTTCACGGCTTCCGCTTTGAGGTGACAAAACGTCAAGGCAACCGGATCACCGAACTGAAAGTTCGACCTCTCTGAGAACAACCCAAAAAACTGCAAGAATCCACCGGCGCTCTGATCCGAGCGCCGGTTTTCTTTTAGACAACCACCGTATCCTTCCTGTTTGGGGTCGCCAGCAGGTGCTGAACCCGGATCGCCTTCCGCGACACTTTCTGTCGCTGAAGCTATTGCAAAGGCAGCTTTCCTATTGAGACTGACGGCATAGCCATCAGGAGACGTGCATGAAACTCACAACCCAAGTTGCAGTCATCGGCGGCGGAGTCGTTGGATGTTCCGTACTCTATCACCTGACCAAGCTGGGGTGGACGGACGTGATGCTGTTGGAACGGTCCGAACTGACCAGCGGGTCGACCTGGCACGCAGCGGGTGGGTTTCACACCCTGAACGGCGACACCAACATGGCGGCGCTGCAGGGATATACGATCCGGCTGTATAAAGAGCTGGAAGAGATTACCGGCATGTCCTGCGGTCTGCATCATGTGGGCGGAGTGACGCTGGCAGATAATCAGGATCGGTTCGACATGTTGCTGGCGGAACGCGCCAAGCATCGATTCATGGGGTTGGAAACCGAAATCGTTGGTCCGGATGAGATCAAAAAGATCGCTCCGATCACCAACACCGACGGGATCATCGGTGCGCTTTATGATCCGCTGGACGGTCATCTGGATCCGTCGGGGACCACCCATGCCTATGCCAAAGCGGCCCGTATGGGAGGCGCTACGATCGAAACGCACTGCATGGTACGCAAGACCATCCAACGCACCGATGGGACATGGGATGTGGTTACCGACAAGGGTACGATCCATGCCGAACACATCGTCAATGCCGGCGGCCTTTGGGCGCGCGAGGTTGGCGCGATGGCGGACCTCTATTTCCCCCTGCATCCGATGGAACACCAGTACCTGGTGACAGATTCGATCCCTCAGATCGAGGCGATCATTGACGCTGGCGGCGAGCATCCGCATGTGATGGATCCCGCCGGAGAAAGCTATCTGCGGCAGGAAGGGCGCGGGCTGTGTATTGGGTTCTATGAACAACCCTGCAAACCCTGGGCTGTCGATGGCACACCGTGGGAGTTCGGCCACGAACTGCTGCCCGACGATTATGACAAGATCACCGACAGCATCGAATTTGCCTACAAACGCTTCCCCGTTCTGGCCGAGGCTGGCGTCAAATCGGTGATCCATGGACCGTTTACTTTTGCGCCCGATGGCAACCCACTCGTCGGGCCGGTGCCGGGCATGCGCAACTATTGGTCCGCCTGTGGCGTGATGGCCGGGTTCAGTCAGGGCGGCGGGGTTGGCCTGACGTTGGCGCAATGGATGATCGAAGGAGAGCCTGAGCGCGATGTGTTCGCCATGGATGTCGCCCGCTTCGGCGACTGGATCGGGCCTGGCTATACGCGCCCGAAGGTGATCGAGAACTATCAGAAACGCTTTAGTGTCGCCTACCCCAACGAAGAACTGCCGGCCGCGCGTCCGAACCGGACCACCCCGATGTACGACATATTCAGCGATCTGGGCGCGGTTTGGGGTCAGCAATACGGCCTGGAGGTTGCGAACTATTTTGCGCAGGGTGATGAGCCGGGCTATGAAACGCCCTCGTTCCGGCGCTCGGATGCCTTCGAGGCGACTGGGCGCGAGGTGCGCGCTGTGCGCAATGGTGTCGGCATCAACGAGGTCCACAATTTCGGCAAGTATCGCATCACCGGCCCGGGTGCGCGCGATTGGCTGGACCGGGTCATGGCCGGGCGCATCCCAAAGCCGGGGCGGCTTTCGCTGACACCGATGCTGTCCCCCAAAGGCAAGTTGATCGGGGACTTCACCGTATCCTGTCTGGCCGAAACCGAATTCCAACTAACGGCGTCATATGGCAGCCAGGCCTTCCATATGCGGTGGTTCCTGCAGCATCAGGATGACGGCGTTACAATTGATAACATTAGCGATCGTCTGAACGGTTTTCAGATCGCAGGCCCCAAGGCGACTGAGGTTCTGGCCGCCTGTTCCCGTACGGACATCTCGGACCTCAGGTTCCTTGATGTTCGCCGCATGACCATCGGTATGACCGACTGCACCGTTCAAAGGGTCAGCTACACGGGCGATCTGGGGTACGAAATCTACTGTGATCCGATGGCCCAACGGCAATTGTGGTGGACCCTTTGGCAGGCCGGTCAGCCCCACGGTATGGTGCCCTTTGGCATGCGCGCGATGATGAGCCTGCGGTTGGACAAGTTCTTTGGCTCGTGGATGCGCGAGTTTTCCCCCGATTACACCGCAGCTGAAACCGGGCTGGATCGCTTTATCGCCTTCACGAAGAACACCGATTTTACCGGTCGCGCCGCGGCCGAGCTTGAACAGTCCGAGGGGACCGCGCGTAAGCTGGTCTCATTTGAAGTGGATGCTGACGACGCTGACGTGAATGCCTATGAGCCGATCTGGCTGGATGGTGCAGTTGTCGGATTCTGCACCTCGGGCGGGTATTCCCATTATGCCGGCGAATCCATCGCAATAGGTTTCCTGCCCTCGGACCGCATACGTGACGGTTTGGAGGTCGAGATTGAGATACTAGGCCAGAAGCGCAAGGCGCGCGTGATCTCAACCCCGCTGTTCGACGCGGACGGTGAACGTATGCGGGGATGACAAAAGACGGCTACGGCGGCTATGTGAAGGTATGACAGACATTCCCATTATCCTTCTGGCCGCCGGACAATCCCGCCGCATGGCTGGCACGGACAAGCTGATGCAAAGCGTCGATGGCATGCCCCTGCTACGGCGATCCGCACAAACAGCGTTGCAGGTAGGCCCGGTGATCGTTGCGCTTCCGCCTGCTCCGCATTCTCGCCAGGACGCCTTGAAAGGTATGGATGTTGTTGCAGTTGAAATACCCGACGCTGATGAGGGCATGAACGCCAGTTTGCGCGGTGCTCTTGGGCATGTGCCCGCCGATGCCGGGGCTGTCATGGTTTTACTGGCAGATTTGCCGGAAATCACAGTTGGTGACCTGAAGCAGGTCGCAGAGTCTATCCAAGAATATCCAAATTGCTTGATCTGGCGTGGGGCGACAGCCACAGGAAAGCCCGGCCATCCGGTTGTGTTTGCCCGTCCGCTGTTCAGAGAGCTCAGTCAACTTACCGGCGATGAGGGCGCGCAGTCCGTTGTGCAGGCGCATAAGAATGCAGTGCATCTTCAACCATTGCCCGGCCAAAACGCCTTGTTGGATCTGGACACTCCCGAGGATTGGGCACGCTGGCGGGCGGGGAAGGCCACATAACCGGCCTGCCGAAATAGAAACGGCCCGGTCGATACCGACCAGGCCGTTTGCCCAAAACAGGACTACCACTTTTCACCAATCCTGAAAACGCTGCCAAAAATGCCTATGGCACCCTGGCTATTCCGCTGCTGAACCTAAACAAGACCCCCTCGTTAACATGCCGCTCAGCGTTTCCAGTGACTGTGACAAGCCGTTGGCACCCCCTAGTGCCTTCGGCTCCCCCTTTCGCTTGGGCAAGATCATCGTCACCCAAACGGTGCGTCCAAACAATGTAAAATTGGAAAGAACGGTTAATTTTTGGCGTCTCGGATTGGTTTTTACGCAACATCCCGCCGAGTCAGGGTCTACCTATAGGCGATCAGTAAACTGCACGCCCTAGGTCACATCGGACATTGTGTGTACTCTTTATTAAGCATATATGAACCTTATCGGGATCATATGCGTTATTTTTGTTCAGGTAGCAGAAACGCGCCACAACCAAGAGGTGAGCGATTTTCAACCAGAGCCTTCCAGCGATCCTTTGTTAACAAAACTGAATCAATTCAGGACTATTCAGGATTTGACTTTCAAATTGGCAACAATGACTGATTCGCGACTAGCGATTCGCTACGCTTCCTTGCGGACCGTCGATATACAACGACCTGTTTGTGGCTAAATTAAGATATTTTAATCCTGAGCACAGGAAACTCACAGACTGATGCCTCATCTCCTCGGTTAATGCGCGCCTGCAATCGCGCGATATAAACAGGAGACTAAAATGAGCATCCGTAAATCCTCACTGCTTTTGCCACGCGCCACTGGCTTGGCTGGCGCATCCGCCCTTGGTGCAGCGCTGCTGGCCACGACTGCCCTGCCCTCACTGGCCGACGAAGCCCTGGCCGATCTGGTCGAAGGCGTGTCGCCGTCGGTGGTGACCATCATCGCGGAACAAGACATCGTACCCGTACAAGCGCCGGGACAAGGACAGAATTTTGATTTGGAAGACCACCCCTTTGGTGAGTTCTTCAAGCGCTTCGGCGCGCCTGAGGGCTTTCAGGCACCGCAGCGCGGACCATCCCAAGGTCTGGGGTCGGGTTTTGTATTGGACGAAGCCGGGTACATCATCACCAACCACCATGTTGTCGACAATGCCTCGACCGTGACCGTCCGTCTGAGCGACGATCGTAGTTTCGAGGCCGAGATTGTGGGCACCGACCCGCTGACCGATATCGCCGTTCTGAAGATCGACGCTGGCGAAGCGTTGCAGGCCGTCGAGATTGGTGACAGCGACGTTATCCGCGTAGGTGAAGATGTCGTGGCGATCGGCAACCCGTTTGGCCTGCATTCGACCGTAACCACCGGTATCGTTTCGGCCAAGGGCCGCAACATTTCGGCCGGGCCTTACGCTGAATTCATTCAGACCGATGCAGCCATCAACAAAGGCAATTCGGGCGGTCCGCTGTTCAACATGGAAGGCGAAGTGATTGGCGTGAACTCGGCCATCTATTCTCCTACCGGCGGTTCGGTTGGTCTTGGCTTTGCCGTGACCTCGAACATCGTTGAACATATCGCGGCCGATCTGCGCGATGATGGTCAGGTCAGCCGCGGCTGGCTTGGTGTTTCAATCCAGAATGTCAGCCCCGAGATCGCAGCAGCGATGGGTATCGACGCCTCAACCGGCGCGCTGGTGTCGGATGTCGTCGCAGGCAGCCCGGCCGAGGGCGTGCTTGAGCAAGGTGATGTCATCCTGACCTTCAACGACGAATCCGTCGACTCCAGCAGTGAATTGCCGATACTTGTGGGCACAACCAAAGTCGGTACCGAAAGCGTCATGACCGTTCTGCGCGATGGCAAGGAACAGCAGATTGAACTGACAATCGGTCAGCATCAAAGCGCCTCGGCTGAGATCGACAAATCCGTGGACGAAGGTATCTCGGGCACTGCATTGGGCGTGACCGTCGCACCGCTGACCGACAGCAACCGTGCTCAGATGGGCGTTGCTGAGAATGTCGACGGTGTGGTCGTCACTGATCTGAAGCCAGACAGCCCTGCCGCCAAGGCCGGCCTGCAACGCGGCGACGTGATCGTAAAGCTGGGCGGTCAGGAAACCGCCTCCCCCGACGCGCTGAAGGCCGCGCTGGACAGCGAAAAGACTGATCCTGCTCTGGTGCTGATCAACCGGGGCGGAAACCAGATCTTCGTGGCGGTGGAAATCGCCTAATCCGAAGTCCGCGTGCGCCATTTGATGGGGATTTCTGGCGTACGCCTCCTCGGCGGATTGAATTGTCCGCATTCCGCTGAGACTGCCGGGTGCGCTGCAACGCACCCGGCACGTAACTTAAGCAAATCATGTGCTTTGCCGGATTTTTGTGTTTAAATCCCGCTAGAAAGGAACGCAAAATATGAGCCGTCGCCTGCTGATCGTCGAAGATGACGAGGACACTCGTGAGTTCATCGCCAAGGGCTTTGGCGAGGAAGGTTATGTGGTCGAGCAGGCCGCAGACGGGCGCGAGGGTCTGTACCATGCCACCGATGGCGGGTTTGACGCCATTGTGCTGGACCGGATGCTTCCTGGTCTTGATGGCCTGTCGCTGATCCGATCTTTGCGGGCGGCCGGGGTCAAGACCCCTACCCTGATGCTGACCGCGATGAGCGCGGTTGACGAACGGGTCAAGGGCCTGCGCTCGGGTGCGGATGACTATCTGGTCAAACCGTTTTCGTTCCAGGAACTGCATGCGCGGATCGAAGCCCTGTTGCGACGCCCTCAGGAATCCGAGGAAACCGCGACGCTGACCTGCCGCGATCTTGAGATGGATCTGTTGACCCGCAAGGTCACCCGCGACGGGCAAGAGATTTCCCTGACCCCGCGTGAGTTCCAGATCCTTGAATTCTTTCTGCGCCGGAAGAACCGCGTTGTATCGCGCACAATGCTGCTGGAAGGTGTCTGGGATTATCATTTCGACCCGAATACCAACGTGGTCGACGTCCATATATCAAAGCTGCGCCGCCAGCTGGATGAAGGCGACAGGCCGCCATTGATTGAAACGGTTCGAGGTGCGGGTTACATGATATCCGATGGATAACTTGCGACTTTCGTTCAATAATTCTCGCACCCGCCTCGTTCTAGCCAGCATGGTTCTCAGCACGTTGCTGACCGCAATCGTGCTGGGGCTTGTATACTTCACCGCCAATCGCAGTATCGAGGGCGAGACCCGTTCAGTGGTGTCCGCCGAACTGACAGGCCTGGCAGATGAATACGAACGACGCGGTCTGTTCGGGCTGTTGCAAGCCATTGAACGCAGGATTCCAACCGCGTCCGAGCGGGATGCGCTGTATCTTTTGACGGACCGGTTCGGTGTGAAGCTGGCCGGGAACCTCAAGCACTGGCCTGCGGATGTCACGGCAGGCAGCGGTTGGGTCGATCTGGATCTTCGCCGCGCCGATAACGACCAGTTGGTGCCGATCTCGGCCGCCTCAGTTCGCCTGCCCGGTGGCGAACGCCTGTTGGTAGGTCGGGATGCCCTTGCACGGCAGCAATTCGACCGTGCACTGTTGCGCGCGGTTGGCTTGGCCCTAGCCATTGCACTGGCGCTAAGCCTTTTGACCGGCTGGCTTTTCACCCGGTTGGTGTTCACTCGCCTGTCGGAATTTGCGGGCACGGCAGAAAACATCGTATCAGGTGATCTGTCCCGCCGCATGCCCTTGCGCGGAACCGGGGATGAGCTGGATCAAGTGGCCGGAACCCTGAACAGCATGTTGGACCGGATTGAGGAACTGATCAGCAATCTGCGCACAACCTCGAATTCAATCGCCCATGACCTGCGATCCCCCCTGTCCCGCTTGCGTCAAAGGGTCGAGTCGCTGTCTGACCCGTCCAAAAGTGATCTGGACCGCGAGGTCGACGTGGCCCGCGCTACGGCCGAGATCGACCACGTGCTGCGTGTTCTGGGGCAATTGACTGAAATCTCACGCGCCGAAGCCGGTGTCGGGCGGGAACAATTCGAACCCGTGGATCTGCAGCAACTGATTGGCGACGTCGTCGAGTTGTACGAACCAGTTGCCGCCGATCAGAGCATCTCGCTTGAGGTCGTCGGCACCGCCCACACTGTTCAGGGGCACCGCCCGCTTCTGTCTCAAGCGCTGTCAAATCTTCTGGAAAATGCCATGCGTTATGCCCCGGAAAAGACGGCGATCACGATCACCCTGTCAGAAAGCGGCCCCTACACCTGCCTGAGCGTGCGTGACCGGGGCCCTGGTGTCCCTGAAGAGGATTTGCCACGCCTGCAGGTGCCGTTTGTGACGCTCGATCCCGCAAGGACCGAGCGCAACTCAGGCTTGGGTCTGGCGCTAGTGGCAGCGATTTCACACATGCATCAGGGCGCATTCGAGGCCCGCAATTGCGACCCGGGTCTCGAGGCAACAATCAAACTGGCGCGTAAGCCCTAGATTGGCACACCCTTGATCGCCATCATCTTGTTTTTATAACGTTTATCTGCCGTCACATCTGTTCCGAACCAGTCGGGCGGCGTGTATTCCTGCGCCTCGGCCTCTGTTTCGAACTCAACCTCGACCAGCCGCAGCGGCGCGAGGCTTCCCAGAAAGATGTCCAGCTCAAACACCCGACCGTCTAGCATTTTTCCGGTATAGCGTTCTTTCTCAACCCGACGTCCTTCGGTTTCCGGCCAGAAGGTTTCGAATTGCTCGGCCGTGATCTCGGCCTCGCGTTCCACCCGCACCAAGGAGCCCGCTCCTTTGAGCGTCAAAAAGTACCTGTCATTCTTTTGCCGCAGACGCAATTCCGTGGAATCGTCCGGTGCAGTCAGATAACCTTGGCGAACGACGGCCTTATCCGCGCCGCTAAGGTCGGGCAGTTCCGCCACCAGAAATTTGCGTTCAATTTCGGTGCTCATCGCTTTGAAACCACTCCGTTTTCCATCTCATTATACAGCTTTTGATATGCCAAGCTGGCGGCGCTGCGCGGGGCGAATTCACTGACCGGCGCACGGTTCTGCCCCATCCGTTCGATATCCGCCGCAAACGGGATTGAGCTGTGCAGGAACCGTTTGCGATAGAGCTTTCGCATCGCATCCATAGTCTCAAGGTGCAGGGTCTTGCGCTGTTGCACCATGGAGAAGAATGCCGTCAGCTTTTTCTTCGACAACTTGTTGGCATCAAAAAACCCAACCAACTGATCGAAAGACCGTTCAGACAGGGTCGTCGGGATGACCGGAACCACAATCTGATCGGCCGCCTTGAAGATGTTTTCCGACAGGGTCGAAAAGTTGGGCGGGCAATCCAGAATGATCACCTCATAGTCGCTGCCCGCCGAGATCAGCGCTTTTTTCAACCGCGACCGCGTGTTCCGCATCCGTGACAGGAAGACGTCAAAATCCCGAAAGGTCATGTTTGCTGGCAGCACGTCCAGCCCCTCGAAGTCACTGGCGCGAATGGACTTGGTGAACCGCGCGACATCCTCAAAGAACCTTGCATCTGTCAGCTTTTTGGACGGTTTGACGCGCAGATAGAACCCGGATGCCCCTTGCGGATCCAGATCGCACAGCAGAACTTTGTGCCCCGCTGCTGCGTAGGCACGGGCCAGATTGACCGAGGTCGCGGTTTTACCCACACCGCCCTTGTTGCTGTAACAGGCAATGATCTTCACTCCTCAGCCCTCCTTTTGATGAAACAAACTGCGGAACAGGTGCCGGATGTCCGGGCTGTCGAAATGCTTGAAACTTGCGATGACACGGTCACGTTCCGCCAATTGGCGCTGATCCAGAACAGAAATCAGCCCGCCCACGGACAAGGTCAACTGCGCATCAGCGCGGCCTTGCTTATTGGTGTGCTGTTTCACAAAATTCAGAAGCGCCTCTTGTTGGACTGAGAAATCATTGAACAGGCCCAGATTATCCTGAAGCTTTTTCAATGACTTGATGATCGTTTTGAATGCCTTTGCGTCGAACAAAGGCGCAAAGAACTCCATAAGATAACGCAGTTTTTTGCAGTCGATCCGCAGATTATGCACAGATTCGTCAGGCGTGTTTGGCGTAATGCCGCGCGCCAGTTTGCAGGCTTTGCGATATCGCTTCCAGATCAGGGCGCGCGCGTATTCATAGGCAGGCCGATCTGCATTTGGGCCAGGCTGCAGGTTTGTCGGATCAGCGAAAAGCTTGGTCAACTTTTTCATCTGATTGTCATAGCTCTGCGTCCGAAAGCGCCGAGACAGACGTCCAAGTGCCTGGCTGCGTTCCCTTTCGAATTGCACAAACATGGCCACGGCACCTTCATGAAGGTTCGGCGGTATCAGATTGAAGTAACTGTCTTTTTCCAACAGATAGACGTCCAAGTCCCGCGCTCGTCCAGTGGGTTCCATCAGACCGGAAAACTCGCGCTTTAACGCAGCGGTTTGTTCAGGCGAGAGCACCCCCTTGAACAGGCTGATCACAGATCGCACGCGGCGCAGGGAAACGCGGTAGTCATGCAGAAATTCAGTATCGATATCATGGATCACGCCCGCCTCATTCTGGCGCGCGACCGCCAGATAGGTGCGAATGATGTCTGTGGCGACCTCGATTGATGGCTCTTGTTTACAAACGCGGATTTCGGGCTTGGCCTTGTATATGGTCGCGTCGGGAAACAACCAGTCGAACAATGGCTTAGCCTTGCTTTTGCCACCCTCCAATTTCGTAAGCTTTTCACAAACAGTCTTATACGCCCGGTCATATCCGCGCATGTGTTGAACGGTTACAACTGTTACCTGCCCCTGATCCGAGGACATCAACATCATCGTGCCACGCACTTGTGTCTTTTGCAGGTCACCCAGAATGGCAAATGATCGGTGCTTGGCTCTGCCCGCTCCGACGCTCATCAACGCGCGCAACTTGGGAAAGCCCGCTAGACCCGCTTTGACGGATCCGTCAGGCAAATCCTGCACGAACTTGCCCTTAACCTTGCACCGCTGGGTTTCGGCTCTACCGCCGCGCAACAAAAACAGTGACCCATCGGTTTGGATCAAAACCTTAGCAGATGCCCTGAGGGATTGGTCATGGCAATCCAGAATATCAAAATTTCCAGCAGGTTGAGCGGCCTCGAACCGCAATGCCAGTTCTTTCAAAGATTTAGTAAAACCCGCCTCATCGAATGTGCCCGGGATAACAAAACAGTTTTTGACCCGAGCCATTAAGAGCGTCCCTTTCACCGAGGATCCAGTACGTGATCATGAATTCATATTCCTGCGATCCGTTCAACGACTAACTCCGTTGATCAACAGCAATGACCAAAACATCTGACTTTGCTCGAACAACCGAATGACTCTGTCCGAGCGTTTGGCTAAGACGGGGGGATGTCTGATCCTGTTTCATCAATCCGCAATCTCGGCCCGGCTTTTGAGCAATCCTGCGCACGCGCAGGCATTCATTCTGCGCAGGAATTGCGCGATTTGGGGGCGGATGAGGCCTATGCACGGCTATTACAGGCGGGCACCCGACCGCATTTCATCGGATACTACGTATTGGTGATGGGATTGCAGGGGCGCCCCTGGAACGACTGCAAGGGCGAGGAAAAGAAGGCACTGCGCGTAAAGTTCGACGCGATAAAATCCAGCGTCAGCACCGCCCCGGAAACCCGGATGATTTCTGATCTGGATGCGATAGGCATACGGGTCGCGCCGAAAGATCTTAAACAGGTCTGAAACGAAAAAGGCCGCACCCCCAATGGGATACGGCCCTGAACTTCGTCTGACGGCGGATTAGCCGACCAGTTCGATGCCCGAAAAGAAGTACGCGATTTCAACGGCAGCAGTTTCAGGCGCGTCCGAACCGTGGACCGAATTTTCGCCAACCGATTCAGCGAACTCCGCGCGAATGGTGCCAGGTGCTGCGTCTGCGGGGTTGGTTGCGCCCATGACTTCGCGGTTCTTTGCAATGGCGCCTTCGCCTTCCAGAACCTGAACGATAACCGGCTCGGAGGACATGAATTCGCACAGTTCGTCATAGAACGGACGCTCGGCATGCACGTCGTAGAACTTGCCAGCCTGAGCTTTGGTCATGTGAATGCGCTTTTGCGCAACGATGCGCAGGCCAGCGTCTTCGAACTTGGCGTTGATCTTGCCAGTCAGGTTGCGACGTGTTGCATCAGGCTTGATGATCGAGAATGTGCGTTCCAGTGCCATATCGGCCTCTCCTTACTATATGGCGCGAGGTACGCGCCGAAATCCATCGCGCGCCGCCTAACACGGTATTTGCCTCATGAAAAGTGGAATGATTGCGCCAGTGGGTCTTGGCCATCAGATTGTGTCCGGCAAGGGCTCTGACGCGTCGATCCGGCGAACGTAAAGCACCGCAAGCAATCCGACAAAGCTGCTGGCGAACATCATGCCCAACACCAGAAAGGGCCCATTTTCAGGGCTAACAAACGCGCCGGTCATCAAGGTCAGAACTGCGCCCAACGCCACGATTAGTGCCCCGGAAAGCCCCGCGGCGCTGCCTGCCAGGTTGGGTCTCACGGACATTACGCCGGCCGAGGCGTTCGCATTCGTCAGCCCGTTACCGAAGCCCACGCAAATGGCCGAGCCGAAGAATACCCAGACCGAGCCCAGACCTGCTGTAAACAGCATCAACCCGCAGAAAGGGCCAATAGAGGCAACAACCCGACCGATCAGAATCATCGTCGTCAGCTTCGTGTGTGCTGCGATACGCCCGGTGATGAAATTGCCCACCATGAAGCCGCCGGTAATAATTCCGATCCCCAGACCCAGCATGGCAGGGCTCAGGTCGAACCAGACCGCGGCAACCAGTGGCGCACCGGTGATAAAGCTGAAGAACCCGCCGATCGAGAATGCCGCACACAGCGCGTAACCCCAGAACCGACGCGCGCGAAACAGGTGCGGGTATTCCTTTAGCTGAGCCGAGAATGTCGCGGAACGGTTCGTAATCGTCTCACCCATATCCGCCCACAACAGCACTAGCATCCCCGCCCCCAGGACCGAGTACAATATGAATCCTGCCCGCCAGCCGAACAGCATATCCAGTGCACCGCCCAGCATCGGGCCAAGCATCGGTGCCAAAGCCATTGCCATCGCAACATAACCCAGTTTGCTGGCGGCCTCGTTCGGGGTATAGAGATCCCGGATCGAGGCGCTGGACAGCACGGGTCCGGCCACCACCGCCGCTTGAAGCAGACGGAAACCGAGGAATATCCAGATCGACTCGGCCAATACGCAGCCAACGGAGGCCACTGTGAAAACTGCCATGCAAATCAACAGGATCGGTCTGCGACCATATCGGTCGGACAACGGCCCCATGATCAATTGCAACACAGCGGATACCGCCAAATACCCGGCGACTGACAGGTTAATCAGTCCGTAGTCGACCTGAAATCCCTCGGCCATCCTCGCAAGCGACGGCAGGAACATGTTCAACGACAAAACCGACAACGCCGTGGCGAAGATCAAAGTGACCAAAGAAGGAGGCGTCTGAGCCGCGCGCATGATGAAAACCGTCGAGTAATGCCAACCGGATCAGCGCTAACACATTGCCTGGATATTGAACATATCAAGCTGCTGGCGGCGGCACCAAGGCTCTGCTAAGAGCGCGTCATGCTACGGATTCAAGACATAACCTACGCCGTTGAAGGCCGCCCCCTGTTCGATGGGGCCAGTGCGACTATTCCCGACGGCCACAAGGTTGGCCTTGTGGGGCGGAACGGCACGGGGAAGACAACCCTGTTCCGACTGATCCGGGGCGAATTGGCGCTGGAGTCAGGCAATATCAATGTCCCGAAGCGCGCCCGGATTGGCGGAGTGGCGCAAGAGGTGCCCTCCTCGGATGTGTCGCTGATCAACACGGTTCTGGCCGCCGATACCGAGCGCAGCGCGCTGATGGACGAGGCCGACACCGCGACCGATCCCACACGTATCGCCGAAATCCAGACCCGCCTGGTAGATATCGACGCGTGGTCTGCCGAAGCGCGCGCCGCCTCGATCCTCAAGGGTCTTGGGTTTGATGATGACGACCAGTTGAGGCCCTGCTCCGATTTCTCGGGCGGCTGGCGGATGCGCGTGGCGTTGGCGGCGGTGCTGTTTTCTCAGCCCGATCTGCTGTTGCTGGACGAACCGACGAACTACCTGGACCTCGAAGGTGCGCTGTGGCTGGAAAGCTATTTGGCCAAATATCCGCACACCGTCATCATCATCAGCCACGACCGCGGATTGCTAAACCGCGCGGTGGGGTCGATCCTGCATTTGGAAGACCGCAAGCTGACCTATTACGCGGTTCCTTATGACAAATTCGCCGAACGCCGCGCTGAACGGCTGGCACAGGCGGAATCCGAGAACGTGAAAGCCAAGGCCCGGATCGCCCATCTGCAGAGTTTCGTGGATCGCTTCCGCTACAAGGCATCCAAAGCAGTTCAGGCCCAGTCACGCTTGAAAATGATCGAGCGCATTCAACTGGTTTCAACCCCTCAAGAGGCCGCTCTGCGCGCATTCTCCTTCCCCGAGCCAGAAGAGCTGTCCCCGCCGATCATTCAGATTGAAGGCGGCGTGACGGGCTATGGTGAAACCGAGGTGCTGCGCCGTTTGAACCTGCGTATTGACCAGGATGACCGGATCGCGCTGCTGGGCAAGAACGGTCAGGGCAAGTCGACCCTGTCCAAGCTGCTGTCCGACCGCCTGCCCCTGATGGCGGGCAAGATGACCCGCAGCAACAAGCTGCGGATTGGTTATTTTGCGCAGCATCAGGTGGATGAGCTTTATGTGGACGAAACGCCGCTGGACCATCTGCGACGCCTGCGCCCGAACGAGGCGCCGGGCAAGTGGCGGTCGCGTCTGGCGGGGTTCGGGCTGAACGCGGATCAGGCTGAAACCAAGGTTGGTCGTCTATCGGGCGGCCAGAAGGCACGCCTTTCGCTGCTGATCGCAACCATCGACGCGCCGCATATGTTGATCCTGGACGAGCCGACCAACCACCTGGATATCGAAAGCCGTGAGGCGCTGGTCGAAGCGTTGACCGCCTATTCCGGTGCGGTGGTTCTGGTAAGCCACGATATGCACCTATTGTCGCTGGTCGCGGACCATCTGTGGCTGGTTTCGGACGGAACGGTCAAACCCTTTGAGGGAGATCTCGAGACCTATCGCACCATGCTGCTGGGACGCGACAAACCGGCCAAAGAGAAACCGCAAGTGATCAAGCCCAAGCGCCCCTCGCGCGAGGCAGTGCTGAACCTGCGGGCAGACCTTCGCAAATGCGAGGACCGGATCGAGAAGCTAACGGATATGCATGACAAACTGTCGGCCAAACTGGCAGATCCTGCGCTTTACGAGGACGATAGGAAAAACGATCTCGCAACGTGGAATCGGAAATTTTCCGAAGTGGTCGAAGCCATGCAAAAGGCCGAGGCGCTTTGGGTCGTCGCAGCCGAACGCCTGGAAAAGGCCGAAGCGACATGACGAAACCGGTAATCGAAACGACAGCCATGATCGCAGGCATGCGCCCTGAGCTTCAGGACGCAGAATTTGCCTTTGTCGTTTGGCCGCATGACAAAGCTTGGCCCGAAGGAACGCGGGCCAGTTGTATGGAGGCCGAAGGTTTGTCCCTTATCGTGCCCATCGACGCAGCACCCGCTGGCGCCATCAGTATGAAGTGCATCACCTTGCGGGTTCATTCCTCACTGGAAGGCGTTGGCTTGACTGCCGCTGTGTCCGATGCTCTTGCCCAAAGTAGAATTCCGGCAAACATGGTCGCGGGGTATCACCACGACCACGTCTATGTTCCAAGCGATCTGGCGGAAAAAGCTATGGACGTTCTGTTAGACCTCCAACAAGGTGCCGGCGAATGATCGACCTCGCCTTTTTCATCACTGCCTTCACCACCCTGTTCGTGGTGATTGACCCCTTTGGCACCGCGCCGATTTTTGTGGCTTTAACTCAGGACATGGACGCCCGCGCCCGTCGCCGGACGGCCTATCGCACCTGTGCCGTGGCCTCTGGTATACTCATTGCCTTTGCCGCCTTTGGCGAAGCGGTGCTGGGTTTTGTCGGTATCTCGATGGAGGCCTTCAAGGTCGCCGGGGGCGCGTTGTTGTTCCTTACAGCACTGGACATGCTGTTCGAACGCCGCACCAAACGCCGTGAAGACCGGGTCGAGGAAGAAGAGGAACACCACGACCCGTCCGTGTTCCCGCTGGCCATTCCACTGGTCGCCGGTCCCGGATCAATTGCGACGATTATCCTGCTGGCCGGACAGCACCCGGGCATTCTTGGCATTGTCGAGGCCTGTATCGTCATGCTGGCCGTCATGGCCGTGGTTTTGACCTTCTTCCTGTCCGGTGGCCTGATCGCGCGCCTGTTGGGCAAAACCGGCCTGAACGTATTGACGCGACTGTTGGGGATGCTGCTGGCGGCGTTGTCGGTTCAATTCATCCTGGACGGCCTCAAGGCCTTTGGTTTTGCGTCGTAAAACCCCATATATCTTTCAGTGAATATGGTGAGGAGCGCTATGGACGGCGACAACATTGGACGTTTGGTATATCTGGCCGTGCTTGGTACGGCCGTTGTGGCGTGGTTTGTCGCGCAAAACCGCCAGTCTCTGAACAAAACGCTGCAGCAGGCTTTGGCGTGGGTCTTTATCTTTATCGGTGTCATTGCCGTTGTCGGCCTGTGGGAAGACATCCGCACCACTGTTGGCCCTGCCCCGCAAATGACTGTCACCGGCCAGGCCATAGAGGTTCCGCGCGCCTCCGACGGACACTATTACCTACCCATTGATGTGAACGGAGAACCGATCACCTTTCTGGTGGACACTGGCGCAAGCCAGATTGTTTTAAGCTCGCGGGATGCCGAACGTGTTGGGATTGATCCCGATCAGTTGAATTATTTCGGCCGGGCAAACACGGCCAATGGCGTTGTGCGGACCGCGCCGGTGCGTCTGGACACGCTGGCATTGGGGCCAATCACGGACCAGAATATCTCGGCCTGGGTGAATGAAGGGGAATTGGACAAATCCTTGCTGGGTATGGATTACCTGCATCGGTTTTCAAATATCCAGTTCGCCAATGGCCGCCTGCTTTTGTCGCGTTAAGGCGTCCGTTGCCGCAATTCCGCAATTGAGAACAAAATAAGAACATGTTAATCTGACGGCATGTCTACACATCTTCTTGGCCGTAAATCCGCGCGTGACGTGCCGGGGATAGATCTTCATCCGCAGATCAGACTGCAACTGGCCCGCGTGCACGAGGCCTGCGGCCTCGCCCGGCGCAGCTTTGCCATGTGGCTGGCGGGGCAGATGCAGGGGCCGGTGCTGTGGATCGCGCCCGCATGGGAGCCCGGCCAGCTTAACCCCGATGGCATGATGGCCTTTGCCGATCCCGCCCGGTTCATCTTTGTGCGCCCGACCCGGCCCGAAGACCTGCTGTGGTGCGTAGAAGAGGCGCTGCGCAGCGCGGCCATGCCTTTGGTTGTCGGTGATCTGCCGGGCGCGCCGGGGCTGACGCCAGTGCGGCGCATGCATCTGGCCGCAGAACAGGGTGGTGCGATGGGGCGTGCCCCGCTGGGGATGCTGCTGACCCCTGGTGACGGTGGTGCACAGGGGGTAGAGACGCGCTGGCACATGGCCGCAGACCATCAGGCAGAGGCCCGACGCTGGACCCTGACCCGCCGCCGCGCCCGCGCCCTGCCCCCGGTCAGCTGGCATGCCACGCAGACCAAACCGCGCGCCGGTCTGCACCTGCAACAGATCGCCACAGAAGACACACCCGTGTGATCACGCGCCCCTCACGGGGTTTGTGACTGGCCAAAGCACAGGCCGAGCCCTAGCGTTTCGGGATGAGCCACGCGATCCACGATAGCCGATACTCCTGGCTGCGACTTGCGATCACTTTGATCATCGCAACCGTGGCAAATGTGGGAATGTGGGCCGTCATCGTTGTGATGCCCGCCATCGAAACCCAATTCAACGCCGGACGCGCCGAGGCCGCGATGCCCTACACATTGGCCATGATCGGGTTCGCCCTTGGCAATTTTTGGATGGGGCAATTGGTGGATCGGCTGGGCGTGACCAAAGCCCTGATCGGGGCCGCAATCCTCAGCGCCACCAGCTATCTGCTGGCGACACTGGCGCCAAACATTGTGATGTTGTCCGTCGCACATCTTCTGTTGGGCCTCGGGGCATCCATCGGCTTTGGACCATTGATCGCCGACATCTCGCACTGGTTCATGAAACGCCGCGGGATCGCTGTGGGTCTGGTGGCAAGCGGAAACTACCTATCCGGGGCTATCTGGCCGACATTGCTGTCTGGAATACTTGCGCGCGACGGCTGGCAGCAGGTTTACCTGACGCTGGCTGTTATAACGCTGCTGGTCGTTATCCCCCTGTCCCTACTGTTGCGTCGACAGGTCCCGGCCGAGGCGCACAGTACCGCAGCATCTGCCGCACAAATCAAGGCGCGCAGCGTTGGCATTTCCCCCCGGGCACTTCAATACATCCTCGGTCTGGCCGGTGTTTCGTGCTGTGTCGCGATGTCGATGCCTCAGGTGCATATCGTGTCCTATTGCGTCGGGCTGGGTTACGGACCCACAGTCGGCGCCGAGATGTTGTCCCTGATGCTGTTCGGAGGTGTGATCAGCCGAGTAATATCGGGCATGGTCGCCGATCAACTTGGCGGCGTTCTGACGGTTCTGATCGGCTCGGTCTTGCAATGCCTCGCACTTTTCCTGTTCTTGCCCTATGACGGGATGGTCTCACTCTACCTGATCAGCCTGCTTTTTGGCCTGTCACAAGGCGGCATCGTTCCCGGCTATGCGCTTGTGGTACGCGAATATATGCCCCCGCAAGAGGCCGGCGCGCGTGTGGGGTTTGTCATGATGATGACGATCATGGGCATGGCGCTGGGGGGATGGATGTCCGGCTGGATTTACGATGTGACCGGCAATTACCAGCTAGCCTTCGTGAACGGCATTCTATGGAACGGCCTGAACATCGGAATTCTGCTGTTTCTTCTCAGCCGCTCGCGCCCCCGCAGACAAGAGGTTTTGGCATGAGATCATTGACGCGGCGCTTTCTGATTGCGGGTCTGGCGAGTATTCCGTTGGCGCGGCCCACTCATGCTGCGTTGGTCCAATATGAATTGTCTCGAGCCGGGACGTCCGTCGGTTTTTCCTTCATGCTCTCGGGGGTTGCGCAGTCAGGCACGATGCCGATCCAATCGGCAGATATTCGGGTCGACACGGATCAGTTACAAAATAGCCGTGTCACCGTCGTGCTGAATGTAGCCGCGGCCCGCACCCGGTTGCCCTTTGCCCGCGGCCCGATGCTAAGCAAAAGCGTGCTAAACGCGCAGGAATTTCCGAGCATTACGTTCAAATCCACCCGGATACAGCTTGGCCCCACCGGCCGCATTTCCGAAGGCGCAACCATCACCGGAGACCTGACGGTGCGTGGGGTCACACGCCCAGTGACCCTGCAAGCCAATCTGTACCGCGAACCCGGAACCGAGGCTGATGACCTGAACGCATTGTCAATTCGACTGTCGGGCGCGTTGAACCGCCATAACTTCGGCGCCTCTGGCTATCCCGATCTGGTCGCCGATACCGTGTCTTTGAACATCCGGGCCGAGTTGACCCGCAAGGCCTGACACCCAAAGGACAAAAAACGACGCGCAGAGGTCGAATTATCACACGCAACGCCCGCTGATGCGGTAATGCTGGGCGCACTATGCGCACGATCATTTCTTTTGCCGCCCTGTTTCTTTCTGTCATTCTTCTGCAGCTCTCGACGGGCGGCGTTGGTCCTTTGGATGCGATCTCGGGCATCACGCTTGGGTTCACGACCGGACAAATCGGTATGTTGGGTTCGGCGCACTTTCTTGGCTTCTTCATTGGCTGCTGGTGGGCCCCGCGCCTAATGGGCAGCGTCGGTCATTCGCGGGCCTTCGCAGTCTGTACGGCCTTGGGTGCTATGGGTCTTATCGGGCATACGTTGACCGAAAACCCGTACATCTGGGCAGCCCTTCGGGTCGCTTCCGGAACCTGTGTCGCCGGGGCCTATACGGTGATCGAAGCATGGCTGAACGCTAAAGTCACAAACGAAACGCGCGGCCGCGCCATGGGGACCTATCGCATTGCGGATATGGGCGCGTCTCTGTGCGCACAGTTGATCATCGCGGTTTTGCCGCCAGCGTCATACGTGTCCTACAACTTGCTGGCGATCCTGTGCTGCGCATCCCTGCTGCCGTTGACGTTGACCCGCGCAAGCCAGCCAAAAACACCCGACGCCCCTCGGTTGAGACCCAAACTGGCCTGGCGCAGCTCACCCTTGGCCGTTGCAGGTGTGATCGTTGCCGCACTCAGCTCTGCGTCGTTTCGTATGGTTGGTCCGGTTTACGGTCAGGAAGTTGGGCTGGACGTGGACCAAATCGCATTCTTCCTGGCATCCTTTGTTTTGGGTGGTGCACTGGCGCAGTACCCGGTTGGCTGGCTGGCCGACAAATATGACAGGCGTTGGGTGCTGATCTGGCTGTCCGTTGCTGCGGTTGTCAGCAGCGGTGTCACAATGGCGGCCAGCGGAACAGGAACGGTAGGCGTCATGCTGGCCGCTGTTTTCTTTGGCCTAACAACCTTCCCGATCTTCTCGGTCTCTTCTGCTCATGCAAACGACTTTGCAACGGCAGAAGAACGGGTCGAGCTATCTGCGGCACTCATGTTCTGGTTCGCTTTGGGTGCGATAGCCTCACCCTATATCTCATCGACATTGATTCAGCAGTTCGGACCCGGAGCCCTGTTTGCATTTGTGGCGGTCGGCCATGTTTTCCTAATCATCTTTGGCCTGGCCCGAATGCGCTCACGCCCAACACCGGAAGAGCGGACCAACTATGTCTACGCGCCACGCACGTCGTTCACGATTGGTCGTTTGCTGAAACGGTCGCGTGAAAGGCAATAAAAAAGGGCCGGGAAAACCCCGCCCCCTTTCGATTAGTGTTCTGTCCGCGATCCTTCTTCGATCACGCCGCCTTCTTCGGCAGGTCCAACCGTCGATTCAAGCGCACCGTTGACGACACCCCCGACGCCGTTTTCCATCGACAGGCCCAGTTCTTCACCCAGTTTCTTGAGCGCCGGCATCTGCACGGCCATACCCATAATCGAGTCCAGAGCCTGATTGACGGCCGGCTTGTCACCGTTCGATGCGCCGCCGCCATTGGTGCCACCGATACCGCCGACTTGGTGGATCTTGATCGAGTCGATCTTCTCAGCCGGTTTGACCATCTCCGCGATGATCGACGGCATGGTTTCGATCCGCGCCAGATCAACCTTCATGCGGATCTGATCCACTGACAGCACGTTGTCTGCTTCGACGATCGCACGCTTACCTTCAGCTTCGGCCAGCATGTCGTTCTTCTTGGCCTCAGCGCGGATGTTCAGAGCGTCCGCTTCGGCCTGCGCCTCTTCACGGCGGGCTTCGGCGCGGTCAGCAGCGGCCTCTTTGTCAGCTTGCGCAGCCAGTCGGATCGCGGTTGCCTGACGCTCGGCCTCACGTGTGGCTTCGATCAGTGCGATCTGCTTGATACGCTCGGCCTCGGCCACCTTCTGAGCGGTCGCCACTGCCTCGGTCGCCTTGGTCGCTTCGGCGCGGGCAAGATCGGCAGATGCACGCGCGCGGCTTTCCTCTTCGGATTTCTGCGCGATGATGATCTGGCGTTCCCGCTCAGCCACTTCCAGTTCACGTTCTTTCGAGATTTCGGCCTCGCGGATTTTACGCTCACGCTCAATGTCTGCGGCGCGAATGGCTTCTTCACGGCCGATCCGTGCGCGTTCCGTGTCGCGTTCCGAGTCTTCGGTCCGGGCTGCAACCTCGGCCTCTTGCGCCACGCGCAGCGTTTCGATCTGCTGCGTCTGCTCGATGCGCGCCTGCTCTTCGTCCTTTTCGATCAACAGCTTCTGACGCTGAGCTTCCATCGCGGCACGGCGCACTTCGACCTCGGCATCCGCATCAATCTGCGCACGCTCTTTCTTTGAGGTCGCAATGACCTCAGCCAGCTTGCGCATACCCACAGCGTTAAACGCGTTGTTTTCGTCCAGAGCCTCAAACGGCGTCTGGTCCAACGCGGTCAACGAAACGGATTCCAAGGACAGTCCGTTTTTCAACAGATCCTCGGATACCGAATTCTGCACTTCTTGCACAAAGTCAGCGCGGTTTTCATGCAGACCGTCCATCGTCATCTGGGCCGCAACAGCGCGCAGACCGTCGATCAATTTGCCTTCGATCATTTCCCGCAGCTGTTCGACGTCGAATGTACGGTCGCCAAGGGTTTGTGCAGCACGTGCTATGCCCTCTTCTGTCGCCATGACCGAGACGTAGAACTCGACGCCCACGTCCACGCGCATCCGGTCCTTGGTGATCAGAGCGGCCTCACCGCTGCGCTGAACCTCAAGACGCAGGGTTTTCATGTTGACGGGGCTGACTTCGTGCAGCAACGGCACGACGATGACGCCACCATCCATGATGACTTTCTTACCGCCAGCACCGGTTTTCACCAGACTGATCTCTCGGGTCGCGCGGCGGTAAAGACGGCCAAGCACAAGGCCGATAAACAAAACTACTGCCAGAATGGTCACAACTATGACGGCTAGGAATGTAAGTTCCATGCAAAATCCTCCGTGATGGGGTTAGAAATTTTGGTTATTCAGACATGCCGACCAGAACGAACCGGTCGCGCCGTCGGTCGCGCAGCACAAGCACATCGGTGCCCTGCTCAAGCGTGTCTTTGTCCTGCAACGGCTCGGCGCGCAGGTAGTGGGTATTGCCAAACCGATCCATGACGCGCACCTCGGCGGGGCGTCCGCGCGAAGCGGTGCCTTGGGTGATCACGCCACGGCGATGGGCAAGCAGGCGTTCCGACATCGCCTCGGTCTCGGTCTTGGGCAGCAGACGAGCAAAGATGCCGCCAAAGCCACGTGCAAACCACAGGCCAAAGGCACCGGCGGGAATCGCAGCCATCCAAGGCGGAAGGTCAAAGCCCAGCAGGTCGCGCAGCGTCAGTTGCAGGCCCATACCGGACAAGCCGAAGCCTGCCAGCAGAACCACCAGCCAAATCATGAACGGCACTTTGCCGATCCCCAGCCACGCCAAAGGTCCCGCAGAGACCGCGCCCGGCGCGTCTGCCTCGATCTCGGCCAATTCGAAATCGCCCAGATCCATGTCGGCATCAATATCCAGACCGAAATCACCGACATCCAGATCGGGGGCATCCACAACATCCAGATCGACATCGCCCTCACCCGCCATAAGGCTTCCACCCAGGACCAATGCGATCAGTTCCAGCACAAGCAGGCCGAACAGAAGCGCAAGCGCCAAAGTGAAGGGCGCAAATGCACCCTCAAGCAGAAAGTCAAACATCAGTTGTTTGCCCTCATTATTGTATACTGTGGTATACATGATAGATGAGAAGTCATTGAGAAAATTAAAGAGTTTGTGATTCTAATTTACAACTCTGAGGTATTGAATGCGGTGAATACAATGCAATCCTAGGTTGCAGTTCAGGCCGATTTTCCCGGCGACCCGTGCCTAAAATGACGTCCGAACCAAAGCCGGGGTTTTGCTGGCCGGTTACATAATGTAGACGGGCGCGCAGACAGTTACGCGGAAACGGAACATGGCTCGGATTCTCATCACCTCAGCGATCCCTTACATCAACGGGATCAAGCACCTCGGTAACCTGATCGGCTCGCAATTGCCGGCTGATCTGTACGCACGCTACCTGCGTGGCCGGGGTAACGAGGTCATGTTCCTGTGCGCCACGGACGAACACGGCACACCTGCCGAGCTGGCCGCAGCGAAAGCGGGCAAGCCGGTGGCTGAATACTGCGCAGATATGTACGAGGTTCAGGCCGACATCGCCAAGCGTTTTGGTATGAGCTTTGATCATTTTGGCCGTTCGTCCAGTGAGCAGAACAAGACGCTGACCCAGCATTTTGCCGGGAAGCTGGACGATGCAGGGCTGATCCGCGAAGTCAGCGAAAAACAGGTCTATTCCAACGCCGATGGCCGCTTTCTTCCTGACCGCTATATCGAAGGCACCTGCCCCAATTGCGGTTATGAGCGCGCGCGAGGCGACCAGTGTGAAAACTGCACCAAGCAGTTGGATCCGACCGACCTGATCGAGCCGCGCTCAGCCATTTCCGGTTCAACTGATCTGGAGGTGCGCGAGACCAAACACCTGTACCTGCGTCAATCAGCGATGAAAGATCAGCTGGACGCGTGGATCGACAGCAAGAACGATTGGCCAATCCTGACAACCTCGATTGCTAAGAAATGGCTGCATGACGGCGACGGCTTGCAAGACCGCGGCATCACCCGCGATCTGGACTGGGGTGTGCCCGTCAAAAAGGGCGATCAGGACTGGCCGGGGATGGAAGGCAAAGTTTTTTACGTCTGGTTCGACGCGCCGATCGAATACATCGCCTGCGCAAAGGAATGGGCGGATGCCAACGGCAGGACCGACGCCGACTGGGAGCGCTGGTGGCGCACCGACAAAGGAGCGGATGATGTCCGTTATGTCCAGTTCATGGGCAAGGACAATGTGCCCTTCCACACCCTTTCCTTCCCAGCAACAATTTTGGGCACCAATACGTACAACGAAGAATCTGGGTCATCCGAACGTTGGAAGCTTGTCGATTACATCAAGTCGTTCAACTACCTGAACTACGATGGCGGTCAGTTCTCGACCAGTCAGGGCCGTGGTGTGTTCATGGATCAGGCGCTGGAAATCCTGCCAGCCGATTATTGGCGCTGG
Organism: Ruegeria atlantica; assembly: GCF_001458195.1. Taxonomy (GTDB): domain Bacteria; phylum Pseudomonadota; class Alphaproteobacteria; order Rhodobacterales; family Rhodobacteraceae; genus Ruegeria; species Ruegeria atlantica. The sequence continues at coordinate 355,901 of NZ_CYPU01000039.1, read as the reverse complement.
TGGCTGCTGAGCCATGCACCAGAAAGCAGCGACAGCGAATTCACATGGGAGAACTTCCAGCAGTCTGTGAACAAGGACCTCGCGGATGTTCTGGGTAACTTTGTCAGCCGCATCACCAAGTTCTGCCGCTCTAAGTTTGGTGAGGCAGTTCCTGAAGGCGGCGCTTATGGCGACCGCGAACAGGCGCTGATTGATGAGCTGACCAAACGAGTCCGCGCCTATGAAGGGCATATGGAGGCGATGGAGGTTCGCAAATCCGCGCAGGAATTGCGTGCGATCTGGGTTGCGGGCAACGAGTACCTGCAGGATGCCGCCCCGTGGTCGACCTTCAAGGAAGACCCTGAACAGGCCGCCGCTCAGGTGCGTCTGGGCCTGAACCTGATCCGCCTCTACGCCGTACTCAGCGCACCGTTCATCCCTGAAGCTTCAGCCAAGATGCTGAGTGCAATGAACACGTTGGACACCAGTTGGCCCGACGATGTTGCGGCCGCAATGGGCGCCCTGCCCTCCGGTCACACGTTCACGGTGCCGGACGTTCTGTTCGCCAAGATCACGGACGAACAGCGCGAAGAGTGGCAATCCAGGTTCGCTGGACAGCGCGACTGATACTCTGATCGCGACACCATTGTAACGGAGGCCCGACGGCCTCTGTTTTCCACTGAAACTGGGCAAAAAACGGGCTTTGTCGCAAAGACCGTTCAGTTTCCTTTGTGTAAGTCCGCATGCAACCGGGATAATTTCCAGGTACGTCAACCGGCTGACGCATTCAAGAAGCTTGAGATAAAGTTCCAAAACGGCCATCCTGCCTAGAATTCAGCACGACTCGTCGAGGCAACCGAACTGCCCCGTCGCAGTATCCTTAGATTTAACGAGGCACCCGCCATGTCCCCTGCAATCAAGAAATCCTTTTTTCGCCACAGAGGTCCGGTCCTTGCCTTCGCGGCTCTGACCAGCATGGGCGTCTCGTATGCGGCGCTGGCGCAGGACCAGGGCGACGCACCACCGCCAAAGGTATCGATTGCAGCGGCCTATACCCAGGAAATCACCGATCAGGCCGTGTTCATCGGGCGTGCCGAGGCCATCAACAAGGTGGATATAATCGCCCGCGTGAGCGGCTTTCTTGAAACCAAGGATGTAGAAGACGGCGCACTGGTCAAAAAAGACGACCTTCTGTTCACTATTGAGCCAAATCTATATGAAGCGACCCTGGAAGCTCGCAAAGCCGATCTCGAACGTGCCGAGGCCAATCTGGAACTGGCCAAGATTGATCTGGCCCGGAAGGAAGAGCTTTATCAGCGCGATGCGACACCGGAAGCTGAGCGTGACACCGCCCGCGCCAACAAACTGGTTGCGGAAGCCGAGGTGAAGGCGGCCAATGCTGCCATTCAGCAAGCTAACCTGGATCTAAGCTATACAGAGATTCACGCTCCGTTTGACGGGCGGATTGGGCGTGTAGAAACCAGCGTAGGGGACGTTGTCGGGCCCACAAACCCCCCGCTTGTCAACCTGGTAAGCGAAGCTCCGATTTATGTGAATTTCTCGTTAAACGAAAAACAATTTACCTCCGTCCTCGAACAGGTTGGAGAGAGCGCAGCATCACTGGCTGAAAGCAACAAAAGCCCGAATGTGCACCTCACCTTGCCCAACGGAACCAAGCTCGACGAAACAGGTGAAATTGTTTTTGTGGACAACCGCATTGATCCATTGACGGGCGCGATCACCATGCGCGCCGAGTTCCCCAATGCCGATCGGTATATCATCGACGGCCAATTCCTGAGTGTTCAAATCGAGGCATTGGAACCGACCCTTCAGGTGCTGGTCCCTCAGGCCGCATTGCAACGCGATCAGCGCGGTGAGTTCGTGCTGGTGGTGAATGACAAGCAGATGGTCGAACAGCGCTACATCACAACCGGCGACGTGGTTGGGACGGCGATTATTGTGACAGATGGTCTGCGCGAAGGTGAAAGCGTGATCGTTGAGGGCCTGCAGCGGGTTCGCCCGGGCGTTGCGGTGGATGCCGTCGTCGCCTCTGAACAGCCGGGAGAATAACGGATGTTCTCAGCCCTGTTCATTAGCCGGCCCAAGCTGGCCCTAGTTATTTCGCTTGTCCTTACGATCATGGGCGGCATCGGCTATTTGGTTCTGCCGGTCGCTCAGTTCCCGGACATTACGCCACCGGTGGTCAGCGTGACGACCACCTATACCGGCGCCAACGCCGAAACCGTGGAAAACACCGTCGCCGCTCCGATCGAGGCGCAGGTCAACGGTGTGGACGACATGATCTACATGACGTCGACCTCGGCAGATAACGGATCCTATTCGCTCAACGTCACATTCGAAGTGGGCACCGACCCGGACATCGCCTCAGTCAACGTGCAGAACCGCGTGGCTCAGGCCATGTCGTCCCTGCCTGCCGAAGTGACCTCATCTGGTGTGGTCACTCAAAAAGCATCCACCAACATGCTGTTGCTGGTGACGCTGACCTCGCCGAATGAGACGTATGACAGTGTCTTTCTATCAAACTATGCTTCGATCAACCTGAAAGACGCGCTGGCGCGTGTTCAGGGTGTGGGTAAAGCCGACGTTCTGACCAATCTTGAATACGCCATGCGGATCTGGATGGACCCGGATCAGATGGCTGCTTTGTCCATCACACCCGGTGACGTGATCAATGCAATTCGGGAACAAAACGTCGAAGTTTCGGCCGGTTCCATCGGCGCTCCTCCGGTCCCGGAAGGGCAGACCTTTCAATACACGATCAAAACCAAGGGCCGTCTGACCTCGGCCGCCGAATTCGGCGACATTGTCATCCGAACCGGAGATGCGGGCTCAATCGTGCGCGTCAAGGACATCGCGCGGGTCGAGTTGGGGGCCGAGTATTATGCGGCTTCGGGCTATTTCGACAGTGTGCCGGCCACGGTGATCGGCATCTATCAGGCACCCGGCGCGAATGCGCTGGCCGTGTCGGACCGAGTCGAGGCCGAACTTGAGCGGTTGTCCCGTACCTTCCCGACAGATGTGGAATACGCTGTTCCGTTCAACACTACGGACTTTGTCGAGCAATCGCTGAATGACGTGGTCTCAACCCTGATCCTGACCTTCATTCTGGTGATCTCGGTCGTGTTTGTCTTCCTTGGAAGCTGGCGCGCGACAATCATTCCGGCGGTGGCGATCCCCGTGTCGCTGATCGGGACATTTGCGTTCCTGCTGCTATTTGGCATGTCGCTGAACACGATCTCTTTGTTCGCACTGGTACTGGCCATCGGGATCGTTGTGGATGACGCGATCGTTGTGGTCGAAAACGTCGAACGGATCATCGCCGACGAGGGGCTTCCACCGGCTGAGGCAACGCGCAAGGCCATGGGGCAGATCACCGGTCCGGTGATTGCAACAACGCTGGTTCTGTTGGCGGTGTTCGTACCAGTCACCTTTATGCCCGGCATCTCGGGTCGGCTTTATTCGCAGTTCGCCGTGACGATCTCGACCGCTGTTGTGATCTCGTCGATCAACGCGTTGACGCTGTCGCCTGCGTTGTGCGGGTTGGTGTTGAAGGCGCGGTCCGGCCCACCCACAGGGTTGTTGGCCGTGTTCGAGAACTTCATCGGTGGCGTTCGCAGCGGCTATGTCGCCATCGTACGCAAATTGCTGATCCTGCCGATCATCGGTCTGGGCATCATCGTTGCGCTGGCTATGGGCACAGGCACGATCATGTCCAACACTTCGAGTGGTTTCCTTCCGCTGGAAGACAACGGATATCTGTTCGTGGATGTGCAACTGCCAGACGCCGCAACGTTGGAACGGACCGAAACGGTCACTGCACGTGTCGACACACAGATCCAACAGATCCCCGGCGTCGCAAGCACAGTTCTGATCAACGGGTTCTCGATCCTGAACGGCACAACGACAAACGGCGCCGCGATCTTTGTGAACCTCGACAACTGGGATGAACGAAAAAAAGATGATCTGAGCGCTGATGCAATCCTGCAGAAAGTTCTGGCGATTGCCTATGGTGAAACTGCCGCATCGATAATCGCGTTCAACCCACCCCCCATTCAGGGTCTGGGCAACTCGGCAGGTGTGGAGATGGAGGTGCAGCAGACCGGAGGCGGCACGCCTCAGGACTTGGCGTCTGCAGTCGGCTCTTTCGTCTATTCGGCCAACCAACGACCGGAAATCGGGCAGGCCTACACCACATTCCGGGCCAACGTTCCTCAGTTGTTCGTGGATCTGGATCGAGAAAAGGCCAAGACGCTGCAAGTCTCGGTAGCTGAAGTATTCCAGACAATGCAGGCGCAGTTGGGGTCTTATTATGTGAACGACTTCAACCTGTTCGGGCGCGTGTATCGCGTGATGATCCAGGCCGACGGTTCTTATCGCGATAATGTCGACGATATCTCGAACCTGTATGTGCGCTCGACCAAGGGTGAGATGGTGCCTCTGGGTACGCTCATTGATGTCGAAAACGTACTGGGCCCAGTCTTGCTGAAACGTCACAACCTGTTCCGTTCGGCGACCGTAACGGCGGTTCCGGCGCCTGGGTTATCCACTGGTGACGCGATCAATGTCATGACCGAGGAGTCCACGACTGCCCTGCCCCCGGGCTATGCCTTTGAATGGACCGGGACCGCGCAGCAGCAATTGGCGACCGGTGGTCTGGTTGTGATCATCCTCGGTCTGGCGATCCTGTTCGGATACCTATTCCTTGTGGGGCAATACGAGAGTTGGACCTTGCCTGTATCGATCCTGCTATCGGTGATCGTCGCCTTGTTCGGGGCGGTGGCGGCCGTGGCTATCGTGGGCAGCGACATCAACCTCTATACGCAGATCGGGATGATCATGCTTGTGGGGTTGGCCTCGAAGAACGGTATTCTGATCGTTGAATTCGCGATGGAACAACGCGCCAAGGGGTTGTCGGTCAAAGACGCCGCAGCCGAGGCCGCTTATCAGCGTTTCCGTGCGGTAATGATGACGGCCCTGTCCTTCCTGTTGGGTGTTGTGCCGCTTCTGGCGGCCAGCGGCGCGGGTGCCGCCAGCCAGAAAGCCATCGGTGTCGCCGTGTTCGGCGGGATGCTGGCAGCTACTCTGGTCGGCGTGATCCTCGTACCGGTCCTATACGCCCTGCTGCAGGGGATGCGGGAATGGATCAAGGGAACCAAAGATGATCCGGGCCCATCAGAAGAGGCCGCGTGATCCAAAACAACAGCCCCGCCAAACTGGCGGGGCTTTTTGCTTTTTTGGTCAGGCGTTCACTGCGACGGGTTTGGTTTTGCGATCCATCCAGCCTTGAATACCAGCGATCTGCTCGGCACTTAACCGCAGACCCATCTTGTTTCTGCGCCAGACAACATCTTCGGCCGTGCGCGCATATTCCTTATCCATCAGCCACGCCAGTTCCCGCGCGGTTAGCGTTGCACCGAAGTCATCGCCCAGATCCGATACGGACTTGGCGTCGCCCAAAATTGTCTTGGCCTCAGTGCCATAAGCGCGAACCAGACGTTGCGCCCAGACACGGTCCAGAAACGGGTAGTCGGCCAACAGTGCCTCGACCAAATCCGGTACGCCACCAACTGGAAAATCGCCGCCCGGAAGCGAAACGCCTGCAGTCCAGGGGCCGGGAAGATCGGGGAAATGCTCGGACACTTTGTCCATCGCACTCTCGGCGAGGCGCCGATAGGTGGTGATCTTGCCACCAAAGACATTCAGCACAGGCGCCCCACCCTGCGCGTCAACTTTCAGCGTATAATCCCGCGTCGCCGCAGTGGCGCTGCTGGCCCCGTCGTCATACAACGGACGCACACCAGAATAGGTCCACACGATGTCATCGCGCGTAACCGGTTTTAGGAAATACTTCGAGGCAAACGCGCACAGATAGTCCTGCTCGGTCTCCGTACAGATCGGGAGCTCTGCCGGGTCTGGATGATCCTGGTCCGTTGTGCCGATCAGCGTAAAATCGCGCTCATACGGAATGGAGAAAATGATGCGCCCGTCTTCACCCTGAAAGAAATAGCATTTGTCGTGATCATAAAGCTTGGGCGTCACGATATGGCTGCCGCGTACAAGGCGCACGCCTTCGCGAGAGTCAACGTGGATCTTGTTCTGGATGATGTCCCCAACCCAAGGTCCACCGGCGTTGATTAGCATTTTAGCCTGCACCGTCTGCGTGTCGCCGCTCTGCTTATCGCGGATGGTAATTTCCCAAAGATCATCGACGCGTTTGGCCGCCAGAACTTCGGTCCGTACCAGGATATTCGCCCCGCGTGCCTCGGCATCGCGGGCATTCAGCACAACCAGCCGTGAATCCTCAATCCAGCAGTCGGAATATTCGTAGGCTGTGTGAAACTTGTACTGCAGCGGCACGCCTTCCGGTGCGCTTTGCAGATCCAGTGAGCTCGTCCCCGGCAGGATTTTGCGCCCCCCAAGATGGTCATACATAAACAGGCCCAGACGGATCAACCACGCCGGGCGCCGTCCCTTCATCCAAGGCATTACTGTGCTGAGAAGTCGCGAGGTCGGCGTTTCAGAATCAAACCGCATATCCTTGTGATACGGCAATACAAACCGCATCGGCCAGCTGATATGCGGCATCGCCCGCAGCAGTGTTTCACGCTCGATCAACGCCTCGCGCACCAGACGGAATTCGAAATACTCCAGATACCGCAAGCCGCCATGAAACAGCTTGGTCGAGGCCGATGACGTCGCCGAAGCAAGATCGTTCATCTCGGCCAATGTCACGGACAATCCGCGCCCGGCTGCATCGCGCGCTATTCCGCACCCGTTAATCCCACCACCAATGATGAAAAGGTCCGTGACCTTGTCCGTGTGCCGTTCCATGTCCGGATGATTCTCTTTGTTTGAAAAACCGGGCTCATTAACCCGATGAACGCGCGTTTCGTCAATGTTTACTTTCGTTTTTTTTCGCTTTATCACCACAAATCGAAGTGTTTCAAAAGTGTGGCCAAACAGATCTCTTGGAAACCCTTCGAAATTAGAACAAAAACGAACCCACACCGTTTCGGAGCCGACCATGTCCCTTTCCTTTCGCCAGTCAGACATCCTGAACATCGCCAGACAGGATGGCCGTGTGATGGTAGATGACTTGGCCGCTCAGTTCGGGGTCACGGTTCAGACCATTCGCCGCGATCTGTCTGAGCTGGCGGATCAGGGGAAACTGGACCGGGTTCATGGCGGGGCCGTCATTCGCTCGGCCGTTTCCAATATTGGTTATGAGGACCGCCGCGCCCTGAACGATGAGGCCAAAGCGCGCATTGCCTCGGGTTGTGCCCAAGACATTCCGGACGGCGCGTCGGTTTTCATGAACATCGGCACCTCGACCGAGGCGGTTGCGCGCCAATTGGTGAACCACAAAAACCTGATGGTCGTCACAAACAACATGAATGTCGCCAATATTCTGGCCGAGAACACCGATTGCGAAATCGTCGTCGCGGGTGGTGTCCTGCGCAGATCGGATGGCGGGCTGGTCGGCAATCTGACGGTATCAACCATCCGGCACTTCAAATTCGATTATGCGGTCATCGGCTGCTCGGCACTCGATGCCGATGGCGACCTATTGGATTTTGATTTTCAAGAGGTCCAAGTGAGCCAGACGATCCTGGCCCAGACACGGCGCACCTTTCTTGTGGCCGATCATTCAAAATTCCAGCGTGCAGCGCCCGCGCGTATCACCTCGTTGGCTGAGATCGACACGTTCTACACCGATCGGCCTCTGACGGACCGCCTAAGCAAGAGGTGTCAGGCGTGGAAGACCGATCTGCGCGTGTGCCAATAACCCCCTAAGTAGTTCTCCTAAAAGGTGAACTTGGCAAGAGTCTTCTTGCCAGACCTCCCTGCGCCTGACAGTATCGCCGCATTGCGTTCGTTGCACGGAAGGGGAGAACCGGGCCATGATAGCGCTTTTATTTGCGTTACTTACAGCCACCATGGGGCTGAATTATTTTCGACAAACAACGGCAGCCAATGCGCTGTATTTCTTCACGCTGGCGTTGAGTGTGTACTGGCTGAAATTCCACGCCACCAGCCAACTGACAATCCAGTTGTAGGGGGTGATGATAACACCAGAATTGTCCCGAACCCTGAACGCCATAGGCTTGCTGGCCGTCAGTCTAGTGCTGCTGTTGGCCTTTGTTTACCAACTGACGCTTTACGAGCTGCCCTGTCCACTTTGCCTGCTGCAACGCGTTGGCTTTGTCGCCGTGGGCGTTGGGCTGGGCTTGAACCTGCTATACGGCGCGCGGCCGCAACACTATGCGTTGATGTTAATCGCAGCGCTTTATGGCGGCAGCGTATCGGTGCGTCAGATCCTTCTGCATATTGTTCCGGGCACGGGTCATTACGGCTCGCCCATGTTGGGGTTGCACTACTACACTTGGGCCGCCATTTGCTTTTTCCTGATCCTGTTGGGCACCGCAGTTATGCTGCTGTTTGATCGCCAATACGCTGACGCTTTGGATCAGCCTCGTTTCGGTGAAAGCACCTTGGCCAAAACTGCCTTCTTCATCATGCTTGGTCTGGCTGTTCTGAATGCCGGTTCGACACTGCTTGAATGTGGTCCTGGCATTTGCGCCGACCCGCCAACCAGCTACAAAGTGATTGACGAACTGGGCTCCAACAACTGAGGATGGGATAACCTTCCCGAACAGAGGCACAAACATGGGGTTACTTGGGCAGCCACTGGGCTATTACGACTACCTGACATTTGTTGCGTTGATTTTGCTACTGGCCGCCGTCATGGCGCTGTTTCTATTCGTGATGGGACTACCGGGCCGCATCGCGATCAAACGCAATCACCCCCATGCCGAAGCTATCAAGATCATGGGCTGGATGGGGTTTCTCGCCATCGTGCCTTGGGTCCATGCTTTCATTTGGGCGTTCCACGATGGAACGGTGGTCGATATCCGCCGCATGCCCGATGAAGAACGAAAGGCAGTTCGCAAAGAAATCAAGCGCTTGGGTGGTGAGTTGACGGAAGAATACCGTGACCCGCTGGATCCGGAAGAGACGCAAAAGAGCTAACGCCAAAGGAAACTACAAAACATGTTTGTCGCCCTCGGCATTACGCTTTTCTACATCATTTTTGTCTGGCTTATTTTCTTCAAGTTCCAGTGGCTGAAGTTCAACATAATGTGGGGCATCGTATCCTTCTGGGTCGGTGCGCACCTGCTGTTGATCTTCCTTGTCGCCCTTCGGTTCTTTCAGCCGTTCTCTATCGACAGCCACGTGGTCCGCTCGACCATCCAGATCGTCCCACGGCTGACCGAACCGACGATATTGACTGAGGTACTGGTCGAGCCAAATACCGAAGTCACAAAGGGCGATCCCCTGTATCGGTTCGACGACACTGTGTTCGCGCTTGAGGTTGAGGAAGCCACAGCGCAACTGGTCGCGGCCGAGCAGAATGCCAAGATCCTTGAACAGGACGTCATTGCCGCAGGGGAAGCCATTGAGCGTGCCAACGCTCAACTTGCCTACGCACAGACGCAGCAAGCCCGATACGAAAACCTCGTACCCGCAGGTGGTGCGCGGCAGGACGAGCTAGATCGCTGGAACGAACAGGTGACTGAGGATCAGGCCCAGGTCAAAGAGGCCACGGCAAATCTGGAAAAGGCTCAGCTTGCGCTAGATTCCCAGATTGACGGCGTGAACACCGGCATCCTTCAGGCGCAGGCGCAATTAGACAAGGCCCAGTATTTTCTGGACAACACAACAATCTACGCCCCCGAAGACGGGATGATCGTGTCCCAACAGGCCCGTCCGGGTCTGGTCGTCGGCGATATCCGTCTGGGCGCCATTGCCAGTTTTGTCACCAAGGACAACCCTTATATTCTTGCAACCTACCGACAGCAGAACCTGAAATTTGTCGAGGTTGGCCAACCCGTTGAAGTTGCTCTTGATCTGTATCCGGGTGAAATCCTGACCGGCAAGGTCGAGGCAATCTGGTGGGCAACCCGACAAGGTCAGTACTTGCCGTCTGGCCGCCTGCCCGGGTTTGAGCTGCCAAAACTGCCCGGACGCATTGCGGTCCAGATCTCGGTCGACATCCCCGCCGGACACACTTTCCCTGCCGGCGGTCATGCAGCCGTCGCGATCTATACCGGCCAAGGCAAAAGCTTTGAGTTCCTGCGACGCATCAACATTCGTCTCTATTCCTTCGCCAACTTCATTCGACCACTGGATATCTAAGGACACATATGATGACCCGGGCCAGACTTTACCGCCGACTGATGGGCACGGCCCTATGCGCCGCGCTGCTGGTCGGCTGCGCACCAGTTGGCCCGGATTTCGTGCGCCCCAGCTCTCCGGTCGTGAAGCAATGGATCGAGGTCAACAGCCCAAGCACTGGTCAAAGCGGTCTGACCTCGCGCAGTGCGCCTGTGGTGAAATGGTGGGAGACGTTCAACGACCCCACTCTCAACAAACTGATAGCCGAAGCCTATGCCCAGAACCTTGATCTGCAGGTTGCCGGTGCGCGCGTTCTGCAGGCACGCGCGCAGTTGGGCATTGCGTTTGGCGAGCTGTATCCGCAATCACAGGCCATCGGCGCATCCATCGAACGCCGTCAGGTCAGCGACAACCTCGGACCGATTTCCGATATCCGCCGGATCATTCCGTTGGACACCGAGTTTTCGACCTCGCAAGTCGGCTTTGATGCCCAATGGGAACTCGACGTGTGGGGCCAGCAACGTCGTGGCGTTCAGGCCGCGCGATCCAATCTGGCGCTGCAAGTGGCCAATTATGACGACGCGCTTGTCACGCTGACCGGCGATGTTGCTGCTCTGTATGTCAACATTCGTGCCTTGCAGGAGTCGCTGGCCGTGGCGCGCAACAACATCCAGTTGCAACAGGAATCCGCAGATCTGACCCAATTGCGGTTTGACAATGGCGTAACAACCGAGCTGGACGTGCAGGAATCCACGGCCCTGTTGAACAATACCAAGGCCTTGGTGCCAGAGATTGAGAGTGATCTTCAACAGGCCAAAAATGCTTTGGCCGTGCTGCTGGGAACCACCCCTTCCCGCATGACCAGCCTACTAGGCAATTCCGGGCGGATCCCCTCTGCGCGTACGAATGTGTCCGTCGGTGTCCCTGCCGAGCTTCTGCGCCGCCGCCCAGACGTTCGCGCAGCCGAGTTGGCAGCGGCCACGCAATCAGCGCAGGTCGGGATCGCTTTGGCCGACCTCTATCCGCAATTCATCCTGTCGGGTGCTATTGGCCTGCAGGCCTCGGGCGGGCAAGATCTGTTTTCAGCAGGCAGCAACACCGGGCTCGCGAATGCCGGTGTGGTCTGGAACGTGCTGAACTATGGCCGGATCAAAAACAACGTCCGCGCGCAGGATGCGGCCTATCAGGCGTTGATCGCCAATTACCAGAACACTGTCCTGACCGCTTATTCCGAGGTTGAAAGCGCGATGGTGGCCTATGCCCAATCTCGCAAGCAAGTTGGCTTTTATGAAAAAAGCGTCGCGGCTTCGCGCAAAGCGGCCGATATCGCCATCGACCAGTATCGGGACGGTATCGCCAGCTATTCGCGTATCCTGAACACCCAAACAGCGCTGCTGCGATCTCAGGCCAATTTGATTCAGGCCCGCCAGCAGGTTTCCAGTAATCTGGTTGCGGTTTACAAGGGATTGGGTGGCGGCTGGCAGATCCGGCAGAACCAAGAATTCCTACCAGAAACCGTTCTGGCCGAAATGGCATATCGCACGGATTGGGGCGATCTTCTGGAGAAAACCCCAACCCGCGCCAGTCTGAACTGAGTGTTAGTTACTTCGCCAGCCCGCGCAAACCGCCTGAAATCAGGATGTTCACCTCGTACAGAATACGTGGTGCTGCCAGACCACCGGGGCTGGCGAGGTAATTCGGGCTCCACTCCGGATCGAACTTCTGCTTGAAAGATCGCAGCCCTTCGAAGTGATAGAACTGCTCGCCGTGCTCATAAACGAACCCTCCGACGCGGTTCCAGAAAGACGCCAGTTGCCGGTTCTCAATTCCCGAAAACGGTGCCGCTCCTAGCGAGAACCAATGGAACCCCTGCTCTGCCCCCCAGGTCATCATCTCGGCAAACAAGGCGTCCATGATAAAGTTCGACCCGTCCGGCTCATACCGCATCAGGTCCAACGACAATTCGGACTTGTTCCCGCCTTGGAAGAGGTTGGCGAAGGCGACGATCTTTCCCGTATCTGTCTTCTTCAGCACCGCGAAATCGAAATAGGACAGGTATTCATCGTCAAACCCGCCCAAGGCAAAGCCCTTTTCCTCACCAGCCTTATGCTCCAGCCAATCGTCTGAAATCTTGCGCAGTTCGGGCAATACAGGGCCCACTTTGTCCTTCGGTATGATCTCGAATACGTACCCTTCGCGTTCGGCCCGGTTCTTGGCCTGACGGAACCGCTTGCGAGATTTGCCGTCCAGCGAGAAATCTTTCAACGGCACCCGCGCGACCTCTCCGATCTTCAGAATAGACAGGCCCAGATCCAGAAACGTCGGCAAGTACTTAGTCGATACGCTGTAGAAGGCGCACAACTTGCCCTCACGGTCCGCCATTTCGCGCAATTGCCAGATCAGTTGCTTTCCGGCGGTTTCATCCCCAACCGGCTCCCCCTTGGTGATCAGTGCATTGCCTGTGTCGGCATAGGCCAGAAATGCGTCATCGTCCGGTGAAATCAGGAATTGCTTGTCGCCGGTCAGTGAAATCTGCGACTCGGTGTCTTCGCTTTCCATGACCAGGCGTTCAACAACCTCGGGGATCTCTGTCCGGACCGGTTCCGGAACTTCGCGCCCGAACAAAGAATTCACGGCCACCACGCCAAGAATAACCGCCACCACAAGACTGGATCGCAAAAAGCGTGAGGCGTCACCGTTCCACGCAAACTCCCACCACAAAGCGTTCTGATATTCGACATGCGAATAGGAAAACAGCCCGACCCAAAAGACGACCAAAAGCAAGGCGACCACGCTGACCAGCCACGGGATGTTCAGGCGGAAAATCGATGCCCCGCTGACGCGGTAAAACGCCCCGCGAAACGTGGCCAGCAAGGCGATTGTGCCCAACATGCTGATCGCTTCGTGCGTATCGAGACCCTTGGTCAGCGATGCGACGAACCCGGCAACCATCAGCAGCATGGCCGCTATCCATGCGCGGTACAGCTTGCGGAACAGGCCGCGTGAAACAAGGATCAGTAGAACTCCAACAGCGCTGCCGGCAAGATGCGAGGCTTCGACGAAGGACAAAGGCAGAAAGTCCCGCAATGCGCTAAGGTTCTCGCTGCCTGCAGGCAACGCCCCAGACACCAGCAGAATGACACCCGCCACAGCTGCGACACCGGCCGCGACCATCGGCACAATCGGACGGATCACGCGGTAAACCCACGTGGCGGCTCCGCTGATGTGATGTCGGTGCGTCAGGGCCGAAGCCACCGCGATGGACAGCGTCGCAATGGCGAACGGCAGGAAGGTATAGACCAACCGGTAAAGCAACAGGGCCGCGATCACGTCAGACCGACCGGAGGCCCCTAGCCCGGCGATCAAAGTTGCCTCAAACGCGCCAATTCCGCCCGGGGCGTGGCTGAGAATTCCCACCGCGATCGCGCCAATGTAAACGGTGAAGAAGAACGGAAACCCAACCCCCAGGTCATCTGGCATCAACACATACAGCGTCATGGACGCCCCAAACAGGTCACCCACAGCCGCCAGCGTCAGCAATCCAGGCAACTTGCCGCCCGGCAAATTGAAACCCAAACCACCGGTGGCCAGTCTGCGTCCACCCTTGGAAAGCCAAATGAACAGCGTTGCGAAACCCACAAGCAGGCACAGCCCCATCACGGTTTCGACGGTGTCACTTATGGGCAGAACCTTGGACACGCCATCTGGATGAAAGGTTAGCAACCCACCCAAAAGCAGAATGAAACCTGACCAGAATGCGATCCAGGATGTGGCGATCACCCCCGCGACCCGACCCAGATCAAGACCCAGAGAGGCATAGATCCGATACCGGATCGCCGTGCCGGTGATGTAGGAAAACCCGAGGCAATTCGACACGGCGTAGCCACAGGCGCCAGCCATGCCTGCGACAGGCAAAGGGACCTCGCCATCCGCCACACTTTGCACGGCAAACACATCGTAAAGTGAGAGAGATAAAAAGCTGACAGCCGTCCAACACAGGGCGAAAAACATCAATTTCCACGATGTATTCGCGACGTCGGTTTTTACATCAGCCCATTTGACGTGCGAAGACAGCTCGTGCAGGACGGTCAGGGCAATAAGCGTGACCAGAATCGGTATCGCGATCCGGACAAGGGGCTTTTCAAGAAACCCCGAAACCCGTTCGGCCAGGCGTACAGCCCAGAGTTCTTCGACATTTTCATGAGTTGCCATGCTTTGTCCCTGCTCTCAGGCTCGATCACACTCTGCACGATCGAAACGCGCAAGCCGACTTTTGCACATTTTCGTTCAGGCTCAAAGCACTACGGGGGTCACAACCGACCTTTGCGGGTGGACAGCAGCAGGTTGGTCTCGGACTTGGTGATCCCCTCCATACGGCGAATCTGGAACAGCACCTCGTCCAACTCGGCCAGTGTTTCGGTCCAGATTTCGGCGATCAGATCCCAGCTGCCGTTTGTGGAGTGAACAGCACGCACCTGACGCATGGCGGCAATTCGGGCCATCGTGCGCTCTGTTCCGCGGCCTTCGATTTCCAGCATCATCAAGCCGCGCACCGGGCTTTGCGCCACGTCCTGACGGGTGAGTACCGTAAACCCAACAATCTCTCCGGATTGTTTGAGGCGCTGCAGGCGGCTGCGAACCGTAGTGCGCGTCACACCCAGCGTTTCGGCGAGCTCGGACAGGGACGCCCTTGCATCCCGGTGCAAGGCGCTGAGCAGCCTGCTATCCAAATCGTCCATGACTGCTTCTCATTTCGTTTATCCGAATGCCATTTTGAACATTTTGCTGTCTTTTCGCAAGCCATCACGAGGGTCTAGATAGTCATATGGATACGCAAAATGTAATATTGGTTGGCGCACCAATGGACGCAGGTAAGCGTCGTCAGGGGTGCCGCATGGGCCCGGACGCCTACCGGGTGGCCGGTCTGGAACAAGCTCTGACTGACCTCGGGCACCAAGTGTCGGATATCGGCAATGTCAGCGCCGATCCGTCAGATGTACCGGAGCATCCACACCTTGTGGCGCTGCCCGAGTGCATCGGCTGGACCAGCGCCCTGAGCCGCGCCGCACAGGAAACCGCGCCGAACGGACTGCCGATTTTTATGGGCGGCGATCACGCTTTGTCCATGGGCACAGTTGCCGGGATGGCAGCACATGCCGACAGGATCGGTCGCCCCCTGTTCGTGCTTTGGCTGGACGCGCACAGCGACTTTCATACACCAGACAGCACCGGCAGCGGCAACCTGCACGGCACACCGGTTGCCTATTTCACCGGGCAACCCGGGTTTGACGCCTTTCCTCCGCTGGCTGCCCCGGTCCCAACGGACCGAGTGGGTATGATCGGCCTGCGATCCGTGGACCCGGCTGAACGTGCACGATTGGAACAGGATCAGGCCATGCTGGCAGACATGCGCAGCATTGATGAACATGGCATCAAGGCGCCGTTGATCGCGCTCCTCGACCGAGTACGCGCAGCAAACGGTATCCTGCACGTCTCGCTGGACGTCGACTTTCTGGACCCTTCAATTGCGCCCGCTGTTGGCACCACTGTTCCTGGAGGCGCGACCGAACGCGAAGCCCATCTGGTGATGGAACTGCTGCACGAAAGCGGTCTGGTCTGCTCACTGGACCTGGTCGAACTGAACCCGTTTCTGGATGAGCGTGGACGAACCGCAAAACTGATGGTCGATTTGGCTGCCTCCTTGCTGGGCCGCCGCATCTTCGACCGTCCGACCCGGAGCTTCTGATGAATTCCCTTCAATCTCCTTCCGCAGTCGTCATGGTGCGCCCGCATGAGTTTATCTCGAACCCGGAAACCAGCAATGACAATGCGTTTCAGACGCTGGCACACCGGTCCGCCGAGGCAACTTCAGCAGCCGCGCGCGATGAACATGATCGCGCGGTAGAGCAACTGCGTGAAGCCGGTGTCACGGTTCATGTCTTTGACGATCACGGCCACCTGAACACGCCTGACAGTGTCTTTCCCAACAACTGGTTCTCGACACATCCCGGCGGACATGTGGCGATCTACCCGATGTTTGTTCCATCGCGTCGGAGCGAACGCCGCACCGATGTTATCGAGTTGTTGAAACAGGAAGACCGCGTTCAGGACGTAATCGACTATTCGGGACTAGAGCAGGACAATCTTGCGCTTGAAGGCACTGGCGCAATGGTTCTCGACCACGTCGGACGCATTGCCTACACGGTCAAGTCCAACCGCGCCGACCCCGTTCTATTGGAGCGGTTCTGTACCAACTTCAACTACGAACCCATCGCGTTCGAAGCCCGGGACGCCGAAGGCAGAGATGTCTATCACACCAATGTCCTGATGGGGATCGGCACACATTATGCACTGATCTGCCTCGACATGATTGCCGACCCGGAACGCCGTGCGACAGTCAAGGCGCGACTGGAGGAATCCGGTCGTACCGTCATCGACCTGTCGCATGACCAGATCGCAAATTTTGCCGGAAACACCATTGAGCTCAGTGGCCGCGACGGCCTTGTTCTGGCGCTTTCCAGCCGCGCCAAAGCTGCGCTTAAGCCCGCACAGATCGACATCATCGAAGACAGCGCGGCTTTGCTGCCATTGTCGGTTCCAACCATTGAAACAGCCGGAGGATCAGTACGTTGCATGATCGCCGGTATCCACCTTTCCCGCCGATAGGAGACCATGATGCAACCTTCTGACAAGGCGCTTGTGCCCTTTGTATCCGTCGACAACATGATGCGGCTGGTGCACCATATTGGGCTTGAAAAGATGATCACTCAAATCGCGGCTCAGATTGAATCCGACTTCAAACGCTGGGAAAGCTTTGACAAGACCCCTCGCATTCCGGCGCATTCTCCCCATGGCGTAATCGAACTGATGCCAACCTCGGATGGTGAGGCATATGGGTTTAAATACGTCAACGGGCACCCCAAGAACACGTCCGAGGGCCTGCAGACCGTGACAGCCTTTGGCCTTCTGGCCGACGTCTATACCGGCTACCCTACGCTTTTGACCGAAATGACGATGTTGACCGCCCTTCGCACGGCGGCAACCTCGGCCCTTGTCGGCAGCCATCTGGCACCAAAGTCATCGCGCGTCATGGCGATGATTGGGAATGGCGCTCAGTCCGAGTTCCAATGCCTGGCGTTCAAGGCCATGTGCGGGATCGACACTGTGCGCCTTTACGATACAGATCATGCGGCCACCGAAAAATGCGCGGCAAACCTTAAAAATTCCGGGCTGACGGTCGTGCTTTGCAAAACACCCGAGGACGCCATCGAAGGCGCTCAGATCATTACGACCTGCACCGCAGATAAGAAAAACGCAACGATCCTGACCGACAACATGGTTGGACCGGGCGTCCACATCAATGCAATTGGCGGTGATTGCCCCGGCAAGACCGAACTACACCGCGATATTCTGCTGCGCTCGGACATCTTCGTCGAATACCCGGAACAAACACGCATCGAGGGCGAGATTCAGGCCTTGGCCGAGGATCACCCAGTGACCGAATTGTGGCAGGTCATGACCGGCCAGGCCAAGGGCCGACGCGACGACCGACAGATCACTCTTTTTGATAGCGTTGGCTTCGCGATCGAGGATTTCTCGGCCTTGTGCTACGTCCAGTCCGCCATCAAAGGCACTGATTTCTTTGAACCTTTGGACATGTTGGCAGATCCGGATGATCCGCGGGATCTGTATGGAATGCTGATGCGGGCGAGCTGAAGAACCCGCACTTCACGTCGACTAGCCCCCGGTTCACCACCGGGGGCTTTTTCTATCCGGCCAGCGACGGCAGGTAGAGTACGATACCGGGAAACGCCACGAGCAGCGCGATCGTCACGCCATCGGCGATGAAGAACGGGGTTACGCCTTTGAACACGTCCTGAACGCTCAGATCCGGACGCACGCCTGCAACCACGAAACAATTTAGGCCAATAGGAGGCGTGATCAGGCAAAACTCGGCCATTTTCACCACCAGAATACCAAACCAGATCGCACACATCGGACCTGACATGCCAAAGGCGCTTTCGGCGGCACTGACCGTCTCCCCTCCGTTTAGGGCCATGACCGCCGGATAGACGACCGGTAATGTCAGCAACAGCATCCCGATGGCATCCATGAACATGCCTAAGACCGCATAGGCGAGCAGGATACAGATCAGTATCAGCATCGGTGACATTTCCAACGAAGTGATCCAGTCCGAAAACGCGCCTGGAAGATCCGCAAACCCCAGAAACCGTACGTAGATCAGCACCCCCCAGATGATCGTGAAGATCATGGCCGTCAGTTTGGCGGTTTCCAGCAGCGCCGATTTCAGCTCGGGCCACCGCATTCCGTGGAAAAGGGCGAAACAGAAGACGATGAAGGCACCGATTGCTCCGCCTTCGGTTGGAGTGCCCCAGGCCTTTTCTCCAAACGGGTTATAGACAAAGCAAATGATGATCAGGATTACAGCGACAATCGGAAAGGCGCCCGGCAGCGACGCAAAACGCTGCTTCCAGGTGAAGCCTGTTACCGGTGGACCAACGTTTTTGAACACAACCGCGATGCCGACGATCAGCAGACCGTACACAACGGCCGAAAATGCACCGGGGATAAACCCGGCAAGCAGCAGTTTGCCCACATCCTGTTCCACGATGATCGCATAGATCACAAGGATCGCGGATGGCGGGATAAGGGATGCAAGTGTACCGCCCGCTGCGACCACTCCGGCTGCGAATTGCTTGTTGTAACCGACTTTCAGCATCTCGGGGATAGCGATCCGGGCGAAAACTGCCGAGGTCGCCACCGACGCGCCAGAAACGGCCGCGAACCCGGCTGTGGCGAACACAGTCGAAACCGCGAGCCCTCCGGGCACCCACGCAACCCAACGTTTAGCGGCCTCGAACAACGCGCGCGTCAGGCCCGCATAATAGGCCAGATAACCGATCAGGATAAAGGTGGGGATCAGGCTGAGCGTATGGGCCGCAACCTTGGAATGGGGCACCTGCCCCGCCGTCTTGACCGCGACGGTTAATGCTTTGCCGAAGCGATCCGGATCGTATCCGAACTTGGCCCAGAAAATCCAAACCAACCCAAACAGCCCCGCAAGCCCCGCCGCGAAGGCCACGCGCATTCCGGTCACAACCAAAACCAGCAGGCCACCCGTGACCCACAGGCCAATCTCTATCGAGTCCATGCGCTAGTCCTGCCCTTCGAATTGTTCGGCTTCGGCAGCGGCCTGAGCAGCCGCATCCTGTATCAGTGGAACGGCTACGGGGCTTTCGGCCCCTAAGATCAGCGCGCGACCATATCCCCAAACCTGAAGTAACAGCCGTAGGCAAAGCACCGAGAACGCCACAGGTGCCAGCAGTTTGGCCGGCCAAAGCGGGATACCGATGTCGATTGAACTGTCCCGGCTCCACATCGGCGCGCCAAAGTCGAACGAGCGGTCAAAATGGGACCAACTGCCCCAGACCAAGGCCAGCATCAGCACCAGCATCAGAAGAACCGAAATAAGCTCGAACAGCCACAGCGCCCGGCCGTGCAGGCGTGAGATGACAATGTCCATCCGTATATGACCGCCATCGCGCTGAACATATGAAATGCCCAGAAAAGCAATCAGCGGCATCGCCTGTTCGATCCAGTCGACATATCCCGGCAAAGGTGCGTTAATCGCATTGCGTCCGCTGACCGAGACCACCGCCAGAACCATAAGACTGAACACGGTAAGGCCGCTGATCAGAGCCAGAAACCGCTCTAACCTCAACAACTTACGGTCCAAAGAACTCAGGAGGCTGTTGTCGTCAAGCACCGTGGCCTGTCCTGCCATTGCGGTGTTCCCCTGTATTTTTATTGGTGTCCGGATGCCCCGATGGGCATCCGGATTATGTGCTTAGTTACCGCTGCGTTGCTGTTCCAGCGTGGACTGGACCAGATCATACAGGTCCTGCGCAGGAATACCCTGAGCGGACATATCCTCAATCCACTGTGCCCGGATGGGATCGGCAGCTTTGGTGCGGAACTCTGCGATTACCGCATCATCGATCTGTACCTTTGCGACGCCCTTTTCGTCCAAAACACTGTCCCACTGATCCAGCAGCGATCCATAATTGGCCAGATAGTGATCAATCGCTTCGTCGATCGAACTGTCCAGTGCTTCGCGATGCTCAGCTGGCAGTGCCTCATAGGCATCGATATTGACCACAACCGGGCAATTCACAGTGCCAGGGTTCAGGTTGGCCGTCCACCAATCCGCTTCGTTGATCGTGCCAAAAGACAGGTGCGCGTGCTGAGCAAAGGCAACCGTGTCAACGACACCGGACTCCATTGCGTTAAAGGCCTCGGTTGCAGGAACCGAAGTCGGCACACCACCTACCGCCTCGAATGCCTTGCCCAGACCACCTGTGGCGCGGACACGCATGCCTTCGAACTCGGCAAGTTCGTCACGCGGGTCGCCGGTTCCGACGATGTTGTACTGCGGCATGGGCGAGGTCATGATGATACGCGCATTCCACTGCGCCATCTCATCCTTAACGGCAGGGTGATCGTAAACCGCGTGGCTGACAGCAACTTCCTCATCCAGGTTGTTCACGCCTAGGAACGGCAGTTCCAGAACGGTGATCGCGCGGTTTTTGTCGCGATGATATCCGGCACAGAACTGCGCCATCTCAAACGCACCAATTTCGATTCCATCCAGGTTTTCGCGCGGCTTGGACAGGCCGCCATAGCTGACATTGATGGTGAAATCGCCGTTTGTCTTTTCGCTGACCAACTCAGACAGTTTCTCAACATGCTCGGTGAACGCACGACGTTTGCCCCAGACCGAAGCATTCCATTCAGTTGCGGCTGCCTCGGACACGAACGCAACACACAAGGCGGCCACAGCAGAGCCGCTCAAAATCTTTTTCATACTGATTTCTCCCTTTGCTGCACCCCCTTACCGAGGCGCTTGCGGTCAAAGCTAGCGCCAACATCGGAATGTGCCAACCCCCGGTCAGCATTCATGGCCAGCAAGGAACGGTACCGTTGAGCGCTAACAACCGAAAGGTGAGTCTCAGGTGCAATTTAGTTGCAATCGGGCGGCTTATTTCCTCACAAATTTTCATTACATCCAAGGCTATGTAAAAAAACCACTATTCCCAATGACAGCCTCTTTCTTTACAAAATCACTCCGAGTCAAAAAAATAATTTACAAACTAATCGTGATAAATCGGTAATTTATTCCCTTGTTTTCAGCTCTCCGTATTATTGCGCATAAGGAGGAAACAGATCGACATCGCCAGTTCAGCAGGCAAAATCGGTCTGATTCAATATGATCCAGAGGGAGGAGCCTCAGAATGACAACCGCTGCCCAGGCAGAAGCCAATACCTTTCCGCCGTCCGCCGAAACCGTGGCCCGCACGCATGTTAACGCTGAAAAATACACTGAGATGTATGCGGCTTCGATCAACGATCCCGTCGCGTTCTGGGACGAACAAGGCAAGCGGATCGACTGGATCAAGCCCTACACACAGGTCAAAGACGTAAACTATGATTTCGGCTCGGTCGGAATCAACTGGTACGCAGACGGCACGCTGAACGTTTCGGCCAACTGTTTGGACCGTCACCTGAAAACCCGCGGCGATCAGACGGCGATCATCTGGGAGCCGGATGATCCAAAAGACGAAGCGCAGCACATCACCTATGCTGAGTTGCACCGCCGGACCTGCCGGATGGCAAACATTCTGGAATCGCTGGGCGTGCGTAAGGGCGACCGCGTTGTGATTTATATGCCGATGATCCCCGAGGCCGCCTATGCCATGCTGGCCTGCGCGCGCATTGGCGCGATCCATTCGATCGTCTTTGCAGGCTTCTCACCAGACGCTTTGGCGGCGCGCGTCAATGGCTGCGACGCAAAGGTTGTCATCACCGCCGACGAGGCCCCGCGAGGCGGCCGCAAGACTGCGCTGAAATCCAATGCGGATGCTGCTCTTCTGCACTGCAAAGACACAGTGAAATGCCTGGTGGTCAAGCGCACCGGTGGTCAGACCACATGGATCGACGGCCGCGACTATGATTACAACGAAATGGCGCTTGAGGCCGATGACTACTGCGCCCCTGCTGAGATGAGCGCCGAAGACCCGCTGTTCATCCTCTACACCTCCGGCTCGACCGGACAACCCAAGGGTGTGGTACATACCACTGGCGGCTATCTGGTTTTCGCATCGCTGACCCATGAGATCACCTTCGACTACCACGAGGGCGATGTGTATTGGTGCACGGCTGACGTGGGCTGGGTCACCGGCCACAGCTATATCGTCTATGGCCCGCTGGCCAACGGCGCAACTACACTGATGTTCGAAGGCGTTCCGACCTACCCCGACGCAGGCCGTTTCTGGGAGGTGTGCGCCAAGCACAAGGTCAACCAGTTCTACACCGCACCAACCGCAATCCGCGCGTTGATGGGACAAGGCAACGAGTGGGTCGAGAAGCATGATCTGAGCGACCTCAAACTACTGGGCACCGTGGGCGAACCGATCAACCCTGAAGCCTGGAACTGGTACAATGAGGTCGTCGGTAAAGGAAATTGCCCCATCGTTGACACGTGGTGGCAGACCGAGACCGGCGGTCACCTGATGACACCCCTGCCCGGTGCACACGCGATGAAGCCTGGTGCCGCGATGAAGCCTTTCTTTGGCATTCAGCCCGTGGTTCTGGACCCGCAATCAGGCATCGAGATCAACGGCAACGGCGTCGAAGGTGTTCTGTGTATCAAGGACAGCTGGCCCGGCCAAATGCGCACCGTCTGGGGTGATCATGAACGGTTCGAAAAGACCTATTTCTCGGACTACAAAGGTTACTACTTTACCGGTGACGGTTGTCGTCGTGATGAGGATGGAGATTACTGGATTACCGGTCGTGTGGATGACGTGATCAACGTCTCGGGCCACCGAATGGGGACCGCCGAGGTCGAAAGCGCGCTTGTCGCGCATGCCGCCGTCGCCGAGGCCGCTGTGGTCGGATACCCCCATGAGATCAAGGGGCAAGGCATCTATTGCTATGTCACTCTGATGAATGACCGTGAGCCGTCGGATGAATTACTGAAAGAGCTGCGCACCTGGGTCCGGACCGAGATCGGCCCGATTGCATCGCCTGACGTAATCCAGTGGGCGCCCGGCCTGCCCAAGACCCGCTCGGGCAAAATCATGCGCCGTATCCTGCGCAAGATCGCCGAGAACGACTTTGGCGCATTGGGCGACACTTCGACATTGGCTGATCCGTCGGTGGTCGAAGACCTGATCGAAAACCGTGCGAACAAGTGAGGATGTGATGGACGCTGCCACGATCACCACACCCGCTGTTCTGATCCTTCTCGGCCCTCCGGGTGCCGGGAAGGGAACACAGGCCCGTATGCTCGAGGATAAGTTCGGGTTGGTTCAACTCAGCACCGGCGACCTGCTACGCGCCGCTGTCGCAGCGGAAACCGATGCTGGGAAAGCCGCAAAGGCCGTGATGGAAGCTGGTGATCTGGTCAGCGACGACATCGTCATTGCCATCCTTCGTGATCGCCTAGCTGAGCCGGACTGCGCCAAGGGCGTCATTCTGGACGGCTTTCCGCGCACCACGGTTCAGGCCGTGGCGTTGGATGGGCTACTTTCGGAAACCGGGCAGAAGATCAACGCCGCCATCAGTCTTGAAGTCGAAGATGGCGAAATGGTTATCCGCATCTCGGGCCGCTACACCTGTGCCGGATGTGGCGAAGGGTTCCATGACACGTTCAAAATCCCAGCCATTAAAGGCAAATGCGACAAATGCGGCAGCACGGAATTCAAGCGCCGCGCTGATGATAATGCCGAAACCGTCGCCTCACGTCTGGCGGCCTATCATGCGCAAACCGCGCCGCTGATTACCTATTACCAAGACCACGGTGTTCTCAAAGGTCTGAACGCCATGGGCAATATCGACGACATCGCAGGCAATCTGGAAAGGATCGTCAGCGACGCCATGAACTAAGGGAAGACGGCCCGCCCTGAATAAGGGTTTAATTCCTAAAGGAAAACTTCAAAGTACCCGCCTTGGCGGATCGGAGAAGTTTTGCCCGATGCCGTCCGGCATTCGGCAAATCGAAAAGCGGCCCCGCGCGTTGGAGGTTTAAGACAACGGGTCGCCCATGGAAGAAGCGAAGGAGGAACCCGCAATGGCGGATCAATCAACAAACTCCGCGCAGACTGCCGAGGCCGACAAAGGCTATTGGCAGGCGAACCTGCGTCTCATCTACATCAGCCTCGTGATCTGGGCGCTGGTGTCTTTTGGATTCGGCATTCTGCTGCGTCCGCTGCTGTCTGGCATCGCCGTTGGCGGCACCGATCTGGGCTTTTGGTTCGCTCAGCAAGGATCGATCCTGGTCTTTCTGGTGCTGATCTTCAACTACGCCTGGCGCATGAACAAGTTGGACGCCGAATACGGCGTGGATGAGGAGTAAGCGGAATGGACCAGTTTACCATCAACTTGCTCTTTGTCGGCGCGTCTTTTGCGCTGTACATCGGCATCGCGATCTGGGCCCGCGCGGGTTCCACATCAGAATTCTACGCCGCCGGTCGCGGCATTCACCCGGTCACCAACGGCATGGCAACAGCGGCAGACTGGATGTCTGCGGCCTCGTTCATTTCGATGGCAGGCCTGATCGCCTTTACCGGCTATGACAATTCGACCTTCCTGATGGGTTGGACCGGTGGTTACGTGCTTCTGGCACTGCTGCTTGCGCCCTATCTGCGTAAGTTTGGCAAATACACTGTATCGGAATTCATCGGCGACCGTTTCTACAGCCAGACCGCGCGTATCGTTGCGGTGATCTGTTTGATCGTTGCATCGGTGACTTACGTGATTGGTCAGATGACCGGTGTGGGCGTGGCCTTTGGCCGCTTCCTCGAGGTATCGAACACCTCCGGTCTGCTGATCGGCGCCTGTGTCGTGTTTGCTTACGCGGTGTTCGGTGGGATGAAAGGCGTGACCTACACTCAGGTCGCTCAGTACTGCGTACTGATCACCGCCTACACTATCCCGGCGATCTTCATCTCGCTGCAGCTAACGGGTACGCCGGTTCCGGCGCTGGGTCTGTTCAGCGACACCGCAAGCGGTGAGCCTCTGCTGACCAAGCTGGATGCGATCGTGACCGAGCTGGGCTTTAACGAATACACAGCTCATCACTCGAACACGCTGAACATGGTTCTTTTCACACTGTCGCTGATGATCGGCACCGCCGGTCTGCCCCACGTGATCATGCGCTTCTTCACCGTGCCGAAAGTGTCTGACGCCCGCTGGTCCGCTGGCTGGACGCTGGTCTTCATCGCTCTGCTGTATCTAACCGCCCCTGCGGTTGGCGCAATGGCGCGTCTGAACATCACCGACATGATGTGGCCCAACGGTGGCATCGAAGGTGGCGCTGTCTCGGTCGAGGATATCGACAATGATCCGCGCTATGACTGGATGCAGACGTGGCAGAAAACCGGTCTGTTGGACTGGGAAGACAAGAACGGCGACGGCAAGATCCAGTACTACAACGACAAGAACGCCGACATGCAGGCACTTGCGGAAGAAAAAGGCTGGGTTGGAAACGAGCTGACCAAGTTCAACCGCGACATCCTGGTTCTGGCCAACCCCGAGATTGCCAACCTGCCGGGTTGGGTGATCGGTCTGGTCGCTGCCGGTGGTCTTGCGGCTGCTCTGTCGACCGCTGCGGGTCTGTTGCTGGCGATCTCGTCGGCGGTATCCCACGACCTTGTCAAAGGTGCGATCAACCCGCAAATCTCTGAAAAAGGAGAACTGCTGGCCGCTCGTATCGCAATGGCTGTGGCCATCGTCGTTGCAACCTATTTGGGTCTGAACCCACCGGGCTTTGCGGCGCAAACCGTGGCCCTGGCGTTTGGTCTGGCGGCTGCCTCGATCTTCCCGGCGCTGATGATGGGGATCTTCTCGACCCGTATCAACAACACCGGTGCTGTCGCAGGTATGCTGGCTGGTCTGACCGTAACTCTGGTCTACATCTTCCTGCACAAGGGCTGGCTGTTCATTCCGGGCACCAACTCGTTCACTGATGCTGATCCGCTTCTGGGTCCGATCAAGTCGACCTCGTTCGGCGCCATCGGTGCAATGATCAACTTTGGCGTCGCTTACGTCGTCGCCGGAATGACCAAAGAGACTCCGCCGGAGATCGTTGAATTGGTCGAAAGCGTCCGCATTCCCCGTGGCGCTGGCGCAGCTCAGAACAAGTGAGCATGATGCGGCATATGGTTAACTTCCATGTGCCGCGTCTTTCGACCGACTGTTCCCGCCCGGCACTCCACCGGGCGGGATTTTTCAAAACCGGAATCACAGGACTGTACGATGCCCCTGTCTCATGACGAAATCACCCGGTTCCTGAAATCCGTCCACCCCTATGATGCCCTGCCCCTAGAAACACTGGATCAGATCGCCAATCAGGTCGAGGTTTGGGAAGTCGAGGAAGACTTTCCCGTGTACGAACTTGGGCGCACCCTGCCCGGCGTTTTCGTGATCTATGAAGGGCACGTTGAAATCACCGATGAGAATGACGCCGTGGTATCTCATCTTGGTCTGCGCAATTCGTTTGGTGAGCGTGGGCTACTGAAAGACGGGAAAGCCGCAACCAAGGCGCGCGCGCATACGCCATCCGTTTTGCTGGTTCTGCCGCCAGATCTGGTGCGCGAGTTGATCGATGGGCATGACGTCGTTTCGAAATTCTTCAACCGGACCCGTTCGAACCGGTCCGGCCCGCAAAGCCTGGCCACCAGCGCGATTGACGTTCTTATGGCGCATAACCCTGCAACCTGCCCACCGGATACATCAGTTCAAGAAGCCGCCCGGATCATGCGTGACAAGCACATTTCATCCTTGTGCGTCACCGAAGCGGATAACCTGCTGGGCATCGCCACCTTGCGCGACATCTCGGGCAAATACGTGGCCAATGGCATGCCCGCAGAGACGCCGGTGTCAGCGATCATGACAGCGAACCCAATCACCCTGTCGCCATCTGACATTGGATCGGACGTTCTGCACGTGATGATGGAACGCGGGATCGGTCATATCCCGATCAGCGAAGGTGGACGTTTGGTCGGCATCGTAACGCAAACGGACCTAACCCATTATCAGGCGGTGAATTCGGCAGAGCTTGTCCGCCGTATTGCCCAAGCGGACTCAGCGGATCAAATGGCGGTGGTAACGGCTGAAATCCCGCAACTTCTGGTGCAACTGGTGGCTGCCGGAAACCGGCACGAGATCGTGACGCGGCTGATAACGGACATTGCAGACACGGCAACCCGCCGGTTGTTGGCCTTGGCCGAGGACAAGCTGGGCCCAGCACCCGTTCCCTATCTGTGGTTGGCCTGTGGGTCGCAAGGGCGGCAAGAACAAACCGGAGTATCCGATCAGGACAACTGTCTGATGCTGGACAACAGCGTGACCGATACCGATATGAAGTACTTCGCCGAGCTTGCCACGTACGTGTCGGATGGCCTGGACACCTGCGGATATTTCTATTGCCCGGGCGACATGATGGCGACCAACCCACGATGGTGTCAGCCTGTCCGCGTTTGGCGCGACTACTTCAACGGGTGGATCGCCAAACCGAACCCCGAGGCGCAAATGCTGGCCTCAGTCATGTTCGACCTGCGCCCTATCGGAGGGGCCTTTCACTTGTTCGACGATCTGCAGGCCGAGACACTGACAGCGGCCAACGCAAACTCGATCTTTGTGGCGCACATGATCTCGAACTCGCTTAAGCACACGCCTCCGTTGGGTCTGTTGCGCGGGTTTGCGACCATCCGGTCTGGTGAACATCGCAACACGCTGGACCTCAAACATAACGGTGTGGTCCCAGTCGTTGACCTTGCGCGGATCTACAGCCTTCAGGGCCAGTTGACCGAAGCCAATACTCGGGCGCGTTTGAAAGCAGCCGCATCTGGCGGCATCCTCAGCCCCTCGGGCGCGCGGGATTTGCTGGATGCGTATGATCTGATCGCAGAAACCCGCCTTGAGCATCAGGTCAGGCTTGTGAAGGGTGATCAAAAGCCGGACAATTTCCTGCCGCCCTCAGACCTGTCAGATTTTGAACGAAGTCATCTTCGGGATGCGTTCGTTGTGGTAAAAACCATGCAATCGGCAGTAGGTCACGGCAAGGGAATGCTGGGCTAAACCGGCAATAACTATTGGCGACTACGCAAGACATACGGAGAGTCACATGTTTCTGGAACTGATTGGCACCATATTTGCAGGCTTTGCCTTTGCCGGCATCGTAATGGTTCTGAACAAAGTGACGGGTGGCCGCCTGCCCCGCTGGATGACGCCCGTTGCGGCTGGTCTGGGTATGATCGGCATGACGATTACCAGTGAATATTCCTGGTACGACCGCACACGCGATACCCTTCCCGAAGGTATGACCGTCATTCAAGAGGTTGAAAGCCGCGCCTTCTATCGCCCCTGGACCTATGCTGTGCCCTTCGTAGACCGCTTTGCCGCCATTGATGCCGGTTCTGTTCGCACCAATGAACAGGTTCCCGAACAACGGTTGGTAGAACTGTATCTCTTTGGTCGCTGGGCTCCGGTCTCAAAATTGCCGGTCGTGGTCAACTGCAAAGAGTTCAGCCGCGCCAATCTTGCGGATGGGGCAGAATTCGCGGATGACGGCCGGCTACTGAACGCCGACTGGATCGACGTCACCGCCAGTGACCCAATCGTCGAGGCAACCTGCGGAGTGTGACATGCTGAACCGGTTAAGCCTGCGTCTGCGCATTTTCCTGTTCTTCTGCCTGTTGGCCTTTGGCGCTCTGACTGTCAGCTCGCTGGCACTGTGGATCAGCTATCGGCGCGTTGCTGATCCTGATCTGCTTGATTCCTTCATCTTTGCCGAAATCCTGATGGGTTTTGGGTTTCTGGCTTTGACTGCGGCGGTTTGGTTATTGTTCGACGACAATGTTGCAAAGCCAATCGAACGGATATCCGCCCAACTTAGGGCCCGCGCGCATGCCGGGGTCAGCACCGAATTGGACACACAGGCCGCGCGATATTTGGGTGATCTGGCACCAGCCGCGGCCGGACTAGCCGACCAATTGTCCGGTAAAGCCATGGACGTAGCGCAGGCCGTGGCCGAAGAGACGGCACATCTGGCGGCAGAAAAATACCGTCTAACGGCCTTACTGACCGAAATTCCAGTTGCGATGCTGTTGGCGAGCCCAACACACAAGATCGTTTTGTACGATGGTCAGGCGGCCGAGGTTCTGGCACAGGTTGCGCATCCCCGGCTGAATGCCTCGTTGTTTGAATACCTGCAATCTGATCCGCTGGAGGAAGCTCATGCCAAACTGGTGAAGACCGGGCTTGAGGTCGCCTGCACGCTAACCAGCGTCGATGGTACGCAGAGTTACCGCGCGCGCATAAAGCCCCTTGGCGGCGCACCCGGATACATGCTGATCTTCGAGGACAGTGCCGCGAACATCGCACCCGAAGCCGCACGGCCTTTGGTATATGACTTCGACTTGCTGAACACGTCGACGGACGAAGCCTTCGAAAATCTAGCTCTGCAGGATTTGTGTTTCGTCGTGTTTGACACCGAAACCACCGGACTGCTGCCCCACAAGGATGAAATCGTTCAGATCGGAGCAGTACGGGTTGTCAACGGGCGCATCGTGGACGGAGAGCAGCTGGACATGCTGGTTGATCCTGGCATCCCGATCCCTCCGGCCTCAACCAAGGTGCATAAGATCAGTGATCGCATGGTTCAGGGTGCGCCGGGCATCGCCGAAGCCGGGCGCGCGCTGCATCAGTTTGCCCGCGATGCAGTGATCGTGGCCCATAACGCGCCATTCGACATGGCGTTTCTGCGGCGGCATGCAAACCGCATGGAAGTCGATTGGGATCACCCCATTCTGGATACGGTTCTGTTGTCTGCCGTGCTGTTCGGGGCAAGTGATAAACACACGCTGGATGCTCTGTGTGAACGGTTGGAAATCACCATCCCCGAACAACTGCGCCATACCGCCCTGGGTGATGCGGTTGCTACCGCCGAAGCGCTGGTCAGAATGCTACCAATGCTGCAGGCGCGCGGCATGACAACCTTTGGCCTGGTCGTTGAGGCAACGCGCCAACATGGTCGTCTGTTGGAGGATCTGAACTAGTTTGGAAAATGCGCAAACCTGGCGCAGCTTTTCATGGACAAACCCTGCGTGTCGTGGCACCTGAGGCACGGCCACGGGATCAGCACGCAATGACGGAAAAACAATTCACTCCAACCCCGGATCAAAGCACCGCTTTTCGCGAAGCGTTGGGGTGTTTCGGAACCGGTGTGACGGTGATCACCACGAACACCGATCAGGGCCCTCGGGCCATTACGGTCAATTCATTCGCGTCGGTATCCCTGGACCCGCCACTTGTTTTGTGGTGCTTGGCCAAAGACTCCAACCGGTTCGACGATTTCAACACCAGCCGACATTATTCGATCCACGTGATGGGACAGGATCAACAGGAACAGGCCTTGCGCTTTGCGCGCGACGGCAAGGATTTTTCGCACGCGGAATGGGCCCACGACCCAGCGCGCCGGCCCCAATTATCCGGTTGTCTGGCGCGGTTCGATTGTCAGGTGCACGCCCAACACGATGCGGGGGATCACCTGATCATTGTTGGTGAGGTTCAAAAGGTCATGTACCGCACCGGCAAAGGTTTGATCTTTAAGCGCGGTCAATTTGGCGGCTTTGCGGATCTGATCTGACGGTTATTCGTCCAACGACCCATGTACGGCCAGAGCCTCTAGCTGAGTCTCTTGCGGCGTGATCACACGGAAAGCCTCACGCACTCCGGCGTCTGACAGCTCACGCGAGACGGTCAGCAGCGTGTTTGGGTTATGCTCATCACACAGCTCGGACATGTGGGCGATCTCGGCCCGTGCGACGTCCATGGCTGCCTCGACCGACGGTGCCCCGTAAAGCTGCACAAAGTGTTCGGCAAGGCTCTGCGCGATCTGATCCAGCTCGGCCTGTTCCACCTGCGTGACCGCGACGAATGTCACCCGCCCAAAGGTTTCCACGCCCAACCAGCCATTCGCAAAAGCCTGACGCGCCTTGCCTTCAAGATCGCCTTCGCCCCAATTTGAGAACTCGAATCCACCCGAAATGCACCATTCCCCGGTTCGCGCCGGGGAGTGAAACACATTCATGTCGCTTTCGTCGAAATGGATTGCGCGCGCTAGTTTCATCATCCGTTCTCCAACAATTCTGTCAGCGGGCGAAGCTGTGTATCTGAACCTTGCCGGATCAGCATGCCGAACCGTTCATCCGTTCCCAGAAACACACCCGCTTCACCGAAGGGCTCTCCCACTCCGCGCAGCAGGCCTATCCATTCTCCGTGCACAGGCGCGTTGCCGTCCTCTTGCCAGCGATTCAGCCATGTCATCATGTGCCGCGACCAGCTTTCGACAAGCTGCGTTGCCGAGACATCCGCGCAGCCCTCGTCGTAAAGTGCGGTGACATCCGGGTTTTCGCCCGGTGCCTGACTGGTTTGCAGCAGCGCCAAATCCCAACCGACGATCAGCCAATCCGGTTCTGCTTCTGGATCTGCATCCGAAGCTGCCACACGGAACATTCCGCATTGGGCCCCATTCACACAGATCAGCCCGTCCCAGCCCAGATGAACCGCGACCTCAGGCGGAGCTAGCGCGCCCAGCGCGTTCTGGAACCCAACAGCGCAAAGCGGCACCATTGCCATCGCATCGCGCAAGACAACCTCGGGGGCAAAAACGATGGCCACACGCAGGCGATCGGCCTGAATGTTATAAACCACGGTACCGGCATCACAGCCCAGCGCAGCCATGGCCTGCGCGCGCTCGAACGGGTCTTCCCCACCCTGCACCGGGTGGCCCGTCAGCAAAGGGGGAAAGACCGGCTCGTTCATGCGTTGCCCTTGGCAATCATGCCGCGCGCAATTTGGCGAAACGCTTCGGCTTGCGGACTGTCGGGCTTGCTGACCACGATCGGTGCACCGCCATCAGCGGCAACGCGGATATCCAGATGCAGCGGGATCTCACCCAGCAAAGGAACGCCCAGCGCCTCGGCTTCGGACTTAACGCCGCCATGGCCGAACACATGTTCTTCATGGCCGCAGTTCGAGCAGATATGCGTCGACATATTCTCAATCATCCCAAGGATGGGCGTCTTGAGCTGGTTGAACATGTCGATCCCCTTGCGGGCATCGATCAGAGCCACGTCCTGAGGGGTCGAGACAACAATGGCGCCGTCCACGTTGAACTTCTGGCTCAGCGTCAGCTGCACATCGCCCGTGCCCGGTGGCAGGTCGACGATTAGCACATCCAGCGCGCCCCATTGCACCTGACCCATCATCTGTTGCAACGCGCCCATCAGCATCGGACCACGCCAGACGACGGCCTGCCCTTCATTGGTCATCAGGCCCATCGACATCATGGTGACGCCGTGGTTGCGCAATGGCAGGATCGTTTTGCCGTCAGGACTGGCCGGACGGCCCGAAACACCCAGCATCCGCGGCTGCGACGGCCCATAAACATCCGCATCCAGCAGACCAACGCGTCGCCCTTCAGCCGCCAAGGCACAAGCCAGGTTGGCGGAAACCGTGGACTTGCCAACGCCACCCTTACCAGAAGCCACAGCAATAATCCTGTCCACACCCGGCACGGCCTGCGGTCCGGTCTGCGAAGGTTTCGGCTTAGGCTTCAGATCCGGCGGTGCTTTTTCGGAATGTGCGGTCAGCATGGCGGAAACTGTCGAAACACCATCGACCAGTTTCGCGGCCTGTTCGGCAGCGGCGCGGACGGGCTCCATACGCTCAGCCTGCTTGGGGTCGATCTCCAGCACAAAGCGCACGGTGTCGCCTTCGACGTTCAGCGCGCGAACAACTCCAGAGCTGACGATGTCCTGTCCGGAGACGGGGTCGGTAATCTTTCTCAGGTTTGCAAGAACTGCGTCACGAACACTCATGCGTCATTCTCCTTTTGGAACCCGCTGGCTAGGGCTCTGCGTATCGACAAGCTGTGGTTGCCGTTCATTGCAAGTGTCTCCGTCTCATTCAGTTCATTTGACGCATTTGGTGCCGTGCCGTTAGGCTGTGGCATGCGCTTTGTCCTCTTGTGCCTGAGCCTGACGCTCGCTGCCACCCCCTCTTGGTCGCAAGAGGCGATTGGTCTTGCCGCGCCGGACGAGGTTGCTGACTCTGGTCTGCTGCAACATATCCTTCCTCGCTTTTCTCTCAAGACCGGGATCCGGGTTATTGCAGATGATGCCGGCGTTTTGGTGCTGGAAACCGCCCCTCCGGGTGATCCTGTGTTCGCGCGCGACGGTGTGATCTATCACCTTCGGATCGAAGAGGACGCCAAACATGAGCGGTTCCGCGACTGGCTGCTGTCCGATATCGGAAAACGGACGGTTGAAAGCTATGCGCCAGAGCAAGGCGCGCCCTTCTCGGCCAGTTTCGATATCGCGGCCGTGGAAACCGAAACAGTGATCGACGGCGATACGCTGCGCGGCGAGGAATTGTCGATGACCCATTGCGGCCGGTGCCATGTGATAGGGCCCAAGAACCGGATGAATGGTCTGGGTTCGACCCCCTCTTTCGCGGTGCTGCGCGCCATGCCAGACTGGTCAGAACGGTTCGAGGCGTTCTTCGCCCTCAACCCGCACCCCTCGTTCACACAAATCGACGGGCTGACACCTCCGTTTGATCCACAGCGTCCATCGCCCATATACCCGGTCGAAATGACGCTGGACGATCTGGAAGCCATCCTTGCCTTTGTCTCGGTCATTACCGCAGCGGACTTAGGTGCACCATTACAGCTTCAGTGATCCTTTCGTTTTGAGAAATAATCCTCGGTCGTAACGACACGAGGTTTCGGGTTAGACTTGAACGGGTTGTCCTCTTGCTGGAACTGTGCGTTCACGCGGCAATTGTCACACATCTGGATCATCCGCGCCTTGTCCGAGGAGGCAAACATCGGATGTGTACCCGCAAGCTTTTCCATGATCCGTTCCACGGTGGACTTAACTCCGAACAGTGCCCCACATTCTACACAAGCAAAGGGCTCCTCTTCATTCAGCACCTGTTGAGACAGGGCTGCATCGCTCAGGTCAAGCTGCGGGACAAGAGCAATCGCATCCTCCGGGCAGATGCCTTTGCACAACCCGCATTGCAGACAAGCATCCTGCTGGAAGTTCAATTGCGGCTTGTCCGGGTTATCGATCAAAGCACCCGACGGGCACAGCGACACACAGCTGAGGCACAAGGTGCAGGCATCCGTGTTGACAGCGATCGCCCCATAGGGCGCGTTTTCCGCCAAGGGCAGCGGCGCTTCAGCGTTGGGGTTCAGTGCCTGCGCAGCCAAACGGGCGATCTGGCGGCGGTTGCCCAATGGCAATACCGGGTCGGCCAAAGGCTGAGGGACATCTTGGGCATAAAGGACATCAGACAGCGCATCCGGGTCGGCCTCATCCAACAACCCCAGGGCATTCGCCCCCGCTATTGCCTGCGCCAAGGCCAGTTCACGGTCCAACGCATCGCGCTCGGTCGTTGGGGATAGCAAGACGTCCACACGCGCGAAACCATGCGCCAAAGCAGCCAGCATCTCGGCATGGCCAAAGCCTGAAATCACACTCAGCTCAAGTGGGATCACATCGGCAGGCAAGCCACGTCCAAAACGGGCGGCCAGTCGGATCATCTCGGCCCCGTTGGCATTATGCACCAGCAAGCGTGGCGCAACTCCGCCAGCTCGCCGATAGGTGCGCGCTAAAATATGCATCCGCGACAGCAACGCGGATATCGGCGGATCCTCGTAGGTGATTGCTGTTGAGGGGCAAACTGCGGCGCATTCCCCACAGCCAGCGCAGATCATCGGGTCGATCTCGACATGCTCACCGGAAGGTTTGATCGCTCCGGTCGGGCAGATATCCAGACAGTTCGTGCAAGCGACTTGTTCGGCCCGTGAATGGGCACACAGCGTTTCTTCCATCCGCACATAAAGTGGCTTTTCGAAGGTGCCGACCAATTGGACCGCCTCAAACGCCAGCCGTTCGACGGACAATGGATCTTTGGGATCAGCCCGCAGATAGCCTTCGCGCTTGGCCGGGGCCTGAATCAAGGGTGTGTCGCCGGTCAGGTCCAGAACGATGTCACAGCCCGATTGTGCCCTGTCACGTGCCTCTGTCCACATAAAAGCTCCGCGACCGCCGGGCTCAAGCTGCTGAAACGCCTCAAGCCGCATAGTAAACCCACCCAACGCACCGTTCAGCGATTTGATGCGCCCCCGCACGACGTCGAACGAGCGCGACATAGGCTCGGCCTCATCCGTGACCAGTACCGTAACCGCCAGTGTAACGGCCAGTTTTTCAGCAAGTGCAAATGCAACCTCGCCGGGACCGATGATCAGGCATGTGCCTTCGCTATAGACGTCTACGCTGGGCGTCACCGGCTGCGGCAACAAGGCCTCGGCGGCCAGGGCGGCCATCTTGGGGGCCGCATCTGCGCCCTCATCAGACCACCCGGCCCTGTCACGAAGATCAACAAAGCCCGGGGCGTCCACATTCAGTTCTTCGGCCAGGGCCTGAAACACTTCCTGCTCTTGCCCGCAGGCAATGATGGTGCCCGCCTGTTGTATCCCCGCGGCCGCCGCTTCCAACTCTCGCGTGCAAAGCGCTGTGAAAACCTTGGAACAATCCATCTCGCAGGCCGTACCGATCTTGTCGGAATTCAGAGGTTGAGACCCGGCGCAGTCGCATAAAAGTAGTTTAGTGCCCATGATCCTCCCCCGGATACTTCTCCACCTCTTCGCATCGCAGGCTGTATCCCCGTTGCTGGAATGTAAACCCTTTGGGACAGCGGGCCATTTGGCCACGGAAACCCCTTTCTTTACAATAAACAAAGGCGTCCGTTTGTGGGGATCACTATTTTGCTACCAGCCATTACGACTAAGGTCGTACGACGCGGGCTTGGCACCTGAGCGCTTTGTGTACCATAGTGGACCTATGGGAAGGCATGGGAGAGCCTTCCGGGGAGGAGCCAGTGGCCAAGGCCGCAAGCCAGATTGAAATGCCAATCGGCGTCGTCGTGCGCAAAACACCCGGTGTAACCCGCTGGGCGAAATGGAATTGGCGCGCCATTGCCGTGTTGCCCGGTGCCGGACCTGCGGACTGGCACGAAATGCGACGTGAAGGCGAAGCCATTGAGTACCACGCAGCGACCCTGCCCCTGACGCTTTGGGCGGACGAAACCGAGGCCTATATGGTGAACCTATCGGACGGCCAGCCGTCGATCTACCTTGTCCTTCGTGATGCGCTGGATGGCGAAAGGCCGATGGATGCGGTGCTGGTAACGGCGTCGCCCTTCGAAGGTCAGGACTATGCCGATACCGGTGAAGAGATCGTTGAGAAAATTCCGATGACAGATGGGTTGATCGCCTGGGTGCGCGACTTCGCTCTGGAACATCATAACGACGAAGTCTTCGTGAAACGCCGTCGGGACAAAAAGCGGATCGATTTGGTCGAGGACGGCAAGGGCGACGCACGCATTCGGCAAGAGTCAGACGTGTACCGCGCCCCGCGGAGGATCGTGCAGTGACCCAAGCCCGCGATTTCTGGTCCCGCCGCAAAGCGGCAGTACAGGCGGAAGCCGAGGCCGAGGTCATCGCGGTTGAAGAACAGAGCATTGCTGCCCAACACGCCGAACTGGAAGATAAATCCGATGCGGAGATTCTAAATGAACTCAACTTGCCCGACCCTGACGAATTGCAGGCGGGCGATGACGTCTCGGGCTTTATGGCCAAGGCGGTGCCTGACCGTCTGCGCCGTCGTGCCTTGCGACGGCTGTGGCGGCTGAACCCGGTATTGGCCAATGTCGATGGCCTTGTGGACTACGGCGAGGATTATACTGACGCTGCCTGCGTGATCGAAAACATTCAGACAGCGTATCAAGTTGGCAAAGGTATGCTTGCACATGTCGAGGCGCTGGCGGCTGAGGCCGAAGACAGCGAAGCGGACGAGGCATCTGAACGTGATGAGCCACAGGAAGAATCCGTGGCACCCTCAGAACCCGCGCCAGAGCCTATTGTGATCGTTAAGCCTGAAGTAACACCGGGCGCGTCAGAGGATGCAGAGGTCACCCCTGCCCCACGCCGCATGAAATTTGAATTCGAAGGATAACCTTATGACCGCAAGTGAAGCGCAACAGATGAATGTCTCGGCAGAGGATCGTATGCGCGCGGATTTCTACAACTTTCTGGGGCTGCTTCTGTCTGCGCCGCCCGATCAGATGCTGCTGGATCAAGTATCCGGCCTGACTGGCGATGAGACCGATCTTGGACAGGCTATTCAGTCCATGGCCCGCGTCGCCAAAGTGACCAAGCCCGCCGCAGCGGAACGCGAATTCAACGCGCTGTTCATCGGGTTGGGACGCGGCGAGCTGCTGCCCTACGCCAGTTTCTACCTCACTGGATTCCTGAATGAGAAGCCGCTGGCGCAACTACGCAACGACATGGCAATGCGTGGCATTACCCGAGCCCGGAATGTCTTTGAACCGGAAGACAACATCGCGTCATTGATGGAGATGATGGCGGGCATGATCGTTGGTCGCTTCGGCGCAGCTGCATCTTTGGAAGACCAAAGGGCATTCTGGAACAAACATATCGGCCCTTGGGCCATGCATTTTTATTCGGATTTGGAAGGCGCCGAAAACTCGGTTCTCTATGCCTCGATCGGCACAGCCGGTCGGGTCTTCATGGAGATCGAGCGCGAAGCCTTCCGAATGACGGCAGCGTGAACCGCTGTCACTCGCCAGCGCCCCAAGGGGTGCTAACTCGCAAATGGGAGAGGAGAAACCCATGAGCAAGACCAAGGAAGAAGGCGCAACGCGCCGCGACTTCCTCAAACTGGCTGGAACCGCAGCGCCCGCTGCCGTTGCCGCCGCCAGCCTGAGCGGAAAAGCCGAGGCAGCCGAGCTGCCTACGGATGAGAACCGCATTCAGGATACCGCGCACACGCGCGCGTACTTGAAAAGCGCACGCTTCTAGCGCGACGACAGCGCCCGGTTCTAACCCGGACGAAGTCACACCCGACTGACGGTTGCGATTGGCCCTGACGTCGGCACCAGCAGTACCAAGCCAGCCGTGGCTCACACGGCGCGCAAGGGAGGAAAGAAATGCTTAGGAAAAAGACCAACGGGGTTGCGAGACGCCCCCAGCGGACAAGTATCCTGTCCCAGGTCGGCGAGAAAACCGTCGATCGCCGCGCATTCCTGCGTGGCTCGGGCCTGACGATCGGCGGCCTTGCCGCGATCAGCGCCACGGGTGGAACCGTGACGCCAGCCAGTGCCCAGACAGCGGCCAATCAGGCCGTGGAAAACATCAAGTCCATATGCACCCACTGCTCGGTCGGCTGTACCGTCGTCGCCGAAGTGCAGAACGGCGTTTGGATCGGGCAAGAGCCCGGTTGGGATAGCCCGTTCAATCTGGGTGGACATTGCGCCAAGGGGGCCGCAGTTCGCGAGCACGCCCATGGCGAGCGTCGCCTCAAGTATCCGATGAAGAAGGAAGGCGGAGAGTGGAAGCGCATCAGCTGGGAAGAGGCGATCAACGAGATCGGCGACGGCATGATGAGCATCCGCGAAGAATCCGGGCCGGACAGCGTGTACTGGCTGGGCTCGGCCAAGCATAACAACGAACAGGCCTATCTGTTCCGCAAGTTCGCCGCCTATTGGGGCACGAACAACGTGGACCATCAGGCGCGTATCTGCCACTCAACCACGGTTGCGGGTGTTGCGAACACATGGGGCTACGGCGCCATGACCAATTCGTACAACGACATCCATAACTCTCGGGCCATCTTCATCATCGGCGGCAACCCGGCCGAGGCGCACCCTGTCTCGCTGTTGCATGTTCTGCGCGCGAAAGAGCAGAACAACGCACCGCTGATTGTCTGCGACCCGCGCTTTACGCGCACCGCGGCCCATGCGGATGAATATGTCCGCTTCCGCCCCGGCACAGACGTTGCTTTGGTCTGGGGTATTCTGTGGCACATCTTCGACAACGGATGGGAGGACAAAGAGTTCATCCGCACCCGTGTCTGGGGCATGGATCAGATCCGTGAAGAGGTTGCCAAGTGGAACCCGGATGAGGTCGAGCGCGTCACCGGCACCCCCGGTTCGCAGCTGCGCCGCGTTGCGCGCACCATGGCCAACAACCGTCCTGGTACGGTGATCTGGTGTATGGGTGGTACGCAGCACACAAACGGCAATAACAACACCCGCGCCTACTGCGTGCTCCAGCTTGCGCTTGGCAACATGGGCACCTCGGGTGGTGGCACCAACATCTTCCGCGGCCATGACAACGTGCAAGGCGCGACGGACCTTGGTGTTCTGTCCCACACCCTGCCCGGCTATTATGGCCTGTCAAAAGGTGCATGGGGTCACTGGGCCCGTGTCTGGGGTGAAGAACCCGAATGGCTCGCTGGCCAGTTTGCCACGATCAAAGACAAGGAAGGCAAGGACAAACCGCTTCAGAACGAACGCGGCATCCCGGTCTCCCGCTGGATCGATGGTGTTCTGGAAGACCCGGCAAACATGGATCAGGACAACAACGTCCGTGCCATGGTGCTGTGGGGCCACGCGCCCAACTCGCAGACCCGGATGACGGAAATGAAGACGGCGATGGAGAAGCTGGACATGCTGGTCGTGATCGACCCGTATCCCACCGTCTCGGCCGTTCTGCATGATCGCACTGATGGCGTCTACCTGTTGCCCGCCTGTACGCAGTTCGAAACCCGCGGCTCGGTCACGGCATCGAACCGCTCGCTGCAGTGGCGTGACAAGGTTGTGGAACCGCTGTTCGAAAGTCTGCCGGACGAGGTCATCATGGCCAAGTTCGCCAACAAGTTTGGATGGGCAGATCGGCTATTCCGCAATATCGAGATGGAAGATCCCGAAACCCCGAATGTTGAAAGCATCACGCGTGAGTTCAACTCGGGCCTCTGGACCATCGGATATACTGGTCAGTCACCGGAACGTCTGAAAAGCCACATGGCCAACCAGCACACGTTCGACAGAACCACGCTGCAGGCCATTGGTGGACCCAACGACGGCGAGTATTACGGTCTACCCTGGCCTTGCTGGGGAACGGCTGAGATGGGTCATACGGGGACACCAAACCTCTATGACATGTCCAAACCGGTGGCCGAAGGCGGCCTGACCTTCCGCGCCCGCTTTGGCGTGGAACGCGACGGCGATAACCTACTGGCCGAAGGGGTCTATAGCGTTGGATCGGAAATTCAGGATGGCTACCCTGAATTCACGATGCAGATGCTGATGGACCTTGGCTGGGATGGCGATCTGACAGCCGAGGAACGCGCGGCCATCGATGCCGTTGCGGGACCAGAGACCAACTGGAAGACCGACCTATCCGGCGGCATCCAGCGGGTCGCGATCGAGCATGGCTGTGCGCCCTTCGGGAACGCCAAGGCTCGCG
The DNA here is from genome assembly GCF_001458195.1 of Ruegeria atlantica. Classification (GTDB taxonomy): domain Bacteria; phylum Pseudomonadota; class Alphaproteobacteria; order Rhodobacterales; family Rhodobacteraceae; genus Ruegeria; species Ruegeria atlantica. The sequence goes on along the minus strand of NZ_CYPU01000039.1, from coordinate 315,238 downwards.
CGGTCGTCTGGACCTTCCCGGATCCGATCCCAATCCACCGTGAGCCGCTATATACGCCGCGTCGCGATCTGGTAGAGGATTATCCGACCTACGAAGACCGTCAGGCCTATCGCCTACCCACGCTTTATGCATCGATCCAAAAGAACGACTTTTCAAAGGATTATCCGATAATCCTGACGTCTGGTCGTCTGGTTGAGTATGAGGGCGGCGGTGATGAGTCACGGTCAAACCCGTGGCTGGCTGAGCTGCAACAGGACATGTTCGTCGAGATCAATCCGCGCGATGCCAACAATCTGGGCATTCGTGACGGGGCACAGGTCTGGGTCGAAGGTCCCGAGGGCGGCAAGGTCAAGGTGATGGCGATGCTGACCAACAGGGTCGGCGCCGGCGTGGCCTTCATGCCGTTCCACTTTGGCGGCCATTTCCAGGGCGAAGACCAGCGGCACAAATACCCCGCCGGTGCAGACCCCTATGTCTTGGGTGAAAGTACCAACACCGCCCAAACCTATGGCTATGATTCAGTGACCCAGATGCAAGAGACCAAGTGTACTCTCTGCAAGATCTCGGCAGCGTAAGGAGAACGATAATGGCTAGAGCAAAGTTTCTCTGCGACGCTGAACGCTGCATCGAGTGCAACGCCTGCGTAACCGCGTGTAAAAACGAGCACGAGGTGCCCTGGGGCATCAACCGCCGCAGGGTGGTGACGATCAATGACGGCAACCCGGGCGAACGCTCGATCTCGGTGGCCTGTATGCATTGCTCGGATGCGCCGTGCATGGCGGTGTGCCCGGTCGACTGCTTCTATCAGAACGAAGAAGGCGTCGTCCTGCACTCCAAGGACCTGTGCATCGGTTGCGGCTATTGTTTCTATGCGTGCCCCTTCGGCGCGCCACAATACCCACAGGCTGGCAACTTCGGATCACGTGGCAAGATGGACAAATGTACCTTCTGCGCCGGTGGTCCCGAAGAAAACAACTCGACCGCAGAGTTCGCAAAGTATGGTCGCAACCGGATCGCCGAAGGCAAACTGCCCATCTGCGCCGAGATGTGTTCCACCAAGGCCCTGCTCGCCGGTGACGGCGATGTGGTCTCGGCCATCTACCGCGAGCGCGTCGTCGCGCGCGGATTTGGATCGGGCGCATGGGGTTGGGGCACCGCCTACGACCAGAAGGACGGGTAAACCCGCCTTCATGAACCAAACAGACGACCCGCATCCGTGGGTCGTCTGAACAGGGATTTTGACCGAGGTTCAGATGTTCCGCTTGCTCGCCATATTGCTGCTGACATTTTCGATGGCCCAAACCGCCATCGCCCAATCAAGTGAAACTGAAGCCGCCGCACCAGCCGACAGGACGGCGACTGGTGGTGCGACTACGCTTGAGGATATAATGGCGCGCCAGCGCGGCGAAAAGGTGGATGACAGCTATCGCTCGGACAATACCGGCCAAAGTAACGCCGAAGGCCTGCTTGGCCAGTTGGGCACGCGCGGAATTGCCTCGGACAGCGATGTCTATCGCGCACTTCGCTACGGCTCGGCAGATGTGACCGTGTCATCTCATGGACCGGCCGCAACTGTACTGATCCAGGACGGCGGCATGTGGTGGCTAAATTTTCGCACCGGACCTTTGCGTGAATACGGATCTTACATCATCGGCGGTATGCTTGTTCTGTTGCTGCTGTTTTTCCTGGTCCGCGGAAAGATCAGGATTGATGGTGAAAAGACCGGGCGGAAGATTCTGCGTTTCAACGGGATCGAGCGGTTCGGGCACTGGTTGTTTGCCGGGTCCTTCCTAATACTAGGCGTCACCGGCCTGTTAACTTTGTACGGTCGTGATTTCCTGATCCCAGTTTTCGGCAAAGAGGGGTTCGCGACGATCGCTCAGGGCTGCAAATGGCTGCACAACAACCTGGCTTGGGCCTTTATGCTTGGGCTGATCATCGTGACAGTGAACTGGATTTCTCACAACATCCCGAACCGCACTGACCTGAAATGGCTCGCTGCTGGTGGGGGGTTATTCACCAAAGGCAGCCACCCACCCGCCAAGAAATTCAACGCAGGGCAAAAGATCATATTCTGGCTTTGCATTCTGCTGGGCGTCTCGATTAGCCTGTCCGGTCTGTCTTTGCTGTTCCCATTCGAAATGCCACTGTTTGCCAAGACCTTTTCGATCGCGAAGTCGACCGGTATTCCACAGATGCTTGGGCTGAACCTGCCCGTGCAGATGTCTCCGCAGGAAGAGATGCAATACGCCCAGATCTGGCACGTCATGGTCGCCTATGCGTTCATCGCGATCATCCTGGCCCACATCTATCTGGGCTCGGTCGGCATGGAAGGTGCGTTTGACGCTATGGGAACCGGAGAGGTGGAAGAGCAATGGGCGCGCGAGCATCACTCGCTGTGGCTGGAAGAGGTGCAGGCAAAAGAGGCCAGCGAAGGAGCGGCCTCGCCCGCCGAATAAATGCGCAAGCTGGTTCTGGCACTGGTGCTGCTGCCCCTGCCCGCGATGGCCGAGTTCTTCACTCTCAAAGGCCACGGCGGGCCCATCATGGGGATCGCCACCGCGCCAGACGGCCGGATCGCAACAGCAAGTTTTGACAACTCGGTTGGCATATGGACCGGGCAATCGCCGAAATGGCTGGAAGGCCACGAGGCCGCAGTCAATTCCGTCGTATTCAACGGTACCGCGATCTATTCGGCTGGGGATGATTTTACCCTGCGCAAATGGCCCGGCGGTCAAGTTGTTGGTCAGCACAAAGGCAAGATTGTAGGCGTCGCCGCGTCGAAAACCCATGTGGCAACGGCCAGTTGGGATGGGACCATCGGGCTGTGGCCGGTCGATGGCTCGGCGCCGTCGATGCTCGGGCCGACTGGAAGCGGTGTGAATGCCGTCGAATTCTCTGCAGACGGTTCGGAACTGTATTCCGCAGGTATCGATGGTTCACTGCGCATATGGGACGTTGCCAGCGGACAGGAAACGAACCGGTTCGTGGAACACGGATTTGGCATCAATGAACTGGCACTTAACGAACAGGACAACTGGATTGCGTACGGCGCGGTTGATGGCGTCACCCGCATCCTCGACCTGACAACCGGCGACGAGCGTGATTTCACTTTGGAACGCCGACCAATCCTTGCATTGGCGCTCAGCCCGGATCGCAGCATGCTGGCCGTCGGAGATGGCGAAGGCTATGTCATGGTGATCGACACGCTCGAATGGCGCATCGCGCAGGATTTCAGGGCCACCTTACGCGGCCCGGTCTGGGCGCTGGCCTTTTCGCCTGATGGGCAGAACCTACACGCGGGCGGCATTGACGAAGCCATGTATAGCTGGCCAGTCGCCTCGCTTGGCGACCAGGAACAGATGGCCGCGACAGAACCCAGCTTTCTCAAAAACCCTGAGGAAATGGAGAACGGAGAACGCCAGTTTGCCCGCAAATGCTCGATCTGCCACAGCCTTACACCGGATGATCAACGCCGCGCGGGTCCGTCGCTGCATGGTGTGTTCGGGCGCAAGGCGGGTACGCTTACCGGATATTTTTATTCGGACACGCTGCAAGACTCTGATATCATTTGGAATGAAGAAACGATAAACGCTCTGTTTGACGAAGGGCCGGACCACTACATTCCGGGGTCGAAGATGCCGATGCAGCGGATCACCGAACCCAGGGACAGGGACGACCTTATCGCCTTTCTACGCCGCGCCACGGCACCGGAAAACTGAGCTGGAGGAGACTATGAAAGCCTTTCTTGCCGCTGTCGCTGCCATGGTGGTGATCACAGTCGCTGCGCCCTTTGCACTGCAACAGATCGGTTCCAGTGCTGCGGATTCCGGCACCAGCTCGGCTGTGCGTCTCGACTGAATGTCCGAATATCTGACCACCAAGGAACTGGCCGATCTGCTGCGCATTGGCGAGCGTAAGGCCTATGATCTTGCCTCATCGGGTGAGGTGCCTTGCGTGCGTGCCATGGGCAAACTGCTGTTCCCGCGGGCCGAAGTGATCGCCTGGCTCAACGCATCACGATCCGGCCCGGAAGTGGCCGAACCGCCCCTGCCCCCAATTGTCGCTGGCAGTCACGATCCGCTGCTGGACTGGGCGCTGCGCGAAAGTGGTTCGGGGTTGGCGACCTATTATGATGGCTCATTCGATGGGCTGACCCGCCTGAAAGACCGGAACGCGCAGGCGGCAGCGCTGCACATTCATGAGGATGGCGGGTTCAACACCCAGACCCTGAAAGACGCTTTGGGTGAGGCTCCGGTTGTTCTGTTCGAAGTCGCGCAGCGCCAGCGTGGTTTGCTGCTGGCACCGGGCGCATCGGAAATTCAGGGTTTTGCGCAGCTAAAAGGCCGACGTGTCATCCTGCGTCAGGACAGCGCGGCCAGCCAACGGTTGTTCGACACACAGCTTGAGGCCCACGAAATAACCCGCAACGATCTGGAAACCCTGCCCACCTGCGCCCGCACAGAAGAAGAGTTGGCCATTGCCCTGCATGACAACAAGGCCGAGGTCGGGTTCGGACTAGGCGCATTGGCTGGGCTGTACGATCTGGGATTTGTTCCCACGCATACCGAACGCCTGGACCTGGCGATTTGGCGTCGGGCCTATTTCGATGACCCGATGCTGAAATTGCTCAGCTTTGTGCAGTCCGACCGGTTCCTGACCCGCGCCGATGAGTTTGGTGGGTATGACCTGTCCGGTCTGGGAACGATCCACCACAATGGCGCCAGCGGGTGATCCCCTATTTCGCGTTCGGAAAGAACAGCTGCTGACCATTCAACTCAAAGGCCTCGATGGCCGCCTGCCCGTCCGGGCCGATTAGCCAATCAACAAACCGCTGCCCTGCCGCCGCCCTTACACCCGCGTGTTTTTCGGGGTTCACCAGAATAACGCCGTACTGGTTGAACAAGCGCGAGTCACCTTCGACCAACACTTCAAGGTTTCCACGGTTGCCGAAGGACTCCCACGTCGCACGATCCGTCAGGGTATAAGCATCCATGCCACTGGCCACGTTCAACGTCGCGCCCATACCTGAACCGGTTTCCCTGTACCACGTACCCGATTCCGCAGCCGGATCTACTCCGGCGTCGTTCCAGTGGCGCATTTCGGCCTTATGGGTTCCGCTGTCGTCCCCGCGTGATGCAAAGGGAACTTCGGCCTCAGATACCGCAGTCAAAGCGGCCACGATATCTGAGCCGCCCTTCACCTTGGCCGGGTCTGATTTGGGACCGACAAGAACGAAGTCATTATACATCACGTCAAATCGTTCAACGCCCCAGCCGTCTTCGACAAACTGCTCCTCGTCGGCCTTTGCATGGACCAACAGAACGTCACCATCCCCATTGATTGCGTTACGGATCGCCTGCCCGGTGCCCACAGCAACAACGCGCACGTCGATCCCGGTTTCCGCCTCGAACCAAGGAAGGATGTAATCCAACAGTCCCGAATTTTGGGTCGAGGTCGTTGATTGCACCACAATAAATGGTTCTTCGGCCAAGGCCGGACCTGAAAACAAGCCAATTGAAACCAATGCTGCCCGAATGAAATTCCGGATCATTCTAAACTCCAGATTTTTTGTTATGTCACCAATCCGCCTGAAAGATATCTGCGCGAGGCATCACTTTTGGGATCGTCCAATACCTGACGCGCATCGCCATGTTCAACCACATGACCGCCCTGCATCATGACGACATCCGATGCCAGCCGGCGCGCCTGACCGATGTCATGGGTCACCATGACAATGCGCACCCCCCCTTCTGATGCGCGCAGGATCATCCGTTCAATCACCTGAGTGGCGCCGGGGTCCAGCGCGCTGGTCGGTTCGTCCAGAAACAAGGTATCCGGGTCCAGCGCCAGCGCGCGCAGGATGGCCAGCCGCTGCGCCTCACCTCCCGACAGCGATCTGGCCGCTTGCCGTGCTTTGCCTTCAAGCCCGCCTTGGGCCAGCAAATCAGCAATACGCGTCTTGCGAGCAACGCGCTGCAGGCCCTGCCGTTTCAGGACAAAATCCAGATTGGCTGCAACGGACCGGCGCAGCAAGACGGGTTGCTGAAACACCATCGCCTGCCGGGCCTTGTGATCAGCATTCAAAGGAACTCCATCTTGCTCCACGCTCCCTTTGTCCGGCGCAATCAGTCCATGCAGGCACCGCAGCAACAGGCTTTTGCCCGCGCCGTTCGGTCCAAGGATTAAGGTCGGCCCCGGCCCGCTCAATGTCAGGTGCGGAACGTCCAGCAATGCGGTGCCATTACGCGCAATCTGCAATCCATTAACGGTGATGCGCCGCGCCATTTCCGAGACCAGATCACGCATGACGCAACCCCTCTCTCTCAGCCCGCAGGCTAAGCGTGCTGACCATGGCGTTCACCGCTATGGCAATACCGATCAGGATCGCGCCGAGCGCCAAGGCCAGCGCAAGATTTCCCTTGGACGTTTCCAGCGCGATGGTCGTCGTCATCACCCGCGTCACGTGATTGATGTTTCCGCCAACGATTATGACCGCCCCAACTTCGGCAATGGCGCGGCCAAATCCGGCCAGCAAGGCCGTGACCAACGCCAAACGCGCATCCCAAAGAAGTACTGGCACAGACGCCAGCCGCGACACGCCCAAGGATCGGAGCTGTTCCGAGTATTCCTCGGCCAGCATCTCGACGACCTGCCGCGTCAACGCAGCGACGATGGGCGTCACCAAAACAACCTGCGCGATGATCATCGCGGTCGGTGTGTAGAGCAGTTCAAGCACACCTAAAGGCCCGGATCGTGACAACATCAGATAAACCAGCAAGCCTACGACCACCGGCGGGAACCCCATCAGCGCGTTCATAAGAATGATCAAAACCCGCCGCCCCGGAAAGCGTGCAACGGCCAGCGCAGCGCCAACAGGCATGCCAATCAGTGCAGAAATCAGGACGGCAAAAACGGAAACTTTCAGGGAAAGCAGCACAATCGCCCAAAGCTCTGGATCCCCATTCAAGATCAGAGTGAACGCTGTATTGAATTCTGATGCAAATCCCTGCATTTTCTTCGGACTATCGCCAGTTTCGTATGAAATGCGCTGTTATTCATAGAATTCTACGCCATTTCGATCTCAAGTACAGACACATTTCCGACATAAGAAACAGGAAACGCGGCCCCGTTTGGGACCGCGCCTTTTCAGTCAGTGCGAAGCGGATCAGTTCAGAGCCGCATCCGTGATCTGGTGCGTCCAAGCGCCGTCTGGCTGCTTGGTGATCACAGGATCGGAACCGCCCGCCAACAGGGTGGCAACGGTGCGCTCAAAATCGGCAGGGTCCAGCGAACCGTTCGAACCTGACGTCAGCTTGGCGATCTCGCCCATCATGCGTTTCTGATGCTCTTCGGTTTGGGCGCCGGTCTCATCGTTTTCCAGCACGATATCGGCTGCCTCATCCGGGTGTTCCTCGGCGTATTTCCAACCCTTCATCGAGGCGCGAACGAAGCGTTCCATCTTGTCGACAAACGCTGCGTCCCCAAGGTTCTCTTCCAGAACATACAGGCCGTCCTCCAATGTCGCGACACCCTGATCTTCGTACTTAAAGGTCACCAGCTCATCCGGGTTGACGCCGGAATCGATGACCTGCCAATATTCGTTATAGGTCATGGTGCTGATGCAATCGGCCTGACGCTGCAGCAGCGGGTCGACGTTGAAGCCTTGCTTCAGAACCTCTACACCGCTTTCGCTTTTGCCACCCGTGTCGATGCCCAGTTGGCTCATCCAGCTCATGAATGGGAATTCGTTGCCAAAAAACCAAACGCCCAGCGTGCGGTTCTTAAGGTCTTCGGGTGCCGCGATCCCGGCATCTTTCCAGCAGGTCAGCATCATACCCGAGCTTTTGAACGGCTGCGCGATATTGACCAGAGGCAAACCCTTTTCGCGTGCAGCCAGCGCGGCGGGCATCCATTCGACGGTCACGTCAGCGCCGCCACCTGCGATCACCTGCGTCGGTGCAATGTCTGGTCCGCCGGGCAGAATAGTGACGTCCAGCCCCTCTTCCTCGTAGAACCCCTTGTCCTTGGCAACATAGTAGCCCGCGAACTGAGCCTGCGTGACCCACTTCAGTTGCAATGTCACCTCATCCGCAGCGAAAGCCGAACTGGCGGCCAGACTAAAGGCGGCTATCGCCCCGCTGAGTAGCTTATTCATCTTCATATCTCCTAGTTGCTGTTGGTGCCCCTTTTGGGGTCTGTTGAATTATTGTTTTATCCACGTTGCGACGGGTGCCAGAAGGTCACCGCCTTTTCGATCATTGCGACAAGACCATAAAATGCGGTTCCGGCCAAAGCGGCCACCACAATCTCGGCCCAGACCATATCCAGCGATAATTGCCCGACGCTGGTGGATATCCGAAAGCCCATGCCTAGCGTGGGCGAGCCAAAGAACTCTGCCACGATAGCGCCGATCAACGCCAGGGTGGTAGAAATCTTTAAGCCGTTGAAGATAAAGGGCATCGCAGCGGGCAATCGCAGCTTCAAGAAGCTCTGCCAATAGGTGGCCGCATAGGTCTCCATCAGGTCACGCTGCATGGCTGTAGCCTCGCGCAGACCAGCCACGGTGTTGACCAGCATTGGGAAGAACACCATCACCACGACAACGGCAGCTTTGGAGTGCCAGTCGAACCCGAACCACATCACCAGGATGGGTGCGGTCCCGACAATTGGCAGCGCTGCGACAAAGTTCCCAACGGGCAGCAACCCAAGTCGGAGGAAATCCCAGCGATCCACCGCAATTGCCATCAGGAATGCGGCGAAGCACCCAATGATGTACCCGCTGAACGCGCCTTTGATGATGGTCTGAACGAAGTCCTCCCACAGGATCGGCAGGCTATTGGCAAAGCGCACCGCAATTACGGATGGCGCCGGCAGTATGACCAAAGACACGTCTAGCCCTCTGACCAGCAGCTCCCAAATGACAATGATCGTTACGCCAAATATGAACGGAGCCAGAAATCGCACCATGCGCGTGTCGGCATATGGCCCACTGGCCAGACGGCTGTTCAGCCACCAACCCAGGACCCAAACGACGATTGCAAACAGCACTAGTATCATTGCGCCATCCCCATTCTTTTCAGGACCTTCCGTTCTACAAGCCCCAACAACCCGACCAGGCAAGCCGCCAGAATGGCCGCTGCAAACAAGGCAGACCAGATCTGCACGGTTTGTCCATAGTAGCTGCCTGCCAGTAGACGCGCACCCAAACCGGCCACCGCCCCTGTTGGCAATTCACCAACGATGGCACCGACCAGCGAAGCCGCAATGCCGATCTTCAGCGACGTAAACAGATATGGCATCGATGCGGGCAAGCGCAGCTTCCAGAACCCCTGAGACCGGCTGGCGCTGTAAGTGCGCAGCAGGTCCAGTTGCATTGCATCCGGGCTACGAAGCCCTTTGACCATACCGACAACCACAGGGAAGAAACTCAAATAGGCCGAGATTACCGCCTTGGGGATGATCCCCTGAATGCCCACCGAGTACAGCACCACGATAATCATTGGCGCCAAAGCGATGATGGGAATCGTCTGGCTGACGATGGCCCATGGCATCACCGACAGGTCCATGACGCGGCTGTGCACGATCCCGACAGCCAGCAGAATGCCCAATCCAGTACCGATCACAAAGCCCAGCATCGTTGCGCTTAGCGTGACCCAGCCATGATAGATAAGTGACCGTTTCGAGGTGATTTTTTTCTGTACAGTGGTCTCCCACATCTCGACGGCGACCTGATGCGGCGCCGGCAGGCGGGGCCGGTCCTGCTCCCACGTGGCGGGGATGGCAAAGCTGTTATTCAACACCAGTCCGAATTCGGACATATCCCGACGATCTTTAGCCGAAGGTGGCTGAACTTCGGCGCCTGCACGCTCCTGTTCCGTCAAAACACCTTTGATGTTCATTGGAATGCAGGCCGCATACCAAAAGACGACGATCACCGCGAGAACGGTCAGAACTGCCCAGAAAGCTTTGAACCCATCATTCATCGTCCGCATGCCCCGCCCGTAGACCCTCGCGTACACGATGAGCCACTTCGATGAACTCAGGCGTGTCGCGGATGTCCAATGGACGTTCCTTCGGCAGCGGACTGTCGATCACATCCGTTATCCGCCCCGGTCGCGGGCTCATCACCACGATTTTGGTGCTCAGATACACTGCCTCGGGGATCGAGTGCGTGACGAAACCGATGGTTTTTTCTGTGCGCGCCCATAGCGCCAAAAGCTGTTCGTTCAGGTGATCGCGCACGATTTCGTCCAGCGCCCCAAAAGGTTCGTCCATTAGCAGGATATCAGCGTCAAATGCCAGCGCACGCGCAATGCTGGCGCGTTGCTGCATACCGCCGGACAGTTGCCACGGAAATTTGCCGCCAAACCCTTCAAGATCAACAAGTTCAAGAACGTTTCTCACACGTTCATCTTGCTCAGTGGCCGAATACCCCATGATCTCAAGCGGTAGCTTGATGTTCTTAGCGATGGTGCGCCAGGGATACAGGCCCGCCGCTTGAAACACATAGCCATAGGCCCGGTTCCGCCGCGCCTCATCCGGGGTCATGCCATTGACCGTCAGGGTTCCTCCGGTCGGTGTTTCAAGCGCAGCGATACATCGCAAAAAGGTGGTTTTCCCGCAGCCTGAGGGACCGATGAAGCTGACGAAGTCACCCTTGTCGACCGTCAGATTTACGTCTTTCAGCGCGTGAATTGGCCCGTCATTGGTTTGGAAGGTCAGATCCAGCTGCCTTGCCTCGATAACGGGCTGGGTAGTGCTTTCAGTATTCATTCCATAGCCTTGAAAAGATTTGATTTTGGGCCGCATGAATTGCGGCCCGCACGCATCATACGCCCGTCGCCGGGATGCCCGTCCGTTCAACCGGCCGAGGCGCGGTCAGCTCTTTCCAGGTGCTTAGCGCTTTGTTCACAGTGGTATTGGCCTCACGTGCAACAAAATCGCCGTGGCCTTCCTGCGTGCGGATTTCCCCATCATGCACAGCCACATGCCCTCGCGTAAGGGTAAAGCGCGGCAGGCCTTTAACCTCTTTGCCCTCGAATACATTGTAGTCGATCGAGGATTGCTGCGCATCGGCACTGATCGTCTTGGACTTTTCAGGATCCCAAACCACCAGATCCGCATCAGCGCCAACCAGAACGGCTCCTTTTTTCGGGTAACAATTCAATATCTTGGCGATATTCGTTGAAGTCACCGCGACGAATTCGTTCGGTGTCAAACGCCCGGTGTTTACCCCATGAGTCCACAGCATCGGCATCCGATCTTCAAGCCCGCCGGTGCCATTGGGAATCTTGGTAAAGTCGCCCACACCATAGCGCTTTTGTTCGGTGGTAAAGGCACAATGGTCTGTTGCCACAACGCTCAACGATCCCGATTGCAGACCGTTCCACAAGCTGTCCTGGTGCTGCTTGTTCCGGAACGGAGGGCTCATAACCCGACGTGCCGCATGATCCCAATCTTGGTTGAAGTACTCGCTCTCATCCAACGTCAGGTGTTGGATAAGGGGTTCGCCCCAGACCCGCTTGCCCTGCAATTTGGCCCGCCGGATCGCCTCATGCGCATCCTCGCAGGACGTATGCACCACATAAAGCGGCACGCCCGCCATGTCAGCTATCATGATGGCGCGGTTTGTCGCCTCGCCCTCAACCTGCGGCGGGCGGGAATAGGCGTGCGCCTCGGGGCCATTGTTCCCCTCGGCCAGCAGCTTAGCACTGAGTTCAGCCACCACATCACCGTTCTCGGCGTGAACCATCGCGATGCCGCCCAGTTCGGACAGACGCTTGAACGAGGCGAACAGTTCGTCATCATTCACCATCAGAGCGCCCTTATAGGCCATGAAATGCTTGAACGTGTTGATCCCCCGCGTTTCAATCACCGTTTTGATGTCATCGAACACCTGCTCGCCCCACCAGGTCACGGCCATGTGGAATGAGTAGTCACAGTTGGCACGGGTGGATTTGTTGTCCCAACGCTTCAACGCGTCCAACAGGCTTTCACCCGGGTTCGGCAGCGCGAAATCAACGACCATCGTGGTTCCACCCGCCAGCGCAGCCCGCGTACCGCTTTCGAAATCATCGCTGGAGTAGGTGCCCATAAACGGCATCTCCAGGTGGGTATGCGGATCAATCCCACCCGGCATGACGTAACATCCCGTGGCGTCCAATTCTTTGTCACCCTTCAGATCCATCCCGATCTCTGTGATGACGCCATCTTCGACCAAAACGTCCGCCTTGTAGGACAGGTCGGCGGTCACAACGGTTCCGTTTTTGATAACAGTGCTCATTTTCATCTCCCTGACGCGGTCTGCGCCGCTTGCTTGATCTGGCCAAATATATCCCGGGGGAGTCGCCCGTTGGGCGACGGGGGCGGCGCCCCCTTATTCCACAATCTCAGCCGTCTCGACGACCGCATGAAACAGAACATCCGCCCCGGCTGCGGCCCAGTCTTTGCTGATCTCTTCCGCCTCGTTGTGGCTCAACCCGTCAACGCAAGGGCACATGACCATGGCCGTCGGGGCCACCCGGTTGATCCAACAGGCATCGTGCCCCGCCCCTGAGATGATATCGGTGTGCGAATATCCCAGCCGCTCTGCTGCGCCCCGTACAGCCGCGACACAGCTGTCATCGAACTTCACTGGATCAAACCCACCAACTTTCTCGAATTCGATCTGCAGGCCCATCTCTTCCACGATATCTTCGGCCGCAACGCGCAAACGGTTTTCCATATCTGTGATGACCGCCAAATCCGGCGAGCGGAAATCGACCGTGAACACCGCCTTGCCAGGAATCACGTTGCGAGAATTCGGGAACACGTCAATATGCCCTACAGCGCCGACGGCATGGGGCGCATGAGACCACGCGATCTCATCCACTTTCTCAAGAATACGCCCCATCGCCAGACCCGCGTTTTTGCGCATCGGCATTGGAGTAGATCCAGTATGTGCGTCTTTGCCTGTCACGGTGATCTGCGTCCAGCTCAGCCCCTGCCCGTGCGTCACAACGCCGATATCCTTGCCCTCGGCCTCAAGGATCGGCCCCTGTTCGATGTGCAACTCAAAGAAGGCGTGCATTTTGCGGGCACCAACCTCTTCGTCTCCCCGCCAGCCAATGCGCTTTAGCTCATCGCCGAATGTCTTGCCCTCGGCATCTTCGCGATCATAGGCCCAGTCCTGCGTGTGCATCCCGGCAAACACGCCCGAAGACAGCATCGCCGGCGCATAGCGCGTGCCCTCTTCGTTGGTCCAGTTGGTCGCGACGATCGGATGTTTGGTCTTGATGCCCAAATCATTGAGCGTTCGGATAATCTCCAGCCCACCCAATACACCCAACACGCCGTCATACTTGCCGCCGGTTGGTTGGGTATCCAAATGTGAGCCAACATAGACCGGTAGTGCGTTGGGGTCAGTGCCCTCGCGATGAGCGAACATGTTGCCCATCTGATCTAAACCCATGGTGCAACCGGCGTCTTCGCACCACTTTTGAAACAAGGCGCGCCCTTCTGCGTCTTCATCCGTCAGGGTTTGGCGGTTGTTGCCACCCGCAACGCCGGGGCCGATCTTGGCCATCTCCATCAGGCTGTCCCAAAGTCTGTCGCCATTGATCCTGAGGTTTTGCGCCGGAGCTGCCATCTTGTTCTTCCCTGTTGCTTGCGATTTGGCTCGCTTTTGGTGTCTTGATTTGACCATCTGGTCAAACTCACGCTATCACGGGTTCGACATCAGTCAAGAAATTGCATGGTGCCGCCGGAAAATTCGGCATATTTGGTGCCCGCTTGGCGGAAAAAGAGACAGTCAGGAAACATGCCCAAAGACCGCGCCCCGACCCGAATTCAGAAAAAGAACCGCGCCGCGATTCTCGAAGCCGCACTGAACGTGTTTTCGGCGCATGGTTTTCGTGGGGCGACGGTCGATCAAATCGCCACCGAGGCCGGGCTGAGCAAACCGAACCTGTTGTATTATTTCCCGTCGAAAGAGGCGATCCACACAGCCCTGCTGTCGGGCCTGCTAGAGATCTGGCTGGCCCCACTGCATGATCTGGACGCGGATGGTGATCCGATGGAAGAAATCCTGGCCTATATCCGCCGCAAGCTGGAAATGAGCCGAGACCTACCGCGCGAAAGCCGCTTGTTTGCGAACGAGCTGGTTCAGGGCGCTCCGCGTATTCACGAATCTCTGTCGCATGACCTCAAATCTCTGGTGGATGAGAAAACGGCAATACTGACGCAGTGGATGGATCAGGGCAAAATCGCGCGCCTGCACCCCCATCACCTGATCTTTTCAATCTGGGCGCTGACACAGCACTACGCCGACTTCGACGTTCAGGTCCGCGCAATTCTGGGCGACGAAGACCCATTTGAAGGGGCCGAGCCGTTTATCGACACGCTCTACCGGAAACTTCTGACGCCGTAATCGGCGCGACTTTATCTGACGCGCCTTTGCTCAGGTGATGTCGGCGGAATGCCATACGTTTTTTACGATCATGTAGTTGTCCAGCCCCTCGGTGCCGCCTTCGCGACCATATCCGCTGGATTTCACGCCGCCAAAGGGTGTTTCAGGCATGGATGCCTCAAGCGTGTTGATAGACAGGTTGCCGACCTCGACCTCGTCAATCAATCGATCAATATAGTCTGCGCGATTTGTAAATGCATAACCGGCCAGCCCATAGGGCACCGAGTTTGCCTTGCCGATTGCGTCATCCAGTGAGGACACTGGATTGATCACAGCCACCGGACCAAAAGGTTCCTCCTGCATGATCCGGGCGTTGTCGGGCACGTTCAGCAGGACGGTGGGCTGAAAAAAATACCCTTTGTCGCCATGTTTAGCCCCACCCGTGGCAACCGTCGCACCCTTTTCACGGGCGTCTTTCACCAATTCGGTCAGTGCAGGCGCCCGCCGGTCATTTGCCAAAGGCCCCATTTCCACATTTTGGTCCATTCCGTTTCCGACAATAGTTGCCGCAGCGCGTTCAACGAAAGTTGTGGCGTAATCGTCAAAGATGTTCTCATGCGCAAAAAACCTTGTAGGCGATGTGCACACCTGCCCGGCATTGCGCATTTTTCGAACTGCGCTTGAGATCCCGGCCGCTTTCACATCTGTGTCTTCGCAGACAATTACTGGCGCGTGGCCACCAAGTTCCATCAGCACCGAAGTCATATGTTCTGAGGCCAAGGTAGTCAGATGCCGCCCCACAGCGGTTGAGCCGGTGAAAGCCACGAGCCTGACCGGATCCTGCGGGATGAGGTGGCCTGAGATTTCTGCCGGCTCTCCGAACACCAGGTTCAGGACGCCAGCAGGAAGACCCGCATCTTCAAAGGCTTTTGCAATGTGCATTGCTCCCGCGGGTGTTTCTTCTGCCGCCTTCAGGATGATCGAGCAGCCCGAAGCCAACGCGCCAGCGATTTTGCGCGCTGGTTGGCTCATCGGGAAATTCCAGGGTGAAAAGGCTGCGACGACACCGATTGGCTGGTGATGAACGGAAAACTTGTGACCCGGAGCCGCAGGGATGACCCGCCCATAGGTCCGCATCGCCTCGCCCGCGTCCCATTCAAAGAACTCTGCCCCTCGGATAACCTCAAGCCTGGCCTGATTCAGCGGCTTGCCGTGTTCCATGGTGATGGCATGGGCAATCTGTTCCTGACGTTCCCGCATCAGCGCGGCAGCGCGCAAGATTGTGTCGGAACGTTCGCGCGGTGAGGTGCGACTCCATACGCGAAACCCTCGGACTGCGGCCTCCAGAGCGTCATCCAGATCCTGCTTCGACGCGCAGGGAAGCCGCCCGATTTCGCCCTCTGTCGCGGGATTCACGACCGGTATGTCCCGGTTGGCTGTGCGCCACTTGCCCGCGATGAACAGCTTAAGCTCAGGATACATGAAACCGGTGCCTCCGACTTTGACTATTTCAAATCACGCAATGGCTGGCATTACTTCAAGTAAATTGGGTGGATACTGATATCAATTTGACGAATACCTGACCTCATTTCTGTTTCACCGCCTGATGCAGCGCCGATTTAAAGGCCCGGCCAGCGGGGGAAAGATCATCATCCGCCCGGAATGAGACACCAATCGGCCCCTGCCCAAATGGGACATCCCAATCCAATGGCAACAGGTAGCCGTAGGCGATGTCCTGCGACACGACCTCGGCCGGCATAAGCCCGATCAGATCGCGCGACTGCAGCAAAGCACGATTGGTCAGGTAGGACACGGATTCGATCGTTACGGGCGGAACGTATTGCTGCTGGCCAACAAAGAAATGATCCAGCTGACGCCGCAATGTGGTTTCCAGCGGCGGGACGATCCAGCCAAAGGGTTTGGTCTGAGCGAAGGAAACATCCGGGCGCCCCGCAAGAGGATGCTGATTGCCGACAATCGCCAGAATACGGTCTTCAAACAGCTTTTCCTGCCTGATCTTGTCACGGTGCCTATGAGAGGGAAGCCGCCCGACTACCATGTCGATTTCGCCCGAAAGCAACCTCGGCATCAGGACTTCGTTCGTGCCCTCGTTGATCTTGATCGCCACATTCGGGCGGTCAGCCAAAAGGATTTCAATGGCCGCCGGCAGCAGGCTGGTTGAGGCCGCCAACAAAGTGCCCACCACCACGCGGCCTGCATTGCCTTCGTTCAGGTCATCCAGTTCCTGCGCAGCGTTCGAGACCTGGGCAAAGATTAGTTTGCCGTGACGTATCAAAGTTTCTCCGAACACGGTCGGAATCACACCCCGATTGGTCCGGCTAAACAGCTTGACCTCAAAATCCAGTTCCAGATCCTGAATCATCTTGGTTGCGGCCGGTTGCGAGATGCCCAGCTCGCGTGCGGCGTTCTGGATGTTACCGTGGGCTCCCACCGCTACCAGCAAACGCAGTTGGCGTAGCTTCAGCCGGGTCAGGGCGCGGTCGACGATACGTGAATGACGTTCCACCATGGTCATATCACAATTGGCTTTGAAAGCTGCTCGAGCTTGGCCACCACACTCATCGCGGCCAAGGCCGAGCTGCGTGGATTGTCCGGCAGGGAATTGCCGCTTATCCGGAAATGGAACTGCCCGAATTCCCCTTCGGCCTCGACTTCATGAATGTTTTGCGCAATCGACGGATCAGCGATGAGTTTAACCTGCGTCTCATCAAATCCAATCCCAGCCAAGGCTACGGCTGCCGCAACGTTTGCGTTTTTGGGATAGGCCAACGCCGCCTCTCGGGCGGTCCCAGTGAAGTGCGTTTCAACCTGTGTCAGCCCCTCAAGATCCAGCCTGTCCGCTGCGGCAGAGCCTTTCCAACCTAGCGGCGGCTTGCGCCCGACATAGATAACCTTGTCTAATTTGCCGGTCGCCGCAGCGCTCAGGCAATCAAGGGCACCGATTGCGCCGCTGGCCAGGTGCAGTTTCGCCTGCCCCACGCTGGCCGCGCTTTCCATCTCGTCTGCAATCGTTTGATCCGCCAATGCACCGACGGACACCGTGATCATGTCCGTACCCTGCCCCAGAACCTGAGGGCCATTGGCCGCCAGTGCCTGATGGCCAGCGCATTCGATCACTAGGTCCGCCTCTGCGATGAGCTCTGGCACCGAACCCACAAACAGGTTCAGGTTTTGTGAAATGCTGCCTGGTCGCACCAGAACCGCATGTACCATATGGCCTCGCGCCTGAACCGCGCCCATGACATGCTGCGCAATCGCGCCTTTACCGATCAATCCTATTTTCATGTGGCAAACCTAAACCAGCGCCAAAGAATTCTAAATTGGTATTCTTTGGGTATTCTAAATTCAGATACCCAATTCCCGGCTTTCGCATTGGATCAAGTGGGGTGATCAGGCTTTGATGGCGACGCCAGAATTGCGCGTTAATCGGAAGGCCCGTTAAAATGAACTACTCCAAGCGCGACGCCAAAGCCTATGCGCGCGAGAACATGACCGGCATCTGGGCCGCAGCCCTGAACCCCTTCAACGATGATTTGTCACTGGATGAGGCCGGGCTGCGGTCAAACATTCGCCACTGGATTGACGATCTGGATATCCAGGGACTGTTCGTGGCAGGCAAGCAGGGCGAGTTCTTTTCGATGAGCCTTGATGAGCGCAAGCGCAACTTTGAGATTGCGGTTGACGAATGCGCGGGCAAAGCCGGTGTGATTGTCTCGGTCTCGGATCAGAACATGGACACGGCGCTGGAACTGGCCCGCCATGCGCAGAATTGTGGGGCCGATTACATCGTCTTGCATGCCCCTGTTTTAAGCTTTGTCCAGGATCGTGCAGAGGTTTTGTACCAGTACTACAAGCGGTTCTGCGATGAGCTGGACATCGGGATCGCGATGTGGAGCCACCCGGACAGCGGATACCTGATGCAGCCCGAAGAATGCGCACGGATTGCTGATTTGCCTAACATCGTGGCCATCAAGTACTCCGTCCCGCGTGAGATGTATGTGAAACTGACGCATATGGTGGGCGACAAAATTCATGTCTCGACATCGGCTGAACATGAATGGCTGGACAATATTCTGGAACTGGATTGGAAACTGTATCTGTGTTCGTCGCCGCCTTACCAGTTACAGACCAAGAATGATCAGCGCATGAACGAATACACGCGGCTGGCTTTTGCCGGCAAAGCAGATGAGGCGCGCGAGGTGTTTGACAGCCTGAACCCGGTGCGGGACGCGATGAAGCGAACCAAACCTGCAGGCAAACCCACCGCTTTTGGAAAATACTGGCAAGAGCTGCTGGGACAGGTCGGAGGGCAGGTGCGGGCCCCAATGCTGGAACTGACCGAGGCGGAAAAAGAGATCATCCGCAAAGGGTTCGCGGAATGCGGCCTGAAGCCATAGCCACATCGATATAAGCAAATCGGATATCTAGATGCGGATAATTTCTTTGCGGTTATGAAAAAACCGGCCAAACTTCTACTAACAGGGAGTGGGACATGTCGAAGTTAAGTGCATTCAACTTTCAGAAATGGATCGACGAACACCGTCACCTGCTGAAGCCGCCGGTCGGCAATCAACAGGTGTGGGAGGATGCCGACCTGATGGTCACCGTCGTCGGCGGGCCGAACAAGCGAACCGACTATCACGACGATCCAGTTGAAGAGTTCTTCTATCAGCTAGAAGGCGACATGGTGCTGAAGCTGTATGACGGAGAGGAATTCTATGACGTTCCGATCCGCGAAGGTGAGATCTTCTTGCTGCCGCCGCATGTGCGCCATTCACCACAAAGACCGCAGGAAGGCTCAATCGGATTGGTGATCGAACCCAAACGGCAAACAGGCGAGCTGGACGCGATCGAATGGTATTGCTTTGAATGCGGCACCCGCGTTCATCGGGCCGAGATGCAATTGCAGTCTATCGTCAAGGACTTGCCGCCGGTCTACGAAAAATTCTATTCATCAGAAGAAGACCGAACATGCCCGAACTGCCAGACCGTGCATCCGGGAAAAGAGCCGCCAGAGGGCTGGGTCACACTCTGAGATGAACAAACAACAGGGAAGAACATGAAACATTTTGCTAAGATCGCCGCTTCGGCTGCAGCGCTTGCTGTGACATCGCTAGCTGCCCATGCAGATGAATTCCGTCTGGGCCTGATCACGCCGCCTCCGCATATCTGGACCAAGGCGGCCGAGTCCTTTGGGGCCGAGCTGAACGAAGCCAGCGGTGGTGCCCATACCGTATCTGTTTTCCCTGCCCGTCAGTTGGGCAACGAGGCAGAGATGCTGCAACAATTGCAGACTGGCGCGCTGGACATGGCATTCATGACCGTGGCCGAAGTGTCGAACCGCGCACCTGAGCTGGGTGCGTTTTATGCGCCGTATCTCGCGGATGATATCGGCCATGCGGGGCGCATCCTGCGCTCGGACACTGCCAAATCGATGCTGGAACCTCTGCCAGGCCAAGTGGGCGTAGTCGGCGTTGGTTACGGCATGGCCGGACTGCGCCAGATCGTCAGCCGGGGTGATGTGTCTTCAGCCGACGACCTGTCCGGTCTGAAATTGCGGATCACTCCGTTCACGCCGATTTTGGATTTCTACAACGCGGTCGGAGCTGCACCAACACCCATGCCGCTGCCTGCTGTCTATGACGCGCTGGCCAATGGGCAGGTCGACGCCATTGATATGGATGCAGAACTGATCTGGGTGCTGAAATACTATGATCACGCCGACACTATTGTTCAGTCCGATCACATGATGTTCCCGATGGTCGGGCTGGTCTCGGCCAAGGTCTGGGCCGGGTTGTCCGAGGAAGACCGCGCAATGATCGGTGAATTGATGGCAAAACACGTCGACAGCACCATCGACGCCTATGTTGCCAACGAAGCGAAGTGGCTGGAACAAATAGAAGGCACCGGCAAGGCCTACAAAAAAGTTGATGCCTCATTCTTTGGCGATGCGATTGAGGAATGGAACGGCATCTGGTCTGAAAAGACCTCGTCCCTTGACGCGCTGCGCGAGACTGCGGCAGAAACCAAATAAAGTTGAACGTTTCAAGGAAAGGGCGCAGGTCAATCCTGCGCCCTTTTTCATAGGGGATCGGCGATGTTATACCGGCTGTCTGCAGCGTGGGCGTGGGTTGAGTTATGGTGTGCCGCAGCACTGGCCGTTTGCGTCACCTTGTTGATTTTGTTGAATGTCGTGACCAGAACCGCTGGCAACGCCCTGTTCTGGGTGGATGAACTGGCGATCTATGCCATGGTTTGGATGACATTCCTTGGCGCGTCAGCCGCGTTGCACCACCGAAACTCAGTCTCAATCACGATCCTTGTCGATCTGGTTCCGCCTCATATCCGGGCAATCATTCAAAAGGCGGTCGACATCGTTGTCTTCGCTTTTGCAATCGCGATGCTGTGGTTCTGCTGGCGTTGGTTTCTGCCACTGGAAATCGCACGTACAGGGTTCGATGCCATTGCTTTTCAAGGCAGTACTTTCAACTTCATCTATGCCGAACCGACCTCAACCCTCGGGCTTCCGAAGTTTTTGTTTTGGCTCGTGATGTGGCTGTTTGCCTTGGGGGCAACGCTACATTCAACGATGCATCTTCTGACGCGTCCCGGACAAGGGTCACCGGTATGAGCCCGATTGTCTTTCTAGCCACCCTGCTGTTGTCGGTGCCCGTTGCCATCGTGTTGGCGATCACCGCAATCTGGTACATCTGGGAAAGCGGGAACACGGTTCTGTACGACAGTTTCGCGCAGAAAATGTTTGGCGGGTTGGAAAATTACGGCCTGCTGGCAATCCCGCTGTTCATGCTGACCGGAGAGCTGATGAATGAAGGTGGCATGACACGCCGCCTGGTCGCTTTGGCGCGTGTATTCGTGGGCGGATTCCGGGGCGGGCTCGCCTATATCAACCTGCTGGCGAACATGTTCATGGCCGCCATCATCGGCTCGGCGACCGCACAGATCGCTGTGATGTCCCGCGCCATGGTCCCCGCGATGGAGGAAGAGGGTTATAGCAAGGGCTTCGCCGCTGCCACGACAGCAGCCGGGGGCCTGTTGGCACCGGTCATCCCGCCGTCAATGATGTTCGTTATCTTTGGCGTTTTGGCGCAGATTCCCATAGGCGACATGTTCATCGCCGGGATCATACCCGGCCTGCTGCTGGCAGGGGCCTTTGCTTTGGTGATCACGCTTGTCGGTTGGTTTCAGCAATTCCCAAAGGGCGTCTGGATGTCCCGCCGCGATGCCATGCAAGCCCTGATCGCCGCCCTTCCTGCCATGCTGATCCCGGTTTCGATCATCGGCGGTATTCTGTTCGGCATCGCCACGCCAACGGAATCCGCAGCCATCGCTTCGCTGATCGCATTTCTGGTCGGATGGCTCATTTACGGAGAGCTAAAGCCGCAACATCTGGGCGAGATGTTCAAGCGAACAGCCGCAAATGCATCGATGATCCTGTTCATGATCGCGGCGGCCAGCGTTTTTGGTTGGGTCATCATCTACGAAGAAATACCGCAGCAGCTGGCGGGGCTTATCACGTCGATCACATCCAATCCGTTCATGTTTCTGCTGATCGTAAATGCCGCGCTTCTTTTGGTGGGGATGGTGATCGATGGTATTGCCGCCATCATCCTGATCACTCCCATTTTGTTACCGATTGCCACTGGATCCTACGACATCAGCCCCTACCAGTTCGGAGTTGTCGTATGCCTGAACCTTGTTCTTGGCCTGCTTACGCCACCCGTCGGAATTGGCCTCTATATCGCCTCATCCATGAGCGGCACGACCCCCGGAGCAATTCTGAAATCACTTTGGCCATTTCTGATTGCGGTGGCCGCCGTCTTGATCCTGCTAAGCTATGTCCCAAGCCTGTCGACCTACTTGATCTAGCATAACAGTTGCCGTCACGCGGCTTTGAATGCCCCGTATGGGCCGGTCTGCATCTGGTAAGAGGCCCGCGCTTTCGGACCCCTTTATGTTGTCAGTAACCGATTTACTCGGCAGCTTTGGCCATTGGATTGTTTGGATGCGTCGTCCAGTTGGCATAATCGCGCTGAACTTCCAAACCGGTCCGCGGATCGACCTCTCCGGCGGTCATTGGCACCATTGAGATGCAGCCGTCGACCGGGCAAACATCCACGCACAGGTTACAGGCGACGCATTCGTCATCCATGACCTCGAACACCCGGTCATCGGACATGGAAATCGCCTGATGGCTGGTGTCTTCGCACGCGGCATAGCATCGACCGCATTTGATGCACTCGTCCTGATCGATCTTGGCCTTGGCCACGTAGTTCAGGTTCAAGTATTGCCAATCGGTCACGTTTGGAACCGCACGACCGACAATCTCGGACACGTTTGTGTACCCTTTTTCATCCATCCACTTGGACAGACCTGCGGTCAGTTCGTCGATGATCTTAAAGCCGTAGGTCATAGCAGCTGTGCACACCTGAACGTTACCACAGCCCAGCGAAATGAACTCTGCCGCATCGCGCCATGTGGTCACGCCCCCGATGCCGGAAATCGGCAGGCCATGGGTGGCTTCGGCGCGCGCGATCTCGGACACCATCGACAGGGCAATTGGCTTCACCGCCGGGCCACAATACCCGCCGTGGCTGCCTTTTCCATCAATCGACGGTTCCGGGCTGAACGTGTCCAGATCGACGCTGGTGATTGAATTGATCGTGTTGATCAGTGACACTGCATCCGCGCCGCCGTTTTTTGCCGCCTCAGCAGGCTTCCGAACATCGGTGATGTTTGGCGTCAGCTTCACGATCACGGGTCGGTCATAGTATTTCTTACACCAGCGGGTGACCATCTCGATATATTCCGGCACCTGTCCTACCGCTGCGCCCATTCCGCGTTCGCTCATCCCGTGCGGGCAGCCAAAGTTCAGTTCGATCCCATCCGCGCCGGTTTCTTCGACACGCGGCAGGATGGCTTTCCAGGCCTCTTCCTCGCAGGGCACCATGATCGACGCGATCAGCGCGCGATCCGGGTAGTCGGCCTTGACCCGCGCCATTTCCTCGAGGTTCACCTCAAGCGGTCGGTCCGTGATCAGTTCGATGTTGTTCAGACCCAACAAGCGACGGTCCGCGCCATAGATCGCGCCGTAGCGCGGCCCGTTTACGTTAACAACCGGCGGCCCTTCGGACCCGAGCGTTTTCCAGACGACTCCACCCCATCCGGCCTCGAAAGCGCGGCGCACGTTGTATTCCTTGTCCGTCGGCGGCGCCGAGGCCAGCCAGTAAGGATTGGGGCTGGAAATGCCCAGAAAGTTTGTTGTCAGATCGGCCATGGCTTCTCCCTTCCCGGCTCAGCCGGTTTTCTTGAATATCATTTCGGTCGGGCGAATACGCCCGGCCTTGAGGTTCGCGACGTAGTTTTGAAACTTTTCGGGCGCCGTCTCGCCCATCATCAGGTGGATGCCCAAGGGGGCTGGTCCGCTTTCAGCGATGCGCGCGAAGACTTCCTCGAAAAACTTCAGTGCGAACTCTGTGCGGTCGGTCTCGGCGGCCAGTTCCAGACCGGCGGCACCCGCGGCGTCCTTGTAGACCTGCGGCGCATGTACAAACGAGGTTTCGGACACCGTTGACCATGGCAGCGGGAAGGACAGCGGTTCGTCCACATCCCCGCCCATCACATCGAACAGGGCAAATGTCCCGCCCGTGGCCAGCGCGCGCGAAACTTCTACGAACAGCCCGGCCTTATCTTCGATGTTCATGCCCACATGCAACATGACGGCAAGGTCAAACCCTGCATCAGGCACCGGCATGTCCAAAGCACTTCCGACGTGAAAACTGGCCTTGTCGGAATGCCCGACCAGATCGCTGAGGGCGGTAGCTGTTTCAACGAATTCTGGCGTCAGGTCGACCCCGGTCACGGTCGAGTCATAGCGATCCACGATGTACCGCGACGTCCCACCGATGCCGCAGCCAACATCCAGCACACGGGTCGCGTGGGTCGGTGACAATTGCGCAAACAGGCTGTCTGTGGCCAGAACACCGCCGGTGTGGAACTCATCCCCCGCCTTCAGATCGGCCACAGTGGCCGCGTCCGGGTCAACCCCACTGGCCTCAAGCGCCGCGCGAACGCGGTCAGTCAAGGCTCCGGTGGTATAGTGTTGGGCAACGGCTTGTTCGATCTGGGACATGGGAATACCTCAGCAGCGAAAGGAATGGGGTGAATACCCCACCCTATCACGAAACCAGAGTTGCGTGGATGTCCATCGCGGCATCACGGCCCTCGGCCACTGCGGTCACGGTCAGGTCTTCGCCTCCCGCCGCACAGTCGCCCCCAGCCCAGACACCCGCCATTGAGGTCCGTCCAGCCCCGTTCACAGCGATCTTATTGCCGTCCAGTTCCAGACCTTCCGGCGCGCCGTCCAGCTTTTGGCCAATGGCCTTGAGTACCTGATCTGCAGGCAAGCGGATCATTTCCCCGGTGCCGGTCAGTTGCCCATCGTGGCTGGCAGTATACTCCAACTCGATCTCGACCGCGGCCCCGTTTCCATGGATGGCCACAGGTTGCACATTGGTCATGATCTTGACGCCGTGCGAGGCTGCGAGGTCCTGTTCGTACCGGCTGGCCCCCATTGCGTCGCGTCCACGGCGATAGGCAATGGTGACATGTTCGGCACCCAACAGTTTCGACTTCACCGCAGCGTCCACTGCAGTCATGCCGCCGCCGATGACGACCACGTTGCGACCCACGGGCAAATCAACCAGATCAGAGGCCTGACGCACGTCCGAAATGAAATCCACTGCGAAGCGAACACCATCTTTTTCCACCCCGTCGGCGCGCAAGGCATTCACCCCGGCAAGACCAATAGACAGAAACACTGCATCATAGTTCTCGGCTAGCCCTTTCAGCGAGACGCCCTCGCCCAGAACTGAACCGGTCTCAATCGAGATTCCGCCGATTTTCAGCAGCCAGTCGACTTCGGCCTGAGCAAAATCGTTGGTCGATTTATACGCTGCGATCCCGTATTCGTTCAGCCCACCCGGTTTGGGGCGGCTTTCGTGGATCACCACGTCATGCCCAAACATGGCCAGCCGGTGCGCACAGGCCAAACCCGCAGGCCCTGCCCCGATTACGGCAACCGTTTTGCCGGTTGGTGCGGCCCGTTGGAACGGATGACTTCCCCCAACCATCACACTGTCTGTTGCATAGCGCTGAAGACGACCGATTTCGACCGGTGAACCTTCGGCGGTTTCGCGCACGCAGACTTCTTCGCACAGCGTTTCAGTCGGGCAAACGCGGGCGCACATGCCGCCCAGAATGTTCTGCGCCAAAATGGTCTCACCCGCTGCTTCGGGCTGACCAGCCTGAATCTGGCGCATGAACAGCGGAATGTCGATGTCTGTCGGACAGGCTGTGACGCATGGTGCGTCGTAACAAAAATAGCACCGATCCGCTGCCACGGCGGCCTCATGAGGGGCCAGTGGCGGATGCAAATCCGTGAAATTCGAGGTCAGCTCATCGCTGGACAGCCGCCCGGAGACAATGCCGGGGGCAATCTGGCCCTGTGCCATCACTCTACTCCCTGTAGATATGTTTGTTGTGGCCTCAGCTTGCCACAAAGTAATTTTTTATCAAATGGTAAAATTTGCCAATTGGTCAAAAAATGAAAAAACCGGACCAATCGACCCGGTTTTCCTTTGTTTCTGCCTGTTTTTCTTGCAGCGAACGTATCAGACCATCTGAGCCAAATGCCCTGTTTTCGTCCAAACACGCGCTCCCGAAGCACCCGCCACGGCGGTAGATCGCGCGCCCGGAGGCAACCTCAGCCAGTCCCAGGTCGTGAAATCCTCGTCAGATTCCCTCAGCGAGCCATCGATCACAAACAGCTCCATTCCGTGCGACGCGTCCAGATCCAACGCCTCGCCCGCCGCAAGATTGAACACGCGGACATCTTCATGCGCGTCTTTGAACAGTTGAGTATTCCCCTGACCATTGATCGAGCGGCGTACCTCTGTCCGATCATCCGGGTCAAACTGATGCAGCTTCACCAAGATCGTCGCCCCCTCTTTAGCCGAAGGTGTATGCGACGAGGTCGGAGGGTTTCTCACATAACTGCCGACCGGGAAATCTCCGGTTTCGTCCTGAAAAACGCCGTCCAGAACCAGATACTCTTCGCCCCCGTCATGTGTGTGGGCCGAAAACGCGCTGCCCGGAGCAAAACGTACGATTGTCGTTGCGCGGGCAACCTCCTCGCCGATGCGATCCAGCATCTTGCGTTCGACACCGGCGGCGGGGGACGCGATCCATTCATTCTGGTCGAAATGAACTGCAACACGTTTGGTGAAATCTGCGTTGATCCTCATGGGGGCACTCCTGAACGGGGACGTGTCCCTAACATGGGATTGCGTCGACATTTTTCAAATTGCACGCATCGCATCTGGTTTTGACGGGCGCGCCTGCATACTGTACGTCCGACAAGAAACCCGAGCAGCGCCGGACCACGGCACCCACAAGTACTGAAAGTCACCGGATGCAGGCCAGCGCCCCGAAATTCAACATCGTTATCATCGGGCAAAACAACCGTCTGCAATACGAAGCCCTTTTGTTTGCCGCCTCGCTGCGGCACAGCAGCCCTGATTTTTCCGGTCGACTGTTCGTGGCTGTTCCACAACCCGGTCCACGCTGGCCGCAGGACCCTACCATCCAGAACGAGGATCTGCTGAAAGCACTCCGTCAGCTGGATGCGGAGATCTTGCCGTTCGAAAACAAAATATTCGGCGCCAGCTACCCTTATGGCAACAAGATCGAAGCTTTGCTGGCCATGCCCGAGGGTGAGCCCTTTGTGTTTTTCGACAGTGACACACTGATCACCGGCGATCTGATCAGCGTCCCCTTCGACTTTGACCGCCCCGGCGCATCGCTAAGGGTCGAAGGAACCTGGCCCAAACCAACCTTGTATGGTCCTGGACTGGATGGGATCTGGAAGGCGCTTTATCAAAGGTTCGGACTGGATTTCGACAGCTCGCTGGATACCAGCCAACCTGTGGATTACTGGCGGCGCTATCTGTACTTCAATGCCGGGTTTTTCTTTCATTCCTGCCCTCACACCTTCGGAAAGCGCTTTCTGGACTATGCCCGCACGATCCGCGACGGCGAAATCTCCGAGATGGCTGGACAGAATTTTGACCCATGGCTGGATCAGGCTGCACTGCCGCTAGTGATCCATTCGTTCGACGGCGGTCGCGATGCCCTGCCTGCGGGCCTTCTGGACGGATCGGTCAGCTGCCATTACCGCCTGTTCCCCCTACTCTACGCCCGTGAAAGCGATCACGCTGTCGAGGTGCTGGAAACCGTGGTTGCGCCAAACCGGGTCAAGAAAGTCCTCAAGGGGTACGACCCGATCAAGAAGCTGGTGCTGCAACGGAAGGGTCACAAAATCAGGGACATGTTCGACCGCGAGAACCTTCCCAAACGCGAGCAGGTTATTCGCAACACGATACGCAAGAATGGTCTTTGGATGCGCTGACAGGAATGTTGTCTGCGCGCGCCCAATCGCCTAGAGATTCAGCAACGCACTTTCCAACAGGAGATTTCCAAGATGTCTGACGGCCCCACCTACGGTTTTGATACGCTTCAAATTCACGCGGGCGCGCGGCCCGATCCCGCAACTGGCGCGCGTCAGACACCGATTTATCAGACGACAGCCTATGTGTTTCGCGACGCGGATCACGCAGCCGCCCTGTTCAACCTGCAAGAGGTTGGTTTCATTTATTCCCGCCTGACCAACCCCACCGTGGCCGTTCTGCAGGAACGTGTCGCCACGCTGGAAGGCGGCGTCGGTGCCGTGTGCTGCTCATCAGGCCACGCGGCACAGATCATGGCGCTATTCCCGCTAATGGGCCCCGGTTGCAACGTAGTCGCCTCGACCCGTCTGTATGGCGGTACGGTCACTCAGTTCAGCCAGACCATCAAACGCTTTGGCTGGTCCGCCAAGTTTGTCGACACCGACGATCTGGACGCCGTCAAAGACGCTATCGACGAAAACACCCGTGCGGTGTTCTGCGAATCCATTGCCAACCCCGGCGGCTATGTCACTGACATCCGCGCGCTGGCGGATGTGTCCGATGCCGCGGGCATTCCGCTGATCGTCGACAACACCTCGGCCACGCCTTACCTGTGCCGCCCGATCGAACACGGCGCGACGCTGGTCGTGCACTCGACCACCAAATACCTGACCGGCAACGGCACTGTCACCGGCGGCTGCATCGTGGATTCGGGCAAATTCGACTGGTCGGCAAATGACAAGTTCCCCTCGCTCAGCGAACCGGAGCAGGCGTATCACGGGCTTAAATTCCATGAGACGTTCGGCCCGCTGGCCTTCACTTTCCACGGGATTGCCATTGGCCTGCGTGATCTGGGCATGACCATGAACCCGCAGGCGGCACACTATACGCTGATGGGGATCGAGACCCTGTCTTTGCGGATGGAGCGTCACGTCGAAAACGCTCAAAAGATCGCCGCATGGCTCGAGGCAGATGACCGCGTGGAATACGTCACTTATGCCGGGCTGCCGTCTTCGCCCTACAGTGACAGGGTCAAAGCGCACTACAAGAAGGGCGCAGGTGCCCTGTTCACCTTCGCGGTCAAAGGCGGCTATGACGCCTGCATCAAACTGGTCAACGCGCTTGAGATTTTCAGCCACGTGGCCAACCTGGGTGATGCACGGTCGCTAATCATTCACTCGGCCTCGACCACGCACCGGCAGCTGACCCCGGAACAGCAAGAGGCCGCAGGCGCTGGCCCCGGCGTTGTGCGGGTGTCCATTGGTATCGAAGACGCAGATGACCTGATCGCCGATCTCGATCAGGCGCTGTCCAAAGCGTCGGCCTGATCCATGGGCGGGCACAACACCAATGATCTGGGCCAACCCATCGGATTGCCGGTAACGGGCGATTTCCCTCGCCCAACACCACCTTACACGCCGATGGAAGGCCGATATTGTTCCGTTGTCCCGCTTGATGTGAATAGGCATGCGCCCGGGTTATTCCGGGCGTTTGCCAACGACACGGATGGCCACAACTGGACGTACCTTCCCTATGGGCCGTTCGACGGCGAGCGCGAGTTTGAGGATTGGACCCGTGAGACCTGCATGGATTCCGATCCGATGTTCCACACGGTACTGGACAGCAACGATACGCCGGTGGGTATGGCTTCATTCCTGCGGATTGACCCGGCGGCGGGTGCGATCGAGGTGGGACACATCCACTTCTCACCCTTGTTGCAGCGTAGCCCGCAATCGACCGAGACTATGTTCCTGATGATGCAGCGCGTGTTCGATGAGTTGGGCTATCGCCGTTACGAATGGAAGTGCGACGCGCTGAACGCGCCGTCCTGTCGCGCGGCCGAGCGTTTGGGCTTTACCTTTGAAGGTATTTTCCGACAGGCCACCCATTACAAAGGTCGCAACCGGGATACGGCGTGGTATTCCATCCTCGACAGCGAATGGCCCCGCATCCGCAGCGCCTTTGAGGATTGGCTATCGCCGGACAATTTCGACCAGACGGGCCACCAAAAGCAACCTTTGAAGGCCCGTGCAAGCGTCTGAGGTTACTCAGAGATTTCGAATTCCATGGTGACGGTGACCGAAACGGACACCTCGCCACCTGCGACCGGTACACCACCTGCATCCGCAGCGCTGAATTCCCGCATCATGGCGACGGGGCGCGCGCCACCGACCTGTTCGCTGATCTCTTGAACTGGTCCGAGTGTCACGTTAGCCGCCTGTGCCAACTGCTCGGCCTTGGCGGTCGCTTCGGCCACAGCGTTGGCCCGCGCCTGCGCTTGCAGCGGTTTTGGGTCCTGCACGCCAAAGCTCAACCCACCAAAATCATTGGCTCCGTCCTGGATGACTGCATCCATGATTGTGCCAAGCTGTGTCAGGTCACGCACACGCATAACCACTCGGTTCGAGGCGACAAATCCCGAAATTTCGGGTCGATCTCCGCTGGCGCTGTTCCGATTGTTCCAAACCGGTGACAAAGACACATCGCGGGTCTGCACATCACGCGTTTCGATGCCAAGCTCCTGCAACCGGCTCAGGACCTGAGACACCGATTCCGAAGTGGCCTTCATCGCGTTTGAGGCCTGCGCGTCTTCATTGGTCACGCCCAGAGTAATAGTCGCCATATCAGGCGCGGCCTGCACGGTTCCCGCCGCGTCAACGGTGATGCGACGTTCTTCAGCATGGGTCATGCCCGCAACTGACATCGTCAGAACTGCAGCTAGAAAAGCGATTTTATTCAAGGTCTTCCCTCCAATTTTCTTTCTTCCAACATGGGGTGGCGGGGGTCTGCCGAACAAGGGGAAAGACCGGCTTTTTCTTTCCCTCGGCGGGATCCTGCTTTAATGTCACTCTGCGGACGAATGATCGTTTGCACAGATGCTGACAACTATGGTTTTTCCGGATTATGAAACCCGCCTTTGCGCTGTCTTTTTCTTCGACCGGAATATCCTTGCACCACCATTCGGATGGTGACTGGTTCTGCATAGGCGAGATTGCTCTGGATGCGCCCGACCTGAATACGCAGATCATCGCATTGCGGGATCAGGGCTTTGCCCTTGAAAACGACCTGAACTGCAGGCTGGTGATACCAGCGGATCAGGTGCGGTTTTTGTCCGTATCAACAGAGGGCCTAAGCCCCGAGGAAAGCGCTGAAAAAGTGCGAGCGGAACTGACCGAGGCAACTCCCTATGCGCTGGATGAGCTCGCCTTTGATACCGCAATCGCCGGTCCGACAACCCATATTGCTGCTGTCGCCAGGCAAACCCTAGATGAGGCCCGGACATTTGCCGCCGAGCACGGGTTTGTTCCGGTGCAGTATTCAACCCCGATCGCGGGTCAGGAATACCCGTCTGAACCTCGGTTCGAGATCGATGCCCCAGACACGGTCATTGCTGCGGCACCGCTCGAGGTTGAAGATTCTACCAAAACTGATGAAGGACCTATCGCAAATACGATTGCAGATTCCGAGACCCCGACAGAGTTTCCTTCAGCCCCCGACACGACCGGCGCAGTAGAAACGGTTGAGGTAGAAGAACCCGTAAAAGAAAATGAAGCTGCTGCCGATCGGATGATCGCTGAAACCGAGGACCAAACGGAGTTTCCTTCCGCGCCCGATGCGACCGCAGCAGAGGAACCCGCTGAGGGTGAAGAACCTGGCCAAGAAGATGATGGCCCTACCATTCACGCGATCGCTGATACTGAGACCCCGACGGAGTTTCGTTCAGCGCCTCACGCGAATATTGCTGGCAAGACGAAAGCCACATCCCCGATCAACCGCTACGCCGTTCCAGCCGCGGCGGCCGCTCTCGTTGCTGGTATTGCTCTGACCGTGTGGTCGTTGACTGGATCTGACGACACCGAATCCTCAGTAGCCGAGGCGGTTTCGATTGAAGAAACTGTGCCAAACCTCGCATCTGACGAGCAGATCGCCGAGACACAAGAGGTTGACGGCGATCCCGAGCTTGAATTCGAACCCGAGGCGGTCGCAACCGCGCCAGAGGAAGAGCCGCAAACCGAACCTGTCGAAGAAACCGCCGCTGATCTCAGCGCGACCGATGCTGCAATCCTCGAAGCGCTGAACGTGGCACCGACCCAGGTCGAACCGGTGGGACAAGAGCCTGCACCAGCGGAAATCTCGTCACAAGCAGGCATCGAGATCTTCGCCCCCGAACCTTTGCCCGATCCGGTCCTGGAGTCGCCAGAGGACCTGTATCTGGCATCCCTGGACAGCACTGATTTGTCGCAGGACGCGGTGGCACTTCCGCCCGTCAGCAGCTTTGAAACTGACCTGCCGTTTGAACAAAACGCCCTGCCCGCTCAGGCCGGAGTCCAGTTTGAACTGGACGAACGCGGCCTCGTCACGCCTTCAGCCGAAGGTACCCTGAACCCCGACGGAGTAGTCGTTTACCTTGGCCGACCCGCCAAGGTTCCCCCGGCAGTTCCGGTTCGATTCGAGCAAGAGCCGATAGAGGAAGATCCTACAGCCCGCTTAGCGCGGAAACGGCCAAACCCACGTCCCGCCAATTTGCTGGAAAGCTTCGAGCGCCAACAACTTGGCGGACGCACACGCGAAGAACTGGCGGTTCTGCGTCCTAAACTGCGGCCTAAGTCCCTACAAAGCAGCCCCCAGATTGACGAAACGCCAACGGCATTGGCAGTCGTTCGCGTTCCGCGCCCCAAAACGCGACCAGCCGGACTTGCCCGCCCGGACAGTACAAACACAAGCACCGCCAATCTCGGGTCAACTGCTGCGGTCGATCAAAGCTCGGACGAAGCTGGCTCTTTCCAACCAAGGGCCGTGGCGCCGAAAATCCCGTCGACCGCCTCGGTGGCGCGGCAGGCGACCATCGACAATGCGCTCAATCTGCGCAAGCTGAACTTGATTGGGGTTTACGGGACCCCGGCCAACCGGCGCGCGCTGGTCCGGTTGCCCAGTGGTCGGTACAAAAAACTGAAAGTCGGAGACAGGCTGGACGGCGGCAATGTTATCGCCATTGGCGACAGCGAATTGCGATACCAAAAGCGCGGAAGAAACCTCACGTTGAAAATGCCGCGAAGCTGACGATTAAAAATACAAAGGCGGCCGAGGGATATCCCTGACCGCCCTTGGTGACTTAACTTACGCCGTTAAGCAGCTGAAATTTCACCGCTTTCAATCTGCTCGCGTTCAATGGATTCGAACAGGGCCTTAAAGTTCCCTTCACCAAACCCATCATCGCCCTTGCGCTGAATGAACTCAAAAAAGATCGGGCCGATCACGGTTTTCGAGAAGATTTGCAGCAAGATCCGGGTCTCGCCACCGTCCAGCACACCCTCGCCGTCAATCAGGATGCCGTGCTTGATCATCCGGTCCAGAGGTTCATCATGATCCACGACACGTTCCTTAGACATGTCGTAATAGGCCTGGTTCGGACCCGGCATAAACTTCAGGCCCTTTTCCGCAATCGCATCGGTCGAGGCGTAAATATCTTCACTACCCACCGCGATATGCTGAATACCTTCACCCTTGTACTTCTTGAGGTATGATACGATCTGCCCAGTTTCGCCCCGGTCTTCGTTGATCGGAATACGGATACGACCACAGGGCGACGTCAGGGCGCGGCTAAACAGGCCAGTGAATTTACCCTGAATGTCAAAAAAGCGGATTTCGCGGAAGTTAAACAGGCTCTCGTAGAATTTGAACCACTTATCCATGTTGCCCTTGTAGACGTTGTGCGTCAGGTGATCGAGGTAATAGAACCCATCGCCGCGCGGTTTGGACTGTTTGTTCCAGGTGAATTCCTGATTATAAGGCGATGTTTCATAATACTGATCGATGAAATAGATCAGCGAACCGCCAATACCTTTGATCGCTGGGGCATCCATGGTCTTGTCCGCCGCGTCATAAGGCTCGGCCCCTTTTGACACCGCGTGTTCATAGGCTTTCTGCGCGTCCACGACACGCCATCCCATGGCAGGGGCGCAGGGGCCGTGTTCGGCCACGAACTTAGCGGCAAAGCTTTCCGGGTCGGCATTCAGGATGTAGGTCACGTCCCCCTGCTGCCACAGTTCAACCATAGGCTTGTCCGTGTGGTGTCCGACCAACTCGAACCCCATTTTGGCGAAAAGGTCGCGAAGTTCCTGCGGCTCAGGGTGGGCGAATTCGACAAATTCAAACCCATCGGTTCCGGCTGGATTTTCAGGGCTGATGACAGATTTCGGGGCGTTGTGCGGGAAAGGACCCATGGCGCGTCTCCGTAAAAACAGGAATTTCTTTGCTGATTCCAAAATACGCCTTACCAAGCGCTGTTTCTGCGCATAGTTTTCGTGTAAACTATGAACATATGCGTAAATCACGCGTGAACACGGGTAAATTTGGAGAAACTCCGCATATGCTGGATTCCACCGATACGCGGCTGTTGTCTGCCCTGCAAAAGGACGCACATCTAACCGCGCATCAATTGGGTGAAATGCTGAACCTGTCACCAAGCCAGGCCGGGCGCCGCCGTCAGCGGCTTGAGGCCGAAGGCTATATCACCGGATATGCGGCACGGCTGGATCCCCTAAAACTTGGCCTGCAGGTCCAAGGGTTCATTCAGGTGCATTTGGGCACACATGGCCCGGAACAATCCGCGAGTTTTGCCCGCATGGTCGACACCCGCCCCGAAATCACCAGCGCCTGGACGATGACCGGAGAGGCAGATTACCTGCTGCACGTCTATTGCGACGATCTTTCCGCGCTCAACCGCTTGCTTCACCAGGTGATACTGCCGCATCCTGCAGTGGCACGGGTGCACAGCCAGATCGTGATGGACCAACTTAAACGCGACGCGCCATTGCCCACCTGACCGGACCGAGAGGACAAACATGGACGATTTCCTTTACCAGGCTTCAATCTATCTGGCTGCCGCCGTGATAGCAGTGCCCTTGTCGGCACGTCTGGGGTTGGGTTCAGTTCTTGGTTATCTGGCCGCTGGCATTGTCATTGGCCCAGTCTTCGGGCTTGTGGGGGCCGAGACCGAAAGCCTGCAGCACGTGGCTGAATTCGGTGTCGTCATGATGCTGTTTCTGATCGGGCTCGAGCTTGAGCCGCGCGCCTTGTGGGACATGCGCGACAGGCTTCTGGGACTAGGCGGTCTGCAGGTGTTGCTGTCCACCGCAGTCATCGCTGCAGTTGCCATATATGCAAATCATCCTTGGTCGGTCGCATTAGCCGTCGGGTTAACCTTATCTCTGTCATCCACAGCGATTGTGCTGCAAACGTTGTCGGAAAAGGGGTTGATGCAGACAAATGGAGGTCGGGCGACGTTCTCAGTGCTGCTGACGCAGGACATCGCGGTCATTCCCATTTTGGCGATGCTGCCGCTTTTGGCGTTGCCTGCAATGCCTCATATCGAAAGCGACGGCTCAATCGACCGTGGCGCGGATGCGCTGCATGAGGCCGGACATCATAGCTTGTCACTTGTCGAGGGCCTGCCCGGCTGGGCCGTTACGCTGGTCACCATCGGCGCAGTTGCCTTCGTTATTCTGGCTGGCATCTACCTGACGCGTCCACTGTTCAGGTTCATCCACGCCACTAGGCTGCGCGAAATGTATACGGCGCTAGCGCTGATGATCGTCGTGGGCATTTCCTTCCTGATGACGCTTGTCGGACTCTCCCCTGCTCTGGGCGCGTTTCTGGCGGGTGTTGTTCTGGCAAGCTCAGAATTCCGCCACGAAATGGAAAGCGACCTTGAACCGTTCAAGGGACTTTTCCTAGGGCTGTTCTTTATCACGGTCGGCGCCGGGATTGACGTTGGCTATTTCTTCAACGACCCACTGGACCTGATCGGTCTGGCACTACTGGTCATACTGGCTAAAGGGATCATCCTGTATCTGGTCGGTCGCGCGTTCCGGCTGCGCGGTAGGGATCACTGGTTGTTCACATTGGGTTTGGCGCAGGCAGGCGAATTCGGTTTTGTGCTGTTGGCTTTCTCAACGCAGCAAAACGTCATCCCACCGGATTTGTCGCAAAAACTGCTGATGATTATTGCCCTTACAATGCTGATCACTCCGCTGCTGTTCATCATCTTCGATCTGCTGTCGCGCCGTATGGGTGATGGAGTCCCCGAGGCCGAGCCCGATGAGATCGACGAAAAAGGCCCGGTCATCATCGCCGGAATTGGGCGTTTTGGTCAGATCGTGAACCGGTTGGTCCGCGCGAGCGGGTTCAAGACCGTCGTACTGGACCATGATATCGAGACAATCCAGTTGATGCGACGGTTCGGCGTCAAGGGGTTTTTGGGTGACCCCACGCGGCCAGAACTGCTGCGTGCCGCCGGGCTTGAAAAAGCTTCTGTTCTGGTCGCCGCGATGGATGACCCCAAGCAAGTCACACGTTTGGTCGGCTTTGCCCGGCGTCAACGCCCGGATTTGCACATTGTGGCCCGCGCACGTGATCGTACCCATGTCTACCAATTGTATCAGGCCGGAGCGAATGACATTGTCCGCGAGATGTTCGACGGATCACTACGGGCAGGTCGCTATGTCCTGGAAAACGTAGGTCTGAGCGAATACGAGGCGGCTCAGGCCGAGCAGACGTTCTACCACCACGACCGCGCCTCTGTGCGTGATCTGGCAGAGCTGTGGATTCCCGGAATGCCAACCGCTGATAACAAAAAGTACATCGAGCGGGCGAGGCAGCTTGAAAAAGACCTGGAAACCGAGCTGCTGGAACTGGCCGAGAAACACGCAAAGAAATCAGCCTGACCCGGCCCTGCCGTATCAGGCGGTTTGATCAGCCGTCCGAAACACCCGCTTCGGCAAATGTCGCCATGCCGGAATGGCACGCGACCGCGCTTTTAAGTATGTTGATCGCCAGCGCCCCGCCCGAGCCTTCGCCCAAACGCAATCCAAGGCTCAACAATGGCTCTTTGCCCAGCTTGGCCAACACCGCGGCGTGCGCGCCTTCGGCACTTTGGTGTCCTGCAACCGTGTGATCCAATGCGCCCTCGGACATGTTTGCCAGACAGGCCGCAGCCGCCGAGCAGATAAAGCCGTCAAGAATAACCGGGATACGCAAGGCACGCGCAGCGGCGATGGCCCCGGCCATGGCCGCGATTTCACGCCCGCCCAGACGGCGAAGGATTTCCAACCCGTCACCCGACCCGCCATGCAAGGTGATGCCTTCGGCCACGACGCGCGTTTTGTTGGCCAAACCGGCATCGTCTACCCCAGTGCCACGCCCAGTCCAGTCCGCGGCGTCGCCACCGAACAAAGCGCATGCGATGGCAGCCGCCGGGGTCGTGTTGCCGATACCCATCTCTCCAACCACAAGCAAATCGGCATTGTGGTCCACGGCGGTCCAGCCCACGCGCAGGGCCTCAAGCAATTCTTCTTCGGACATCGCGGGACCAGCGGTGAAATCCGCGGTCGGTCGATCCAGATCCAGCGCGTGCACATTCATCGTCGCGCCCGCCGCTTTGGCCAGCTGATTGATCGCTGCGCCGCCATGTTCAAAGTTCATGACCATCTGAACGGTCACCTCGGGCGGAAAGGCCGACACGCCTTGCGCTGTGACGCCATGATTGCCCGCAAATACGATGACCTGAGGGGCAGAGATCTGCGGCCGGGCATCCCCACGCCAGCTCGCATACCAAATTGCCAAATCCTCAAGCCGGCCCAATGCGCCGGGAGGTTTAGTCAGTTGTCCGTTACGCTCAGCAGCACCTTGCAGCGCATTGCCATCCGGTCCCGGAGCGTTACTCAGGGCCTCGCGAAGGGTATTCAGGTCTTTTAATTCCGGCAGCATCCAAAGCCTCGTTGCATCAGAGTGGTCCTGTGTGTTTAACCGAAGCGTCCGATCCAACAAGACCCCGAAAGGCGCGGGAGTGAACAAAAACGACACCAAACTGTTTTCCGCGTGGGATTTTCCGCTGTCGCTGGTCCTGTTGACGCGTCTGCCGATGCCGCGCCTGCCGGAATACCTGTTTGCGCGGCAGGCCAATGCGGCCTGGGCTTTTCCCTTGGTGGGACTGGTCGTCGGGGCGTTGGCCTGTGCCGCCGGTTGGACGGCCGGTGCATTCGGCCTACCTGCATTTGCCAGCGCGGTAATACTTGTGGCGGTGCTGGTGATCGCCACTGGCGCGATGCATGAAGACGGGTTTGCGGACACGGTTGACGGATTTTGGGGCGGGTTCACCACCGAACGCCGCCTGGAAATCATGAAGGACAGCCATATCGGCGCTTACGGCGTTCTAACTCTGATCTTTACCCAACTGCTGCGCGTCGCGCTGATCGCGGCGCTTCTGTCGGACAACGCATTTGCAGGTATTCTGGCGGCCTGCATCGTCTCACGCGCAGTCATGCCCATCCTCATGGCAGCTTTACCCAACGCCAGAAAAAGCGGGTTGAGCCATTCGGTCGGCGGCCCAAAGGCCGAGACTGCGGCGACAGGCTTTGGCCTTGCGGTCATCTTATCGCTGCTGCTGATTGGACCAAGCACACTGATGGCAACGGTATTTTCCGCGCTGATCGTTGGAATCCTGGCACTCGTCACCAAGACCAAAATCAAAGGGCAAACGGGCGATGTTCTGGGCGCCTCGCAGCAACTGGCAGAGCTTGCGTTCCTTTTGGCATTGGTTGCAACGCTCTAAGTCGTCCCGCCTGTTTCGATCCTCAGGGTTTCGCCGCAGTGCTTGCAGTGAACTGCGTCTGGATCGTGACGATACAGGCCACAGTTTGAGCATTTGTGACGCACTTTCTGCGGCATGAAAATCGCCTGCGCCAACCGGACGAACAACGCCACGCCGACGATCATGATGAAGACCGAAAACAGTTTTCCCCCAGGGGTCGCCAGCGTGATGTCTCCGAACCCGGTGGTCGTCAGGGTTGCCATGGTGAAGTAAAGCGCATCGATATAGGCGTGCGGGCTGTTTTCCGGGATGAAGAACACCAGAACCGCGGTGGACGTGGCGAACACGAACACCAACAGGTTAATCGCCGCGATCACTGCGTCCTCATGCGTCCGGAAAAAATCGCTGTCCCGCCGCAGATCCCTTAGCAGGTGATAGGAATGGATCAGGCGTAGCGCTCGTAAGATACGCAGGAACGCCAGATTCCACGGTAGAAAAAGGTCAAGAAACAGCGAGACGATCACAACAATGTCGGCCATCGTGTAGACTTGGCGCAGTAGCTTCCAACGATCCTTCGAAATCCACATCCGCGCCGAAAAATCCAGCACAATGAAGAACCCAATGATCAGGCTGGCAACGGTGAATCCCGTGCCATGTTCGCCATTTGCCGTAGCGACAAAGAAAACGATGGTGATCGCGTCAAACAGGATCAAGCCATAGCGAAACCAGACGGAAATGGGGTCGTGGCCGATATATAGATATTTGACTGTCTGTTTTAGGTTCACTGTCTACGCGCCTCTTCTTGCTGGAAAATTAGCCGTAAACGGCGCTATCACCAAGCCATCAACACGAAAAAGCCGCCCCCTTTCGGGAGCGGCCAGAAAATTGACTGGAGAAGCGATCAGGCAGCCGCGGCCGCGCGCGAGGTCAGAACCTCATCAATCTGCTTGGCCGCCGATACTTCGCCTGCGCCGGACACAGCCGCGACTTCGCGGGTCAGGCGTTCCAGCGCGGCTTCGTACAGCTGACGTTCAGAATAGCTCTGCTCGCGCTGGTCATCAGTGCGGTGCAGATCGCGCACAACCTCGGCGATCGAGATCAGATCACCGGAATTGATCTTTTGTTCATATTCCTGCGCCCGGCGCGACCACATCGCACGTTTCACCTTGGCCTTACCCTTCAGGGTTCTCATCGCCTGGCTGATAACGTCAGGTGAGCTGAGGGACCGCAAGCCGGATTCGGTAACCTTGTTGGTCGGCACCCGCAGGGTCATCTTGTCTTTTTCAAAAGAAATGACGAACAGCTCGAGCGAGTATCCCGCGACTTCCTGCTCTTCGATCGAGATGATCTGGCCCACACCATGGGCGGGGTAGACAACATAATCGTTCGGGCGGAACTCAAGCTTTTTCGACTTAGACATACAGGTTCATCCTTGGTTACAAGAGAGAGGCAGAGACAACAAAAGACCCCAAACCGCGCCACTATCTGGCCCAGTCAGGCGGTAAGTTTGTCAAAAAATCAGAACTCCAAAGCGTACATACTTACGGAGTCATCCCCATCTCATTCATCATTCAGCTTCTGAGTATATCACAAAATTGCGACACCCGAAAGTCCGCCCCCCACAATGGTGAAGAAACCCCAGACTTTTCAAAGCGATACAGCAGAAGGCCGCTATTCAAACCACCCGGTTCAGTTACCGAATCGCTTAACCGCCTTCGCCGGGTGCTTCGGAGAAATACTTCTCCATTTTGCCCTCTTCGCCGTCACGCTCTTCCGCTTCAGGCAAGGGGTCTTTCTTGGTCACGATAACCGGCCATTGTTCCGAGAATTTTCGGTTGAACTCGACCCACTGTTCCATTCCAGGCTCAGTGTCGGGACGAATGGCGTCCGCAGGGCATTCAGGTTCACACACACCACAGTCGATGCATTCGTCGGGGTGAATGACTAATGTGTTCTCACCTTCGTAAAAACAATCCACCGGACACACTTCGACGCAGTCGGTGTATTTGCAGCCAATGCAGTTTTCGGTGACGACATAGGTCATTGTGGGATTCCCATTCTCGGTTTGGGCGTCTAGCTAATTCAGTCTGGCCTTCTCTTCAAGGTAGGATCAACCATCCCGGGGGCGAGAAAGATCAAGCGCGCGCCTATCTTTCTTTGTTGGACGACCCTTTCCCTCAAATCCCGGATTCTTAGGAGGCACGTCCTTCTTTTCCGTCATATCGAAGTATAACGTTTGTGCCTCGGTCGCCGGGCCACGCCTTTCCCCCAGTGCTTCGACGCGTACTACGCGCACGATACGGCCTTGGGGGAAGGTCAGAACGTCACCGGGCCCGATGGCCTGTGCCGGCTTCAAAACCCGGTTTCCGTTCAATCGGACATGGCCACCGCTGACCTGTTTAACGGCCAGGCTGCGGGTCTTGAAGAACCGCGCCTGCCACAACCACTTGTCGATCCGCAGCTTGGCCTCGGCCATCGCAGATCAGTTGCCGTCCTTCAAACCCATAAGCGCTGCTGCAAACGGGTTATCGGGATCGATCTCCTTTTCCTTTTTGGGCGGACGCGACGAGAAGGTCTTGCCACCTTGCGGTTTGCCACCCTTCTTACCTTGCGGCTTGCCGCGACCATCCTGCGGTTTACCGCGCGGCTTGCCTTTGCCCGGCCCCTGCCCTTGCCGCTGTTCACGACGCGGAGCGCGATTGGCCGGACGCTGGCGACCCCAGGTGAAAGTGTAGAACACCTCAACTTCGGTCTCGTCTGAGGCGGGTTCGCTTGCTGGAGCCTCGGCTACCGCCTCGGTGCTTTCGGTAGTCTCGGCTGGCGCCTCGGCGGTGGCGACGACCTCTTCGGCTTCTGCCTCGGGCGCCGGGGTTTCTTCGGCGGCAGGCTGTTCCGTAACGTCAGTCGCGGGCTTTTCGGCTTCGACCGGTGCGGCTTTCACCTTTTCACGCTCACCGCGCTCGGCCTTATAACCCAACCCTTGCATCAGATCCGCGAACTGCTCAAGCGTCATGCCGGTGATCGACAGCATATCGGGCTTGGCCTCGAAACCACCCCGGCTGTCTTCGGCACGCAGCATGTCTGCCAGACGTTCCAGCATGTCGATGCGGATCGAACGCTCGCCGGCATTGCGGTAGCCGCACATGGTATCGTAGCCCTCGGGCGCACCTTTGGCGACCGGAACAGTGACCAGACCCGGAGGCGGCGCGTCAGGGAATTCCTGCAATCCACCGGCCAGCGCCCAAAGAACCAGACGCAGACGCGTAGGCGCGGGTTTCAGCAGAAGCGGCATGAAGATTGTGAACTGACCAAACCGAATGCCGTGCTTGCGCAGGGCTCCACGGGCGTCCTGATCCAGATCTTTGACCTCTTGCGCAACACCTGCGCGGGGCAGAACACCCAGCCCTTCAACCATGCGGAAGGCGAACCCTTTGGCCAGACCTGACAACTCTTCGTCGCGCGACAGGTTTAGCAGCGGCTCGAACAGGGCGGCAACCTTTCGGTCGATGAAATGTTGCAGACGGCGCTGCACTTTCTGTTCGACATCCGGGCCTGCGGCCTCATCCACAAAAACCTCGACCATCGGCTTGAGAGGTTCTGCCCCGGCAACCAACTTGCCCACAGCATACTCGCCCCACATCAGGCCACCCTGATCGGTAAAATCAATTTCGGTATCGGGCGCGTTATAGAAGCGGTCTGCACGCAGATGGAATTGCGGTGCGAGTGCTTGCAGAGAGGCCGATTTGAGAGCTTTCGCCTCGGTTCCCTGTGCGCTTTTGTCCGGGGTAAACCGGAACCCTTCCAGACGACCGACGAATTCTCCTTCGACGGTCACTTCACCCTTGTCATTTACTTCGGCCAAAAGGGCCTCCTTCTGTTTGAGCCGGCGCAACAACACTGACGTGCGCCGGTCCACAAATCTCTGAGTCAAACGATCATGCAGAGCGTCCGACAGCCTGTCTTCTACAATGCGCGTTTCCGCGCGCCAATGTGATTCGTCACGCACCCATCCGTTTCGTTGCGCAACATATGTCCAGGTGCGAATATATGCCAACCTTTTGGACAGTGCATCAATATCCCCATCTGTTTTGTCGATGCGGCGGATTTGCCGCGCCATGAACTCGTCAGGGATAGCGCCGCGTTCATGCAGATGACCATAGATCACCTCAAGCAGGCTGGCGTGTTCTGCGTGGCTGATACCGCGAAAATCGGGGATTCGACACACATCCCATAACAACCGGACGGACGGCCCATCGCTTGCGCGGGCGATAACCTCGGCGTCCTGAGACAGCGATTTCAGTGCGTTCAGGTCGTCCGCGGGTCGCGCCTTGATCAGATGTTCGCTGTCGGGGCTGACTTCCAACGAGTCGATGAGGGCCTCAACCGAGCCAAACCGCAAAGCAGCATTCCGCCAATTCAGCTTTTTCATCGGCGTGAACCGGCTGTCCATGATCGCCTGCGCGACCCCGTCGTCCAGCGGAGGGGCCTCACCCGTCACGCCAAATGTACCATCAGACATCCCGCGCCCTGCCCGGCCTGCGATCTGGGCCAGTTCATTGGGGGCCAGGTGGCGCATCCTACGACCGTCGAATTTGGTCAGCGACGAAAACGCCACGTGGTTCACATCAAGATTCAAACCCATCCCAATGGCGTCAGTTGCAACGAGGTAGTCCACTTCACCGTTCTGATACAGCTCGACCTGCGCATTCCGGGTGCGCGGGCTGAGCGCGCCCATAACGACGGCCGCCCCGCCCTTTTGGCGGCGCAGCAGCTCGGCAATGGCGTAGACGTTATCGATCGAAAACCCAACAATGGCACTACGTGCGGGCATGCGGCTTATCTTTTTCGAGCCGGAATAAACCAGCTGAGACATTCGTTCACGGCGAATGAACTGCACTTCGGGCACCAGCGCCGCAATCGGACCGCG
The DNA here is from genome assembly GCF_001458195.1 of Ruegeria atlantica. Taxonomy (GTDB): domain Bacteria; phylum Pseudomonadota; class Alphaproteobacteria; order Rhodobacterales; family Rhodobacteraceae; genus Ruegeria; species Ruegeria atlantica. The sequence goes on along the minus strand of NZ_CYPU01000039.1, from coordinate 271,787 downwards.
CAAAGTGTCAGAGCCCAGAAACAACGTCTCACTCGTTCCGCGCGAACGCAGCAGACGGTCGGTGAAAACATGTCCACGCTCGGGATCTGCACACAGCTGGATTTCGTCGATGGCTACGAAATCTGCGCCCATGCCTTCGGGCATCGCCTCAACAGTGCAGACCCAGTATTTAGCACGCGGCGGAACGATCCGCTCTTCACCCGTTACAAGGGCAACGACCAACGGTCCGCGGATCGCGACGATCTTGTCATAGACCTCGCGCGCCAGCAGACGCAGCGGCAGGCCGATCACACCTGTCCGGTGCCCCAGCATCCGCTCAATCGCGTAATGGGTTTTGCCTGTGTTGGTCGGGCCCAGTACGGCCACGATTCGGGATGACCCGCTCACCTTTGCCCCCTGCCCCAGCTTGTTAGAGGGCCGAGCCCTCGACCCGGGGCTTCAGTCGATTCACGGCATTGGTTACTTCTTCGTGATGGGGATGTATAGCTAAAGCACGCTCGTAAGCGTCCAGCGCTTTGTCGGGTCGATCGACGATCTCAAAAATCAGCCCCAATCCGTAGATGGCCTCGTAGTTGTTGGGGTTTAGCGTCAGGGCGTATTCCAAATCAGCCGCAGCCATACCGAAACGTTCGATCCCGAAAAAGGCCGATGCCCGCACGTGCCAGGCTTCGGCGAATTGCGGCGCGTGATCAGTCAGCGCAGTCAGATGCTGGATCGCGGCCAGCGAGTCGCCGTCCTCCAGCGCTTCGCGCCCGCGCTCAAGCAACAGATCCGCCGAGGCCGAGCCAGACTGTGCCCACAGCGCCTTGAGCTGACGATCTATGTTCATCGCCTGTTCGGGGGTTGCCTGCGACAGTTGCACCAATAGTTGTTCCTCATCCTTGGAATCCGCCGTTTGGGCGAAAGAAGGAATGGAAAACGTGACTAGAAGCGCTGTTGCCGCGACGATACCTTTGAGATTGGTGCTTGCAATGCTCATAACAACGGTCAGTGTAGCGCTGCGCCCGCGGATGTCCATTCCCGGCGCACAAACATAGTGAGGAGAATCATGAGCGACACTCTGGAAAAAGCGGCAGCCGCATTGAACGAAAAACTGTCGGGCGGCGATTTTACCGCGTCGGCAAAATTTGCCATCGCAGATCTGGGCTCAATCGTTCTGGACGCAAGCGGTGCGCGCGTCAGTGACGAAGAAACAGACGTCACCATGAACGCCGATGCGGACACGTTCGAACAAATACTCAGCGGTGAATTGAACCCCACCGGCGCGTTCATGTCAGGCAAGCTGACCGTGGACGGTGACATGGGCGTTGCTATGCAACTGGCATCGACACTGGCCTGATGGACCTGTCGCCGGCCCCTTTCTTTGCAGACATGGCCGGCGTCCCCGCCGGTGGTCAGGCTCATTGGCTGAACACAGCGGACAACACACGCATTCGGGTGGGCCACTGGCTGCCCGAAGGCGATACCTGCGGCACGGTAATGATGTTTCCCGGCCGCACCGAATATATCGAAAAGTACGGTAATTGCGCGGCCGAGTTTACGGATCGCGGCTTTGCGTTTCTGGCTGTCGACTGGCGCGGTCAGGGCCTGGCCGACCGGTTACTGGATGACCCGCGCGTCGGGCATGTCGAGCAGTTCACGGACTATCAACAGGACGTTCAGGCCACGCTGGACCTGGCAACCGAACTGAACCTGCCGAAGCCTTGGTTCGTGATCGGACATTCCATGGGCGGGGCTATTGGTATGCGCGCGGCTTTGGAAAAGAACTGCTTTGCTGCCTGTGCCTTTACCGGACCGATGTGGGGCATTTTCTTTACCCCGATCATGAAACCGCTCAGCCGTCTGACCGCCTATTGGGGACCACGGATAGGATTGGGGGAAAGAACCCCACCGACGACATCCTTGGAAAGCTATGTGGCCTCCCAACCGTTCGAGGGGAATGTACTGACCCGCGATCCGGCGATGTTCCAGATGATGAAAGATCAATTGGCTGCACAGCCCGAACTGGCGCTTGGCGCGCCTTCGACCATCTGGCTGCGCGAAGCATTGGATGAATGCGCCTGGTTGATGGACCAGACTGCTCCGGATACGCCGTGTCTGACCTTTCTGGGCAGCCATGAACAGATTGTCGATCGCAAGTCTATCCGCACCCGCATGGCGAACTGGCCCAGTGGCACTTTGGTCGAAATCCCAGATGGCGAACACGAAGTTCTGATGGAGGCACCCGACGTACGCGGGCCGGTCTTTGACCAGCTGGCCGCTCATTTCAAAGCCGCGCAAACTGACGCGGTGCCGGAACCGGTTCTGTCTTCCGAAGTCTGATCACGCACCGCTTGTGATCCCCGCTTTGCGCGCCTAGATGTTGGCGAAAGCTATTATCGAGGTGATCCATGCGCGACCTTCCCTTTCCCGTCCGAGACGCAAATGCTGCCGGAGGTGCCGGCAATCTGGGCAACCTGCCGGAATGGGATCTGACCGATCTCTACACCTCAGAAGATGCGCCGGAACTGTCCCGCGATCTGGGCTGGCTGGAAAAGGAATGCGCTTCGTTTGCCGAAGATTACGAAGGCAAGTTGGCTGATCTGAATGCTGCGGGTCTGCTGACCTGCGTCGTGCGCAATGAGAAGATCAATTCAATTGCCGGGCGCATCATGTCGTTTGCTGGTCTGCGGTACTATCAGCTGACCACAGATGCCGAACGCGCCAAGTTCCTGTCAGACATGCAGGAAAAGATCACGATCTTCACCACCCCCTTGGTGTTTTTCACGCTCGAAATCAACCGCATCGACGATGATGTCCTTAAGGCGCATTTCGATGTGAATGCCGACCTGGCGCGGTACGAGCCGGTGTTCCGCCGCATCCGCGCGATGAAACCCTACCAACTGTCTGACGAGCTTGAGAAATTCCTGCACGACCTCGGCGTTGTTGGCGACGCGTGGGAGCGTCTTTTTGACGAAACCATTGCCGGGTTGACCTTCACTGTTGATGGCGAAGAACTGAACATTGAAGGCACCCTGAACTTTCTGACCGAGCAGGACCGCGCCAAACGCGAAGCAGCCGCGCGCGAGTTGGCCGCTGTGTTTCAGGACAACGTCAAAACCTTCGCTCGTGTCCACAACACACAGGCCAAGGAAAAGGAAATTGTCGACCGCTGGCGCAACATGCCAACCGCGCAAACCGGTCGCCACCTGTCCAATGACGTGGAACCCGAAGTGGTTGAAGCTCTGCGCGAGGCGGTCGTGGCCGCCTACCCCAAGCTCAGCCATCGCTACTACGAGCTGAAACGCAAATGGCTGGGCCTGAACGTAATGCAGGTTTGGGACCGCAACGCGCCCCTGCCGATGGAAGACACGCGCGTCGTTGACTGGGATGAAGCCGAAAAGACAGTGATGGACGCCTATACTGCCTTCGATCCCCGCATGGGTGAAATCGCGGCTCCGTTTTTCTCAAAGGGTTGGATCGACGCTGCGGTTAAACCCGGGAAGGCTCCGGGCGCGTTTGCCCATCCGACCGTCACCGAGGTTCATCCATACGTGATGCTCAACTATCTGGGCAAACCGCGCGACGTGATGACACTGGCGCATGAGTTGGGGCACGGCGTCCATCAGGTACTGGCGGCCGATCAGGGCGAGATGCTGTCTTCTACCCCACTGACGCTGGCTGAAACGGCGTCGGTCTTTGGTGAAATGCTGACTTTCCGCAAGATGCTGGACAAGGCCGAAACCCCCGAACAGCGCAAGGTGCTGCTGGCCGGCAAGGTCGAAGACATGATCAACACGGTCGTCCGCCAAATCGCCTTTTACGACTTTGAATGCAAGCTGCATGCGGCCCGCCGCGAGGGTGAGCTGACCCCGGATGACATCAACGCTTTGTGGATGAGCGTACAGGCCGAAAGCCTTGGGCCCGCATTTGAATTCATGGATGGGTACGAGACCTTCTGGGCTTATATCCCGCACTTCGTCCATTCACCGTTCTACGTCTACGCCTATGCGTTCGGTGACGGTTTGGTGAACGCGCTATACTCGGTCTACGAAAGCGGTGCGGACGGGTTCGAAGACAAGTATTTCGAAATGTTGCGCGCTGGTGGGTCCAAACACCACAAGGAACTGCTGGCACCGTTCGGATTGGATGCAAGCGATCCCAAATTCTGGGACAAGGGTCTGTCGATGATTTCCGGCTTTATCGACGAGCTGGAAGCGATGGAAAACTAGTCACTTCTGGCTTTTGGTCGTCAGGAAAATGGCGACCACAATCAACACAGCCCCCAGGGCCGCGACCGGCGTTATTGCGGCCCCCAGAAACAGGGCTGAGTTGATGAACGTAAACACCACAGATGCGGCGAACATCAAGGTCGCAGTCAACGTCGAAACCCGCGCGGCGGCTTCGTACCACAGGTAGTAGGCCAAAGCGGTTGGCAATACGCCCAGCAGGATCAGGAACACGACATCGTTGGCTGTAGGTATCTGCAGTGAAAATGCGGCCAGAGGGACCAATAGCACACCCGAGCACAAGAATATCCCAAATAGGAAGTTTAGACGTTCTCCGGTCGTTTCAGAATTTCGCATCGCCCGGCTGCTCGAGACTAGGAAAACCGCCCAGCTTAGCCCTGCGCCGATTTCAAGCAAGTCCCCGAACAGGGGCTCTCCACCGCCTTGGAAATCCTGATAAACCGTTAGGAAGACGCCGAAAATCGCCAACCCCGTGGCAAGTATGTCTGTGCGCGTAACGGGAGTGTCGGCAAAGAAATACAAAAAGATCAGCACAAAGAATGGCGCCGTGTTCTCAAGAACCATGGCATTGGCTGCACCGGTATGTTCAAGCCCGATGTGGAACAGGATGTAGTTGACCACAGTGGACAGAACGGCCAGCCGAAAGTTCCAGTCATTCAACCGGATTGAAACAGCGACGCGCATCACGCGCAGCATGCAATAGATGGCGATGGCTGCGATGAACAGGCGCGTTACCGCGATTTGCAGCCCTCCCAGATCGCTGGTCAGGTAGCGGACTATGACGCTGTGCGTGCCCCACAGGAAAGCCGCAAGAAACCCAAGAACCAGCCCGTTTTGCAAGAGTGGCTGCTTCTCTTGGGTGTCGGGCATCCTTGTGCCCCGCTTACTTCAACTGACTGTCTTTAGAACCGCGCCGATTGATGCCGGAACGGCCCTTGAAGGCCCCGTCCCGATCCTGTTGGCAATCCAGGCAGAGTTTAACACCGGGAATGGCGATCCGTCGCTTTTCTGGAATCGGTTCTTCACATTCGGCGCAATGGGTCAGGCTTTCCCCGACAGGCCGCTTTTGCGCCTGCATCCGGGCCAGTTCGTCCGTAATGGACGCCTCAATCTGTTCACTCACCGCGCCGTCACGCGCCCAGCCGCCTGCCATGGTCTCCCTCCTGATCAGGTGACAACCAGAATAGTCCAGCCAAGCGCGGCGTGGCAAGTCAGAGGGCGACCGCGCCCTCAAACACTTGGTCAATCATTGCTTGCGTTCCGCGCGAGAATTCCAGCGGGCATGGGTAGTTAGCCCCGTCGCGGACTGATTGGCAAAACGCCTCAACCTGAAGCTTGTAGTGATCGTCGCCCGGGAACCGCGTGACCTGAACCTCAAGACCCGGACGATGCAGTTCCACCCGTGCCTCACCAAAAACACGCGCATTGAAAGGCGCGGTCAGGCGGATCACGCCACCTTCGCCATGGAACACCACTTCCTGATGCGGGTGCATCCGGATCGAGACGTAGCTGGAATAGGTGAATTCGGGGAATTGCGCGCGTATCTCGGTGAAGGCATCAATGCCATCTTCCCAGCGGATCGCGGATTGCACCGAAACTGGTTCTTGCCCAGTGGCGAACCGGGCGCTTCCAATCACGTAGACGCCGATATCGCGCAGCCCACCACCGCCGGTTTCGGCCCGGTTTCGGATGTTGCCGGTGTCCGCGCGGTTGTCAAAACTGAACGCGCCGGTCACATGCACAAGCTTTCCGATCGCCCCATCCGCGATCAGTTGCCGTACGAATTGCCACTGCGGGTGGTGCACGATCATGTATGCCTCAGCCGCCAGCAAACCGGTCTGATCCCTCTTTTCGATCAGCGCATCAAACTCGGGCGCGGACATGGCCATGGGTTTTTCACACAGAACATGCTTACCGGCGTCCAACGCCTTGAGGCTCCATTCGACATGCAGGTGGTTGGGCAGCGGGATATAGACCGCGTCGATCTTGGGATCGGCCAAAAGGGCGTCATAGCTGCCATAAACCGTCAGATCAGGGCAGTACTGCTGGAACGGCTCAGCCTTGGCTGCGTCCGACGTGGCAAGACCTGCCAACCGGGCCCCGTCCGCCGCGTGAATTGCCGGCGCCATGAACTGTCGTGCGAACTTCGCGGCGCCAAGAACGCCCCATTGAACAGGTTGCTGCATACCGCCGCCTCATCCTTTGTTAGCTTGCGCCGTTTCTATCAGGGAATCGCTTTAAAGTCAGGGGTTTCGTGGTGTTTTCCGCCCATTAACGCACGCAAACCTGAGAATTTCTTGATCCGTTTCATTGCCTGCCCAGTAGCAACTATGTCACCGGGTAGTCGGCATTGTCCGCTAAAAGCACCCGGGATTGATGTTGCGACCAACTGGGTGGGAGATTGCCAGACATACCAACACCGACAAAGACAATTACAGGAAGTGTGTTGATGAGCGGAGCCATCGGCTCATTCGATGACAACAACGGAGATTTTGACATCCTGCGCGAGGCCGTTGTTGCCGCCGGCCTTGCTGGAGCACTGGATGACCCCGAGGCCAGCCTTACGGTATTCGCCCCGACCGACGCCGCCTTTATCGGACTTGCCCAGGCATTGGGCTATGCGGGTTCGGACGAAGCAGGCGCGTTGGGGCACATCGTCAAGGCGCTGACCCTGTTGGGCGGAGGGGATGCCATCCCCCTGCTGACAGAGGTTCTGAAATACCACGTTGTGAACGGGGAATTCAATCTGGCTGCCGTTGCCGGCCTGGGCGACGGCGCGCAGATCGAAACGTTGCAGGGTTCATCGGTTGAGTTGAACCTTCAAAGCGACCTACCGAGTCTGGGCGATGCGGATGCCGGCATCGCCGATCCGGGTATCATCCAAACCGATACTGATGCCACAAACGGGATCATTCACGCCCTAAACGGCGTCCTTCCGCCCGTATCGGTTACGGACATTCTGGGGCAGAAAAACACCGATTTCATTCTCGACGACGACTCGGACGAGTTCTACTTTACTGGGCGTGGTCAGGACTTTGTTCATGGTGGCGGCGGAAACGATGTCATCAATACCGGCAGAGGAAACGACGTCGCGTTGGGCGGCGCTGGAAACGATGTGATCTTCGGCGGTCGTGGGAAAGACATTCAGCGCGGTGATGAAGGCGAAGATACGATATTCGGCGGCAGAGGGGCCGATGTGATCGACGGTGGAGCCGATGATGACATCATGTTCGGCGGACGTGGCAAAGACATGTTTGTCATTGAAAACGGGGATGGCGATGATTGGATCGTCGACTTCCGGGTCGGAAAGGACAAGATTGACTTGTCCGGCTACGAAGGCATCGCCGGGTTTGAAGATATCGAGGATGATATCTCCGGTGGCTTCTTCCGGACCACCATCGAACTAGGGGACGGGGACAGTATTGTCCTTACGGGCATTGGAGCCGGGCATCTGACCGAAGACAGCTTTATTTTCGCCTAAAGAAAATCAGCCCGCCGTTGTGGCGGGCTGAACCAATTGGGTCAGACAGTACCCAGCATGCCCTTTTCACGGGCCAGTTCGCGCATCTTTTTCTGCAGCTTTTCGAAGGCACGGACCTCGATCTGTCGAATGCGCTCGCGGCTGACATTGTACTGGGTGCTGAGCTCTTCCAGCGTGACGGGCTGATCCATCAGACGGCGCTGAGTTAGGATGTCCTTTTCCCGGTCATTCAGGACATCCAGCGCAGCCGCCAGAAGCTCGCGGCGGGCATCAAGCTCGTCGCGGGCTTCGTAATCGCCCGCCTGGTCGGCATCTTCGTCCTCAAGCCAGTCCTGCCATTGCATGGTGCCTTCACCTTCGGACCCGACGGTCGCGTTCAGCGAGGCATCACCACCAGACATCCGGCGGTTCATGCTGATGACTTCAGCTTCGGTCACGCCTAGATCAGTAGCAATCCGCTTGACGTTTTCCGGACGCAGGTCGCCTTCTTCCAGCGCACCAATACGAGCCTTGGCCTTGCGAAGGTTAAAGAACAGCTTTTTCTGTGCCGATGTCGTGCCCAGCTTGACCATCGACCACGACCGCAGAACGTATTCCTGGATCGAGGCACGAATCCACCACATTGCATAGGTCGCCAGACGGAAACCTTTTTCCGGATCAAACTTTTTGACCGCCTGCATCAGGCCCACATTGGCCTCGGAAATCACCTCGGCCTGTGGCAGGCCATAGCCGCGATAGCCCATAGCGATCTTGGCCGCCAATCGCAGGTGCGACGTGACCATCTTATGTGCAGCTTCAGTGTCTTGCTCTTCGACCCAACGCTTGGCGAGCATGTACTCTTCTTCCGGCTCAAGCAGCGGAAATTTGCGAATTTCCTGCATATAGCGGTTCAGGCCGCCCTCGGGCGTCGGCGCGGGGAGATTTGCGTAATTTGCCATGATTCATGTCCCTCCGACAAATGTTTACTTCGTTAACATGGGATATGGGAATAAGTCCCGATCCATTCAAGAGGTACCGTTAACAGTTTGAAATTAACGATTGATAAAGGAAAGCTAAGAACGCGTTACTCACGTATGTTTGCGTATTATGTCAGCGGCGCGCGCAGTTGTTCAATCAGAAATTCCATATCCTTTGGCAAATCGGCCTCAAACCGAAGGGTTTCGCCTGTCACAGGGTGCTCAAAGCCTAAAACTGCGGCATGCAGCGCCTGTCGCGGAAAACTGCACACAGCCTCAGCAGCGGCCGGGTTGAAGGCTTTCGCCGCAAGCTTGCGCTTGCCCCCATACACCGGATCGCCAACCAGCCCATGCCCGGCATGGGCCATATGGACACGGATCTGGTGGGTTCTGCCGGTTTCCAGCCAACATTCAATCAGCGCGATGCCTGCCGGGTTGCCAAATGTCTCGACCAACCGCGCACGAGTTACCGCATGCCGACCACCGTGGAACAGAACCGCTTGTTTCTGCCGGTCGTTTTTGTGCCGCGCCAATTGCGTGGTCAGGCGCATGATATTGCCCGGTTCAAAGCTGACACCCTTGATGCCGCGCAAACGTGGGTCATTCGCATCCGGTACGCCGTAGCAAATCGCGCGGTAATAGCGTTCGACGCTATGCGCCTCGAACTGCGCCGCCAGACCGTGATGGGCCGCGTCAGACTTGGCGACCACCAGCAAGCCGCTGGTTTCTTTGTCGATGCGGTGCACGATGCCAGGGCGTTTGACGCCCCCCACACCTGACAGGTCCTCGCCACAATGATGCAGCAACGCATTGACCAGCGTTCCGTTGGGCGAGCCCGGCGCAGGGTGAACGACCATGCCTGCCGGTTTATTGATGACGATCAGGTCCGCGTCCTCATAGACGACGTTCAGCGGGATATCTTCGGGACCTATGTGGCTTTCTTCGGCTTCGGCGACGGAGATCAACACCAAGGCACCTTTGGCCACCCTGGCCTTTGGGTCCCGCACTTCGACACCGTCGATGGTCACCTCGCCGTTTTCGATAATACGGGTCAGGCGAGTGCGCGACAGGTTTTCATCCGCTGGTACATCCCGTGAAAGCGCCTTATCAAGGCGTGGCGGCGGATCGGCCGCGATCTGAAATTCAATCTGGCGGGTGCCCATGACTGTCCCTTCCGAACCGCAAGAACCGCAGGAAACACCGCAGCTTCGCTTGCTGCGGCGCATGGTCATGCTGCTGACCGCGGTGATGATTGGCGGGGTTCTAGTGACATTCGCACTGATTGTCATCCGACTATCGGACAGAACCCCTACCCTGCCCGATCAAATCGAACTGCCGGACGGGGCCAAAGCTCAGGCCGTGACCATCGGCAGCAACTGGTACGCGGTCGTGACCGATGACAACCGCATCCTAATTTTTGACAAGACGACCGGAAAACAGCGTCAGGAAATCGCCGTTCAGGAATAACGATCAGACGTCCAAAGCCAACCGAAACACAATCTCAGAGGCTTTACGCAAAGCCTCATACTCTTCGGGCGTATCCCGGCGAAACATCTTGTCCTCATCGCTTAGTTTTGTCGGGGTGAACAGTTCGGGCCGGTCGGGAAAGAACTCTTGCTGAAAGGCGGTATCCTGCTTGGCCACGAATTCGTCTAGCCAAGCGCGCTCATCGGGTTCCAGCACATCATTCCGGCGCACCATGACAGGATCATCGACAGATATCCGGCGTAACTGGCGGCTCTTCTTACGCCCCAGCGCACGGGAGATGACACCAAAAGCTTCGCTCGCCGCGCGGGATTGCGACGGGTTGGACAAAGCTCCTACTGAAACCTCCTCCGCCAATGGCGTACCGATCCGAGACAGGAAGTCATCGACGACATTCCCCCGCACCATGCCAGAGCGGTCATACAAAAGCGGAGCCACGGTGACGCCAGGAAAGGCGGTGCGGATTTCGGCGAGTTTGGCAGAAAAACTCAACCGTTCCGGTTGGTTGCGGATAAGATCAAGTTGCTGGCGGATGTATTCAGTGCCGCCGTTGGACAGCCGCCCGGCCTTGGCCCGCTGTTTGTAATCCGCCTCGAAGAAATCCGAATACCGGCGGCAGTAGTAGGTGATCGTCAAAGCGCGCGAGGGGATATCAGCAAAAACCTCGGTCAGCCGGTTCAGATTGCAGGAATAGAACATCTCGGAAGAGACAACACAGGTCTGATCCGCATGCGCGTCGTATTCAGTGGTCATGGCAGACCGAAACGGATCCAACGGATCAGCGCTCTGGTTGATGTGAAAGGCGACGATGTTGTGACTTATCGCCAGACGTGTGCCACCATCCAGCCGGCGTCGGCCGGTTTCCATATAATGCAGGCCGATCTCGTTCATGACCGAATGTTTCCGGCGCAGAAATCCCTGCAAGGCAGTCGTGCCGGTTTTGGGCATCCCCATGTGCAGCCAAAGCATTACCTAGCTCCTGTCCCCAAACTGTACTGCGTCATGCCCGCTGGCTGGCCGTGAGACCTGCGGTCATCTGCTGCATGAGTTCCTGCATCTCGGGCAGGTCACGCAATTGCGCGATCTGTTTGCGGTGCAGATCGCAAGACGCATGATGAAGTCGCGCAACCTCGGGATCAGAGAGCATTTCGTAATATAAACCACGTTTGCGATCCAGGGTGGCGTCGATCGAGCCATCCTCTTCTGCGTTCTGGTTCATCATGTTCCAGTACTCCATGCCCAGGCTATCGCCAAGGTGATGCGCGCGACCCCGCATCTTTTTTACCAGATAGCTTTCGCAGGATTTTAGAGCATAGTGATTTACCTGAACCAGATCGTACCCAACGGAATCCCCCATCGACCGCCAGCTTTTGGTAAAATAGCGATCTGGCATCAACTGCCCTGACCCGTTGTACCAATGGCATTCTTCCATGGTCTCAACCGTAGCCCGATGTGGCCGGTGCACACCCAACCTGTCCCACAGCCCGCGCTTGAACATTGTTTTGAATCCCCAAGCTTGGGCCGGACGCTTTGTGTTTTCAGCCGCCGCGCGCCGATACTGATCCGAGAGGAACCGGTCTTCATAACCAACTTTTCCGGCATTCCCGAACAAACGCCAGGTCATTGAAATTGTTTTTGCGTCTGGAATGGCATCCGTCAAAGCACGCAGAGTATTATCACCAGTCTTAACATTTATCATTTCATCCGCGTCGATGACGATGACCCAATCATTTGGCTGGGCGAAGTCCATACTTAGAAATTTTCTATAAGCACGCTTTTGCGGGCTGCTTTGTTTACCTGAATTATTGTCTACGTGTTTCAGAATGCCGAGATCATCCAATCGCTGTAGCAATGCATCCGTGCCATCAGTACAGTCATTGGTCATAACGACAATCTTATCGACACCAATCGCGCGATTATGGGCAACCCATTCCAGTACAAATGGCCCCTCATTTTTCATTGGAGTCACGCTGACATAGCGCGGATCTTGTTCAGCCATAGCCTGTTGCCTCGTTATTCTTCCCTTGGCGCATACGTCACGCTGGATATAGAGCTGCAACCTAATTGCGTAGGTTCATACAACCAAGGACAATCCAGAAAAAGTGCAGGGATTTTTTTACCCGGTGTTACCGCGAAACACTTTGATCACGCGTGCGAAAAAGGCGTGCCGCATCAACGTTCCACGCGTTTCAATTGGTTTTGGAACCTCTTGTAGGATGGATATAGATTATGCGCTTTCTGCAAAAAGCGCCGTGCCTTCGCCTTGTTTCCTCGCCGAAGATATATTTGTCCGGCCATGCCTTGGATTGATGCAGTTGCAATGTCCAGCTCCGCAGCTCTAATAATTTGGGTTTCACCTTGCTCTGTTGCCCCTATTCGCTCCAGCAACCTGCCCATCGCAAAAATCAGAAACGGATTATCAGGATCGCATGCAAGCGCCTCTGCCATAGTAAGGCGCGCGCGCGAAGCATCACCCTCTGCTTCAAGTAACTCAGCTAGCCTTTTGTGATACAGAGGGTTTTCAGGCTGCTTTGAAGCAATGTCCCGTGAAATGTCGATCGCGTTCGCGCGGCCCAGGTCGCCTAGGTGCAATCTAAGTTGTGTCGAAAAACTGACAACCGAGAGATCTTCATCCATTATATCCTTTGGTCTTTTCAGACCCCACTCAAGTGTTCTTAGCCGCTTGGAACTGGTCAGCAACCTTCGTGCTTTCTGGTCTATGGCTAAGTCCGCCCAGTCCAACAAAAGTGCGTCGAAATTGCAAGGAAGCCGGGAAATCACTTTACGCTGTGCAATAAACGAATTGAAGCTATACCAGGGACGGCGCATAGATCTTTGCAACATCCAATCGGTCGGTGGAAGCAACCGCAAAGACAATTGATCCCGATACAATGCGCGAGAAGACAGGACAACCACATCGGGTCTGAGTGGCTTTGACCAGATGGCTTGGCAAAAGGATTGGGCTGCGCGCCATCTGTTGCCAAGCTGACCGAGAATAGCGCATCGCAAAGCGCAGAGCGCCGCCCAGTCTTCAGGCCAAACATTCGGGTCGGCCAGTGATTTTTCGGTCAAATCCAATGCCTCTCTCCAACGTTTTTGGTAGAACAAATTGAGGGCCTGAAGTCTGGGCAAAAAGGCGTTATCTGCACCAGATGCCAGTAACGGTTCCGCGATTTCGACGGCCTCGACTGAACGATCTTCAAACCGAAATGAGTGAAGGTGGAACAGAACTTTGGAATAAATATGGGCCGCTTCTGACGAGTTCAGGAATTTGTTAGGTCCTGATTTCAGCCGTTCAATCGCTTTGTCGTTAGCGGCGTTGCGTTCTTCATATGTTAGAGCTTCCCGAAATGTCATGTGCTGCTGACCAGACAATCTTGCGGCAGCCATTGAGAATGCAGAAACAGGCGGGGCTATAACTGAGTTGGCACGGGACATAGCGTACAATTCAAGAAAGTCGCGCTGCGCACGCGTCATTCCGGAAACATCCGAAATGTCCTGCATCTGCATCAGTCGTGGATACCGTTTTTGAAACCGGGAAATCAGTTCCGGCTGGTCCGAAAACATAATGGCCGCTTTATCGACATTCTTTGCAAGGTGTGCCTCATACAGTTCTTCAGGTTCGATCTTTGCGGGCCAGGTCGTGTGCTTCCACGGCAACCCATTCAGAATATCACCGCGGCGGATGTGATAGGCAGAAACACCCTGCCCTGATAGCCTGGCATCCGCGCAGTCCATAATTTCGCGTATTTCTTCCGTGAACCCGACCCCGTGAATGAAGTCGCGATACCTTGGCCGGATCGTCTCGACGTCCTCCCATGGGAAGGCCAGCACCTCGAAACCTTCCTCGACCAGCACCGACCGTCCGGCGTTGAGATGGGTAATCAGGCGGTCGGGCGAGGTGTCGCTCTGGAAGGACCAGATCGGCAAGGCATTCTGCGAAAGAGCTCCGAACTCCTTAGGAGTAAGGAAATGTTCATCCATCCAATCCTGCGCGAACAACTCTTGTGGGTGGTCAAGTTCGGGCGCGTCCGCGCCCTGCGGGAACCAATTCACCCGGTAGGTCGTGCCGAAATCTTCGGCCAGCCGGATGCAGGTCAGCATCATCAGCAACCGCGCGCCCATGCGGTCCTTGCGCTGACCGACAAACACGCCTTTGGCGGCGGTCACGAGGCGTCCCTTTCCTTCTCGGCCATGGCCTGCCGGCGCAGTCGGCGGAACCGCTGCCGGGCTTTTGCCGCCAAGTCAGGGTGCCGCTCGGCGCCGATGGCCTCAATCCCCCGAATATACATAGGCAGGCGACGTCGGGCGCGCATCATCTTGTAATACTCGACAGTATCCAGTGAGCCGTCCATCGCCCCCAGCATTACGGGCTTGAGGATATCCAGCTTGCGCAGCATGGGCGCCGCGAAATGGTTTGAAAACCAAGTCTTGAGCAACATCACGTTGTCGCCCTGCAGACGCTGGACCTGCTGCCGGTCCAGATCAAAGAATGGGTCGTAAAAGACGTAAGCCTTACCAGCTGTCTGAACAGTTTGAGCCGCATCGCTCATCGGCAGGTCCCAATCCTGTACACGGCCGAACCTATAGCGGGTTTCCCAAGGCACCAGCCGTTCATCCAGTGTTGTCTGAGGGTTGAACGCGATCACGTGCGCACCGGGTACATGCGCCGAAAAGGTCAATGCCCCAAAGCCGCCCATCGATGCGCCTGCGAAAACCACCTGATCGAACCGGTCAAAGAACCCCTCGGCGACCTTGTTTTCGAAATAGGAAATGATCTCGGGGTCGCGATACCATGCCTTGGTGCGCGCGAAGACGCCCATGTGGGACCACCCTTCGTCGCGAAAGAATTTCCAGCCCCACGGCTCGCGTGCGAAGGACTGGTCATTGGCGTTGGCGATATTGTCGAAGCTGACTACTAGACGCTTCGGGTAGCGCTGATGGAACAGGATCGAGTGGCGTTCCAGCTTTTGAAAGAAGCCAATGCCGTCGCCGCCGGGGTACAGCTCGACAAACCAAGGCGGAGCGGGATCCGTCAGGATACGCTCATACCCTGTCTTGCGATCAGGGTGTTCCGGTTTCAGCTGCTCTTTCGATAGGTCTTCGGCCATAATGATCAAATCAGGTTATCGGCGAGCCAGATGCGAAACTCCACCCATTCCGGGCGCATCTTGATTTCGGACACTTTGGCTCGGTGCCAGTAGCAGGCCTGCGCGTGCAATTCGTTCAACTCTTCATCCGCCTTCAGTTCGGCGAGCAGAGGTGCGGCGCGGCGTGCGGCGGGCAAGATGGATTGGTCGGACTCTTTGTTGGCATTCATGTCCTGCCAATAAGCTTGCCCCTGATCTACTTTGATGTGGTTTGTTCGACCCCGGTCGCGCTTGACAAGAAACCCATCCATGGACCGGACTGAATAGTGGTGGATGCGTCCCAAGGAATGGTCGAACCCGCGCCACGCCCGCCAACCGACCTTATCGGCTGGAAACAGCTTTCCGCCGGCATCTGACCATGCGATTTCTGGCGCTACCTCCTCGTCAAAGCCCTTTGGGCGGTGCGGACCAAACCGGGTGAACTTGCCATTATTTCGGAACAGCGTTTTCAGCCCAAAAGCGCGGCTTGAATGATAGGGGAACTCTTGATCCCCCATTGAGAATACCTCGGTCACCGGTCTGTCTTCGAAGCTGATATTTCCCGAGCTTCCAAACAGCTTCCACGCGAAAGATATCGCATCAACCGGTTGACCAGCCTTTTGCTCGACCTCTGCAATAAGGTCGTGAAATCCGTTGTCGCCGCAGCGGATATTCCAGAATTCATCTACATCCAGACACAGCAGCCAATCGGCCTCTTTGACCTTGGGCTGGCGGCGCGCACGGTGCATCATCTGGTGCTGGGGATTACCCCCCTCCTTCACTTCGTTGCTGACATGAGTGGCCAGGCCAAGCTCTTGCAACCTAGCAGAAATCTTGTCCGTTCCGTCATCACAGTCGTTGGTGAAAATCACAAAATGGTCCACGCCCAATGTTTTGTGGAACGCCACCCATTCCAGCATATACGGGCCTTCGTTCTTCATCGTAGTGAACACGGTGATGGACTGAGACATTTTACCCTTACCAAATAGTATTGCCCACTCATACACATCCCGATCCGTTTGGGCGAGACAGGAAATAGTGAAGTGGCCATTCCAGCGCAAACTGGTGCAACTCTACACGGCAAAGGCGCTGAAATTCGTTTGTTTCAGGAGTATTATGGTGCGGTCGTGATGTACCGATCACTGTGTACAGCCATCAACATGCTTCTACGGTTTTACTTAAATTAAAATAAAAAAGTACCATATGATCGCGTCAAAGAAGATTGCGGTAAATTCCTGTAGGCATAATGTTTGGTGGTGCTGCCAGACGAATTCTAACCAATCTCTACAAGGACAGAATGGCTGCCCCTTATGCCTCGCAGAGACCACGCCACTCATAGAGAGCAGCAGCACGGTTCATCTTGAAGTTGGATCTGGAGGAGAGGCTGCGTTCCGAATTGAATGGGTTGTAGATCGAGGCGTGGACTGCGGCCAATTTCTGTAAACTTCGCATGCGCCTAAAACGGAGCATGGCCCGTTCTCGTCGTCGGAAAGGCAAGTGTGAATTTTCTGCGCGGTTGTTCAGCCAGCGGCCTGTTTTCTGGCGATGGGCAGCGCCGATTTCTTTCATAGCAGCCCCGTACGACCTCAATCTGTCCGTCACGATCATTTCCGGTCGCCCATGCTTGCGCATTGCTTTTCTTAGGAATTTCAGCGCAGCCTTCTTGTCCCGCGTCTTCGTGACATAGCTTTCGAGCACCTCGCCTTCGTGGTCAACGGCACGCCAGAGGTAGTGCCGTTCACCGTTGATCCTCACAAAAACCTCATCCAGGTGCCAACGCCAATGGCTAGACTTCATGCCCGTGATGCGTCGCTTTCTTATTTCGGATGCGAACATCGGGCCGAACCGATGCCACCAGTATCGAACGGCTTCATGGCTCACAACAACTCCGCGTTCGTGCAGCAAATCTTCCACATTTCGAAGCGATAGCGGGAACCGAACATACAACATCACAGCCAAGCGGATGATCTCCGGGCTGGTCTTGAAGTATCGATACGGGGATTTCTTTTTCATGTCCGGACGCGAGATCGACGCCCTGCCCACCTCAAGCCGGTTTTGTCTGACAGTGCCAGCTGACGGGTTCTTTCTCCGAATTGTTGCCGCCGGGTGGGCGCTGAGATCGGTCAAAGTAGGCCAAAAGCACAAAGGTTGACCGTCTGCGCGGCTTTGCTTCAACCCGCAAAAGGAAGAACTACGGCGTGTCTACGTGCTCTTTCAGCCATTAGCCTGGTCTTAATCACCATCGATATATGCAGTTTTTCAACCGATACTCGCCGCTCGACCATCCGACATTTCAGCCATTTCGACGGCCTTGTCTATCAAGAACAACGCCTCCATCTTGGTTTTGGCTTTAAGCACAACTTCTTGGCTCACCTGGAAGCCAATTGGCCGGCCTGAAGTGCCATCACCGGAAATATCTTTCAATGCTTCCGGAAGCGTAGCACCCAACTGGTCCACACTCAAATTAATTTGAATGTCGTAGATCACCAAGAACACGCCGTTTCCCCAATAGGTCGCCACTTTACGCCCTTCCTGATTAGCTGACAGAACCGCTGTACCAGCTAAAGTCATGGCACTACGGAATTCACTGACCGTGCTCGTCATATAGATTTGTTCGGCGCCTGTGCATTTCACCGCCACAATTTTTGCAGCCATAGAGTGCATCGTTGAAAGCTGAACAACGTAGTTCTCAAATTCAGCTAACCCAATGAAACCGGGCAATTCTCCGAAACATTGCGGATCACTTAAGCGAACGTCCGGACTATTGTCAAAACACACCTCAAAATCCGCTTCAGCTTCGAGCACCTCGATTGCGGCTCGGCGTTCCGCTGCCATCCTATAGGCGTCGGACAACCTCTGCTTCAGATCAGAGAACTCAAAAGGCTTTGTAACGTAGTCCGTGGCCCCAACTCCGAATGCTTCGTCGATGTACTCTTTTTGTACCATGGCGGTCACCATGATAATGGGCGTGTAAGTGTGTTCTGGTAATTTTCGCACTTCTTCGCAAAGAGTAATGCCGTTCATTTGCGGCATCTGCACATCCAGTAGCAAGCAGTCGAAAGCCTCGTTAGGTCTCGACAGTATTTCAATGGCCTCCCGCCCACTTCTGGCGGTGACGACATCTTTGTAACCGAACGCGTCCAGAACTTTATCTAGCAACTCCAGGATGCTCGGATCGTCGTCTACAGCAAGTATACGCATAACTTTTCACCAACCTTTTGCACCTCACCAAACGTTGGGCATTGCAGACTTAAGGCAACGTTTGGCTGGCGCATAAAACACTCAGGGTTCATTCATCCTCTCGTACAAAGGCGGCAAAACCGTGACATAAGGCGGGCTTCCTTATGTCTGGGCATTTTTTTAATTTGCACAATATTTCGCGCGCGAGGGCACATGTTGAAAAGTAATTCCCTCCAGTTCTTTATGCCATTTTGACTTTGCTCCTATCAGCCGTCACGGCTGCCTCGAAACGTTATCGGAAAGCGACACGGCGCCTGAGCCATCGTGAATTCGAACGGAACACGCAAAAGAAGCTGTCTTTTTTCAAAATGTTGCCAGACACGAGGAAATAAGTGAAGCCAGCGGGAGAAAATAGTAGCCAAGAACTTTCTAAAGTTTTTGGTCAGTCAGCAAACTCAACCAAAGGGAGGGAGGAGATTTAGACACACCTTTCCATCTATTCGGGCAAATACCGCATAGGGTTGTGGACTTGCCGCGCTGAATCTTGCCATAAGTGTGTCAAAAATATGAGTAAAATATGGACCGACCACTCAAGTATAAGCAGACATACCCGCTCCCGGAGGGGTTTCCGGAACTGACACCTGCCAATGGTACTTCACGCGCACCAAATACTTTGGCGCGACTAGAAATTTTTGCTGTCAAAAGCAGTCCGCCAACGTCACGTGGTGACATTGGCAATATTCGCGCGACTACACTTAATTTTCGCAATATTTACGAGTATGGCACCCTACTGGCAAAATACCTTGAAACCAGAAAGTCAATTTTCATTGACCAGTTGAAGTGGCAAGTTGGTGAAGCTGACGGGATGGAATTCGACCAATACGACACGCCAGCCTGTCGATGGGTTGTGTTGCATGAATTCGGTGAAGTATTAGGAGGTGTGCGACTTCTGCCCACGACTGCAGAATGCGGCGTATATAGTTATATGCTGCGCGACGCGCAAAGAGGTATCCTTAAAGGAATACCATCTGACGTTCTATTTATTGACGCCCCGGTAAAGCACTCTGTTTGGGAAGCATCCCGTTTCTTCGTGGCAAAGGATGTTGCATCGTCACGCAGGCTGCTGGTTCAACAGGAGTTGTTTCACCAGATGACTACTGTCGCGATGGAAGGTGGTGCAACCAGCATACTGGGCATCGTCCCCTCAGTCTGGGCACGGTGGTCACGGCGACTGAACATCAATGCCTCGCCTGTCGGCGCAAAGTTTTCCATCGATGGCACCGTCAGTCAGTCGGTTTTGTTCAACATCCACAAGTAAATGGAACAACTCAGCCACTAGAGCGTCTTTTGTAGTATTGGATGCGCGACGCAGATTTCATGGAAACTATGAATGATTTTCAGACTAGTGGGAAACCGCGGCTTTTCTGCATGTTAGTGGGGCTTCCAGAATTGATTCTTGGACTTCCAACCATTGTTCAATTCCGTAGTTTTGCGATCGTAGACTGCTCTTAGACACGAACAAATTGCCAAAAAAAATCATTAAGAGAATGCGACGGTAGTTCACAACAATAACAGGCAACTCGTCGCTGAGGCCGTTGGCGCCAAATAAAGGTCAAGAAAAAACCCCTTTCTACGTCGATTACCTCCATTTTTGCCGCTGTTTCGACCCACTTGCCTCATAGGGTTAACCCGTTATTAGGATATCGGCGGTTCACCAGTTATGAGACATTCCACATTCGGAAGTGATCGGTTCCAAAAAAAGTTGGGGCTTAGAGCACAAAGAAAGACCGCGCTTACTGTATTGGCGGTTGATGATGATCCTGACATTCTGAAATTGCTCCAATCCGCACTTCCTGAACTCGAAAACTGCAAAGTGGTTGCCGCCAGTTCAGCTGATGAAGCACTTCGGCAGATAGAAGCAGCGGAATCCCCGTTCGACTGTCTGCTTGTTGACATTCAGATGCCCGGAACCACTGGGATTGAATTGCTTTCACAAATCCGAAACTTGCCGGACAATCTTGAAACCCCTGTCATAATGTTAACTGCTCTAGATGACAGGCAGAACATAGAGAGGGCATTTTTAGAAGGCGCGTTTGACTATATAACTAAGCCCTTCGACTTCTTTGAATTGCGTAGCCGTATGAACGCCGCCCATCTTCTTATGATGGAGAGAAAGAAAACCCAATCCTCTTCAGCGTCGATAGAAAATCTTCGTTGTGAACTGGATTTTAATCAGAAATTCAGTTTTGAAGACCCCCTGTCCATCGACGAGCAGGAACAATGCTTGGGGTATGTCGAGTTCGACAACTATGTGGAGCAGCTTTCACGGGGGCGCCGATTTGATTCCTGGGTAACAGCAATCAAATTTCGGGATGCGGAGTACCATTTTGATCTGAGGGAATTTGGTGATTTTCGGCGCGCTGTTTCCGACATTGGATTTTGCATTCAAAAGACAACACAGGCAGCCGGAGGAATCTATTCCTATCGAGGGAGCGGCGTTTTTCTCGTTATTACACATGGACGGGAACGTACCCAGAATATTCCAACCGAAGCTTTTCTAAACCAAGAACTAAGGACCGTTCTCAGAAACCGTTGCGCCTCTGTCCACCTTAAAGCGGTGAAGAGTACACCGGTATCGCTTCGTTCATTTACAAAGGTTGGAGCATTCGCATCTTTGGACATGGCTGTCAAAATAGTGAATTTTCGTGAGACCAATCTCAGAAAGGGCCTGATTACAACCTGCCCCACGTTTTCAGAGCATACGCGACATCGCAAAGGAATGGTCAACAATAGATTGTTTGATACAGTCCTGCGTGAACTGTACGGCGATGACACTTACCTCACTCGCCGGTAGCAAGCTTTGCCGTCTTTAGCAAATGCTGACCTCTACCAGTGGTCAAGCACTAGAGTTTAGATATTCACTTTAGTTGCGAACCCGTTTGGCATTGAGGATGAGTGGGCCACTGGTACGCATGGTGAACGTCAAAACTGGTTCCGGCATTTCTGATTCAGTAATCGAAAAATTTATTCTACGGAGCACCGAAGCCATAAGTACCATGATCTCAGTTTCAGCATACTGAGCGCCAATGCAGATTCTGGGACCATCTCCGAATGGAATGTACTGACCTCGAGGCAGCGTAGCTCCCAGGAACCGTTCCGGCCGATAGTGGGTAGGAGCATCCCATAATTTTTCATTTCTGTGTAAAGAGTAAACTGGGAAGAACAACGCGTCGCCATTTTCAATCTTAATCCCTTTAATATCAAGGTCCGCAGTTGCGTCTCTGGCAAAAAACGCGGCGGAAGGGAAAAGCCGCAATGTCTCTTTAACATGCGCGCGCAAGAGTGGCATTGCCTCCAAGTCCGAAAATTCCACTAAGCCTTTTGGGCGAACAGATCGAATTTCTTGTCTAACCCTAGCTTGCATGTCTTGGTGCAATGCCAGCAGATAATATCCCCAGGCCAAAGCGTTAGCGGAAGTTTCATGACCAGCAACGACAAATGTCAAAAGGTTATCAACGGTCGTCGCTTCATCCTCGAAATCGGTTTTTAACGCCTCAATCATAAAATCGAGGAAGTCCAATGGCTCGCTGCGGCCTTCGGCGCGACGCTGATCTATGACCTGTCTGGCGAGGCTCCGCATATTAGTAACCGGGGCCATGCTGCGTAGCCAATTTTTGCGCGGCAACCACTTTGGCAAACCCATTAAATCGAAAAGGGACAGATCAGAAATGTATTCGAAATACTTGATCAGCCCCACTCGTACCTGCTCTGAACTGACTTCCTTGTTACCTGAAAAAATCACTCTAGAAATATTTGTCAAAGTTGATGCAGGCGCAATTTGTGCAATATCTACGGGGCCTTCGTGTTCCGCCAATGAGTCTGCAATCTCGACACCAGTCTCTGCAAAAAGCCGGGCCAGAACCGGGAGATTTCTGGCCGCGAACAATGGAGAATACCTTTGCCTCTGCTGACGCCATTTATCCCCTTCTGAGAGAATCAACCCGTTGCCTACTGCTGATCCAATAATGTCTTTAGTGAACTTGGCTTTCGGAAACGAACGCCCCTGGCCGACGAGTAATTCGGTAATCATTTCAGGATCGCAGATATAGTGTATGTTCAAAGGCCCACGAACATACGTTTCACGCAGAGTTTCGGCCGGGATGACTTCAAACATGTTTCGGCCAGCGGACCTTGCAAACTGAAGCAGTGTCACCGGCTTTGTCGCAAGCCTAGCCGAAACAGGAGCGACAGTACCCTGCCTCAACTTCGTAAATTCAACTGCAGTCAAACCCCAACCCTTTTAGAACTATTCCTTCTTTCGGACACATTAAGGTGAAAAAATTCCCACTTAGCAACGAGATCCTCAATTTTGGGCACCCTGCTCTTGCAATTGCGCAAAAAATTTGCGGTATCCCATACCAAAAACTTGCGTGAATCGCCCAACAATCGCGATAAGATTCAAAGGATTGACGCCAAACTGTGAACCCAATTTGGACCAACTAAGTCCTCATTGTGCCGGTATTGGTACTTGCAAAGCGCGAAAAACGAAGACATTTGGATGACAGCCATCGACGCCAATCTGCGGGACCGGGACTCCGGTGAAACGGAAAACCGGCTTCTGCAGAACATCATAGATTATACTGCCATGAGCTTTGCGCTTCTGTGGCAGCGGCAGGCTATTTATCTGGCCACGACCATTTTAACTGCATTCTTCTTCGACCCTCTAAACGCCCTGCTGTTCTACGGGACAATCCTCGTTTGCGAAGTGCAAGATTTAATGTTGGCCAAACGCGTACCGCGCTTAAAGCCAAACCAGCACAAAGCAATAGGTATGATGGTTGTTTGGATTCTGTTGAACACGATCCTGAGCTCAGCCGCAATCTGCCTATATGCTGTTTCAGTTGCTTTCGCACAACCCGCCGGTGGTCACTTTACGCCAATGTTCTTCTTGTTTGCTGCGGCGTTGTTTGCAGCAATGAACAACCATCAGTTTCTGTGGGCGATGATTGTCCGATTGGCCATGTATGGCGTTTCGTTCATGTTGATTGTCGTCAAAGACATCTGGATCGAACGCCCCGAGCTTTCATCTGAACTCTGGCTGCACTTCTTCACCGTTATCTTTGTAATGTATTTTCTGATCGACTGTTCGATAGTGTTTCTGAAGCTCTACCGCAGGAATTTGGAACAACTCGAAAAACTCAAAGCAGAACACGAAAGAACAAAAGCGGCTTACATTGCGAAAACTCAGTTCATATCGACAGTCAGCCATGAGCTGCGTACGCCTCTTACATCGATCAAGGGGTCACTTGACCTAATCAACACTGGCGCTTTGGGTGAAGTTCCAGATTCAATGCAAAGCCTCATACATTTAGCACGCAAAAACAGCGAACGGCTCGCGTCACTTATCAATGATGTGCTGGACATACAAAAAATGGAGGCCGGTGAAATGAACTATCGTGAAGGAACTATTGATATAAATACGCTAGTTCAGGAAGCGATTTCCGTTAACACTGGGTACACCAGTGCTCACAACGTAGAAATTGTGGAGGACATAAGGGGAAACGAAGATCTGTTCGTTAAAGGTGATGCTTCCCGCCTTCTTCAGGTGTTGGCCAACATGATCTCCAACGCAGCCAAATTTTCCCTTGATGGAGGCGAGATTACCGTCGGATGCGAAAAAGTCGATGGGAAGATTCGTCTCTTCGTCAAAGACCACGGCATCGGGATACCCGAGGGATGTCAGGACAAAGTCTTCGATCGCTTTTCCCAGATCGACTCTTCCGATGAACGTCATGCAGGCGGTACAGGGCTCGGGATGCACATTTCAAAGGAAATTGTGGAGCATTTTGGAGGAGATATAGACTATAGAAGCAAACTTGGTGAAGGCACAGAGTTTTTTATTATGCTTCCCGCGATAAACGGGCATGAAGTAGGTTCCGCCGGAGACGAGCACACCTCACTACACTGCGCCATGCAATCCAAGCAACTTTAGTCGAATCCCACTGAGCAGGTTCGATGGCACATCACCATGCTGTTTCGAAGGAATCCCACGGCTTCCGAGCGGATTTTCCACAAAAAGTTAACCCTAAAATTACATGACCTCATTTCAAACTCGAAACCGCCTGTGACAAAAAGAGGGAGCCTGCATATTGTCAATGCAACTCCTTAAAAAAATGCTGCTCCGCTCATATGATCGGAACAGCACACTCGTTACCAAGTACATTTCCGAAGATGCAGTAGATTCACAACTTTCGGCAATTAGGCCTCCTACTTGCAGGACGCGATTTTACAACGATCATCTTAAGGGATGAACTATCCAAGCACCGAGATTTTCTCGTATTTTGTTCGTTTCACTCTTTCTAAATGATGGAAACTGGAAACAAAGAAGCCAATGATCGCCGAACTGTCAACGTTTTTAGCTTCTTCATCGATTCGGCGCACTCTTTTTGAAATAATTCACTCAAGCTTTGCCGCCCAACTCTGATTGCATGGTCGTGATAGTTCTTAAGCCCGTATTGGATGGCAATCTCAATATTCGAGGCAAATCAGCCACCACATTTGCGGCAGCGCGTGAATCGGAAATTCGGTATTTCGGTGGAACAAGAATTGTAGGAAACGGTCAACAAAAGATGTTTGATTGGCCAACTATTGCTTACAAACATGCATTCAGGCGGCAACAGGGTAAGTTGTGTAATGAATGGCTATGCCACCCGCCTTCCAACGCACATGGGCCAACTGACAAGCGGATACGTGACCCTCTTGGAGCTTGGGATGGCAGCGGTCCGGAAGGTGAAAGAGGTTTGCGGAAAGCCATGTTGTCAAATTTTTACGAAAACGCGTTCAAGCAATGTGTTTTGAGGTAGCCTCGTGATCAAAATCTGTTGACCTATTGTATGCTTCGAGTGCTTTTGCATTTTGAGTAATTCGAACAACAGAAAAACTTGCTGCCAGATTTGCGGTTTGTGCGTGTCACCATCCGTGATCCACATCTTGAGCAATTAGCCAATAGTGAACCTTGTTGCCCGGATAGTAACTTTACATGCTTCACGTAATCTCGACGGGTCTTGCAGCTTGTTTCGTTGGCGCGCTCATACAGCCTGTTGGCCAACAGTGGAACTTCATCCTCGACAAACAGTAAGTGGTGGAAGCCATTTATGTACTTGATCAGTTGTCAGGCACTCAACACGATGATCGGAGGCATGAGCGTGCGCGTGCAGAACAAAAGAAAGCGACTACGTTGCCCTGATGACCCAATCACAAGCCGTAAGGTGGGCCAAAAGGCGATCCAAGATCGTTCACGTCACCAAAATAAATTGAAATTACAAAATTAGATGAATTATTTGGTGCGGTCGAGAAGACTCGAACTTCCACGGGTGTTACCCCACAGCGACCTCAACGCTGCGCGTCTACCAATTCCGCCACGACCGCACTGCCAATGACTTGGTAGAGGGGCGTATAGACGGTGGTGAGCTGGATGTGAAGAGGCAAAAAACACGCCAATTTGAATTCCGAGGTGCCATCCTTATCTGTACTGCAGACAGAGTTTACTTCCCCCTTCCCCGGAGCCCGCCAATGACCGCGCAAGATCCCCGCCCAATTGTCCAGATTGATATCGTCTCAGACATTGTGTGCCCCTGGTGCATCGTGGGGTTTCGCCAGCTGGACCTGGCTTTGAAAGAACAAAACGTGCTGGCTAATCTCAGATGGCATCCTTTTGAGCTGAACCCCAATATGCCGCCAGAGGGCCAGAACCTGCGCGAACATATTATGGAGAAGTATGGCTCTACGGTTAAGCAGAGCCAGCAGGCTCGCGATCGGCTGACCCAGATCGGCGCCGAGCTTGGCTTTACGTTCAACTTCAATGACGACAGCAGGATGGTGAATACT
This sequence comes from Ruegeria atlantica, assembly GCF_001458195.1. Classification (GTDB taxonomy): domain Bacteria; phylum Pseudomonadota; class Alphaproteobacteria; order Rhodobacterales; family Rhodobacteraceae; genus Ruegeria; species Ruegeria atlantica. The sequence continues at coordinate 245,440 of NZ_CYPU01000039.1, read as the reverse complement.
TTTGCAGCACATCAACTGCTGAACTGGGCCGAAACGCAAGGCCGCCAGCATCCGTTGAAGATGGCCCTGTTCGAGGCTTACTTTACCAATCAACAGGACGTATCCCAATCCGAGGTCCTGCTTGATGCGGCCCAAGTGGCGGGTCTGGACCGGGACGCTGCCCATGCGGCTCTGACTTCGGGCGATCACAGTGCGCCGGTTCGCCAAAAGCAGCAGTTCTGGACCAGCCGTGGTGTTTCAGGTGTCCCGTCAATGGTGTTTGAGGGCAAGTACCTGGTGACCGGTGCGCAAGGGGCCGAAACCTATTCTGACCTGCTGCAACGGTGCCTGACCGAAGCTGCGTGACCTCTTTTCTTCGCCCTGCCCCGGCGGTAAGGAGCATTTATGGAATGGAAGATCACCGACGGGCTGACCGATTACAAAGATGCCGTCGCCTTCATGGAGGCGCGCGTGGCCGCAATTGCGGCGGGAGAAGCGGATGAATGTGTGTGGCTGCTGGAGCATCCGCCGCTTTACACCGCTGGCACCTCAGCCCGGATCGAAGACCTGACCGACCCAGATCGCTTTCCAGTCTTTGAGGCCAAGCGTGGTGGCGAATATACCTATCACGGCCCCGGCCAGCGCGTGGCCTATGTGATGCTGGACCTGAACACACGCGGCAAGGACGTGCGTCGTTTCGTCAAGCAACTGGAAGAGTGGGTGATCGCAGCGCTGGCCGAGTTCAACGTGCATGGTGAAATCCGCGACGGACGCGTTGGTGTTTGGGTGCGGCGCAATGACAAACCGCTGACCACTTCGGGCCAACCTGCCGAGGATAAAGTGGCCGCGATCGGATTGCGCTTGCGCAAATGGGTCAGCTTCCACGGCATCTCGATCAATGTCGAACCTGACCTCGAACATTTTTCGGGCATCGTCCCCTGCGGCATCACCGAACATGGGGTTACGTCGCTTGTCGATCTGGGGTTGCCGGTTACCCTGGTGGACGTGGACACAGCCCTACGGAAAACCTTCTCAGAGGTTTTTGCCCCCAATGGGGGCTAAATCGATACCTGCGAATCGTTCAGAATCAATGCGCTGTTAACAATCCCGCAATTTTTAACCCCGCTGTTTCCATACTGAGCCAAAATTTCCCAATGGCTACAGTACAAATAGGGCAAATGGGTGAAAAACTCACTCAAATGGATACATCCCGCGTGTTTGCGGGTAGTTTAGATTTGCCGTTCTTAGAGTGAGTGGTGTTTTAACCGGTGATCTTGGGTCATCCTGAGTAATCGGAAAATTTTTTGTTAACGAGTCTGCCGTTCCGACCCCAAATCGGAGCGGCAATTCGCATCCCGCTCTATAGTTTCTCTTCTGTATGCCCAAAACGAGACGACCCGACACACGCGCGGTCGATCTGCTCAAGCTCAAGCGTGGCGTGACCAATGGCAAACCGGTCGCGGAGCGATTGTCTGACGCTGGCCCTCACCCCTTCCGCATCGGCCCAGGCCGCCGCGTCCACGACCAGATGGGCCGTCAACGCGGGCTCTCGCTCCTGCATGCTCCACAGGAGGACATGGTGAACCTCGGACACACCCGGTATGTCCTCGATGGCCGAGGCGACCTCTTCCGGGTCCAGTTCGGGGGGCGCTGCCATCATCAGAACGCGGATCGTTTCGCCAATTTCACTTTTGACATGCCACAGTATGTAGACCGAAATCAGGATCGTGACGGCGGGGTCTACCCATGTCCAGTTGAACAGGATCACCGCGGTGCCGGCAATGATCACGGCCACCGATCCCAAGGCGTCCGCCACGTTGTGCAGAAAGGCCGCCCGGATGTTCATGCTGTCCTTGGCCATCGAGTAAGTTAGCGCAGCCGTGACAAGGTCCACAATCAAAGCCAGTGCCGCGATTCAGACGACCATCCAGCCGTTAACCGGCTCAGGCTCAAAAAACCGCATCACGCCTTCGTAGAACAAGTACACCGACAGCACGACCAGAGTGGTGTAGTTGACCAGCGCTGCGACGACCTCGGCCCGGCCATAGCCGAAGCTCATGCGTGGATCGGCAGGTCGGCGGGCGATTTTGCGGGCGAAAAACGCGATGACCAGCGCGATGGCGTCAGAGAAATTATGCAGGGCGTCGGCGATCAACGCCAGCGACCCTGAAAAAATGCCCCCAATGACCTGTGCCAGCGTCAGGAACATGTTGACGGCAATGGCCCAAGCAACGCGCGCGTCCCCTACCTCCGGGTCTATGTGGTGGTGCGCGTGGCTGTGCCCCTTATGAGAGTGATCATGTGCCATCTAAAATGTGTGTCCCTTGTTACGGCTGCACATTTCATGTAATTCCTCTAGTGACTAGAGGTTCAAGAGCCCTAAGGAAAAAAGATGTTTTCAATTGGGTATTTGTCGCGTCACACGCAGGTCAAGATTCCGACCATCCGGTTTTACGAAGACAAGGGGCTGTTGCCGCGCCCGGATCGAACAGCGGGTAATCAGCGCCGGTACGACGACACTGCCTTAAAACGGCTGATTTTTATTCGCCATTGCCGCGATCTGGGTTTGCCGCTGACCGACATAGAAGGTTTGCTGTCTCTGGAAGGCGCATCTGGCCGCGACCTTAACCAAGCGCATGAAATTGCTGAAAGACAACTGGCCGACCTGCGGGACCGTATTTCCCGCCTGCGCAGCCTCGAGGCGGAACTGTCTCGAATTTCCAAAGCCTGCGATGGCAAGCACGACCATGTCTGCGCCGTGCTACACGCATTTGGCGGTCATAGTGAGTGCGCGGGGCCACACACGCACTTGAAGTAACTGCCTCCCAGTTAGCTCAGCGCAGCTTTGATCTTTTCGGAATGCTGCGCGATCAGGTCGAAATCGCCCATCGTTCCCGGCGCCCGTACAGCAACACCATCATGGCGCGGCAGAATATGGAAATGCAGGTGGAACACCTCCTGCCCTCCGGCGGCTTCGTTGAATTGCTGGATCGTGACACCGTCCGCATAAAACGCTGCGACGACAGCCTTGGCCATTTTCTGGACCGTTGCGGTCACAGCCGCCAGTTGTGCAGGCGTTGCATCCAGAATGTTGCGGCAAGGAGTTTTGGGGATCACCAGCAGATGCCCGTCCGCGCGCGGCATGATATCCATGAAGGCCACCGTATCGTCATCTTCGTATACTCGGCTCGAAGGGATCTCTGCGCGCAAAATCTTGGCAAAAATATTCTCGGGATCATAGGCGGTCATTTCAATTCTCCGATTGACGCGTTGCCGACAGTTCTGCGGCGCACCCCGGCCCGGGTCAAGCGGGGAACGCAATTCCCAGCCGCCCCCTTGAATTCGGGGCGCTGATACCCAGAAGAATGCGGAATTTAGTGAAAAATTCGCGGGTCGCCCTCCTGCCCGCGACAATTAATCTTGATCCAGATCAAACTCGACCATTGAAGGTCGTCCCCCCGCAATCTAAAACCAGCAGGAATTCCGCGCGATGGAGAGGTCCAACTGCGCGGTGCAGTTGCAACAGGAGGCACCTATAATGGCAGACGCAGCCATTCATGGTCACGACCATGAAGACCAGCGCACATTTTTCCAGCGCTGGTTCATGTCGACCAACCACAAGGACATCGGGATTCTATACCTGGTCGTCTCGGCACTTGCCGGTCTGATTTCAGTTCTGATGACTGTTGTCATGCGGATCGAATTGATGGAACCCGGGGTGCAGCATATGTGCCTGGAAGGCTTCCGGCTGTTTGGTAGTGGAGCCGAGCTCTGCACGCCTAACGGACACCTGTGGAACGTTATGATCACCTACCACGGTGTTCTGATGATGTTCTTCGTGGTCATCCCCGCGCTTTTCGGCGGATTTGGCAACTATTTCATGCCGTTGCAGATCGGTGCACCGGACATGGCCTTCCCGCGGATGAACAACCTGTCTTTCTGGCTTTATGTCGCTGGTACGTCGCTGGGTGTGGCCTCGTTGCTGAGCCCCGGTGGTAACGATCAGCTCGGTTCGGGCGTAGGCTGGGTTCTGTACCCGCCGCTGTCGACGACCGAAGGCGGCATGTCCATGGACCTTGCGATCTTTGCCGTGCACGTATCGGGCGCCTCCTCGATCCTCGGCGCGATCAACATGATCACCACCTTCCTGAATATGCGTGCCCCGGGCATGACCCTGTTCAAGGTGCCGCTGTTCAGCTGGTCGATCTTTGTCACCTCGTGGCTGATTCTGTTGTCCCTGCCGGTTCTGGCGGGCGCAATCACCATGTTGCTGATGGATCGCAACTTTGGCTTCACCTTCTTTGATCCCGCAGGTGGCGGCGATCCGATCCTGTATCAGCACATCCTGTGGTTCTTTGGCCACCCGGAAGTGTACATCGTGATCCTGCCCGGTTTCGGCATCATCAGCCACGTCATCGCGACCTTCTCGCGCAAGCCGGTCTTCGGTTACCTGCCGATGGTTTGGGCGATCATCGCGATTGGTGTGCTGGGCTTTGTCGTGTGGGCGCACCACATGTACACCGTTGGCCTGTCACTGCGTCAGCAGGCGTACTTCATGCTGGCCACGATGGTCATTGCGGTGCCGACTGGGGTTAAGGTCTTCTCGTGGATCGCGACCATGTGGGGCGGTTCGATCGAGTTCAAGACACCGATGCTGTTCGCCTTCGGCTTCCTGTTCCTGTTCACCGTTGGCGGTGTGACCGGTGTGGTTCTGTCGCAAGCCGGTGTGGACCGTGCGTATCACGACACCTATTACGTGGTTGCGCACTTCCACTACGTGATGAGCTTGGGTGCCGTGTTTGCGATCTTTGCGGGAATGTACTTCTACTTCTCCAAGATGACAGGTCGCCAGTACTCGGAATTCTGGGGCAAGGTTCACTTCTGGATGTTCTTCATTGGCGCCAACCTGACCTTCTTCCCGCAGCACTTCCTGGGCCGTCAGGGCATGCCGCGCCGCTACATCGACTACCCTGAGGCATTCGCCCAGTGGAACTATGTATCGTCGATTGGCGCGTTCATTTCGTTCGCCTCGTTCCTGCTGTTCTTCGGCATCGTGATCTACGCCCTGCTGCGTGGCAAGCGTGAGACCCGACCGAACCCTTGGAACGAATACGCGGATACGCTGGAATGGACCCTGCCGACCCCGCCGCCCGAGCACACGTTCGAGCAGCTGCCAAAGCAGGAAGATTGGGATAAAGGCCACGCCCACTAATCCCGGCAACATAGACTGACAAAGCCCCGCAGATGCGGGGCTTTTCATTTTCGGGCCTCAAGAATTAAACAGCGCTGGCATAGACTTGCCCGAGAATAAGCCGTTAGACTGATCTGCAATCGCCAATTGCGCAGGACCCGGTCGGTCATGATCCTTCACGACGGAATAACTGTACGACAGATGGTCAAAGGCTCCTTTGGCTTTATCTGCATCGTGCTGACATGGACGCTGCTGGTTGTACTGGCAGATGAACTCACGACAATCGAGCTGATCTCGAACCCCAGCCCGCCCGTCACCATGCTCGGGCTGGCAGTGGCGTTCTTTCTGGGCTTCAAAAACACATCGGCCTTTGCGCGCTGGTCCGAAGCGCGCAGCATCTGGGGCGAAATCGTCAATGCCAGCCGGGACTGGGGCAATACTATTAGCAATCTGGTGCTGCCCGACGGCACACCGATTGATCCCGCGCTGCGCGACGAACTGATCGAACGTCACATCGCATGGCTCAATATGCTTGCCTTTCAGCTGCGCCAGCCCTCGCCGACAGGACGCAGCCGACGTCCATGGATGTTTGGACACAAACCTATTTCAGACCGCACCGAGCTGCATCAAAAGCCCGAATGCTGGCGTGAACGCCAATTGGAAAGCGACTTGCCCAGGCTTGAAGGCAAGAGCAATCGCGCCGCCTATCTGTTGTTTCTTCAGGGCGAAAAGCTTGCTGAGTTGGCGCGCAGCCGTGGGATTGACCCCTATTGGCACGTCGCCCTGATGGACCGCCTCGCGCGGTTTACGACGACACAGGGGCGATGTGAGCGCATCAAAAACACACCGTTCCCAAGACAGGTTGCCGAGGTCGGTCGCGTCTTCAGTTGGATCTTCATCTTCATGCTGCCGCTGGCGTTCAACGACGAGCGATCGATCATCCCCGAAACAGATATCTCCGTATTGCAGCTCGTGATTTTCGACTGGCTGACATTTGCGCCGGTTGGGGCGCTGGTCTGCTGGATCTTCTTTGTCACCGAACGCGTCAGCGCCTCGATGGAGGATCCGTTCGAAGGGGATGTGACCGATGTTCCGATCTCGGCCCTTTGTCGCAGCATCGAGATTGACTTGCGGCAGATGACCGACTGCGGGGTTGCGCCTCAACCCGCGCAACCCATCGAAAAGTTCTGTTTTAGAGCGACCCAATTTGGCGCGTCCGCAACGGCATTTCAGGGTGCGTTCGATAATCTGAACAATTTAGGGTATCATGTATCCAGAAACCCTGGGATCGGAGCCATCAGATGCCCGAAATTGACTTTTGGTTTTCCATCGGTAGCACATACAGCTTCCTGACGATCATGCGCCTGGATGATTGGTGTGATGAGCATGACGCGACCGTCAATTGGCGACCGTTCAATGTGCGCACCGTGATGTCCGAACAACAGAACATTCCCTTTGCAGGCAAACCGGCCAAATCCGCATATATGTGGCGCGATATCGAGCGGCGCGCCGCCAAGTACCACCTGCACGCCACGCTTCCGGCACCCTACCCGATCTCGGATCTTGCGCTTGCCAATCAGGTCGCTGTGCTGGGTATGTCGGATGGCTGGGGTAAATCCTTTACTCAAAACCTGTACCGTATCTGGTTCGAAGAAGGGATCGAGGCGGGCAGCGAAACGGCGCTGTCAGAAGCACTGCACCGGTGTCAGCAGGACCCGCGCCTGACCCTTGCACGCGCCCGCAGCCCGGACACGATCTCGGCGCTTGAAACCGAAACAGAACAGGCCACAAAGCTGGGCGTTTTTGGCGCCCCTAGCCTGGTCGTTCGCGGCGAGGTTTTCTGGGGCGATGACCGGCTGGACGACGCGTTATCGTGGGCCAGAGTTGGGCACGTCATCTGATCTTTCCTGTTAGACACCGGCAGGTGTTGCGCTATTTTTGCACCATGCCGTATCGATGGAATCAAACCTCAAGTTCCGAGCAAGAGTTGCGCCTGTGGCCGCATAACTCTCTGCCCCCACGCTGGGCGATGCGTGTGGTGTTGGCGGTCTTCCTGTTTGGCTTGATTCCCCTGATGGCTGTTCTTGGGTCGGTTTTGCTGTGGGGTTTGCTGCCATTCATGCTGTTGACCGTTCTGGGACTGTGGTTCGCGATCCAGTCCAATTACCGTGCACGCAGCGTTTTCGAGGTGTTGACCTTGACCGGCTCGCAGGCCCGTCTGGTGCAGCATCACCCACAACGGGGGCAGCAGGAGTGGTCCTGCAACCGCTATTGGGCGCGCCCCGAAATGCACGAGCGCGGCGGCCCGGTCCCGAATTATGTTACACTGACCGGTGACGGCCGCGAAGTTGAAATCGGCGCGTTTCTGTCTGAGGAAGAGCGGATTTCGCTGTTTGATGAACTCACAAAAAAACTGCGCGAACCTGTCGCGCAGTCTTAGCATCTGGCAAAAGAAAAGGGCTTAGCAGCCGCCGCTTGCCCCAGCGCAAAGCTGGTCTTTGACCATCGGGCCAACCTTGCCGAAATCCATCTGGCCGGTGTAGCGAGTTTTCAGCTCACCCATCACTTTGCCCATGTCGCGGATCGACCCGGCACCGGTGGCCGTGATTGCGGTCTGAATGGCCTTGCTCACCTCGTCATCGTCCAATTGCTTGGGCAGAAATTCCTCGATGACCTCGACCTCGCGCAGTTCCCGTTCGGCCAGATCCAACCGGCTGCCCTCTTCATAGGCACGGGCGCTTTCCTTGCGCTGCTTGGTCATTTTACCAAGAATTTCAAGCACCTCTGTGTCGCCGCAGCCTTTGGCTTCTTCGTTGTCAGACGCGCGCGAGGCGATGTCACGGTCCTTGATCGCAGCATTAATCAGGCGCAGCGTCGACAGACGCTCGGCATCCTTGTCTTTCATTGCTTGCTTCAGGGCAGTGTTCACCCTTGATCGCATATCCATATGTTCTGTCCATCCCCATGGCAAAGGAACCCCGACCATATCGAAACAAAAAGCGCGATACAACAGGGGGTGCATATGGTTAACTTATTGATTTTAAACAATAGCCTAAAAATTGAACAGACTTGACCCGAGCGTACAACCCCCTTAGGTATGCGCCGGTTTACCTTGCAGGAGAGTCGCGCCATGGCCCAGAACGCCCCGTCCAAGCCCACCGCATGTCTGGCATTGGCCGACGGTACATTGTTCTACGGTATGGGCTTCGGCGCCACCGGCCAAACCGTGGCTGAACTTTGCTTTAACACCGCCATGACCGGATACCAGGAAATCATGACCGACCCCTCTTATGCGGGACAGATCGTGACCTTCACCTTCCCTCATATCGGCAATGTCGGCGTGAACCCCGAAGATGATGAGACCGGCGATCCGGTTGCCGCCGGGATGGTGGTCAAATGGGATCCAACCGAGCCATCGAACTGGCGCTCGGCCGAAGAATTGAAAACCTGGCTCGCCCGCCGTGGCCGCATCGCCATCGGTGGTGTGGACACCCGCCGCCTGACCCGTGCCATCCGTCAGCAAGGCGCTCCTCATGTCGCGTTGGCGCATGATCCCGACGGTAACTTTGATATCGAGGCACTGGTCGCCGCCGCGCGCAGCTTTGCCGGTCTGGAAGGTATGGATCTGGCCAAAGAGGTCACCTGCGCTCAAAGCTATCGCTGGGACGAAATGCGGTGGACCTGGCCAGACGGGTACAAACGTCAGGAAGCTCCAGTGCATAAAGTTGTCGCCGTGGACTTTGGCGCAAAGCGCAATATCCTGCGCTGCCTCGCCTCGGCTGGCTGCGACGTCACGGTTCTGCCTGCAACGGCGACGGCCGCCGAGGTGCTGGCCCATAATCCCGATGGCGTGTTCCTGTCGAACGGCCCCGGAGACCCGGCAGCCACCGGTGAATACGCCGTGCCTATGATCAAAGAGGTTCTGGACGCCACCGACCTGCCCGTCTTTGGCATCTGTCTGGGCCACCAGATGCTGGCACTGGCTTTGGGCGGCCATACCGTCAAGATGAACCACGGCCACCACGGGGCCAACCATCCGGTCAAAGACCTGGATACCGGCAAGGTCGAGATCACGTCGATGAACCATGGCTTCGCGGTGGATGGCCAGTCCCTGCCCGACGGAGTTGTGGAAACCCACCGCTCGTTGTTTGACGGGTCCAACTGCGGCATCCGCATGACCGATCGCCCTGTCTATTCAGTGCAGCACCACCCCGAGGCCTCGCCTGGCCCACAGGACAGCTACTACCTGTTCGAACGCTTTGCCGAAGCTATGGCAGACAAGAAAGCACAGGCTTAACCACTTCATCGTTTAGTTTTAACGCGGTGTTAACCATGATTGAGCAACCCTGACGCCAGGCCACCGTGTTGGGAAAAATTAATGGTTGAACATAGCCTGCAACAATTCGCACGCGCCGCGCCGATTTCTAATCGGTCGCGGAAACCTCTGGGCACCTGTTTGGTTGAACGTGGTTGCATCACCATCGCGCAGCTTGAAAAGGCGCTGCATCTGCAGTCCAGACAACAGGCCCCACTGGGCGAGATCCTTGTTGGAGAGGGTTGGATCAGCCGTCAGGAGGTCATGGATGCCCTTTCCGAGCAAACCAATCTGCAAATTGCCGATCTGAAAGACACACCCCCCTCCCCGAGCTTATGTGACTTCAAACCGGTCGAGTTCTGGCTGAAGCATAATGTGATCCCATGGCAACGCATCGGCCCGATCCTGCTGATCGCGACCGCTGATCCGAACCGCTTTGCCGCAGTACGCGCCGCCCTGTCCGACACTGAACACACGATTGCACCAGTACTTGCATCGACTAGTCAGATTGATCTCGCGATTGCCAGCGCATTTTCCGAAACTTTGGCAAAAGGCGCGGAAACCCGGGTCGACAAGGATCAGAGCTGTCGATCGTGGTCGCCGACAAAGCGCGTGGGTCCCATCGCGGCCCTTGCGGGACTTCTTTTCTTTTTTACAGCCTTTCCTCTGGCTGGTCTGGCTGCTCTTTTGACCACGGCCACCGTTTCACTGCTCTTGTTCATGGTTTTACGCATTGTGGGCTTGGTCTCATACCTTATGAAATGCCGCCAAGGGAGCCCAACCCCCGAGCCTGTTCCATTGCGATTGCCGCGCGTATCGATGATGGTGCCCCTTTACAAAGAACGAGAAATAGCAGGCGCTTTAATAAAGCGGCTGCAACGCCTGACCTACCCAAAAGCGTTGTTGGACGTCATTCTGGTGCTGGAAGCCTCAGATGAGGTCACGCGCACCACATTAAGCCGAGTGGATCTGCCCAGCTGGATCAGAACAGTGGAAGTCCCGGAACTGAACGGACTGACGACCAAGCCCCGCGCGATGAACTACGCGCTGGATTTTTGCCGTGGCGACGTTCTGGGTGTGTGGGATGCCGAGGACGCGCCGCAACCGGATCAGATCGAACGGGTGGTCCGGCATTTTGCGCGAGCTGACGAAGACGTCGTCTGCCTGCAAGGTGTTCTGGATTATTACAACCCGCGCACAAATTGGCGGTCACGCTGCTTTACCATCGAATACAACAGCTGGTTTCGGATCATCCTGCAAGGCATTGCGCATCTGGGTCTGGTCGTCCCCCTTGGGGGCACAACATTCTTTTTTCGCAGGGATAAATTGCTGGAGCTTGGCGGCTGGGATGCCCACAACGTAACCGAGGATGCAGATCTGGGCGTGCGCCTCAGCCGTGCGGGGTATCGAACCGAGATGGTTGATACCACCACCTATGAAGAGGCAAACTTTCGTGCCTGGCCGTGGGTCAAGCAGCGCTCGCGCTGGCTGAAGGGGTTCATGGTGACCTATTTGGTGCACATGCGTGCTCCGCGGCGTCTGATAAGCGACATCGGGTTCAAGCGATTTCTTGGCGTTCAGGCGTTCTTCTTGGGCACTATTGGGCAGTTTCTACTGGCACCGGTCCTATGGCTGTTTTGGTTGGCGACTCTGGGCTTGCCTGGCCCGTTCGATCCGCTTTTGTCTGATTGGGCCTTCTACGCACTCATCAGCCTGTTTTTGGTGGCCGAGATCACCAATCTGATCGTTGGAATGCTGGCCGTTGCAGCACAGGAAAGACGGTTCCTGATGCCGTGGGTTCCAACAATGCCACTATATTTTCCGCTAGGCGTATTAGCCGCCTACAAAGCCCTGTGGGAACTGGCCAGCAACCCGTTCTTTTGGGACAAAACTCAGCATGGGCAGGCCCGCGAAGAAGTACAGCCGCACTGACGATCATTTCTCGCGCAGCACCGCATCCTGTTTCAGCCGGGTCATGAAGGCCACCGAGATATGTTCTTTCAGCGCGCGCTCTGCCGCCTCTTCATCCCTTGCGGTGATCGCCTCGACAATGCCCTTGTGCTCACTTTGCGCAATCTCGCCGCGGCCCTGAACGGCAAGCGAGGTCGTAGCCATCAGAGCCATTGTGCGGTGCACAAGATTCAGCTGCTGCACCAGATACCGGTTGTGCGAAGCCAGATGGATCTGTTCATGAAACCGCCGGTTGGCCCGCGACAGTGCCGTTGGATCATTCACCAGCGCATCGTCAGCGGCGACCATGTCCTGTAGCACTTTGATCTCTTCTTCGGTGGCGTGTTTCGCGGCCAGCTTTGCGGCCAACCCTTCCAATTCGCGCCGGACCACATAAAGTTCGGCCATTTGGTTGTGATCTAATGAGGCCACGATCAGTGATCGTCCGTCACGCTCTAGCAGGGACTGCGTCTCAAGTCGCTGCAACGCTTCGCGGATAGGTGTACGAGACACGCCAAATCGTTCTGCCAGCTCACTTTCGACCAATCGGTCGCCGGGCTTGTAAATGCCCACATCAATCGCTTCGAGAATAAGGCTATAGGCGTCTTTGTTAGGCTGACGGGATTGCGGCATGGGGTGTTTTTTCTCCTCGTTCGGACATGTCTATCCGCCTCAGGCCCGTGCAATCAAGTGTAGCATTGAAAACCTGTGCATGGCGGCCTAAACCCAACCCATGGTCAAACCTTCCTTTTCGCACGTCACACAATGGGTGTTCGACCTCGACAACACGCTGTACCCGCCTCATATGCAACTATTCGACCAGATCGAGGTTCTGATGACGGATTACGTGGTGCAGGCCATTGGCGTCGACCGAGCCGAGGCGGATCGTCTGCGCTCGCACTATTGGCGGGAATACGGCACCACGCTGGCCGGCTTGATGGCCGAGCATGACCTGGACCCCGACCCTTATCTGTACGCCGTGCATCAGGTGGACATGAGCCACATGGACCCCGACGCCGAGTTGGCCGACCACATCAGGTCCTTGCCCGGCCGTCGCATCGTTTACACCAACGGCAGCGCGCCTTATGCCGAACGTGTGCTAAAAGCACGCGGCCTCAGCGGTTTGTTCGATGCGGTTTATGGCGTAGAACACGCAGGCTATCGTCCAAAACCCGAACAGGCCGCGTTCGAGGCGATCTTTGCACAGGATGGCATCGACTCCGACAAGGCGGCCATGTTCGAAGATGATCCGCGCAATCTGGCTGCTCCGCACGCGATGGGAATGCGCACAGTTCACGTCGCGCCCCAGCCGCACGAGGCCGATCATATCCACCATCACACCGACGACCTGACTGCGTTTCTGTCCCGCCTGCGATAGGCTGCCACACTGCGACGATCTGCACATTCTGCAGGTGCATCATCGACCCTATATGCGCCTCAGCGACGAACAGAATCGGAGACCCCATGAGCGCGATCGAGATGCCCGGACGCCTGCCCATCTGGCAGCGCCTGTTGTTTGCAATTCCCCTGTTTGGCTGGTTAGCCAAAGATGCCGCTCATGCAAAGGGCGAAGAGTGGGGTTGTACAGCGGCCGCGATTTTCAGCATGTGGGGCTGTTCTGCCCTGTTGTTCGGTCTGCCGGGCCTATACATCCCAGCCGTGATGATGGTGCCGGTGATGTTCCTGATCCTCATCCTGATTTCACGCGGCTAACACGCGGGACAGGATGTCACTTGGCGCCCGATGCAGAACCGAACTAGGGTCTGCCAAACACTCGGAGGCCAAGGTCATGAAAGACAGCTGTGACATCCTGATTTCCGGCGGCGGAATCGCTGGTCTGACCGCTGCGGCGGCCTTTGGAACCACCGGGTTCGACGTCATTTGCGTCGACCCGACGCCCCCGATAACCGAGCGCGACGTGGACGGCTCTGATTTGCGGACCACCGCCTTTTTGCAACCGGCGCACGGCTTGTTAGAGCAATGCGGGCTGTGGCAACGGCTGGACCCACACGCGGCCCCCTTACAGATCATGCGGATTGTGGACGCAGGCGGAGATGTTCCTGAACCCCGCGTGGTACGCGATTTCAACGCCGCAGATATTTCGGATCTGCCCTTCGGCTGGAACCTGCCCAACTGGCTGCTGCGGCGCGAGATGGTGGCACGACTGGCCGAACTGCCCAATGTCGATTTCCGCCCCGGTACTGGCACTGTCAGTCTGTTCACCCGCACTGCCGAAGCGCGTGTCGGCCTGAGTGACGGCAGCCGCATTCGTTGCAAACTGGTGGTCGCCGCTGACGGGCGCAACTCTCCCATGCGCGAGGCGGCTGGGATCAACGTCCATTCCACGCGCTATGGCCAGAAAGCATTGGCCTTTGCAGTCACACATCCCATCCCGCACGACAATGTTTCGACCGAGATTCACCGCTCGGGCGGGCCGTTCACCCTGGTCCCCCTGCCCGATTGGCAAGGGCAACCGTCTTCGGCGATTGTGTGGATGGAGCGCGGACCCCGCGCGGTTGAGTTGCTCAACAACGAGTCCGAGGCGTTTGAGGCGCTGATGACCGAACGGTCCTGTGGGTTGTTCGGACCGTTAAAACTGGCCTCGCGCCGGACCATCTGGCCGATCATCAGCCAGTCAGCAGAACGTCTGGCGGGCGAGCGAGTCGCGCTGATGGCCGAGGCCGCCCATGTGGTGCCGCCAATTGGAGCCCAGGGATTGAACATGTCGCTGGGCGATCTGAGCAGTCTGCTGGAACTGGCGCAGGCCCGTCCTGAAGGTCTGGGCGATGCGCAGATGCTCGATGCCTATCACAAGGCTCGCCACACCGAAATCGAGATGCGGGTCAAAGGCATCGACCTGTTGAACCGCGCCTCGATGATCGAGGCGCGGCCGTTAAGGGACGTCCGGGCAATGGGGCTAAATGCGCTCTATTCTCTACCGGCTGTTCGCAAGACCTTGATGCAAATGGGCCTCGGCGTACGCTAAGGCCCGAATGGTTTCACAGAACCTGATCCAGCACGCGCTGGAGCCGCCCGATGGTGCCGTCGACGTCGTACAGTTTGTCCAGACCAAACAGACCAAGGCGGAAGGTGCTGAACCCTTCAGGCTCATCACATTGCAGCGGCACACCTGCTGCGATCTGCATGCCCAACGTCGCAAACTTCTTACCATTCTGAACTTCCGGGTCCGAGGTATAGCTGACCACGACACCCGGCGCGCCAAATCCGTCCGCTGCTACCGAGACGATGCCCTTGTCCCGCAGCATAGCCCGCACTCCATCGCCCAACGCCCATTGGGCGTCCCGCAGCTTGTCGAACCCATAATCGTGGGTCTCGACCATCGTATCGCGGAACGCCTTCAACGCATCCGTTGGCATGGTCGCGTGATACGCATGCCCACCATTTTCATAGGCTTGCATGATCTGCCGCCATTTTTTCAGATCAACGGCAAAGCTGTCGGACGTCGTCTCCTCCAACCGCGCTTCGGCACGCTCAGATAGCATGACAAGGCCCGCGCAGGGCGATGCGCTCCAGCCTTTCTGGGGGGCCGAGATCAGGACATCCACACCAGTGGCCTTCATATCGACCCAGGCACAACCCGACGCGATGCAGTCCAGCACCATTAGCGCCCCAACCTCATGCGCCGCCGCGGCCATGGCGGTCACGTAATTGTCGGGCAGAATGACACCGGCCGAGGTTTCTACATGTGGGGCAAATACAACATCCGGACGCTGTTCACGGATTGTTGAAACAACCTCATCAATCGGTGCGGGGGCAAAGGGCGACGGGCTGGAATTGCCGGTTTCACGGGCTTTGAGAACCGTCGCTGACGCCGTCAGATCACCGAATTCGATAATCTGGCTCCAGCGGTAGGAAAACCACCCATTCCGAACGACCAATACATTGGCGTTGCGCGCAAATTGCCGGGCCACGGCCTCCATCCCATAGGTGCCGCCACCAGGGATAATGGCCACACCATCCGCGTTATATACATCCTTCAGCAACCCCGAGATGTCGCGCATCACCTGTTGAAACTGAACTGACATGTGGTTCAGAGACCGATCCGTAAACACGACCGAGAACTCTTCGAGCCCAGAGGGATCGACGGTGTCCAATAGCGCTGGCATGGTTTGTCCTTTCAAATTGTCGTCAGCGGCCTCGCGACCCGGGTTAATTTGCCGAGACCCGTACTGAACCCGAATATCTGACCTAAGGGAACTAAAAACAAAACACTCAAATGATATTTTGTTGGTCGAATCTGGCAAGAAATGACGCCAATTAGTGTCAGCTGCCCTTTACACTCTGACGTGTTTCTGACCAGATGCACTCACTTTACAGAAGAAAGGTATTTCGACAGGTGAATGCGCATAAGCGGATCAGTTTTCAAGTTGTAAGGGACGAAGTCAAACGGCGGATTGAAAGCCGCATTTGGCCGCAGGGATCGCTTCTGCCAACCGAAACGCAACTTGCCGAGGAATTCAATTGCGCACGCGCGACAGTGAACCGTGCCCTGCGCGAACTGTCTGATCAGGGCTTTGTCGAGCGCAAACGCAAAAGCGGGACCCGGGTCAAAAAGGAACCCAGCAAGCATGCCAAGCTGGAATTTTCTTTGGCTCGTCAAACGGTTGAAAGCCAAAATGCAACCTATCGGTACTCGCTGGTTGAACGCAACGTGGTCGCAAGCCCCGGTTGGCTCGCCTCGCAGATCGCTGTATCGGCGGACATTCGCGTCCTGCAAGTCATCTGTATGCACTATGCAAACAACCGTCCCTTCCAATTGGAAGAACGCTGGATCAACATAGATGCGGTGCCCGAAATCGAACATGCCGATCTGACCAACCACGGCCCTCATGAATGGCTACTGAACGCCTCTCCGTTTACCGAGTCTGAGGTCTCCTTTTGCGCGATCTCTGCGGACGGACGATTGGCGGAATTCATGGGAACAACCCCCGGAACGTCGATGATCCAGCTAGAGCGCACGACCTGGAAGAACGGAAATCCGATTGCATTTGCCCGGATGACGCACCATCCCGGATATTGCATCCGCACGCGGTACTGAACGGGCTTATCCGATCGGTCCCGGCAAACGTTCCTCACTTAGCAGGACGTTGGCTTCGACATCTCCTGCGTCGGGCAAGGTCATGATCCGACGGCGCAGGACCCGCTCAAAATCCGACAGGTCGCGGGCAACCACCCGCAGGCGATAGTCGTACAGACCCAGCACATGCTCGACGGTCTGAACTTCGGGAATAGCACTAACGGCACGCTCAAAATCCTCCAGGCTGACCTGACCCTTGCGCGCCAGTTTCACGCCAAGGAATACTGTCACGCCGAATCCCAACGCCTCGGCATTCAGGCGCAGCCGACGACCTTTAATAACGCCCGAGGTTTCCAGTCGGCGGATGCGCCGCCATGTTGCCGGTTGTGACAGACCCAGCTTACGCCCCAACGCCCCGGCGCTCTGGGAGGCGTCCTGAGCCAACGCACACAGTATTTTTCGGTCCAGCTCATCCAATTCGGTCATACCGGCAAGACCTCTTCGCTCTTGACCCTCGCGATATGCATCAGGGCCTCAATATCCGCGATATGCGGCAGGGTCAGAATGCCGTCACGGTAGAGTTGTTGGTAGTGTGACATGTCTCTGGCAATCACGGACAGCCGCACATCCACCCTGCCCAGAAATGTTTGCAATTCGATCACCTCGGGCACTTGCCGGGCGGCGGCAGTAAATTCGTCAAACGCGCGCGATTGAGTCTTGTCCAGCGTTACCCGCAGCGAAACCTCGACCGCATACCCAAGCGCCGCCCAATCGATCACGGCCTCCTGCCCCTGGATTATTCCGGCGGCCTGCATCTTTTCGACCCGGCGCCAGCAGACACCCTGGCTGATACGGCAACGCTCGGCCAGTTCCGCAGCAGTCAGGCTGGGATCGGCCTGAAAGTGGCGCAGGATTCGGCGGTCTATATCATCAAGCATGAATTTTTCGTATTTTTGGCGTTACACGAATTATTCTTCATCTTTTTTACAAATACTCAAGTACAACCCTATCGCCAATACAACATCCGGCAGGTAAAACCCTCGGCAATCTAACCAGAAAGGACCGGCGACATGCGCGTCTATTACGATCGCGATTGCGACATCAACCTGATCAAAGACAAGAAAGTGGCGATCCTGGGCTATGGCAGCCAAGGCCACGCCCACGCACTGAACCTGCGCGACTCGGGCGCGAAAAACCTTGTCGTCGCTCTGCGCGAAGGCTCGGCATCCGCCAAAAAAGCCGAAGCCGAGGGTCTGGAAGTCATGGGCATCGCCGAAGCGGCAGCCTGGTGCGACGTCATCATGTTCACCATGCCCGACGAACTGCAGGCCGAGACCTACAAGAAATACGTACATGACAACATCAAGCCCGGCTCGGCCATTGCCTTTGCCCATGGCTTGAACGTCCACTTCGGATTGATCGAGCCGAAAGAAGGCATCGACGTCATCATGATGGCCCCCAAAGGCCCCGGCCACACAGTACGCGGCGAATACGTCAAAGGCGGCGGCGTGCCCTGCCTGGTCGCTGTTGACAGCGACGCGACCGGAAAGGCCCTGGAAATCGGCCTGTCCTATTGCTCAGCCATCGGTGGCGGCCGCTCGGGCATTATCGAGACCAACTTCCGCGAAGAATGCGAAACCGACCTGTTCGGCGAGCAGGCCGTTCTGTGCGGCGGTATCGTCGAACTGATCCGTTGTGGTTTCGAAACTCTGGTTGAGGCAGGTTATGCGCCCGAAATGGCCTATTTCGAATGTCTGCACGAGACCAAGCTGATCGTTGACCTGATCTATGAAGGCGGTATCGCGAACATGGATTATTCGATCTCGAACACTGCCGAGTACGGCCAGTACGTCACCGGCCCACGGATCCTGCCTTATGAGCAGACCAAGAAAGCGATGAAAGAGACGCTGTCGGACATCCAAACCGGCAAATTCGTGCGTGACTTCATGCTGGAAAACGCTGTTGGTCAGCCGACCATCAAAGCGGCTCGCCGCCACAATGATGAGCATCAGATCGAGCAGGTTGGTAAGAAACTGCGCGACATGATGCCGTGGATTTCCGCGGGCAAGCTGGTCGATCAGGAAAAGAACTGATCCTGCCAAGCGAATGCGAAGGGGCGGCCCATCAGGCCGCCCTTTTTTGTCCAAGCCTAAAGGTGAAACTAAGATGGTCCAGCACCCCACATCCCGCGATTGGAGCGGTGTTATCACCCTCGGCCTGATCTGGGGCGGGACGTTCATGGTCGTTGCCATGGCGCTGGAAGGGTACGGACCTATAACCGTCGCCACCGCGCGCACGACGTTGGGTGCCCTGATGTTGCTGGGGTTGATGGCCGCTACAAACCGCAAGCTACCCTCGGGGTCGACTGCCCTGTGGGCTTCGGTCTTTGTGATCGGTATCTTGTCTTCGGCCCTGCCCTTTGTTCTGCTAAGCTGGGGGCAGCAATACGTACCGTCCGCCTTCGCTGGTCTGTCGATGGCCGCAATCCCTCTGATGGTACTGCCGCTGGCGCATTTCTTTTCGGACGAGCCCCTGAACCTGAGAAAACTGGTGGGCGTGACTCTTGGCTTCTGCGGTGCGTTGGTGCTGATCGGCCCCGGCTTGGCGCAACTTGGCCACGGGTCAGAACCTTTGGCGCAGCTGGCCTGCATCGGGGCCGCCTTGTGTTATTCCCTGGCGTCGATCTTTACCCGTCTATGTCCGCCCATTGATCCGGTGGTTCTGGCCGCCCTGACCCTGCTGGTCGGCGCAGTAATCCTGCTGCCGATCATGTTCGTGACTGAAGGCGTCCCGACATGGGAAGGTACCCGCCCAAGCATTGCCATCATCGTTTTGGGGTTGGTCCCTACGGCATTTGCCACACTGCTGCGCGTTTCCGTCATTCGCAGCGCGGGATCGGTCTTTATGACGCTGGTGAATTACCAGGTCCCGATTTGGTCGATGGTGTTCGGCGCATGGGTGCTGTCCGAGGCATTGCCGCTGCGCTTTTTCGTGGCGCTGGCTATGATCCTGACCGGGCTGGCCATCAGTCAGTGGTTCAGCCTGCGAAAGATGCTAACCGGGCGCTAGCGTGTCACGGCCTCGACCTCGGCAACGATGCCGTCGACAACTTGGGTCAACAGCGCGTCATCCTCACATTCCGCCATGACGCGGATCAGAGGTTCCGTACCCGACTCCCGGATCAGCAATCGCCCCTGCCCGTTCAGCCGCGCCTCGGCGTCAGAAATTGCAGCCTGCACGCTGGCGGCCTCAAGCGGAGCTTGTCCTTCGCCATAGCGCACGTTCTTCAGCATTTGCGGTACGGTTTCGAACTGCACCGCCAATTCCGATGCTTTTCGACCCGTATGAACCATCTCTGCCAGGAAATGGAGGCCCGCCATCAGGCCGTCACCTGTGGTCGCGTAATCGCTCATGACAATGTGGCCTGATTGTTCGCCGCCCAGATTGAACCCGCCTTCGCGCATACGTTCAACGACATAGCGGTCCCCGACGCCGGTGCGCTCCAGACGCAGACCATGGTTTTCAAGATGACGTTCCAGGCCTAGGTTCGACATCACCGTTGCAACCAACGCACCGCCTTTCAGGCGGTCTACCTCGGCCCAACTGGTCGCCAAAAGCGCCATCAACTGATCGCCATCCGCGACCTGACCATTCTCGTCGATCATAACGACGCGATCGGCGTCACCGTCCAAACAAATCCCTACATCTGCACCATGGGCCACGGCGGTTTCGGCAGCCAGCTGCGGTTTGGTCGACCCACAGTTTAGGTTGATGTTCTTACCATTCGGCGTAATGCCGACCGGGATCACTTCGGCACCTAATTCCCACAAAACCTCGGGCGCCGTGCGGTGTGCGGCCCCATTGGCGCAATCGACAACAACTTTTAGCCCGTCAAGACGCAAGTCACGCGACAGCGAGGATTTGACGCGCTCACCGTATCGGAACCGCGCATCATCCACCCGTCTGGCACGGCCGATATTCTGGGCCTGCGCAGGTTTGACACCTTCCTCGATCAGCCTTTCAATCTCGAGTTCCGCCTGATCAGACAGCTTGTATCCGTCAGGGCCAAAGAACTTGATACCATTATCTTCGGCCGGGTTATGGCTGGCCGAAATCATGACCCCCAGATCTGCGCGCATCGACCGTGTCATCAGACCGACAGCGGGCGTCGGAACCGGCCCAAGCAGCAACACGTTCATCCCGGTCGAGGTCAATCCGGCCGTCAGGGCGTTTTCCACCATATAACCGGACAGGCGCGTATCCTTACCGATCACCACACGGTGAACGTCTGATTGGTCACGGCGAAAGTAACGACCAGCGGCGGCCCCGATGCGCAATGCCATTTCGGCTGTGATTGGATGGGTATTGGCGGTACCCCGCACCCCATCGGTTCCGAACAGCTTGCGCATAATGTCACTCCGTCATTTCCTGCCTGCCTCCGCCTTACCGGACGGCGGCCCAAAGGCGCAAGGCCTGAGCGGTTTCAGCAACATCGTGCACGCGCAAAATTTGAACACCTTGTGACAATCCAGCCAGCCCGACGGCGATTGATCCCGGCGCGCGGGCGTCCTTGCGCGGCTCTTTGCCAATTTGCCCGATCATACCTTTGCGGGACACACCCAACAGGATCGGACAGCCCAAACCGTGAAACAGGCTGATCCCCTGCAGCAACGCCAGGTTATGTGCCTCGGTCTTGCCAAACCCTATGCCCGGATCAATGATAATCTGATCCCGATCCAATCCGAGGTTTTCGAGGCGATCCACCTGACCCTCAAGGAAATCGTAGACGTCCAGCAGAACGTCTTGATAGGTCGGGTTGTCCTGCATCGTGCCCGGGTCGCCCTGCATGTGCATCACACAAACCGGGGCGCCAACTTTTACACAAAACGGCGCCAACTGCGGATCAAAGGTAAAGCCGGTTACGTCGTTGATCAGCCCTGCTCCGGCCTCCCACGCGGCTTTGGCGACGGCGAATTTGCGCGTATCGATGGATATCAACGCATCAGTGCGGGATTTGATGGCTTCGATCAGGGGGCGGGTCCGGGCGATCTCTTCATCTTCTGGCACGAAGGTTGCGCCGGGTCGGGTCGATTCGCCGCCGATATCCAGAATGGTTGCGTTTTGTGAAACCATCTGTTCAGCCGCAGATTGGGCCGCGCTGACCGAATTGTGCACACCGCCATCCGAGAAACTATCTGGGGTCGCATTCAGAATGCCCATAATGTGCGGGCGATCCATGGCAAGGCCCGCAACATCGGCACGCGGACGCGTCAGTCGGTCCAGCGCATCACCTGGTACATCCTGCACGGCAATGATCATTGGACGTTCTTTTCGGCTTAACCGTTCAACATGGGTAAACCAAAGCGGCTGGCCAGCTAGCGGCACTGAACCCGGCGGACGGTTCGGACCATGCTGAACCAGAGGTCGAAAATAAGCGGTCACAGTTGTGCCTGATCCACCGAGATCGCACGCAAAGGGGTTTCAGGGGCGTCGGGCAGCGCGCCGCCGATCACCATCATCTCACTCGCCTCAAAAGTGGCAGCAAACCATGCCGCCAGCGCCACCGCATCCGAAGGTGCCGCCGATTGGCCGTCAACAGCATCCAGTACGATTTTTGAGGGTGCCCAGACGCAAATCTGACCATTTTTCATGGCCCAATCCAGCTCAGTCCGCGTTGAAACGACAACACAGCGGTGATCGCGGGCAGCTAAAACCCAGGCATTCTGTTCAATCGCCAACAGATCAATTCGGCGTTGGGTCATCGCGTGGCCAGTCTGTGAAACAGGCATATCCGCCGCACCGACGCACAGGATTAGGGGTCGTTCGCGGTTTTCCAACTGATCGATCCACCCGGTCAGATTGGGCGAGGCAATGGCCTCATTCGACAGGAAAGCCAGACGGGGATGCGGGCGTTCCTCTTCGACGACGTCGTGGTGAGTCTTGTCTTTTCCGCGCACGATCTCGACACCCAAAGCGCCAGGACCACGATCCAGTTTTTCTATTCTGACAAAAGCTCTTACGGCCTGTGGCTCAAGTAAAATTCGTTCAGCCACCCGGTCTGCCAAAGTCTCAAGCAGGTTAAGACGTTCCGCCGCAAGCTCATACGTGATCGCCTCAGTCACCCGGTCATAGGACAGGATGCGATCCACGTCATCGTCGATGGGATCGGTCAAAGGGCGAACTTCAACCACGATGTTAAAGCAAATGCGCTGTGTCGTTCCACGTTCGGCCTGAAACGCGCCGATCTCCACCTCGACGATATGATCGCGCAAGGAAATACGATCCAGCGGCCCCCGGGCAGCGGTCGCTTCGGACCGCTCGGACGGGTGCGCAAAGGCAAGACGGATTTCAGAGCTCATACAGGCGGACCTTTTCGGGCTTTGTGGACGTATTCGCCCAAAATAAACGATGCGCGGGCGTATAACACCGCAACATGCGTCTTTCCAGCCATCGAATGCGGCGTCAGGTGACGCGAAACCAGCTCATCATTCCCGATGCGGCATGTCCCAGCATATGGCAATGCAGCAGCCAATCGCCTGGATTATCTGTGACCAGAGCGATTTGACGTGTCTGGCCCCGGTCCACCAGTACGGTGTCGCGCCAAGGCCCCAAACTGCCATCCGGCAGGATGAGCCGGAAGTGGTGACCATGCAGGTGCATGGCATGAGGGAAAGCGGTTTCGTTCACAAACTCGATCCGGTGCACCTGACCCAGACGCGCATCCAGAAACGGATCCTTGGGTCGTTCCGCGTATCCGTTCAACGCCCAGAACCGGCCCAGTTGAGCCAGCTCACGGCCTGTCAGGCCCTGATCGCCAAGCTTGGCTCCTTCGAGCCATCGCATCGCACCGCCCTGCAGGGACATGCGATGCAGCGGTGCCTGATCATACTGAAATTCAGGCATATTGTTCGCAGGCAATGGTTCAATACCCTGCCTTTGCGATGTGGACGCTTCGGAAACTTGAAAGCGTACCAAGCCATAGCCGCCATCCCGCTCGATACTTGCGAGACCCGCGACATCTCCGGACGCGGACGTCACATCCACGACAAGGTCTGCCCGTTGTGCGGGCGCAAGTGGGAAGCTCTCCTCTACAGGCAATGGAACTGCCAGCGGCATGCCATCCAGCGCCACGATCCAACCCGCCAGCCCGTCCAACGCCAAATCAAATATCCGAGCGTTCGATGCATTGATCAGACGCAATCGCAATCGTTCCCCCGATCCAACAGGGTAAGCCGGATCAAAGCCGCCATTGACGGACACCAGATTACCCAGCCGCCCCGCATGGCTAAGGTCGTGTCCATTGTCAAAATCATCCACGATATGCGCGGTTTCAGGGTCTAGCCGCCAATCGTCCAGCATCAGCGTCAGATCCTGATCAATATCCGGCGGGCTAGATTCTTCAACGATCAGGGGTCCATAGAGACCTCGTGCAACCTGTTCGGTAGACCGGTTATGCGAGTGATACCAAAAGGTTCCTGCATCTGGCGCAACAAAGTTATAGTCGAAGGATTGACCCATCTCGACCGCGTCCTGCGTCAACCCGGGCACGCCATCCATTGCGTTGTCGATCCGAATTCCGTGCCAATGCACTGCCGTCGGTTGAGACAGGTTGTTTATCAGCTTGCGACTGACGCGCCCGCCCTGAGGCAATCGGATGTCGACCCCGGGAACGCGACCGCCATAGGTCCAAACCGGCGTAGCTGGATAACCATCAGGCGCAATCTGTTGCAGCGCCTCTTGCGCAACCAGATCAAAGCTGACTGCATGCGCCCCCTTTGGCAGCAGGGCAAGCGCGGTCGAAGTTTGTAGAAACCGTCTGCGGGATAACATCATGGCGGACCTCCTGGCCCGCTACATAAGGCAGAAAACGCCCCGCGCCATCAAGATTCCAGCGCGGGTGCGTCAATCAGTTGCTCGCGGTCCGATAGTTGTGGCGGTAGAAAATGTGGACCCCGATGCGAGCGGTCTCTTTGTAGACACGCGACCATGACGGACGCACCGCTTTGGTGTGGTAATGGGTCGCCCCTTCGGTCAGCCCGACGCCAACGCCGTCGATTGCCGCGCGGGCAACCTTGGACACACGCTCATAGGCTCTTTTCTCGCGGATAACTTCTTTCTGACCATCGCAGGTGTAGGTGAACTGGCATTGGTACTTCTTACCGGTTCCCTGCTTGATCACCCCGCACAGCGAACTTGGAAAGCGGCTACTTTTGACCCGATTCAGGATCACCTCGGCCACGGCGAACTGACCGCGAACGCTTTCGCCGCGCGCTTCAAAGTACAGCGCCTCGGCCAGACATTTGAAGTTCTCGTCACCAGCGGCAGTCGGCAGTTGATCCAGCCAATCCTTGGAATAGGACACCTGTTGCAGCACAGGTTCTTTACGTGGCTTAAACAGGCCTAAGTAATCACGGAACTTTTGCCCGGGCAATTCGCTCCGGGTTACAAGTTCGCGTTTAGCAGATTCGGTAGCTTCCCTCTCGGCGACGGAAACACTCGGCAGCACGGTTGCTGCCAATGTGGCAACAGCCAATATGTATCGTAGCATCAGATAACCTCGCACAGGCACAATTAGCGCCAGACCCTCCCCCGGCGGGCGCGATGAGGCTATTACCGAATTCAAACGGCGACGTCCAGTTCTGACGGAAAAGCAAGTGGAAAACCGCCGTTTCGTCAACAATATTTGACGACGGCGCTTTCTGTTACCTACTAATTCTAGAGTGCTGCCCTTCTGTCAACCCCCAAGTCTGGACGAAATCGCCAGTTGAGCGGCAGCCAGCCGAGCGACGGGCACCCGGAAGGGCGAACAGGACACGTAGTCAAAGCCCAATTCTCGGCAAATGGCGATTGATTCGGGGTTACCGCCATGTTCGCCGCAAACCGACAATGTGACTTCTGGTTGTGCTTGCCTGCCGCGTTCAGCCCCCAGTTTAAGCAATTCGCCAACTCCGTCCGCGTCCAACACATGAAACGGGTCTTCGACAAAGACACCCTGCCGGACATAAGCCGACATGAACCGGCCTGCGTCATCGCGGGACAGGCCGTAGGTCATCTGCGTCAGGTCATTGGTTCCGAAACTTAAAAACGCGGTTTGCGGCGCGATCTCGGCCGCCCGCAAACAAGCCCGAGGGGTTTCTACCATCACGCCCAACCGGTACTCAAATTCCTGCCCCCGTTCGGCGGCGACGGCCGCTGCCACGGAATCGATGCGCGCCTTGACCAGTTCGACCTCGCGCTTGGCGGATACCAGCGGGATCATCACCTCGGGCACCACCGGTGCGCCGTCTTTGCTGGCTTCAAGCGTCGCCTCGAAAATCGCACGCGCCTGCATGTCGTAGATTTCGGGAACCGTCACACCCAGACGTACGCCGCGCAGGCCCAGCATCGGGTTATATTCGGTCATGGCGTCGACCCTGCGTTCGACATCTGAGACCGGCAGGTCTAGCGCTTCGGCAAGTTCGCGTTGGCCGGTGCGCGTGGTCGGAAGAAATTCATGCAACGGTGGATCGAACAGACGGATACAGACAGGCTGTCCCTCCATGATCCGGAATAGCTGCGCGAAGTCATCGCGCTGCATCGGCAGCAAGCGTTCCAACACCGCTTCGCGACCGGACGAGGTCTGCGCAAAGATCATCTCGCGCATTACGATAAGGCGACCGGGGTCAAAGAACATGTGCTCAGTCCGACACAACCCGATCCCTTGCGCCATGAAGTTCCGCGCGGTTTGCGCGTCTGCGGGTGTGTCCGCGTTGGCGCGAATTGCAATGTCCCGCTCTGCGTCAGCCCAGCCCATCAGAGTCTGGAAACAGTCATCCAGAGCAGCCTCTAGCATGGTTGGTTGCCCGGCCAGCACCTGCCCCGAGCTGCCGTCGATGGTCAATGTGTCGCCTGTT
Organism: Ruegeria atlantica; assembly: GCF_001458195.1. GTDB lineage: Bacteria > Pseudomonadota > Alphaproteobacteria > Rhodobacterales > Rhodobacteraceae > Ruegeria > Ruegeria atlantica. The sequence continues at coordinate 219,074 of NZ_CYPU01000039.1, read as the reverse complement.
TTGAAGACCCGCCCGTCGGGAGCCATCAGCTGTTTCTTCTTTGTCTGAAACCGCATCTCGGACGCGCCGACGATGCACGGCAGGCCCAAACCCCGGCCAATCACCGCCGCGTGGCTGGTCATGCCGCCCTTTTCCGTCAGGACCGCCACGGCGGCATGCATACCGCGCACATCTTCCGGAGAGGTCTCGCGCCGAACCAAAATGCACGGCTCTCCCCGCGCGGCGCTAGCCTGCGCCTCGGCCGAAGTGAACACGATCTTGCCGGTTGCAGCGCCCGGACTGGCGGCAATTCCGGTGGTCAGGGTGTCCCGTTCCGCATCAGGGTGAACCTGCCGGTGCAACAGCTCGTTCAGGGAATGTGGATCAACCCGCATTACAGCCTCTTGCGGCGGAATGATCCCGTCTTCGGCCAGGCGCACAGCGATCCGCATCGCCGCGCGTGCGCTGCGTTGAACCCGGACACCATCCAAAATGTGAACGTGGCCGTTTTCAATCACGAACTCGACCTGCATTTCCTCGCGCAGCTTGACCCGCATCAGCGCCGCATGCGTTTTGAGGTCCGCAAATGCCTTGGGCGCGACCTCCTCCAGAGACTTTCCGCGCGGATCCTTTTCCAGGTACAACGCCGCGACGCCTTCCCCCAGCGCATCCCGCCCCTGACTTTGGCTCAGATACCGGCCGGTTATCTGCGGCAATCCAGTGGTCGGATCAATCAGTTGCAACACGCCCGATCCGCATTCCCCCTGCCCGACGCCGGGGATCATCTCTTGGATCACCAGCCCCAGACCGGCATCCGCTGGCGCACCCTTGGCCTGACGCAACAATCGGGCCGAGGTGCCCTCCCATGCGCGTGCCATCGAACGCAGCACAGCAATCAACTGCTCACCGCGATCCTGCGGAAAGGCTTCGTCCGTCTCGTCTTCGTAAGCCCTCAGAGATTCCTGCAGCCCCTCACGGCCATCGGCGTCAATCTCGTCAAACACATCCGGGTCCAGCCGCGCAACATGAACGGCATAGCTTTGGACAAAGCGCAGATACAGCGCAGCCGCGGCCTCGACCCCCATCGAATCCGACAGATCGACATAGCGCGCGTCATTCATGCCGATGTTCAGGATGGCACCCGGGCCGCCCCAATCGGGATCTTCGGAACTGGGCCGGACACACAGCAGCGCGGTATGATCAAACTGCTCAAGAACAGCGGCCAAATCCGGCACCTGCCCGTCCGATATCTGATGCACCGCATCAAATGACAACGCGACCGTTCGTGGAACCGGCAGCTCCAGACGAACCAGACGTTGCAGACATTTCGCCCGTCCGCCATGCGTGTTGGCGGCAACGGGCGCTTCGGACGTGATAAGCGTAGTATGCGGATTATTCTGCACTGCGGCACCTTTTGATTTCACCGCAGCATAAGCCCCTGCACCAACGGCGCAAGGGCGTTCTGGATCAGCCGTCGATGCGGCTCAGATCGGCAACACTGAAGCAGACCTGACGGATCTGGCTGAGCAGGTTCAGACGGTTACGGCGCAGGATGTCGTTGTCGGTATTGACCTGAACATCCTCAAAGAACGCATCCACCGGGCCGCGCAGGTCGGCCATGGCCGACATCGCACTTGGGAAATCCTCGGCCTTCAGCGCCGGGTCGATCTTGGCCTGTGCAGCTTCCAACGCGCCGAACAGAGCTTTTTCACTGTCGGTCTCTGCAAACTTGATATCTGCGCCATAGGAATACTCGACCCCGTCCTTCTCCTCGGCCTGGGTCAGAATGTTGTTGGCGCGCTTGAACCCCTGCACGAGGTTCTCGCCATCTTCAGTCGCGATCACCGCATTCAGCGCACGGGCGCGTTTGACCAGCAGGTTGAGGTCGTCATTGCCGTCCATCGCGATGCAGGCGTCGATGATGTCGTGGCGGATACCCTCGTCCCGGAGGAAGGTTTTGAGGCGGTCATGGAAGAAGGAGAGGAGATCGTCGGACGCGTCCGGGACTTTCTTCTCCAACCCCAGAAATTCAGCGGTCGGTTTGTCGCCGAGATTGTCTTTGACCGCTTTGAACGCTGCACCGAAGACACCGTGATCCGCGATTTCTTCCAGCAGGTCCTCGACATCTGATTTCGGCAACCCGTCATTGATGGCACCCTCTGCCCGGACCAATTGGCTATCAAAGAACCGATCCAACCTTAGACGCAAATCGTTTTCGATTATCAATCGCGTCACGCCCAACGCCGCGCGGCGTAAGGCAAACGGGTCTTTCGATCCCGTGGGCTTTTCCTCAATCGCCCAGAACCCGGTCAGCGTGTCCAACTTGTCGGCCAGCGCCACAGTTACAGACAACGGCGCGGTGGGCACATCATCCGACGGCCCCAACGGCGAGTAATGTTCCTGCGCCACGGAGGCCACGGCGGCGTCCTCACCGGCGGATTCGACGTAATATCGACCCATAAGCCCCTGAAGTTCCGGGAATTCATAGACCATCTCGGAGCTTAAATCGGCCTTGGCCAGACGCGCGGCTTTCGCGGCCTGATCTGCATCCGCGCCTGTCACCGGGGCCAGTTCGCGGGCCAGTGCCGCGATGCGATCAATCCGTCCAGCCTGTGTGCCAAGCTTGTTATGGAAGGTCACGTTTTCCAGCGCGTGGGTCCATTGGGCGATATCCGATTTGGCGACGCGCAGGTCGTTCTCCCAAAAGAATTTCGCATCGGCCAGACGCGCCGACAGCACTTTTTGGTTCCCCGCCAGAATGGTCGCGCCATTATCGGTGGTTTCGCGGTTGGCCACGGTGATAAAGCGTTCAATCCGGCCTGTCTTGGGATTGCGGACCGAGAAGAATTTCTGATGCTCTTTCATCGAGGTTTGCAGAACCTCGGGCGGCAGCGCCAGAAACTCGTTGTCGATCTGCCCCATCAAGACAACCGGCCATTCAACCAACCCGGCGACCTCGGCCAGCAGGCCCTTGTCATCGACCACTTCCAATCCCGCCGCAAAGGCAAGGTTCTGGGCGTCGTTCCAGATATGCTCAGCCCGTTCCTCAGGCGACAGCACCACAAACGCGCGCTTCAGTTTTGCGGCGTAATCCTCGAAGGACGACACGGCAAAGCGACCCGGCGCCATGAAACGATGACCTTCGGTGGTATCGCCGGACGTGATGCCGTCGATTTCCATCGGCACAACCTGCGCGCCGGCCTCATCGGTCAGAATGCATAGGATGGAATGCAGCGGGCGCACCCAGCGCAAACCGCCACTTCCCCAGCGCATGGATTTCGGCCAGGGGAAGTTACGGATCGTCGCCTCAAGCACTTCTGCAACGATTTCAGCTGCCGGGCGTCCTGCCTTTTCAATGGTGGCGAAATAAACCGCGCCTTTGGGTGTTTCACGCTCTTCCAGTTGATCACGGGTCAGACCTGCGCCCCGCAGGAAACCTTCGATGGCTTTGTCCGGCGCGCCGACTTTCGGACCCTTGCGTTCCTCGCGGATCATGGGGCTTTCCGAAAGCAACCCTTCGACCGCCAGCGTCAGGCGGCGCGGCGTTGTCAGCGTAGCAGCAGATGCGTAGGTCAAACCGGCCTCGACCAAACCATCGGTGATCCGCTTTTTCAGGTCTTCGCCGGCACGGGTCTGCATGCGCGCGGGGATTTCCTCGGAAAACAATTCGATCAGCAGGTCGGGCATATTCGATCCTTAGAAATTGACGATCGTCTGAATGACGATGGCATTAGCGATATCCACAAAGAATGCGGATACAAGGGGCAATACGATAAAAGCAATAGGCGATGGGCCATATCGTTTGGTGACAGCGGTCATATTTGCAATAGCGGTCGGGGTGGCGCCTAGGGCGAAGCCTCCGAATCCGGCGGCCAGAACGGCGGCGCGGTAATTGCTGCCCATGACAGGAAACAGAACCCAGATCACAAATGCCACTGCGAACAAGGTCTGGGCCGACATGATGACCACAATGGCAAGGCCGAGTTCCGCGATGGTCCAAAGCTGCAGGCTCATTAATGACATGGCCAAAAACGCACCCAGCGAGAATTCCGAAATCAACGCCAGCGAGGGGGTGCGTTCAATTGGTGGGCGGCTGGGTGCAAGCCATGCGCGCAGGTTCGCGATGACGATGCCCATGATGAGACAAGGCACGAACAGCGGCAGCTTCAAACCGGCAGCGCTGATCGCCTCGCCCAGCGAATACCCCGCAATGATCGCCAGGTTGAGGAACAGGAGAACGCGCATGATCGACAGATGATCGATTTTGCTGGACACGTCATCGCCGTCAGTGGGAAGCCCCACTGTGTGATCCTCGTCGGGGCGTGCAGGGCTGAGGTTGCGCCCTTCGACCAGAAGCCGCGCTATCGGTCCACCAACCAAAGCAGCCAGAACAAGCCCAAGTGTTGCAACGGCAACGCCTAGCTCAGTTGCGCCGTCCAGGCCGGTGGCCTCGGCAACCTCGGGGGCCCAGGCAATCGCAGTTCCGTGCCCGCCGATCAGAGATGCCGAGCCGAACAGAACCCCAGCCTGCGCCGGATACCCGAACATAGACGCCCCAATTGCCCCGATCCCGTTTTGCGCAACAATCGTAGTCAAAGTCAGGATCAAAAGTAAAAACAGAGGCTTGCCGCCTGATATCAGGTCAGAGAGTCGCGCGTTTAACCCGATGCCCGCAAAGAACACCACTAACAGAAAATCCCGTGTGGCAAGGTCAAAGGACAGCTCAAGATCGAAGGCCAGATACAATAACAGCACGACCAGTGAGGCCAGCAGGCCACCCGTGACAGGTTCGGGAATGTTGAACTGGCGTAGTGTGGCGACGCGCGCATTGATCTCGACCCCCAAAAGATACACCGCAAAGCCCAACGTAGCGGTCAGGAAATCAGGTATCTGCAGGGTCTCGGTGGTCATCTTATCCTCAATTCTGTGGCCGGTCCGGGCATTCTTCGCCAATCACGGTGCCGTCATAGGCCTTTTCGCCGCAATTGTTCAGCGCGTGCCAGACATAGCCTTTGCCGCCTTTTGTAACGGCAACAATTCGGTCAACGCCAAAGTGGATGTTTTTTGCGCCCAGAAAGGCTTTGGCCTCGCCTGATTTCAGGGCATCCGCCACCGCCACGGCGTCAAAGCAATCGAACCATCCGGGCGCGGTCAGCGGTTCTGCATTCTCGACCGCGACATGGGTTTCCTCAATCTGCGCAAGCGTCAGATCCGTATCGAAACAGGCACGGTAGCGGATGGGTGAGCTGTCCGCGTCAATCGCCTGAAACGCACTGTAGGATATAGGCGTCGGCGCCTCGGCCCCTTCCTTCATTAACATGACATCCTGACCGGGCTTGGATTCCACGTCATAATAAAATCCGTAGATCTGCAGGTAATACATCCCAAAACCAGCTACTGCCGCCGAGATCAGCACTATGATCGCAAGCACTTTTCCTGTCATCGTCTTTTCCTTTTGCTCACGATGCCTCTTTCACGATCGGTAAAAATAGGACAGGTTCCAATTGATTACAGGCCGGAAAGAGACTTTTGAAATGGACAGCACCCTTGCCGTAGGATTCTTCGGAGCGCTTTTTGCGATCATGAATCCAATCACGAACCTGCCAGTATTCCTTAGCGTCACCGACGGCCTTGCCCCGGCTGAGCAACGCAAAGTGGCTACAAAGACTGCCCTCTACTGCCTGATCCTTGGCGCATCGTTTGCGGCTGTGGGAAGTCAAACGCTCAGCCTGTTCGGCATCAGCGTCGATGACCTGCGCGTCGCGGGTGGTCTGGTCGTTTTGATGATTGGCCTGAACATGCTGAACGGAAAGCCCAGCACGTCGCATCACGGAACCGAGGGGGAACGGCAATCCTATCCTGAACCTGATACGGTTGCCTTTTATCCGCTGGCCTTTCCGATCCTTGTCGGGCCGGGCACAATTACCACGTTGATCCTGTATGCAAGCCACATCCACAAACCGGTAGATGCCATTGTTTACGCTGGCGTTTTCCTGGCCGTCCTGCTGTTGCTGTTCGTGACATTCTGGAACGCCGCAGCCATTGCCAAACGTCTGTCTGACAATGCTCGTGTTATCATGAGCCGGTTCATGGGCATGATCCTGTCGGCCATCGCAATCAGCATGATCGCGGCTGGCCTTAAGGTCTTGCTGCCCGGACTGGCCTGAGCGGCGCATCAAGCGTCGAACCCGGCGGCCTCGGTCAGCAGGAATGCGTCTGCGCATTGCTTCGCCAAAGCCCGCACGCGGCCGATATAGGCCTGACGCTCGGTTACCGAGATCACGCCCCGCGCGTCCAGCAGGTTGAACACGTGACTGGCCTTGATGCACTGATCATAGGCCGGGTGCGCCATGATGATGCGCTTGCCAGTTTTTGGGTCGTCATGCTCTTGTGCCAGAATGGCGGCGCACTCAGCTTCGGCTTCTTCGAAGTGGCGCAACAACACTTCGGTGTTGGCCACGTCAAAGTTCCAGCGGGCGTATTCTTCTTCGGTCTGCTTGAAGATGTCGCCATAGGAAAGCGGGCTTGGTGACTGCGGATCGTTGAACGGCATGCCCATCACGTGATCAATGCCAAGTACATACATCGCCAGACGCTCCAGACCATAGGTCAGCTCGCCCGAGACCGGCGCACAATCATGGCCACCGACCTGTTGGAAGTATGTGAACTGGCTGACTTCCATGCCGTCGCACCAAACTTCCCAACCCAGACCCCATGCCCCAAGGGTGGGGCTTTCCCAATCATCCTCGACAAACCGGATGTCATGCAGGTTCATGTCGATGCCAATCGCCTCAAGCGAGCCCAGATACAGGTCCTGCAAATCCGGCGGACTGGGTTTGATCAGCACTTGATACTGATAATAATGCTGCAACCGGTTGGGGTTCTCGCCATAGCGCCCATCCGTCGGGCGGCGCGAAGGCTGCACATAAGCTGCGGCCCAAGTTTTCGACCCAAGCGCGCGCAAGGTGGTCGCCGGGTGGAACGTACCTGCACCAACCTCCATGTCATAGGGCTGCAGAATGGCGCAGCCTTTTGAGGCCCAATAGGTCTGAAGCCGCAAGATAATCTCTTGAAAAGAACGTGGTGCGCTGGACTGGTCGGTCATGACATTCCCTTTGGACGCCACTGCGCCCGGTTCCGTTGGGTTTTGTCCTTCCTATGCAAGGGGCCGTTGGGCGTCAACGGGCGGCAATGCCTATGCTGTCACTGCACAGCCACACTGGAAATTCCCCGTATTCCGGGCATGGCTTTCGGTACGTTGTTTCGCGTAGGGTCCGGCAAAGATAAAACACTGCAGACACGGGCAGACAATGACTCGCATATTTACAGCAATTTTGTTTCTTTTTCTCATCAGCGCGCGCGCTGTTTTTGCGCAGCTGGACGCAGGCGTCTGGGTGCAGGTCGAAGCGCAGCCCTCGCTGCGCGAAGCGCAGGAACGTGCCCGGGCCTATGCCGGCACCTTGCCAGACGTAAACGGGTTTCGTTTGAACTCTGGCTGGTATGCCATTGTTATTGGTCCATATTTTCGCAACGACGCGGAACAGGTTCTAAGCGTTTACCGCGCTGAGGGGCAAATCCCTGCGGACAGCTACATCGCGTTTTCCAGTGCACTGGGTCAGCAATTCTGGCCGGTCGGAGAGAACATATTGGACCGGGGTGTCGTGACGCCACCAGTTGAACCCCAGCCGGAACGGCCGGTTGTTGGCGTAACCCCGCAGGCCTCTGACGAGACACGCTCACAAGCGCTGCAAAGCGAACGTCTTCTAAGCACGCAGGAACGCATGAATTTGCAAACCGCCCTGCAGGCCGCGGGTTTTTACAATTCAACGATCGATGGCGCATTTGGCCAAGGCACGCGGCGCTCCATGGGCGACTGGCAACGGTTCAACGGCTTTGAAGCAACCGGCGTTCTGACGACCGCACAGCGCAAGGCGTTGATTGACGACTTTAACGCCCCCCTTCTGAGCGTTGGGATGGAGCGTTACTCCGACCCGCAGGCCGGTATCGATTTGGATCTGCCGCTGGGTATCATCGCATTCGACCGTTATGAGGCCCCGTTTGTTCACTTCAAAAGCACAACCGATCTGGACGCCAAGGCCCTGTTGATCAGTCAGAAAGGCGGCAAGGCCACGCTGCGCGCCCTTTATGAGGTACTGCAATCGCTGGAAATCGTTCCGCTCGATGGCCCACGACAACTGCGCGGCGACAGCTTTACGCTGGAAGGGCGCGGTAATGAGATCGTGACCTATAGCGAAGCACGGCTGGACGATGGCCAGATCAAAGGCTTTACACTGGTTTGGCCCGAGGGTGACGATGCCCGGCGCGCCAGAGTGCTGGCCGCAATGAAGGCCAGCTTTACCGCAACTGGTACGGTGCTGGACGCCGCAGCGGGTGCCAATGCCGAGCAGCGGATTGATCTGGTGTCCGGACTGCAGGTACGCACACCGCGCCTGTCCCGTTCGGGCTTTTTCGCTGATACAAGCGGCACGGTTCTGACCGTATTTGAGGCAGCGGACAGCTGCACACGCATCACGCTTGATGACGATCAAGAGCTTCAGGTCGCCTTGTCAGATGCAGATCTGGGCGTGGCGGTTCTGCGCCCCAACCGCAATCTGGTTCCGGTCAACGTGGCAGAATTCAGCGCCGATGCGCCGCGTATTCAATCTGAGATCACGGTGTCGGGTTTCTCGTATGAGGGCGCCTTGGGCGCACCGACACTCACCTTTGGTCAGATCGCCGATGTGCGCGGCCTGAACGGAGAAGACGGCGTGAAACGTCTGGCATTGGCGGCCCAGCCCGGCGATGCGGGCGGACCGGTTTTTGACGGCAATGGCCAGGTTGTTGGCATGCTGCTGCCAACCCCGACCGAAGGACGCACACTGCCCGCGTCCGTCAGCCTTGCTGCAACGGCCAACAGTCTGAACGAAGTTCTGACCAAGGCGGGTGTGTCCGGTCAATCGGGTCAGCCGACGGCGCAGATCTCGCCCAATGAACTCAGCCGCCGGGCGACCGGAATGACCGTATTGGTTCATTGCTGGGATTGATCTCTGCGCCAAATCGCACAAAGCGCCGCTCTTTCGGGCGGCGCTTTTTTGTTGGCTAAAGGATATCCGGCGTGATGCGTATCAGCGTCGGAACAGGTGCGGCAAAGGCCGACCGAACTGCCTCTTGCATCTCGGGCAAACTGGAGGGCGCAGAGGACAAAGCACCAAAGGCTTCGGCGAGTTTGCAGAAATCCGGGTTGCGCGCCACGACCGCATTCGGGGCGATCTGACCCCGGACCATGCTGTCCTCGATCTCTTTGAGCTTTCCGTTGTCCCAAAGAATAATCGGCAGAGACAGGCCCAGTTCGACTGCTGCACCAAGCTCTTGCATCGTATAGTGAAAACCGTAGTCCCCGGCGATCACCGCTGTAGGCTTACCTCGGCGCGCCACGGCCCCGCCAATTCCGGCCGGCAGCGCATAGCCAAGCGTGCCGAATCCGGTCGGATGGTGCCAGTGATAGGGATAGCCCATATCCCAAACCTCTTTGGCGACATAAGCGAACTGGGTCATGTCAGAATAGATCATGGTGTCGCCGGGCATCGCCGCGCGAAGGGCATCCAGCACCGGGACGATACCCGGTCGTTCCGCATCCACTTCGGCCCGCCAACGGCGGCGCCTGTCAGCGACTTCCTCCGCTGTCCAGCCCGTCGAAGGTTTAGCATGGTCGATAGCCGCCCAAAGTGCATGGGCAAAGCTTTCCCCGTCAGCCTGCAGCTTGACCGCTGCGCGATGCTGATCCGACAGAACTTTCGGGTCAAGATCGATACGCACCAGATTGGCCGTGTGGCCCAGTGTGTTTCGCCACAAGTCGACTTCGCCCAATTCCGCACCCACGACAACCACAAGATCGGCCGAGGCGATGACATCGGCACTGCCCGGTCGTGGCAACATGGCTCCGTAGTCCAAGGCATAGCCCAAGCCAGCCATTCCGCGGCCCGCATAAGTTGTGAAACACGCTGCACCCAACTGGGTCAGAATTTGCCGCCACAGGTTCGACCGCGCGCCACCACCCAGAATAAACAGCGGACGCTTCGCGATGTTCAGCATGGACATCACCGGCGCAAGGTCGGGCGGCAAGACTTTTGTGCGTAGTCCCGGCTGATTAGGAAACGGCGCTGGATCGGCATCTGCCTCAAGCTGCGCAATCGGCACCTGAATGTGCTTTGGACGTGGACGGCTGAGTTCAAACTCCTCAAAAGCACGCTCGACCAGGCCATAAGCGGCCTGAGCAGTATTCGCCTGATGCGACCAGTCCGTCACGGTTTCAGCCGCAGCACGCTGGTCTTTCATCTGGTGCAATTGCCCGCGCACCCCTTGCGTTTCATCGAGACACGAGGACATCACCAGCATCGGGACCGAGTCCGTATAGGCCTGCCCCATTGGTGTCATGATATTGCACAACCCCGGTCCGGTGATGACATATGCAACACCCGGCTTGCCGGTCGCACGGGCATAGCCGTCGGCCATGAACCCTGCTCCCTGCTCGTGCCGGGCCAGCACATGGGTGATTCCGGCCTCTTCGATCCCGCGATACATTTCCTGATTGTGCACGCCGGGAATACCAAAGATCACATCCACTCCGCGATCCCGCAGCATATGCGAAATCTGCGCACCAAGGGGTCTTTTCATCAATTCCTCCAGAACTGGACAGTGAAGAGTGCGTAAACGGCCAAAAGCTCAAGCCGCCCTACCAGCATTCCGATTGAAAGCAGCCATTTCGCGGTGTCGCTGAGCCCTGCAAAGTTGCCGGCCGGTCCGATTTGATCCCCCAGCCCCGGCCCTACATTGGCCAGCGCTGTGGCTGCCCCGGAGACGGCAGTTATGAAATCCAATCCCGTCAGCGCCAACGCCCAGGCCAGAATGCCCAACGAGAGCACGAAAAACATAAAAAAGCTCATAACCGAGGTCAGAACGTCCGGACCAATCGAACGGCCATCATATTGCGGCTTAAAAACACCATGAGGTGAGCGGATGCGGCGGATCTGGGTCTTGATCGAAGCAAACAGCAGTTGATACCGGAAGATCTTGATTGAGCAGGCGGTTGAACCCGCGCAGCCGCCAATCAGACCGATCAGGAAGAACATCATGATCGGGAAACTGCCCCAACCCATGTAATCTACGCTGGCATACCCGGTACCCGAAATGATCGAGGTGATGTTGAACAGGGATTCCCGAACAGCCTGTTCCCAATGATGCGGGAAAACGGAGGTCAGAAAGACCGCCATAATGACCACCAGCACCAGAATGGTCGCCAGAAAGGTCCGTATCTGGCTGTCGCGGAAAATGGACCTCGTATTGCCATTGGCGAATTGGACGTAGCGCACGAAAGGCAGTGCAGCGAGGATCATGAAGACAGCGGCCGCATATTCTGCTGGGCCGGAAAACGTGCCAAAGGACGCGTCATAATTTGAAAACCCGCCCGTTGAGATCGTCGTCAGGGCGTGCACCACGGCATCAAAAAAGCCCATCCCCAGACCTGCATAGACCAGCGCGCAAACAATCGTCAGAAAGACGTAGATCAGGGAAATCTGGCCCGCGATCTCTTGCGCACGCGGCAGAATTTTCCCCATGGTTTCAAATCCTTCCGAGCGGAAGATTTGCATCCCCCCGACGCGAAGCTCGGGCAAGAAAACCATGGCCACAACAATAATGCCGATGCCGCCCAACCATTGCAGCAGGCCACGCCAAAGCAGCAACCCCTGTGGCAGGTTATCGAGGCCGGAAATCACGGTCGAGCCTGTCGTCGTCAGGCCCGACATCGCCTCGAAATACGCGTCGACAAAGCGCAGTTCGGTCTCGCCCAAAAGAAACGGAATGGCGCCAAAAAATGGCAGTGCAACCCAGACCCCTGTAGTCAGTAAAAAGGTCTGACGGATCGTTAGACCTTCGCCTACTCCGTTCGAGCAGCTCATTGCCAGAACGACGCCGGTCAGAATCGTGATGACGCCGCTTTCGAGAAAAACGTGCCACTCGCCCCGGCCTTCGATGAAGTCCGCAAGCATAGGCAGCAGCATGGTCGCCCCAAGAATGGCGACCAATAGGCCAATCACATATCCAACCGGGCGCATATCCGTCATGACGCGCAGCGTTGGCGCGCCTGCACGACTGTGTCAAGCCGGTGTCGGGTTTTACCCGTCCGATTTGCGTGCCGTTGTTGGCATCGCGGGCGGATTAGACGGGGCGCGCGGGCGACGCGCCGGAGTTGTCTGTGCCCCCTCGGGCTTTGCGGCATCGGCTTTTGCAGGCGCAGGCTGCGCCGCGACCGGCTTGGGTGCGGCTGCTTTGGCCGGGGTCTTTGGCGCTGTGGTGTTCGCTGCCACAGGTTTCGGTTTGGCAACCGCTGCCGGTTTTGGCGCAGGTGTTTTTCTAGCAATGGCAGGCTTTGGTTTGGCTGCCGCTGCGGGTTTTGCCGCTGGCTGCCCTTTGGCGACGACAGGCTTGGCGGCAGGCTTTTCTGCAACTTCGGCCGATTTGGCTGCCGCCGGGGTGGGTTTGGTTACTGCAGCCACCGTTTTGGGCGCGGTCGGCTTGGATGATTCGACCTTGGGCCTTGCAGCAGCTTTCTTGCGGGCCACAGGCTTGGGCTTAGCAACCACGGGAGGTTTTGCCTTGGCAACCGGTTTGGCCTTGGGTGCAGGTTTTGCCGAGGGTGCAGCCGGGGCCGGAGCAGCAGCCGACGCATGCAACGCACTAACCGACACAAACGGCATCTCCATCGCCGAGCGGGTCAAAATCTGCATAATTTTCATTTGGTTGCTAACCGCATAGCCGGCCATTCGGATGGCCGCAGCCTGAAATTCCAGCGGTTGGGAAATTGGATTCATTCTTTAGTTCTCCTCTGAAAGCGATGCAGCCTGCAAAAGAGTGAATTGAGCTGCCCGTCCCGATTATTCGGGCGGTTCGAGCAGTCACGAAGTCCTGAGCGTCGCACGTCTCAGCTTCCTTTCAGAGTGGCAGACGCACGAACAGAAATTCGCCTGCCACGGCTGCATTCCACACCAGTGTTACTTGAAGGACCGTGCAAATGCAGCATGAATTGCCGCACTGCGGCGAAAAACCGCTCTTAGTCTAAAAGTGATACCTTATTGATCCACCCTGCCCCATCACCCGACGTGGAACAGGGTGGTGAACAGCCGAGGGTCCAAGCTGGGTGACACAAAGGTCGGACCTTCGGTCAGAACCGACACCGCATCGTGGCTGTGCAGGCTTTCCTGGTGGCTTGCGACCACGCGGAAATCGCCGATATGGTGATCGGCCAGCAATTCAGCACAGAACAGCCGGGCGGCGTCTTCGACAAAGATCGGATTGGCCGCATTAAGCTCGGCAAAGGCCTGTTCATCCTCGCGTTTGACCATCACCTGCGTTTCTGTCGGAACGGCACGGCGGCACAAGGCAATCAGATCCTCGAACCACAGGCAATCCGTGTCGCAATCGACCACAACAGAAATCCGCGCCACCGAGCGTTGCGAATGCGGTGTGGCCAGTTGTCCACGTGTTGCGCGTGCGTGCTCGCTGAGTTCCAGCGAACAGGGACATGTTGAGGAATAGACATAGTCCAGATGCATGATCTTTTGGCGCACCCCGCCCTGTTCAACCAGCTCAAGTGCGATGTCGTAGTACTGGTACCCTTCCAAACCGGACCGCAGGCTTTGCACACGGTCGGGATAGGAAAACCGCATCTGGATACGGGCGTCAAAGCTATCCAGATCAGTCATATAATCATCCAGCGCGGCCTCCATGACCTCAAAGCTGAACGTACGCTCGGCGTGTTTGTAAAACGAGCGCATGATCCGGGACATGTTGATGCCCTTCTTTTCGGCATCCAGACTGACAGTCCCGGTCACAGAGGTCTCAAGCGTCAGATCATCGCCGCGTTTGCGATGAAAACGGATCGGCAGGCGGAAATTCGAGATACCAACATGCTGGATTTGCTGTTTTGCACCCCGGATCAGACTGGACGGGCCATTCTGCAGATCCGGCAAGGTCGCGCGATACGCACTGTCGACCGCGAACCCCTCGGGGTATTCGCGCGACAGGGACGGATAGTTTATGGGCACCAGACCAGGCACCAGACGCGCAATTGCCGGGTCGAGCTGGCTGATCTCGGCCTCCGTTGCTGACTCGGCCCATTTGCGCAGCGTCTTCAGAGCGGCTGCGGCTTCGTCATTGTCGGGCATATCCTCAATGTCGCGGGGGTGCACGTTCATCGATCGGGTTCCTCGGTTGGTCGCCGGACCATATTCGTGTTCGGCTTGCTTTCCAGTTTAGCTTTATACGCTGAAAAACACAGCCCGGATCGAAATTCGGCGAAAATCGCATGACTTACGTCATTTTCACCTAGTTTCGACCCGGTTGTCAGTAAACCGCTGCCGTTAGTTAACGTTGCGAAACATCCAGTGCGTGTTTGATGTCTGTAAGCAGATCGCCCGCGTCCTCCAACCCGACGGAAAAGCGGATCAGGCCGGGTGTGATGCCCAATTCGTGCTTCTGATCGTCGCTCAGACGCTGGTGCGTAGTTGTTGCGGGGTGTGTTGCGATTGACTTGGCATCGCCCAGATTGTTCGAGATGACAGGGATCGTCAGCGCGTTAAGGAATGCAAACGCCGCGTCCTTGCCGCCCTTGATATCCAGCGACAGGACCGTTCCGCCTTTGCCGCCCAGCTGGGCTTGGACCAATGCGTTTTGCGCATGGGTTTTCAAACCCGGATAAAGCGTCCGTTCCAGCGCCGGATGCCCCTCAAGAGCTTCTGCAATGGTTTGTGCCGTCTCTGCCTGAGCGTTCACGCGCAGCGTCATCGTTTCCAGACCTTTCAGCATGACCCAGGCGTTGAACGGGCTCAGCGCACCACCGGTATGTTTCAGATAGGGTTCAACCGTGCCCCGGATGAAATCCTTGGTGCCAATGATAACGCCACCCAAAGCGCGCCCCTGCCCGTCGATATGTTTGGTCGCAGAATAGACCACAACATCCGCCCCCTGTTCGATTGCGCGCGAGAAAACGGGCGTGGAAAAGACGTTGTCCACGATGACAAACGCGCCAACCGCATGGGCCAGTTTGGCAACTGCATCGATATCAATGACCTCAAGGGTCGGATTTGACATGGATTCAAAGAAAACCGCCTTGGTCTCTGGCCGGATGGCAGCTTTCCAGGCTTCCAGATCGGTACCGTCGACAAAGGTAACATCTACACCATAGCGGGTCAGGATGTTTTCAAGAATGTACAGGCAGGACCCGAACAATGCCTTGGCCGAAACCACATGGTCGCCCGCCTGCAGCATCGAAGTCAGTGCCGCATTCACCGCAGCCATGCCGGATGCTGTGGCAAACGCGTCCTCACCGCCTTCCAGCACCGCAATGCGCTGTTCGAACATCGAAACGGTCGGGTTGCCATAGCGGGCATAGATGAACTCATCCGGGCCGCTTTCGATGAACCGCGCCTCGGCTTGTTCGGCTGTCTCATAGACGAAGCCCTGCGTCAGAAAGATCGCCTCGCTGACTTCGTTATATTGGCTGCGACGGATGCCGCCATGGACGGCTTGGGTGCGTTTGTTCCAGCTCTCGCTCATCTCATTCCTCTCGACCCTTGTCTGGCAAGGGCATCAAAAAAACCCCAGACGCGGTCAAGCGAAAGGGGCCTTTCATCCTGACCTTTTAGCGGTGTTGTTTAGCGTGGCCCGCAATCCGGTAACAAATCGCCACGTAGCTTCTGCGATGCAAATACGCCGCGTTTACATGGCCGTCAAGCCCGGTTGCCCTGTGTCACGCTTTCGTAACCGCCTCTTGCCGATTGCGCAGAATACCGCATGATCGCCTCAACCTGAGGAGGCACCATGATTGATCTGTATTTCTGGCCCACGCCGAATGGCTGGAAGGCGTCCATCGCTTTGGAAGAGATGGACCTTCCCTACACCACTCACCTGATCAATATCGGCAAGGGTGATCAGTTCGACCCCGAGTTCCTGAAAATTGCGCCCAACAACCGGATGCCTGCCATCGTTGACCCGGACGGCCCGGATGGCGCACCTATCTCGGTGTTCGAAAGCGGCGCGATCCTGATGTATCTCGCCCGCAAGACCGGGCGCTTTTGTGACAAAACCGAACGTGACCGGATCGCAGTCGAGGAATGGCTGATGTGGCAAATGGGCGGCGTTGGCCCGATGGCCGGTCAGGCGCATCACTTCCTGAAATACGCGCCAAACCTTGAGCCGCCGCAGGATCTACCTTATGCCAAGGACCGCTACCGCACCGAAGTCGGGCGGCTGTACGGAGTATTGGACCGGCGGTTGGCCGAAAATGAATACGTCGCGGGCGATTTCTATTCCATCGCCGACATGTCGATCTGGGGCTGGGCAAGCCTGTGGGAAGGGCAACAACAGGTGTTGGAGGACAAACCTAACTTCGCTCGGTGGCTTGAAAATGTCAGCGCCCGCCCCGGCGTTAAGGCCGGACGCGCGCTGCACGTAGAGCTGCGCGGTGATCACCGGAATAAGCAGTCGCAGGGGGTATTGTTCAAGAGGTAAATGCATCCCAAAACCACTTTGGATCTACAATGATCTTCCGTCGTTGGCGCTTAGGCTGGAACTGAGTTTGTTAGCGAAACTGGAATTCAGGCTCCGCATCGAAAGGCACAGACCTGCCCTTCAAGAGCTCATTATGCAGTGCTGTAACATTCCTGCCGTCAACGCGCATCCGGGCTGTTAAGACAAAGGTCATTTGCCTTTGCCTTGTGCCTGCTTTCTGAACTGGACCAACGGCCCTCTCTGCCGTACCCAAAGGCAAACCATTCGGTTTTTTGGAGCGCACGGAGCGAAAGCTTGGAACCGGATGCCGTTTTCGGCCTGTTTCTCCTGCCGATCCTGACAATTCGATGCCCTTTAGTTGCTGCACTTTTGAGAAGTATTTTTTTGCGGGCCCAAAGTGCCTTTGTTCTAAGGAGTAAACGCTCAATGCCTCCTCGATCATTCTGGCGGTGTGTACATATCCCTTTGAGCGCGTGAACTCCCGGAGTTCAGTAAGTTGATCAGGGATTTGGCTCTCATCCCGCGAGGCGGCTTTATCGAGCGATCCAAGTCGTGTTACGTTGGGCATCCGGGCTCTCTCACAGAAGGCATTGAGTGGTGCGAAAACAAGTCTAAGTTCTGACAAAGACTGACGCGCAAAGACGCTTGCAATTACCCGCCCGGCATCGGAGAGTCGACCAACCGGCGTCAAAGTCGCGGAAAATTGCCTAGATTCACGGATGGGTTTAGGAGCGCGTAGTGTGGCACCTCGGAAGGTGAGTTGTTCTGTCACAAAGCGGCGACAAGGCTTCGCGTTATCGGTAAAAGACCTCCCCCTCGGCTCCGGCACATGCAGCATGCCTGACATGCCTTCGACGTCTTCCGCAATCACGTTGGTTACCGAATGCGCTGGCTGCACGCCGAGTTTCGTGTAGACCATAGGGACAAGCAATCGCAGGAGGTTTTGTTCAAGCGGTGAAACGACTTGTTCCACCTAGTGCATGTATTGCGAAATCACCATCGCAGCTTCGTGTTTTCTGAGAACCTTCGCTGCAGTTGGTCCGTACCCCCACGGCAAGCTTTAAAAAATGTCAGGGAAGATTTCAGCGAGTTCCAATTGCGCTTCATGCGCCATGCCCTTCAATGCGATATCCCCTAGAAACAGACTTTCCGTATATGCGCCGTTTGACACCACAATCTCGTGCTTGTCGAAAATAAAGTGGTAATAGACGACACGGGAGGAATCCGAGACAACCTCAACCCCCGGCAGATCTAACAAGAACTTCGCGGGTACTAGAACGTCTGCATCCTCAAAAAGCAATTCCAACCCGGCAGCAGAAACAAGTATCCGGTGGTTAGCGACACAAAAAGGTCGGATGCTGGCAATCCTTGGTCCAATGCTCCTGTGGCAATTCTAACGGGCTTCAGATGGCATTTATCAGCACGTGAGACATCAACCGACCGTGATCCGATCCACTTGATCTCTTTAGCCTGCCCCTCAGCGGTCAAAACCAGATCGCCGACCTCAAGCGTTTCAACAGCCTTTTCACCCGACGGTGTCCCGATCAGTTTGCCCTGAAGGAAACAAGGGACGTCAACGATTGCATCCGGGTCTGTCGTATCCGGCGCATTGTCCGGTGTCACATTTGACGAGGTAGAGTCGTAAGCAACGCCCGGCACCAACGGCTCAGAGGTTATGTAACCCGCAAGAACGCCGTCCACTTCAACCCTGTATACGGTGATTCTACCGCCATCGGGATCTGAAAGCGCATAGGACTCTTCAAGATAGATGTTCCCATTTTCGGTAAGGCCGGAAATGGGATTGCCGTCCAGATCTGTAACAAGACCTTGTTGGGTCAGGTCATCCCCGATTTCGTTGTTGAAACGGTCTCCATTGAAATCCGTACCATTGTCAGGGTCACCGTTGATAAGCGGCGGTGGCCCGGGTTCGTCTTCAACATTGAATACGCGCCGGTCTGTGCTGGGATCGTAGGTTGGTGACAGCGTGACTGTACCAAAACCAAACACCGTCACCGATATGACGTCAGGCGAGTAACCTATGTAGGAATAGTTTGCCACGTGAAACCTCGGACCAATTACGGTGCTCAATGTTCATCGACCAGGATGCCTTGCGTCCATCAGTTTCTGCGACGGTCCTTCAAAATGCAAATATTCGATTTTAGTGCATCTTTTCTGCCAGATTATACAGCCTCCCCCCGCACCAGCACATCCAGCATGCCCGAGATATCCTCAACCTCTTCCGCGATCACATGGGTCACCGAATGCGCCCGCTGCATCCGGCCCGTGACCCGCAGCAGCCGCCCCGAGATCACCGCCCGGCGGAAACGTTCATAGATCTTGCGCCAGACCACCACGTTCACGATGCCGGTCTCATCCTCAAGCGTGACAAAGATCACCCCCTTGGCCGTCCCGGGCCTCTGCCGCAGGATCACCAGCCCCGCGACCGCCACCAGCGCGCCCTCGGGCGGGTCGTTCAACCGGTTGGCGGGCAGACACGCGGGCGGGCGCGGCCAGTTCCGGTCCGAAGACACAGGGCGGGTAGGTAACGCAATCATGAGAACAAAAATAGAACAAATGCAAGGAAAGTCCATAGGCGGCGTGACGAGTCGCAAATGAGGCTGGAAAGACCTAAATGCCTTCACTATGGAAGAATTCGACAAGCGAAAGAGGAAGACGCACGCAATGGCAAAGATTACCTATGTCGAGCACGGCGGTACCGAACATACAGTCGAAGTCGCCAGCGGCCTGACCGTCATGGAAGGAGCCCGTGACAACAATATCCCCGGCATCGAGGCCGATTGCGGCGGCGCCTGCGCCTGTTCGACCTGCCATGTCTATATCCACCCCGACTGGGTCGAGAAGGTTCCGGCCAAGGACGACATGGAAGAGGACATGCTGGATTTCGCCTTTGAACCCGACCCGGCCCGCTCGCGCCTGACCTGCCAGATCAAGGTCACTGACGAATTGGACGGGCTGGTTGTTCAAATGCCCGAAAAGCAGATCTGATGCTTTTCAAAGCGATCGCGGCGGCCGCGATCGCAATTGGAACCTGTCCGAACCAGACAAAATCTCAGCAGCCATGGCAGTATGAGCCGCTGGGTTCGGCAGAGTACTCCGAACCCACTGCGCGATACCCGCACGGGGTGCTCGGTGATCAGATTGAATACGGCGCCCTGATCCTGCAATATGCGCCGGAATGGGCGAAATACACAATCCGGCTGCCAAAAGAGCGCGTTTTCGAAGATATCCGTCCGCGCCTGATTGATGTTGATAATGATGGCCGTCGCGAAGCTCTGGTGGTTGAAAGCCATCGTGATAAAGGTGCACGGCTTGCAATCTACAATGGCGGCGGCCTGATCGCCGCTACGCCCTACATCGGAACCCGCTTTCGCTGGCTCGCTCCGGTCGGAGCGGCCGACATGGATGGCGACGGCAACGTCGAGATCGCCTATGTTGATCGCCCTCACTTGGCCAAAACCCTGCGCATATGGCGATTTGCAGACGGCGAGCTGACCGAAATCGCATCGCTGCCCAATCTCACCAATCACCGTATTGGAGAAGATTTCATATCCGGCGGTCTGCTCGATTGCGGCGGCACTCCGGAACTGATCCTCGCCAACGGCAACTGGACCCGGGTCATCAGTGTCACTTACGAAAAAGACTGGACCACTAGCGACCTCGGCGCGTTTACCGGCCACAAAAGCCTGAACAACGCGCTCAAGTGCTGATCCGCCTCTTCATCTGGCTAAAAATATCCTGAGAGTGGGGCGACAGGCCGAGGGGGCAAAGCCCTTACGCTGCCTGCATTCCTTGAAGCCGCGACTGAAGACGAAGCCTTCGGGCGCAAAGTCTTCGTGCTCTTTGAAGCCGTCGCCAAAATCGGCGCAGCCAAAAAGATGCAACGTCATCCGCTGCGCCCAGCAGGCATCGACCAAGAAGTAGAGAAACTACGGGAGGCGAAAAAGAGCAAGCCGAAGGTGATGGCAAGACCAGATCCGGAACCCAAGGGGTAAGCGGCTAACGGCAAGCACACCGAACAGAAAAAGGGCGTGGATCAAGCCGTGCCCTTCTTCGCTGTGTTAGTAGTTGTTGCCTCAGCTAATCGGGGTGCTCACAGTGTCTAAAGCGGACCTTCGCCGCGGGTTCAACAAAAACGGCCAGTCAATGCTAAATCCTTGGCAATTTGCGTCAGATGACCGGCAAGATCCCGAAGCAGTTGCTTGTTAAAAACGGGGCAATATAAGGTGACGAAATAAGTGCCCGCGCTGCCTTTTTCTGGGATGATGGACAACGCGGGCCATAGTCTGGTCATGGGACTGCCCAGACTATCTGGAAAGTGCGGTTAGGCACGGGGGCAACTAGGCTGGTATTGACACTGAGTGACGCCCCTATTGTCCAAATTCGTAACCAACTACTTGATCGACGCGACCCTGTCTTAAAATACAGTATGTAAGCTCGAATAAACATTTACACATCCAGCACGCGATAATATATTTTTTATCGCGCGCAAAAAACCTTGAATTGTTGTAATTTTGATTCAAGTACTCAACCGCGTGGCAAGTTTGAATTACCTCTGTTGCTTTCGCATCTGCCAGATATGTCTGGCTACCTCCTGGCGGCGCGGTGAGTGGCGTTGCCAGGAGGCATTTATCTACTAAGCTGGTCATTAAATGAGATCTGGTATTGAGTTGGACAAAGAAGGCCTGACCCTTTGCGCGTGTAAGTCAGTATGCCCGCATCACTGTCGTTCACGATATTTACACGAACGTTTGCACCGAGCGTATAGCGGAAGTGCTCTGTTGCAAAGGTTTGCAAACGCAGCAAAAGCAAATGAGGGCAAGGGGCGGTCAGGGCCGATAAAATGTCCTGAATAGCAACCGCTTGATAGCGCATTTTTTGCCTTAATGCTGATTAATGTAAGAGAGCGCCAAAGCTTTTGACCAAAACTGACAAGGCGAGGTGTTGCCAAGAAAAAAGTGCGATCAACGGTTTGGCAGCGCCCCCTAGAACGGCATCGGATGCGCGCGATGCGCGGCACTGACATCCGCCAGGACATCATCCGCCAACACCACCTCTGTGCCCCCCAGAATATGAGCCAGCTGCGGTACCGTGGTCGCTCCGAATATGGCAGACATCATGAACGGGCGCGTTTGGCACCATGCCAGCGCCATGTGAACCGGATCCAGGCCATGCCGCTGCGCGATCTCCAGATAGGCATCTACGGCCCCAAACACACGCTCGTACTTACGCCCGCCCATGGTCGGAACAAGATCCATGCGCGAGCCCTTAGGCACCGCTCCACCCTGATACTTGCCCGTCAGAAACCCTGCCGCCAACGGAGAAAACGCCATCAGGCCGACATCCTCGTGCACGCTTAGCTCGGCCATATCGGTGTCGAAATGGCGACACAGCAGAGAATATTCATTCTGAACCGAAGCGACCCGTGGCGCGCCCATCTGTTCGGCCAGCCGCAGCCATTGCGCGGTGCCCCATGCGCTTTCATTCGACAGGCCGAATGCGCGGATATTGCCTTTATCGACTTGCTGTTGCAGAGCGACAAGGCACTCCTCCATATTCTCCAGTACGTCATTGGTGTCGTGACCAGTCGGCGCATAGGTCCAGTTCTGCCGAAACATGTAACTGCCGCGATTGGGCCAATGAAACTGATACAGATCGATGCAATCCGTCTGCAAACGACGCAGAGACCCCTCGATCGCTTCGGGTATCGTTTGCGCAGAAATTGGTGCCCCGTCGCGTGCATGCGCGAAACCTGCACCGGAGTGTTTGGTCGCCAGAATATACTCCGCCCGCCGCGCGGGGTTCACCGCGTTCCAGTTGCCCAGGATTTCTTCGGTCCGCCCCACAGTCTCTTTCAAGACCGGGTTCACCGGGTACATCTCAGCCGCGTCAACGAAATTGATCCCAGCCTCCAGCGCCATGTCGATCTGGGTATGTGCATCCGTTTCAGAGGTCTGCGTCCCAAACGTCATGGTGCCAAGGCACAGATCCGTCACTTCAATACCAGTGCGCCCCAATGGGTTCTTTTTCATCTCAAAATCCTTCTGCTCGCAACGCCGCGCACCCTAAAGCAGAGAACCGTCAGAGCAAGGGTGCAGGCGATCAATTCCGGTGCAAAAAGGGGTTGGGCTTATGCAAACCTCTCTGCAAAAAGCGGAATAAAGCCAAACGCAGCGTACGGCGTTTCTGCCCCCTGTGATACGGGCACCCTTGTAGTCTCCAGCGGATGCGCTTTCCTTTCAAAGATTTGATCTGCGATGCGGACCAATGCTGCCGTTCGCTAAGGCTGCGCCAATGTTGGCTTCAAGTTGCTCGTGGAGTTCAACCGAAATGAGAATTCCAAATCTCTCGTCGAACCTCATCTCTGGCTTCGTAGGCCGCCATTGCATCTTCCAGATCACCTGGTTCAAGCGCGCCCTCACCTCTGGCGATCCGCGTGACTTGCATCGTGTACCATGCAGTCACACCGCCTTCCGGAGGGTTTTTGAAACGTGGGAATTGCGGCTCGTCACGTTGATCGGAAAGCCAAAATGATGGCAATTCTGGATCAACGACCAATGCGCGGGCCAATCCAACGAGATCGGCATTGCCTTCTACAATGGCGCTTTTGGCCTGCGCAAGCGTCTTGAAACCGCCCGTCACCATAAAGGGAATGTTCGTTTTCGCACGCGCACGCGCAGCAAAATCTAGAAAATAGGCGCCGGAACCCGCACGATCTGATGGTGACGCAGCACCCGGAAAATATGTGCCGCCGCTGACATCAATCAGATCAATTGTTGTTTTATCTAATGCCGCAATGACCTCAAGGGATTCATCTTCAGCGAAGCCGCCTTCAAGTTGATCTGTCGCGTTCAACTTGATGCCCACAGGGAAATCCGGGCCAACTGCATTACGCACGGCGCTGATCACTTCCAGCAGCAGTCTCATCCGGTTTTGCAAAGAACCGCCATAGGCATCTTCGCGTTTGTTGAATAGCGGAGACAGAAACTGGTTGAGTAAGAATCCATGGGCCGCATGCAACTCAACGCCACCGAACCCGAGCTGCTTGGCAAGGTATGCTGTGCGTGCAAATTCGGCCGGCAGTGCATGGATCTCATCCAAGGACAGTGCGTCGCATTTCAAACCGGGCAAATCAAGTCTACTCGGCCCCTTCGGCGAGCTGATCGGAGCATCCGCCATCGCACCTGCATGTCCAAGTTGCGGCCACAAATGAGCGTCGTTGGTTGCCCCTGCCTGTGAAAGTTTTCTTAGAAATGCGAAATCGGATTGATCGTTCAAAACCAAATTGCCGGGCTTCTCTGCGAAATGAGGTGTGCCTTGCACTTCGCCGATGATCGAGAGGGCGAGGCCGCCAGTTGCCCAACGCTCATAGAGCTTGATTTGATCATCACTTGGATTGCCTTTGCCGTCACCAAGCGAGTCAGACATCGCCGATTTAGCAATTCGGTTTTTAAGAGTTACGCCGCAGGGCAGAATGAGCGGCTGGCGCAAGAGAGACTGGGTTCTATTGGACATTTGGTTCCTCAAACTTTTGCCTTAACAATTGAAAGCAGTCATTTTTGCCTTGCACCGCATCCGTCAATTTGGAATTCAAACCGGTCATTGTGGCATTTCTGATCGCACATCTTTGCGCAATCACCACCACGCCTTCCGGAAAGCGGCTCGGGCCCTAAGCCTCAGCTTTCTTTTCCCAGCGCCCGGATTCTTCGGACCAGTATTGGGCAGAACATCCTGCACCGGTCAAAGCCTTCCACTGCCCGCGCGCGTGTTGAACGGCCTCTGCGTCATTGCCGTCGAACAGGATACATACGCGGTCCAGTTTCTTGATCTCGTCGGGGTCGACCGCCGCGCCATCTACCGCCATGACACAAGACGCGTCATTGGCAGCCTGCGCCTCGGTCGTCAGCAGGATCGGCTGCGCGGCATCGTGCGGACCGCCTGCGCGGCCATGTGGCAGGAACCCTTCTTCGGGCCCCTGCCACAGCTTTTCATCCAGCCAGTCCATCCGCGCGGGATCGCTGCCCCGCACGGCAATCTTCCACCCGGCCTGCCGTGCCTTGTCCAGCAACACCGGCAAGGTATGCTCCAGCGGTTGGCGGGTCAGGTGATAGAAATAGACGGCTCCCATCGGCTTACTCGAAGTTGTCCTGAACGAAACGGCTCAGCGCGCGAACGCCCCAGCCGGTTGCGCCCTTCGGGGCGTAGGATGTCTCGGACGAGACCGAAGCCACACCGGCAATATCCAGGTGAATCCACGGCATATCTTCTTTTACGAACCGCTGCAGAAACTGCGCCGCCGTGATCGAACCCGCAGGGCGTCCGCCCACGTTCTTCATGTCGGCAATCCGCGATTTCAACTGCTTGTCATAGGCTTCGCCCAAAGGCATGCGCCATGCGCCTTCGTCCTCGGCCCCTGCCGCCTTCAGGAAGGCATTGCAGAACGTGTCGTTGTTCGAAAATACGCCCGCGTTCTCATGCCCGAGGCCGATAATAATCGCTCCGGTCAGGGTGGCCAGATCGACCATGCCCACAGGCTTGAACCGTTCTTGCGCGTACCACATCACGTCACACAGAACCAAACGGCCCTCGGCGTCGGTGTTGATGATCTCGACCGTGTCGCCCTTCATGGATTTGACCACATCACCCGGACGGGTGGCGTTGCCCGAAGGCATGTTTTCTACCAATCCGACCAAGCCGACAACGTTGGCCTTGGCCTTGCGCTTGGCCAGCGCGCGCATGGTGCCTGCCACTACGCCAGCGCCGCCCATGTCCATGGTCATGTCTTCCATGCCGCCCGCAGGTTTCAGCGAAATACCACCGGTGTCGAACACCACGCCCTTCCCGACCAATGCCAGCGGCGCGTCATCTTTGTCGCCGCCATTCCATTGCATCACCACAACCTTCGAAGGGCTGTCCGACCCCTGCCCGACGCTTAGCAGCGTACGCATGCCCAGCTCGGCCAGTTTGTCTTCTTCCAGCACTTCGACCTCAAGCCCCAGTGCCTTCATTTCGTCCAGCCGGTCGGCGAATTCCGTGGTGGTCAGGATATTCGCAGGCTCGTTGGTCAAATCGCGTGTCATGCGGACACCGTCGGCGACCGCGTAGAGCGGTGCAAACGCAGCCTCGATCTCATCCGCCTTCTGGTGGGTTATGATGACTGAACCGGCCTCATCAGACTCCTTGGTTTTGTGCGCATCAAAATCATAGCTGCGCAGCGCGATGCCCATGGCCAGATCCTCGGCCTTGACCTGATTGCCCGACATCACCAGCAGGTCCTTGCTGCCCGCCAGCTTGGCCAGCGCGGCACCGGCCTTGCGGGCCTCGGCGGGTTCGGGGCGGCGCGGCAGGACCAGAACGTCCAGCGCCTCGGCCGCCATGCCGGATGGCCACGCCATCGAGATCACGTCACCGGTTTTCACCTTTTCGAACCGCTCGCTTTCGACCAGCCGTGTCACAGCCCCGCGGGTCAGGCGGTTGGCGCGACGGGCGGCGGGGTTCATTTTGCCGTCGGACGGGATGATTATGGCCACGCGCCCTTCGGCCTGCGCCATCGCATCCATGTCGGGGTCCTGGAAACGGATCGGTACAAGACTGCTCATTGCGAACTCCTCAAAATCAGTTCCCCAAGACCTAGCCCGCGCCGCGCGGCTTGACCAGATAGCAGTTTTCCCCGGCCCGCATTTGGACTACAGTCCCGGAAAAAATCCGACAGGCTCGGGGGAGAAGGTTTTGGCAAGACAGAGCAGGCATAGGCTGTCGCGCACAATTGCGTGCAGCGGTGATTCCGGTCTGCACCCGACCAAAGGCTGTTTGCGCGTCATTTCGGCAGGAGTTCCTTCGTGATCCTCGACCGCTACTTCGCCCGCCGATTCATTCAAAGTTTTCTGGTCATCGGCAGCATTTTCCTGACACTGATGATTCTGATCGACCTGATCGAACAGGTGCGCCGCTTTGACGATGCAAACCTGTCCTTCGGTCAGCTGTTGCAATTGACGTTGCTGAATACGCCTGCCGCGATCAGCGAAATGCTGCCGCTGCTGGTCATCCTGTCCACGATCGCGTTGTTTATCGGTCTGGCCCGCAGTTCGGAACTGGTTGTCACCCGTGCCACTGGCCGTTCAGGCATCCGCGCCCTGTTGGCCCCTGTGGTGATCGCCCTGATCATCGGCGCGCTGGCGGTTGGCATGCTGAATCCCATCGCAGCCGCCACGTCGGAAGAGTACAAGCAGCTCGCCGAATCCTACAAAAACAACGGCGGATCAACGCTGTCGATCAGTGCAGATGGTCTTTGGTTGCGGCAGGGTTCGGCCAATGGCCAATCCGTGATCCACGCCCAGGACACATCTAACGGCGACAGGTTCACCCTTAATCAGGTGACGATCATTACTTTTGCCCCGGATGGCACACCAACCCAGCAGATCGTAGCCGACCAGGCGGATCTGGAGAACGGTACGTGGGTCCTGACCAATGCCAAGATTTGGGCGCTGGAAGGCGGTGTGAATCCAGAAACCCACGCCACTGAACACGCGCGGCTTGAGGTTCCCACATCGCTGACACGCCAACGGATTCTGGACACGCTTGGCGATCAGGATTCCGTATCGGTCTATGACCTGCCGGAACTGATCCGCGACCTGCGCGAAGCCGGGTTTTCGACCAAGCAATATGAGGTCTGGTTGCAGGTCCAACTAGCCCGCCCCTTGTTTCTGATGTCGATGGTCCTGATCGGCGCGGCCTTCACCATGCGCCACGTGCGATTTGGCGGCACCGGGATCGCGGTTTTAACCGCCGTCCTGCTGGGATTTGGTATCTACTTCATTCGCAACTTTGCCCAAATTCTGGGGGAAAACGGTCAATTGCCTATCTTAGTCGCGGCCTGGGCCCCGCCCTTCGCAGCCATTCTTCTGTCCCTCGGCCTTTTGCTGCATGCGGAGGATGGCTGATGCGGCTTATTGCCAGTTTGTTTCTGTCCGGTGCAGTCGCACTGACCATGCCCGTGGGCGCATACGCGCAATCTCAACCCGCTGCTGGTGCCGCACAGGGTGCCACGCAAGAGGATCAGCCTGCCCTCCTGGTGGCCGACCGGATCTTTATCACACCCGAGCGTAATCTGGTGGCCGAAGGGAATGTCGAAGCCTTTCAGGGCAACGCCAAGGTCACGGCCACGCGCATCACCTATGACCGCGAAACCGGCAATCTGTCGCTGGAAGGCCCGGTCCGCATTGATCAGGGCGGCGCAACCACGTTGCTGGCCGATTCCGCCGAACTGGATGACGGGATCATGAACGGTCTGCTGATCGGAGCCCGCATGGTGTTCGATCAGCAGGTTCAGATCGCCTCGGTCCAGGCTGCGCGCGCGGGGGGGCGTTACACACAGTTCAGCAAGGTCTCGGCGACGTCCTGCCATGTCTGCGCCAATGGCAAACCGCCACTGTGGCAAATCCGCGCCCGCAAGGTCACGCATGACCAATTGGAACGCCAACTGTATTTCGAAGGAGCACAGTTCCGGATACTGGATTTCCCGGTTTTCTACTTCCCCTATCTGCGCCTGCCCGACCCGACACTGGACCGCGCAACAGGATTCCTTGTCCCGTCGATTCGCACCACATCGCAACTGGGAACCGGCGTGCAGGTGCCGTATTTCTTTAAGCTTGGCGACCACAAGGATCTGACGCTGACCCCCTATATCTCGGGGAAAACAAGAACACTGGGCTATCGCTATCGCCAGGCATTCAAACGCGGCCGGATTGAACTGAATGGCGCTTTCACCCGCGACGACCTGCAAGAAAATGAGGATCGAGGCTATCTTTTTGCCAACGGTTATTTCTTCCTGAACAACGACTTCCGCCTTTTGTTTGATGTGAAGACAACTTCGGATAACGCGTATCTCGCGGATTATGGCCTGCCCGATTTTGACCGGTTGCGCAGCGAAATCGCGCTTGAGCGGATCAAACGCGATACCGCCTTCCGCACCAGTTTCATCCATTACAAATCCCTGCGAGACAGCGAAAATGAGGAAGTGATCCCATCGCGGATCTTCGACCTGTACTTCCAGAAACGCTACTTCCCAACCTCTACCGGTGGTGAAGTTCGCCTAGGCTTTGTGGCCCACAATCACACGCGTACCAGCGATCAGGATATCGTTGGCCGCGATGTCGCGCGTGCCACGTTCGATGCGGACTGGATGCGCAGCTGGATTTTCGCATCGGGCCTCAGGGCTGATGCCCGGTTCGGTACATCGGTGGATATCTTTGACATCCGAGATGACAGCCAGTTTCCTGACCAGGTGACCCGCGCGGCCCCCCGCGCCGCACTCACCCTGCGTTACCCGATGACCCGGCGGGAAAAGTCAGGCGCCACGCAGGTGCTTGAACCCATCGCGCAAGTCGGTTGGACGAACGTGACAGATCAGGATGTTCCCAATGACGAAAGCACCTTTCAGGAATTCGACCAGGGGAACCTGTTGTCCCTGTCACGCTTTCCGGCCCCGGATCGCCGCGAAGATGGCGCGACGGCGGTATTCGGGGTCAACTGGGCGCGCTATGGCGCAGATGGCTGGCGCGCGCTTGCCACTGTCGGACAGGTCTTCCGCTCGACCGCTGACCCAAACTTCAACCTGACGTCGGGCCTACAGGGCACCGCCTCCGACGTGTTGTTGGCCGGTCAGTTGCAAACCGCCAATGGCTGGTCTTTGGCGGGTCGCGGCCTGTTGAATGGTGATTTCAGCTTTGCTAAGGCCGAGGTGCGCGCAGGCTGGAACAAGCCAAATGTCGGCCTGACCGGCAGCTATGTGTGGCAGGAAAAAGATCCGGCAGAAAATGCAAATGACGAGATATCCGAGATCCGGATGGATGGACGCTACCTTGTTGACCAGAACTGGTTTACTCAAGCCTATGCGCGCTATGACCTCAGCGAATCCGAGCCGATCCGATATGGGCTGGGCGTTACCTACCAGAGTGAGTGTGTAAAAGTTAACATGACCGTCAGCAGGCGATTTACCTCATCATCAAGTATTGAGCCTTCGACAGAATTCGGGTTTACCGTTGCCCTGACAGGTTACTCCGTCGAGGGTGGCGGCCAACAGTACAAGAGAAGATGCAGTTGATTTCACGTTTCTCGCGAATAGTCCGTTCCGGTTGGTTAAAGCCGGTTGCACCGGCACTGGCTGCTGCCTTGCTGGCCCTGTCCACTGGTCACAGCCAGGCTCAGAGCCTGTTTTCACCTGCGATCAAGGTCAACCAGGACATTGTCACCTGGTACGAACTTCAGCAGCGCCAACAATTCCTGACTGTTCTGGGTGCCCCTGGCGCCACCGAGGACGAAGTCCGCGACTCGCTGATCGACGAACGACTGCGCAAACAGGCCATGCGCGATGCTGGAATCGAGGTCGCACCTGAAGACATTCAGGTGGGCATTGATGAGTTTGCAGCCCGTGGCCGTCTTTCAACAGATGAGTTCCTGCAATTGCTGGGCGAATCCGGCGTTTCCCCCGAAACCGTACGGGATTTCGTCGCTGATCAGCTGTCGTGGCGCGACTACGTCAGTTCGCGCTTTCTGTCGCAGGCCAGGCCGAGCGAAGACGAGATCAACCGGGCTTTGGGACAGGCCGGGAGTGGCGGGCTTCAAGTCCTGATGTCGGAAATCATTATTCCGGTCACGCCGCAGACCTTAGCCCAAGCCGAATTGCTAGCCGAAGAGATCGCACTGCTTGAAGGTTTCGATGCGTTTTCCTCTGCCGCCACACAGTATTCTGCAGCTGGCACACGCGATGACGGCGGGCGTTTGGAATGGCTTAACCTGACCGACTTGCCCCCTGCCCTGCAACCCGTGATTCTAGGTCTCAAAACGGGCGACATCACACAGCCCTTGTCGTTGCCCAACGCGATCGCCTTGTTCCAGCTGCGCGGATTGCGCGAAGTAAGCACCAGCGCGCCGCGTTACTCCAAGATCGACTACGCGATTTACAACATGGCCGGCGGCCGCAGTGCCGAAACCCTGGCCAAAGCCGCCGAGTTGCGCGAACAGATTGATAACTGCGACGACCTCTACGGTATCGCCAAGGATCAACCTGCCGGGGTACTGCAACGTATCGAAGCCAGCCCGTCCGAGATCCCCCGCGATGTGGCGCTTGAGCTGTCCAAGCTGGACTTGAACGAAGTTTCGACGACGCTGACGGGAAACAATGGCCAGACTCTGAAGTTCCTGATGCTATGTACGCGCACATTGGACCGGGGCGAAGACACGACACGCGTGGATGTAGCCAACGCCCTGACACAACAGCGCCTTCAGGCCTTTGCCGAAAGTCTGGTTGAACAGCTCCGCGCCGACGCGACGATCATCGAGCAATGACCGCGCCCATCGCGCTTAGCTGTGGCGATCCCGCTGGAATAGGCCCCGAAATCGCCGCCAAAGCCTGGTCAAAACTGCGCGCGAGCTGCCCGTTTTTCTATATCGGCGACGCGGCGCATCTGCCGGCAGGCACGCCTACGCAGCGGATCAGCGATCCGGCACAGGCCATTGATATCTGCGCGAATGCCCTGCCTGTTCTGCAATTGAGCTTTCCCGCCACAAACGCAGCAGGCCAACCGGACCCGTCCAATGCGCCTAGTGTGATCGACGCAATCGAAACCGGTGTTTCCCTGGTGCAATCCGGTGCCGCATCGGCGCTGTGCACTGCACCGATCCACAAAAAGGCCCTGATCGACGGGGCCGGGTTCGCCTATCCTGGCCATACCGAATTTCTCGCCGCTCTGGCCGGGCGCAAGCGCGTTGTGATGATGTTGGCCAGCGAGCAGCTTCGCGTGGTGCCCGCAACGATTCACATTCCGCTGTCGCGCGTCCCGTCCGAGCTCACCCCCGACCTGCTGCGCGAAACCATCGGCATTACCGCTGAAGGCCTGCGCAGACAGTTTGGTATCCCCCATCCCCGCATCGCCATTGCAGGCCTCAACCCGCATGCGGGCGAAGGCGGTAAAATGGGGCATGAAGAACTGGACTGGATCGCCCCTCTGATATCTGATTTGCCAGGCGATACCTGCACGGTTACCGGCCCACACCCGGCGGACACAATGTTCCACGCTGCCGCCCGCGCCCGATATGACGCCGCAATTGCCATGTATCACGATCAGGCACTGATCCCGATCAAGACACTCGACTTCGACCGTGGCGTGAACGTGACCCTCGGCCTGCCCTTCATTCGCACCTCGCCCGATCACGGCACCGCACTGGATATCGCCGGACAGGGGATAGCCAACCCCACCAGCCTGATCGAGGCGCTGAAACTGGCCCAACGGATGGCACAAAGCACTTGATCCTTCACCTGGCTGAAAATATCCCCGCCGGAGGCAAAAAATCACTGGCGTTCCCCCCCGGACACGCGCCACGGTAATCGGATCATGAGTTCAATCGACACCCTTCCCCCTCTGCGCGAGGTTATCGCGACACATCAACTCTCGGCGCGTAAATCGCTGGGGCAGAACTTTTTGCTGGATCTCAACCTGACGGCCAAGATCGCACGGCAGGCGGGCGATCTCACGGAATGCGACGTGCTGGAAATCGGACCCGGACCCGGTGGTCTGACCCGTGGCCTGTTGTCCGAAGGTGCGCGCAAGGTCGTTGCGGTCGAAAAAGACAACCGCTGTATCGCTGCCCTGAACGACATCGCTGCTGCTTATCCGGGTCGTCTTGAGGTCATCAACGGCGACGCCCTGGAAATCGATCCGCTGGCGCATCTGACCCCGCCGATCCGTATCGCGGCGAACCTGCCGTATAACGTTGGCACCGAATTGCTGGTGCGCTGGCTGACCCCGCCCGAATGGCCGCCGTTCTGGCAAAGCCTGACGCTGATGTTTCAACGCGAAGTCGCTGAACGCATCGTTGCCCAACCCGGGGGCAAAGCCTATGGCCGCCTTGCGATCCTTGCCCAATGGCGGGCCGAGGCGCGCATCGCCATGTCCCTGCCCCCTGGGGCTTTTACGCCTCCGCCAAAGGTCTCAAGCGCTGTTGTGCATCTGACGGCCCTGCCCGAACCGCGCTATCCGGCGGATGCCCGGGTTCTGTCGCGTGTCGTGGCCGCAGCTTTCAACCAGCGCCGCAAGATGCTGCGCGCATCGCTAAAAGGCGTTGCGCCGGATATCGAGGACCGCCTGCTCGCGGCTGGGATTCAACCAACAGAGCGCGCAGAACAAGTCCCGCTGCAAGCTTTCTGTGCATTGGCCCGAGAAGTTCAAAAAAGCTAATGTGCAAAGAAAAAGCCCCGGAGCGTACTCCGGGGCTTTTTTGAACTCTATGGCGGAAATTACTCAGCCGCTTCCGGTGCATCACCATTGCTTGTCGGCGCGTCCTCTGCCCCCTCCGGCGCAGGCTTTGGCTTGCGCGTACGCGGGCGACGCGGTGCTTTTTCTTTTTTCGCCGGTGCTTCGGTGGCCGCCACCGCAGCAGCATCCTTGCTCTCCGGGGTCTCAACCAAACCGGATTCCGGGGTAGCTGCCTCGGGGGTGAAATCCATCACGTCCGGTTGCGGCGCTTCGGCCGGGTCCGACTGACGGGCGGCAGCTTCGCGCTCCTGCCGCTCGGCGCGTTCGCGGTCCCGCTCAGCCTGACGCTCGCGGTTCTGGCGGTCTTGCTCTTCGCGGCGCGCTTCCATTTCGCGCTGTGCCTCACTCAGCAGGCGCAGATAGTGTTCTGCGTGCTGCTGAAAGTTCTCAGCGGCCACACGGTCATTGGACAGTTGGGCGTCGCGCGCCAACTGATTATACTTGTCGATAATCTGCTGGGGCGTACCGCGCACCTTGCCTTCGGGACCCGAGCTATCAAAAACCCGGTTTACGACATTACCCCCAGAAGGGCGGTTGCGGTTATTCTTGACCCGAGAGCGGGATTTGGAAGATCTCATTTACTTTACGTCAGCCTTGTCATTCGCTGTCGATCATCTCGCATCCTGCACTGCTCAAAAGCTTAGCTGTGACGCGATGTCGACCATTTTGGGCTTGGCGTCCGGGGCCCGCTGAACCAGCGTCAGCCCTCCGACTGGTGTTGAGTAAACACGTCCTGTGCGTGCAGACAAGGGGGTTATCCAAAAATTCGCAGCTTTTTTACATTAATCGGCGTATTTCGGCCTCAGGTTGCCGCATTAAAGCGGCATTTTGGCAAAAACGACGCGATCGCGGCCGTCTAGATCGGGAACGATCCGTGTGGCTGTCAAACCCGCCGACTCGAACAAAGCCGCGACGCTTTGCCCCTGCGTTGGCCCGATTTCCACCAACAGGCGACCGCCGGGCAATAGAAAGTCCGGCGCACCCGCCGCGATGCGGCGATAAGCGCCCAGCCCGTCCCCTTCGTCCGTCAGCGCCATGCGCGGTTCATGCACGCGCACTTCTGGCGAAAGGTCGGCCATTTCTTGCAGTGAAATGTAGGGCGGATTCGAAACGATCAGATCAAACTGGCCGTCAATATTCTGAAACCAGTCAGATTTCAGGATTTCCACCCGACCCTGTACCTGATGTTGCACTGCATTTGCGCTGGCCTGCAGACAGGCGGCCTCGCTCAGGTCCGCACCCACGCCCGAGGCACTGGCCCGTTCAGCCAGCAACGTGATCAGGATACAGCCTGAGCCGACACCCAGATCCAGTACATGATCGAACGGTTCGCTGAGCGCAGCTTCGATCAGCGCTTCGGTTTCCGGCCGTGGGTCCAGCACATCGCGACTGACGCGGAACCGTCGGCCATAAAACTCGCGCTCGCCCAACAGGTGCGACACCGGAACACGCACTGCACGCAGCGAGATCAACTGATCATAGCGCTCTGCAATTTCAGGAGACAGCTCTTCGGGCGCAATCAGAGTGACCCGGCTGGCTTCGATCCGCGCCGCATGGGCCAGCAGAACCCGCGCATCCCGCGCCGGGTCAGCCACGCCAGCTGCCCGCAATCGCGCCGTGGCTGCGACCATCGCCTGTGCTGCTGTCAGCGCGGCGATCATTGCGCCATATCGGCCAGCAGCCGCGCCTGATCGTCAGCTGTCAATGCGTCGATCACTTCGTCCAGATCGCCCTGCATCACCTGATCCAGCTTATATAGCGTCAGATTGATGCGGTGATCGGTCATGCGCCCCTGCGGGAAATTGTAGGTTCTGATCCGTTCGGATCGATCCCCCGACCCCACCTGGCTCGCCCGGTCCGCCGACCGTTCACTATCGATCCGCTGACGCTCCTGATCATACAGCCGGGTTTTGAGCACCTGCATCGCAATCTCGCGGTTGCGGTGCTGCGATTTCTCCGAGCTTGTTACCACGATCCCGGTTGGAAGGTGGGTGATCCGCACCGCCGAGTCTGTGGTGTTCACGTGCTGCCCCCCCGCGCCTGAACTGCGCATGGTGTCGATGCGAATATCATTGGCGTCGATCTGGATATCCACATCCTCGGCCTCGGGCAAAACCGCGACCGTCGCAGCCGAGGTGTGAATGCGTCCGCCACTTTCGGTTTCCGGCACGCGCTGCACCCGGTGCACGCCGGACTCGTATTTCATCCGGGCAAACACGTTCTCGCCCTTGATGTGGGCAACGACCTCTTTGATCCCACCCAGATCCGAGGCCTGTTCTTCGATGATCTCAAACTTCCATCCCCGCGCTTCGGAATAGCGCTGGTACATGCGCAGAAGGTCCCCGGCGAACAGCGCGGCCTCATCGCCGCCAGTTCCGGGGCGGATTTCCAGCATCGCCGGACGCGCATCCGCCGCATCACGGGGCAACAACGCAAGCTGCAAGGCGTGTTCGGATTCGGGGATGCGGGTCTTCAAAGCCGGAATTTCTTCTTCCGCCAGTTCTTTCATGTCCGGGTCGGCCAGCATCGCCTCGGCCTCGGCCAGATCGGCGACCAGCTGACGCCACGCCATGATCTGATCCACAACCGGTTTGAGGTCGGAATATTCTTTGGCCAAGGCCGCAATATCCCCACCCGAGGCACCATCTGCCATGGCCGCTTCGAGGTACTGGAATCGCTGGGTTATCTGTTCAAGTCGTTCTTCGGGGATCATCCGGGCGGTGTCTATCAATCCGGCCCTTTGGTCAAGGCCCCTCACTATGCTAGGCTAATGCACATGAAACGGTTGATACTTGTTTTTACACTGCTCGTAACGCCCGCCCTGGCCGACGTGGTCGGCCCCGGCGGCAAGGTTCAGGACTGCTATTGCACCGACAAATCCGGAACCCGCGTCGAACTGGGCGAGATGATCTGCCTCCAGGTCGATGGCCGCATGTTCATGGCGCAATGCCAGATGTCCCTGAACGTACCGATGTGGCGCGAGGTTCAGGAGGGGTGCTTGTCCTCAGGGCTGCAACAGAGCAAGCCACTCATCAACACGAGCGCGGTTTACCCCAAAATCTGACCGGCCAAACCTGAGACGAGCATAGATGCGAAGCGTGTCTCCGTCTTGTTGCACTGTCGTGTAGTCCGGAAAGCCGATCACTTTCGTACGCGTGATGTAGGTAATCATCCCTTCATCAACAGACCCGGCCAGCACTGACGTTCGGTCTGAAACGCGTGCGAACGCATCCAGCCGCAGCAGGCCATCCGGCCCCGTTTCGACCACACGGACGACACCTCCATCAAGATCACGGTCCTGATCACCTATCGGTGCCACATGCCATTTTGCCGGGTCTGATGGTGCAAAACGAATGTATGCTCCAAGCAAAATTACCAGAACAACAATCAGCCACAGCACCATTTTTTTCATCCCCGGACCAGCCCTTGCGCTGACCATATTCGGATAGCTTTGGCAAACAAGGTGCGAACTCTTCTACCGTGACGTCACGCCCGGCAATATGCACAGCAGCTCAAACAACAGGTTTGCTGCGGTCAGTGCCGTGTTGCCTGACGGATCGTATGGCGGCGACACCTCGACCAGATCGCATCCGACTACTTTCACACCCGACAACGCATGAATCAGCTGCAGCGCTTGCGGCGTGGTCAGCCCTCCGATTTCCGGCGTGCCGGTGCCGGGGGCATATGCAGGGTCCAGACTGTCGATGTCATAGGTGATATAGACCGGGTGGTCCCCGATCGTTTTCCGGATTTGCGAGCCGATCTCGGTCAGGTTCTGCTGCCACAGCCCCCACGCCGGGAATTGGCGAAAGCCCCAGTCCTGCGCCTCAGTAAAGTCGCTGGCCGCGTAACCCGAACCGCGAATGCCGACCTGAAAGGTCTTGTCCGGGACGATCAGCTTTTCTTCATAGGCGCGGCGAAAGACAGTACCGTGCGTTTCACGTTCGCCGAACATCTCTTCATTCACGTCGGCATGAGCATCCACATGCACCAGCGCGACCGGACCATGCTTGGCCGCAATAGCGCGCAAAATCGGCAGCGTGATCGAATGGTCGCCGCCCATCGCAACCGGGATCACCGCCTGATCCAGAATTGAATCGTAGCTTTCCTTGATGATCTTCAGGCTGTCGGGCAGCGAGAACGTATTGATCGCCAGATCGCCGATATCCGCAATTTGCAAGCTATCGAACGGAGCTGCGGAATTGGCCATGTTATAAGGCCGGATCATCGCGCTTTCGCTGCGGATTTGTTTCGGCCCAAACCGTGTACCTGACCTCCAAGAGGTGCCGATATCCATCGGGATGCCCAGCACGGCCACATCCAACCCGGCCAGCGAGTCAGCCTGCGGCAACCGCATGAACGTGTTCGGCCCGGAAAACCGCGCCAGATCATTGCCGCTGATCGGTTGGTTAAAGTCTGTCATGCCCGTATTTCTCCCGTCCGGCTTTTGGTTAATCAGATACCGGAAAGATGGCTAACCAAAGGTTAATCCTGCACCAGCTTGTTCCACCCCAGCAGGCAAATGATCTGAGTCGCCACGTGAGCACCTGCAATGGCCGTGGCACCTGACGTGTCATAGGGCGGTGAGACCTCGACCACGTCCCCGCCTTTGATGTTAATCCCGGCAATGTCGCGCAGGATGATCTGCGCCTGAATGGAACTCAGTCCGCCCCAAACGGGCGTGCCGGTGCCGGGGGCAAAGGCCGGGTCCAGGCCGTCGATGTCAAAGCTCAGATAGACTGGGCTGTCGCCCAAAATACCTTTGATCTTTTTCGCCACGGCGGCGGGGCCGGATTCGTACACTTCGCGCGCGTCGATGATGTTGACGCCCAGAGTATCCTCGTTGGTCGTGCGGATACCAACCTGAACCGAGCGTTTCGGGTCCACGATGCCGGATTTCACCGCCTTGTAGAACATCGTCCCGTGATCCACGCGGGACATGTCGTCATCGGCCCAAGTGTCGGTATGCGCATCGAATTGCAGCAGAGACATCGGACCGTATTTCTCGGCATATGCCTTGAGGATCGGAAAGCTGATATAGTGGTCCCCGCCTAATGTGACCGAAGACACATCAGCGGCCAGAATAGTACGGATGTGGTCGGTCAACGTATCGGGAAAGGCAGGGATATTGGCATAGTCATAAGCCATATCTCCGTAATCCACGATTGCCAGCTCGCTGAGCGCATCGAACGGCCAGCCGTAGGGCGCATCCGGCGATTGCAGCGCGCTGGCCTCACGTATGGCACGCGGTCCAAGACGGGTGCCGGGTCGGTTCGTCACCGCTTGATCAAAGGGCACACCTGTGACGGCGATATCCACGCCTTTCAGGTCCTTAGTGTAAAGGCGACGCAGGAACGAGGTCGCGCCGCCAAAGGTGTTCTCGTATGACAGTCCCTTGAGATCAGGATTGGTGAATGCCTCGTCCACCTGGTTCTTTGCGTCTTCCAGTGCCATGTCTTCCCCCCCGTCAGCCCAGCGGCTGCGCCTTTTCGACGATCCGTGCAAAGAACGAAGCGCCAACCGGCGCGATCTCGTCGTTGAAGTTGTATTTCGGATGATGCAACCCGGCGCTCTCGCCCTGCCCCAGGAACAGATAGGCACCGGGGCGCGATTGTAGCATGTACGAGAAATCCTCGGCCCCCATTTCGCGGCCCGTGTTGCCCACCACACGCTCGGCCCCGGACACGTCGCGGGCCACCTCGGCGGCAAATCCGGCCTTTTCGCCATCGTTGATCGTGGCCGGGTAGTTCTTTTCGTAATCCAGCCGCGCCTCGACTCCGTAAGAGGTCGCCTGCCCCTGTACGATTTGCTCCATACGCTCGATTACCATCTGCTGAACGTTTGGATCGAAGGTTCGAACAGTGCCGTTGATGAAAGCCGTGTCGGGGATCACGTTATTCACCGTCCCGGTGTGGATTTGCGTGACCGAGACAACCAGGTCGTCCAGCGCATAGTTGTTGCGGCTGACGATAGTCTGAATGGCCTGCGCAATGCCGCAGGCCGCCATCACCGGGTCGCGGGCTTCATGCGGCATTGCACCGTGACCACCAACGCCCTGAATATGAACCTCGAACGTATCCACCGCCGCCATGATCGGCCCCGGAGTGGTGTGAAATGCGCCTACGGGCAGGTTTGGCGCATTGTGCAGAGCGTAGACCTGAGAAATATCGAACCGATCCATGATGCCTTCTTCGACCATCACGCCCGCGCCGCCGCCTTCTTCTTCGGCAGGCTGAAAGATCAGCGCCACACGGCCGCGAAAATTCCGCGTCTCGGCCAGATAACGCGCCGCACCCAACAGCATCGTAGTATGCCCGTCATGACCGCAGGCGTGCATCTTGCCCGGATTGGTCGAGGCGTATTCGACGCCCGTTTCCTCAGGGATCGGCAGCGCGTCCATATCGGCCCGCAGACCAATCGTAGGCCCCTCACCCCGCCCGCTGATGATCGCGACGATCCCGGTCTTGGCAATACCTTCGTGCAGCTCGTCCACTCCGAATTCGCGCAGACGGTCCGCCACGAATGCTGCCGTTTCATGGCATTCGAACTCCAACTCGGGGATTGAATGCAAGTGTTTGCGCCATGCGGCCATATCGGCTGAGTAATCGGCAATTCGGTTGACGACGGGCATCTGGGGTGGACTCCTACTCGGGACTGCGGAATGGATGCATCTGACACCGGAACGAAAGGGTTCGCAATGGCCGAAAATCCTCTGATCCACGACAGCGAAGCGGGTATCGAGCGCCTGTTGGAAATCATGCGCCGTCTGCGTGACCCGCAAACGGGCTGCCCGTGGGATATCGAACAGGATTTTACCACCATCGCCCCCTACACGATCGAGGAGGCCTATGAGGTCGCCGATGCCATCGAGCGCGAAGCCTATGATGAGCTGAAAGGCGAGCTGGGCGACCTGCTGTTCCAGTCGGTTTTTCACGCACAAATGGCCGAAGAAGCCGGGCATTTCACCTTTCAGGACGTGGTGCGGACCATGTCGGACAAGATGGTCGACCGTCACCCGCATGTATTTGGCGATGAATCCCACGATAAATCAGCGGACCAGCAGACCGTGGATTGGGAAACCATCAAGGCGGCTGAGCGCGCCGGCAAGGAACAGAAAGGCGCGCTGGATGGTGTCGCGGCCAACCTGCCTGCCCTGTTGCGCGCGCACAAGCTGCAGAAACGCGCGGCCCGCGTGGGGTTCGACTGGCCTGATGCCAGCCATGTGCTGGCCAAGATCACCGAAGAGGCTGCAGAACTGGAGGAAGCGCGCAATGCTAAGGACGCAGACGCGCTGGAGGATGAATTCGGCGATCTTCTGTTCGTGATGGTCAATCTGGGCCGTCATCTGGGCATCGAACCCGAGGCCGCCCTGCGCCGCACCAACGCCAAGTTCACACGCCGGTTCGAGCAGGTCGAGGCGCGGCTGGCTGCGCGCGGAAAAACGCCGTCGCAAAGCGATTTGGAAGAAATGGATTCGCTGTGGGACGAGGTCAAAATTGAAGAGCACCGTGCCAACGGCAAACTCCCGCCGTTGGGCGCGACAACGGAGGCCTGAAACCACTGGACAAGCGTGGTGACACTTGCGAGTGTCCGCGCTTCAATACCCCGGAGGCAAAGCATGGCACCGCGCAAGATCATCATCGACACCGATCCCGGGCAGGACGACGCAGTCGCCATCTTGCTGGCATTGGCAAGCCCGGAAGAGATTGATGTTCTGGGCATTACCGCCGTTGCGGGGAATGTACCGCTGGAACTGACGGCCAAGAATGCGCGGATCGTCTGTGAACTGGCCGGCCACACGCATATCCCTG
The DNA here is from genome assembly GCF_001458195.1 of Ruegeria atlantica. GTDB lineage: Bacteria > Pseudomonadota > Alphaproteobacteria > Rhodobacterales > Rhodobacteraceae > Ruegeria > Ruegeria atlantica. Next base: position 178,387 of record NZ_CYPU01000039.1, on the reverse strand, counting down.
TTTATGCCGGGTGTGACCGCCCGCTAAACCGCCCTCTGGTCACCGCAGAACATGTGCACGGCAAGACCGGCCTCGACGGTCCCGTCCTGCCTGATCCGGAAATGCCGCTGGCTGACGGGCACGCGGTCGACTTCATCATCGACACCCTGCGTGCAAATGAGCCTGGAACCGTCACATTTTGCCCGCTTGGCCCGTTGACGAACATCGCATCCGCCTTTCAAAAAGCGCCTGACATTGTCGACCGGGTCCAGGAAATCGTTCTGATGGGCGGGGCCTATTTTGAGGTCGGCAACATCACCCCAGCGGCAGAATTCAACATCTACGTCGATCCCGAAGCTGCTGATATCGTGTTCAAATCCGGCGTACACGTCGTCGTTATGCCACTGGACGTTACCCACGACGCGCTGGTAACGAAACACCGCAATGACGCCTTTCGCGCCCTCGACAGTAAAGTCGGTCATGCCGTGGCCGAGATGACGGATTTCTTCGAACGTTTCGATATAGAGAAATACGGCTCGGAAGGCGCGCCGCTGCACGACCCGTGCGTGACCGCCTATCTGATCCGGCCGGAGCTGTTCTCGGGTCGACACATCAACGTACAGATCGAAACGCAGTCCGAACTGACGATGGGTATGACCGTCGCCGATTGGTGGCGCGTGACCGACCATCCGCCCAACGCGATGTTCATTGGGGAAGTCGACGCTGACGGCTTTTTCGCCCTGCTGACCGAACGGCTGGCCCGGCTATGAGCGCTGCACTTCGCCTTGCGCGCCCCGAAGATCTGGACCGCCTGATGGGCTTGGTGACCGCGTTCCACACCGAAGCCGGGATCGCGCAGGACATGGACCAGACCCGCAATGCGCTGACCCCCTTGCTAGAGGGTATTCCCCACGGTTGCGTCTACCTGATCGGTCCAGGACGTGCGCCGCTGGGCTATGCCATCCTGACGTTCGGCTGGTCGGTCGAGTTCGGCGGCATGGACGGATTCATAGACGAAATCTACATCCGCCCGGCCGTGCGCGGCCGTGGCATCGCTACCGAAGTGCTACTTGACCTGCCCAAAGCCCTGGCCGAGGCTGGCCTGACCGCCCTTCACCTGGAAGTCGATCGCACGAACGAGGCTGCGCATAAGCTGTACTTGCGCACCGGCTTCAAACCGCGCGATCGCTATGTCTTGATGAGCCGAAAGCTCTAAATCGGTCAGATACTTACGGGCGTCGCCGCCCGTCCCCCCGTGAAGGCCCTAGCGGGCTTCACCGCGATACATGTATGACGGCGTTTCCATACCCAGAACCGGGTCACTTGCGGACACCGCCTCCCCGGTGATCGGATAAGTGCCAGGCCCTGCACAGGCCGCCAAAAATACAGTGCTGATCACTGAAGCTACGAGAAGGATTTTCGAACCAGTCATGTCGTTTCCCTTTCTGTAATGCAGGCACATTACGAGACACCGGGATCGGACAAATAGGTAAAAGTTCACACAAAATTGAATTTATGTAGGTGTATTTCTAACAAGTTTGATTTTTACATGCGATAACAACGCGTAAGACTTTGAAAAAAAATCACTCGATTTGCGTATTTTCCGCCTGAGCACCGGACAAAGGCATCTCAAAAAACAATAAGGTGTCTTTCGCGATCTCCGGAATCTCGGAATATGCGTCGCGCAGTTGGAAGCCCATCGACAGGTACAGACGCGTTGCCGATTCCAATGGTTTGCCTGTGTCCATGCGAATGCAGTCAAACCCCTGTTCACGGCACTGTTCAATCAAGGACATCATAACCGCATATCCTGCCCCCGTCCCTCGGGCGGCGTCATTTACAAACACCCGTTTTATTTCGGCAATGCCCGGCCCGATTGTCCGGAACATTCCGCACCCAACGGCATGTCCATCCTTTAGTACCAGCCGCACACCACCGCCCGGTGGGGCGTGTTCGACTTCGATCTCGTCCATCAGCCGGGCATAAACGTCGCGGGGATAAAAGGTTTTTACGACGCGCACAGACTTGGCGTCCAACGTCAGCAGGAAGTCGCGATATTCCCAACACAAACGCCGAACCTCATCAAAGTGGTCCGGCGTTTCAGCTTCGATTACTTTAAGCAAAACACGATCCTCGAAAAACACGAGGATCAGTCTAGCATTATTGACCTCAGTTGCGAAGGATCGACGCGCCTGCGTATTCCGCAACTTCACCCAGCGATTCCTCGATGCGGATCAGCTGGTTGTACTTGGCCAACCGGTCCGACCGCGCCAGCGAGCCGGTTTTGATCTGACCGCAATTGGTCGCAACCGCCAGATCGGCGATGGTCGCATCCTCGGTTTCGCCCGAGCGGTGCGACATGACGTTGGTATACCGTGCTCGGTGCGCCATATCGACGGCACGAAGAGTTTCAGTCAGCGATCCGATCTGGTTCACCTTGACCAGCATCGAGTTGGCACAGCCGCGCTTGATCCCTTCGGCCAGACGCACGGGGTTGGTCACGAACAGGTCGTCGCCCACTAGCTGCACCTTGTCGCCGATGGCATCGGTCAGGGCCTTCCAGCCGTCCCAGTCATCTTCGGACATGCCATCTTCGATCGATATGATCGGATAGTCTTTGACCAGAGCCGCCAGATACTCGGCGTTTTCTTCCGACGTCAGCGAGATGTTCTCACCCGACAGGACATACTTGCCATCTTTGAAGTATTCGGTCGCCGCGCAATCCAGCGCCAGATGGATTTCCTCACCCGGCTTGTAGCCTGCCTTTTCAATGGACTGCAGGATGAAGTCCAGCGCCTCGCGGGTGGACGCGATGTTGGGCGCAAAGCCGCCCTCGTCGCCAACACCGGTGGCCAGACCAGCCGCCGACAACTCACGTTTCAGCGTGTGGAACACCTCGGAGCCCATGCGCACAGCTTCGCGGATATTCGCGGCCGAGGTCGGCATGATCATGAATTCCTGAATGTCGATCGGGTTGTCGGCATGTTCGCCACCGTTGATGATGTTCATCATCGGTACTGGCAAAACGCGGGCCGACGTACCGCCGACATAGCGATACAGGGGCTGCGTGGTGAAATCTGCCGCAGCCTTGGCTGTGGCCAGCGAGACGCCCAGAATGGCGTTTGCGCCCAGACGGCTCTTGTTCTCGGTCCCGTCCAGTTCGATCATCGCGCCGTCGATGGCGACCTGCTCGGTCGCGTCATAGCCGACCAGTTCTTCGGCGATCTCACCGTTCACAGCGGCGACAGCTTCAAGCACGCCTTTGCCCATATAGCGCGATTTGTCACCGTCACGCTTTTCCACCGCCTCATACGCACCGGTTGACGCACCCGAAGGCACAGCGGCGCGGCCCATGGTGCCGTCTTCCAGAATCACGTCCACTTCGACCGTTGGGTTGCCCCGGCTGTCCAGGATTTCGCGTGCGTGGATGTCGATGATGGTGCTCATGAGGCCCGTCCCTGTGGCTGCATTTGGTTGCATGCCTCATAACATCACCGGGCCAAAAGTAAACCGGCCATGTTACCGCTAACAGGTATATTTGCCGAGGTTTAGGGCTAAAACCTCTCTGTTTGCGCCAACGTGCGACGATCCGTCAGGCCGCAACCGCCATTGCACGCGCCAGCCGGCGTTCGCGAACAAAGGTGTACATGCCAGAGCCGAGGATCAACGCGGCACCGGCCACCGTCATCAAATCAGGCCGTTCGCCAAACATCAGCATCCCTGCCGCGATGGAAAACACGAGCCGGCTGTACCGGAAAGGTGTCAAGGCCGAGGCCTCACCGATCCGCATGGCCGTCACGATGCCGTAATATCCCAGGACGCCAAAGCCAATTGCCCCCAGATACGGACCAACTTGCGTGGATTGCAGTGGAACAACTGGCTGAGCCAGAAACACCATCAGAACTGCTCCGGCAAGGGCAACGGCGATATAGGCCTGCATGGCAACAACGGACGAGGCCACACGGACGTCCAGTTTGCGTGTAATCAGATCACGCGCGGCGATCGCAATTACGGTCGCGACAACGAACAGCGACTCGGGCTGAAACCCTTCCAAACCCGGGCGAATAATCATTAAGACACCAATAAAGCCTATGCCGATAGCACTCCAGCGTCGCCAGCCGACCTGCTCGCCCAAAAACAGTGCCGCCCCCGTAGTCACGGCCAGCGGCATCGCCTGAAAGACGGCAGCAACGGTGGACAGCTCGACCAGAGACAGCGCGGTAACAAAGGTCAGGGCTCCTACCGCCTCGGCCCCTGCCCGCGCCAGCGGCAGTCCTTTCCACGCCTCCGGATCAAAGATGCGTTTACGCGTGGCTAACGACATCAGTACGAACACCAGCCCGCAGACCAGACCCAAAGCGATCATGATCTGACCCGTAGGTACAGTGATCGACAGATGCTTGATGAACATGTCCTCAAGCGCGAAGGCCGCCATCGATCCGATGATCAGCAAGATGCCGTGTACGTTGTTCATACGCGTGTCCGTTGAGATGGCGCGGGAAATTCCGCGACCTTAAGCCAGCAAAACCGTATCATCCGCGACGCCGCAAACGATATTGCGACATGTTTCATGAATTGCCGTGCGGCAACCAATCGCGTTTCGTGATGGATCAGCCCTGTTTCAGCGGCACGCCGTACAGTTCCAACCGATGCCCTTTCAGCTTGTACCCAAGCTTGGCTGCGATCTTTTCCTGCAGGGCTTCGATCTCGGGATCGACAAATTCGATCACTTCCCCCGACTGCATGTCGATCAGATGGTCGTGGTGGTCCCTCTCGGCATCCTCATAGCGGGCGCGCCCGTCACCGAATTCCAACCGCTCCAGAATCCCAGCCTCTTCGAACAGCTTCACGGTGCGATAGACTGTGGCGATCGAGATACCCGAATCCACCTTAGAGGCGCGGGCGTACAGCTCTTCTACATCCGGATGGTCATCACTTTGCTGCAACACCTGAGCAATTGTGCGGCGCTGACCCGTCATGCGGAGACCTTTGGCTTCGCAACGGGCGATGATCGTGTCGGACATAGTGACCCTCAGAGTAGTTCGGGTTTCTGTCTTAATACGTCTGCGCCGCTGGCGCCACAGGGGATTTGCGCCTAAGCGACCTTGCGAAGATCAGCCCAGATAGGCAGGTGATCTGATGCGATATGCGCAGGCCGCGCTTTGTGGACGCCATGCACCACAGCCTCAAGCCCAGCGCCCAGCGCGATCCGATCCAGTGCGCCCAGAGGCTGTGCAGCCGGGAAACTGGGAACCGGGGGCAAAAATCGCATGTCGGGTGCAAGATGATCGAGAACCGGCTGGCGCGACCACTCGTTGAAATCTCCGGCCCATACGGTAGGCATCTGATCCAGATCCTCATCGCAGCGCCGGAGTTGATGGATCTGTTGCCGCCGAGATGCGGGCAGAAGGCCCAGATGCATCCCCATCACCCGAAGCGGCCCGATCTGGGTATCGAACTCTACCCGCACGGCACCGCGAGGTTCCAGCCCGGGCAAATCATGGTGACCGGTCGTGCGCACGTCAATTTTATCCCCGCGCCAGATGACGGCGTTACCGTGCCAGCCCAAGCTGCCTGCGCCCCCCAGATCGACAATCTGCCAACCGGCTTCATCCAACATGAAATGCGGTAAGGCCGCGGGTCGCGGCGGCAGCCTTTTGTCGGCCTCTTGCAGCACCACAATATCAGCCTGCATTCCTTCAATAACCTGCATGATGCGCTGCGGTTGGCGGCGAAAATCCAAGCCTACGCATTTCTGGATGTTATAGCTTGCAATCCGCAGGGTTGAATAAGGCGACATAGGGTTCCGATCAAATGGTCGACTCCCAAAGTGCCATGCTGGTTGCGGGGTGCAACCCCAGTCTTTCCAAGGTCGATAAATTAACGCTGATTATCCTGACCATTTGCCCGAAAATTCGGCAGACCGCGCGATCAGGAATGCTGCGCTTGATCAACGGGGTGCCGATACTCTATCCCCGTGGAACGCGTCCAATTGAGGCCTGCAGTGGTTTCCAGCAACACACTCTCGAACAACCGCACCTGGGCAAGCATCGTTCTGGTGATCGGTGGCATGATGTGGGGTCTCTATTGGATCCCCGTTCGGTTTCTCTTTGACCTGGGCCTGACCGGGCCCTGGCCAGGTATTGCGATGTATAGCGTTGCGCTGCTGGGGCTGGTTCCCTTCATCTGGAAAGAGCGAGGAACGCTGGCCCTGCAATGGCGCGATCTGGTGTTCAGCGGAATATTCACCGGCGCGGCCTTCAGTCTTTATTCCATCAGCCTTGTCTATACGGATGTGGTGCGGTCGATCCTGTTATTCTACCTCACCCCGATCTGGGGCACGATTCTGGGCCGGGTGTTTCTGGGTGAACGCCTGACTCTGGGGCGGCTTGCGGGCCTTGCCTGCGGTGTCGGTGGTCTGTTCGTCGTGCTGGGCGACTCCGGTGGTATCCCGCTGCCCCAAAACAGCGGTGACTGGATGGCGTTGGCCTCGGGCATGTGTTGGGCGCTGGGTACGTTGGGGCTGTACCGAACCAGTACGATCTCAGCCTCGGGTCAAGTCTTTGCCTTTGTTGCAGGCGCTCTGATCCTTTCCCTGGCTAGCCTCACGGTCCTGCCCGAACCTGTATTGCCGACGATCGCGCGGGCCGATTTTCTTTGGACCCTTCAGTTCGTACTGCTGTCGGCCTTCTACACCTTACCCATGGTGTTCATGACAATCTGGCCCGCAACCAAACTGTCGCCTGCCCGCGTCGGCATCCTCCTTATGAGCGAGGTTGTCGTCGGCCTGGCCTCGGCCGCCGCGTTCTCGGGCGAGCCGTTCGGGTTACGCGAGCTGTTGGGCGCTATCCTGATTGTCAGTGCTGCGGTGCTTGAAATCGTGCGGGACTAGGACAACCCGCCATCGTAGGTGTTGGCCTACCCCCTTCGAACGGGTATCTGTTTCGGAGTTTGATGCCCTATCAGGACGTTACCAGATGTCGACGCCAAATGCAGAACGCAGAAAGCAGCTTGAGGGGCGCGCGCTCATCATCGCCATGGGCGGCAACCTGTTCATGGGCGCGGCTGGTATACTGGCCGGGATTCTGTCGAACTCCAATGCGATCATGATGGACGGCCTGTATTCGCTGGTCGGCTTTGGATCGGCATTCCTTGGTCGCCGTATTAGCCTGAAGATTGATGCAGGCCCCGACAAGCGCCGCCCCTTTGGCTATGCAGCGGACGAGGCGATCTTTTCCACCTTCCGCTCTCTGTCTCTGTTAGGACTGGTGCTGTTCGCCATCTCGAACGCGACTAAAAACATCTACAGCTATTACAACGGCATGATGCCTGAACCGCTGATATTCGGACCGATGTTCATCTACTTCGCTGCCATTGGCCTGACCTGCGTGTTGTTATGGGCGTTTCACTATTTCACCTGGCGGCAGACCGGGAAGGCCAGTGCGATCCTGCGTTTGGAATCCAAGGCAGCGCTGTTCGATGGTCTGTTCACGGCCGCCGCAGCAATTGGCCTTGGGGCAATCTACCTGTTCCGGGATGGGGCCCTATCGGCGATCGCACCCGTCGGCGACTCGATCATCGTACTTTTCCTTTGCGTTCTGGCCATCGGATCATACCTACGCGACTTCCGTGGTGGGTTGGGTGAGCTGGCAAACGCCACCGCCAGCCCCGAACTTCTTGCCGCTGCGCGTCGGACTTTGCGCCCGGCGATCGCAGAGGACGGTGGCGCATTGCGGGATATGTCCGTAACCAAACAAGGTCGGACCATTTTGATTACCGTCTACTACAACCCGCTGCGCGCGATCACCGCTGAAGAGGTCGACACCCTTAACCTGCGCATGGTCCGCGATGCGCGCAGGGCAATCGATGGGGCGGATGTCTACCTGATGATCTCGCAATACGCCCGCCGTTGGCCGGATGAGGTCAATCCCTATCGTGATGAGGTCTGAGCGCCAGAACTTCAGGTTCCACAGAACGTCGCATGGACAACTTCGGTCTCTGATGGCAGGCGTTTCAGATCATCTGCATCGGGCTGATCCTCGTAAGGTCGCGCCAGAACAGTGTTCAGCCTTTGGAACGGCTCGTAATCGCCCTGAACGGCCGACTGTATCATTTGTTCAACCCGGTGATTGCGCGGAATGAAAGCCGGGTTTGCGGCGGACATTACGGTGGATGGGTCCTGCTCACGCCCTAGACGCGCGGTCCACCCTTCGGACCATTCGTCGTACGCCGCAGGATTGGTGAACTGATCACGTGCGGCATCACTGCCCAGCGCCCGGAAGGTGTTGGTGAAATCCGCTTGGTTCTGCGCCATGCGCGTCAGCAGATCCGAGATCAGTTCCAGATCGCCCTCTTCCTCGTTCATCAACCCGATCTTGGCCCGGAACCTTTTCAGCCAGTTCTGCTGCAGCAAATCCGGCATGGCGTGTACTATCCCGGTCGCCTCTTCGACGGCGGCGCCCTTGTCTTCCATCTGCTGGATCAGTGCCGTCGCCAGTTGCGCTACGTTCCAAACGGCGATGTCGGGCTGGTTGGAATAGGCATAGCGCCCCATCCGGTCGATCGAACTGTAGACCGTGTTCGGATGATAGCTGTCCATAAACGCGCAAGGACCATAGTCGATGGTCTCACCCGCGATTGAGCAATTGTCGGTGTTCATCACCCCATGGATAAATCCTACGCTCATCCATGCCGCGATCAGCCGCGATTGTGCTTCGACCACCGCACGCAGCAGGCCCATCGGACCGTCCGCATCCGGGTAGTGACGGTCTATTGCGTATTCCGTCAGGCGGCGCAGGCTGTCCTGCTGTCCGCGCGCTGCAAAAACCTGAAATGTACCGACCCTCAGATGACTTTGCGCCACGCGGGTCAGCACCGCGCCGGGCATAGGCCCCTCGCGCAGAACGATCTCGCCGGTCTCAACCGCCGCCAGTGCGCGGGTCGACGAGATGCCCAGCGCATGCATTGCCTCGGACACTACATATTCCCGCAACACCGGTCCCAGCCATGCGCGACCATCCCCCTGACGGCTGAACGGCGTTGGACCGGACCCTTTGAGCTGGATATCCCGGCGGAGGCCATCTGTCCCGATCGTTTCGCCCAGCAGAACAGCGCGGCCGTCGCCAAGCTGCGGGTTGTAGTTGCCGAACTGATGTCCCGAATAAAGCTGCGCAATCGGCTCTGCGCCTTCGGGCAGCGTGTTGCCGGCGAAGGCTTCGGCCATCTCCTCTACCTCCCCCGGGGTGACCTTCAATACCTTCGCCAATTCCGAGTTGAATGCGATCAGGCGTGGGGCACGCACAGGTATAGGTGCCTGCCGCGCATAAAAGCTGTTGGGAAGGCGGGCGTAGCTGTTATCAAACGGGATGGTCAGGGTCATGCGGCAAACATATTCCTTGCGTAGACGAATACCATAGCGGATCGCACCTTCCCGTGCATAATCATCGCAAATGACAAGAGGCCCCATGACCGTACTAGAGATCATCGACCACCTGAGACTGGAACAACACCCGGAGGGCGGCTGGTTTCGCGAAACCTGGCGCGCGGATAACACGGGCCGCGCCACCGGCACCTGCATCTATTTCCTGCTGGCCGCTGGTGAAAGCAGCCACTGGCACCGCGTGGACGCGACCGAAATCTGGCTCTACCACTCTGGTGCTCCGCTGATCCTGTCGCTGAGCGCTACGGATGACGGTCCAGCCACCGATCACATCCTAGGTCCCGACCTTTCAAAGGGCGCACCGCAATTGATCGTGCCCGAAAACCACTGGCAGGCGGCGCACACCACCGGAGACTATACGTTGGTCAGTTGCACTGTTTCACCCGGGTTCCAGTTTGACGGGTTCGAACTGGCCGAGCCAGGGTTCGACATAGCGCGCGGATGATGCATGGATCACCGCGCCCTCATAGCGTCGCTACCTCCCGAGACCAAAAATCAGCTACAACGGCGCTCGGACACAGCAGGTCTGCGTCATCTTCTGGGCTACCTGGTGTTACTGTCCGCCACCAGCGCGGGTATCGCGTGGCGGGTCCCTCTCTGGCCGGTCCTGATCCTACCACAGGGTGTCTTGTTGGTGTTTCTGTTCACGCTTAGCCATGAATGCACCCATAAGACCCCGTTCAAGACCGGCTGGCTGAACGACGCTGTCGGACATCTTGCTTCAGTTCCAATCGCCCTGCCCTTTACGTGGTTTCGGTATTTTCACCTTGCGCACCACAAATGGACGAACCACCCGGAGAAAGACCCCGAGCTTGGCGGCAAGCCACGACCGCAGGACCGGCTGAGCCTGCTGATCTACCTGTCCGGCTGGCCCTATTGGAAAGGCATGGCACTTGTCCTGCATCAAAACGCCTTTGGTCGCATCGACGCCCCGTACTTACCTGCGCGCCAACACACCGCCATGCGGGCTGAGGCACGTCTGCTGCTGATACTCTACGCGGTCGCAGCCCTCAGCCTGTTCCTGTCACCGCTGCTCTTCTGGCTTTGGATTTTACCCGTTTTATTTGGGCAACCATTCCTGCGCCTCTACCTACTGGCGGAACACGGCCTGTGTCCGCCAGTCGCCAACATGCTCGAGAACTCGCGCACCACGTTCACCACCCGGATCGTGCGTTTTGTGGCCTGGAACATGCCCTATCACGCCGAACACCACGCGTTTCCGAATGTTCCGTTCCATCAGTTGCCCGCATTGCACGGTTGGACGCGGGACCATTTGAAGTCGACTTCGGACGGATACTCGCAGTTTACAAGTAATTATGTACGAAGCGTGAAGCACCAATCATTCAGCTAGTTGGTTGAAGGTCCGCTTTGTCGAAGTACAAAGAGCCACTGAGCAGATACAAACTGCCGTTGAAGCGGTTCTTAATCGAAGGTTGAGATGATCATGCGAAAAGGCACGTTGTAGCAAATTGGCAAGAAACATTGGCAATCCACCCAAAGTAAGCACTCCGCGATTTGGTGAGCTTCCGACTTGGTGGTCAAAGATTATCGGAATTAAGTGCCCAAAATGTGGTCGTCCTCAGCCACCACGTATGATGGCTTCAACTAATCCCCATCGCGGGCTCAATAAAACCGACTTCCACATGTACGGAGGCTGCGGAAAACTCCTCTATTTGACTGGTAGGTGGCGTGTTCGGCGGTTTTTTCTACTGGTGTTGCCCACATTTTTTGGAGTTGCGATTTTGGGGGTTTCTGTTTTTCGAAACATCAATGGCCTGAACGTTTATCGTGAGGCAAGGGAAGCTTATGAACCAAATGCATTGGGTTTCCTTTTGATGTGTGCCGCGATTTACATTGCCGTGAGTCTGCTATCGCGACTTGAAATTGTAGGAGTTGCTGAATCGTCAGAAGCGGACGTGGAGCAACTGCGATCCACCCGTTAAACTTCGAGTAATTTAGTTACTACGTAGACATTTCTGAGTTCGAGAAAACCCGTTACTCCAAGATGTTATACGTTAAATGCAGACCTTGAGGCTGGCGCAGCGAATTCACGCTTTGCCCGCAATGCGGAATCCAGGCAATCAACTGTTAACCCACCGCCCCATTACGCAACCGAACTCACAACCCCACCACCGACCAGCGCTTTCACACCTGTCGTCCCCGGACACGACGTCGGCAGCCTGCGGGCGACGCGTGCCGCCAGAAAGGCGAAGGCCTGCGCCTCGAGCATGTCGCCGTCCAGACCCACGGCCTCAACCGGTTCGACCGGACAGTCCAGCGCGACACGCAGCATCTCCATCAATACCGGATTGTGCCGCCCGCCCCCGGTGACCAGCAAGCGTGCTGGCGGTTTGGGGCAATGCTCCATCCCCTGCACCACCCCAGCGGCACACATGCCCGTCAGAGTAGCCACAGCGTCTGCATCGCTGAGCTCTTGCACCAGTTTGATCATCTCGGAAAAGTCGTTCCGGTCCAGTGATTTCGGCGGCATACGGGTGAAAAAAGGCTCGGACAAAAACAGTTCGAGCGCGCCTGTCTCGACGGTTCCGCCGCGCGCGACGGCTCCGTCGCGGTCCATCGGCAGGCCCAGACGCGCCTGCATCAGATCATCAACCGGTGCATTCGCGGGACCAGTGTCAAACGCCAGCAACGCGCCCGGGGCTTCGGGACCATCGTAACTGGGGTCCACATACGTCAGGTTCCCGACACCGCCAAGGTTCAGAAAGCACAGCGGTTGGGTTGCTTCGATCCATTTGGCGCAGGCAAAATGAAAGAAAGGCGCCAACGGGGCACCTTCGCCGCCCATCGCCACATCATCGCTGCGGAAATCCCAGACGACCGGCACGCCCAACGCCTGAGCCAGCCCTTTCCCGTCGCCCACCTGCAACGTCCCGCGCCCGCTCGGTTCATGAGCGAGAGTTTGGCCGTGCACACCGATCAGGTCGACCTCATCGAATTCAGACAGCGCCTCAGCATGGGCCAAGGTGACAAGCTCTGCCGCGGCATCCACGTCCGGCCCGTGCCACTGCCCTAAAGCGGCGCGCAGAACCGCACGCTCTTCATCGGAGTAGGCACGATACCCACTTGGACCAAATCCCAAAATCCGGTGCCCGTCCGTTTCGACGACCGCCGCATCCACCCCATCCATCGAAGTGCCGGACATCGCGCCCAAAACCCTGATCGCACCTGTTCGTTTGATGGCCCGCCCCACGCGTATCTCTCCTGCCGAACTCCGTGGTACCGTCATGGTTGATCGGTACAGTCTGTTTAACCTGCCCGTTCAGCTAAACCCAAGGCAAGCCAGATCATACGAGGGTCGCGCTTTTTCCCGACAATTTGGTATAAGGAACACAAATCAGTTTTAGGTACATATGGCAGACACATACTCGCAGAAACAACCATCCGAAGGCCGAAACTATTTTCTGATCTTCTGGTCCGGGGCTCTGGCCACGATCGGAGGGCAGTTGATCAACCCAAATCTGGTGCTGCCCTTCCTGTATCTGGCTCTGGGCGCGCCAACGTTTTTTGCAGGAATGCTTCTGCCCTTTGTCACCGGATCGCGCCTGATTGCCGAGATCTTTGTAGCGCCCTTCATCAATCGGGCAACCCGCGCCAAGCTGGCCGTCTACGCACCGAACCTTTTGACGGCCGCAGTATTGGCGGCGGTGGCCCTGTTTTCAACAAAACTGCCCAGTGTGATGATCGTACTGCTGTTCCTGACCACCGCGATGGTCCTGGGATTGTGCCAGGGGATCACCAGCCTTGGAACCAGCCAGATCTACGGCATTTCAGTCCCCGAAGCGAAACGGAATCGGATGGTGTTTGCGCAGGCCACCATCTCGGGCGTTTTGGCCATCATCGTTGTTCTGATCACGCGCGACCTGCTGTCCGGGGACCAACCGATGCAGCGCCACATCGTCGTTCTGTGGTGCGGCGTGATTGCCATTTTTGCCGCAGGTGTTGCCTTTGCAGGGGTGCGACTGCTTGAGGATGAACAGCGCGCCCCTTTGCCGGAGCCGAATAAAAATCCCAAACCCCTGGCCGAGTTGGCGACCGGATTCAAAACCGGTATGGCTTATCCGTGGTATCGCAAGTTTCTTTCGGCCCGACTGATCTTTGTATCGGTCGAGCTGGCGATGCCCTTCTACACGATCCATGCTGCGACGCTGCATATGGGGACCAAGCATTCGCTTAGCTATTTTGTCATAGGGGCCAGCCTTGGAATGGTGATCGGTTCGCTTTTGTGGGGATGGCTCAGCGATCGTGTCTCGGTCAAACCCGTGATGTGGCTGGGATGCCTGATCGCCGCAATCTCGGCCCTGTTGGCGCTTGGCTTTACGTTCCTCGGCTACGCTCAGAACGTCTGGGTCTACGCGCTGGTGATCCTGCTGCTATCGTTGGGCGGGAATGGGGTGATCTATGGGCGCTACCTGTATCTCATTCAGATGAGCGTTGAAAAAGAGCGCCCCTACCTGGTTGCACTAGGGGATGTCAGCGCTGGCCTCGTTGGAATTGTTTTTGCTGCGATCCTTGGCGCAGTCGCACATCTGCATGATCCGATCACGCCGATTGTTGTCCTTGTGGTGTTGAACACAATCGCAATGTTCTATGCCTTCCGCCTGCCCCCGGTCAAAAGCTGACACAGCCCACGTTTTCTTGGAAATGGTGCCTTTTCCTTACCCAAAGCGCCGCCTATACAGTGCCCCGCAACATAAACCCAAAGGGCACGATATGACCTACCACCCCAAATCGGATTTCATCGCCACGATGATCGAGCGCGGCTTTCTCGCCGACTGCACCGATTATCAGGGCCTTGACGAGGCGCTGATCAGTGGGTGCAAACCGGCTTATATCGGCTTTGATGCGACGGCCAAGTCGTTGCATGTGGGCAGCCTGATCCAGATCATGATGCTGCGCTGGTTCCAGAAAACCGGCCACCAGCCAATCACTCTGATGGGAGGCGGTACCACCAAGGTGGGCGACCCGTCGTTCCGTGCGGATGAGCGCCCCCTGCTGGGCCCCGAACAGATCGACGAGAACATCGCCGGCATCAAAAAGGTGTTCTCGGCCTATATCGACTATGACAGCGATGCCGAAAACAAGGCTTTGATGCTGAACAATGCCGAATGGCTGGATGGCCTGAACTACCTTGATTTCCTGCGCGATATCGGGCGCCATTTCTCGGTCAACCGGATGCTGGCGTTTGAATCGGTGAAATCACGGTTGGATCGCGAGCAATCGTTGAGCTTCCTTGAGTTCAACTACATGATCCTGCAGGCCTATGATTTCCTTGAGCTGAACCGCCGTTACGGCTGCGTCCTGCAGTTGGGCGGCTCGGACCAGTGGGGCAACATCGTCAACGGTATCGACCTGACGCGACGGGTACTGGATCATGAGATCTACGGCCTGACTTCGCCGCTTCTGACCACCAGCGACGGCAAGAAGATGGGCAAGTCGCAGGACGGTGCGGTCTGGCTGAACGCCGAGATGCGCTCGCCTTACGAATTCTGGCAGTTCTGGAGGAATACGACTGACGCGGATGTTGGCCGTTTCCTGAAGCTTTACACCGAACTGCCGGTGGATGAGTGTGACCGACTGGGCGCGCTGCAAGGGTCCGAGATCAACGAGGCCAAGATCGGCCTCGCCAACGAAGTCACCGCCCTGCTGCACGGAACTGAGGCTGCGGTCAACGCCGAGGCCACGGCCCGTGAAGTGTTCGAAAAAGGCGGTGTTGGGGACGATCTTCCGACCCTGACCCTCAGCGCGGATGAATTGGGCGACGGCATGTCCATCGTGCAAGTCATCGTGAAATCGGGTCTGGCAAAGTCCGGTAAAGAGGCCAAACGGCTGATCGCGGAAAACGGTGCCAAGTTGGATGACGCTCCGTTGACGGATGCCGGGTTGATGATCGACGCAGGTGCTCTGTCGTCGCCAATCAAGCTGAGCGCAGGTAAGAAGCGCCACGCGTTGGTTCAACTGGGTTAGCGGGCCAGTCACCATGAAGTAAACGAAACGGCCACCCTTTGCGGTGGCCGTTTTTTGTTTTAGGTATCGGCTAAGCTTAGACTCGCCCTTGCGAGAACTGCGTCACCTTTCGTCATCGTGGGCATTGTTACCCTGGCTTGGGCTATTGCCTTCAGGCCCGTTGCCTCCACCGTTGTTCCCTTTACTGCCGCCCTTGCCGCCGCCTTTGCCGCCACCTTTACCGTCGCCGCCCTTGCCACCGCCTTTGCCGCCACCTTTACCGTCGCCGCCTTTGCCGCCGCCACCTTTGCCGCCGCCGCCTTTGCCGCCACCTTTGCCGCCGCCCTTGCCGCCACCTTTACCGTCGCCGCCCTTGCCGCCACCTTTACCGTCGCCGCCTTTGCCGCCACCTTTGCCGCCGCCACCTTTGCCGCCGCCATCGTTGCCGCCGCCGCCTTTGCCGCCGCCTTTGCCGCCGCCCTTGCCGCCACCTTTACCGTCGCCGCCTTTGCCGCCGCCTTTGCCGCCGCCATCGTCATTGCCGCCGCCGTCATTACCGCCGCCGTCATTACCGCCGCCGTCATTACCGCCATCGTCATTGCCGCCGCCGTCATTACCGCCGCCGTCATTACCGCCGCCGTCATTACCGCCGCCGTCATTACCGCCGCCGTCATTACCGCCGCCGTCATTACCGCCGCCATCATTGCCGCCGCCATCGTTGCCGCCTGGGCTGTCGCTTCCGCCACCGCCGCCTGGGCTACTGCTTCCGCCACCGCCGCCTGGGCTACTGCTTCCGCCACCGCCGCCTGGGCTACTGCTTCCGCCACCGCCGCCTGGGCTACTGCTTCCGCCACCGCCGCCTGGGCTACTGCTTCCACCACCGTTGTTGTTGCCTCCGGTAGAACCGCTGCTAGTATCGCCAGAACCAGACTCACCGCGCGGGCTTGGGTCCGCTTGTGCTAGTTGATCGCTGTCCCGATCTTCGCCACCTCGCGCCGAATTTCCGCGGACTGAAGCTGTCTCCAAATCCGTCAACAATACGGCCAAACCCGGGCATTGTTCACCAGTAAAAGCTAGTGTTGATTCGAAATCTGACCGTGTTTGTAGCCGTTTCAAAAAACTGGGTGTCACGTGCGTACAATCACACAGCGTCTGGTAGTCGCCGGCGTTGGCTGCTATCCGCGCAGTTCTCGCGTTGCACACATCCGTCGCAGCATATGCAGAGGTTACGATCATAGCTCCTATCAATGGAGAGGCTGCCAATGCCGAAACAGTGGATTTCAGTTTAATTCGCATCACTTAGCTCCTTGCGCCTTACTACCCAGGTGCATCAGGGTCTTCGGTTACACTGTGGGAGCCGCAAATGAAGCGCAGGTAAGTTCCCGCTAAAGATGCGTTAATGAAGGCTCGCCACAACTCGTTACAATGATCACGGCACTAGTTGTGACGATCTCTTGACGTGAATATACAACATCTACCCAAGCCGCCAAGTTAAATGAGGCGGAAAATTGTCAACGTCTTGAGAGGTCGCCATAATGCAACTGTCAAATTCAGCCGTAGTCGTCACGGGTGGCGCTTCGGGTCTGGGCGAGGCCACCGCCTGTCATTTCGCCGAACACGGTGCACAGGTTACAATCCTGGATCGCGACGCCGAGAGTGGCCCTAAGGTTGCCGAAGACATCGGCGGGCATTTCGCACAGACGGATGTGACAGATGAAAACTCTGTAGCGGCGGCAATCGAGCACGCAAAGAGCAAGATGGGCCGTATCACGGCCACTGTGAACTGCGCCGGGATCGCCTATGGGATCAAGACAGTCGGCAAGGATGGCCCCCACCCTTTGGACGCGTTTCAGCGCACAATCGACATCAATCTGTTGGGTACGTTCAATGTCTCGCGCCTGGCCGCAGCTGAAATGGCTAAGAACGAACCCGAACCGGACGGCGCGCGCGGGGTGATCATCAACACGGCCTCAATCGCAGCCTTCGACGGACAAAAAGGACAGGCGGCCTATGCAGCCTCGAAAGGCGGTGTCGTGGGAATGACGCTGCCAATGGCGCGCGATCTGGCCTCAACCGGCGTTCGCGTGATGACCATCGCTCCAGGGATTTTCATGACGCCGATGCTGGCGGGCCTGCCTGAGGAAGTTCAACAACAACTGGCGGCAGATGTCCCCAACCCTGCTCGCTTGGGTGATCCGAAAGAATACGGGCGGTTGGCCGGTTTCATTGTCGAGATGGGCTACTTGAACGGAGAAGTCATCCGCATCGACGGAGCCCTTCGTATGCGTTAAGCCTGTCCCATGACAGAGCGGGAAAAGATGCAGTCCGGGCAGTGGTATAACTGCCTGGACTCGGAACTTGAGGCGCTGCGTACCCTTGCCCGGCAAGCAGTCCACGCACACAACACCTGCCCGCCTGACGCCCGTGGTGCCATGGCACCCGAGTTGCTGGCGTTGTTCGCTCGCGTCGGGCCGGATTGCTTACTCGAGGCTCCGTTTCATTGCGCCTACGGGCTAAACATCCACCTCGGCGCGCGGGTCTATTTCAACGCGGGCTGCGTAATTCTGGACACCGCGCAGGTTCGGATCGGTGATGACACGATGTTCGGCCCGCATGCCCAGATCTTCTGTGCTCAGCACGCCAAAAACCCGGCAGAACGCGCACAAGGTTTGGAAATCGGGATACCGGTGACCATTGGCCGAAACGTCTGGGTTGGCGGAGGTGCCATCGTGATGCCCGGCGTCACCATCGGCGACAACGCCATTATTGGCGCAGGCAGCATTGTAACCAAAGACGTCGCGGCCGGAGAAACGGTTGTCGGCAACCCGGCCCGACCATTGACGCGCCGCTAGGCGCCTTCGGCCTTTTCCTCAAGCACCAGCCACTCTTCTTCGGCGGCGGCCAGTTTCTCTTGCCGTTCGACCAGCGCCTCAGTCGCCTTCTGGAACTTGACTGGTTCACGGGTGAACAGCTCAGGATCTGACATAAGCTCTTCCAGCTTGCCGATTTCGGCCTCTAGGCGGGCAATCTCGGCAGGCAATTTCTCAAGCCGATGCTTTTCCGAGAAAGACAGTCCGGATTTCGGCTGCGCTTCTTGCTTTTGCTTTGACTTCGAAGTCTGTGCTTTTTCAGCTTTCTTTTCGGCAACGTCACCCCGTTGCGCGATGTAGTCCGACCATCCGCCCGCATAGACGGTCGCGCGGCCATTGCCCTCCATGGCAATCGTTGTGGTGGCAACTCGGTCCAGAAAATCCCGATCGTGGCTGACCAGCAGGACGGTGCCGTCATAGTCGTCCAGCAGTTCCTGCAACAGGTCCAGCGTTTCAACGTCCAGATCGTTGGTCGGTTCGTCCAGCACTAAAAGGTTCGACGACTTGGCCAACAGTTTCGCCAACAACAAACGCGCTTTTTCACCACCTGACAATGACTTAACGGCCGCTCTTGCCTGCGCATCATCAAACAGGAATTCCTTGAGGTAGCCGACCACGTGTTTTGGCTGACCCCCAACCATCACCTGATCCGCTTTGCCGGAAACCCGCATTTCGGGATCGCCTGTCAGGCTATCCCACAGGGTCATTTCGAGATCCAGCTGCGCGCGAGCCTGGTCGAAAACCGCGATTTCAAGATTGGTGCCCAGCGTCACTGTTCCTTCGTCGGGCTGTTCCTGACCCAGCAACATTTTGAGCAGGGTTGTCTTTCCCACACCGTTCGGTCCGACAAAGGCAACGCGATCTCCACGCTGCGCCAACAGATCTAAGTTCCGAACGATCTGCTGCGCGCCAAAAGACTTGGACAACCCCTTGGCTTCAATCACTTTTCGTCCAGACTTTGGCCCACCTTCCAGCGACATTGCCGCTGATCCCTGACGTTTGATCTGCGCGGCCTTTTCAGCGCGCAAAGCCTGCAAAGCCCGCACCCGGCCTTGATTTCGCTTGCGCCGAGCACTGATACCTTCGACCGCCCATTTGGCTTCAGATTTGATCAGACGATTCAGCTTGTGACGCTGTTGATCTTCTTCTTCCCAAATCTTGTCGCGCCAGGTTTCAAAAGCCTCAAACCCTTGCTCCTGCCGCCGTACCATGCCGCGGTCGATCCACAACGTCGCGCGGGTCAACGCGCGCAAAAACGCACGGTCATGTGAAATCAGAACGAAGGCTGCGCGGGTCGATCCCAGTTCGCGTTCCAGCCAGGCAATCGCTTCGATATCCAGATGGTTCGTCGGCTCGTCCAGCAGCATCAGGTCCGGCGCTTCGGCCATCAGCTTGGCCAATGCGGCCCTGCGACGCTCGCCACCCGAAGCGGTTTCAATCGGGCGGGTGGGATCGAAATTCAGCCCCTCGCCCGCGCGTTCGACCTTGTACAGCTCACCCGGCTCCAACTCGCTGGAAGCATAATCGCCCAAGGTCGCAAACCCTTCCATGCCGGGGTCCTGCTCCATGTAGCCAACAGATTTTCCGGGCGGCACCACGATATCACCCTGATCAGGCTCAACCAGACCGGCCATGACTTTCATCAGGGTCGACTTTCCTGACCCGTTTCGCCCAACCAACGCGACGCGGTCGCCCGGCTGAACCACCAGGTCCAGCCCCGAAAACACCGGATCGCCCCCGAAAGTCAGGGAAATGCCGGACATCTGCAACAAAGGAATTCTCGCCATGCCGCCAGCTAAACCGGTGGACACAAAGCGTCAACGCCCCTGTTTCACCTTTTCGAAAATACTCAAACTACCGGACCACTGCGCGCAGCAATCGTTTACGGGCCGGGGGGATCGCGCCGATCTCAAGCCCGGTGAATACATGCAGCGTATTCATATGCCGATCCACCACCGCATGATCACTGACCCAACCGCCCATCATCAGATAGGTGCGCAACAATGGAGGCATCCGCAACATAGCCTTTTTCACATCGGGCCTACGCCGCAGGCGAGAGGCAAACTTGAATACATCGGGGGCCTTGACCCGCGGCAACCAACGCTTTGGCGCCAGATGCCGTTGCTTCAACATGGCAAAGGCGTCCAGATACTCGACCGTTTCAGTTCCTGCAAAGGATGAACAGCCGAACAACATCTTGACGTTGTTCTGGTCCACGTAATTGGTCATCGCACCCCACGCGACCCGCAGGATATCCGGGTCTGTCCATTCCGGGTGAATGCAGAAACGGCCCATTTCGACCATGCGGCCGTCGAACCCTTTGAGGGCAGACAGGTCATAGAACTGGGCAGAATAACTGCGGTCAACCTCGGCCCCGTGCTCCATTGTCAGCAACCTGAAACAACACACCAACTGCCCACTGGCGCGCGAATCTTCAACAAGGACATGCGCGCAGACCGTATCAAATTCATCCCGGTCAATCTGATCCGTTCCAAATGCCAGAGTTCGCAGTTGCTGCGCCGCCTCCACATCCTGTGGGGACTGCGCCAAACGAGCCCGGTATCTGCCCTTGCCCAGCAATAATGCCATGGTCGCATCCTCCGCGGTTGCTGACCTGCTTCATGTTGCAGCGGTTCTACCACAGAACATGTGACTGTCCTGTGACCGTAGCAAGAGGCGGCGCAGACTTAATTCGCGCCCGGAATGTTCGCAGGGTTGAAGTTGCCGATATTGCCCAACAGCTGGCGCAGGAAGCCACGGTTCTGAACGCTGGATTCGGTCACGCGGCGGTCCAGTACCACCACATACCCATCCTCAAGACCAAAACGTTCGATATTCCGCACAACACCACGCTGATCAAAGCTGATCGCAACCAGTTCGCGCGACACCACTTCGGGGCGCTTCGGACCGTAATGGCGCACGCGAGAGCGGACATAGTAAAAACCCGAATCCTTCACCAGCCCGGCCGAGCTGGGCGCTCCGATGGTTTCAACAACGCTGTCGCGGGTGTCGACGCCCACTTTGATCTCTGCCAGTTGGTCAGCCGGCGGGACGTATCCGTGATTCTTGAAGATTGGCGTGCAAGCGCCAGCCGCAACCAAACAGGCCGCAAAGACAAGCCTTTTGGACGCCGGTTTCAACCTGTTCACAACCTTCAACATTTACATCCTCTTGCCTTGGGACCTTGCGGACCCTATCCGATTACATAAACCGCAGCCCCGGTTCAACACACGAAAGGGTCACGAATGACGACTAATACATCTCTGCGGGTGGCCGACCTGCCCCAAAACGCGCCCACGCCGTTTGATCTGCGCCCCGATAGCAAGGGCCTGGACGCGATCAAAACCGAACTGGGATTGTTGGGCCTGCGCAAGCTCAGCTTTGTGGGTGACGTAAGGGCACAAGGCAAACGCGATTGGATTCTTGCCGGAAAACTGGGGGCGACGGTGATTCAACCCTGTGTCGTGACGCTTGAACCCGTAACCACGCGCATCGATATCCCTGTGTCACGGGTCTATCTGAAAGACTGGCAAAACCCCGACGAGCCTGAATTCGAAATCCCCGAAGGCGATGAGACCGAAGCACTGGGCGCGGAAATTGACCCCGCATCGGTGATGATTGAGGCGCTGTCGCTTGCCCTGCCCCAATACCCACGGAAAGACGGCGCAGAATTGGAACAGGCCGGCTATACTGAGCCGGGCAAACAGGCGATGACGGACGAAGACGCAAAGCCGTTTGCCGGACTGGCGAATTTGCGCGATGCTTTGAAAAAAGACGAGTGACATAGGTCTGATTTCCTGTCATAGCAGGCCTCCAGAAAAATCGCTTGAACATGCCGAGAATCGCAGTATTTTCGCGCGCTCAACGGAATTTGGGTTGGACATTGCGGGGCCCGTCCCCTAAACGCGCGTCAAACCACTAGAAAAACGAAGAATGAAACCCGGCCAGCAGCGAATCTGCTGACCCTTAATAGACAAAGGTTGAGACCATGGCTGTCCAACAGAACAAAGTTTCCAAGTCGCGCCGCAACAATCGCCGCGCACATGACGCTCTGGTTGCTGCAAACCCGAACGAATGCGCAAACTGTGGCGAACTGAAGCGCCCGCACCACGTCTGCGCGTCCTGCGGCCATTATGATGACCGTGAAGTCGTCGCTCAGGCCGACGAAATCGACCTGGACGAAGACGCGGCCTAAGCCTCATAACTCGTAGGCTAAGGCATGACGGAACAGCCCACGCAAGCCGGACGGATTACCATCTCGGTTGACGCTATGGGCGGAGATTCGGGGCCCGCGACTGTTGTTGCGGGCATTGCCAAATCGGCAAACAAGAACCCCGATATCGCCTTCGTTCTGCACGGGCCCGAGCAAAAGTTGCGCAAACTTGTCGCCAAACGGCGTGTCCTGCAGGGACGCGTCGTTTTTCGTGATTGCCCCGACGTGGTCACGATGGAGGACAAGCCCAGCCAGGTCGTCCGCAGCGGCAAGCAGACATCGATGTGGTCGACGCTGGAAACAGTGCGCAAAGGCGAAGCCCACGGGGCTGTTTCCTGTGGCAATACCGGCGCGCTGATGGCGCTGTCGATGATGCGTTTGCGCAAATTGCCGGGCGTGAACCGTCCGGCCATTGCGATTCTGTGGCCGTCGCGCAACCCTCAGGGCTTTAACGTGATGCTGGATGTCGGCGCCGATGTGCGGGCCGACGCCAAGGATCTGCTGCAATATGCGCTGATGGGGGCGTCTTATGCCCGCAACGGCATGGCACTGGATCGGCCCCGGATCGGTTTGCTGAATGTTGGCACCGAAGAACACAAAGGCCGGGCCGAACTGAAAGAAGCCCACGCGATGATCTCGGAATTCGCAGAGCAGGCGAATTTTGACTTCGCAGGCTTCGTGGAGGGCAGCGACATTCCCGGTGACAAGGCGGATGTCATTGTTACCGATGGCTTTACCGGAAACGTCGCAATCAAAACCGGCGAAGGCACGGCCAGCCTGATCGGTGACCTGCTGCGCGAGGCCTTTAAATATTCCCCCCTGTCCCGGCTCGCATCGGTTCTGGCCATCACCTCGCTGCAACGGTTGAAGAAACGCATCGACCCACGCCAAGTCAATGGCGGTGTCTTTCTTGGCCTCAACGGAACCGTGGTCAAATCACATGGTGGCGCAGATGCCACCGGAGTTTCGGCAGCGATCAAACTGGCCTTTACCCTGGCCGAGTCCGGTTTCGCCGAAAAATTGGCGGCACGGGTTGCATCGACAGCCCAGCTTGCACAAGATGCCGCGCACGTACCGCCAAAGGCGGGCGAATAACAATAAAGGCAGTACCCCCAAATGGCAGGCCGTTCAGTTGTTGTAGGTGTCGGACACTATTTGCCAGAGCGCATCGTTCCGAATTCCGAATTTGAAAAGACGCTAGATACGTCGGACGAGTGGATCAAAGCTCGCTCGGGAATCGAACGCCGCCACTTTGCCGCTGATGGTGAAACCACGTCCGATCTGGCGACCAACGCTGCTTTGGCCGCCCTGGCCGATGCTGGCCTGAAGGCCGAGGATATCGACGCCATCATCCTGGCGACATCTACGGCTGACCTTACTTTCCCCTCTGCCGCGACGATGGTCCAAGCGCGCCTAGGCATGACCCACGGATTTGCGTTTGACGTGCAAGCCGTCTGTGCAGGCTTTGTCTTCGCCCTCAGCAACGCCAACGCTTTGATCGTGTCCGGTCAAGCCAAACGTGTGCTGGTCATCGGCGCCGAGACGTTTTCGCACATCATGGATTGGACTGATCGGTCCACATGCGTGCTGTTTGGCGACGGTGCCGGCGCGTTAATACTTGAGCAGCAGGACAGCGAAGGAACCGCGCAGGATCGCGGCATTCTGTCGACCGACCTGAATTCTGACGGGCGCTACAAGGATTTGCTCTATGTCGACGGCGGCGTGTCGACTCAATCGACCGGGCATCTAAGAATGCAGGGCAATCAAGTGTTCCGCCACGCGGTCGAAAAGCTGGCGAAGACCGCTGAAACCGCTCTGGGGCGTGCCGGTCTGACCAACGCGGACGTCGATTGGATCGTGCCACATCAGGCCAACATTCGCATCATTCAGGGCACTGCCAAGAAAATGGGCCTGCCGATGGATAACGTTGTCGTGACAGTTCAGGATCACGGTAACACGTCCGCCGCATCGATTCCCCTGGCCCTCTCAGTGGGCAAACAACGGGGCCAGATCAAGACCGGGGATCTGATCGTGACCGAGGCTATCGGCGGCGGCCTGGCATGGGGCGCAGTGGTTCTGCGCTGGTAACCGGCGCAAAACGGCTTACACAGCCTCGTGCAATTCATTGATATTGACAGCGAATTTGCCATCACCATATTCTCTGATATCAACAGGGGAAATGGTATGGGCGAAAAAACACTGACGCGAATGGATCTGAGCGAGGCAGTTTTCCGCGAGGTTGGCCTTTCACGCAATGAAAGTGCGCAGCTTGTCGAAAGCGTCTTGAACCACATGTCGGACGCACTGGTCCAAGGTGAACAGGTCAAGATTTCATCGTTTGGTACCTTCAGTGTTCGGGACAAAACCGCCCGCATCGGCCGTAATCCCAAAACCGGCGAAGAGGTGCCAATTCAGCCTCGACGTGTCCTGACATTCCGCCCGTCGCATCTGATGAAGGATCGCGTCGCCGCAGGGAATCGCAAGTAAATTCGGGACGGAACGGTCATGAGCAAGTCCCCCGACGCCTTTCGCACAATAAGTGAAGTTGCGGACTGGTTAGGCGTTCAGGCTCATGTCCTGCGCTTCTGGGAAAGCCGTTTTAGCCAAGTCAAACCCGTCAAACGCGCGGGTGGCCGCAGGTATTACCGGCCAAATGATATGCGCCTTTTGGGTGGTATCAAAAAGCTGCTGCACGAGGACGGGATCACCATAAAGGGCGTCCAACGCATCCTGCGTGAACAAGGCGTGGCCTATGTTTCCTCGCTGTCGCCCAGCCTGGATGAGCCCGCCGCGCCTGAAAGCACCCCGGCAGATGATACCGTTGTCGTGCCCTTTTCCGCCAAGCCTGCCACGCCCAGCGATCAGATCGATCTGGATCTGGGCGAGCCGGCCCCGGTAGCCGAGGAAACCGCGCCGGCTGAACAAGCACCTCAGGCCGAAACGCCCCCGCCTGCCCCGCAGCAACCACAAGCAGAGCCATCACAGCCTGCGCCCGAGTATCTGGATGAAGCCCCCCTGATGGGCGGCATCGCCACACAAGCGTGGGAACGGACCGAGTTTGACGACGATCTTTTGCGTCGGATTGCACCAATCGCCAAGGACTTGCGCGCTGTCATCAACCGAATTGAGAACCGGTCGGCAGGATAAGAAAAAAGGCGATGATTTCCTCTTGCCCCCGCCGGGAAAGTCTTTATGAACACCTCAACGTCGGGCTATGGCGCAGCCTGGTAGCGCGTCCGTCTGGGGGACGGAAGGTCGCAGGTTCGAGTCCTGCTAGCCCGACCAAATCACACCGACGTTTATGGCAAACAGGCCAGATCCCGCTCTGGCATCAGGGGGGATCGAAATGACAGGTGTATGCCCAAACCAACAGATCGAGGCGATGATCGGCCTCGGTGAGATCACCGCCAGCCCCGAGGTTATCCCGGCGCAAATTCAACCCGCCAGCCTAGATTTACGTTTAGGTACAGTTGCTTACCGGGTTCGCGCATCGTTCTTGGCGGGCGAAGGACGCTCGGTCGCGGATCGTCTGGCCGAGTTCGAGATGCACCGCATCGATATTAGCGACGGTGCTGTTCTTGAAAAAGGCTGCGTCTATCTGGTGCCGCTGATGGAATCGCTGGCCCTGCCCGCCGATACCAGCGCGGTGGCAAATGCCAAAAGCTCGACCGGGCGGCTGGATCTTCTGACCCGCACGATCACCGATGGTGGCACCGAGTTTGACCGGGTACCGGCAGGCTATACCGGGCCGCTTTTTGCCGAGATCTGTCCACGCTCATTCTCGGTTCTGGTGAGACCGGGCATGCGGCTGAACCAGATTCGCTTTCGTCAAGGTCAGGCAGTGCTCAGCGACGCGGAACTGACCGCGTTGCACAACGACTCGCCACTGGTCGACGGACCGGCAGTCATTCAGGATGGGCTGGGGTTCTCGGTCGATCTGCAATTACCCGACACTGATCTGGTTGGCTATCGGGCCAAACCGCATACCGGTGTGATCGATCTGGACCGGATTGGGGAATATGACCCGCAAGAATACTGGGAAGAGGTGCGCACCACCGATGGCCGCATCATCCTGGATCCTGGCGCATTCTATATTCTTGTCAGCCGCGAGGCGGTCCATATCCCGCCCATGTACGCAGCCGAAATGGCCCCATATCTTGCGATGGTAGGCGAGTTCCGAGTTCACTATGCCGGCTTCTTCGACCCAGGGTTCGGTCATGCTGCAGCGGGCGGAGCGGGATCACGCGGTGTGCTGGAAGTACGCTGCCACGAAGCCCCCTTTGTTCTGGAACACGGGCAAGTAGTTGGACGACTCGTCTATGAGAAAATGGCTGAAATGCCTACCCAGCTTTATGGCGCCGGTATTGCGTCAAACTATCAGGGACAGGGGCTGAAATTGTCCAAACACTTCAAGGCTGTTGGTTAACATTACATGAACCGGCGCACGTTCAGATTACGCCCTGCGCCGGGCTTATCTGCTAGGCTTGACGATTGCTGTCGTCATTTGTGCCCGAGTCATGAGGCACAGCCGATCTTTGATTCGGCTTTCCCATCCGGCCCGCCACATCAAAACCCTTGTCGATTCCTTTGTTGACGACCCGCCGCATGATCTGGCGGATGATCATGTCGATGATGCGATTCATATTCATTGCTCAACTCCTCAGCTTGGCCACAACATAGGTGTTTCCAACGGCAACAAAAGGGCCAAGTTATCACTCTTCCTCGAACAGCTCGGTCTGGTCCTCATCTTCGCTGTCATCACTCCCCTCGCCCAATGGCATCGTGCCCGGGGGCGGCCGGTTTTCCAGCAACCCAGCAGCCCGCAATTCCTTGAGCGCCGGAAGATCGCGGGCGTTTTCCAACCCGAAATGATCCAGAAACTGTGGCGTCACAACAAAGGTGACCGGACGGCCTGGTGTCATCCGGCGACGGCCCAAACGGATCCACTCCATTTCCAACAGTTGATCGATTGTACCGCGCGATACCGAGACGCCCCGGATCTCTTCGATCTCGGCACGGGTGCAGGGCTGATGATAGGCGACGATGGCCAGTGTTTCGATGGCTGCGCGGCTCAGTTTTCGGGTTTCAACCGTTTCCTTTTGCATCAGAAAGCCCAGATCGGGGGCGGTTCGAATTGCCCAGGCCTCACCCACGCGGACGACACGGACGCCCCGGCCCTCATACCGTTTCTGAAGAATTTCAAACGCTTGTGCCGCATCGCTTCCATGCGGCATCCGCGCCTCAAGGTCGGCGATCGTCACTGGCTCGGAACTGGCGAACAGCACAGCCTCGACCATGCGTTCCTGTTCCGCCAGGGGTGGCGCTTCGAACAGGGTACCGGTGCCTTCGTTTTGCGGTTCGTCAGTCACGTGTGTCAGTCCTTTTGCGCAAATGGATCGGTGCAAACGTCTCGGTTTGCTTCATCTCCATATGTCCCTCTTTCACCAGCTCAAGCGAGGCAGCAAAGGTCGCTGCAGTGGCCGAGCGGCGACGCACCGGGTCAGCGTCCCAGCCCTCGGGCAGATAGGATTCCATATCCGTCCAAGCCCCGGCAAACCCGATCAGCGGGCGCATCCGCTCTAGCGCTTGTTCCATTGTGAACACTGAATCGCGGTCCATAACAAAGGGGCGGAACTCGTCACGAGTTCGGATACGGGCGTATCCCTGCATCAGATCCAACAGCGTGGCAGAGTAAGTCACGGTGCGGATACGGGTGATATCCTCACCCTGCCCGCGTTTGAAGAAATCGCGCCCCAGTTGATCACGGGCCATGAGACGCGCGGCAGAGTCGCGCATGGCCTGCAGGCGTTCCAACTGGAACGCCAGGTGAGCGGCCAGTTCCTCGCCCGAGGGGCCTTCGTCATCCGGATCCGGTGGCAACAAAAGCCGAGATTTAAGGAAGGCCAGCCAGGCGGCCATGACCAGATAGTCTGCCGCAAGTTCAATCCGCAGCGCGCGCGCCTTTTCCACAAAGGACAAGTACTGCTGCGCAAGCGCGAGAACCGAGATTTTCCGAAGATCGACCTTTTGGGTTCGCGACAGGGTCAACAATACATCCAACGGACCTTCGAACCCGTCGACATCAACAATCAACGCCTCTGCCGCAAGACGATCCGCGACCGAGGCCGGGTCTTCGCTAAAGAGATTATCGTTCATATACCTGCCCGCCCATTAGGGCAGATAGTTCCGCTTCGGCCGCTTGGATGTCAAGTTCCACAGGCTTCTGTCGCAGCGACAGCGCCCTTTCCGCGCGCTTTTGCGCTTGCGCGGTCATTTCTCCGGCTGCTTCCAGCACCTTGGCACGCGCGTCGAACGTTCCGTTACAGTGCAGAACCACGTCGCACCCCGCAGCAAGTGACTGACGCGCAATGTCTTCGGGCGCACCACTCAGCGCTTTCATCGAGATATCGTCAGTCATGATCAGACCGTCAAAACCGATTTTATCGCGGATCAGGCCGATCATCACAGATGAAATCGTAGCTGGTTGCGGATCAATCCGGTCATAGACCAGATGCGCCGTCATCCCCATCGGCAGATCGTTCAGCGCCCGAAACGGTTCGAAATCCGCTTGCTCAAGCTGGTCCTGTGTCAGGTCCACATGCGGCAGGTCATGGTGGCTGTCCAGCGTTGCCAATCCATGCCCCGGCATGTGCTTAAGCACCGGCAAAACACCCCCATCCAGATGGCCTTTGGCAACCGCGCGCCCAAGAGCTGAAACCCGATTGGGATCAGAGCCATAACAGCGGTTCTTCAAAAACGCATGGGTATCGTCGCGCGCCAAATCGACCATCGGGGCGCAGTTGCTGTCAATGCCAAGCTCGAACAGCTCTTTTGCGATCAATCGATACCGCAGGTACATAGCGCGTTCCGCCTGATCCCCTGCGCGGCCCGCATGATCCAGGGGCGGCATCCATTCGCGTGCCAATGGCGCACGCAGACGCTGCACACGGCCACCTTCCTGATCGATGGTGATAGGGCAATTGCGCCCTACGGCATCACGAAAGTCATCGCATAGGGCACGAACTTGTTCAGCTGTATCTATGTTGCGCGCAAACAAAATGAACCCGAATGGGTTCATCTGCTGGAATAGTCTTTTTTCCTCTGACGTCAGGCGCAGCCCTTCGGCATCGGTGATCGCAGCTCCGAATATCACCGAACGGCAACCGGGATACAGTCTGCACCTTGTGCGACCAGCGCGGCACAGAACTGACGCGAGTCGCTCAGGTCATCAAACCCAAGAACGCGCAGGCGATAGAATGTCCGGCCACCGCTTGAGGTTTTCTGTATAACACGTTGTTTTCCATCCATATACTCACCAAAATGGCCATTCATGCGATCCCATTCCGCACTGGCCACATCCAAGCTTTCATACGCACCCAGCTGGGCCATGCGCGTGCCTTTGGACAGGGTATTCGGATCCACGTCCAACCCAACGGCAGCTTTGACAGCGGCGTTGATCGCAGCTTCGGTACTGCTGTTGGATGAAATCCCGCTTGGCGTCGCTCGGGCTGGGCGCGTGGACGGACGCAGGGACCGGCGGACACCGGGCAGTGCCGCCAGTTCCGGGTCCGGCAATTGTGCGGCCAGATCAGCAGGGTCAATAGCGGGCTCTTCCTCGGGCAGAGCCAACGAGGCGAGTTGCACGCCCTGCTCTGCCGGTTCATCCGCTTTCGCCGCCCCACCGGCCAATTCTGCAACCAGGGCATCGACTGTATTCTGGCGCAACTGCGCGGCCTCTTGATCCGAGATTTCTTCTTCGACGACATGCACGGCCTGCGTCGGCTTCAGCGGTTCAACAGGCGTATCTTCGTCTGTCAGCGAAACCGGGCGCGGCGCAAGGATCAAGCGATCTGCTGGCGGCGCTGCCGTACCAACGGCTGCCACAGCATTGACGGCCAGACCCTGGTGATCGGCTGGGGTGCCGCCGGGGTTTTCCGGCTGAATGCGCATTGGCCCCTCGATGGCGCGAACAACAGGCACGCCACTAACGTCGCGCATCACCAGTTTAAAGCCCCAGACGCCGATCCCGGCGACCAATGCCAGCGACGCCACTGCACCCATGACGTTGACGATACGGCCTAACCCTGCCCCTCGCGGAGCCTGTTCATAGCCATAGGAGTCGTCGGGATACTCATACCCATCCTCAGGATGCGGCTGATTCGTGTAATGCATCTCCTCGGGGCGCATCTGCCCCGAGTAATCGTAACTTGCCATGTCCGCCTCACCGCCCGATTGCGCCTTAAAAAGTGGCGCGCGGGTCATTTCTTGCCTACCTCGTACCGGCGCGTCGGGCGGTGTTAGTTACCGCATCTCCTGCGCCGGAGTGACGCCAAGAATACCCAAGCCCGCTGAAATCACAACAGAAACGGCCCGGGCCAATGCGATTTTTGATTGGCTTGTGGCAACATCGCCATCCTGAATGAATCGCAATTGCGTTTCATCGTTGCCCTTATTCCATAGCGCGTGGAAGTCACCCGCCAGCTCATACAGGTAAAAGGCAACCCGATGCGGTTCATTGGTGCGTGCGGCAATTTCGATCAGACGCGGCCATTCAGCCAGCTTTTTGGCCACCGTCAGCTCTGAGGCATGGTCGATCTTGCCAAGATCAGCACCCTTGAGAGTCGCGTCATCCGTAGCGATTTCCGCCTCGGCGGCACGGCGCAGTACACTCATGACACGGGCATGAGCGTATTGCACGTAGAACACAGGGTTCTCGCGGCTCTGTTCCAGAACCTTGTCGAAATCGAAGTCCAGCGGCGCGTCGTTCTTGCGGGTCAGCATCACGAAACGGGTCACGTCCGGGCCAACCTGATCGACCACATCGCGCAGAGTGACAAAGTTCCCTGCCCGCTTGGACATCTTGAACGGCTCGCCATTCTTCCACAGCTTTACCAGCTGCGTCAGCTTGATATCCAACGGAACCTTGCCATCGGACAGGGCCGAAACAGCTGCTTTCATCCGTTTGACGTAGCCGCCATGGTCCGCACCAAACACGTCGATCAGCGCATCAAAACCACGGGTCA
This sequence comes from Ruegeria atlantica, assembly GCF_001458195.1. GTDB lineage: Bacteria > Pseudomonadota > Alphaproteobacteria > Rhodobacterales > Rhodobacteraceae > Ruegeria > Ruegeria atlantica. Next base: position 146,899 of record NZ_CYPU01000039.1, on the reverse strand, counting down.
CCTTGTCATAGTGATAGGCGATATCCGGGGCGAAATAGGTCCAGCTGCCGTCCGATTTCTTGACCGGCCGATCGACGTCATCACCATGCTCGGTCGATTTGAACAGGGTTTGCTCGCGCGGCTCCCAATCCTCGGGCTTTTTGCCTTTGGGTGGTTCCAGCACGCCTTCGTAGATGAGGCCCTTGTCGGTCAGGGATTGAAGCGCAGCTTCGATCCGGCCTGTGCCGTAGAGAGATTTTTCCGAGAAGAACACATCCATCTCGACACCCAGCGCCTTAAGGTCAGCCCGGATTAGGTCCATCATTGCGTCGGTCGAAAACTCGCGCAGCTCTTCCAGCCAGTCGCTTTCCGGCTTGTCGATCAGGCTGTCGCCGTATTTCTCTTTCAGCGCCTCACCGATCGGGATCAGATAGTCACCGGGGTACAGCCCCTCGGCGATCTCGGGGCTCAGCCCGTTGGCCTCGCGATAGCGCTCATACGCGGACCGCGCCAGTACATCTACCTGCGCGCCCCCGTCGTTGATGTAGTATTCACGTGTCACGTCATGGCCCGAATACGCCAGCAAGCTTGCCAGCGCGTCACCGAACACGGCACCACGCGTATGGCCCACATGCAGCGGGCCTGTGGGGTTGGCCGAGACATACTCGACGTTGACCTTCTGGCCATGCCCCATGTTGGAACGGCCATAATCCGTGCCCTTTTCCAGCACAGCGGCCAGAACGCTCTGCCACACAGACGGCGCAAGCCGCAGGTTCAAGAACCCCGGCCCGGCCACCTCGGCGCTGGTGATCCGATCATCAGCAGCCAGCTTTCCGGCCAACACGTCAGCGATGTCGCGCGGCTTCATCTTGGCCGGTTTCGCCAGCACCATCGCGGCGTTGGTTGCCATATCGCCATGCGCTGCATCACGCGGCGGTTCGACCGCTACGTTGTCAAAACTCAGCCCCTCGCGCAGTACGCCTTCGGACTGCATCTGCGCCAGCGCGTCCAGCACGAGGCCGCGGATCTCGGAAAACAGGTTCATTTCGGATGTCCTTTTGCTTGCCCGGCGGTTTACCACGCAAAGCGGCAAGGTCAATGGAAGCGATCAGTTTGGGCTTGGATTAGCGGTAGACTCAGCTAACGTCGGTGGAAATTCAAGCCGGAGACACCCCTATGCGCCTTGCCCTGCCCATCGCCTTCGTTCTGACCTCTGCCCTGCCGCTTTGGGCCGACATGCCTGAACCGCAAGGCCATGTACTTTTGACCCTTGGCGGAGCGGTCACGGAAACCAACCTGCCAGCCCGCGGTGAAAACGATGGCGGTCTGCTAGAATACTTGGAGGTTCAGCACGACGGAGCCGCCGGCTTTGATGCGGCCATGTTGGACGGACTGGAGCAGGTTGAAATCACTATTCCTTACGGCCCGGAAGACAATCAGAGCGACATCGCCTTTTCCGGGCCACGCCTGTCGGACCTGTTGATCATGGCCGGGGCCGAGGGAAAAACCGCCAAGCCAATGGCCATGGATGGCTATCAGTCTGAAATTCTTTGGGACAGCATAACCGCCCATCAACCCATCGTCGCGACACACGCCGACGGTGCGCCGATGGGTGTTGGCGGCTACGGCCCCACTATGATCGTCTTCCCCCCGACCGATGACCCCGACCTGGCCGCCGAACAGTCGGGCCAGCAGGTCTGGGCGCTGGCTTACATCGGGGTCGAGTGATCAGGCACCAGCCAGCCTTGCGTGATCCTGCAGGGCAAATCGGTCGGTCATTCCTGCAATGTAGTCCGAGACAATCCGCGCCAGCGCAGTTTCATCGCTGGCCGCCTCAATATCGTCATGCCAGCGCGCGGGCATCTGTTTCGGATCGTTCATGTAGATTGGGAACAGATCTTCCACGACTTTGCTAACCTCGGCGCGCACGTCCATGACGCTGGGCGCGCGGTACATCTGCTTGAACAAAAAGGCGCGGATTTCCCTGAGTTGCGCCCACAAGCCACCCGAGAACTGGATCACCGGATAACCAATATTGCGAATTTCCTCGACGGTCTCCGCGTCCGAACTCGTGATCAGCCCACGCGAGGTGACAATCACATCGGAAACCATGACGCCGAAAACACGGCGCAGCGCTTCATGCCGGCGCCGATAAGAATCCAAACCCGGATATCTCCGATCCACCTCGGCATAGCAGTCACCGACGATAGGCAATTGCCCGATTTCATCATCCGTGAACAGACCCGCCCTCAACCCGTCCAACAGGTCATGGTTGTTATAGGCTATGTCATCCGAAAGGGCGGCAACTTGTGCTTCGGCACTGGCATGAGTGTACAGCTCCAGATCGAAACCCGCGTTGCACTCGGCCAGTGCCCACGGCAAATCACCGGTGACCGGCCCGTTATGCTTGGCGATCCCCTCTAGGCACTCCCATGTCAGGTTGCATCCGTCAAACTCGGCATAGTGGCGTTCCAGCTTCGTGACGATGCGAATGGCCTGTGCGTTGTGGTCAAATCCGCCGTAAGGCTCCATGAGCGCATGTAGGGCATCTTCGCCCGTATGTCCGAACGGTGTGTGTCCCAGATCATGCGCCAACGCCACGGCCTCGGTCAGTTCGCCGTTCAAGCCCAAAGCTCCGGCGATTGTTCGCGCGACCTGTGCAACTTCGATAGAATGGGTCAGGCGCGTGCGATAGCTGTCGCCCTCGTGCTCTACAAACACTTGTGTCTTGTGCTTAAGCCGCCGAAACGCGCTGGCGTGAATGATCCGGTCCCTGTCGCGTTGAAAGCATGACCGGAAACTGCTTTCCTCCTCTGGCACAAGCCGCCCCCTGGCGCGGCCTGGGTTCGAGGCAAAACCCGCTATGTTCAAAGGCCTTGTCCTTGTCGCCTGTCCTTGCACTTTCTATATTGTAAGGCGTAAAGGAAATAAACCTTTGGAGTTTGGCATGAATCTGCCCCCCACAGTTACAGAACGCGCCTTTGAACGTCTCGCCGAGATCGGTGCAGCCGATCAGGGACAAGCCCTGCGCGTCGCAGTGGAAGGCGGCGGATGTTCCGGATTTCAATACGAAATCGCGTTGGACGAACCGAAAGAAGACGACCTTGTGCTGGAAGGCAAAGGCCAGAAAGTGATCGTCGACGCGATTTCGTTGCCGTTTCTGGAAAACGCGGTGATCGATTTTACGCAGGAACTGATCGGCGCGCGGTTTGTGATCGAGAACCCCAACGCAACCTCTTCCTGCGGCTGCGGCACTTCATTTTCAATGTGACCTTGCCCTGCCCGCGCGGTTGAGGGATAGATCAACCGGCAGCCAGCCGGAGGATCGCGCATGAAAATCGCCACGTTCAACATCAACGGCATCAAAGCGCGGGCCGAGGCCCTGACCCGTTGGCTGGATGACGCGCAGCCGGACGTCGTTTTGCTGCAAGAGATCAAGTCGATCGACGAGAATTTTCCCCGCGAGCTGTTTGAAGAGCGGGGCTATAACGTCGAAACCCACGGGCAAAAGAGCTTCAACGGCGTGGCGATCCTGTCCAAGCTGCCACTTGAAGATGTGACTCGGGGCCTTCCTGGTGACGACGAGGACGAACAGGCCCGTTGGATTGAGGCGACCGTCATTGGCAAAAAAGCCCTTCGGATCTGCGGTCTGTATTTGCCGAATGGTAACCCGGTGCCGGGTCCGAAATACGAATACAAGCTGTCCTGGATGGAGCGGCTATATGGCCGCGCGCGCGATTTGCTGGCAAGCGAAGAGCCCGCGCTGATGGCTGGGGATTATAACATCATCCCGCAGGCCGAAGACGCCAAACGTCCAGATGCATGGCGCGAGGATGCTCTGTTCCGGCCAGAAAGCCGTGCGGCGTTTCGCAAGATCCTGAATCTGGGGTTCACGGAAGCGTTTCGCGCCGTCACCCAAGGTCCTGAGCATTATTCGTTCTGGGACTACCAAGCCGGTGCCTGGAACCGCAATGACGGGATCCGTATCGACCATTTCCTGCTTACGCCGCAGGCCGCCGATCTGTTGCGCGATTGCAGGATTGATGCCGAGATTCGCGGGCATGAAAAGCCCTCGGACCATGTCCCCGTCTGGGTCGACTTGGACCTGTGAAACCTCAGGCCGTCGCGTCGTAGCTGTAAATCCAGTCGTATTTCCGGGACAATCGTGGCCCGACCGCCATCAGAGCGGCCTGTGCGGCCAAGCGCATCGGGCCGCGCAGATGAAAATTTCGAGCGTTGGACCCAGCCGCGGCAACTACGCGTTGCGCCCTTTGATGACGGCGGGTTTCATAGGTGGACAGCGCCTGCTCTATCCCGGATTGGTCATCAAAAGATCGGGCCAAGACCCACGCATCTTCAAGCGCTAGACAGGCACCCTGCGCCATAAATGGGAGTGTCGGGTGAGCGGCATCCCCTAACAATGCAACGCGCCCATTCTGCCAGCGTTCGGCGACGGGCCGCAGAAACAACGCCCAGATATGGGGTTCCAGTACCTGCCCCAGGATTTCCCCGACCACGCCTCCAAAGTCGGAAAATCGTGCGCGCAGTTCCTCGGGATCACCGCGTCGGCGCCAGCCTTCTTCCTGCCAGTCGGATCGTTCCTCGATCGCGACGACGTTCATCAGTGTGTCGTCGCGCAGAGGATACGTTACAACATGCCGGCCCGGTCCCATCGTCAGAACGCCGCAGGGTTTGTGATCGCGACGCGCCCAAGGAATCGTCGCCCGCCAGGCCACCTGATGGGTGAATTTCGGTGCTTCAGGCCCGTTCAGGTCTGCGCGGACCGTGCTTCGCCCACCGTCGGCGGCAATCGCACAATCAACGCGCAGGTTTGTACTATCTTCCAGAATAATCTCGGCTTCGGAGGGATGTTTGCGCACCTGCGCAACTCGTGCGCCCAGTCGAAACTCGACACCGTCCCGAAGCGCTGCTTTGTGCAGCAATCCCAGTAGGTCAGCACGATGGTAGTAATAGGTGGGTCCAGCGGCTGGTGCCGGTATCTCGCTAACAGACCGCCCTGCCCGGTAGTCGCGCAACACCGTTCCGTAGGACCGCTGGCCCGCCTCGGGTGTTTCACCCACAAAGTTCAGGGCGCGCAGCACAACCATTCCGTTGGCGCTGATCTGCAAGCCGGCGCCGACCTCGGTCAATTCAGCTGCCTGCTCAAAAACCACGACCTGAGCGCCGCGTTGCCGCAACGCCAGAGCGGCGGCGATCCCACCGATACCACCGCCAATGATGCCAAATTTCAGACCGTTGATATTCATCTCACTGGCTTAAAGCAAAAACGCCGGAGCAAAAGACCCCGGCGTTTGAGAATTCTGATTTTTCCAGCGATCAATCGTCGCGGTGGACCTTTTCGCGGCGCTCGTGGCGTTCCTGCGCCTCAAGCGTCATGGTCGCAATTGGGCGCGCATCCAGACGCTTCAGCGAAATCGGGTCGCCCGTCTTCTCGCAATATCCGTATTCGCCTTCGTCGATCCGGCGCAGGGCCGAGTCAATCTTAGCCACCAGCTTGCGCTGGCGATCACGTGTCCGCAGTTCCAGCGCACGATCAGTTTCCTCGCTTGCGCGGTCTGCGACGTCCGGAATGTTGCGAGTGTTGTCCTGCAGCCCTTCGATCGTATCGCGGCTGCCTGCCAAAAGTTCAGTTTTCCAATCCAGCAGCTTACGACGAAAATACTCTAACTGCTTGTCGTTCATGAATGGTTCGTCTTCGGCTGGACGATAATCCTCTGGCAGAAATACTTCCTGCTTCATTTTTGCTCCCTCGGTGTGGCCTGCAACGCCGGTCACCTTTGCTTCACCTGACATGCGGCAATCCCCTTCTGCGGAGCGTTTATCCGACAGCGGGGGGAATGTCACTATGGAAACTTAGCCCGGCTGCGTGCTGTTTCAGGTCGTCTAAATATGAGACTTAAAACAACAAATCCTTGTTTTTCTGTGAAAATTGACAGGCATTTTTGGGGCGTTCCCAAAATTGTCGCGCCCTATGTTGGCACCCGAATCAACCAAAGGCATTGGAGTCGCACGTCAATTTCGCGCTGCGCGACGTTGCGACCTGTCTTGTCAAATTTTTCACCCCGCTATAACCCCAAAGACACATGCCGCGCGATATTGAATGAGGGGCCCATGACCGCACGTTTCCAAGGTACAGCCGAATATGTTGCCACCGATGACCTGACAATTGCAGTGAATGCCGCCGTTACGCTGGAACGTCCCCTGCTGGTCAAGGGTGAACCCGGAACCGGCAAGACCGAACTGGCCAGACAGGTAGCAGGCGCGCTGGGGCTGAAGATGATTGAGTGGAACGTGAAATCCACCACCCGCGCGCAACAAGGCCTGTACGAATATGACGCAGTCAGCCGCCTGCGCGACAGCCAGTTGGGCGACGAGCGCGTACATGACGTGTCGAACTATATTCGCAAGGGCAAACTGTGGCAGGCCTTTGAGACCGATGAAAAGGTCGTGCTGCTGATCGATGAGATCGACAAGGCCGATATCGAATTTCCCAATGATCTGTTGCAAGAGCTCGATAAGATGGAGTTCCACGTCTATGAAACCGGGGACACCATCAAAGCCAAAAACCGCCCCATCGTGATCATCACCTCGAATAACGAAAAGGAACTGCCCGACGCGTTCCTGCGGCGCTGTTTCTTCCACTATATCCGCTTTCCGGATGAGACGACCATGCGCCGTATCGTCGACGTGCACCACCCGGGCATCAAGGATGCATTGCTGACCACAGCGCTGACCCAGTTTTACGAAATCCGTGAAACGCAGGGGCTGAAAAAGAAACCATCGACCTCGGAAGTGTTGGACTGGCTCAAGCTGTTGCTGGCCGAAGACCTGACGGCCGAAGACCTCAAACGCGACGGGGCCAATGCGTTGCCCAAGTTGCACGGCGCGCTGCTAAAAAACGAACAGGACGTTCACTTGTTTGAACGTCTCGCCTTCATGGCACGCAGCAAACGCTGAGAAATTTGAACACTTGGTGATCCCCGCTTGCCTTGCGGGGGGCCCGGTGTCAGCATTGGCCAAAAGGCCGTCCGACGTCGTCGGGCAGTTCGGCCTGACGACGTAGGAGCCATTGCTTGTCTGACACCCTCAATATCCGGGCGCTGCTGCCCAAAGATCGCGCCGAATGGGCCGAGATGTGGCGCGACTATCTGGCGTTTTATGAAACGACCGTGCAGGATCAAACATATGACAGCACCTTCGCACGGTTGCTGGGCAATGATCCCAACGATTTTTCCTGCTTCGTGGCCGAAGCGAATGGTCAGCTTGTCGGTCTGACCCATTACCTGTTTCACCGCCATGCGTGGAAAGAAGAAAGCGTTTGCTACCTGCAAGACCTGTTCGCCCGGCCCGAGGCGCGCGGAACCGGCGTTGGCCGCGCCTTGATACAGGCCGTTTATGACGAGGCCGACCGGAAAGGCGCGCCTTCTGTCTATTGGCTGACGCAGGAGTTCAATCACACGGCGCGCAAGCTCTATGATCGGATCGGCAAGCAAACGCCCTTTATCCGGTATCAACGCCCATGATCAGGATCGCTGCGGTCCTGTTTGGCTTTGCCGTCGCCGGATGCACCGCGGTCACCACCCCTGAACCGCCAACACGCGTTAAGGCGATCGAGGCAAACCTGCCGCCCGCCAAAGCGTTCACGTCAACCCGACCCAGACCACCCGCCCGGTCGAACGCTAATATTGCAGCCGATTTCCTTTCTTTGCACTTCGCGCTCGAAGGCGGCGCCACCCTGCCCGTCTTCACCCGGTTCGAGGGCCCCGTCACCGTTCAGCTTACGGGATCACCCACACCGTCAGTGCAGCGCGATCTGACCCGGTTGTTGACGCGTCTGCAACGCGAGGCCGGGATCGACATTCGCCAGATAACGGATGGCCAGGCCAACATAACAATCGAGGCCGTTAGCCAGGAGCAGATACAGCGCATCCTGCCGCAAGCCGCCTGTTTCGTGGTTCCCAACGCCTCAAGCTTTGAGGAATATCGACAGGACCGGCGCAAACGGAAGAGCAGTTGGACCGCGCTGCGCAGCCGCGAACGGCTGGGCATTTTCATTCCTTATGACGTGAGCCCGCAGGAAAAGCGCGACTGCCTGCACGAGGAACTGGCACAGGCTCTGGGGCCGCTGAATGACCTGTATCACCTGCCGGATTCGGTGTTCAACGACGACAACATCCACACCATTCTGACCGGTTTTGACATGCTGATCCTGCGCACGGCTTATTCGCCCCAATTGCGCAGCGGCATGACACGCGAACAAGTCCAGGCCGTCCTGCCCGGCATTCTCAGCCGACTGAACCCGCGCGGCGATACTTTGCCGGCGCAACCTGTTTCAGACACACCGCGCGAGTGGATCAACGCCGTCCAAAAGTCGCTTGGATCAAGGCCAAGCACACGCAACCGGGTGAAAGCCGCGGAAAGAGCGGTTCAGATCGGGCAGGAACAGGGCTGGACCGACCATCGGCGGGCGTATCCGCATTATATTCTTGGCCGCATGGCGCAATTCGACAATCCGCAAGAAGCGATCCGACACTACGAAACTGCCATGCAATTTCTGCGCTCTGCTCCGGGAACTGAAATTCATCAGGCTTATGTGACAACGCAAACCGCGGCCTTCGCGCTTTCGCAAGGAAAAGGACCAGAGATCCTGCCCGAACTGGACAAGGCAATTGCTGTCATGTCGCGGGCCGAAAACGCCTCTCAATTGGCCACTCTGTTACTGTTGAAATCCGAAGCGCTCAATCAGGCCGGACGACCAAATCAGGCACGTACCGTCAGACTGGACAGTCTTGCATGGGCGCGATACGGCTTTGGCTCAGACGTCGTGGTCCGGTCGCTGATGCAGGAAGTTGCGGAAGGTCCGTCCACCAACAACAGAGGCGGATAACGCATGGTCGTAGTTTTGGGAATGGCGCTATTGGGGGCGATCCTTGGCGCGATGAAGGCTCGCAAACGCAATGGCAGCGGCGCGGATATTGCCCAATATGCGGCCGGTTACGGCATCGCATTTGCCATTGTAGGTCTGGTGCTTTCCCTGATCCTGGTTCGTTTGGTGGGTTAACGCATGTTTCTGCCCTTTTTCGAAAACCTCCGCAAAGCCGGCATTCCCGTATCACTGCGCGAGTATCTGACTTTTCTGGAAGGCATGAAAAAGGGTCTGGCCACCTATGATGTCGAGGCGTTCTATTACCTCGCCCGCGTGTCGATGGTGAAGGACGAGCGCAATATCGACAAGTTCGACCAGGCGTTTGCCGCCAGCTTCAAAGGTCTGGAAGAGATCAGCTTTGATCAAGTTCTCGAAGCTGTCGATATCCCTGCCGAATGGCTGGCCAAGATGGCCGAGAAACACCTGTCAGACGAAGAAAAAGCCGAGATCGAGGCCATGGGCGGCTTTGACAAGCTGATGGAGACGCTGCGCGAGCGTCTCAAGGATCAAGAAGGTCGCCATCAGGGTGGCAACAAATGGATCGGCACCGCCGGGACATCGCCGTTCGGTGCCTATGGCTATAACCCCGAAGGTGTGCGTATCGGTCAGAAGGAAAGTCGCCATCAGCGCGCCGTCAAAGTGTGGGACAAGCGCGAATTCAAGAACCTGGACGACACGGTTGAACTGGGTACGCGCAATATCAAGGTCGCGCTGAAGCGCCTGCGTCGCTGGGCCCGCGAAGGTGCGGCTGAGGAACTGGATCTGGACGGCACCATCCGCGCCACCGCCGAACATGGCTATCTGGACGTCAAAACCCGACCCGAGCGTCACAACGCAGTCAAAGTGCTGCTGTTTCTGGATGTGGGCGGCTCGATGGACCCACATATCAAGGTTGTCGAAGAGCTGTTTTCCGCTGCAAGAACCGAGTTCAAGCATCTGGAATATTACTACTTTCACAACTGCCTGTATGAAGGTGTTTGGCGTGACAACCACCGACGGTGGGATCAGCAGACCTCGACCCACGAAGTACTGCGCACCTATGGTTCAGACTACAAATGCATCTTCGTCGGCGATGCATCGATGAGCCCGTACGAGATCGCCTATCCCGGCGGCGCGAACGAGCACTGGAACCAGGAGGCCGGTCAGGTCTGGCTGCAGCGCGCCCGCGAGCAGTGGACGTCAAATCTGTGGATCAATCCGGTGCCGGAAAAGTACTGGGAATACACCCATTCCATCGGCATGATCCGCGAGGTTTTCGAGGACCGCATGGTGCCGATGACGCTGGCCGGTTTGGAACAGGGCATGCGGGAACTGACCCGCTGACCATCAGATCTGCAGGACCGGCGCCCAGGCAATGCGGAATGAAACTGCAAGGAAAAACAACACGCTGCCTGTCAGAACAAAGACATGCCAGATCGTGTTGTGGAACGGCAACCAATCCAGAAGATAAAAGGCGATGCCGGTGGTATAGACGATGCCTCCGGTGATCATCAGCGCCACAACTGGTTGCGACAAGTCGGCGAGTAGTGATTGACCTGCCCAAACGGACGCCCATCCCATCAACACATACAGCGCCAAACCGAACCAACGGAACCGGTGCGGGTCGATCATCTTCAGGATTGATCCAAGGGTAGCAGATGACCAAAGACCGATCATGAGCCCGGTCATTGGGGCACCGGAAAGCAAGATGAACGGCGTGTAAGTACCTGCAATCTTGACGTAAATCCCCGAGTGATCGAGGCGGCGCAGCAACTCACTCCATCGATCAGATTGCACCATGTTGTACAAAGCCGAAAACGACAGCATCAGTATGAGCGTGAAACCGTAGACCGAGACCCCAAGAACAGCAGCAGGCTCGGTCCGGTATAAGGCGGTCAACGCGATCAGCGCCGGAACGGCAACAATAGCCGCTGCAACGCCAAGGATATGAACAACGCCATCACTGAAACGTTCAGCCCTGCTATAGGCCGGGCGGATATCGGCAAATGACCACATAATATCAAAGTTATGGCGCAACCTGCCCTGCGACAAGTCTGGCAGCCGCGGTATTTCACCTGTTCACCTCAGTTTGATTGCCCTCAAGAGGGTTACCGGCGGCAATTTTCTTTTGCGCAGTGGGCCGTTGGAAGCAATGGACAACAATCTTGTTGTTAACGCGGAGTTTATGACAGTGGGCCAGTTGCCTAATCCCCTGTCCGAAACCATATTTGTTCCATGCTACGTCTTACCCCGATCCTGCTGGCGATCGCCTACGCCATTGTGATGTACCGAATTTCCGTCTGGCGCACCCATAAGGATTTGGATGCAAAGTCGACTGAGCTGGCCGACCCTGCCCTGAAACGCATGACCGACCGGCTGGCTGCAGCGTTAGAGATCGACCGGGTGCCGGTCTACATTTATGAGATTGACCCAGTGAACGGTCTGGCGGCACCCGACGGTCGGATTTTCATCACGCGTGGATTCTACCGCAAATTTCGCAGCGGTGAGGTTTCCGCCGAAGAAATGGCCAGCGTCATCGCGCATGAGCTCGGTCACGTGGCACTGGGGCATGCGCGCCGTCGGATGATCGACTTTTCCGGGCAGAATGCGCTGAGGGCCGCTTTGATGATGCTGCTGAACCGCTTTATCCCGTTTATCGGCGCGTGGATTGCCAATATGCTAACACACCTGCTTGCGTCGCGCCTGTCGCGCAGTGATGAGTATGAAGCTGATGAGTATGCCGCCGCTTTGCTAACCAAAGCCGGGATCGGAATCGGGCCGCAGAAGTCGCTGTTTCACAAGCTGGAAGACCTGACGCAGCAGCGTGCTGGCGTTGTGCCCGCCTGGTTGATGAGCCATCCCAAAACGGATGAGCGGATTGCGGCCTTGGAAGCGCTTGAGCAGCGCTGGGGCGCTGGAGGATAGGGTTGCACAGCGAGGGGCCAGACCCATGCGCTCCCCTGCATCTATTTGACCAGATGAAGGCGAACCCTTACTGCGTTGAGAGGGCTTTGCCCAAACGCGGGAGGCGGGCTTTTTTCATCAGCGCACGCAGGTTCCATTGATCACCCGACAGGCGGTTGGCTTCGGCAAGGACGCGGTTGGCTGTGTCGCCCATACCATCGGGGTCGGATTGCCAAAAGCCTTGCAACAGACTGTCCGGATCGCGGCGGTCCAGCCCTTCTTCCGACAAGATGTTTCGGGGGAAATCCTTGGCATTGACTGTAACGATCACGTCTGCCGAAGATGCCACGGCGGTTGCCAGAACATGGATATCTGCGGTGTCCGGCAGCCAGAGGCGTTGTTCGACATTTGTTACTGCAGGAAATTCAGCTTTAGGCCATTTGGCTTGCACCAGTGCAATTTCGGCACGGGCCTGCGCCTCGCCCACAGGGCCCAGTTTTCGGGCCGCGCGCGCCCATTCTTCGAGGATACGCGCCGACCAGACAGGTGTGAAATGGCCCAGTTTGGCTGCGCCTAACAGCATCTCTCGCATCACCGTGGGATAGATGACGCAGGTATCCAGAACTGCCTTCACAGCCGGTAGAACACAGCTTTGAGATAGCCGCTTTCAGCCAGTTGCGGCAGTTGTGGATGGTCGGGTCCCGCAAATCCCGTATGGATCAGTTGCGCCTGTCGCCCTGCCCGACCAATCCCACGAGACGACGCGTCGCGGAACCGCCCCAGATCAGCCGCGTGCGAGCACGAGCACAGGCCCAGATAGCCGCCGGGTTTGACCAGAGCTGCCGCCAAGCGGGCCACACGTTCATAGGCGCGCAGGCCCGCGTCCAGCGCTTGTCTGGAAGGTGCAAAGGCTGGCGGATCACAGATGACGACGTCGAACTGCGCGCCCTCTTCACCCAATTGGGTCAGGACATCGAAGGCATCGCCTTGGCGGGTCTGGAACGTGTCAGCAAAACCAGAGGCCTCAGCCCCTTGGGCAGCAAGGTCCAGCGCAGATGCAGACCCATCCACCGACAGCGCCTGCCCTGCACCTCCGGCCAGCATGGCCAGTCCGAAACCACCCACATGACTGAACACGTCCAGCACCTGCGCGCCCGGTTGCACCAATCGCGCGGCGAAAGCATGGTTGGGCCGTTGGTCGTAGAACAGCCCGGTTTTCTGGCCGCCGGTCAGATCGGCCATATAGGTCGCGCCATTCATCGGCACTGATAGCGGCGCATCTGGCGCGGTGCCGCGCAACGTAACGTTCACGTCGTCCAAGCCCTCCAGCCATCGGGTTCTGCCTGAGGCGTTTTTGAGCACGGTAGTCACGCCTGTCACGGTGACCAGTGCTTCTGTCAGAGTTTCCAGATGCACCTCGGCCCAAGCTGCGTTGGGTTGGATCACACATGCATCTCCGAACCGATCGATGATGACACCTGGAAAGCCGTCCGCTTCGGCATGGATCAGACGGTAATACGGGGCATCGAATAGACGTTCGCGCATCTCGAGCGCGCGGCGCAGACGAGTTTCGAACCACGCGGCGTCCAGTTGCACGTCCAGATCGCGGTCCAGAACGCGGCACATGATTTTGGAGTCGGGGTTCACTGCAACCAGCGCGATGGGCGCGCGTTTGTCATCCTCAAGCACTGCCAGCGCCCCTGCCGGGATTTTACGCGTCCGGCGATCCGTCACGATGTCATTGGCATACACCCACGGAAAACCGTGGCGCAGGCCACGTGCGTTGGCTTTGGGTTTCAGGCGGATACGGGGGTGGTCGGCAGTTTGGGTCATGACGCCCTCATAGTCGCGAACGCCACGGGGGAAAAGCCCTAGCGGTCGCGAGACCGCCAACCGCCCCGGCGCATGGGGGTTTTGGCAGATTGCAACCCCTCGGCCAACACCTGCGTCATAGGGTGATCCGCGTCCTGTTGGGAATAGGCGGCATGCAGATCGATCAGTGCCTGGGATTGGTCCCGTTCAGCGGGCAGGCTCAGCGCCCAGTCCAGAAAGATGCTGCGGCATTCAGGCAATGTGATGCCTTCGATCCGATACGCCTCGCGGATCAACCCTTTGTGATCATTTGGATCTTTACTCTGCGCCATCATCTTCGTCCCTGATCACGCCGCCAATAATCTCAGCGGCCGTGCTGTAGTTGTCTTGCAGCGCGCTTTGCAGCTGTTCAACCTGTTCAAATCCAGTCGCGCGGCACAGGAAGGCAGATCCGCCCTCGCCGACCTTGTCAGCTTCGATGACCTTGCCGGACAACAAGCGCGCCGCGCATTGTACGGACCAACATAGGTCGTAGCAGTCCTTCAGCGTTTGCGCCTGAGCGACGTCCAACAAACCAGCAGCGACGGCGCCGTCCAAACCGGAATGCACATCGCGCTGCACCACGCCTGACAACAGCGCCCCGGTTTCAGCCATCAGTTCGATATCCATCATCCGGCCGGGGCCATTCTTGGCGTCCCATATCCCCGCTGGTGATTTGGCTGCCGCCAAGCGGGCGCGCATCTCGGCCACTTCGCGCAGGGCCTTCTGCTGGTCACGCGGTTGCGACAGCAGGGTTATGCGGAACGCTTCGATATCTTCGGCCAGACCTTCGTCTCCGGCGATCACGCGGGCCCGCGTCAGGGCGAGATGCTCCCAGACCCAGGCTTCGTTCTGCTGATAGTTGGTAAAGCTGGCCCAACTTGTCGCTACCGGCCCCTGATTGCCTGACGGACGCAGGCGCATATCGACCTCATACAGCCGCCCCTGCGACATCGGCGCTGATAGGGCCGTGATCAGCGCCTGCGTAAACCGTGCGTAATAAGTGCGAGTGGCCAATGGGCGTGGCCCCTCGGACATATCCTGATCCAGCGGGTCATAGATCACGATCATATCCAGATCGGATTGCGAGTTGATCCGCCCAGCCCCTAGTGACCCCATGCCCAGCACGGTCGCACCGCGCCCCGGGGCCGGACCGTGTTTACGAGCAAACTGTTCGGACACACGCGGCAGGATCGCAGCGATCACAGCGCTGGCAAGTTGAGCGTATTGCTGCCCCGCCTGTTCACCATCGATCAGCCCGCGCAGGTGATGAACGCCAACGCGGAAGTGCCATTCCTTGCACCAGCGGCGGGCCAGATCCAGCTGACTTTCGTAATCTGATTCCTCCGAAAAGGCCTGATCCAGATCCGCCTGCAGCGTGGCCTGCCCCGGCCAGTCGCTAAAGAAACTCCCGCCGATCACAGCATCAAACACCGATGCATTGCGCGACAGATGCGCCGCTAGTGCGTGGGATGTCCCGACAATATCAATCAGCAGGTCGATCAGTTGGGGGTTGGCCTCAAATAGTGAAAACAGCTGAACGCCGGCGGGCAAGCCTGACAGAAAACCATCCAGCGCCCGCAGCGCCTCGTCCGGTTGCGCCGTTTTTGCCAAACGCGATAGCAGCTCGGGCTTGAGACGTTCGAATATCCGCGCGCCGCGTTGCGATCGCAGTGCGGGATATGTCGTCCAGCGAGCCAGAACGCTCTGGTCAAAATGCACTTCGCCAACTGGCGCGCGCGTCGAGGAACCGGGCGCAAAAAAGCCTTCGGTCAATTCGTGCACTTCGGTCAGCCTGTGGGTCAGGTCACGGGTCAGTTCGTCGACGTCGACCCCCATCAGGCAAGCGACGCGCTCGATACCGTCCGGCGATTGCGGCACCTTGTGGGTCTGAGCGTCATGGACCATCTGGATACGGTGTTCGACCTCACGATGGGCGCGATAATGATCAGTCAGCTTGTCTGCCACCTCCTGCGGGACCCAGCCTTTTTCGGCAAGCGCCGCCAATCCGGGTACCGTGCCGCGCACGCGCAGGTCCGGGTCGCGGCCACCGGCAATCAATTGGCGGGTCTGGGTAAAGAATTCGATCTCGCGAATGCCGCCCTGCCCCAGCTTCATGTCATGGCCCGGAATGGTCAGTGCACCGCCGGTCCCCTTATTTTCACGGATACGTAGGCGCATGTCGTGGGCGTCCTGAATGGCGGCAAAATCCAGGTGACGCCGCCAGACAAAGGGGCGCAGCGTATCCAGAAACCGTTGTCCTGCCGCAATATCGCCAGCGCATGGGCGTGCTTTGATATAGGCCGCGCGCTCCCACGTGCGGCCCAGACTTTCATAGTACCGCTCGGCCGCCTCAGCCGCCATGCAGACCGGCGTTACCGCTGGGTCCGGGCGCAGCCGCAGATCAGTGCGGAATACATACCCATACGCTGTCTTGTCGCTGAGCGTGGCGCAGAAATTGCGTGTCGCCCGCACCATGCCTTGTCGCGCTTCGTAGAAGTCATCGGGATCAAACCGGGTCTCATCGAAAAGAACGATCAGGTCGATGTCCGAGCTGTAATTCAACTCGTGTGCGCCCATCTTGCCCATCGCCAGAATAATCATCCCTGCGGCGGTTTCGACGTCGTCCGGCCCCATGCCCGGAAGTTTGCCGCGCCGTATCAGGTTGGCGATCTCGGCCTTGGCCGACACATCCGCTGCCAACGCGCCAAAATCGGTTAGCGCCGCAGTCACCTTTTCCAACGGCCACGCGCCTGCCAGATCGGCCAGAGCGGTCAGCAACGCCATCCGTCGCTTGGCCAGCCGCAGCCCCGGTTTCAACTGATCCGGCGGTAGCATTCGCGCAGCCTGCAAAACGTCGGCCAGCGCTTGATCGGGGTGTTGCAGCGCTGAGGCCAACCAATCGTTTTCGTGATCGATCAAGTTTTTCAGATAGGGGCTGGACCCTGCTGCCCCAGCGATCAACTCGCCTTGATCGGAGGTAATGCCGCTTACCGCTGCGCGCGCATCATCGCCAAGCGACTGATCGAATGCACGTGGCAGGCGCTGAATGGAAAGAGGCCCAGTCATTTCCCCTCCAGGGGCGTATCCTGACTGAAACTGTTGACCCAGACGTCATGCCGCCGCTCCCAAAGCGACGAAATTAGCATCGCTTCCCAACCCTCGGCCTTGGGTCGCTGATAGTCGGCCCGGTACGACAGCAGAACGATATCCGAGGTCAAAACCCGCAACCGGGTGTCGCTTAGCTCATAGCGCGCCATCGTCGGCGCGTCGGCAAACTGTCCCACGTGATCATCCCGGTTCGCAAACCCCGTCGGATAAACCCCAAGAAAATCTGGGTTCAGCAAGGCCCGGTCTGCAGCCGCATTGCCTTCCATCAGGGCGGTCCAAACTTGCTTTTCCAGGTTTAGAATTTCATCCAGGGTCGGAGGTGTCGTATTTTCAACATGTTGCATAGGCGGAAAGTGCGCCCGTTCCGCAGCAAGGTCAACCGTCGCAAAATCCAAAATGTAAATCATTTTTACATCGACCCCTTGCAACCCCCACTTCAGTCCCCATCTAGACAATGTGAACGCAATTTACATCAAACCCGGAGAACCCAAATGACCGCATTGTCCGACCACGCCGTCCCACAAAATCCGGGGTGGCTCTCTCGTGCCGAAGCCTGGATGGATGACAAGGGCAAAGGGGCCTGGATCGCCGCCATGGTCCTTGGTTTCATCTTTTTCTGGCCCGTTGGCCTGGCGCTTCTTGCCTATATGATCTGGAGCAAACGCATGTTCAGCAAATCCTGCAGCCGCCGCAAATCCTTGCACAGCCACATGAGTGCGATGAAGCCATCCGGCAATAGCGCGTTTGACGCCTACAAGTCCGACACCCTAGCCCGGCTCGAGCGCGAACAACAGGAATTCGAATCCTTCCTGCGCCGCCTGCGCGACGCCAAAGACAAGGCTGAGTTTGACCAGTTCATGGACGAACGCGCCCGTGAAAACAACGATGAGGCTGAAAACGGCGAACGCGCCTAAGCCGACCTTGCCCTGTCCCGACATTCGGGACAGGGTGTCCTAAATTCTCAGCCGGAAATCAAAATATGACCCACCTGCCCGACCCAGACCGACAGCCGGAGTTTTACCAGTCTGTCGCGACCAAGCGTTTTATCGCCTGGCTTTTCGACATCGCCTTTATCTCGCTGTTGTGTACGGTGGCCATCCTGCTGACCTTTGGTCTGGGCTTCTTCGTCCTGGCCTTGATCTACGCCGTCGTCAGTTTCGTCTACCGCGTGATTACCATCGCCAATGGCTCGGCCACACTGGGCATGCGCTTTATGGGGATCGAACTGCGCGATTCATTTGGATCCCGGATGGATTTGGGCAAAGCGGTGGCCCACACGGCCGGGTATTTTGTCAGCATGGCCTTTCCGGTCATACAGATCATCTCAGTCATCATGATGCTGACCAGCGCACGTGGCCAGGGACTTACCGATGCGTTCCTTGGAACTGTCATGATCAACCAGCGCGCGTAAAAAATTCAACGACGTGAATCACTTGGCGGTTTTAGGATCGGTTGTTATCATCCGGTCCAAGGAAACACGGAACGTTCATGCGACACACGCTGCCAATCGCGCCACAATTCTATGTGACGGCCCCACAGCCTTGCCCTTACCTTGAGGGCAGGATGGAGCGTAAATTGTTCACTGCCCTTCAGGGGGAAGGCGCGGATCAGCTGAATAACTCATTGTCCCAACAAGGGTTTCGCCGATCGCAAAACGTGTTGTACCGCCCGTCCTGCTCCGATTGCGCAGCCTGTCTGTCGGCCCGGATCGACGTGACGGCCTTCCGCCCAAGCAAAAGTCAGAAACGCGCGGCCAAACGCAACGCGTACCTGCAACGCAGGGCAAATTCTCCCTGGGCCACGGATGAGCAATACGAACTCTTCCGCCGCTACCTGGATACCCGCCACGCGGATGGTGGAATGGCCGATATGGACGTTTTCGAATTCGCCGCGATGATCGAAGAAACCCCGATCCGCAGCCGGGTCGTGGAATATGCCGACCCTGAATCCGGGAATCTGATCGGCGTCAGCCTGACGGATGTCCTGGATGACGGCCTCAGCATGGTCTACTCGTTCTACACCCCCCAGCAACCGCAGAACTCGCTGGGCACGTATATGATACTCGATCACATCGACATCGCGCGCGAAGCCGGATTGCCCTATGTCTACCTCGGATACTGGGTGCCGGGCAGCCCCAAGATGGGCTACAAAGCGCGCTTCTCAGGGCTTGAGGCCTATTACCAGGGCGAATGGATCAGCGTAAACAACCCATCTGAACTGACGGATTCCAGCCGCCACCCTTTGTCCACCGCGCCAATCGCGGAACAGGTTGCCAGCATCCAACTGCCCGACCGCCACCCTACCAAAGGCTGATATCCCATGACCCAAAGTCTTTTCGCCGTCACCCTCTTGGTGCCGGACTACGACGACGCAATCGCCTTCTATACCCAAACACTCAGATTCACTCTGCTGCAAGATGTTGATCTCGGCGGTGGCAAACGCTGGGTCCGGGTTGCCCCGCCGGGTTCGGGCAACGCATCCCTGCTACTGGCCAAGGCAGATGGCCCAGGCCAGACCGCTGCCGTTGGAAACCAAACCGGCGGGCGTGTCGGCTTTTTCCTTCAAACGGATGATTTCCAACGTGACCACAACGCAATGGTCACTGCAGGCGTCCATTTCGAAGAAGACCCACGCAATGAGCCCTATGGTACCGTCGCCGTCTGGCGCGACCCGTTCGGCAATCGCTGGGATCTGATCCAGTTCAATTGAGCAATTACAGATCACGCCAGCGCGGCAAGCCTGCCTTTTTTGCCCGAACTTTATGGTAAACAGAGAATCCGATCGCTGTAATCACAGTTATCAAGTAGACGCCTTGCCAACCTACCCTGTACAGGCCGGCTACGGGCCCTCGCTTTATAGTCGCCCCAATTTCACTGTATAGCACACCGCCAAATATCAGAAAAACGACGCCGCCGCCTATGACCAACAGCCAAAGAGAGCTCATGTAAAAAAACGGTTTCGGTGTAAACCCAAGTTTGAATAGGAACTTATGAAAAGGTGGGAAGGATTCCGCCCGGGAAATTCCTGCTGCGTCGGTTGCTTCAAGTGCGCGTTGTAGTCTTTCGCGCTTATCACTTGCCGATGGACGTTCAACTTGAGGCGCTGATTTATGCTGTTTTTCTTCGAGGCGCCTCAACCGCTCCTGAAAATCGGGTTTGGACAAACGAAATTCCTTTTCTGAAAGCACTTTGCTTTAGGTACAAAGGCGCAAGGAGGGCCATACGGCCCTCCTTGTCAATTTGTCTTCAGATCTTGAGATCAATTCGGGATCAGATCCGGAACGATGGTCACGATCGACGGGAAGAACCACAGGATCGCAATCCCGACCACCTGAATGATCACGAACGGAATGATCCCACGGTAGATGTGGCCTGTTGTGACTTCTTTGGGCGCGACGCCTCGTAAGTAGAATAGCGCAAACCCAAACGGCGGCGTCAGGAACGACGTCTGAAGGTTCACCGCCACCATGATCGTCACCCATTTCGGATCGAACGAGCCACCATAAATCACCGGTCCCACGATGGGGATCACGATGTAGATGATCTCGAGGAAATCCAGCACGAAGCCCAGAATGAACAGCACCAGCATCACGATCAGGAAGACCGTGAACTCGTTGTCAAAGCTGCGCAGGAACTGCTGAATATAGTGCTCACCCCCGAACGAGATCACCACCAGGTTCAGCAGTTGCGATCCGATCAGGATGGTAAAAACCATCGAGGTCACCTTGGCCGTTTCGCGCACCACCGGCGTCAGAACCCCGCTGGTGAACAGAACCCAGCACCCAAACAGCAGACCGAACAGAGCGTAAAGATAAGCACCGTAAGCAATTATGAAGGCGACCCAGGTCTCAAAGTTCACATTGCTCTGATTGATGCGCAGATCAAAGTTCACGCCCATCAGCAGCGCAATGATAACGGCAAAAGTGGCCCAGATGATCACCTTGCCCGAGCGCTCTTGGTCCTGCAGCTTGCGATAGGCTGCCAGCATGATCGCTCCGCCCGCCCCAAGTGCTGCTGCGGGTGTTGGGTTGGTCACACCGCCCAGGATCGAACCCAGCACCGCGATGATAAGAACCAATGGCGGGAAAACCACCCGGATCAGATCGTTCGTGGCACACCGGGCTGCTGCCTCCTTGCAGCCGTACATTGCCAGGGCAAAGGGCAAAGCCAGCAAGACGAAGGTCAATCCCGAAGACGTTGTTGGTGCAATCAACAGAACATCAACCAGCAACATCAACAGCAGACCGATAGCGCCCAAAATCAACGGCTGCGTCGGTTTGGACGGCGCAATGCCGCGGCCCATGACCAGTGTCAGACCCAGCAGAACCACAATCACCGCAACACCAGTACCAATCGGCGCCGCAGCGGCGATCTTGGCCTCGCGCGCCTCGACCAGCGCCTCTTCGCTCAGTCGTTCGGCGTTGGCGACACCACCTGCGGCGTCAATCGTTTCCTGCTCGGACACGGCCTGATCCCAGGCGGATTGTCCGTGCAACTCGATCATCGACACCTTGCACTGCTCGGAAACATTGGTGCGCAGCGACGCGCCCGCACCGATGTCTGAAAACGCCGAGACGTTGATGTTCTGGCTGCCAATGACCCCCGAGCTGCCCAGCAGGACTGCGCCAAAGATCAGGGCGACAGGTGCTCCAAGCAACCAAGTCAGCCCTTCACTGCGCGTGATCGGCTCACCACTTCCGCCGGACATTGGAACTGCCGGGGCTTTCTCAGGGTTCAACAGTGCATAACCAAAGGCATAAAGCGCATAGAGCAACGCTAACATGATCCCCGGCAATAAGGCGGCCTGGAACAGCGTTCCTACCGATACCACAGCCGGTTCACCCAGATAGGTCAGCGCATCGGTACAGCCTGCGTCCTGAGCGCGTGTTTCCTGCGCAGTTGAATAGAGATCACCCGCCAAGGTGCCCAACAGAACGATCACGATTGACGGCGGAATGATCTGCCCCAACGTGCCCGATGCCGCAATCACACCCGTCGCCAGTTCAGGCGAGTAGTTGTTGCGCAACATGGTCGGCAGCGCCAGCAGGCCCATGGTTACCACGGTCGCACCAACAATACCGGTCGAGGCCGCCAGGAATGCACCCACGACCACGATCGACACGGCCAGACCACCCGGCAGCGGTCCAAAGACGCGCGCCATTGTTGTCAGCAGATCGTTCGCGATCTTTGAGCGTTCCAGCGTGATGCCCATAAGAACGAACATCAGGACGGCCAGCAGTGTCTCAATAGACTGCCCCGCCAGAACGCGTTCGTTCATGCGGTTCACGATGAACGAGAGATTGCGGTCCAGCGCGGTTTCCCAGCCTTGCACAAAGACCGGCTCGGCGATCCTTGGTAAATCCGGGAAGCGGAACACCGACACCGTGTCCGGTTTGACGCCCGAATTCACAAGGTCTCGGTATGCTTGGGAACTGGTATCAATTGCCTGGTGTATTAACAGACCGGCACTGTCCAGCGCGGCGATGATCCCGAATGAGATGATACCGGCCCCACCGATGGCAAAAGCCACCGGGAACCCGGAAAGGATGCCCCCGAAGAGGCAGAAGAATACGATAATGAGGCCTATCTCGACGCCATCAAGTCCGAATAACATAGTCTGGGTCTCCGTCCCTAATGTGCGCCTTCGTAGGCTTCTTCACCCTCGCCAAGGCTGTCCTTGTCGAGATATTTTCCAACGCTATCCGGCCCTTCCACGTATTCCAGATACGAGCGGTACAGGAATGCGATCGCGTGCAGGAATACCATCGCGGCAAAGGCCACCAGCAGTATCTTGAACAAGAAGTATCCGTTGAACCCATTTGGGCTGAAACCGATGGTTTCAATGTTCCAGCGCAGCGCGCGGGATTTCATCACCAAACGATCCAGCGTGTCACTGGCCGACGGTTTCGGCACGATCAGGTGCCGCCACATGAAGTACCAGCCATACATCCAGGTCAGCACCGCCATTGGCATCATGAAGAAAACCGCACCCAACATGTCGACCACGCGTTTGGCGCGGTGGCTGATACCGGCATAGATAAGGTCAACTCGCACATGACCACCTTGCACGAATGTGTATGTGCAGCACAGGCAGACGACCATCGCGTTATAAAGTTTCAGCTCTTCCGCGAACCAGCTGATATCCATCTGAAACGGAATACCCAGTCCAAACGACATATCCGGCCGGGTAAACACGCGTTGCATGAACACAATGACGATCTGCTGAATGACCATCAACAAACCGGCCCAGGCAAAGAAACGCCCGGTGGTATTGGCGAACCCTTCCAGGCTTCGCACCACGCCCCACATGAAATTCCGGTAGTACAGCCCGATGGCCGTCAGAACCAGAAAGAGTGTGAAAACCACAAAGAAGAACTCGACAGATCCACCGTAGTAGACAAAGCGCATGATCGCTTCTTTGTCCGACCAGTTCAGCCAGAGTTGCGGATGCGTGATGGCGTATCCGAAATTATAGAAGGCTTCGGCAATGTTTTGAACGAACCACACAAGTCCGTTCCACAGGGCGCCGAAGAACGAGATACCGTTTTCGTCCTGCATGTTGTCCCCAGGTCGTATCAGTTGCACTGCTGATTATAGCGGTTTGATGGGTCCGCGCATACGCAACAGAGAAAGGTTTCCCCGCGAAGGCGGGAAAACCAATTGATCGTTTGGAAAACGTTTAGCCGCGGACGCGGTTACGCTGTGTTGTGTAAACACCCGACGACAGGTCCTGCCAGCCGGCAGACGATGCCGACGACGCCATGTGGCTGTCGTGGATTTTCTTGAACAACTCGTCGCCCATGTTTTCGTCCAGCACTTCTTGGCTGGCCTGACCGAACGCATCCCAAACGCTGTCGGGGAATTCCATGACCTTGACGCCACCTGATTGCAGACGCTGCAGGGCCGCACCGTTATTGGCCAGGAATTGTGCCAGGTTCCACTGGTGGCATTCAGCCGCCGCGATCTCAATGATCTTCTGCTGCGCAGGTGTCAGGCTTTCGAAGACGTCGCGGTTGGTTGCCAGCGACAGGCCTGCATTGGGCTCGTGGAAACCGGCGGTGTAGTAAACCTTGGTGATTTCCTGGAAACCGGCTTTTTCGTCAGCCCACGGACCAATCCACTCGGTACCGTCGATCGCGCCGGACGACAGCGCCTGATATACTTCAGAGCCCGGAATGTTTTGCACGGACGCGCCCAGTTTACCCAGAGCTTGACCGCCCAAACCAGGCATACGGAATTTCAGACCCTGGAAGTCTTCTGGACCGTTGATCTCTTTCGAGTACCAGCCACCCGCCTGCGCGCCGGTGTTACCTGCCAGGAACGATTTCAGACCAAAGATCTGGCCCAGCTCGTCATGCAGCTCCATGCCGCCATCCTGGTAATACCAGTTTACCATTTCCTGAGCGGTCATGCCGAACGGAACAGCGGTAAAGAAGGCGTAGCCTGGGTGCTGGCCAACAAAATAATAGTCCGCCGCGTGGTACATGTCGGCCTGACCCGACGATACCGCGTCAAAGACTTCGAATGCGCCAACCAGTTCACCGGCAGCTTTGATGTCAACGGTCAGGTTACCGTCCGACATTGTGGTGATGCTGTCGGCGCAACGCTGTGCGCTGTCAAAAACACCAGCCAGGCCGCGACCCCACGAGGTTACCATGGTCAGCGTGCGCTTGCCCTGCGCATACGCCGGTGCCGCCAGCGTGGTGGCTGCAGCTGCCGAGCCGCCCAGAGCAGATGTTTTTAGAAATGAACGACGATCCATATGAGTGTTCCTCCCCTACATATTCAAAACCCGGGCAATTGCCGGGCGTAGTCGTTTTCAGTGCGCGTCAGCCTAATGACCAAGATGTGAATGTGAATACCTAGTACTACGTAGGGGATCGCGTTTTTGGTGTTTTCCCGGGTGCAAACCGTGACAAATGCAAAATAATTCTGCGCGCCGGCCCTCTCATATGCGCCAATTCACCAAAAATTTTGCAATTTGCCGCCTGCTTGCGTATCGATTCGCCTATGAGGGGATTCCGTAATCTGATTTCACTGACCTATGGCCAGAAATTGTCGCTTGTGGCGGCGATCCCTCTGGTCGTCGCAGTGGCCGCGATTGCGTTCTTCGTGGTTCATGAATCCAGGGCAACCGCCGAACGTGAAATTGAAGCGCTTGAGCGGCGACTAATTGAAGCCAAGAAAGAAGAACTTAAGAACTATGTCACGCAAGCTCGAAACGGGTTTGCCTATATCTATGGGCGCGCATCGACTGAAGATAAGGTGGCACAGAACCTTGTGACGCAAATCCTGTCAGCGATGATCTACGGCAAGGACGGGTTCTTTTTTGTCTATGACTATGACGGCAACAATCTCGTCAGCCCGCGCCAGACCGAATTTATCAACCGGAACTGGGAGGGGCTGACCGATAGCGACGGCACGCCTGTTGTGGACGAATTCATCAGCCTGGCCCGTCAAGGTGCGGGCTGGCACAGTTTCATGTGGCAAAAACCTTCGACAGGCGAAGAGGCGCAAATGATCGCCTATGTGGTCGGCCTGCAGGATTGGCGGTGGGCTGTCGGCACAGGAGTTTTCATCGACGACATCGTCGCGACAGTCGCCAACGCGCGGGCCGAGGTTGAGGCCCGAGTGCAACGGACTTTCTCGTATATCGGCGCAATTGTTCTTGCCGCAGTGTTGGTTGTCTTCACCTCGGGCATGTTGCTGAACGTCCGCGAGCGCCGCTTGGCGGATGCCAAACTTAAAGAACTGACGCAGCGGGTTTTTGATGCGCAAGAGGAAGAGCGTGGGCGCGTGGCGCGCGAATTGCATGACGGTATCAGCCAGATCCTCGTCGGTGTCCGCTATGCGCTGGACAATGCCCGCCGTCGCCTGTCTCGCGGTGACGATGCCGGGGCACAGGCACCTCTGGAAAAGGGCATCGACACGCTTGGCGCGGCTATTACTGAAGTCCGCCGCATCAGCCGCGACCTGCGGCCCGGCGTGCTGGACGACCTGGGCCTTGGCCCTGCCCTCAAGGCGCTGACCCACGATTTCTGCGAACGCACTGGGATCGAAACCGAATTCTCGACCGTGGTTTTCCGCAACCGGCTAGATCAGGACAGCAAGATCGCCCTGTACCGAATCGCCCAAGAGGCGCTGACCAATATCGAGCGTCATTCCGGGGCGACACGTGTTACAATCGACCTGCGCGGCCACAAGAAAGGCGCGACAATGCGGATCACCGACAATGGCCGTGGGTTACGCACCACACCTGATCCCGCCAACCCCGGTATCGGCCTGCGCAACATGCAAGAACGCATCGAACAGCTTGACGGATCGCTGCGCATTCTGTCATCACGCGCCCCACGCAGCGGCACAGTGATCGAGGTCAGCCTGCCTCTGAGCCACATGCTGCCGCCGCAAGAGGACGCAACGCCTAACCGAAAGGCTGGTACATGAGCGATCAGACAATCCGGGTTCTTATCGTTGACGACCACCCCATGGTCGCCGAAGGGATTCAGTCGATCCTTGAAAGCTATGATGAGATCGAGGTGGTCGGGACGTTGGGCAGCGGACAAGAGGCTGTGGATCAGGCGACCGATCTTGCGCCCGACGTGATCCTGATGGACCTGAACATGCCCGGTTTAGGCGGCCTTAGCGCGACCGAGATCATTCTGGAACGCCTGCCCCGGACACGCATCCTGATCCTGTCCATGCATGACAGCCCTGAATACATCTCGACCGCGCTCAGCCACGGCGCCAGCGGATACGTTCTCAAGGACGTGCCGACGGACGAGATCAAACAGGCTATCGACGCAGTGATGCGTGGTGAGCAGTACTTGTGCACCGGAGCCAGTGGATCGCTTCAGCCCAAAGGCGATAGCGCCCGCGAAGCATTGACCGGGCGCGAACAGACAATTCTGCTGGAATTGGCGCAGGGCAAATCCAACAAGGAAGTCGCCGCAGCATTGGATATTTCGGTTCGAACCGTTGAAACGCACCGCAAGAACATCCGGCGCAAACTTGGGATTTCTTCCACCGCTGGCCTGACCCGCTATGCGCTTGAACATGGCGTACTACAAGGCACAAGCCCCGGCTTCTGATCCCGCAGCGCGGAACGCGCTGCCCGGCCCAACAAGACGAGGTGCGCCAAAGGCGCATCGACGTTGGGCGGGAGCTTTTGATTTCAGAGCCTTGGCCGAATGTCCTCACCAAAAAACACCAATGCTCCATCCTCATCCAGGACGTGAAACTCGCGTTGTTGATACGGCTGATTGAACGGCGGGCGCACGCGCCCCTCAGGTAAATCAGCCAACCCTGCCTTGAGGGTTTCATACAGATCATCAATCCCGGCCACATCGATGTAAAAGGACTGATCATCCCCCAAGGCACGCCCATCATCGCGCGGCGGGCATTCAAGCAAGCGAATGGCGACCTTGCCACGCGACAGGAAGGCATAATTGTCCTGCCTGAAATCGCAGGTAAATCCCAATCGATCGCAATAGAAATCAATCTGCTTTTGCAGTGACGAACACAGAACAAATGGCGTGAGCTGTAGCAATTCCGGCATGTGCCCCTCCGACAGTAGCCCCAGCTCTCGATTGTAACCCGCGACCGGTCAATCCAACAACTGATCCTTGCGCAATCCAGCACGCTGGTGATGATGCGGCAGAACCCGCCCATACAGCTGTTGGGTACGCTCAACCCCGCCACACATGCCTTCGGCTTCGACAAAGGAAAAGATGCCGACATATCGGCTGCGCGTTCCTTGTACCGGGGCGACCCGGTGCAATGCGTATCTGCCCTTGAATATCTGCAGATCCCCGGGCTGCAGCTCCAACGTCCTGACCAGTGCCCGGTTTCCATCCAGCACCGAAGCCACGGACGAGAAATTCTCGTATTCGGTGCTGCGCAAGTTCGGCACGTATTCAAAGGCCCCACCCAGCTCGCCATTCTGGATGGCCAGTGTCACGGTGTAGTTGTTGGTATCAAAATGCCAGGGAAAGCCCTGCCCTTCTTCGACTACGTTGACGATCACATCCGCCAGCGGGTCGCCATAGCGAAAGAACCGATCCTCCGGCTCATCCAGCCCATCGCGTATGAACGGCAAGAAGCCCTCGAACTCATAGATTCGGCGCAGTGGACCCGATTTGGGAAAGTTGTCTGCCGGAACGAAGGCGTTCGACCGGTCATAGAATCTGCGTATTGGGTGATTCAGGTCCAACCGGGAATCGTCCTTTGAGAAATAAGCGTTGGTGCGGTTGAAAGAGCGGTGCGCCCGGTCGGCCACGGCATCCGCCTCTTTCAATAGCTGCGCCAAACCTTCGGGGTGGATAAAACCGGGCAAAACGGCACAACCGTCCTGATCCAACTCGCGGCGCAGATCACCGATCAGTCGTTCATATGCGCGCGAGTCCGGGCAATCGATAGGATACCGCCCCAGATCAACCAGATCATGGATCATCCTCCGCCTCCCTTCCTTGTTCGGTCAATCTCAGCGTGCCGCAGTCAAAACTGCTCATCATGCTTGTTTCGGACATCGCGATGCCGCTTTTTGACTACCCTCAAGGCAGAAATTTGGAGGTCAAAGGGGGCATTTTTCCTGAATATTCCCTGCATGCGTCAATCTGCGCAATAAAATGTCGCAAAATTCACCCTCAGAGTTAGAAAATTGGTGCAAAAGCCTGTTGACGCCCCTTGCCCCGGCTCATAATGTCCCTGCACGCAAAGAAGGAGCCTCTGGCGATGAGAACGCTAGTCGTAATCGTAGGAACCACGCGCATGGGCCGGTAACGGTAAACCATAATCGAACCCATGCGCCTCCGAAAATCTCGGGGGCTTTTTTTTGTCAAACGCAAGACACATGTCGCGAACGGAGCAAAGCAGATGACACGTGAGATGACCGGCGCAAAGATGGTAGTTCAGGCCCTCAAGGATCAGGGCGTGGACACGGTATTCGGATACCCCGGCGGTGCTGTGCTACCGATCTATGATGAGATTTTTCTGCAAAACGATATTCGTCACATTCTGGTGCGGCATGAACAAGGCGCGGTTCACGCAGCCGAAGGCTATGCCCGTTCGACCGGCAAGCCCGGCGTTGCCCTTGTGACCTCTGGCCCCGGCGCGACAAATGCCGTGACCGGCCTGACGGATGCGCTGCTGGATTCGATCCCGATTGTGGTTCTGACCGGACAGGTTCCGACGTTCATGATTGGCTCGGACGCGTTCCAAGAGGCCGATACCGTCGGCATTACCCGCCCCTGCACCAAGCATAACTGGCTGGTCAAGGATACGGACTCGCTGGCCGACACGATGCACGAGGCGTTCCACGTTGCCACCTCGGGTCGACCCGGCCCGGTTCTGGTCGATATCCCTAAGGACGTTCAGTTCGCAACCGGTGACTATAGCGCCCCAAAGCCATCGACGTCGCACTACCAACCTATAATGAAGGGCGATCTGGAAGAGATCACCGAACTGGTGGCCGCAATTGAGACCGCCAAGAAACCCGTCTTTTACACCGGCGGCGGCGTCATTAATTCCGGCACAGCCGCCAGCCAGTTGCTGCGCGAACTGGTCGATGCAACAGGCTTCCCGATCACCTCGACCCTGATGGGTCTGGGCGCCTACCCGGCGTCGGGCAAGAACTGGTTGGGCATGCTGGGCATGCACGGACTCTATGAGGCCAATCTGGCAATGCATGACTGCGACCTGATGATCAACATCGGTGCGCGGTTCGACGACCGGATCACCGGGCGGATCGACGCGTTCTCGCCCAACTCGAAAAAGGCGCATATCGACATCGACCCGTCCTCGATCAACAAGGTGATCCGCGTGGACATCCCGATTGTTGGCGATGTTGCACATGTGCTGGAGGATATCCTGAAGGTCTGGAAAGCGCGTGGCCGCAAGACAGATGAGGCGTCGGTTGCCAAGTGGCAGGATCAGATCACCGAATGGCGCAAAGTGAACTGTCTGGCCTACACCAACAGCGAAAAGACGATCAAACCGCAATACGCGCTTGAACGGCTGGAAGAGCTGACCAAAAAACATGACCGTTACATCACCACCGAGGTCGGTCAGCACCAGATGTGGGCCGCACAGTATCTGGGGTTCGAAAATCCGAACCGCTGGATGACCTCGGGCGGTCTGGGCACAATGGGCTATGGCTTCCCGGCCTCCATCGGTGTGCAGATGGCGCACCCTGACGCGCTGGTCATCAACGTCGCGGGCGAGGCCTCGTGGCTGATGAACATGCAGGAAATGGGCACCGCGGCACAGTATCGCCTGCCGGTGAAACAGTTCATTCTGAACAATGAACGCCTTGGCATGGTTCGTCAGTGGCAGGAACTGCTGCATGGCGAGCGGTACTCGCATTCCTGGTCCGAGGCCCTGCCCGATTTCGTCAAACTCGCCGAGGCCTTCGGGGCCAAGGGCATCCTGTGTTCCGATCCAGCCGATCTGGATGACGCCATCATGGAGATGATCAACTATGACGGTCCGGTGATCTTTGACTGTCTGGTCGAAAAGCACGAGAACTGCTTCCCCATGATCCCGTCGGGCAAGGCGCACAACGAAATGCTGTTGGGCGAGGCTGAAACGCAGGGCGTAATCGATTCCAAAGGTTCGGTTCTGGTCTGACACAATTTGACGGATTTTGTCGGGTGCACTGCACCCGACCATCACAGGATGATGAAAGGGACATAAATGTCTGCCCTACATATAAAAAAAGGTGCAACGCGCCATTCCGCCTATAACCTACGCCCCACGTTCTCGGACGTGCAGGAGCGTCACACGATTGCGGTTCTGGTTGAAAACGAACCGGGTGTTCTGGCCCGGGTGATCGGGTTGTTCTCGGGTCGGGGTTACAACATCGAAAGCCTGACCGTCGCCGAGGTGGATCACACTGGCCACCTGAGCCGGATTACCATCGTCACCACCGGCACCCCTCAGGTGATAGAACAGATCAAAGCCCAATTGGGCCGTATCGTTCCGGTACACGAGGTTCACGACCTGACTGTCGAAGGCCCCTCGGTCGAGCGGGAATTGGCGATCATCAAGGTTGTTGGCGCGGGCGACAAGCGGGTCGAGGCGCTGCGTCTGGCCGATATCTTTCGCGCCAGCGTCGTCGACAGCACGTTGAATTCGTTCATATTCGAAATCACCGGTGCCCCTGACAAAATCGACGCCTTTGCCGATCTGATGCGCCCGCTGGGCCTTGTTGAGATCGCGCGCACCGGCGTGGCCGCCCTGCTGCGCGGCGACTGACTTTTTCGCCTCGCCCCCCCTTCTCGGTACCGGGGCGAGGCGCGGTACCAGGACATATTCAATCAATGCAACGCTATGTTGCCTATGAACATGGCCACCCAAAAAGATCATACAAATTGATGTAAGCCTATTGCGTTTGCCTGCCCCTACGTTAACTTCGGAGGTGTAGCGTGGTGTTGGGATGCGCCAGCTAGGGTCACCAGTACGATTGAGAATGCACGAACGGCCAAAAGGTCGGGTGCGTCGCACTTTTTGGAATGACACTCTGGAACCTGGGACAGAAATGACCATGAGTATCCGCGGTCCTGATGAATTGCGCCAGATGTTCGGCGACAATCTGCGACAATTGTCGCGGCAATATTCGTCCGTGTCTGAGCTGTGCCGTCAACTGGGCATCAACAGGACCCAATTCAACAGATATCTGGCGGGTGAAAGCTTTCCCCGCCCCGATGTTCTGGATCGCATGTGCCGGTTTTTCGAGGTCGACGCCCGTATCCTGTTGCGACCTCTGGAGGAAATTGAAACACCTCCGGAACATCCGGCTGCTTCGGCCCTGACTGAATTCCTGGGGTCCGGCCCCTCAACGCTGACCGAAAACCTGCTGCCGGCGGGCTTTTATTATGCGACGGAAACGGGGCTGGACGGATCTCCCATGACCAGACACCGGCTGATCCACACGCGCCGTTTGCCGCAATGCACGCTGGTGCGAAGCTATGAACCCGAAAATGAGGGAATACCGGCCGACACCACCAGACGTGAAGTGCAGGGCATCGCGGCCTGCGCCGGGCGGCAGATTTTTATCCTTATGTCCAGCCGCGCGGCCCAAAACAGCCGTATCTACCTTGTAACGCGCGGCACTGAAGAAAACTCCGAGCGATGGCGTGGCATTGCCATTTGCCTGTCCAAGACCAACGCTCAGGCGACCACAATGCGCCGGATTTCGCTGAACTATCTGGGCACTCAGGCAAAGGCAGCCCTGCCTGCGGCGCGCGCTGCCAAGCGGCTCAAGCAAAGTGCTGCATAGGCTCTTCAGGCTTCTTTCCCGGCCCCTGCCAGAGTGATCAGACGATACAGGTGCCAACTGGCATGCCCCAGTAACGGCAAGACGATCAACAACCCCAAAAACCACGGGATCATGGCCACGAATGTCACGACAGCCACGAACACACCCCACCCCAGCATGATCTTCGGGTTCGACCGGACATAGCTGAAACTGGCGATCATCGCAGTCACGAAGTCCAGTTCTCTATCCAGCAACATCGGGATCGAAAGGACGGTGATCATGTATAGAATAAGCGCGAAAATGGCCCCCACAATGCTGCCGACGGCCAGCATAGTCAGGCCATTGGGCGTCATAAAGACCTCTAGCGAACTGGAGACGTTGGTCATGGTCGACAGCCCCATAAACAGAGCAAAGATCATATGACCCAAGAAAAACCAGAACAGGAAAATCACCACGATAATCGCGCAGATGGATGGCAATTGACGACGGCTCTGCTGCAGGATCACGCCGAAAACCTCGTTGAAATCCAAAGGTTCACCCTGTTCCAGCCGGTGTGACACCTCATACAACCCTACTGCCGCAAAAGGGCCGAGCAATGGGAACCCTATGGTGGCCAACACCAGCCAGAATGACGTCTGCGTCTGCACCGTGACCCACGCCATGGCCAAGCCAGCCAACACATAGAACCCACCAAACAACAGGCCAAATACAGGTGCCCGACGAAAATCAGCCCAGGCACGGCGCAATGCCTCTCCCAGCATACCGGTATCCACAGGTCCCATTTCCGGAACCCCAAAGGGTTTTTCCATGCTCTGTCTCTCCTCCTGTTTCCGGCGCTCTCCTCAAGCCGGTCGGTTTTGTGGCCACCCGGTCGCGTCGTGATACGCGGCCCCGATGGACAATATATCTGCATCCGCGCCGCGCGGGCCAAAGACCTGCATGCCCATCGGCAACCCGCCTGCCCCAAACCCCACCGGCACCGACAGACACGGCAAGCCAATCAAGCTGACTGGAATCATGACCTGCATCCAGCGGTGATAGGTATCCATGCTTTTACCGGCAATCTCGGTGGGATACGGGAGCTCAAGTTCAAACGGCCAGACTTGAGTAGACGGCAGGATCAACGCATCAAATCCTTCGAACAGTTCAGCCGCGCGCCGGAACCAATCCGATCGTACAACACTCGCCTGATGCACCTGCATCGCCGTCAGGGCTTGCCCCTGGTCAAGCTCCCATTGCGCCGTATCCTTCAACTGCGCCCGCTGTTCAGACTGCGGGGCCAGACTTGCCGCCACGCTCCAGGATCGTAAGGTCGACCAGCTTTCGAATATGCGTTCCGCATCAAAGGGCGGCGCAACAGCTTCAACCTGCGCCCCCAGCTGTACGAAAACGGACAGCGCATCCCGGCACAGGTCCAAAATACCATCCTCAAACGGGAACGCCCCGCCCCAGTCGCCCAGCCAGCCAATCCGCATACCGGCCAGATCGGCCGCCTGAACTGGGGACACTGCAGCATTGTGCGGGGTTGCAGGATGCCGTGGGTCCGGCCCTGAAATCACGTCCAACAACACACCCAGATCTTCCGGAGCTCGTGCCATTGGGCCAAGCGTGGACAGTTGGTGAAGGAATACGTCGCCGACAGGTTCCGGCGGCACACGTCCCCAACTTGGGCGAAACCCATAGACATTGTTCCAGGCCGCCGGATTACGCAGACTGCCCATCATGTCAGAGCCATCCGCCAGCGCCACCATCCCGGTGGCCAGCGCAACGGCTGCCCCACCCGATGATCCACCACATGTCTTAGAGCGATCATATGGGTTACGTGTGGCGCCATAAACGGGATTGAACGTGTGCGAGCCCAAGCCGAACTCTGGCGTATTTGTTTTACCGATCAGGATTGCGCCGGCCGCCCGCATCCGTGCGGCTATCAGATCGTCCTGTTCGGGTACATGATCGCGATACAGCGGTGATCCCTGCGACGACACCACCCCGGCGACATTCACCAGATCTTTGACCGCAATTGGCAACCCATGCAACGGGCCCGTCACTGACCCCGCATCCAGCGCACGCGCCTCGGCCATCAGCGCCTCTTCATCGCGCAGCGCAACAATCGCATTCAGAGGCGGGTTGACCGCGGCAATGCGATCCAAGGTTTCACGCATCAGATCAGCGGCTAAGAGACGCCGGGCCGAAAGCGCCGCCAACAAGGCAGTTGCGGTTGTCTGACTTAAATCCATCCGGGACCCATCGCATTCAGTGTTACCAAGTCGCGATCAGCCTAGCGAGGCCGCAACCCCATTTAAACCCGTGTTTTACATATATCTTTTACCACGCACACCGCAGTGCACGGATCAGCTACATCTGGCCAAAAACATCCCGGGGGAGTCTCCGCTTGCGGAGACGGGGGCAGCGCCACCTTGCGGCGTCTTAGCCGTCGCCTTGCGCCTCGGAGCGGCTCTTGCCCGCCACATCCATCGCAAGGGTGGCAGCCATGAACCCATCCAGATCGCCATCCAGAACACCCTTGGTGTCCGAAGTCTCATGGTTGGTGCGCAGATCCTTGACCATCTGATAGGGCTGCAAAACATAGGACCGGATCTGGTTGCCCCAGCCCGCATCACCTTTGGCCTCATGTGCCGCGTTAATGTCCGCGTTGCGACGGTCCAATTCCTGCTGATACAGGCGCGATTTCAGGGCCTTCATGGCAATATCGCGGTTCTGGTGTTGCGACTTTTCAGAACTGGTCACGACGATCCCTGTCGGAATGTGCGTAATTCGAACCGCCGAGTCCGTGGTGTTCACGTGCTGACCACCCGCGCCCGAAGACCGATATGTGTCGATGCGAATTTCGGACGGGTTCACCTCAATCTCGATATTGTCGTCGACCACCGGATAGACCCAGACCGAGCTGAACGAAGTGTGCCGCTTGGCTGCCGAGTCAAATGGCGAAATACGCACCAGACGATGCACGCCGCTTTCGGATTTCAGCCAGCCATAGGCGTTGTGACCCGAAATCTTGTAGGCGGCGGATTTGATGCCCGCCTCTTCGCCCGCAGTCTCGGACTGCAGCTCGACAGTGTACCCCTTCTTCTCAGCCCAGCGGACATACATCCGCGCCAGCATCGAGGCCCAGTCACAGCTTTCGGTGCCACCGGCGCCCGAGTTGATTTCAAGGAAAGTGTCATTGCCGTCGGCCTCGCCATCCAGCAGCGCCTCAAGCTCTTTCTTGGCGGCCTTCGCCCCCAATTTCTGGATGGCGTCTTCGGCGTCGGTGACGACCTCTTCGTCCTCTTCCATCTCACCAAGTTCGATCAGCTCGATGTTGTCACTCAGATCGGTCTTGATCGACTCATAGGTTTCAATGGCATCGACCAGCATCTGACGCTCGCGCATCAGTTTTTGCGCGTTTTCGGGGTTGTCCCACAGGTTGGGATCTTCGACGCGCGCATTGAATTCCTCAAGACGATGAGGGGCGGTCTCATAGTCCATGCGCTGCGCCAGCAGCTCCAGTGACTTTTCGATTTCCGCCACGGTGTTCTGGGTTTCGGCGCGCATGGTCTTGTCCCAACTTGCTCAATCAGGTCTGCGTGATAGCAAGAGGCGCGGGCCACCACAAGACAGGCAAGACGGAATGCAAAACGCACTGAACGAGTTTCTGAGCAGATGGGATTTGGAAGACCCTCAGCTCGTTGCGGATACCGGGCATGCACATGTGTGGAAGGTCCGAACTTTGGACAACACGCTTGCCGCACTCAAGATCTATCGCCGCTCAAACCGTGGCAATGAAACAGCTGGTCCGCACCTGATGCATCTGTGGCGTGACCGGGGTGCTGTGCACATACTGGCCGAGGCGCCCAACGCCGTTTTGACGGAATGGCTTGAAGGGCCATCGCTTGGGGACATCGCGCGGTCTGGCCGCCCGGATGATGCGGTACGCGGTCTGGCGACGGCAGCGGATCAACTGCACCAAAGTCCGACCATCAACACGACCGGGCTGAAACCGCTTCAGGAAGTCTTCGCGCCAATTTTAGATTGCCAATTCTCAGACGATTGTCCGACCCGGCTACGGCACGACATGATGCAAGCGATCAGCATTGGCCGTCACCTTCTGGACACGCAGGATACGGTTGTTCCGCTGCACGGGGATCTGCATCATGACAACGTGATCGCAACACCCGCCGGGCCTAGGGTTTTTGACGCCAAGGGGTACATCGGTGATCCGGCTTTTGAGCTGGCCAACGCCCTACGCCACCCAAAAGGCATGCCAGAGTTGGTTCGGCGCCCTGAACAGATTGAAACTGGCCTGGCGCTATACGCGACCGCCATGCGGGTTAACGAAAGACGACTTGCCCAATGGGCTGCCGCGAAATGTGCTCTGTCGATCTTCTGGTGCGCAGATGGCACCGTCACAAATGACCCGGAAGAAGACCTGTTGAACCTACTCCTGCAGGTAGCGGATCAGTAAAGACCGCCGCCCTGCAGATCACCCTGGCTGGCGTTGGGGCCAACAGTGATTGTGTTGCCAGTCGACGTGGTAACCTGACGGCCCGAGTTGGCCTCTTCGAACAGAGGCAGGTCGGAGCCCATCGCAAAGCCGCCGTCATAGACACGGTCGATAAAGCCGTCGACGCCATCGCGGAAATATTCAGCCACAACATAGTCACCGGAAGCATCGGCAGGCAGGCGCGCGCCACTGAAGCGGTC
This sequence comes from Ruegeria atlantica, assembly GCF_001458195.1. Taxonomy (GTDB): domain Bacteria; phylum Pseudomonadota; class Alphaproteobacteria; order Rhodobacterales; family Rhodobacteraceae; genus Ruegeria; species Ruegeria atlantica. The sequence continues at coordinate 110,172 of NZ_CYPU01000039.1, read as the reverse complement.
GATCTTGATGAAGTGACCACCTTCGGGCACATCAAACGGCCCGCCACCGTATTTCTCGACCGCTTTCTCCATGAAGCTTTGGAACACTGGTCCGCACAACGTACCCCCATAGGCCCCTCGCCCCATCGGACGCGGGCGGTCATAACCGATATAGCAACCAGCAACGATGTTTGAGGTGAAGCCAATGAACCACGCATCCTTGGATTCGTTCGTCGTACCCGTTTTACCCGCAGTCGGCACCGGCAGATTGACAACACTGGACGCGGTCCCACGATCCACCACACCTTTCATCATCGACGTCAACTGATATGCGGTGATCGCATCCATGACCTGAGAGCGGTTCGTCTCGATAGTGGGCGACTCGTCCGGCTCAAGCCAGGCCGAGTTACAATCCAGACATTGCCGGTCATCATGGCGGTAGATCGTCTTACCGAACCGATCCTGAATACGGTCAACCAGAGTGGGCTCCACCCGCTCACCGCCGTTGGCGAACATCGCGTAGGCGGCGACCATCTTGTACAGCGTGGTTTCTTCCGACCCCAGCGAGTTCGCCAGGAACGCGCCCATACGGTCATAGACACCAAACCGTTCCGCGTAGCCAGCGACAACCGGCATGGTCACCTCTTGCGCCAGACGAATGGTCATCAGGTTCCGTGACTGTTCGATCCCAGTACGCAGCGGCGTTGGGCCGTAGAATTTGTTCGACGAGTTCTTGGGCCGCCACAGACCTTGGGGGGTGTTCACCTCAATCGGGGCATCCACAACGATGGTTGCGGGGCTATAACCACTGTCCAGTGCGGCGGCATAGACGAAAGGCTTAAAGCTGGAACCCGGTTGGCGCTGCGCCTGCGTGGCGCGGTTGAACACCGAATCCTGATACGAGAACCCACCCTGCATCGCCAGAACACGGCCCGAGTTCACGTCCATCGCAACAAAGCCACCCTGCACTTCAGGCACCTGACGGGCGGACCACTGGCCTTCTTCCCCGGCCATAACCAGAATGACGTCGCCACGTTTGAAGTTCGCTGCGAAATCACCTTGCATCCATTTGATATCGGAACGTGGGATGATGCCGTCGGCCGGGCCGTCCTCGATCCCCACGATCAATTGCTGTTCACCCACGTTCATCACAACTGCCGGATACCACTGCGTCGGAAGCACAACGTCCCGGGGGATTTCTATGATGGCCAGCGCTTCGCGCCACTGAGTTTCGTCGGTCAGTTTTTCTTCCGCAATAACCTCGCCTGTGCCGCGCCATTTCCCGCGCGAGCGGTCGTATTTTTGCAGTGCGGTGCGCAGGGCCTTGGCGGCCTCAAGCTGCATTTCCTCGTCGACCGAGGCGCGGACAGCAAAGCCGCCGGTAAAGAACTCACCCTCGCCGAAATCGTCGCTCAGCTGGCGGCGAATTTCGTCGGTGAAATAGTCGCGCGGCGGCAGCGCGGTGCGGAAACTCTCGAAATCGCCATTCTGGACCGAGCGGAGGGGCATTTCGACTTCGACCTCATAGGTCGCCTGATCGATATACCCGTTCTGGTTCATCTCGCGCAAAACATAGTCCCGACGTGCAAGCAGACGCTCTTTTTGCCGAACCGGATGATAGTCCGACGGCGCCTTCGGCATCGCGGCCAATGTCGCGGCCTCGTGCGGCTCCAGCTCTTGCAGGGTCTTGTTGAAATAAGTCTGTGCGGCGGCGGTCACACCATAAGAGTTCTGACCCAGAAAGATCTCGTTCATGTAAAGTTCGAGGATCTGTTCCTTGTCCAGCGTATCCTCAAGCCGGGTCGCGAGGATGATTTCCTTGATTTTCCGCTCGGCGCGGCGGTCGCCGGACAGCAGGAAATTCTTCATCACCTGCTGTGTAATGGTCGATGCACCGCGAACGGTTTCACCCTTGGACTTCACCGCCTCAACACCAGCGGCAATGATACCGCGCGGATCGTAACCCTGATGGGTGTAGAAATTCTTGTCCTCTGCCGAGATAAACGCCTGCTTCACCAGATCGGGAATCTCTTCGGACGGTGTGAACAGGCGACGTTCCTGCGCGAACTCGTCGATCAACTGGCCTTCGCCCGAATAGATTCGGCTGATCGTGGGCGGTTTGTACTGCGCCAACGATTCATGGCTGGGCAGGTCGCGCCCATACATCCAGAAGATCGCGCCGACGACCAGCGCGGCCATGAAGATACCCAATGTCACGAGGCTGAAGATCGCCCCGAAAATCGAAAGAATGAAACGGATCACGTTACTGCCTTTTACTCGCGGTGACGCCTATATAGTGATGGCCCGGCGCAGGGTCAAAACACGATGGCCAATAATAGCCGGTTTACGTCGCAGGGTCACTGACCAATCAGGGATCTTTTGATCAGGTCGTCCTGCCGCCATTTCTTAAGACCATCGACAATGCCCTGCGCCATTCCAACGCGCCATTCCGGGTTTCTGATATTCTGCAGGTCCCGTGGGCTGGAGAGAAATCCAAGCTCGACCAGAACCGAAGGGATGTCCGCCGCTTTAAGAACCGAGAATGAGGCCGTGCGGATCGGCCTGCTGTTCATCGGGCCGCCCTGTTGTGTCATGCCATCTGCCAACGCACGGGCCAGCGCATCAGTTCGGGGCTTGGTTTCCTGCCGCGCGATATCCAGCAGAATATCGGCCACCTGGTCATCCGCACCGCTTAGATCGATCCCCGAGATCAGGTCACCCCGGTCATGACGTTCGGCCAGCTTGTCACTGGCCACATCTGATGCTTCGTCCGACAAAGTATATACTGCGGCACCATGCGCCCGCCCTTCGGACAGGATATCTGCATGCAGTGAGATAAACACATCGGCACCGGCCCGATGCGCCAGCGCGATGCGCCGTTCGAGCGAGACGAATTGGTCATCAACCCGCGTCATCACCACTTCGAACCCTCCGGTCCGCAATAAATGCTCGCGAAGCTCGCGCGCGAAGGTCAGCATCAGGGTCTTTTCGTCCAACCCGTCGGCCTCGGCCCCCGGGTCAATACCGCCATGGCCGGGGTCAAGCATGACCCGCAACGCGCCTGCCCCGCCCTGGCGCGACTGAGTCGCTGTCACCGCGGGTTCGGGCAAATCCCAACCTTGTTGACGGGGTGCGCCTGCGCCGGCGGCGAATGAATCGAAATCGGTTCCTTGCAGAAGCAGCGACAGTTGCGCGCCTCCAGCCGTTTGATCAATTTTCATTTCGGCGCGGTCGACGGCCAAAGGCGCGCCAAGCTCCAAAACCATCCGAGACCACCCGGGAACATACGCGCCGAACTGAACACCGCTGATACGATCGGTTTGCAGAAGCGCTTCTCGGTCAAGCCCAGTCCAGTCAACCTCTTGAAAATCAAGTACCATGCGATAGGGATCTTGCAATGTGAATACGCGGTAAGGAACGCCCTGGCTGAGGCCCAGATCGACCCTCACCCCTGCGCGACCTTCGTCCACAATGCGACTGTCATCCGGCAAGACGCGCGCAAGCGCGCTGAAGTCATGCGCGACTGCGGCAGTCGACAGCGCCCAAAACAGCGCAATGGCGTAAATGATCCTGCTCATGGCCTCAAGTTTTCCCGAGATCGTTTGTCTGGCACTCTATCGCATCCGGGGCCCGTTGTGAACGGCTCAGGCCTGTTCCGTGATCGCACCGCGATCCGCCATAAAGCGGTGCAGGCGCTGCAGACCCTCTTCGATGTCCGCCGTCGATCGCGCGTATGAAAACCGAAGCGTCGTATGACCGCGCAGCGGGTCGAAATCCAGCCCCGGCGTGACGGCTACCCCGGCCTTTTCTAACACCTCGGCCGCAAAGGCCCGGCTGTCGTCGGTCAGGTCCGAGACGTCGGCGTAGACATAAAACGCCCCATCTGGCGGCGCGATATTGGTGAAACCGGCCTTGGGCAGCACGTCCAGCATCAATTGGCGGTTGCGGCGATAAACATCCAGATTGGTCTGCAAGTCATCGTTGCAATCCATTGCCGCCAGCGCGGCCACTTGGCTGGCGTGCGGCGCACAGATGAACATGTTCTGGGCGATCCGTTCGACCACCCTCACCTGATCTTCGGGAACCACCATCCAGCCAACGCGCCAGCCGGTCATCGAGAAATACTTGGAAAACGAGTTGATCACATAGCAGTCATCAGTCAGTTCCAACGCGGTGACGGCTTTGGCCTCATATTCCAGCCCATGGTAAATCTCATCACTGATGAACGAAGCGCCCTGCCCCTGCGCGGCGTCTATCAGCGCGCCCATCGCTTTGTGATCCAACATCGTGCCGGTGGGGTTCGCAGGCGAGGCAACCATCAGGCCTTGCAGGTCGAGCCCTGCGAAATCGGATGGCACGGGTTGCAGCCGGTTCTCAGGTGCAGTGGGCAGATCGACAGGGACCAGACCTAGCGCTTTCAGAATCTGCCGGTAAGACGGATAGCCCGGCGCGCCGATACCAACGCGGTCGCCGCTATCGAACAGGGCAGTGAATGCCAGCAGAAACCCGCCGGACGATCCCGGTGTAACCACGACGCGGTCGGGGTTGAGATCGACGTTGTACCACTCACCGTACAGGCTTGCGATCCGTTGCCGCAGCGCGGGCAGACCCAAAGCCACGGTATAGCCCAGCGGACCTTGATCCATTTCTTTGGCCAAGGCCTGAACGGCCCCCTTGGGCGCGCCCGTTCCCGGCTGGCCGACCTCCATATGGATGATGTGCCGTCCGGCCTCTTCGGCGCGGCGTGCGGCCTCCATCACGTCCATCACGATGAAGGGATCGACCCCGGATCGGGTTGAGTTTCTCATGCCCATCTCCCATGTTGCAGCCATGGCTTTTGAACGCTTATCCAGGCTGGCGTCAATCCCGGCCCTGTTGCTGATTGCAGTGACATGGATGAGCAGTGCGTTTCAGTCCAGCGCTCAAAGCCTGATCCGCGACCCCGATATCGAGCACGGGTTGCGCGAACTGGCCTTTCCCATTCTGCGGGCCGCCGGGCTAAACACCAATCGGGTGAAAATTCTGGTCGTCAATGACAGCACATTCAACGCATTTGTCATTGATTACAACGCGATATACGTAAATTACGGGCTAATCCTGACCGTCGAAAGCCCTGAGATGCTGCAAGCCGTGATCGCCCATGAAGCGGCTCATATCGCCAACGGCCATCTGGCCAGACGGGTTGAAAATATGCGCGCAGCGCAGCGCAAAGCCCAGCTGGGCACTGCGCTGGCCCTGATCGCCGCAGCCGCAGGTGGTGGCGAGGCCGCAGCGGGAATCGCCGCTGGCACATCCGCGTCTGCCCTGCGCAGTTTCCTGGGGCACACACGGGCAGAAGAGGCATCAGCCGACCGCAGTTCGGCCAGTTACCTGCGCGCGGCGGGGATCTCACCCAACGGGATGGTCGCTCTGCACCAAAAGTTTGCCGGTCAGGAGTTGTTGAACACTGCCAACCAAGACCCCTATATGCGATCCCACCCCACCAGCCGCGAACGGCTGCGCGCCGCTGAGGCGTTTGTGGGCGAGTTCAGCGATCATGCTTCACCAAACCCCAACGCCGACTACTGGTTCGCGCGGGTCAAGGGCAAGCTATCGGCCTTCCTACGCTCGCCGGGCTGGACCTTGCGCCGGTTGAAAGAGGAAAGCGCGCAGGACATCCGCCTGATGCGCGAAGCCGCCGCACATCATCAAAACCGCGATCTGGCCCGCGCAAGGGCAGCGATCGACGGCGCGCTGGAAATCCGGCCCGATGATCCGTTCTTTTATGAGCTAAAAGGGCAAATTCTGCTGGAAAACAGAAAGTTGCCAGACGCAATTAAAGCTTATGGACAGGCAGTTGAGATGTCGCCAAATGATCCATTGCTTCTGGCGGGGTACGGGCGCGCCTTGCTGGCAGATGGGCAGACGACCGACGCCCTGAAGGTGCTTGAAAAGGCCCGCGCGCGGGACTATCGCAATGCACGGCTGATGCAGGATCTTGGAATGGCTTATGCCAAGGTCGGAAATAACGGCATGGCCTCGGCTGTGACCGCAGAACGCTATGCCCTGCAAGGCCGCCTGGTCGATGCAGGCATTCACGCAAAACGCGCCGTCGGGCAATTGCCCGAAGGTTCACCTGGTTGGCAACGGGCACAGGATGTGTTGATTGCCTCGGAACGAGCGAAGAAAAAGAAAAGGAACCGGAAATGATCCTCAGACATGCTGCACCCGCCCTTCTGGGGCTTTCCCTGATCACCGGCCCCGCGCAGGCCCTGGACCTGAGCACCATGAGCGATGCCGAACGCGAACAGTTCGGTGTGCAGGTGCGCGAGTACCTTCTGGAAAACCCCGAAGTGATCATCGAAGCAATCAACATTCTTGAACAGCGTAACGCTGTGGCCGAAGCTTCCGCTGACAAGGAACTGGTCGCCGCCAATGCGGACGAGCTGTTCAACGACGGCTATAGCTGGGTTGGCGGCAACCCGGAAGGCGACATCACTCTGGTCGAATTCATGGATTACCGCTGCGGCTACTGTCGCCGCGCCGTGCCCGAAGTCGCGAGCCTGTTGGCCGAAGATGGCAACATCCGCCTTGTGATCAAGGAATTCCCGATCTTGGGCGACGCCTCGGTCCTGTCTTCGCGCTTTGCGGTCGCAACCAAACATGTGGCTGGCGCTGACGCCTACAAACAGGTCCATGACGCACTGATGGAATTCGGTGGAGAGCCTTCCGAAGTCTCCCTGCGCCGGATTTCGGATGGCCTCGGCCTGGACAGCGATGCGATCATTGCGGCCATGGACAGCGAGCAGGTTACGGATGAAATCGGTCAGACCCGTGCGCTGGCGCAGCGTATGCAGATTTCGGGAACACCTTCATTTGTTCTGGGCACAGAGATGCTGCGTGGGTTCCTGCCAGCGGATCAGATGAAGCAGATTGCGGACGGTGTGCGCGCAGAACAGGGCTGATGAACAAAGAGCACCTCTCGCTGAGGTGCTCTTCACCCAACAGCCTATTGGGGTTTTCACAATGAAGCGTAGGGAAGTTCTGCTGTCCGGTGGGGCGATTGGGTTAATGAGTGTCACACAGCAACCTTTTGCCCAAGCTGGTTTGGGCTATTTTGTTCCCGCGGAAGAAACACGACACCAACGCACTTTCATGCAGTGGCCGGTAAGCAGCAATGTGTATCCAGATGCCCACTTGCGTGATCTGGTGCAGCAAACGATCGCCGATATTGCCAATGCGATATCGCCATTTGAACCGGTGACGATGCTGGCTGCCGCCGAACAGCATTCGGCAGCGCGTGAAAAACTTTCAACGGAAGTTGAATTGTGGGACGTCCCAACCGAAGACCTTTGGTGCCGGGATTCCGGACCGATCTTTTTGATCTCAGACGGCGGTGACATGGCGATCCGCAAAATCCAGTTCAATGGCTGGGGTGAGAAGCAAGCACACAAACAGGACGCTCGTGTCGCTGGTCGCGTTGCTGAACGACTGGGCCTGCCGCTCCTTCCCTCCGGCCTGAACGGTGAAGGTGGAGGTGTTGAGCAAGACGGGCACGGCCTGCTCATTGCGCATGAAAGCTCATGGCTGAATGACAATCGCAACCCTGGCCAGTCTCGTAACGAGATCGAAGCCAAACTTTTGGCCGCCTACGGAGCAAACCGCATGATTTGGTCCGAGGGTGTTTGGGGCGAAGACATTACCGACTACCATATCGACAGTCTGGCACGCCTTACCGGACCGGGTCGTGTTCTGGTCAACCTTCCAGACGAGCCTGATTTTCAGGACCCCTTCCATCTTGCGGCATTGGACACGCATGACCGATTGGTTGCGGAAGGTTTACAAGTAGAGGTTATTCCGGAACCAGTCAGAAGGCGGGTCAAAGATCCAGAGTGCGTGGCGTCCTATGCAAACTACTATGTTTGCAATGGCGCGGTCATCATGGCCCAATTCGGTGACAAAGAAACCGACACCATCGCGCGCGACGCCCTGTCCCGACATTACCCGGGGCGCGAAGTTGTGGCACTGAACGTCGATATTTTAGGCGAATTTGGTGGCGGTATTCACTGCGCAACGCAACAAATGCCCGCCGTCTAACAAGACCCGAGGGTCAGTGATATCAACTATTCAGCCGCCTCAGCCACGGCGTCCAGTTCCGCCGCCTTCTTTTCGACCTCTTCGACGATGTGATCAATCATCTGGTCGTTGGACATCTTGTGGCTGGCCTTGCCCGCCAGATAAACCATGCCCGATCCAGCCCCGCCGCCGGTGAAACCGACATCGGTCATCAGCGCCTCACCCGGCCCGTTCACCACGCAGCCGATGATCGACAGGCTCATCGGCGTTTTGATGTGTTCCAGCCGCTGTTCCAGCGCCTCGACCGTTTTGATCACGTCGAACCCCTGCCGCGCGCAGGAGGGGCACGAGATGATGTTCACGCCGCGATGGCGCAGGCCCAGAGATTTCAGGATCTCAAAGCCCACTTTTACTTCTTCGACCGGGTCAGCGGACAAGCTGACACGGATCGTGTCGCCAATACCCATCCACAGCAAATTGCCCAGCCCGACGGCCGATTTGATGGTGCCAGACACCAACCCGCCAGCTTCGGTGATGCCAAGGTGGATCGGCGCGTCCGTGGCCTCGGCAATGCCCTGATAGGCTGCGGCCGACAGGAAGACGTCGCTGGCCTTCACGCTTATCTTGAACTCGTGAAAGTCGTTGTCCTGTAGGATCCGAATATGCTCCAAACCGCTCTCGACCATCGCCTCGGGGCATGGTTCGCCATATTTCTCAAGCAGGTGCTTTTCCAGACTACCGGCGTTCACCCCGATGCGGATCGAGCAATTATGGTCCTGCGCGGCCTTGATAACCTCCTTCACACGCTTTTCATCGCCGATATTGCCCGGGTTGATGCGCAGGCATGCGGCACCCGCTTCGGCAGCTTCGATACCGCGCCGATAGTGAAAGTGGATGTCGGCCACGATAGGAACCGGGCTTTCGCGCACGATCTCTTTTAGTGCTTTCGATGACGCCTCATCAGGGACGGAAATCCGCACGATATCGGCACCCGCCTCTGCTGCGGCCTGAACCTGCGCAATGGTCCCGGCAACATCCGTTGTCAGGGTGTTTGTCATCGTCTGGACAGCAATGGGTGCGTCGCCTCCGACCGGAACATTTCCAACCATGATCTGGCGGGATTTGCGGCGGTAGATATTGCGCCACGGGCGGACGTGATTAAGGGACATGAGGACGGGTCCAAAGCTGCCTGAGTTGCGTCTTTAAATAGTCCGCCTACCCGGCCACCGCAATGGCCAGATCACTCAGTCGGCGTTTGAGGTACTTCCGCCTGAAGTTCGGCCACCAATTGTTTGAGGGCGCTGTTCTGTTCGGATTCCAGATCGGCGATCTCATAGCGTTCGGCAACCGCGTCCTTAGACAGCAGAACCCCTTTAGTCACTGTGCCCGGCGCGCCAACGGGCCCAAAATGTTCACCATTCATCGAGAAATAAACGGAACCCGAAGCCCCTGCGCGCAGTTGCGGAGGTTCTTCGGTCAGCGGAATCTCGAATGTATTGCCCTGCTCGACCGTGCCCAATGTGCCTTCAAACAGAACGCTTCCATCGGCGGCGCGAATACGCATCCACGATGGGGCAACGGCCACGATCTTCAGTGAGGTATCAACCTGTTCAACAACCTGCGGCAATGCGAGACGTTCAACAGTGTGCACCTCGGCCACTTCGATCCGGGGCGCCTCTGGCGGGCGGAACGTTCCGACAGTGCGAGGGTCCAATGTGGCAATCGGCGCGTCACGTGCCACAAGAACCGGAACATCCAACGCCTGTGGGCGATAAAGACGATCCAGCGCCTCGGGGGTCGGTGCTGTGGATTCTGCTGCTTCGGCAAGTTCTACCGGAGCGCGGGCTGCATCCAACGGGTCGAGATCGGACAGAACCACCGGGGCCTGTTCAACCGGGCTCACCTGAACCTGTTGGATTTTGTTCAATACAGCCCAACCGCCATAGCCAATGCCACCAATCATAGCTAGCAGGACCAGAGACGACCCAATAGCGCGGGGCTCAATCTGGCTGACCAGAGATTCCCTGCCCGGGATGTAAGGTGTATTCGGCGAGATGAACGGATCGCGCCCCATCGGGCCCCGTGCGGGCACCCCCCCGGATGGTTTGCGAACAACCGAAGCCTCGGCTGACATACCATGGGCCACTTCGAACCCGCTTTCGGCGCAGAACGTGGCAAAGGTATCATCCGGGTTCATGCCCAGATAGCGTGCATAAGAACGCACATACCCGGCGATGAAGCCGGGTGTGTCAAACGCATCGGGATCAGCGTCTTCGATTGCAGCTATGTAGTTGGCTTTGATCCGCAGTTCGCGTTGAACATCCAAAAGAGACTTACCCATGGTCGCGCGTTCGCCGCGCATCCTGTCGCCAAGCCGTACCTCATAGTCGTCAAAGCCCTTCGGCCTGACGTCCGTGTTTTCTTCGGAATCGCGCTGTGATTTGCGCCCAATCATCCCTGCTGCCCCATTCTGCCTTGCGCGTGTTACACGCCAACGGCGAATCGCCTACGTAACGATTCGCGCGTCTCTTTTGTTAGCGTAAGCTTAACACGCGACAAACGCATTGCACACTTTGGCGTGAGGTTATCCTGCAAGTTCGGCGCGATTTAGCGCACAATGTGACCAAAGTTCGTCCATCGCATGGATCAGCCGGTTCATTTCACCCGGTCCGTGGATCGGTGACGGGGTAAAGCGCAGGCGTTCCGTACCGCGCGGCACGGTCGGGAAGTTGATCGGCTGGACGTAAATTCCATGGTCATCCAGCAGTCTGTCACTCAGGATTTTGGTGTGCACCGGGTTGCCGACGATCACAGGTACGATGTGGCTGCCATGATCGATTAACGGCAGGCCCATCCCTTTCAGGCGTAGCTTAAGCACCTTGGCCTGTGTCTGATGCTGCTCTCGCAACTCTGACGCACCTTTCAGATAGGCCACCGAAGCGGCAGCACCGGCGGCAACGGCCGGCGGAAGCGATGTCGTGAAGATGAAGCCCGGCGCGTAAGAACGCACAGCGTCACACATTTTTTCACTGGCGGCGATATAGCCCCCCATCACGCCATAGGCCTTGGCAAGTGTTCCGTTGATGATGTCGATGCGATGCGCCAAACGATCGCGTTCGGTCACGCCACCACCGCGCGGACCGTACATGCCAACCGCGTGAACCTCGTCGATGTAGGTCAGCGCGCCAAATTCATCTGCCAGGTCGCAGATCTCTTCGATCGGGCCGAAATCGCCGTCCATCGAATAGACCGACTCGAAAGCGATCAGTTTGGGTGTCGCAGGATCGTCGGCCTCAAGCAGCTCGCGCAGATGCGCGACGTCGTTGTGACGGAAGATTCGCTTGTCGCCTCCATTGCGGCGCACGCCTTCGATCATTGAAGCATGGTTCAGTGCATCGGAATAAATGATCAGACCGGGGAATAGTTTCGGCAAAGTGCTGAGCGTCGCGTCATTCGCGATATAGGCGCTGGTGAACAGCAACGCTGCCTCTTTGCCGTGCAGATCGGCCAGCTCAGCCTCAAGCTGCTTGTGATAGACCGTGGTGCCCGAGATGTTACGCGTTCCGCCCGAACCCGCACCAGCAGCATCAACCGCATCATGCATTGCATTCAGAACAACCGGATTCTGGCCCATACCCAAATAGTCGTTTCCACACCACACGGTGATATTCTGCTGCGAGCCGTCCGGACGCGTCCGTACAGCATGCGGGAAATGACCCTTCTGGCGTTCGATATCAATAAAGGTCCGATAACGGCCTTCGTCATGCAGCCTGGCAATCGCTGAATCGAGCTGAGCAGTATAGTCCACCAGTTTCTCCTTCTGTGCCCGACATAGACGTGCTGTTTGTCGAACCCGTTATTTCCCCGAATGACGGATCAAGCCGTCCCCGCGGTTTGCTTCCCCTTGAGTACCTTGCCTAGTGGCATTACAGGAGTCGCAGCATTGATCTGTATCAATTATCCCTGTTCACGCCCCCCGACAAGTAAAGTTACGGCCATAAGACGCGAGGAAACGACGCAGGCGATAACCCTGCCACACATTCTGTTTCCGACAGTATACTGCAAATCCTGCCGATACGCACTGGACGGCGCCGCCGGTGCTGATAGGTTCCGCAGCAGTTCACGCCATTCAGGAGAAGCTCATGTCGCTAGACGCTGTTCTGAGCAAGATCGATTCCGATTTGACCACTTCCATCGACCGTTTGATGGAGTTTCTGCGCATCCCGTCGATCTCGACCGACCCCGCATACAAAGAGCAGGTCGACCAGGCCGCTGACTGGCTGGTCGCCGACCTGCAAAGCATTGGCATTGCAGCCGAAAAGCGCGAGACCCCGGGTCACCCGATGGTCGTTGGCCATGTGGGCGAAGACGGCGACGGTCCTCATGTTCTTTTTTATGGCCACTACGACGTCCAACCCGTTGACCCGCTGGAACTTTGGAACCGAGACCCCTTTGATCCCGCTCTGGAAGACACCGAAAATGGTCAGGTCATCCGTGGCCGAGGTTCTTCAGATGATAAGGGTCAGTTGATGACCTTCGTCGAGGCTTGCCGCGCATGGAAAGCCATCCACGGCACTCTGCCCTACCGCATCACGTTTTTCTTCGAAGGCGAAGAAGAATCCGGCTCGCCCTCGCTGGTTCCGTTCCTGGAAGCCAACAAGGAAGAGTTGAAAGCCGATCTAGCACTGGTCTGCGACACCTCGATGGTCTCGCGTGGCGTGCCCTCCATCGCCTCGCAATTGCGCGGTATGCTCAAGGATGAATTCACCATCATTGGTCCCCGCATCGATCTGCATTCCGGTCACTACGGCGGCCCGGGCCTGAACCCGCTGCGTGAGTTGTCGAAGATCGTCGCCTCGTTCTACGACGACGAAACCGGTCGCGTGGCCGTTGACGGGTTTTACGAAGGTGTACACGAAGTGCCCGTAGAGCAGCTCCGCCAATGGGAAAATTGCGGTTTTGATGAGGCGGAATACCTGAGTTCTGTCGGTTACTCGCAACCGCATGGAGAAAAGGGCTATTCCACACTGGAACAGCAATGGGCACGTCCAACGCTGGAAGTGAACGGCTTGTGGGGCGGCTATAACGGTGCAGGATCGAAAACCGTGATCCCGTCCGAAGCGCACTGCAAGATCACCTGCCGGCTGGTCGGCGACATGGACCCCGATGCCCTGCGCGACAAAATCCGCAAACATGTCGAAGATCGCCTGTCGCCCGACGCGAAAGTTGTCTGGGACAACGATCTCGAAGGGGCTCCGGCATCGGTGATGAACCTAGATCGCCCCGAATTCGAGGCCGCGCGCGGCGCGTTATCAGATGAGTGGAACCGCGAAGCTGTCTTTACCGGCATGGGCGGTTCGATCCCGGTGGTTGGCTATTTTGATTCGGTTCTCGGACTGGACTCGATGCTCGTCGGCTACGCCAATGACGACGATGCCATCCACTCACCGAACGAAAAGTATGACGTGAAAAGTTTCCACAAGGGCATTCGTTCGTGGGCGCGCACACTGGACGCATTGAATAAATAAGATACTTGCGAGGCTCTGCCTCGTGCTCCGTGATATTTTTAGCCAGATGAAGGAAGGATCCTTCATTCATCTGGCCTTTAAATATCCCGGGGGAGACGCCCGGCACGGGCGGTGGGGGCAAAGCCCCCATTCTTACATGTGGATCACACGCCCGTAGGCATCCAACACGCTTTCGTGCATCATTTCCGACAGAGTCGGGTGTGGGAAGACAGTGTTCATCAGGTCTTCCTCGGTGGTCTCCAATTGCCGTCCCACTACGTAGCCTTGAATCAACTCAGTAACTTCCGCGCCGATCATATGTGCCCCTAGCAATTCACCTGTCTTGGCGTCGAAAATCGTTTTGATCAGGCCCTCGGGTTCACCCAACGCAATGGCTTTGCCGTTGCCGATGAACGGGAACTTGCCGACCTTGATGTCATAGCCAAGCTCTTTCGCCTTGGCTTCGGTGTACCCCACCGATGCGACCTGAGGCTGACAATAGGTGCAGCCGGCGATGCTTTCGGGTTTCACCGGATGAGCGTGTTTACCGGCGATCAATTCTGCAACCATAACACCTTCATGGCTGGCTTTGTGCGCCAGCCAGGGGGCGCCTGCGATATCACCAATTGCGTAAAGTCCGTCGACACCTGTGCGGCAGAATTCATCCGTGACGACATGGGTACGGTCAATCTTGACGCCCAAGGCCTCGAGCCCAAGGTTTTCGACATTGCCGACAATCCCTACTGCCGAGATCACGGTGTCAAAATCGTGCTTTTCGACCTTGCCCTTAACCTCAATATGCGCCGTGACCTTACCCTTGGCGCGGTCCAGTTGCTTGACCATCGCCTTTTCCATGATGGTCATGCCTTGTTTGGTAAAGGCCTTCTTGGCCAGCGCGCTGATTTCTGCGTCCTCGACCGGCAGGACCCGGTCCATAACCTCGACCACGGTCGTGTCTGCGCCCAACGTATTATAGAAGCTGGCGAATTCGATTCCGATTGCGCCAGACCCGATCACCAACAGCTTTTTTGGCATCCGCGGCGGCTGGAGTGCGTGCTTGTAGGTCCAAACCAGATCGCCATCCGCTTCCAATCCGGGCAGTTCCCGCGCCCGCGCACCGGTGGCCAGAACGATGTTCTTGGCGGTCAGTTCCTCGGTACCCTTGTCGGTTTTGACAGTGACCTTGCCTTTTGCAGGGATCGTTGCCGCGCCCATGACCACGGTAACTTTGTTCTTTTTCAACAAATGACCGATGCCGCCCGACAACTGCGCCGCAACGCCGCGTGAACGCTTGACGACCGCATCCAGATCAAAGCCAATCTTGTCAGCGCTCAGGCCGAAATCCTTGGCCCGCTCCATCAGATGGAACACTTCGGACGTTCGCAGCAGCGCCTTGGTCGGGATACAGCCCCAGTTCAGACAGATACCGCCCAAATGCTCGCGTTCGACCACGGCGGTCTTCAAGCCCAGCTGAGCCGCACGGATAGCGGCC
Organism: Ruegeria atlantica; assembly: GCF_001458195.1. Classification (GTDB taxonomy): domain Bacteria; phylum Pseudomonadota; class Alphaproteobacteria; order Rhodobacterales; family Rhodobacteraceae; genus Ruegeria; species Ruegeria atlantica. The sequence continues at coordinate 95,139 of NZ_CYPU01000039.1, read as the reverse complement.
ACGTAGCCACCGGGACCGGCGCCAATTACGATCAGATCAAAAGATTGTGCTGCCATGTTTCCCTCTCGGCGCAGGTCGATTCAGAAATTAGTTTACCATTAAACTAATCCCCTGAATGCATCAACATATTGCTCCCGCGACAAAACAGACGCAGGATAAACTGGCGCGGTATGCGCTGTTTTCAGCCTATACCGCGCGTGAACCTATGGCTAGAAGATACGCACCGGGCCTGTCCGGACTTTGTGAAACCCAAGTCATTCGAAAGGCTTACCATGGCCAAAACGCTCAAAGATCTGTTGCTCGCCGTGCTGAATGCAACGCTTATCCTGATTGCACTATGCCTGTTTCTGGGGTGGAAGCTGGCTTCTACAGTCGACGACATTACCGTCAAGTTTGCGGAGAAGGTCCAGATCGTAGCGCCCCTGAAGGAAGACGTTCAAGGGATACGCGGTGAACTGACGGCATTGCGCAGCGACCTGTCATCCCTTCAGTTTAGCGGAACAGCAGCCGATAGTGCCACCGCCCAAAAACTGTCTGAAGCTTTGGAAAAGCTGAATGATTTAGAGAATAACCTGCAAGCTGCGCAGGCGAGAATAGCCGAGTTGACCGAAGCCCCGGACCAGTTAATTAACACTGCAATTGAAAATTCGGCCGACATTTTTGCCGACCGGATCATTGCAATCCGAGGCTGCGAGCCGGCGTCCTAGCCGGCTGTCTGCAGCTCGCGCACGGTCGCGCCATATCCGCCCATGTCGACATAGGCGGCCTCGTGCTCGGTCATTGGGCGCGAGAGAGCGTCGTTGCGGTATGGGAACCGACCGAACTTGCGGATCACTTCGCGATGCGCCCTTGCGTGCAACAGGTTGCCGTCGTCGCCATCGGTCATGTTTTGACACATCAGGCGCACACAGCGTTCCTGGTCACACAGGTTTTCCGAATGCATCAATGGAAGATAAAAGAACTGGCGGGCCGGTTCGTCGATCTTCATATCCCACCCTTTGTCCACCGCACATTTCGCTGCTGACAACGCCGCGCGGTCTGAGGCGAAGGCCTCAGCGCTTCCTCGGAACATGTTGCGTGGAAACTGATCCATCAGGATGATGTACGCCAATGCACCGCTGGGATAGGTCAGCCAGAGAGAGAACTTGCCTTCACTCGCAACCTCCCATGTGGTCAGGAACCTTTCGCGGATTTCTGCATCCAATGCGTCATCCTGCAGATACCAACCCTTGGGACCAACCTCATCTAACCAAAAACTCAATACATCTTCAGGACTTGCCATGCCCTTAACTCCGTCGTGTTTCCCCCCCGAGGGACTTAAATTCATTTAAGTGTGTTTTACAGAATTGTAACAGTAAATTATTGCAACACTTGCGACATAAATTCGTGTTCTAGGCAACATCTTGCGTTTCCTGCTCGGCTTCTGCGGCCTCAATGGCCACCTCCTGCGCCAATTCCATCACAACCGGAGACGCCGTTGGATAGAGCGGCGACATGGTGCCTGTTTCGTCGACCGGGATCGCCGCGCGCTGGGTCATACGGTATAGCGCATAGCCAGCCATAACGACCAGCAGTATTGCGATGAAAAGGAAAAAGCCCGGAGGTCCAAAGACCGCATCCCCCATGAGCCAACCGGTGATCAACGGGCCCGCAATGGCCCCCATGCCGTTGATGAACAAAAGACCCCCTGACGCTGCGGCCATGTCTTCGTGTTCCAGAAAGTCATTAGCGTGCGCAATCAGCAGTGAATACAGAGGATTCGACATACCGCCGATCACAAAGGCCGCGCCCAGCAGGATTGGAAACGTCACACCGAACACCAAGCCCACAACTGCTGCGCAGCTGCCAACCCCTGCAACAAGCATAATCAGGAAACGGCGATCCATGCGGTCGGACATCCATCCCAATGGATACTGCAAGACCAGAGCACCGATATAGAATGCGGCAATAAAAGTCGAAATCTCGACCAGCGTCAGACCCGCGCGGGCACCGTATACCGACGCCATCCCGAACTGTGCAGAGAACACGCCACCCAAAAGAAACATGCCAACACAGCCCAAGGGCGAATATCCGAACAATTCGCGCAAAGTCATCGGTTTGGTTGTGTCAAACGCAGGTGTCGGTGAGATCGACAAGAGAATTGGCGCAAAAGAGACCGAAACCAGAATGGAGGCGATTACAAAGGTATCGAACCCGGCCGGATCGCCCAAAAGAACCAAACCTTGTGCGCTGATGATGCCTGTCATCTGGAAGATCATGTAAAGAGACAGCGCCTGCCCACGGTTCTCGTTGCTGGCTGCATTGTTGAGCCAGCTTTCCGCAGTGACGTACACTCCGGAGAAACAGAACCCGATCACGACACGGCCCAGAATCCAGATAACCGGGTCGGTCATCAACGGATACATGATCATCACGGCAGAAATGAACGATGCCAGAGCGGCGAAGACCCGCACATGACCAACCCGACGGATCATTTCAGGCGCAAGGCGTGATCCACCCAGGAAACCGACGAAATAGGCCGACATCACGAATGACATCTGAAGGGTCGAAAACCCCTCGATCTCGCCCCGGACACCCAGAATTGTCCCCTGAAGGCCGTTTCCGACCATCAACAGGCCCATACCAAGCAATAGTGCCCATGCGCTGGAAAGGACCTGAATCATTGGGGCCTCCGAAAAATTCCGACCAAGACTGTGACACCGTTTTGCAATCAAAAACGGCTTTGGTCATGCTTGTCTACGACATTGAAAAGATTCGATCCCGACAACACGTCCCTTACGGGATCAAAAGCGACGCATCCCCGTAAGAGAAGAACCGGTATTTCTGTTCAATCGCATGCGCGTAAACCTTCCGCATTCGCTCCTGCCCCATCAGGGCCGACACCAGCATCAACAAGGTGGATTTCGGCAGGTGGAAATTGGTCATCAAGGCGTCGGTCACATGAAATTCGAAACCGGGATATATGAAGATATCGGTCTCACCTTCCCATGGCTCGATCTGGCCCGACCGGCTGGCGCTTTCGATCAGACGCAGTGCGGTGGTGCCCACCGGGATGACCCTGCCACCTGCGGCTTTGGTCTCGCGGATCTCTTGAGTGGCGGCGGCGCTGACACTGCCCCATTCGGCGTGCATCTTGTGGGTCGTCACGTCCTCAACCTTGACCGGCAGAAACGTTCCCGCGCCCACATGCAGCGTGACATGAGTGACTGCGACGCCGCGCGCGCCCAGCGCCTGCATCAACGCCTCATCAAAATGCAGCGACGCCGTCGGGGCGGCAACTGCACCGGAATTGCGGGCCCAGATTGTCTGGTAATCCGTCTTGTCCTGCTCATCCGCAGGCCGCTTGGCGGCGATGTAGGGCGGCAGAGGCATTGCACCGGCCTGTTCCAGCGCAGCATCAAAATCGTCGCCTGACAGATTGAACCGCAGATAGGCTTGCCCGTCCTCAACCCGCTCCAGCGTGGCGCTCAGCTGATCCGAGAACTGAATGTCTTCGCCCAGCTTCACTTTCTTCAGCGGTTTGATCAGGGCCGCCCATGTGCCATCAGCCTGCGGGTCCAGCAAAGTCGCCTCGATTGCGGCAGACACCGGTCCTTGTGCACTGTTGCGATGGCGCCGTCCGTTCAGACGCGCGGGGATGACGCGCGTGTCGTTTAGCACCAATCTGTCACCCGGCTGCAACCAGTCGGTTAGATCAAAAACATGCGCATCCGAGATCGCGTCACCTTCGGCCACCAACAGGCGCGCGGATGAGCGCGGGCTGGCGGGACGTGTGGCAATCCGGTCTTCGGGCAGATGGAAGTCAAAATCGCTGAGTTTCATAGCCGCGCCATACAATTCTGCATCGGAATCAGCAACAGCCTATCCGGGTCAATTGTCCCGTGGTGGAGAGCCAAAGGTCTTTTTGGGCTCATCCGGCTTTCTCGGCAGCGCATTTGGGCCATCTGATACAGTCGGGGCCGGTGCGCGCAGCAAATTTCGTAGGAACAGGGGCGCAAGGCCAGACAGCGGATTTACGGAAACCTTTGGCTTCGTAAGCGGCCCGGTCAGGCTGTAGTTAAACCCGATGACCCCTTCGCCCTTTTTTGTGAAAACACTTCCGATTGCATTCACCAGATAGATCGGAGAGATCGCGCCACGCAGGTTTAGCATGCCCGCAACCGTATCGATCGTGCCGTCAAAGGACAAGCCGATGGACGGGCCAACGGCACTGCCGCTGAGGACTTTGATTTCGGTCGGGGTGATCCGCATGCGGCTATCGATAGTCGAGAAAAAGATCCCCTGCCCGGTCATCTCGTCCAAAAGTCCAACAAGACTGATCGCGTCCAATAGCGCAGCCATTGCCGGTGCGTCGGTAATGCGTGTGTTTAATATCTTGAGGATCACATCATAATTCCCCGGCGCGCTGACCGGTTCCAACTGCAAGTCCAAACTGCCGCCACGCGCCTGGGTGATCACACCAGCTGACCGCAGGACGGCCCCCGCGTCCTTCGACTTTATGTTCACGGCGCTACCGCTGTCGCGCGGGCTCACCTGACCGCTGACCGCCGTGCCGCCGTTTACATTTGCCGTAAAGGTGCCGTTCACCCCGCCTGTGGTTTGAAACGCGCCCCGGAACCCGGTCAGTGCAATGTCTTCGGTCACCTGCAGGCGGTCCAACAGAACATCGATCCTTGGACCTGGGCCTGACTCTCCTCCGCCACCGCCCTCGCCGAAGGTTGCGCGACCCAGATTCATGACACCGCCCTGAACGATGATATTGGGGACAGGTCCGCCGGTGTTGATCAATTCGGCTGGCACCGCCAGCCAGTTGCCCAGATCAAACGAACTGAACCGTATCCGGTCAAAGGCACCCCCGTCCCGGAAGAAGATCGAGGCTTTAGTGCGCAGCCCCGCGACATCAATCGTCAGATCATCCACTTTGGGCTTTTCACCCAGCGTGGCGTCCAGTGTCATCTTTCCGGTCGCCCCAGTCCCTTTGCGCCAGCCAAGTTCAGGAATCGCCATTCCGACCCCGGCGAGGTCCGAGGTCGCAGAGAGTGTGACCGGTTCATCCGCGCCGATTCCAACGGTGATATCCGCTGTGCCTTTTCCAGTCAGCATGCCCGGCGGCAGCGGCACCTTCAGCTCGTTCATCAGCAACGGCGACAGTTCAATCTGGCCCTTTAGTTCGCTGCGTTGAGGCCCGTCTCCGCCAATGGGCTGACGCCACGCGACCTGCATCGGCACTTGGCCGAATAATCCGTAGCCGTCGATCTTCACCTCGGTCTGATTGCCGGACAGGTTCAAAAGGTCAGCGCTGACGGAATAGTCAGGCACAAGTTTGTCGCTTTGCACATTGTCGATTTCACCGGTGTAGTGGAATTCGGTGTCGTGAAACTTCAGCCCCTTTTTCAGCGGCAATGACAAAGTGCCTGACAAGCTTACGTCACCAGCCGCCAGATCGACCGGCAAGTTGGCTTTAGACATCAGGCTAAGTGGTGGTCGGTCCAGCAGCGACAAGGCGGCCTCGACGCTGCCGCTCGCCTCGATCCGAGCAATCGCCGGTGTTCCGCCCTTGGCAGTTGTATCCGGGATGATGAACGAGGTTCCCGAGGCATCCACCGCGCCACCCTGATCGGCGATGACAACCCCTTTTTCAGCCGTGACGGTAAAGCGATCTTTCAGCAGGCTAAGCCGGCCCCGCCCGTCCTGGATCAGCGGCAAGGTCTTGGCAAACCTGATCTTGGCCTCATCGAACCCAAGGCCCAAATAGAGGTCCGGCTTACTGCCCGGATGCAAGCGTAGTGAAAACTCCACATCCGAAAACTGACCTTCGAACAGGTTTTCCGACACCCATTTCCGCGGGTTCGGCGCCAGTCTTTCGGGCCAGTATCGCAACAGGTTCTCGGACCCCATCTTGTCCAGTTGCGCATCAAACGCGGCATCCCAACCGTCGGGCTGACCGATCAACCTGCCCGTTGCGTGCAATTCGTGCAGCGCATCGGTGATGGTTAACTGCCCCAGCTGCAGCTCGAACGGCGCAAGCTTGAGTTGAAAATCCACATCCGCCCGCGCCGTTTCCAGCGATTCCGGGAACAGACCACCGGGGTAGATATCGATACTGTTCAGGGTCAGCTGTGACGTCAGGCTTTCAAGAACACCGTTTTCGACCCCGTTCAAATAGGCTTTGCCTTCGGCCTGCACGGCCCCCACATCGGACACGACAGAGGCCTCGTTGAATTCCAGAACATGGCGCGCGGGGTCATAGGTGAAATAGGCGCGCGCGGATTCGAACCCGATCGGGCGCGTCTCGGGTCTGGGCTGCAGGACACCCTCGCCCAGATTCAACGTCGCGAAAAGCGGACCCAGCGCGGCCTGCCCATCGACGCTGCCGCGCAACGCGCCGGAAATCGGAGCATTGAGCACCTGCAACCACGCCAGTGCAACGCTTTGGGTGGCGATGTCTTCCGAGGGAAGATCGGTGATCGAAACCCCAAAACTCGCCTGAGGTGTACCAAGCACACTGGTATAGTTCGCCTCGATCGTGCTGGCATAGTCGCGCCCGGTCAGCACCGAAAACCCGGTCGCCAGTCGCATTTCATCCCCGTCCCGGATGATCGAGATATGCCCGCCGTCAAACACCCAGGCCCGCCCCAGTCGCAGATCCTGATAATCCAGCGTCAGCGATTCCAGATCGACCGCCCGCAATCCTGACAGAAACGGGGACAGAAACACATCATCCGATTCCTCGATAAGCTGTGCCAGCGTCGGGGCCTTTTGCACCGGAGCACTACCCGACCCAACTGTCAGCGAAAGCGCACCGTCCTCACCACGGGTCAAAGCAATCTGCGCACCCAGCATAGTGATCCGCCGCGGTCTGATCTTGCCGCGCAGCAATTCACGCATCGACAGGCGTGTCCGCAAATCCGATATCTGAGCGATCTGACGCCCCGCCGCATCGCTGATGGTCACATCCGTCAATCGGATACGCGGGCGCCACTTTTCGTTTACGATAAAGCTGGCGTCCCCAAAGGTGAATTTCAGACCGCCAAGGCTGCGTTCCAGACGCGCTTCTACTTTCTGTGTGACCCATTCCGGCGCGTGCAGCTGTTTTCCGATCAAAAAGAACCAGCCCGCTCCGACCAGCAGGCACATTAAAAACAAGGTTCCGATGCTCCAGCGCGCGGCAATACGACGGCGTGACCGGCGGCGGACAGGCGTCTCGGGCCGGTCGCCACTTGCGTCTTCGTGCTGAGCCAATTTTTTATCCAAGTCTTTCAACCCGCTCGCGTCGCCCTATTATGCCGGGCAGCACTTAAAATCCTTTAGCGGAGTTTCCAATGCCCGACGTAACAGACATCGCCCCTGATTTCACATTACCCCGCGACGGCGGCGGCGAAGTGACCCTATCGGACCTGCGCGGCGGTGCCGTCGTTCTGTTTTTCTACCCCCGCGATGATACGCCGGGCTGCACCAAGGAATCCATCGGTTTCTCGGAACAACTTCAGGCCTTTGGTGATGCGGGGGCTCAAGTTTTTGGCATCTCGCGGGATAGTGTTGCCAAGCACGACAAGTTTGTTGCCAAACACAGCCTGACGACTCCGCTTTTGTCGGATGAAGGATCTTCGGTCTGCGAGGACTATGGCGTCTGGGTTGAAAAGAACATGTACGGCAAGAAATCCATGGGGATTCAACGCTCGACCTTTTTGATCGATGGCGAGGGCAAGATCGCCAGGGTCTGGCGCAAGGTCAAAGTCCCCGGCCATGTGGACGAGGTGCTTGAGGCTGCGCGCGCCCTGTAATCCTCTCGACCATGGCTGCCATCCGGTTTAAGAGCCGTCCACCTCAATCAGCGGAGACAACGCGGTGTCCAAAACACTGACTCAGATGGCGACCGAAGTCCTGACAACAGCGGATGGTCGTGAAAAGACCACCCTGTCCAAGCGCCATGCCGCAGCCTGGTTCGCTTCGCGCAAGGGCGACGCGCCTGAGATTGAGGTGGGAACCGCAACTCCGCCGCTGAGCCCTGCCCGCCCGGAAAAGCCCGAGCTGCTGTCGCCGCGTGAGGTTCCAAAGCGCAAGCCCGGGACCGAGGCTGGGCGTATTGCCCTGCTTCACGCAGTTGCGCATATCGAGTTGAACGCCGTTGACTTGCATTGGGATATCATCGCGCGATTTGGCCACGTGCCGATGCCGATCGGGTTCTACGATGACTGGGTCAAATGTGCCGAGGAAGAATCGCGGCATTTTGAGATGGTCTGTGACTGTCTGGAAAGCATGGGCAGCCACTATGGCGCCATGCCCGCGCATGCTGGAATGTGGCGCGCGGCCGAAGACACCGCCGAAGACCTGATGGGACGGCTGGCGGTTGTCCCCATGGTGCTTGAGGCGCGTGGGTTGGACGTGACACCCGGCATGATCGACATATTCCGCAAGTCCAAAGCCGAACAGGCCATCGCCGCGCTCGAGGTCATCTATGCCGAAGAAGTGGGCCACGTGGCTTATGGTTCAAAATGGTTCCATTTCCTGTGTGGGCGTGAAAACACAGATCCCAAGGATATGTTTCATCAATTGGTGCGCGAGTATTTCCATGGCGTCCTGAAGCCCCCGTTTAACGAAGAAAAACGGGCCGAGGCCGGGCTGCCGCCGGATTTCTATTGGCCTCTGACGGAGGACTTGGCATTGCCGGGACAGACGCAATAACGGGCTTTAGTTGACGATGTCGGCAATTTCTCGCCTAGAATCGGCGGCAAAATCCAGTAACGCAGGGTCGGTAAGTTAACAAACTTGCCCAAAACAAAATGCCGCTTTATGCACTTTGCCCAAGGGACGGCTATCACTCACGACCGATCCCGATCTTGGGGATGGAGAGGTGAGACGCGTGAGAACACGTCTGGCGATAAAATTACATTCATTGTTCGAGCGGCATTTTCCCGAACGCCGTGTCTTTCTGAAATCAGATAGTGATACGCGATTCATTCGGCTAAGCTCGGAAACGCAAGTTGTCGCTGTCGCTGGTGTGGCACTGTTCGTGGGTTGGACAGCCGTTGCGACCGCGATCCTTCTGATGGACAGCATCGGATCGGGTAACTTCCGGGAACAGGCTAAGCGCGATCAGGCAACCTATCAGGAACGTCTGAACATCATGTCCGTAGAGCGGGACATGCGTGCGCACGAAGCTCTGGCAGCACAGGACCGGTTCAACGCCGCGCTCAAGCAGATTTCGGCCATGCAGTCGGAACTGCTGGCGTCGGAAAACCGCCGCCGCGAGCTTGAGACCGGGATTGAGGTTATCCAGACCACGCTGCGCGCCACCATGAAACAGCGCGAAGAAGCACGTACTGAACTGGTCACGCTTCAGCAGGAAGCGGGCGAAGGCGACATGTACATGGCCGCCGTTGCCAACCCCGAACAGATGAATTTTATGACCGAAGCCCTGTCCCGCACCGCCGAGGAACGCGACCAGATTGCCGCCAATGCCAAGGACGCGCTGGAACAGCGTGACGATCTTGAGCTGGAAATCCGGCTGATGCAGGAACGCAGCGACGAGATTTTCCGCCAGTTGGAAGAGGCGATGGTGATCTCGGTCGAACCACTAGACAAGATGTTCCGCCAGGCCGGCATGCCCACCGACCGCATCATCGAAGAAGTCCGCCGCGGCTATAGCGGCATAGGCGGCCCCCTAACCCCTATTTCTTTCAGCACGCGCGGTGAGGAACTGACCCCCGACGAGATCCGCGCAAATACTCTGTTGCGACAGATGGATCAGTTGAACCTGTATCGAATTGCCGCAGCGAAAGCGCCGTTTGCAAGCCCCGTCAATTCCGTCGTGCGGTTCACGAGCGGTTACGGGAAGCGCCGCGACCCCAAGACAGGTGGTCGCCGCATGCATAACGGCGCCGATTTCGCCGGTGCCCATGGCACCGACATTTTTGCTACCGCCGACGGTGTGGTCACCCATGCCGGCTGGCAGTCCGGGTTTGGACGGCTGGTAAAAATCAAGCACGCGTTTGGAATTGAGACACTTTATGCCCATAACACGAAGATACGCGTGAAGGTTGGTCAAAGGGTCTCGCGCGGCGATCATATTGCTGATATGGGTAGCACCGGACGGTCGACCGGCACGCACCTGCACTATGAAGTTCGCGTGAATGGAAAACCTGTTAACCCAATGACTTACATCAAGGCTGCGAGAAATGTTTTCTAAGAGCAAAATCAACGAGCCCTCGTCCACTGCACCCGAGGCGGTAAAACCCGCTGCACCGGCGACACCGGCGGCCCCTGCACCGGCAGAAAACAAGGCCAGCACCGCGCCCAAGCCCAAGCCACCGGCATCGGTTCTGTCTTCGGACCTGCACATCACGGGCAACCTGAAGACCTCGGGCGATATCCAGGTCGAAGGCACTGTCGAAGGCGACATCCGTGCGCATCTGCTGACAATCGGTGAGACCGCCACCATCAAAGGTGAAGTCACTGCCGATGACGTCGTTATCAACGGCCGCATCGTGGGCCGTGTCCGCGGCTTGAAAGTTCGCCTGACCTCGTCCGCACGTGTCGAAGGCGACATCATCCACAAGACCATCGCGATCGAAAGCGGTGCGCATTTCGAAGGATCGGTTCAGCGTCAGGACGACCCCCTGAACCCGGGCCGCAGCGGCAAGGCGGGCGCGAACCCGGCAGCCGAGGTCAAGCAGTAACGCGGACCAGTTTCCAAGTTTCGAACGCCGCGGGGAAACCTGCGGCGTTTTTCATTTGACGGGGACGATTGAGTTTTCCGGTTCCAACCGCCCGGCGCGTCCTTATAGTGACTGTTATGTTGTTCTTTTTCACCGCCTTGGCGCTTATCGCCGGTTTCGTACTGTATCGCTACTGGTCCAAGTCCCGGGCGCGCCAACAGCTTTTGTCCACGCCCCTGACAGACCACCAACGCATCCTCATCGAACAGCAAGTGCCTCTGATCCGCCGCCTGCCCCTTGACCTGCGTGTCAAACTGGACGGCAAGGTAAATCTGTTTCTGGATCAGGTTCGTTTCTTTGGTTGCGACGGGCTGGACGTAACCGAGGAGATGGAACTGGCCATCGCCGCGCAGGCCTGTCTGCTTATTGTAAACAGCGATCTTTGGTATGAAAACCTGACAACGATCCTGATCTACCCGAACGCTTTTAAGTCTCGGCAGCGCCGACAAGAAGGATACGTCGTCAGCGAGAAAGAGATCGTGCGCACCGGTGAAAGCTGGGACCGGGGACCGGTTATTCTCTCCTGGACCCACAGCAAACTTGGCGCGCTGAATGACCATGACGGGCAGAACGTCGTACTGCATGAGTTCGCCCACCAGATAGACGATCTGTCCGGTGGCACCAACGGTGTCCCGATCCTGAGCGACGGGCAAAGCTTTGCTGAATGGGAGCGTGTCTTTCTGACCGCTTACGATACCCTTGTCCGCGCCGTCGAAAGCGGGCGACGCACCGTCATCGATGCGTACGGCGCGACCGGGCATGAAGAGTTCTTTGCCGTTTCCGTCGAGGTATTCTTGGAAAAACCCCGCGACCTCAAATCCGAAGCACCGGAAGTCTATGACCAACTTGCCAAACTGTTCCGACTGGACCCGGTTACCTGGGGTTAAGCGCGCTTAGGGTCCCACCGCCTCACTCCTGACCACTGCCAGTGAAATTTCCCCTTATCCAAACATTTCACAAAACATCATTTTCGAATTAGTCTTAAATTAGTGTTTTCAGGAGGATTTTTCATGTCATCAAAACTCATGGCCGAGTTCTTCGGTACGTTCTGGTTGGTTTTGGGCGGTTGCGGCAGCGCCGTTCTGGCCGCCGGGGTCGCCGATGTGGGCATCGGCTGGCTGGGCGTTGCCTTTGCCTTCGGCCTCACCGTTCTAACAATGGCCTATGCCGTCGGGCATATCTCGGGCGGCCATTTCAACCCTGCAGTTAGCCTTGGGCTGATGATCGGGGGACGGTTTCCGGCAAAGGACCTTATCCCCTATTGGATCGCTCAGGTTATCGGCGCAATTGCTGCGGCTGCCGTCCTGTATCTGATTGTCAGCGGCGCGCCCGGCTTTGAAGGCGTGGGTGGGTTTGCCTCGAACGGCTATGGTGAAGCATCACCCGAGGGCTATTCAATGATGTCCGCTCTGGTGATCGAGATCGTCATGACCGCGTTCTTCATCATCATCATCCTGGGGGCCACTTCCAGCGGCGCTCCTGCCGGGTTTGGCCCCATCGCAATCGGGCTTGGATTGACGTTGATCCACCTGATCTCGATCCCGGTGACCAACACATCGGTCAACCCGGCCCGGTCCACAGGGGTTGCTTTGTTCGCGGACGCGCCTGCCCTTGGGCAGCTCTGGCTGTTCTGGGTTGCACCCCTGATCGGTGGCGCAATCGGCGCGCTGATCTGGAAGGCGATGACAACAGACGACTAAAGGCCAAGCGGGGGATTATTTCCCCCGCTTTCTTCTTCCTAAGCTATCATCCCTGACAAGACGACGCAAAACCAGGGAGGTAGACATGCTTCGAACACTGATGGTCACTGCGATAACCTTGACCGCGACAGCGGGACTGGCACAGGATGCCTGGCTGACAATCCCCGAAACGCCCGCCATGCCCCAGGCCGCGTCCAGTGGTACCGCCAGCGTGAATGGCATGGACATGTATTACGCCACCTATGGATCGGCAGAGGGCACGCCCGTGCTGCTGATCCATGGCGGTCTGGCGCATGGCGATATCTGGGCAGCGCAAGTTGCTGATTTGGCCAGCGACCACAGTGTGATCGTGGCGGACACGCGGGGGCATGGCCGGTCCACCAATGACGGCAGCACCTACAGCTATGAATTGCTGGCGCAGGACTATCTGGCGCTGCTGGATCATCTGAATGTCGAACAGGTGCATCTGGTCGGATGGTCGGACGGTGCCAACATTGGCTACACGATCTCGACCACGGCGCCGGATCGTCTTGCCAGCCATTTTGCCCATGCGGGCAACGTTACTTTGGATGGGATTGACCCTTCAGTCGAAACCAACGAAGTCTTTGGGGCTTACGTAGGGATGATGGCTGAGGACTATGCCGCCATGTCCCCCACTCCGGACGGGTTCGAAGCGTTTCTGGGCGGTGTCGCAGCCATGTGGGCGACGGAAAAGCCCGGAGGGCTTGAGGGGCTGCAATCCGTAACCGCGCCCACTCTGGTCGTGCAGAGCGAACATGACGAAGCAATTCTGACCGAACACTCACAGGCGATTGCCGAGGCGATCCCGGGCGCTGAACTATTGATTTTGAAAGACGTCAGTCACTTTGCGTCATTTCAGGATCCGAATACATACACGCAAGCGATCCGAAACTTCATCGACCAATGACGAGAAACCCGGCGCTGGGGTAAGCGCCGGGTTCAAAGATCATTCGGTAACGGTGACTTTTTTCATCACGTCCGGCTGGCCGATCACCGCGCCATTCTGTCCCTCACCGCGTTTGATCGCATCTACCACGTCCATCCCGCCGGTCACCTGACCGACTACCGTGTACTGGCCGTTCAGGAACGGGCCCGGCTCGAACATGATGAAGAATTGCGAGTTGGCGCTGTTGGGGTTTTGCGCCCGCGCCATGCCGACAACTCCCCGGTCGAATTCGAAATCCGAAAATTCGGCCGGAAGGTCCGCACGGTCAGAACCGCCGGTACCGGCGCGACGCAAGTCGCCGCCCAGACGGCCATGCTCAACATCGCCGGTCTGAGCCATGAAGCCGTCGATCACGCGGTGAAACACCACGCCATCGTATTTCCCTTCGTTGGCCAGGGCAGCGATTTGCTCGACATGTTTCGGGGCCAGATCATCGAACAGGTCGATAGTGACGGTGCCATTGGCCCCCTCACCTTCGATCTCGACCTCAAGGCCCGTGGCCAGCGCCGGGCTGGCCAACAAGGCAAAAGCAGCAGCCAGCTTATACATCGGCTGCCACCTTGACGCTGATCATGCGGTCAGGGCTCATAGGCGGCTCGCCACGAACGATGGCGTCCACATGCTCCATCCCGTCGATGACGCGACCGTAAACGGTGTACTGACCGTTCAGGAAATGATTGTCGCCGAAGTTGATGAAGAACTGCGAGTTCGCCGAATCCGGGTTCTGCGAGCGGGCCGCACCCAAAGTGCCACGATCATGGGGCAGCTTCGAGAACTCGGCCGGAACGTTCGGCAGAGACGACCCACCGGTGCCCGCCATGCGCAGGTTGAATCCGTCTTCCATGTCGCCATGTTGCACGTCGCCGGTTTGCGCCATGAACCCGTCGATCACACGGTGGAAGGCCACGTTGTCATATTCGCCATTGCGCGCCAATTCCTTCATGCGGGCGCTGTGCTGCGGTGCCACGTCAGGCAGCAGCTCAATGACGACATTGCCGCCTTTGAGTTCGACGATGATTGTGTTTTCGGGATCCTTGATCTCGGCCATGAGGCCCTCCTGTCGTTTTATCTTGCGCAAATACCTATGCGCAGGGCGCGCGAATGCCAAGTGACGCATTGACCTGAGGGCAAAATGCAGGAAAAGAACCGCCTAAGTCACTTTCACATTTGTCGAGGATTGCGCGATGGGCTGGAAAACACTGGACGACATGGACCTGAACGGCAAACGCGTGCTGGTGCGCGTGGATATCAACGTGCCAGTGGTCGACGGGGTCGTGACCGACGCCACCCGTATTGAGCGCATCGTGCCGACCGTTAAGGACATATTGGCCGCTGGCGGCAAGCCCATCCTTCTGGCGCATTTCGGACGTCCGGGCGGAGAGCGCCGCCAGAACCTGTCGCTAAAGCAGCTTGTTCCGACGCTGGAGACGGCCTTTGGCACCAAGGTTCGGTTTGGCGATGACTGCGTGGGGATCGAGGCAGAAACCGCTGCGGCAAACCTGGGCGCTGGCGAGGTGCTTTTACTAGAAAACACGCGCTTTCACGCCGCGGAAACAAAGAACAGCCCTGATCTGGCCGCCGGCATGGCAAAGATGGGCGACGTGTACTGCAACGATGCTTTTTCGGCGGCGCACCGCGCGCATAGCTCGACTGAGGCGTTGGCCCGGTTGCTGCCCGCCTGTGCAGGCCGTCTGATGCAGCAAGAGTTGAGCGCGCTGGAAGCAGCTTTGGGAGCCCCAAAGCGCCCTGTCACAGCCGTCGTTGGCGGTGCCAAGGTTTCGACCAAGCTGGACCTGTTGGGCAACTTGATCGAAAAGGTAGATTACCTGATTATTGGCGGGGGCATGGCGAACACCTTCCTCGTCGCGCAAGGCGTGAATGTCGGCAAATCGCTGGCAGAAACGGCGATGAAAGACACAGCTGCCGAGATTCTGACCAAGGCCGAAACAACCGGCTGTCAGATTGTCCTGCCCCGCGATGTCGTGGTTGCCGAAAAGTTCGAGGCCCACGCCCCCAATCAGGTTCTACCAGCAGATCAATGTCCCGAAGACAGCATGATCCTTGACGCTGGTCCGGAAACCGTTGCGGAAATCACTGCGATTTTCGACAAGAGCCAAACGCTTATCTGGAACGGCCCGCTGGGTGCATTCGAGATTGAACCATTCGATGTTGCCACCAACTCAGCAGCCCTGAAAGCGGCTGAGCTGACACGGTCCGGACAGCTTGTGTCGGTCGCAGGCGGTGGTGACACGGTCGCTGCGCTGAATGCGTCCGGTGCTGCCAAGGACTTTTCATACATCTCGACTGCAGGGGGTGCCTTCCTGGAATGGATGGAAGGCAAAACGCTGCCCGGTGTTGCGGCACTGGATCAGTAACCCCTATCTGTCTGGCAATCGGCATTCATGGTACTCTCTTCGTCAAACCGGGAGATGCACCATGAAAGCTGTTGCCGTCCTTGCCACCACCCTGCTGCCCGTCACGACATATGCGCAATCCCACTGCAACGGGCACACACAGCTCGATCTCAATTTTTGCGCCAAAGAGAAATGGGAAGTGGCAGATCAGGATCTGAACAGCCTTTGGTCAGAGATCAAACCCTTATCGGACACGCGTGGTGATGGCCAAGCCCTGCTGACCGAGCAACGCGCCTGGCTGAAACGTCGTGACGCGACCTGTGACCCCGAGCTGGAAAGCGACGGTAGCGCGGCCCCCATGTTCTATTGGGCCTGCATGGAAGAACAAACCCTGCAGCGCAATCAAGCGCTTGAAGCCTGGCGATAACCACTTTTCAACCCAGCCAAATTTATGGGGCGAACATGTTTTTTCTGCTGATCATGAAAAATTGCGAATCGAGGGATTCACAAGCCGAATCACCTGTGACATAGTGCAGACAGATGTCCGAAAAGGGCACGTTTTTGAGGCAGATTTCATACGGCGGTAAACAGAGTGTCCCGTTCCCATCGGCCCGGTTTGGGCGCAGTTGCATTTTTCATGGTGGCTTTCACGTTAGGTGTTTATTTCACCTTTGCCGCCGTGCAAGGCGACTATGGCCTGTTCCGACGGGTCGAGATTGCAGCGGAACGGGACGCCCTGTCGCGCGACCTTGCCAAACTTGATGCCGAGATCACGGAAATGGAAAACCTGACGCGCCGCCTGTCAGACAATTATCTGGATCTGGATCTTCTGGATCAGCAGGCGCGGTCCGTGCTGGGCATGATCCGCTCGGATGAGATCGTCATCCGCTAAACCGATTTAGCGATGGTTCTTTGACCAAAGCACCCGACGGCCCGGAATGAAATGGCTCACGCGGAACTTGGCCTGACGCTTTCTTTAGTCGGAAATTCATACCCGAATTCGGATATCTCGGCGGCAAAGACATTCGCCACGATATCGACGTTCGCATTATCGAAATTCTTGCCGTAGAAAACACCGATATCATATTCTTTTCGGATACCAGAGTTCCAACGCCGATCACCCAGCGAGACATCTGTGGTCCCCCTCTCAGCCATTCTCTCAGCCATTAGGGTGTTAAAATCTGATTGCAAACTCTCGTAGCGCAGAACGCGGTCGACCGCCAATTGCCCATTCTCAGAATACAGTTGAAAGTCTGAAAAGAATCGCAGCTGCAAATTGCAGAACCGATGAAACGATTCCCCAACATCAACAATCTTGTACCCGCGCTGGTGCATCCAGAAAAAAAAGCAGAAACCGCCTTATCCTACAGGTTGCGTTCGACGCTGAAGCTGAAACATCCGTCGCAAAGGTCCACGAGATAAGTTCGCGCCACTGCGATTCCGTTGTGGGGATTGCGCGCCCGTAAGTGGTCTGCCGACCTTTCCCTTAGCAAACGCAACGAGCCGCGTACAATGAACTGCTTGCCCGCGCGCTGCTCTTCCTCCTCCTTGGTGAAGGGCGTCGCAAAATCGCCCTGTGCAAGGTGCTTACTAAGTGCAATTTAAATAGAAGTCCCAGCAGTCTTTTTTGTTTTGATAAACATAAGCTTATCTTGTCGCAGGATCATCATTCGGAAAGAACTCCACAGTTCGGGCGCGAGCATCTATAGCCCAACGTAACTTGTCAAAAAAGCGTAGCGCCGGTCAATCGGAGATAACATCCGGGAAATGGAACTGACGCAAAAGTGGCCTGAGTTTTGAAGCCGGACGGCTCGCCCTACGCTGCGTCACATTTCTGCTCGCCAGAAAGCAGGAAATGCTTTATGAAATAGTTTAACGCTAAACTATCTTGCCGAGAGGGGGAGATCGCCAACATGGCTGCGCGAAAAACCACAAAGAAACCAAACGTTTCTGCGGAAGAACTTACCGAATATTACCGTGAAATGCTGCTGATCCGCCGATTCGAAGAAAAGGCCGGTCAGCTCTATGGCATGGGTCTGATTGGCGGTTTCTGCCACCTCTATATTGGCCAAGAGGCCGTTGTCGTCGGCCTTGAGGCTGCGACTGAAGAAGGTGACAAGCGGATTACCTCTTACCGCGACCACGGTCACATGCTGGCTTGCGGCATGGATCCGGGTGGCGTGATGGCCGAGCTGACCGGTCGCATTGGCGGTCTGTCCAAAGGCAAGGGCGGCTCGATGCACATGTTCTCGAAAGAGAAGCATTTCTATGGCGGCCACGGCATTGTTGGCGCGCAGGTTCCGCTGGGTGCGGGTCTGGCATTTGCCGACAAATACAAAGGCAACGGTCGCGTGACCTTTACCTATTTCGGTGACGGTGCAGCGAACCAGGGCCAGGTTTATGAGACATTCAACATGGCCGCCCTTTGGGACCTGCCGGTAGTGTTCGTGATCGAGAACAACCAATACGCCATGGGTACAGCGCAGGCGCGTTCGACCTCGACCAAGGATATCTACCACCGCGGCGAAGCGTTCGGCATCCCCGGTGAGATCGTCAATGGCATGGATGTACTTGCAGTCAAAGCCGCAGGGGAAAAGGCTGTCGCGCACTGCCGTGCGGGTAAAGGCCCCTATATCCTCGAGATCAAGACCTACCGCTACCGCGGCCATTCGATGTCCGACCCGGCCAAGTACCGCACCCGCGAAGAAGTTCAGAAAGTTCGCGAGCAAAGCGACCCGATCGAACATGTGCGCGAGCTGCTGCTGACCGGCAAACACGCGACCGAGGATGATCTGAAGGCGATCGACAAAGAGATCAAAGAGATCGTCAATCAAGCCGCCGAATTCTCGAAAGAAAGCCCCGAGCCTTCCGTCGAAGAGCTCTGGACCGACATTTACGCCTGAGAGGACGACTAAGACATGGCAACCGAAATTCTCATGCCCGCCCTTTCGCCCACAATGGAAGAGGGCACATTGGCCAAGTGGCTGATCAAGGAAGGCGACACCGTATCCAGCGGCGACATCATGGCCGAGATCGAAACCGACAAGGCGACAATGGAGTTCGAAGCCGTCGATGAAGGCATCGTCGGCAAGATCCTGATCGCCGAAGGCACCGAAGGGGTAAAAGTGAACACTCCTATCGCGGTGCTGGTTGAAGAAGGCGAAGACGCCTCCGCCATTCCCGCAACTGCACCTGCGGCGGTGGCCGAGGCGGCCCCTGCGGCAGCGGAGACCGCTGCCCCTGCTGCAACCGCACCTGCCGCGCCTAAGGTGGATCTTTCCCCGGACTGGCCAGCAGATGCGCCGATGGAACAGCAGACCGTGCGTGAAGCTTTGCGCGATGCGATGGCCGAAGAAATGCGTGGTGACGAGGACGTCTACCTGATGGGCGAAGAAGTCGCCGAGTATCAAGGCGCCTACAAAATCAGCCAGGGCATGCTGGACGAGTTCGGCAGCAAGCGCGTGATCGACACCCCGATTACCGAACACGGGTTTGCCGGCATCGCCGTCGGATCCGCCATGGCCGGACTGAAACCGATTGTCGAGTTCATGACCTTCAACTTCGCCATGCAGGCGGTTGACCAGATCATCAACTCGGCGGCCAAGACGCTCTACATGTCCGGTGGTCAGATGGGTTGTCCTATCGTGTTCCGTGGCCCCAACGGTGCCGCTGCTCGCGTCGGCGCGCAGCACAGCCAGGATTACGCAGCGTGGTATATGCAAATACCGGGCCTGAAAGTGGTGATGCCCTATTCCGCAGCCGATGCAAAAGGTCTGTTGAAGTCGGCGATCCGCGATCCGAACCCGGTTGTGTTCTTAGAAAACGAAATCCTTTACGGTCGTTCTTTCGACATGCCGCAGGTGGACGATCTGACCGTCCCGCTGGGCAAGGCGCGTATCTGGCGCGAAGGCACGGATGTGACCATCGTCAGCTTTGGCATCGGCATGCAATATGCGCTTGAGGCCGCCGACAAGCTGGCCGAGGACGGTATCAGTGCCGAGGTGATCGACCTGCGCACCATCCGCCCAATGGACACAGGCGCGATTATCAACTCGGTGATGAAGACCAACCGTCTGGTGACCGTCGAAGAAGGCTGGCCGCAGGGCTCAGTCGGCGGCTACATCTCGTCCGTCGTGATGCAAGAGGCCTTCGACTATCTGGATGCGCCGGTCATCAACTGCACCGGCAAAGATGTCCCGATGCCTTATGCCGCAAATCTGGAAAAACTGGCCCTGATCACAACCGAAGAAGTGATCGCCGCCGTCAAACAAGTGACCTACCGGTAAGGAGCGACAGACAGATGCCTACAGAAATTCTGATGCCCGCCCTGTCGCCGACCATGGAGGAAGGCACCCTTGCTAAATGGCTGGTCAAGGAAGGCGACACCGTCTCGTCCGGCGACCTGCTGGCGGAGATTGAAACCGACAAAGCCACGATGGAATTCGAGGCCGTCGACGAAGGCACAATCGGCAAGATCCTGATCCCCGAAGGCACCGAAGGGGTCAAAGTAAACACCGCGATCGCGGTGCTGCTGGAAGACGGCGAAAGCGCGGATGACATTGCCGCAGCCCCTGCCGCTGCGCCGGCGGCTGCTCCTGCTGCTGCCGCGAGCAACGAGGCTGCCGCGCCAGCGGCACCCGAGGCGCCCGCCCCTGCTCCGGCTGCTCCGGCCAAGGCGGATGGCGGTCGGATCTTCGCATCTCCGCTGGCCCGCCGTATCGCGGCCCAGAAAGGTCTGGATCTGGCGCAGATCGCTGGTTCTGGCCCACATGGGCGGATCGTGAAAGCAGATGTCAAAGGCGCAACTGCAACTGCCCCGGCTCCGGCTGCCGCATCCGCACCCGCCGCTGCTGCACCGGCAGCCGCTGCAGCTCCGGCCGGTCCGTCCGCGGATGCTGTTGCCCGGATGTACGAAGGTCGCGACTACGAAGAGATCAAGCTTGACGGGATGCGCAAGACCATCGCTGCCCGCCTGTCCGAGGCCAAGCAGACGATCCCGCATTTCTACCTGCGCCGCGATATCAAGCTGGACGCGCTGCTCAAGTTCCGCAGCCAGCTGAACAAGCAGTTGGACGGCCGCGGCGTAAAGTTGAGCGTCAACGACTTCATCATCAAGGCCGTCGCCAACGCGCTGCAACAGGTTCCCGCCTGCAACGCTGTCTGGGCCGGTGACCGGGTTCTGCAATTGAAACCCTCGGACGTAGCGGTCGCGGTTGCGATCGAAGGCGGTCTGTTCACACCGGTCCTGCAGGACGCCGACACCAAGTCGCTGTCCGCGCTCTCGGCTGAGATGAAGGACCTTGCCGGTCGCGCGCGTGAGCGCAAGCTGGCCCCGCATGAATATCAGGGGGGCACCTTCGCGGTCTCGAACCTCGGCATGTTCGGCATCGACAATTTCGATGCCATCGTGAACCCGCCGCACGCGGGCATCTTGGCAGTGGGAACCGGGCTGAAAAAACCGGTTGTCGGCGATGACGGTGAACTGACAGTAGCTACTGTTATGTCGGTCACAATGTCCGTCGATCACCGTGTCATTGACGGTGCGCTTGGTGCCCAGTTGCTGCAAGCCATTGTGGACAACCTGGAAAACCCGATGGTCATGCTGGCCTAAGGAAAAATTAGGGTCGCGCCAATACCAGACCGTCGCGGCCCAACCAGATCACAACTGTCATGTGAGCGCTTGTGATCACCGCGCGTGTTGCGCCGGTACCTACCCTCAACCACCTTGTCTGAATGAAAATCACGGACACAGGTGCCCTATGACTTCTACCTTTTCTGTAAACTGTTTGCTGGTTGCAGCCCTTGTGTTTGGTATGCCGACGGTTGCGGCGGCTAAGCCCAATACCTATCCGGGCGAACATTCCGCCTTCAGTTCTGATCCAGCCGAAACGGCTAAACGTGAAGCTGAACGCGCGAAAAGGAAAGAAGAACGAAAAAAGCGGCGTGAAGAACAGCGGCGCAAACGGTCGATCAAAAAGAACGACCGCTTGAACTGACTTGAGTTACTGGTCTTTGCCCAGCATGTGATCCATCGAGATCGAAGGTTGATCGCACCCGGCCTCTCCGACGATCTTCGCCGGTATTCCAGCCACGGTTTTGCACGCAGGCACTTCCTGCAGCACCACCGAGCCTGCAGCAATACGACTGCAATGCCCAACTACGATATTGCCCAGAACCTTGGCACCTGCCCCGATCAGCACGCCATCGCCAATTGTGGGGTGGCGCTGTTCTTCTTCCTTACCGGTCCCGCCAAGGGTCACCGAATGCAACATCGACACGTTGTCGCCGACGATCGCCGTTTCACCAATCACGATCGAATGCGCGTGGTCGATCATGATACCTTTGCCGATCTTTGCCGCAGGGTGGATATCAATCCCGAAGATCTCGGACGAGCGCATCTGAAAGAAATACGCCAGATCATAACGCCCCTTGCGCCACAACCAGTGCCCCACACGATAGGCTTGCATCGCCTGATACCCTTTGAAGTAAAGGATTGGTTGCAACAGGCGGTGGCAGGCCGGGTCGCGTTCGTAGACGGCCATCAAATCCGCGCGCGCAGCTTCGAGCAGTGCGGGGTCGTCGGCGTAGGCTTCGTCCACGATCTCGCGCAGCACCATCATCGACATTTCGTTCGAGCACAGCTTGGCCGCAATCCGGTAGGACAGCGCCCGTTCCAGGCTGCGGTGGTGCAAGATACAGGCGTGAACCAGCCCACCCATCAAAGGCTCAATCTCAACTGCCGACTGAGCTTCGGCGGTGATGCGATCCCAAACAGGGTCGACGGGGGTCACGTGGCTGCGCGTTTCGAACATGGCTTTTCATCCTTTGCTGCGCCTAGAATGCCATTTAGTTGTAAAATCACCAAACGCAAACCCGTGATCTGCAGGGCAACGAAAATGAATGAAACCCAGTTGGAGGATTTCGAAGCCCGTATCCGCGCGCGATTGGACGAATTGGCCGCGCATTCTGCGCTTGGAACCGAGGCACAGGCAATTGTTGAACTGGACCAACAGGCAGTCGGGCGGCTCAGCCGGATGGACGCCCTGCAAAATCAGGCCATGGCCAAGGCTCAGCAAGCGAATCGGGATATCGAAACACACCGATTGTCAGTGGCCCTGACCCGGATCAAAGATGGTGAATTCGGGTATTGCGAGGATTGCGGCGAAGAGATTCCGGTTGGTCGTCTGAACCTTGATCCAGCGGCCAGCAAGTGCGTCAGCTGCGCATCCGGGTAACGCGGAATTGAACCAGGCATCGCAGAACCATCTCAAAACACTGGCAATATTTCAAATCGTCAAAGCTTGGCTCGTTGGCCAATGGCCGGGTTCGGGCCACTGTCATCAATGAGCCATTACCAAACAGCGGGTGTAGCCGGCCTGTATGGCCGACATAGATGTCGGCCAGTTCAGCTTCGTTGATCATTCTGGTGCACAGGCGTTCCCGGTCGGAAGGCGGCGCGTTTAGCAACACCCGCGCCGCGGCACTTACATCGCCGTGCAAAACAGGACGCATACGTGCCTTACCCAACCAGAAGACGTGCGGCGGGACCCGGCCCGTAGCTGGCTGAGATCTGTGCCACATCAACCTCGTAAGTGCCGGTTACGCCATCGGCGGCTTTCATCGTTGATGGGTATGTCCAGCGCGGCTCTGACGTAACCTGTTCGCGTATTGCTGACCCGTTGATCCTGATTTTCACCAGATAGGATTCAGTCTCTTCCCCCAACGGCACGTCAAATCCATCCCAGCCATCGCCGTCCAGCCGGGTTCGACGTATCCACGAAATTTCGTCACCCGCTCCGATTTTTGCCAATTTGACATGCACCGGAGCATATGGCCGAAGTCCGTTGCCGTCGAAGGCGTGAACCTGGTGGAGGAAAGAAGGATCGTCGTAGGCACGCGTTCCCGGCCCAATGCGATAATGTTTCGCCACGCGCCGTTCAGACCGCAGCAACCCGGTTTGGAAAACTCTTTCATCCAGCAAGACAAAAGTTGAACCTTCAGGCCAGGTGTCGGGCATGACACTGTCCGTCCCCAATTGCCCGCGCAGGCGCCCTGAAAGGGCGTAGGTCCCCTGACCCACAAGTTCGGCGCTGGCGAACTGGAACAGTTCCCAGTTGCCGGGCGTTCCGTCCCCTATTGCGGCCAAATTGGCACCATTCAACAAAGCGTCGCGCGGGCGCGATTCCAACAAACCATCGACCAGCCTGACGCGCAGCGGCGCACCATCGTCCCAAACTCCGACGCCGGCCCGCCGCAGGGGTGTTTGGGTAAACCCGATGACGGCCTGCGCCGAGATCACCTCTTGCAAGGTATAATCCTCATCATTCACGGCCGAAAATACTACGGCGCTTCCTGGCCAGGGGTCGGCGGACACAGCCAGGTAAGGCGCATGCGGCACCTCTGAGCCGGTAATCAGCGGTAGATCCATGAACACCGGCAGAACCGGAACCGGGGCGACAAAGGGCTTGGTCGAGACTAGGTCATCAGGCAGGTCAGACGGCGCGTATATTCCCGGTTCGATCCGAACGGCATCCGCCAGTTGCATCTCGGCTTGCTCCAGTCGATCGATCCTGAAACGCGCACCCTGTCCGCCCTCATCCAGGCTGACGACATCCCCCGCGCCGATGTGCCCCAACGAAGGCGGCAGCGCAAAGCGCACGGTTTCGCGGGACACCCGCGCCTCGCTTAGCCACCGTTCCGCGGTCTGGCGACCTTCGGCACGTGTCATGGACAGGGGCATCTCGTTGACAGACACCGAATGGGTCCGCGTGTCGGGCAGAACGGCCTCTTCCGCGACGATGTCATGATCCCCATCCGATTGGACAAACCGCAGGCGCACCCGGCCAGTCATTTCAGCCTCGGCTTCGCGGCGATGTTCGATACCGGCCTCAATATCAGAGCTGAGCGCCAGATGTTTCTGATCCAGCGTGATGGCGCGTTGCCCATTGCGCATCTGAAACCGCAATACGCCATCCCGCTCGATTGCGTCGAAACCATAGCGCAGCATCAGCGGCTGCAAAGCTGATCGCGCGTCCGAGACCTGTTCGATAGCATAGCCCCGCACCACACCATAAAGGCGCGACGTGTCGATGTCGGTCACACCAGCCCCGTGACAAATCTCGGTCACTACCGATGCCAGCGTGCGCGACCCCGACCGCCCGTTCAACCAATGCCCTCGCGCGTAATTCTCGCTATCACTCCACTGGCTTTGCAGGTTCGGGAAGGTTGGATATGGTCTCGCATCCCAGGCCCAGACATAGGCGTTGGACAGATCAATCATGCGGCCGCCGTAAGTATTGGAAACCGGGTTGTTTTTTGCCTCGGACCAATAGCCCAAAATCGCCTTGAGATATTGCACCTGAATGAAATCATCCCGCAGACCGTTGGAATAGCGTGGCAACTTGGATTCCGAGGATTTCGGGTCCAGAAACCTGTTCGGCTGATTGGTGCCTTTGTCGATGGCCGCACAACCCAATTCCGTGAACCAGATCGGCTTGGACCCAGGCACCCATGCGGTCCGATTGGCTTGACGCACGCCTCCGATCCGTTCGTGATGTGGTTGCGACCACCAGTTGCGTATATCCTTGTATCGCCAGATCCAGGCCTCATCATGCGCCTGATCTTCGATCACAGACCGAATTTGCGCTTTGGATTCCTCGGTCGAGGCGTAGTACCAGTCGTACCCTTCCCCACCTTCAACATTGCCGCGCAGGTAGTCCAGATCATAGATCGCATCTACGCCCGCTTTGGCGTCGACGTGATCCTCTCTGTCCCGCCAATCGGACAGCGGCATGTAATTGTCGATACCGACAAAGTCGATATTGTCATCGGCCCAAAGCGGATCCAGATGAAAGTACCGGTCGCTGCCAGCATCGACTGGTTTGTAACCGAAATACTCGCTCCAGTCGGCCGCATAGCCGATTTTGGTGTCCGGCCCGAGGATTTTGCGCACTTCCGCCGCGAGGATTTGCATCTGCGTCACTGCCGGAAACCCGGTCGCGCCCCTGATCTGCGTCAGGCCGCGCATCTCGGATGCGATGCAGAACGACGCCACTCCACCGGCTGCCTTGCAGAGCGCCGCATAGTGCAAAATAAACCGGAACAAACCCCATTCCTGCGCGCCGGTATAGGTGACGATGCCATCGCCGACGACAAAGTCACCTGCGCGGGCCTGGCCAAAGAATTGCGCAACCTGCGCATCGGCCCCGGCTGTCTTATCTGGGGACCCGTTGCGGCCTGGTGCTTCGCTCAGCGTGATCCGTCCTCGCCATGGCAGGTGCGGTTGATCGGTGGCATCGGACCACGGATCCGGCAGGCCATTGCCGCGCAACTGGTCCATCAGGATGAAGGGATAGAACATCACCCGCTTGCCGGATGTGTTCAGATGCCGGATCGCCTCGACCACGGACGAATCCGCAGGTGTCGCCCCATATACAGGTCGATCGTTTTCAATCTGAACAATCTGGGCAGCCGCCCGGGATACGCCTGATACCCTCCACGGCATGTTTTCGCCATCAAACTCTTTGTGCAGGACTTTTGGCTGCACCTTGCACTGACCGCACCGCAGATCGTCGCCAAACCACGACACGACGAGCGATACCGCATCGCAGGCGGGCAATTCGGCATTCAGCGCGTGGGTCGAGGTAACCAGATCAGAAACGCCCGAAGCCGAATGCACGTTCGCAGCCCAGCTTTGCCCCTGCCCTTTGGAATAATTTACCTGCCTGCTGGCCAGAGAATATTCACCCGTACCCGGGATCATCGCAACGCCGCGCACGATTCGGGACACGGCACCGGGCGTGTCTGGCAGCCCCGGCTGTTCTTGTCGGACAACCTCAAAGGAAAACTGCGGGACGCGGTTGCCGAACGCGGCAAGCTGAAAGTCCTCGATCACCACATAAGCCGTGCCCCGGTACGCAGGGACCTGCCCGGTGCCCTCAACCGCCTCGATCAACGGGTCAGGCAATTGATTGTCCGTGCCCTTGTACAGGCGCATATTCAGCCCGGCGCGCTCAAGCTCTTCACCATCGGCCCAGATACGCGAGATGTCAGAGATCTGCCCAGCGCCCAAGGCAATCGCCAGCGAGACCGAATAGCTGTAGGTATGTGTGGTCGTGGTTGTTGTGGCCGAGCTTGGCCGCCGCGACCCTTTTCCACCCCGCGTGGATTGGGTTGTCGTGCTGGTGCTGCGGGTTTCCAGAAAGTCCGATGCCCAGATAATCTGCCCACCGACACGCATACGGCCGAACACGGTAGTGACCGAAGCGCCTTCACCAGTTTCGGTCAGGCGGAAACGATCCAGACGCCCGGTTTCGACAACTTCGCTGCCGCCACCCATCACAGATTGACTCATCAACCGCTGGTCGATGACCCGCCCCAAAGTCGCGCCGACGGCCCGGCCAATGATTGCCGTGGAAAGACCCGCGACAGTGCCACAAGAATACGGTCCAAATCTGGTACATTCTCAACTCGCGCCGCGTGCCCGCTTAGCGCGCGCGTACCTCTTCCAGAAACGAATCCGCCAGATTGGCCCGGTTCGCCTCAGTCGGCGCATAGGTTTGCACGGTGGAGGGCGACGCCAGCAATTCCCTCAAAACCTTCACATTCCCAGGCGTGGTCGTCACACAGACCCGAGGCCGCTCCCCCAAGCGCAGCGCAAGTTGCAGCATATCCCAGGTCTCGCCAGCCTTCTTCCACTTGGCCAACTCATCCACCTAGGCTGCATCGAACTGAGGCCCGCGCAACCTTTCGGGATCATGCGCTGAAAACGCTTGCACCTCTGCTCCGTTTGGCCAGATCAGTTTCCGTTCCGACGCCTTCCAGACAGGTCGCCGATCCGGCGGAGAACACTGCAGAATCCCGCTATCGCCAAAGATCATCACATCGCGCACCTGATCGAAGGTCTCACCCACCAACGCCACACGACGCGCCTCGCCGCGATCCAGCGGCAAAGACCCCTCGACTACCTGTCGCACCCATTCGGCTCCGGCCCGCGTCTTACCCGCCCCACGCCCGCCCATGATGCCCAGGACCGCCAGTAGCCTTCGGACGGCAACTGATGCGGCAGCGCCCAGAACTCGAACAGGAAAGGGAGGGCGCACAGCCCCCACTCCCCGATCTCACTCAGAAATCTGTCCCGAACCGCAGCAGGCGCGGAGGCGAGCCAGCCTGCACCCAATCTGAAATCGAGCGTGCTCAAGGTCGAGCGCATACCCCCCTTGGGCAATTCCGGCTTGTTTATGATGTTGTTCGACAAAGCTTGTCTCCACTTTCTGACAACTTCGGATCAGCCCCTCTAACTGCCCGAATTGCTTGGCTGAACCAGCAAGATCTGCATCTTCCCCGGCACCGATCTGTTTGCGCAGTTCTTCCGCTGCTTGGCGCAGATCGCGAATGGATCTCTCAAGCGACTGCAACAAATCAGCCGTCTGGGACATCCGCTCTTCCAGGGTAATCAAAGTCATGTGTGCCTGTGACCTCATGCGTGAGTGATCTCCGCACGAGAGAAACGAAAAACGGCCACCGGGTCGCCCCGCGGCCGTCGCTCACATCTTTTAGCATGACACAACTTATACGCGAGAAAGTCCACAAAGTCAATGCTTTGCGCAACAGCGGCGCAGAGGGTGACGTGCGCTGATAGTTAAGAGACCTTTACTGATAGGGCCATGTGGGAGACGGTCGTCAGTGGTTGAGCTCCGTGATTACAACGTTACGTATCGCCGAGAAAAAGAAATGGCTCGGAAGGTTCAAAGCTGGCCAAAACTTCGCCCGCAAGGATGGGCTTTTCACCAAGTTCCAATTTCAGGGTAGAAGCCCCAGAAGTAACTCGGGTTCTTCTATTTGAACAATCCGATCCCTGACGGCCGCGGCAGGTACATGTTCCCACTTCACAGTTCATGCCTTGACAATTGTTAGCAAAACTAGCATGTGCCACCTTAAGACAGCGCTGACGCGTGAGCATTGACGGTCGTAGCAGACCCCACAGCGCATCACTACATCTCCTAGTTCCCATTCACGCAGGGTTCTTGACGCGACGCCAGATGGCGCAGGGTTCGCCTGCACGTCCCGAGGTTTAGCGGAAACCCTGCCGGTCACGCGCTGCGTGGCCAGACACGTCTTGTCCGCGCGGCTATCGCCTTGCGGATTACAAAGGATAGTTATTTGTTCGACTTCGACATGCTGGGCCTTGCACCAGCCCTCAACGATGCACTGAAACGTGCCAATTTCTCACAACCGACCCCTATTCAGAATCAGGCCATCCCGCTGGCGCTGAACGGTCACGACATCCTGGGCCTGGCGCAGACCGGCACCGGTAAGACGCTGGCCTTCGGTCTGCCGCTGATCGACCACTTGCTGGCGCAGCCCGGCAAACCCGCGCCCAAAACCGCCAAGGCGCTGATCCTTGCCCCCACCCGCGAGCTGGTCAACCAGATCGCGGATAGCCTGCGCAACCTGACCGACAAGACCAAGCTGCGCGTGGCCACCGTGGTCGGTGGCCAGTCGATCGGCAGACAGATCTCGTTCCTGTCGCGCGGCACCGACATTCTGGTCGCCACGCCTGGGCGTTTGATAGACCTAATGGAACGCGGTGCTGTTGACCTCGGCTCGGTGCGACATCTTGTATTGGACGAGGCCGACCAGATGCTGGATATGGGCTTCATCCACGCCCTGCGCAAAATCGCACCCAAGCTGGGCACGCCGCGCCAAACCATGCTGTTTTCGGCCACGATGCCGAAGCAGATGGAAGAACTCAGCCAATCCTATCTGACCAACCCGCAGCGGGTGCAGGTCTCGCCTCCAGGTAAAGCGGCTGACAAGATCACGCAGTCTGTGCATTTCGTAGACAGGGCCGGCAAACCGCGGAAACTCCGCGAAATTCTGTCCGCTGACATGGAAGCTCTGACCTTGGTATTTTCCCGTACCAAACATGGTGCCGAGAAACTGATGAAAGGCCTTGTGGCCGATGGTTTCAATGCGGCCTCGATTCACGGTAACAAAAGCCAGGGACAGCGCGACCGCGCGATCAAGGCGTTCCGGGCTGGAGAGATCAACGTATTGGTCGCGACCGACGTGGCCGCGCGTGGCATCGACATTCCCGGTGTTGCCTATGTGATCAACTATGACCTGCCCGAAGTGCCCGACAACTATGTCCACCGCATCGGTCGCACAGCCCGTGCTGGTCGCGAAGGTGAGGCTATCGCCTTCTGCTCACCGGACGAAGTGGATCAGCTGCGCCAGATTCAGAAGCTGATGAAGATCGAAATTCCGGTGGCCAGCGGCACCATGCCAGAATTTTCCGAGCCCAAGAAAACCCGCAATCGCGGAGGCTTCCGGGGGAGTAGACCGCAGGGGGCAAATTCGACATCGAAGCCCGCGTCTTCGAAACGTCGTCGTCCACGCGGACGTCCCGCTGCGTGAAAAAAAGAAAAGGCCGCGTTTTCGACGCGGCCTTTTTTCTTAGTTGCTTGAGCTGTTTCTTTCAGCCTCAATCTCTCGCCACTTGGCGACGTTCCGATTGTGCTCCTGCAAGGTTTCCGCAAACGCGTGCCCCCCGGTGCCATCCGCAACAAAGAAGACAAAGTTGGTCTCTTCCGGTGCGACAGCAGCCTCAAGGCTGGCCAACCCCGGGTTGGCAATGGGTGTCGGCGGCAAACCGTCTATCACATAAGTATTCCAAGGTGTTGCACGGCGCAGCTCACTGCGACGCAGCCCGCGCCCCAGCGTGCCTTGACCCTTGGTGACGCCATAGATGACTGTCGGGTCTGTCTGCAGCTTCATGCCTTGCTCAAGCCGGTTCACAAAGACGCTTGCAACCTGCCCGCGCTCATTGGGAACACCGGTTTCCTTTTCGATGATCGACGCGAGGATCAGCATTTCCTCTGGGCTGCTGATGGGAAGGTCGCCTTGGCGGTTCTCCCACACTGCGTTGATGCGCAATTGTTGCTTGTCTTGCATCGCTTGCAGAACGGCCGTTCGGTCATCGCCCGGTGCCAAATCATAGCTGTCAGGCGCCAACATCCCTTCGGCCGGGATCTCGGCAATCTCACCTGTCAACGGTTCAATCGCCTGCAAGCCTTGCGCCACCTGCCAAGAGGTCACGCCTTCGGCAACAGACACACGGTACCGGGTGTCGGCTTCTTCACGCTTTTGACCGTATTCGGCAGGGATTTCCTCGTCGGTCACATCAAACGATGCGATCTCGACAAATTCCAGCGTTGCCGGGTCCAACTCGCGTACCCGGGTTTGGATGCGCGTGACACCGATACGGTATTCAATCTCAGACCCGCAGGTGCTGGCACCGCTGCTTGTGATCTCGTCGATGATCTGCTCCATCGACGCGCCTTCGCGCACCAGAAAGCTACCGGCCTTCAGCTGCTGCGATTTATCTGTGTAGTCCGCAGCCATGCGAAAGATCATGGCGCTGCTGATGGCTCCGTCATCTTCAAGCTCTTGGCTGACACGGGTCATATTCGACCCGCTTCTGACTTGCAGGCACATGGCGGATTCCAGCGGACCCTCGGCCTTGTATTGCGACTGCCCCCACACAACCAGCCCGCCCATCAGGAACAAGCCTACAATCAGCAGAGTCAGCGCGTTCGAAGCAAGAGCCCGCAACATTTAGCTGACCTTTCCAAAGATCACGCTGGCATTGGTGCCGCCAAAGCCGAACGAATTCGACAGCGCCACGTTGATCTCACGCTCACGCTTGGCGTTGGGTGCCAGATCAATCGGAGTTTCAACGGCGGGGTTATCCAAATTGATCGTCGGCGGGGCCACTTGATCCCGGATCGCCAGGATCGAAAAGATCGCCTCAATCGCGCCAGCCGCACCCAAAAGGTGACCGGTGGCCGATTTGGTCGAAGTCATGGTGGCCTTGCTGGCGTGATCACCTAACAGGCGCTCTACCGCGCCCAGTTCGATCGTATCCGCCATGGTCGATGTGCCGTGCGCGTTGATATAGTCCAGATCCGAAGGCTCCAAACCGGCGCTGCGTAATGCGGCCTTCATGGAACGCTCAGCGCCATCACCATCCTCGGACGGTGCAGTTATGTGATAAGCGTCGCCGGACATGCCGTAACCTAGCACTTCGGCATAGATCTTCGCACCGCGCGCCTTGGCGTGCTCGTATTCTTCCAGAACCACAATGCCTGCGCCCTCGCCCATGACAAAGCCGTCACGGTCCACATCATATGGTCGGCTGGCTTTCTTCGGATCGTCGGCATATTTGGTCGACAGCGCCTTGCACGCATTAAAGCCAGCGATACCGATCTCGCAGATACAGCCTTCGCCGCCGCCAGCAACCATGACATCTGCGTCACCCGCACGAATGATGCGGCTGGCATCACCGATTGCATGCGCACCTGTCGAACAAGCCGTCACGACCGAGTGGTTGGGGCCCTTGAACCCGTGGCGGATCGAAACCTGACCGGACGCCAGATTAATCAGTGCGCCTGGGATAAAGAACGGCGATACACGGCGCGGACCTTTGTCGCGGATCAGGTTCGCTGTTTCAGCGATAGAGCCCAAACCGCCGATACCCGATCCGATCAGGACACCTGTTCGCAGGCGGTCCTCTTCATCCTCGGGCAGCCAGTTTGCATCCTGACAAGCCATGTCAGCGGCAGCGATCGAATACAGGATAAAGTCTTCGATCTTGCGTTGCTCTTTTGGCGGCAACCAATCGTTGGGATTGAATGTCCCATCAGTTCCATCGCCGCGCGGAACTTCGCAGGCATAGATCGTGGTGACACCGCTTGCTTCGGCATCAAATTTCGTGATCGGGCCCGCGCCGGATTCCCCATCCAGCAGCCGTGACCAAGATTTCTCGACCCCGCTGGCCAAAGGAGTGACCAATCCCAGACCGGTTACAACGACTCTGCGCATGAAATGCCTCTTGCCTGCTTCCTATTTGAGAACCGCTCATACCCCGGCCCGGGGTCCGGGGGCAAGAGCAACGGCACATTCCCACCCGGCACCATTTAGCCGGACGGTCCGTCTGTGCGGCTTGTATCAAAACAAATTGCCCCGGCCCTTTCACGGAATTGAAAGGCCGGGGCAATGACGTGCAAGTCAGGATTACTGGAATTCAGCGACGGGCTCGTGGGCCTGCTCGGCCACGTTAAGCGCGTCTGCCAAGTCAATCGTTTTGCGGAACAAAGCCCGACCAACCAATGCGCCCGAGATGTTGTGCACATAGGCCAGACGCGAGATGTCATCTGATGTCCGAACGACACCGCTGGCAATAACCGGCGTGCGTGACAGCTGTGCAAGACCCGAGATCAGACCCAGCTGCGCATCGACGTCTTCGATGTCGCTGTCGATATCGGTCACCAGAATCGCCGCGAACGGCGTGCCCTCGAAGGCCTGAATAAACGCTTCGGGCGTAAACGCACTCTGACTACGCCAACCTTCGGTCATAACCTGACCCTGCCAGACATCCATGGCCAAAACGATCTGGTCCGGGTACAGTTTGGCCAATTCCTTGACCAGACTCGGGTCCCAGGCTGCAAGCGTACCAATCACCACCCGTCCCGCGCCTTTGTCGATCCAGTATTCGACCTGTTCCCGCGTCCGCATACCGCCGGCCAGTTGCACAGACATCTCGGACGTGCGGATAATTTCTTCGACCAATTCGGCGTTGGTATCGCGGCCTTCGATCGCATCGAAATCCGTCAGGTGCATCCACATGGCACCGGCTGCAGACCAGCTGCGTGCCGTGTCCGCCGGACTCACATGCCAGATCATCGCGTCGTCCAGACGGCCTTTGTCCAGTGTGACACACCGGCCGTTCTGCAATTCCATCGTGGGGTAGATCCTCATGAGCATTCTCCTCAGCTCAATCGCTCTGCAATTCCAGAGTACCATACACGCGGAAGATCGGTCCGTTATTACCAGGATCGGCAAACTACGGCCGGTTTGCGGCATTCGGGAAGTCTCAAATTGTCAGTGGCACGGCGGCGGTCCGTTGCGGCGCATAAGCGTGACGTCGCTGCCGTTGAACGCACATTTGCGCATCGGGGTATAGCCCAGCTTGCCCGCCAGATTGCGCGAGGCCAAGTTCGCCGAATTCACCATCGCGACCAACGGACCGGGCATGATCCGGTCAAACCAATCATGTGCGGCTTGTGCCGCCTCCAGCCCCAATCCCTGTCCCTGCGCCTCGGGGACCAGAATCCATCCGGCCTCGGGAAAACTGTCGAAATCCTCGCCAATCGAACGGTTACCGTAAAAGAACCCCGCCTGACCGACCATCTGGCGATTCGACTGCTGGACCACGGCCCATTGCCCGAAACCGGCCATTTGCCAGTGCCCGGCATTTCGAAGGAATGAATCCCACGCCTCTCCGCGCGACCGCGGCTTGCCGCCGATATGTTGCACGATGCATGGATTGCGCCAAATCTCGGCGAACCGGTTGAAATCTTCTGGCCGCATGGCGCACAGCGTCAAACGGGCCGTATTGATCATAGGGGTGGATCGTATCATGCCCTGCCCGCTTTGAATTATGTGCCTCGGGCAAAAGGTTGCAAACGAATACGGCACCTTGCAAGGCAGAATTGAACAAGGCACAAAAAAACGGCGCCTCCGTTGCCCGGAAGCGCCGCTTTTTTATTATTTCGAAGCTTTAGGAAGCTTCCGAGATGAATTTGACGGCGTCGCCAAATGTCTGGATGGTCTCGGCTGCGTCATCGGGGATTTCGATGCCGAACTCTTCTTCGAAGGCCATAACCAACTCAACAGTGTCCAGGCTGTCTGCGCCCAGATCGTCGATGAAGGACGCGTTTTCGGTCACTTTGTCTTCTTCAACACCCAGGTGCTCAACAACGATCTTTTTAACGCGATCTGCGACGTCGCTCATGTCTATTCCTCATTCCGTTTTCAGGGCCTAGTGCCCGGTTCTGCCCTTGCCCGCTCAGGCTGGCTTTGATTTGCCCGGTGCGGGCGGTTGGGTCCCGGATGACCGGGAAAGTAGAAGGCCGACCATTTGGTCGACCCCAGCATTTATGCGCCGCCTATAGCATAGACAACGCGCGAGGCAAACGCTTTCGCACCTGCCCCTGTCCGCGCTCACAACATGGCCATACCGCCGTTAACATGCAAGGTGGTTCCGGTAACATATCCAGCTTCGGGGCTGGCAAGATACAGAACAGCCGCTGCAATTTCCGATGCATCCCCCATGCGACCGGCGGGAACCTGCCCCAAAATACCCGATTTCTGATCGTCGGTTAGCTTGTCGGTCATGGCCGTGGTGATAAAGCCCGGAGCAACCGCATTTGCCGTGATCCCGCGGCTGGCAACCTCATAGGCCAGGGATTTGGTCATGCCGACCATACCTGCCTTGGACGCTGCATAGTTTGCCTGACCGGGGTTCCCAGTGGCACCGACGACGGATGAAATGTTGATGATCCGACCCCAGCGCGCTTTCATCATACCCCGCAGCACGCCTTTGCACAGCTTGGCGGTCGAGGTCATGTTCACGTCGATCACGCTCTGCCATTCGTCATCCGACATACGCATGAACAGGTTGTCCCGGGTAATCCCAGCGTTGTTGACCAAGATATCAACCGACCCCATCGCCTCAGCCGCTTGCTTTGGAAGTGCGGAAACAGCCTCGCCGTCGCTCAGGTTGCATGGCAGAACATGCGCCCGCTCGCCCAGTTCGGCGGCCAATGCCTCCAGCGGTTCGACACGTGTGCCGGACAGCGCAACCGTGGCCCCCGCACCGTGCAGCACGCGCGCAATCTCGCCACCAATCCCGCCGGACGCACCGGTGATCAACGCATTCTTACCTGTCAAATCAAACATTCGATCTTCCCTTTGCAGCGCAACTTGCGTCGCACGTTGTTCTTATGATTCGCTCTTAACCATATTCTGCACGTCATCCGGCGTGCCTACAGCCTTGCCAGCAATCGCGCGGTCGATCTTGCGGATCATCCCCGAAAGCGCTTTGCCTGCACCGATCTCCCATGTCTCGGTCACGCCTTGCGCCGCCATGTACAGCACGCTTTCACGCCAGCGCACAGAACCGGTTATCTGCTCGACCAGCAACTGACGGATCAGGTCCGGGTCGCTGACAGCCTCAGCCCGCACATTGGCGATCAGCGGAACCGCCGGAGCCTTGATTTCCACCGCTGCCAGCGCCTCTGCCATCACATCGGCAGCAGGCTGCATCAGCGCACAATGGAACGGAGCACTAACAGGAAGCATTACAGCGCGCTTTGCGCCTTTTTCCTTGGCAATCTCGGCTGCACGTTCCACGGCTTCCTTTGCGCCTGAAACAACGACCTGAGTAGGATCGTTGTCGTTCGCGGCCTGACAGACCGAGCCCTGCGCAGCCTCTTCTGCGACGGCACGAACCGCCTCAAGGTCCAGCCCCAGAATTGCGGCCATTGCGCCTTCACCAACCGGAACGGCGCTTTGCATCGCCTGACCACGTGTCCGCAACAAACGCGCCGTATCCGCAATCGACAGCGCGCCAGCTGCCGCAAGCGCTGAATATTCTCCCAGCGAATGCCCAGCTACAAATGCAGCGTTCGTGACGGCAACTCCTTCAGCTTCCAAAGCGCGCATCGCCGCCATCGAGGTTGCCATCAACGCCGGCTGCGCGTTCTGCGTCAGGGTCAGGTCTGCAATATCACCTTCCCAAATCAGGTCGCTCAGCTTTTCACCAAGCGCTTCATCGACCTCGTCGAAAACTGCCTGTGCAGCCGGATAGGCCTCGGTCAGTGCTCTGCCCATACCGATGGTTTGGGCGCCCTGCCCCGGAAAAACGAACGCGCGTGTCATTGCAGCCTCTTGGATGACGTAAGGTTGCGATGGGGTGTAAACCGAGTGAACGAGCGGCACAAGCTCTGCATCCTGACACGCATTCTGTGCGTCAGAAGCTATTGTCTCGGCCTCCGCTGCATTTAGGGTGGTCGCAGCAAACAGATCGGAGTCGTGAACCAATGCCCATTGCCAACACCACCCAAAGCTACGGGGGCGTTTCAAAAACCTTCCACTGGCTGACGGCCTTGCTCATTCTGACGGCCCTTCCGATTGGGTGGTTTGCAAACCAACTGGCGCACGCGATTGAAGACCCGGCCATTCCAACGACACCGGAAGACCTGCAACAGGCCGCGCAGCTGTTCTCGCTGCACAAAACTATCGGTGTCACGGTCTTTTTCGTGGCGCTTGCCCGTATCTTGTGGGCGATCGGCCAACCCAAGCCTGGGTTGCTCAATGCTGAAAACAAGCCCGAGGCATTTGCTGCGGAAACTGTCCACTGGCTTTTGTATGGCTCGCTGGTTCTGGTTCCCCTGACAGGCTGGATTCACCATGCGGCCACCGAAGGGTTTGCACCGATCCTCTGGCCGTTCGGGCAGAACCTGCCGTTTGTGCCCAAATCCCCCGCATTGGCCGAAGCAAGCGGCGGGTTACACTTCATCCTGATGCTGGTGCTGGTGGGTGCACTGGTTTTGCATATCGTTGGCGCGCTCAAGCACCACGTAATTGACAAAGACAGCACATTGCGCCGCATGCTGCCCGGACGGGTGGATTTGCCGGAACCACCAACGCAATGGCACTCACCTGCCCCCGTCGTCGCAGCAGTCGTGATCTGGGCTGTTGCTCTTAGCATCGGGTGGTTCGGCGGAGCCTACTCGGCACATCCGACCGGTGACAATGCATCTGCCGAGCTTGAAGCCGTCCAATCCGACTGGCAGGTGCAGGAAGGCACTTTGGCAATCACGATCACCCAATTGGGCAGCCCCGTCAGCGGCGCGTTTTCCGACTGGACCGCGGCAATCACATTCGACGAACCAACAGAACCGGGACCGGCCGGGGCTGTTGATGTGACAATTGCCATAGGCTCATTGACCATCGGCACCGTGACACAACAGGCCCTTGGTGCGGACTTTTTTGACAGCGCTCAATTCCCGACCGCGAATTTCACTGCAGATCTGTTCAAGACCGATCTGGCCTATGAGGCACGCGGCACTTTGACCATTCGCGATAAAACCATGGACGTAGTCCTGCCGTTCGAACTGGACTTGCAGGACGGCACCGCCAAGATGCAGGGAGAGTTGGATCTGAACCGAATGGACTACGACGTCGGTACGAAACAACCAACCGAGGACTCGCTGGCCTTTGCCGTCAAAGTCGCCGTTGAACTGACAGCCACCCAAGCCGAATAAAGAAAAAACCGCCGAGACCTGACGGGTCCCGGCGGTTTCTTTTTGCATATAAGGCGGGCTTACTCGGCCTTTTGCGCTTCTACCGAAATTCGAACCTCAACCTCGTCGCTTACAAACGGTGCGAACTGGCCCAGGTCGAACTCGCTGCGGACCAGTGTGGTGGTGGCATCAAATCCGGCCCAGGGCTTGCCGGCCATCGGATGCTCGCCAACCTGGTTCAGCTTAGCGTCCAGAACGACCGACTTGGTCACACCGTTCATGGTCAGATCACCGGTGATGTTCGCGGTGTTGTCGCCGGTGACTTCGATACCGGTCGAGGTGAACGAAATCAGGTCACCCTCGGCGACGCCAAAGAAGTCTTCGGTCATGAAGTGATCTTCGCGCGGCTTCCAACCGGTGATCATTTCGACCACTGGCATCGACACGCTCACGCTGGAATCTGCCGGGTTTTCCTGATCGAACATGATCTCGCCCTCAAAGCCAGAGAACATGCCAGTCGTGGTGGAAAAACCAAGGTGGTTATAGTTGAAGACAACCTGGCTGTGGCTGGGGTCCAAAACGTATTTCTCGGCGCTTGCAAACGCCGAGGTCGCCGATACGGCCAGTGCAGCAGCAAGAAGGGTGGATTTCATGACTATCTCCAAAAATGTTGTGAGTGCAAACCAGTTGGAATGCTCAACAACAAAAATGTGCCGCCCAACGGCGGCACACAAGACTTATTCTCTAACAATTTCTGTTCCTAAATGAACAGAAGTGAAAATCAGGCGAAGATCGTTACACTTCCACTCAATTGGCCCTTCAGCGCTCGGCCAACATCCGCTGATTGCAGCGGCAACTTCATCAGCAGGCTGCCGTCCACGTCATAGAGTTCGACCTGATCATCATCGAACCGTGCACCACCCAAGGTGTCATAGCTGCGGCGCAGTACTGTCTGAGGACGCCCGTTTTCATTCTTTTGCAGCACGCGTACTTCGCGGCGGATCGGATCAAAATAGGCATCGGGGCGCGCATCGAGCACCTGAATAGTCAGCAGGCTGACACCGATCAGTAGAAACGTCAGCGACGCGGCCAGCTTGATCGGCCAAACCTCGGTTGCCATCACCGCGCCCGATATCAGCCACATGGAAAACGCGACAATGATCAAAAACGCCCCTGCGACCCGCGCAAGAATGGTTCTGGCCCTCCAGTTCGGCGCAAATGCGATAAGAACTGGAACCGATTGATCATAAGTCGTGCTGGTCGCAGACTTCTCGAAGGTATTCGTGTTCATCGCGGTCATTTCTCTGTACCCTAGTTCACGTTGCCGTCTTTGGTTCGGTCTGTCCGGTTAGTTCCCGGTATGCAAAACAACTTTGAGCCGAAAAGCGTCAGGAATTGGGCACCGCAAAGGAAATAGCGCGACTTCACCAAGGCATGTGTGACGGCCCTTGCCCCCCGACGCGAATGGTGTATACGGGGCCATCCTTCGCAAGAGTTATGAATCGCGCAGCCTCTCGTGGCAGGGTCGCGAAGGACGAACCGGCCCCGCCTTTGAA
The DNA here is from genome assembly GCF_001458195.1 of Ruegeria atlantica. Lineage (GTDB taxonomy): Bacteria > Pseudomonadota > Alphaproteobacteria > Rhodobacterales > Rhodobacteraceae > Ruegeria > Ruegeria atlantica. Next base: position 55,693 of record NZ_CYPU01000039.1, on the reverse strand, counting down.
ATGCGCCTTGATAGAAACAGGAGTGCACATGCCACTGTATGAGCATGTAATGATCGCGCGTCAGGACCTGTCCAACGCGCAGGCAGAAAGCCTCGTCGAACATTTCGGCACCGTTCTGGCTGACAACGGCGGCAACGTCGTCGAAAGCGAGTACTGGGGCGTCAAGACGATGGCCTACAAGATCAACAAGAACCGCAAGGGTCACTATTCCTTCCTGAAGACCGACGCCCCAGCTGGCGCTGTTCAGGAAATGGAGCGCCTGATGCGCCTGCATGACGACGTTATGCGCGTTCTGACCATCAAGGTCGACGAGCACAACGAGGGCCCTTCGGTCCAGATGCAGAAGCGCGACGAGCGCGAAGGCCGCCGCGAGCGCCGCTGATCAACGCCTGACGAAAGGACATATACCATGGCCGCAAAACCATTTTTCCGCCGCCGCAAGGTCTGCCCGTTCTCGGGCGACAACGCGCCGAAGATCGATTACAAAGACACACGTCTGCTGCAGCGCTACATCTCTGAGCGTGGCAAGATCGTTCCTTCGCGCATCACCGCCGTTTCGGCGAAAAAGCAGCGTGAACTGGCCCGTGCTATCAAGCGCGCCCGCTTCCTCGCCCTGCTGCCCTACGCTGTGAAGTAAGGAGAGACTGATATGCAAGTTATCCTGCTGGAACGCGTTGCGAAACTGGGTCAGATGGGCGACGTCGTTGACGTCAAGCCTGGCTACGCCCGCAACTTTCTGCTGCCCCAAGGCAAAGCGCTGAGCGCTTCGAACGCCAACATTGCGTCGTTCGAATCCCAAAAAGCGCAGCTTGAGGCGCGCAACCTGGAAACCAAGAAAGAAGCTGAATCTCTGGCTGAAAAGCTGGACGGTCAGCAGTTCATCGTGATCCGCTCGGCATCGGATGCTGGTGCTCTGTACGGTTCGGTCACCCCGCGTGACGCCGCAGATGCCGCAACCGAAGCTGGTTTCACCGTCGACAAAAAGCAGATTGCTCTGATCGCTCCGATCAAAGAGCTTGGCCTGCACTCGCTGGCGGTCAAGCTGCACCCCGAGGTCGAAGTCAAGATCCAAATGAACGTTGCCCGTTCGCAAGAAGAAGCCGAACTGCAGGCTTCGGGCAAGTCGATCCAGGAACTGGCTGCCGAAGAAGAGGCCGCCGCAGAATTCGAAATCGCCGAACTGTTCGACGATATCGGTTCCGCAGCTTCCGACGATGACGATTTGGTTGCGGAAGAGGCCCCGGCTGAGGAAGACGAAGCCAAAGCCTGATCTGGCTGCTTTTGAACAAATGAAAGGCCGCGCCGAAGGGCGCGGCCTTTTTTTGTGTTCGAACCCCAGGCCGTGACAAAGAGTGACGTCAGGCACGGCCAGGAATTTGGATGGAAATTATGCTATCCTACGGTCACGCGGCCCCTGCCGCCCCAGCCGCATTTTTTTGAAGTTCATTTTATCAGCAATTTGCGTGATCGCACATCTGGGCGGATCGCGATCCGACAGGAGAAACCACTATGGCATCCTTGTGCAACTACATCGTCGTGAATGATGGCTCTTTTTCTTTAAACCCCAGTGAAAGCCAGACCTTCAGCGACCCGATCCCTTCCAACCTGATCATCGGAACCAACCGCGCGAAGCCTATCCTTGCCTTTAAAGCTTGGGCAACGCCGTCCGGAGGGGCTTTTCAGATCGAAATTAACGACACCTTCGTTTATGGCCCGTCCATATCGGGCGGCGACATTCGGGGATTATGGGAGGCCTTTCCCGGAACCGTCCTGAACCCGGGGATCAACAACACCGTTCAGTTTCGCGCGACAGAGAACAAGATCTGGTTTGCCGATATCATTCTGTGGTTCCAGGTCGAAATTTAACGACGCGCCTATCCGACCTGATAATTACGGAACACTCTGGTACCAAGTTATGACGCAACGAGACCCGGCATAAATCAGCGCGCGGACTGTGTGTCTGCTTGCGGTTGCATTCGACGGGACTATCATGCGGCCAAACCCCATCCGGAGACTACACATGCCCCAATACACGCGCCGCGCTTTACTTGTTGCATTACTCGGCGCACCTGCCCTGGCTGCCTGCGGCGGCCTGGACGGCAAGCAGAGCTCTCGCAATGCCCCTTTTGATCCTCCGCTATACCCCAATGAGACCCCTGAATTGCGTGCATCAATCAACAAGTGGGCTGACCATTATGAACTGCCGCGCGAGCTGTTGCACAAGCTCGCCATAAGGGAAAGCACGCACCGGCCATGGGCCGTCAACAGGCCATATTACGGGTTGCTGCAGATCCTGCCCGCGACAGCGCGATCCATGGGGTACAAAGGCAACGCTCAGGGTTTGTTGGATGCAGACACCAATCTAGAGTTTGCCGGAAAATACCTGCGTGGGGCGTGGCTCTTGTCAGACGGCGACCAGAAGCGGGCTATCTTCCTTTACGCCAAAGGTTACTATCCCGAGGCGAAGGCCGCCGGGATGCTGGTTGAAACTGGCCTAAGGTCAGAGTGACGTTGGGTAAGGATATAGCTTGTCATTAGCGTAAAGGTTGCAATAATGACTTATGTAATCGCTAAGGTATTCTGTTGCCATAACCACGCATTATGCCTAAGCGATATACATAATTAGGTTGCGTCAGGCACCACAGTTGACGCAACGTATTCGGTGAAATGGACAGATTTGGCATGTCTTTGGGGAAAGATTTGCCGCCGCAAGGGTTGGACAGGTGAAACTTATAGACTTGGCCGCGATCGACCACGAGGAAAAGTCGGCAGCCGACATAATTAATGCTGTCTGCGATGAATTGGGGTTCGACTACGCGTCTTATGCCACTTTTAACCCTGTAAAGGGTGACGTTCAGGGGTATGCCAACTACCCGGACGAATGGAAGATTCACTATGGCAGCCAAGGCTTCCACCATTTCGACCCGACCTTGTATCAATCTGCGCTCAGCATCGCTCCGGTAGACTGGGGCAGATTTAATCACGACGAAAAGTTCCATTCGGTTTTTCGGGATGCGCATGATTTTGGCATTACTTCCCGTGGCTTAACCGTTCCGGTGCGTGGCCCGTACGGGGAATGTGGCCTGCTGAATGTGACCCGAAATTGCTCGGATTCCGAGTGGGCAAAGCTGAAGAAACATGTGATGGGGGACCTGCAGATGGCCGCAGTTACAGCGCATGATACCGTGATGCAGTCTGGCCTGCTGGCCAAAGCACTGTATTTACCAGCCCTTTCGACGCGAGAGAAAGAGATCCTGCAGTGGGTTGCGGACGGAAAATCACAGCAAGACATCGGTGATATCCTGTCGATTTCCCACCGAACCGTCGAAGTTCATATGCGATCCGGGCGTGAAAAAATGGGCGCGTTGACAACACCGCAAGCCATTGGAAGAGCTATTGGATTGGGCCTAATTGCCCCAGGATAATCAAAAAAGATCAAAAAATACGGGAAACCCCCAATAGTCTTAGCTCAAATCTTAGTTAACGTCATCCTTACGGTAACCAGACTGTAGGGGGATGGAAATGATCATCGTAATTGATGGTATCAACCAGAATAAGTTTAAGCATGTCTTGGACGAGATGTACAAACTGCGCGCGCGCGTTTTTGGCGACCGCCTTGGTTGGGATGTAAATATCGTTGATGGACGCGAACGCGACCATTTTGACGACCTTCATCCAGCACATGTAGTTAGCATCGACGGCGAGGGGGACGTTGTTGGGTGCATGAGACTACTTCAAACGACCGGGCCACACATGTTGTCCGACGTTTTTCATTCAATCCTGGACGGTGAACCGCCGATCCGCAGCACGCAGGTCTGGGAAGCAACCCGGTTTTGCGTCGACACCAAAAAGCTTGGGCGCGGACGCGGGGAAAACTCGGTATCCTATGTCACCAGTGAGATCATGATCGGCTCGTTCGAATATGCCAAGATGGCCGGCGTATTGGACTCGATTGCCGTGATTGACCCTGTGATGAACCGCGTCCTGCAACGATCTGGCAACGCGCCTTACGACTATCTTGGAACTGCAAAACCAATGGGCAAGGTTGTGGCCATGGCCGCCCTTATGGACTGTTCGGATGAACGGATCTCAGGCGTTCGGGATTATGCGGGCATTGAACATGATGTCTTCCTGACGGAAGAACAGGCGCTGGACCTGTTTGAAGGCACAAAGGCCAAGCAAAGTGTCGCAAACTACGATCACCGGCCGCTGACTCAGTTGGAAAAGTATTTTGTCGAACAGGTGAGTTCGGCAACATCGAAAACCGAAGTCGAGTCTGTCCTGAATCTGATCGAGGCGCTTTCAGACCGCTTTACGCCAGAGCAGAAAACCGCTCTGTTAAGAACCCCCCGTGCTTTTGCTCATGAGGCCTGACCCCCTCACCTCATAAGTTTAAGCCACCCTAGCGGAGCCGTCTTTTTTCAGACGGCTCCGTATTTGTTTTCGCCCATGGGGATGGGCGGACGAGGATTACTCCTCGTCCAGTGCCTCAACGGCATTCTGTAGATCGTCTTTGCTGACTTCTTTGTCGGCGACCTGAGCCAGCTCAAAGACATAGTCGACGACTTTGTCTTCGAAGATCGGCGCGCGCAGCTGTTGCTGCATCTGAGCGTTCTGCTGCACGAACTCAAAGAACTGACGTTCCTGACCAGGGTACTGACGTGCCTGGTTCATGATCGCCTGGGTCATCTCGGAGTCGGTGACCTCAACCTCGGCCTTCTGGCCCAGTTCAGCCAACAGCAGGCCCAGACGCACGCGGCGTTCAGCCAGCTTGTTGTGCTCGTCTGTGGGCTCGATCTCGGCGTGGTCGTGGCCTTCCACTTCCGGGTTTTCCTCGTGCCACAGCTGATGTGCGATCTGCTTGGCTTCGGCTTCAACCAGCGACGGAGGCAGGTCGAACGAGACCTTCTCGTCCAGCGCATCCAGCAGGCCACGCTTCATTACAGCGCGCGATGCACCGGAATATTCCGCTTCCAAACGCTCGGCGATTTGACCTTTCAGCGCGGCCAGATCTTCAGCGCCGAACTTGGTCGCCAGCTCGTCGTTTACTTCTGCAGCAACAGGTTCCTTCACCTCTTTGATAGTGCAGGTGAATACGGCGTCTTTACCGGCCAGATGCTCTGCGCCGTATTCCTCGGGGAAGGAAACGTTGACGTCTTTGACTTCTTCGGCCTTCACGCCAACCAGCTGCTCTTCGAAGCCGGGGATGAAGCTGTTGGAACCCAGAACCAGCGGATAGTCTTCAGCCGAACCGCCTTCGAACTCTTCGCCGTCAACCTTGCCGACAAAGTCGATCACAACTTGATCGCCGTCCTTGGCTTTCGAACCCTTGCGGCGCGCTTTGAAGTCCTGCGCGGTTTCGGCCAGGCTGTTCAGCGCTTCTTCGATGGCTGCGTCGTCCGCTTTGACAACCAACTTTTCCAGCTCGACCGATTTCAGGTCAACATCGGGGATCGCAGGCAGTGCCTCATAGGACATTGCGACCTCAACGTCGTCGCCTTCTTTCCAGTCTTCGTTGGTCATTTTGACCTCGGGCTGAAGCGCAGGGCGCTCGCCGCTGTCTTCAAAATGCTGGTTCATCGCACCATCGATGCTTTCCTGCATCGCTTCGCCCAACAGGCGCTGACCGAACTGCTTTTTTAGCAGTGCCATCGGCACTTTGCCTTTGCGGAAACCCTTCATCTCGACTTCCGGCTGCGCTTCGACCAGCTTCTCGTTAACTTTGTCGTCCAGCTCGGCTGCGGATACGATGATATTGTAGCCGCGTTTCAGACCTTCGTTCAGCGTCTCGGTAACCTGCATTATGGTAGTCCCCATAGGATTCGGGGCGCGCAAAACGGCGCGCCGGGCAAATTTGACGCCTTCTATTTGCCCAGCCGCTTACGTGCAAGAGGCAATGGCCAGATCAGCCTTGTTTTGCCGCCGATTTGAACAAAAAAACGCCCCAGTCAGACCGGGGCGCCGTTAGTTTACGGGGAAACGTTGTCAGAACTTCCAGAGCGCACCCAGCACCCAGGCTTCGTTCTTGTCAAAGTCAACCGTGTCGTCGAAATCGTGGTTGCGGTATTTCAGGTAGGCGTCTGTGTTGATCGCATCGATCCGCTGAACAACGGCAATACCCCAGGACTTGGTGCTGGACCCCTGATTTTGGAAATCGGAACCGTCGAAATAGTCGATACCAACGCCGGTTTTTCCCCAGGACACCCAATCCCCTTCATAAGCAAGTTTAGTGTACCAATAGTCCGGGTCGCTGGCGCCGGTAGAGGTATCGTCCCGCGTGCCGAGGGCTGCAGTAAAGCTGAACCCACTGGGCAACAGGACCGACGCGGACCCAATGGTATCCTTGCGTTCGCCGGGTTGGCCGTCGAAATCCCTTACTGCGTAGGCAATGCTCGCTGCGAACTCGACACCGTTGGTGAAGGTGTTCCGGTACTTGACTGCGAGATCGTAATAATCGTCGTCATCGCTGCTAGACAGGATGTTCTGACCATAAGCAATCGCCGCTGAGAAGCCGTTGAAATCGGGCGTGTCATACCGGACCCTGCCCCGACGCGCGCCATCAAAATTGCTGGCCGAGTCGCCAACGGTGATGCCACTCAGGACACCGTCTGCTCCCCGATAGAAAAACGCGCCGTTTTCATCGTTCGTAAAAGAATACAAAGCCGTCCCGACGTAGGACAAGTCAGTCTCGGCGGCCCCGTCCGAGGCCATACTGCCCTGACCGGCAGAGAACTTGCCGTATCCACCTTTGAGCGAGAAATCGACGTGGCGGATATCTTCACGGCTCCAACCGTTGGTGTTGGTACCATCCTGGTTGGCTGTCCCGGTACTTGGCAGACCCAGACCGGTTTCGAACCGGAACATGAACTCATTGCTGCCATAAGGTTGCATGACGCGCAAACCCACGCGGCTGTTGGACAGGTCATTGTCCAGCAACCGGGTCTCGGTCTCCTGACCGTCATCGACCGATACGATCACTGGATCGAGCTGACCGTACAGCACCACATAACCGCCGCTGTTATTTTCGTACTTTAGTTCAGCAGCGGCAGGGATCGCCGTGGTCATCGCCAGAACAGCGGCAACCGAGGGAAGTTTCAAATTCACTGTCATTTTATTCACCTTGAACGTTTCGTTTGTGGGAACCGCCAAAAGAAAAACCGATGTGACGGACCACTCCGCAAGGAACCGAGTTAGTCGCGTTTAGTATTTCTGCCTTACGGCTCAAATCGGCAGAAAGTAAATTTTAATCATATCAAAGATTTGGCTACCAAGGCTTCGTAGGCAGGAAAATCTGGGTACAAGTCTGCCACTCTGTCTGATGTCTTTCAAAAGGAATGACATGCACTGATGCGTATACGTGCGGCTATTTCTTGCCGAACGCTGAAAAAAGCGGCTAATTTCCGCCCATGCGTCATTTAGCCAAACTCTGAAAAACCGCAGGTAATTGCTCGGGTAAGTCCTCGGCAATCAACCCGGGGCCGAAATGGCGCGCACATTCCACATGCAGCCAGGCCGCCGTTTCCGCAGCCTGCATCGGAGCGAACCCACGCGCCAGCAACCCGGTGATAAACCCGGCAAGCACATCGCCAGAGCCAGCCGTCGCCAACCACGGTGCCGAACGCTCATAATGGGCCGAATTGATCGCGCAGCGCCCATCCGGCGCGGCAATCACCGTGTCCGACCCCTTGAACAGAACGACGCACCCTGCCCGCTTGGCCGCCTCACGCGTTGCGTCGACCTTGGAATAGGCCGGGCCTTTGGTTGGAACCGCCCTGAGCTTTTCAGATATGTCAGGGAACAGCCGTGCGAACTCTCCACCATGCGGTGTGAGAGCGCAATTATCGTGCAATTGGTCAAACAGAGCCGCAGGGTCGTCCGCAAACGCGGTCAAAGCGTCGGCATCCAAAACCGTTGCCCGATTTGCCGCCAGAGCAACCGGCACCAGATCCCGCGCACGCTCCAATCCCAGACCAGGGCCAAAGCAAAGGGCATTCAGCCGTTCATCGTCGAGAACATCGGACAACTCGTCGCCACCCTCAACCCGTTGCAACATGATGGCCGTAACCTGTGCCGCAACCTCTGTCTGCGCCGCCGGCGGAACCCCCAATGTCACCAACCCGGCCCCAATCCGCAAAGCGCCGCGCGCCGCCAATCGCGTCGCGCCGGTCTTGCCCGGACCGCCCGATAGGATGAAGGCGTGGCCATGGGAATACTTGTGTTGCTGTTTGAATTTGGGCAAGCGATAGAGCGGCAAACCACCCCATGTTCGCTCGTCCGTAACGCGGCCAGGTGCCTCGGCAAGGGTTAGAAAAGCAGGTCGGTTCGCACCGCGAAAAGGCTTTGGTCCTAACGTGAACGCATCGTCATATGGTTCACCGTTAAAGCGGCAACGCTGCTTGGAAATACCGATGTCTTTCACAGCAAGCTTGCCACACAAATCCGGCCCTTGCGCCAGAAAATACCCAGGCTTTGGGCTGTCGAAACACACTGTCAACCAAGCAAAACGGTCATGCAAAGCGCGCGCGCCGCCCGCAGTAGCAACCTTGTTTCGCATCTCTGCGGGCACACCGTCCAGAAATTCGCGAGGCCATAGGCTCAATGGCTCTTGATGCAACACCCGCCCGCTGTCCAAACACAAGCCGGATGGGGCATCTATGCTGACTAGGCGGTCGGTGTAATCGTCCCCATCCATACCAGAAAGATGCCGAACGACCTTGAACAGTTCACCGTCCAAGCCGCGTTTCAGTCCCGTCCCAAACAGAGCGTCAACGTAAAGATCGGCAAAACCACCCTTGCGCATGTCCTTTTCAGTCAGCGGTACAACATCCCCCAACTCCTGCCACCGGTCATAGTTCACTTGCGCATCTGCTGGCAGCTTGTCGGCGTCCCCATACAGAAAAACTTCGACTTCCCAGCCCCACTCTTTCAACAGGCGCGCAACGACGAACCCATCACCACCATTGTTGCCGGGGCCACACAAAACCACAGCACGCCCCGAAGTTTTCGCCAACTCCGGCCATTCCTCAAAAATCGCCTCGACAACCCCGCGACCGGCGCGCTCCATCAGTTCCAGACCGGTCACCTGACCGGACTCAATCGCCGCTGTTTCAATTGCTCGCATCTGTGCCGCTGTCAGCAATTCCGTCATCTCAAATCCTCTGGCGATTCAGTTTCGCTTACTTTTTGTGCAAGTTGATCAAAAATTGACCCGACGCCCATTTTCTCAGCGCCCAGCTCGGGCCGGTATCGCAATCACATTGCCGCCCGAATTTAGACGTGGTCAGTGCCAAACTGACAAGAGTTAACAGGAGCCCGGAATGAAGAAGATCGAAGCGATCATCAAGCCGTTCAAACTCGATGAGGTTAAAGAGGCGCTGCAGGATGTCGGCGTCCAGGGTCTCAGCGTGATCGAGGTTAAGGGCTTTGGCCGTCAAAAGGGCCACACCGAACTGTATCGCGGCGCGGAATACGTCGTCGATTTCCTGCCCAAGGTGAAGGTCGAGGTTGTGCTGGACGACGATCAGGTCGACGCAGCCATCGACGCCATCGTTGCGGCAGCCAAAACTGACAAAATCGGCGATGGCAAGATCTTTGTCTCGCCCGTTGAACAAGCCATTCGCATCCGGACCGGGGAAACCGGCCCGGAAGCGCTGTAACAAACTCAAAGCAGAGGAATATTAAGTTATGAGCAAGGACGCAGTTCTTCAGCTGATCAAAGACGAGGACGCCGAGTACGTCGACGTTCGCTTCACTGATCCCCGCGGCAAGCTTCAGCACGTCACGCTGATGGCCGATCAGGTTGACGAAGACTTCCTGGAAGAAGGCTTCATGTTCGACGGTTCGTCCATCGCGGGCTGGAAGTCGATCGAAGCATCCGACATGAAACTGATGGTCGACACCAACAGCGCATATGTCGATCCGTTCTACGCGGAAAAAACCATCTGTGTGCACTGCTCGGTTGTTGAGCCCGACACCGGCGAAGCCTATGAGCGTGACCCGCGCGGCACCGCTCAGAAAGCCGAAGCCTATCTGAAAGCATCGGGTATCGGTGATGTGGCCTATATGGGCCCTGAAGCGGAATTCTTCTTGTTCGACGACGTCCGTTTCTCCAACAGCATCAATAAGGTATCTTATGAAGTTGATGCGACCGACGCGTCGTGGAACACTGACACCGAATACGAGATGGGCAACATGGGCCATCGTCCGGGCGTCAAGGGCGGCTACTTCCCGGTGAACCCGATCGACGAAGCGCAGGACCTGCGTTCGGAAATGCTGTCGACCATGAAGCGTCTGGGCATGAAGGTCGACAAGCACCACCACGAAGTGGCGTCGTGTCAGCACGAGTTGGGTCTGATCTTTGACAGCCTGACCAAACAGGCCGACGAGTTGCAGAAGTATAAGTACATCATCCACAACGTCGCGCACGCCTATGGTAAATCGGCCACGTTCATGCCGAAACCGATCGCAGGTGACAACGGCACCGGCATGCACGTGAACATGTCGATCTGGAAAGACGGCAAGCCACTGTTCGCAGGCGACAAATATGCCGATCTGTCGGATGAAGCACTGTACTTCATCGGTGGCATCCTGAAGCACGCCAAAACGCTGAACGCCTTCACCAACCCGGCGACCAACAGCTACAAGCGCCTAATCCCGGGCTTTGAGGCCCCAGTTCTGCGCGCCTATTCGGCCCGTAACCGTTCGGGTTGCGTCCGTATTCCATGGACCGAAAGCCCGAAAGCCAAGCGCGTTGAGGCTCGTTTCCCCGATCCAGCGGCGAACCCCTACTTGGCATTTGCCGCTCTGCTGATGGCCGGTCTGGACGGCATCAAGAACAAGATCGATCCGGGCGAAGCCATGGACAAGAACCTGTACGATCTGCCTGCCGAAGAACTGGCCGATATCCCGACCGTCTGCGGCAGCTTGCGCGAAGCTCTGGAAGCTCTGGCATCGGATCACGACTTCCTGCTGCAGGGCGACGTGTTCACCAAGGACCAGATCGACGGCTACATCGCACTTAAGATGGAAGAAGTCGAAACCTACGAGCACACCCCGCACCCGGTTGAATACGGCATGTACTACAGCTGCTGATCCGATTTGCGGTTTAAAATTCAAGGGCGTCCACTCGGGCGCCCTTGTTTCGTTTGGTACGATCTCTCAAACTCGACCCACCCGGTTAGGAGAGATCGCATGTCATCAGACGCCCCCTTTTCTCAATTCACTGACTTCGTGACTTCGAGCGATGAACTGGAGCGCATAACCGGAGCGCCCCTGCCCCAGATCATCGCCAAAGAGCTGTCCGGGCTGGACCAGATGTGCCGCGACTTTATTGCTAAATCCACATTCTGCCTGATTGCGTCGGCCAATCCAAGTGGCTATCTGGACATCTCGCCCCGATGTGATCCAGAAGGGTTCGTAAATGTGTTATCCGACACACTGATCGCAATCCCTGATCGACCCGGCAACAAGCGCGTGGATACGTTCCACAATATTTTGCTGGACCCACGTGTCAGCCTGATATTCTTCGTGCCGGGCAAGATGGAAACTCTGCGCCTTCGTGGCACTGCCCGTTTATGCAAAGACAGCGACTTGCTGGATAGCATGGCAATAAACAACCGCTCGCCGAAACTGGCCTTGGTCATTCACGTCGAAACAGTGTTCGCACACTGCCCCAAATGTGTGATCCGCGCGAACCTGTGGCGGCCGGAGGAATGGCCGAATTCCTCGGACCTACCCAATATGAACGCGATGATGGTCAAACACGCCAAAATCGACAAAACACCAGATGAGTGGTTTGAAAGTTTGAAAGGTACCGGAGAGCTGGACCTGTACTAACGTCTTTTCGGACAGAGAAATGCAGCGTACTCTTTTCCTGACAATGCAATTTTCCAAGTTTCCCTGATGCTTCGCTTCGCTCTCCTGTTCGCTCTATCCCTTCCCGCCCTAGCTTCTGCGGCACCTTGCGGCAACACCAGTAGCGGCTTTGAGACATGGAAGAAGGACTTTGCCAAACAGGCTAAACGCGCGGGCGTCAAAAAGAAAGGATTGCAGGCACTGGCCCAATCCCAATACGCCACGCGAACCATAGCCGCGGACCGCAATCAAAAGAGCTTTAAATACTCGTTAGACAAGTTCATGCGCGTCCGAGGGGCAGACACCATCGTGGCGCAAGGGCGCAAACGCAGAGCGCGCAACCCACAATTCTATGCGGCGCTCGAACGTCAATACGGCGTACCGGCCGGGGTACTGATCGCCATTCACGGCATGGAAACCGGGTTCGGAAATTTCATGGGGGACAGTCAGGTTGTTTCCGCAATCACAACACTGGCCTATGATTGCCGCAGGTCCGAATTTTTCATTCCTCACGCGATCGGGGCGCTGAAGTTGGTCGATCAGGGCAGCATTACGACAGCGACAAAAGGGGCAAAACATGGCGAACTTGGGCACACCCAGTTCCTACCAGGCAATGCCATGCAATACGGGGTTGATGCCACCGGCGACGGTCAGGTCGACTTTTACAATATGACCGATGCATTGGCCTCAACTGCCAATTTTCTGCGTAAGAAGGGCTGGAAACCCGGTCGGGGCTATCAACAGGGTCAGCCAAACTTTGCAGTCATTCAACAGTGGAATGCCGCCTCGGTTTACCAACAATCCATTGCAATAATGGCTGCCCGAATCGATGGTTGAAGCTGGCTTGGGATTCCGGCAGTTACACCCGATTTCGGCCACATTGTCGCCACAGACGTCAAAAAGCCCTTAAAATGCCTAGGTTTCCATAGCGTAATCAATCTGCCCGATTTCTCATTTTTTTCCATTTTTGCCCAAATCTGCCCCAGATCACTTGCTAGATTGTTTCCAAACACAGGATGCGACAAAGGACAGTGCAGTGACTCCGAAGCACAGCTATCACGGTGGTCTGCAATTCGACGGTAAGACCGAGGACGCGATCGAGCAGTTCAGCGACATCGTTGCCAAGACCCTTGCGGACTATGGTCACCTGGTCGAGCGCAAGTCTCTGCAGAACAGCACCGAAGCCAGCATTGTGTCCAGTCAGTATCTGGTGCGCCTGACGCTGGATACTAAGGTTGCCGAAACCGAAGACCGGTTCGAGCGCCTCAACCGCGCCGCAGGTCTGAAGACAATCCAGAGACCCATCGTCACCCTGCCGAATAACCGGCTGACGATCACTGTGACCCCGGTTTCCCCCCTATTGGATGACAGCGAAGTTTCCGAGCTGATGCTGGTCGTGATCCTTTACAGAATGGTTGACGTCTGCGCGACCCAGCGGGTCGAATGGCTGTCGCCCAACACCGTTCTGACCATCGAACAATTCATGAGCGCATTTGACACGCTGGCCCCAAGCAGGCCGCGTGACAGAAAACAGATTTTCGAGGCAGTGACAGGCCCGTTTGCCGAACTGAATGTTACTGACGCAGAAGACCTGGATGAGCCAGAAAAAAAAGCGCTGACCCCAGTAGCCCGGCCAATCCAGCTGTCAGATGAGCAGTTGCTCAGCATCGCTTTTCGGACAGAACCTACCGAGCAGCCTACCGATCGGGACGACACGCCCCCCCTCGTCCACGAGCAACCCAGCGATATCCTCCGACTGACCAGTTGGGGATTGACGGGTGCCGTGGCAAGCGTGTCCGTCCCGATTGCGGCCTCTTTGGCCGCTGTGAACCTGATAAGGGGCGAAGACTTCCGCCTGAACACTCAGGTGCTGGTGTATTCGATCGCGATCTCCGCTCTCAGCACAAGCGGGGCACTTGCGGGCGCTGCCAGCGCGCTGGGCATGTAGCCTGGTATGAAATGACCCTCCTTGGAGGCCCCGCCATCAGGCGGGGTTTTCCATTTTTGGCACCTGCTCTGCCGCCAGAACATATGTATGGATCGAAAAAACCACGGCCTGTGTCTTAGGTAGGCGCAGCAACGTCTGCCGCTCACTCCGCAGGAACCGGGCGTGTCCTGGCTCCTGTGGGGCCCGTCGGTCGTATGCACTGCGAGGTTGATGCAGCTCGGCGTCCTCATACCACAGCGCATTGAATCGCCGCAGAGGGCGCCCTGGCTGTATCCCGTCAAACAACCGCTGAACCCGCCGGGCGATGTCGGCGTTGTAGCTGTCAACAGGCAGATGGATGTCGATCAGGGGCCGCATGAATTTCTCGGACAAACGCCAACTGGCAGGAAAACACAGGATTGCTCCGGTCAGAACATGTTCATCCCCCTGCTTTTGCAGGATGCAGAAATCTTCCTGCACCAATCGGCACAGCGTATCCAATGGCTGATCCAGATCGATCGTAACACTTGCCCCGTCCGGGCGAGCGACGTGATCTGTGCACTCGGGATAGACTTGGTTCAGGACAATATCCAACAACTCCTGCGCAGCGGGTTTAGCACCTGCATCCATCGCCAGAACATCCGAACGATGACTGACCAACAGGTCCTCGCGTCTTTGCATCTGGGCGGCAAACGCATCATCGTGGTGCAACCAGTTGTCCATGCTTGCTGGCTGAATGCCTGGCAATGGGCGCTTGTCCAGCGGGTCATACGGAATTGAAGTCTGAAGAATGGTCGTCATGAATTTGACGTATCATCAGAATGTCCGCTTGTCGGTCAAAAAGCGACGAACGCACCGTCGCAAACCTTCAAGACGGCGGGAGATTGATTCTTCACGCTCAAAGTACAGACAGGGAGACCCACCATGAACCGACACTACCGCGACAGCCGCAAGATCGACCCGACCAAAGGTGCGACCCTTGGTGATGGTACCCCGAATGAAAACGACCGGATTGAGATTGGCCCGACGCAGCTTGCATTTTCAGAATGGGAAAAGGCCGGCCTTGCCCTGCCCGATCTGGCCCGGATGCGCGAACACCGTTGGAAACGACTGACGCAAGCCATTGTCGAACGCGGCTATGGCGGGCTGCTGATGTTCGACCCGCTGAACATTCGTTATGCCACCGACAGCACCAACATGCAGTTGTGGAACACGCACAATCCGTTTCGCGCGGTTCTGCTGTGCGCCGACGGCTACATGGTGATTTGGGACTATAAGAACTCTCCGTTCCTTTCCACGTTCAACCCGCTGGTGCGCGAGCAACGATCCGGCGCCGACCTGTTCTACTTTGACCGCGGTGACAAAGTCGACGTGGCCGCGGACGTGTTTTCAAACGAGGTGCGCGTTCTGATCGACGAACATGGTGGCGGCAACAAGCGTCTCGGCGTGGACAAGATCATGCTGCACGGCCTGCGTGCGCTTGAGGCGCAAGGGTTCGAAATCATGGAGGGCGAAGAGGCGACGGAAAAGACCCGCGCCATCAAAGGCCCGGACGAAATCCTTGCCATGCGCTGTGCCAATCACGCCTGCGAAACCGCTGTGGCGGAAATGGAGAAATTCGCGCGCGCCAATGTAGGTGACGGAAAGACATCCGAAGATGATATCTGGGCGGTGCTGCATGCCGAAAACATCAGGCGCGGCGGCGAATGGATCGAAACCCGTCTGCTGGCTTCGGGTCAGCGCACCAATCCTTGGTTTCAGGAATGCGGTCCCCGGATCACCCAACAGAATGAGATCATCGCCTTTGATACCGACCTGATCGGATCCTACGGCATCTGCATCGACATCTCGCGCACATGGTGGATCGGCGACGAAAAACCGCGGCCCGACATGGTGTACGCCATGCAGCACGCGCATGAGCATATCATGACCAACATGGAGATGCTGAAGCCCGGGGTGATGATTCCGGAACTGACAGCCAATGCTCACACGTTGGACGACAAGTTTCTGGCGCAGAAATACGGCTGCCTGATGCACGGCGTCGGCTTGTGCGATGAGTGGCCTCTGGTTGCTTATCCGGACAAGGCAGTGGCGGGCTCTTACGACTACGCGCTCGAACCCGGCATGGTCCTGTGTGTCGAGGCTGCCGTTGGAGAGGTTGGCGGAGATTTCTCGATCAAGCTGGAGGATCAGGTTCTGATCACCGAAGACGGATATGAGAACCTGACCACCTATCCCTTTGATTCACAGCTCATGGGCCTAAGCTAACGTTTCAGTTCGACCAATGTGACCGGCTGACATTTCCGTGCCAGTCTTCGGACACGGGATCAGCAACCTGCGCCTCAGTAGATGCCACCGGCGGCAGGGTTTGACCAACCGCAAATCCGATCACCCCAGTCAGGGCAATCACGGCCAGTATATCCGGGCGTAGAACCACGCCCCTTGGATCCATTGCAGTATGTGCCATTTGAACCTCCTAGGCTGCAAGTTTGCGATGGTCGTAAGATGGGGAGGTGGTATAAATTAGTAAAACGAATATTTTTGGGATTATACTTCACGAAACTTGATGTTTTAGGTTCACAGCAAAGACAAAGGATTGCGCTCAATCTGCTCGCTTCACTCACCTTCCCGTGACGCTTCTTACATTGGGGTTGAGCGGCCAGTAGGAAGCACACACTATTGGTCATCCCGACGAACAAGGAACTATCATGCCCACCGAACGCATTACCTTTGCCGGTCACGACGGCAACCAATTGGCCGCGCGCCTGGATTTGCCGGACGGGCCGGTCCTGGCCACGGCGCTATTTGCGCATTGTTTCACCTGTTCCAAAGACATCCCTGCCGCGCGCAGGATCGCGGCCCGACTGGCGGCAATGGGCATCGCCGTTCTGCGATTTGATTTCACCGGGCTGGGTCATTCCGGCGGGGAGTTTGCCAACACAACCTTCACCTCCAATGTCGAAGACCTGATCGCAGCCTCGCATTATCTAGCTGACCGCAACATGGCTCCAGCATTGCTCATCGGCCATTCGCTGGGTGGTGCCGCTGTGTTGCGCGCCCGTGCTGGCATTCCCAGCGTCAAGGCCGTGGTCACTTTGGGTGCACCCGCAGATCCGGGCCATGTAGCGCATCAATTCGAAGATGCGCTGCCTGAGATCACGCAGGCTGGATCGGCGGACGTGATGTTGGGCGGGCGTCCTTTCCGCATCGGCAAAGCCTTTGTGGATGATATTTCCGAAGCGGCCCTGATACCGGCCATCGCAGACCTGAAGGCCGCTTTGCTGATCTTGCATGCACCTCGGGACGAGACCGTAAGCATCGACAATGCCAGCACAATCTTCCTGGCGGCCAAACATCCCAAGAGCTTTGTGACCCTCGACGATGCCGATCACCTGATTACCCGCGCATCCGACGCTGAATACGCGGCGGACGTGATCACCGCTTGGGTTACGCGCTACGTCAAGCTCTGCCCGCCGGCCCCACCACCTGGCGCACCCGAAGGTGTTGTTCGCGTGACCGAAGCTGATCCGGAAGGGTTCCTGCAGGATATCCAATCCGGTCCCCGGCACCACGCTGTCGCGGACGAGCCCGCCTCATACGGCGGCACCGACCGCGGCATGTCGCCCTACGGGTTCGTGTCATCTGGATTGGGTGCTTGCACATCGATGACCATCCGCATGTACGCGCGGCGCAAGCGGTGGCCGCTGAAAACCGTTTCAGTCGATGTGTGCCACAATAAGGTGCATGCGCAGGATGCGGGGCTGGCCAACGAAGGAAAAGTCGATCAGTTCCGCCGCAAGATCCGCCTTGAAGGTCCGCTGACAGCCGAGCAACGCGCGCGATTGCTGGAAATCGCGGACAAATGCCCGGTCCACAGAACCTTGGAAGGGTCAGCCCAGATCACAACTGAATTACTGGACTGACTCGTCAGCTCACCGCCGCCCTGCGGGGCGGTGAATGGGTGGCCGGGCCGCCGGGGGTCGTGCGGCCGGTGGCCGTGGCCTGTTCGGCGGTCGCGACACCGGTGGTCTGTTCGGTGGCTTGGCGATAGGTGGAACAGGACGCGCCGGTGGGCGACCATCTGGCGGTCTGGGGCGATCCGGCCGGTCGATGTCAATGTCCACGTCTACGTCATGATAATAGTCATTCCACAGCATCGAGTCGTAGAACGGGTCATACCCGTAACCTACCCCGACGGTTACACCATCACATGCCGAAAGCGTCAGGCTTGCTGCCCCCAATCCAAGGGCAAGGGCTGCGCGTTTGATCAGTTTGCGGGTCATGTGCGCCTCCTCACTGCAGGGACCGGAACGACGCGAACACGGCGTTCAGATCGTCCACATAAGCTGGATCGGCGCCGTCCCGCAGGATCGCAACGGCGATGGCCACGCGCCCCTTTGGCAAGTCGATTACTGAAACAGTGAAGTTCACGCCGCGCCCTTCGCGACTGCCGGTCCCGCGAATAACACGCGCGGGCAACCCGCCAATGCGCGTCGTGGTTGTCTCGGACACTGTTGGATCTTTGACTAGAAACCTGTCGATATCCTCAAGGTACCGAAGACCGCCCTCGATCGAGGCCACACCTGCAGGCGACACAAAGCCCATCCAGACATTATCGTCCGTGACTGGCCGCATCCCCATGACCCGAGCAACGGCACGTGAATCGCCCAGTTCGGTATCCGCAATTTCGCGCGGACCGCCGGTGCGCAACGCCCAGAAGTCGGGTACAGAAAAGCCGAACAGCGCGCGCCTGTTGTCTGTATACGTGACCGGAGTATCAGCTGATGCCGTCCCACCGCTCAGCAAAAGCGAAGCGCAAACAGCGAGTGTCGAAGCTAATTGAATATGCATATATCAATAACCTGATGATTTCATTGAATGCAGATTGGCCCGCAGTGGCCCCTTTTGTCCAGCATCCCAATGTGAGGGCACAAAAAAACCGCGCCGGGATATCTCCGGGCGCGGCTTCGTCAGGCTTAAATCGGCCGAACCTTACGAACGAGCGTCGCCAACCATTTTCCACAGGCCAGGGATCAGCAGTGCAGCCAGCACCAGCTTGATCGCGTCGCCCACCAAGAAGGGTGTCAGACCCCACTGCAGGATCGGCTGGTCCCATCCGTACAGCTGACCCAGCCACAGCAGACCGGGCACGTAGATCACGACATTTGCCAGAACCAGAGCCAACGCCATCTTGCCGAACGAACGGTCCCAGCCTCGCGCGGCCAGTGCGCCCAACAGAACGGTTGCCAGCAGGTACCCGACCAGATAGCCGCCGGTACCGCCCATCATGTAAGTCAGACCAAATTTCTCGGCCGAGGAACCTGCGAACACATCGAAGCCCAACGCACCGATCAGCAGGTAACCCAGCATGGTGACCAACCCCAGACGCGTGCCATAGGCGGTGCCGATAGTCAGCACGGCAAAGGTGCCCATTGTGATCGGGACAGGCCACATCGGAACCTTGATCTTGGCAGCAATTGCCAGCGCAAGAATACCTAGTGCCACCAGCACAACTTGCTTGACGCGCAGCGCGGTGCCTTCGTGCGGGCCAATCGCATTGGCCAGTACATTCGCATTCATTCTTATGTCTCCACCTATTTTCAACTGCAGAAATGCCCGCTTAGAGCTTTGGCTGCAACATGATTACGCTATCTTAACCGATATTCGGTGCTCATTTCATAAGATTTTCTGGGTCCCGAGACGATCCAGCGCACTGACCAGACTGGCCAGGCCGAAAAGTCGTAGACAGCATAATAGCTGTCGGGCGGGCAATCGTGGTGGTCAGACGCATGTGCCTGGCCCAAGGCCAGCCGGTGAAAATAGCGGCCGTCGTCAAAATTTATGGCAATCGCCTCACCCGCCGCGTGCCACAGGTACCTGCGCGTGCCTTTCATCTCGGCTTGCCGCGGCACACGCAGCGTGACTTCTTCGTCGTATATCAAGCCGTCCTCGGTCGGGCTCAGGACCGTGTGACCATCGGCCTGCACCACCTGCCCCGCCTGCATATCCAGAATGGTCCGGGTCAGGCTCCAATGGCCTTCGAAATCCGACAGTCTCCGCGGCAGGCTCATTCGGCGAGTGTCCCGTCGGTTGTGGCACCGTTATCATCAACGAACCGGATCACTTTGCCACTTTGCTGGACATCATAGCAGGCCCAAAAATCGGAAGGCGGCCGGACCGAGCAATAACGATCCTCGCGCACTGCCCACCGCCCTGCGCTGGGCCCGCCCGTGAAATACTGCGTTAGCATCGTGTCATCGAAGGTCTGCCAGATACCTTCCCCGTAATCGAGCTTCTGTCCGGTCAATACCGACAGAATTTCATCCCCCGTCAGCGTTTTGAACTCCTCTGCCACCAGAAAACCGGGCCAAAGGGCCAAAATCAGGGCAAACCGTCTCATATTCGCACTCGCGCCTTGTTCCTTTGTCTGTGCGGGTTTAAACCCCGCCGCAACGCCTCCTGCCAAATCACAATAAGGTGCCGCTGCCAATGATTCCACGCTATTCCCGCCCCGATATGGTCGCCATCTGGTCGCCCGAATCCAAGTTCCGCATCTGGTACGAGATCGAGGCACATGCCTGCGACGCCATGGCTGATTTGGGCGTGATCCCGCGCGAAAATGCCGAGGCTGT
Organism: Ruegeria atlantica; assembly: GCF_001458195.1. Taxonomy (GTDB): domain Bacteria; phylum Pseudomonadota; class Alphaproteobacteria; order Rhodobacterales; family Rhodobacteraceae; genus Ruegeria; species Ruegeria atlantica. The sequence goes on along the minus strand of NZ_CYPU01000039.1, from coordinate 35,281 downwards.
CTGGAAGGCCAAGGATGTGGAATTCGACGTGGCTCGCATCGACGAAATCGAAGCGGTTACCAAACACGACGTCATCGCCTTCCTGACCCATTTGTCCGAACATGTCGGCAGTGAAGAGGCGCGTTTTGTCCACCAAGGCATGACCAGCTCGGACGTACTCGACACTTGTTTCAACGTGCAACTGACCCGCGCCGCCGACCTGCTGATCGCAGATCTAGAAGGTCTGCTGGCTGCCCTGAAACGCCGCGCGATTGAACACAAGGATACCGTCCGTATCGGTCGCAGCCACGGCATCCACGCAGAGCCAACCACCATGGGCCTGACTTTCGCGCGTTTTTACGCCGAGATGGACCGCAACCTGTCCCGCATGCGCGACGCCCGCGCTGAAATTGCCACTGGCGCGATCAGCGGCGCGGTCGGTACCTTCGCCAATGTTGACCCGCGTGTGGAAGAGCATGTCTGCGACCAGTTGGGTCTGGTGCCCGAGCCGATTAGCACTCAGGTCATCCCGCGCGACCGTCATGCTGCGTTCTTTGCCACGCTGGGGGTTATCGCCAGCAGCATCGAGAACGTCGCCATCGAAATCCGCCACATGCAGCGCACCGAGGTGCTGGAGGGGGCCGAGTTCTTCTCGATGGGTCAGAAAGGCTCCTCGGCCATGCCACACAAGAAAAACCCGGTGCTGACCGAGAACCTGACCGGGTTGGCCCGCATGGTGCGCGCGGCAGTGATCCCGGCGATGGAAAACGTGGCACTCTGGCATGAGCGCGATATCTCGCATTCCTCGGTCGAACGCATGATCGGGCCGGATGCCACGATCACGTTGGATTTTGCACTGGCGCGACTGACAGGCGTGATCGACAAGATGTTGATCTTCCCCGAGAACATGATCGAAAACATGAACAAGTTCCCCGGTCTTGTGATGAGCCAGAGGGTTCTGCTGGCGCTGACACAAGCAGGTGTCAGCCGCGAAGATGCCTATGCCATGGTTCAGCGCAACGCGCTGAAAGTCTGGGAACACCGCACCGATTTCAAAGAAGAACTGCTGGCAGACGCGGACGTCACCGCCGCGCTGAGTCCGGAAGAAATCGAAGAGAAATTCGATCTCGGCTATCACACAAAACACGTTGATACGATCTTCGCCCGCGTGTTCGGCGAATAAACCGCGATTGATCAAATGCTTCGCAGGGCCCGGTTCGCGTGACGCGATCCGGGCCCTGCTCTTTTGCCAGACAGGCCAAAACAGGCTATGATGCCCGTGTATGTCCGGACAGGAGAAACACGATGATCCGCACTTTGATTTGCGCTGTGGCCCTTAGTTGTTCAGCCTCCGTTGCCTTGGCTTGTAGTGGCCATTCCAAGCAAACCCAGTCCTGCGCGCCGGGTACGTATTGGGATGCAGAAGCCCAAACCTGCGCCAAAATTGTGAGTAGCTGAGAAAAAAATTCCTTATTCGTGAATAAACGCGAGCCTTCGGTTGTTAGCTTTTGAGAGAAACGCACTATGCTTTCTGTAAGTAGCCCAGACAACGGAGTAGGAAAATGCGCCTAGTACTCGCTTCAGCCATCGCCCTTCAGGCCTTTGCATTCGCGCCGGTCGCGATCGCCGCTGGCGGTGACAGCAGCCCGCCAAAACCGACCAACACGACCAAGAAGTGTTTCTTCGGTCGCGTCTATGACAAAGACGCCGGACGGTGCGTGAAGCCGGACAAGACCAACTTTACTGAAGAAGAGCTGTATGACGCCGTGCGCGAACTGGCCTATGATGGACAGATCGAAAATGCACAGGACATCCTGCGCATCATGGATCAGGATGATGATCGCGTGTTGACCTACTGGGGTTTCACCTACCGCAAAATGGGTGAGCTTGATTTGGCGAATGCCTTCTATTCGAACGCCATTGAGGCGAATCCCGACAACATACTGGCGCGCAGCTATATGGGGCAGGGCTTTGTCACCGAAGGAAAAACCGATCTTGCCATCGCACAGTGGCGCGAGATCAAGGCGCGCGGCGGTGAAGGCACTTGGGCCGAGGCATCCTTGCGCGAGGCGATCCGCACAGGGCTGACATACAACTATTAAACTTCAGCCTTTCTTTACCCGACTCTCTGTAATCTGCCTGTGGAACAGAAACTTGGCACCACAGGCAGATGCAGGACACAAACTCTTTGGTTCAACTGGCACCGGGGACATCAACACCCACAGCCGACGCCCAGAACGACGCGCCCCGCGTCGTTCCCAAGGCGCTGAGCAGCCGACAAAAAGCCGCCGTCGTTGTGCGCCTTTTGTTGAATGAGGGCGCAGATATCCCCCTGGAAGAGCTTCCCGACGATTTGCAGGAAAAGCTGACGCACCAGTTGGGTCAGATGGGCCTTGAGGATCGCATCACGCTGGCATCCGTCGCACAAGAGTTTGCCGAAGCTCTGGACAGTGTCGGCCTGTCCTTTCCGCATGGGCTGGCCGGTGCTTTGGATGCGGTCAGCGACAAGATTACGCCGGCAACAGCGGCTAGGTTGCGGAAGGAAGCCGGGGTGCGCCAGATCGGCGATCCGTGGCAACGGCTGCGCGAAATCCCGACAGGAGATTTGGCCACCATCGCTCTGGCCGAAAGCACTGAAATTGCAGCGGTCATCTTGTCCAAGCTGGAAACTGCGAATGCCGCGCAACTTCTGGGTCACCTGCCCGGCCCGGTCGCGCGGCGCATCACCTATGCCGTGTCCAAAACGGCCAACATCACACCCGAGGCGGTTGAACGGATTGGCTGGTCGCTAGCGGCGCAACTTGATCGACGCCCCGCAACGGCCTTTTCGGATGGCCCCGGAGCGCGGGTCGGCGCGATTCTGAACCAATCAGCCGCAGCGACGCGCGACGGGCTTTTGACGGCCCTGGATGAAGAAGACACCGACTTTGCAGCTTTGGTGCGCCAATCGATATTCACCTTCGCCCATATCCCGGCCCGCATCTTGCCCCGGGACGTGCCTGCGATTCTGCGTGGATTGGATCAGGCTGATCTCGTCACCGCCTTGGCTGGCGCCACGGCCGAGAATGACAAAGCCGCGGTCGATTTCCTGCTATCCAACATGTCGACGCGTATGGCGGATAACCTGCGCGAGGAAATCACCGAACGCGGCAAGGTGAAGCTGGCAGAAGCCGAAGAAGCGATGACACTTGTCATCGGCTCAATTCGAACACTGGTCGACGAAGGCGCAATAGCGTTGATCGAAGAGGATAACGAAGAGTGACGGGCAAGTCCGATCCGGCAGGACAAAGCATGGCTTTGGTTTGCAACGCTTGTGGTTGCGGTTTCCCCCTTGTATGTCTTGCCCGGCAAATCGCAACAGCCGGTGAGACCTATTCATGCCCGTCGAAAAGTCGGAACTAAGCCGCACAGAGCTTAGAAAATACTACATCACTGGATTGTTCATGAAGGGCGTGATCGGGACCTTGAGGTTGTTGCCCTATGAAACACGCCTGGCCACCATGGGCGCAATCGCACGTGGGCTTTCACCGTTGATCGGCTTTACCAAACGCGTGCGCAGCAACTTGAAATTGACCTGCCCTGACCTGTCAGAGGCCGAGGTCAACAGAATTTGCAGCGCCGTTCCAGACAATGCTGGTCGCGCGATTATGGAGCATTTTTCGCCGGAAGGGTTCACCGAACGTCAGCGCACGGCAAAGGTAAGCGGCTCGGGTGTTGCCGCATTTGACACTGCCGTCGCCGAAGGGCGACCGATCATGATGATCACCGCGCATTTTGGTCACTATTTGGCGGCACGCATCGCTCTGCAGGAACGCAGCGGCCAACCAATTGGGTGCCTCTATCGCCGCATGGCGAACCCTTATTTCAACGACATGTATGTCGAGGCGTTCCATAAGACCGGCTCGCCGATGTTTGAACAGGGCCGTCGCGGAATGGTCGAGATGGTGCGTTCGCTCAAAAAAAATGGGATCATCGCGATCGTATCCGATCTGCACGCCCATGGCGGTGAAGAGCTGACATTCTTTGGCAAGCCCGCCGTGACCTCAGTCCTGAATGCAGAACTGGCAATGAGATACAACGCCGTCCTGATCCCGTGTTATGCGGTGCGGCAACCAAACGGCGTGGATTTTGAAATCGTGCTACACGACCCGGTGCCGCATACAGATCCGAAGACCATGACCCAGTTCACCAATGACGATCTTGAGGCCATGGTGAGACAGCATATGGGTCAGTGGTTTTGGATCCACCGGCGCTGGAAAGCCTGGAACGGATTGGGCGTGCAGCCCGAGGACATGCCCTGATTATTTGACTCGCGCGGCTGCCACGATCGGGCCGTGCCCTGCCCTTTGCACCAGCACAACTGCGGGATAATCTGTGTCGACGGTTACCGAATACGCCTGAGGCGCGACGCCGTCCCATTGACCTGCCATATGCCAGGCCTCGACAACATTGGCATAGTCCAGATCGTGGCCAGCCAACTCTCCACGTCGGATCGAGGCATGGCGCACCGGTGAATACTGAATGACCCTGATGTCATAGGTTTCCCCGGCCGGCAGTTCGACCGGCGTCACATCCACCGTCACATCATCACCTGAGCGCGCGGCCGTCACGGACGCTTGCGGGGCGGCCTTGAGATGCGCATTGATCAAACGATCCAGTTCCCGCGATTGCGCTCCGACAACATCCTGCTGCCCATTCACCACCATCTGAGGCGTATAGATCATCGACCGCCCACCTTCTCGCGCATAAGTGCGCTGGCGCAGAGTGTGATCCGGATCGGCATATTCGTCCTTCCAGCCGATGTAGTCCCAGTAATCCACATGCAGTGCTAGGCCGATCACATCGTCGCGTTTGGCCAAATCATGCATGATCCGGTCGGCAGGCGGACAGGACGAACAGCCCTGAGATGTGAACAACTCAACCACAACCGGGTCGCCCTCGGCCAAGGCTGCTGTGGAGAGAAACAAGGAAACTAGCGTTGTCGCGCGAATGGATCTGAACATTACGGGTCTCGGGCCTTTGGCTGGGTGTACTGCCCGGTTTAAACGCAAGCCTGTTCAACCTCCAATCAACGTTTCTTGAGACATGCGACCATCCAGATCCTTAAATTTTGTGTGCAATGGTATACATAACTCAACGAGCTCACCACCTTGGTCCTTGAACCAAAGGCGTTGGTGATGCAGATAAAGATTAGCGAATCCCGGGATCTAAGTCATTTCAGAGGGAGGCCACAGATGCCCATCAAAGTCGGACAAGATACCGCCAAAACACGCCGCAACCTTAGCGTGAATGGCAAATCCATTTCATATTATTCTATCCCCGCCGCGCAAGAGGCCGGTCTGGGTGACTTTTCCAAGCTTCCCGCCGCGCTCAAAGTGGTGCTCGAGAACATGCTGCGGTTCGAGGACGATGGCTTTTCCGTCGCGGTCGACGATATCAAAGCCTTTGGCGAATGGGCACGTAATGGCGGCAAGAACCCGCGCGAGATTGCGTATCGCCCTGCCCGCGTGTTGATGCAGGACTTTACCGGCGTTCCGGCTGTTGTTGATCTGGCAGCGATGCGCGATGGCATCAAGGGACTGGGCGGCGATGCGCAGAAGATCAACCCGCTGAACCCGGTTGATCTGGTCATCGACCACTCGGTCATGATCGATGAATTCGGCAACCCGCGCGCGTTCCAGATGAACGTTGATCGCGAATATGAACGCAACATGGAGCGTTACCAGTTCCTGAAATGGGGGCAGTCGGCCTTTAACAACTTCCGTGTTGTTCCCCCCGGAACCGGCATCTGCCATCAGGTGAACCTGGAATATCTGGCCCAGACCGTCTGGACCGACACCGACCAGAACGGCGACGAAGTCGCCTACCCCGACACGCTGGTTGGCACCGACAGCCACACCACCATGGTCAATGGCATGGCCGTTCTGGGCTGGGGTGTCGGCGGGATCGAGGCCGAGGCCGCGATGCTGGGCCAGCCGATATCGATGCTGATCCCTGAGGTTGTAGGTTTTGAGCTGACCGGCGCGATGCTCGAAGGCACCACAGGCACTGACCTTGTTCTGAAAGTCGTCGAGATGCTGCGCGCGCAAGGCGTGGTTGGCAAATTCGTCGAGTTCTACGGGAGCGGTCTGGGCCGTTTGCCGCTGGCTGACCGCGCAACCATTGCTAATATGGCACCTGAATACGGCGCGACCTGCGGCTTCTTCCCGATTGATGGTGAGACCCTGCGCTATATGCGTAACACCGGTCGGGATGAAGATCGCCTGGCACTGGTCGAAGCTTATGCCAAGGAAAACGGCCTTTGGCGTGATGAGAACTACGCGCCCATCTACACCGACACTCTGACGCTGGACATGGGCACGATCGTTCCCGCTATCTCCGGCCCGAAACGCCCTCAGGACTATGTCGCGCTGACCGACGCCAAAGCGGCATTTACCAAAGAAATGGCGGATACCTTCAAGCGCCCGATAGGTAAGCAGATCGAAGTCAAAGGTGAAGAATACGGCATGGAATCGGGCAAGGTCGTGATCGCCTCGATCACATCCTGCACCAACACTTCGAACCCTTACGTGATGATCGGGGCCGGTCTGGTTGCAAAAAAGGCGCATGAGCTGGGCCTGAACCGTCGGCCTTGGGTAAAAACATCGCTGGCCCCCGGCTCGCAGGTTGTGTCTGAATACCTTGAGGCGGCTGGCCTGCAGCAACATCTGGATGCCATCGGGTTCAACCTGGTTGGTTATGGCTGCACCACATGCATCGGCAACTCTGGCCCGATTCAGAGGGAGATCAGTGAAGCAATTGCCGAGGGTGATCTGGTCGCCACGTCCGTTCTGTCCGGCAACCGCAACTTTGAAGGCCGGATTTCGCCGGACGTGCGGGCCAACTACCTCGCCTCGCCACCGCTGGTTGTAGTCTATGCGTTGGCTGGCACCATGGATATCGACCTGACATCCGAGCCGATTGGGCGGGACAAGGACGGCAATGACGTCTTCATGAAGGACATCTGGCCGACCCAAAGCGAAATTGCCGAGCTGGTGCAGGAAACTGTCACCCGGGAAGCGTTCCAGTCGAAATATGCGGATGTCTTCAAAGGCGATGAGAAATGGCAAAGCGTCGAGGTTCCGCAACAGGAAACCTATGACTGGCCGCCGGCTTCAACCTATATCCAGAACCCTCCCTATTTTCAGGGAATGGGTGCCGAGCCGGGCACGATCTCAAATATCGAAGGGGCCAAGGTGTTGGCGGTTCTTGGGGACATGGTCACGACCGACCACATCTCACCCGCAGGGTCTTTTGCAAGCACCTCGCCTGCCGGTCAGTACCTGATCGAACGTCAGGTGCAACCGCGTGAGTTCAACTCCTATGGTTCCCGCCGCGGCAACCACGAGGTCATGATGCGTGGCACATTCGCCAATATCCGCATCAAGAATGAGATACTGGACGGCGTCGAAGGCGGCTATACCAAAGGTCCTGACGGCGAACAGGCTTCGATCTACGAAGCATCAATGGCCTACCAGGAACTAGGCCTTCCGCTGGTCGTCTTTGGTGGCGAGCAATACGGCGCCGGCTCATCCCGGGACTGGGCTGCCAAGGGCACGGCCTTGCTGGGCGTCAAAGCCGTGATCGCCGAAAGCTTTGAGCGTATCCACAGGTCCAACTTGGTTGGAATGGGCGTAATCCCGTTCGAGTTCACCGGCGGCGACACCCGCAAGACACTGGGCCTGACAGGCGACGAAACCGTCTCGATCCATGGCTTGGATTCGGTCGAGCCGCTGCAAGAAGTGCCCTGCACCATCATCTTCGGCGACGGAACCGAGAAAACAATCACGCTGAAATGCCGGATCGATACCGCGCCCGAGATCGAATACATTGAAAACGGCGGCGTGCTGCAATATGTGCTGCGGAACCTTGCCAAGGAAGATTAAAGCAACAAAGCCCCGGCCAATGCGCCGGGGCTTTTTCTTGGGTGTCAGCCCAACTAGCAGAAATAAGAAATAGAGCGCGTGCAGCAGGCACGCTCCGCATGGCAACGGATCAGATCACTGGCTGGCTTTTTCCAATGCCGGGCGTATCCTGCTTTCGATGACGCGCTGCGTGATCGGACCTGCAAAGCGCAGAATGATCGTGCCCTCTCCGTCGATCACATAAGTTTCCGGAACACCGTAAAGACCCCAGTCCAGCGCCATGCGCCCTTGTTCATCCCGTCCGATGGCCTCATATGGGTCGCCCAGTTCGGTCAGAAAACCTTCGGCATTGGCCAACTGATCCTTGTAGTTGATGCCATATACCGAGATGCCCTCTTCGGACAGCGCCTCAAGGTTGGGGTGCTCAGCCCGGCAGGGCGCACACCAACTGGCCCAATAGTTGACCAGCTTGACCTCACCATCACGCAGGGTGTCATCGTCGAACAACGTTTTGCCCGGAAACTCGGTCAGAACGACAGGTGGGGCGGGCTGCCCTTCGCGTGCAGATGGCAAGGCATCGGGGTCATCCCGGAACATGCCAATGCCGGCCAAAACGGCAAAAGCGCCGAAGATCAACGGCGGCGCAATCATCAAGGGTGAGATTTTAGCCATTGCGTGACATCCTGTGTTCGAGCTTTTCCATTTCCGCCCGGACTTTGCGCCCACGCATTACGCTGAGAGCGACCAGTGCAATCAGCAACCCCAGCGAGGCTGCATAGGACCACAGGACCGCGTCGGCATACTTTCCAAGATCAGGGATCATCCCTTTAGCCTTTCTCGCGCCAGCAACGCTTTAATCCGTCGCGCCCGGATTTCCGTTCCTGTGCGATACAGAACCAACGCAATGAACAGCAGCACAAATCCGATGATACATACCAGCAGCGGATAGAAATAAATGTTGCTGACTTTTTCTTCGGTATCCGCGCCGGTGACGGCTGCGGCGCGCATCACGGATGCCCCCTGATGCAGGCCTTGGTTCCAGAAGTTCACCGCATAGCGGCTGAGCAAGGCAAAAACCGACCCTACCAGACACAGGACCGAGGTCAGATCAGCGGCTGTATCGGAATCCTCGATCGCTTCCCACAGGGCTACGTAGCCAAGGTAAAAAAGAAACAGGATCAGGAAAGCCGTCAGGCGTGGATCCCAGGCCCACCACGTGCCCCACATCGGTTGCCCCCAGATCGCGCCGGTTACCAACGCGATCAGGGTCATCACGATACCGATGGGAGCTGCCGCTCGCGCAGCGAGTGCACTGACATGGTGGCGGCGCACCAGCCAGACCAAAGATGTGGCCAGCATCATCAGCCAGCAATTGATCGCCATCAGCGCCGCAGGCACATGCAGGTAGATGATCTTGACGGTCGAGCCCTGTTTGTAGTCATCTGGCGTGAAGAAAAAGCCCCAGATCAGTCCGACGACCAGACACACAAAAGAAGTCATCCAGAAGAACGGCAGGACCCGCTCGCTGGTCGCGAGGAATTTGCGCGGGTTGGCGTACTCCCAGAGGGTATTGGCTTTGGCTGCGAAAGACATGGGCTCTATTTAGTCCGACTCGTGTTTGTTCTCAATTGACATCAGTCAAACTGCGACCGTGTCACCGAAGGTTGATCCGCAGCACGGCTGCGCTGGCAAAAGGCAACAGAGCAATCGTGGCCGCCGTGATCCCTGCCAGCATCAACAGCGGTGTCTGCGTCTCCATCCCCGTGGCGCCGCGGCGTGCGACTTCGGCCCCGAAGATCAGCGTGGGAACATACAGCGGCAGAACAAGCAATGACAACAATAGCCCGCCGCGTTTCAGGCCGACAGTCAGAGCTGCGCCAAAGGTCCCGATCACACTCATGGCCGGGGTGCCGACCAAAAGTGAGATCACCAGCCAGAAAAAGCCTGGCACCGGCAAGTTCAGTAGCACACCCAGAAACGGCGCGGCCAGAACCAGTGGCAAACCCGTTGTTATCCAGTGGGCCAGCGCCTTGATCGACACAACCGCCTCAAGTGGCAAGGGCGCGGTGGCCAACAGGTCAAGCGACCCGTCTTCCCAATCCAACGCAAGCAAACGATCAAGCGATAACAGGCAGGCCAAAAGCGCGCCCAGCCAAAGCACACCCGGGGCAATGGTCGACAACAGCGAAGATTGCGGGCCGACCGAGAACGGCACCAGAACGGTCACAATCAAAAAGAACGCCAGACCAAGGCCAAAACCCCCGCCCGCGCGGAACGCCAGTTTCAGGTCGCGCAGCAGCAGGGCGATCACAGGAAGCCTCCGTCAAAGTCGTCGATGGGTTTTGGTTTGGCTTTGTTGGGACCCACATCCAGCACCGCACCGTCCAGACCAAGGTCGATATGGGTGGCGATCAGGGCGGAACCGCCCTGCCCTAGATGGGCACGAACGGTATCGGCAAACATCTGGACGGCGCTTTTGTCCAGTGACACCGTCGGTTCGTCCAGCATCCAGATCGGCCGCCCGGTGACCAGCATCCGGGCCAGTCCAAGGCGACGTTTCTGCCCGGCGGACAGGTTTCCCGCATGGCGGTCCGACAGCTCGTTCAAGGCAAAGGCATCCAATGCCGGTTGGACGTCATCTGTCCCAAAGACCGAGGCCCAGAAGGTCAGGTTTTCCACAACCGTCAACGTTGGCTTCAACCCGTCGGAATGCGAGGCGTAGGCAATTTGATCCTCGGCCCCGTCAATGGTTCCGCTCAACGCCGGCTGCAACCCCGCAAGTGTACGCAGCAAAGTTGTTTTGCCGATCCCGTTTGGCCCACGCAGGATCAGTGCTTGCCCGGATTGAAGCGAGAAGTTGAGCCCCTCGAGCACGGGGATACACCCGCGGGTGATGGCAAGATCGGTTACGGTCAGTGTCATACGTTCCCGCTTATCTTATTGCGCATAGGGGCAAAAGGCGGGATTTGCCGCAGGGCAATGCCCGAGCCGCTGCCGGATAAGCATGAAAATGAGGGGCCAGCCCTTCGCGCTCCTGGGATATTTTTGGCCAGATGAAACGGATCCCGTCAGGTGGGAAGCAAAGCCAGCGCGATGCGGCGGCCTTCGGAGAGCAGTACATTGTAGGTACGGCAGGCTGCAGGAGAGTTCATGATCTCAACGCCTATGCTGGCCTGCTCAAGCGCCGCTCGAAGGTCTGAGGGGATATGGGCCAGATCAGCGCCCGTTCCGATCAACAGGACATCCACATGCCCAGCCAGTGTAAGCAAAGAGGATTGATCGTCGTATCCGCCCCAACCGGTGGTGCCCGATGGACCGGTCAGAACCGCCCCTTCGTGGACCTGGCCACCAATACGGAAAAAGCCGGGCCCGTAGCCATCGACCGGTGTTGCGTTGTTATATGTGATCTCATTCAACCGCATGGATATCTTCTATGCCCCAAAGCGGCAGGCCCGACAAGGCGGCCAGCGCGATGACAACGTAGGCGGCGGTGCGGTAGAGCTTTCCCTTTTCCGGGTTGAACAGCCAGCCGCCCAGCCAATTGCCCAAAAGGTTCGGAACCGACAAAGCCAGCCCCAGAACAACACTGTCGAAAGTCACTCGCCCCATAGCAGACAGAAAGCCAAAAATAAGAAAGTCGAAGCCGAAAAGGAACAGCAGGATCGTAGCCCGAATGACTTCTACCGGCAGCGGACGGGACATGTAGAACAGGATCACCGCCGGTCCAGGCAACCCAGCGACGCCGCCGAGAAACCCCGCAGCGCCACCGATGGCTGTCACCATCGCGCGTCGCACGCGGCCTTGGTAGCGTAATCCAAGGATCAGGATTGCGAGCATGAACAAGGCCAGTAAGCTGACCGCGTATCGGAACACCTCGGGCTCGACCTGCGTGAGGACCCACAAGCCAACAGGCAGGATCAAAGCGCAGCCAAGCACCAACCGTGCCAGGTCTCCGCGGTCTACGGCGCGCCACGCCCGCCGCAGGTTGGGGAGTGGCCCAAAAATATCCATGATCGTCAGTCCGATCAGCGCCCCAAACGGGCCGAGGAACGGAGTGGCCAGAGGCAGAAAAATCAGCGCGGTGCCAAAGCCGGAAAACCCGCGTACGATGCCGCCTAGTGTCGCTGCAAAAAAGATAACGGCCAGCCCCGTTGGGGACTGGCCGAGAAGATCAGGCATCCACATTTGCGAACTGGTTGCCCGCGTTGTTGGATGGCTTCGACCAGTCGCGCTTGACGCCCAGCCACAGCAGGATGGTCGAGGCCACAAAGACCGAGGAATACGTCCCTACGATCACGCCCCAGATCATCGCGAAAACAAAGCCGCGGATCACGTCCCCGCCCAGCACATAAAGCGAGATCAGCGCTAACAGGGTGGTAACCGAGGTCATCACCGTCCGGCTGAGCGTTTCGTTGATCGAGATGTTCAGAACCTCTTTCAGGTCCTTTTTCTTGTATTTCCGCAGGTTCTCGCGAACACGGTCAAAGACGACCACGGTGTCGTTCAGCGAATACCCCACGATGGTCAGCAATGCCGCGATGATGGCCAGATCGAACCGGATTTGCAGTTCAGAGAAGATGCCGATGGTGAGGATTACGTCGTGAACCAATGCGGCCACCGCGCCCAAGGCGAACTGCCATTCGAAACGCAGCCAGATATATACCAGCACCGCCCCGATCGCCAACACCACCGCGATAACCGCAGTTTGGATCAGCTCACCCGAGACTTTAGGACCGACGGATTCAACGCTTTCAAATGGCAATTTGAGGCCCGGATCAGCAGCAGCAAGCACCTCGCCGACCTGAGTGATCACGTCGGATGTAACCGCCTCGGCGTCTTCTTGAGCCTGGATACGGATCATCGCTACATTCTCATCCGGTCCAAAGTTTGGATCAAAGATCTCTGTGATTGTCACATCCCCCAATTCCAACGGGGCAAGGGCGTCACGATAGACTCCGACATCAATCTCTTGGGTGCTTTGCGTCCGGATCGTTGTGCCACCGCGGAAGTCGATGCCGAAGTTCAGCCCCTGAAGCATGAAGGACGTGAACGCCACGATCATCATCAAGGCCGAGATACCCAGCCAGATTTTCCATCGGCTGAAGAAATCGAACGAGGTATTCTGGGGTACGAGTTTCAGTCTCATGTCAAACCTCGATCGTTTTCGGGCGGCGGCGTTCAAACCAGATCACGATCATCAGGCGCGTCACGAAGATCGCGGTGAAGACCGAGGTCAGAATGCCCAGACCCAGCGTGATTGCAAAACCGCGCACCGGACCGCTGCCCATCGCAAACAGGATAACAGCGGTGATGAATGTGGTCACGTTCGCGTCCAGAATGGCCGACAACGCCTTTTCATAACCCAGTTCGATTGCGCGCGCCGGGCCTCTGGCTGATTTCAGTTCTTCGCGGATACGCTCAAAGATCAGCACGTTGGCATCCACCGCCATACCGACCGTCAGTACGATACCGGCGATACCGGGCAGTGTCAGAGTGGCTCCGATCAGGGACAACAGACCAAACAGCAGGCCGACGTTGATGATCAGGGCGATGTTGGCAAAGAGACCAAACAATCCATAGCTGAGCGCCATAAAGGCTAGCACCGCGACAAAGGCCACAATAGTTGCGACCTTACCGGCGTCGATACTGTCCTGCCCCAGTTCGGGGCCGATGGTACGCTCTTCGAGGAATTCCAGCCCGGCAGGCAACGCGCCTGCGCGCAACAGAACAGCTAGATTAGTGCTTTCCTCAACGGTGAAATTACCAGTGATGATGCCCGAGCCGCCGGGAATGTGGCTTTGAATGACAGGGGCCGAGATGACTTCATCATCAAGAATGATTGCGAAAGGCTGGCCGATATTTTCCAGCGTATAGTCGCCGAACTTGCGCGCCCCAGATGTGTTGAACCGGAAGCTGACTGCAGGGCGACCGTTTTGGTCGAAGGCTGGCTGCGCGTCTACCAGCTCTTCACCGGTGACGACTGGGGCCGACTCGACTGTGTAAAACAAACCAGTTTCGTCGATGGAGGGGAGGACCTGTTCGCCAATCCCCGGCACTGCGTCCGGGTTGGTGCCCCGCCCCACAACGGGATTGAATGTCAGCTGAGCGGTGGTACCGATGATCTCTTTCAGTTCACCAGCACTGCCGATACCCGGCACCTGAATAAGAATACGATCCGCACCCTGGCGTTGGATCGTGGGTTCACGTGTTCCGACCTCGTCAATACGGCGGCGCACAATCTCAAGCGATTGGCGCACAGTGCGGTCGTCTGTGGCAAGTTTTTCGGCCTCGGACAGTTGAACGACGATTGTATCGCCCTCAGACCGTGCCTCGATATCAGTTGCACCTACACCGGTCAGGGTTTGCACCTGACGGGCCAGGCCGCGCACAACTTCAAGCGCGCGGGACATGCCCTCGGGCTGGCTGATGCGCACCCGAATCTCGTCCGGGGCCGACTCTTGCTTGCGGATGGTGCCTACAGTGGCGCGCTCATCCCGCAGCGCATCGCGAATTTCGGGCCACATGGCCTCCATCCGGGATTCGTACACATCGCCGACCTGAACTTCGGCCAACAGATGCGCACCACCGCGCAGATCGAGGCCCAGATTGACCAGCGACGACGGCAGCCAGTTCGGCCATTGCGCCGCCTCGGCCTGCATTTCGGGAGTGTCGATGCCAAGCTCAATTGCCGCCTTGGCATCGTTGGATTGCTCGACGCGCGTATAAAACGCATTCGGCAGGGCAAGGATCAGACCGATCACGCAGACCAGCCAGATCAGAACCCGCTTCCAGGTATCAATTTGCAGCATTACCCTGCCTTTTCAAGGAATTGTGGCGCGAAATTACTTCGCGGGCTCAGTCTTGTTCAGAACCTGCGCAATGGTCGACTTGACCACACGAACCTTCACACCCTCGGCGATTTCAACTTCGATCTCGTTGTCGCCTTCCTTGACCTTGGACACCTTGCCGATCATTCCACCCTGGGTTACGACTTGATCGCCGCGACGCACGGCTTCGACCATGGCCTGATGTTGCTTCATCTTTTTTTGCTGCGGACGGATCAGCAGAAAATACATGATCGCGAAGATCAGGATCAGCGGGAGAAACTGGGCGATTGCGCCACCTTCCATGGGATATTCCTTTGTTTTGGTGCTGCGGAAATGCTCCGCAAATTTGGCGGGAACCTATGCTCTGAATTGCGCCTTTGCAAGCGATGGCAACGCTGTTCGCCGCCCTGACCCGGCCTCAGTGCACAAAGAACAAGCCAGGCGTTGCAGATATGTCCTAGGCACCTCGCTGAAACCGGGTATAGTTCGGGTTAAGGGGGACATATGGCAAGGCAATTCAAGCCCTTCCTTTTGCTGGTTTATTTTCTGACAGCCCTGGCGTCCAGCCTGTGGTTTTCGGACGTCGTACTGGCACAGGAAACACCGACAGAGCCCCCTGCTTCTGACGGGGCGGACTCGGACAGTTTCGTGGCGCCGGTCATCGTGGACGGGGACGTATTGTTCCAGGTCCGGGGATCCAGTGCCCTGCCCGCGCCAGAGCGGGCGGAAGACGTTCAGGACAAGATCATCGAAATCGCCGAGGCCTCGGACGCGCCCACGGTTGAGGTGACATACGAAGAGACCGAGTTCGGCATTTGGACTCTGGCCGACGGCGAGAGAGTCTCGATCGTCACCGAAGCCGATGCCGAGTTGGATCAGATGGAGCTTAGCGTTCTAAGCGTTTTGCACGGGAACGCGATCAAACAATCCATCGAAGACTACCGCGCCAACCGCACCGATCGGGCGCGCGTGTCCGGTGCAATTGAGGCAGTGGCATGGACCTTTGGTTTTGTGGCGTTTGTGGTGGCAATCCTGTGGGTGCACCGTCGGATTCGACGGAAGACATTAAAATTTGTCTCACTTCACCTCAAGGACGTGGAAACTGCCACAGCCAAAAGCGTTCAGGCCGAAGCGATCGCTGCGCTGGTACGATATGGGCTGAACTTCGTTCTGCTTATCATCTTCTTTCTCGGCTTTTATTACTACCTTTCGTTTGTTCTGCTGGCTTTCGCCGAAACCCGCTATTTTGCGCAGCTGTTGCTGACCTATCTGACCGAGCCGGTACTGCTGATCTTCAAAGGCATTATCAGTTACATCCCCAATTTGATCATGCTGGGCCTGATTTCTTGGGTGGCGCTGTACATCATCAAGGGGATGCGGGTGTTCTTCGACGCGGTCGAAGCGGGTTCCTTCGACATGGGCGATTTTGAAAAGCACTGGGTCAGCCCAACCTTCAACATTGCCCGTGTTGTGGTGATCATGATCGCCTTGGTCTTTGCCGTTCCCTACATCCCCGGATCGGATTCGGCGGCGTTCCAGGGGTTGACGATCCTGGTGGGTGCCATGCTGTCGCTGGGTGCAAATTCTGTCGTCTCAAACATGCTGGCTGGTCTGTTCGTGATCTATCGTCGCTCGACCTCGATCGGGGACCGCATTAAGATCGGGGATCACATCGGCGATGTGGTTCAGATCAAACTGATGGAGACACATCTGAAATCCATCAAGAACGAACTGATCTCGATCCCCAATGCGCAACTGATGAATTCGGATGTGGTGAACTTCTCGAAGAAAACAGACGGCAGCGGACTGCTGCTGCACACAACGGTTGGCATTGGCTATGAAGAGCCGCCCGAGAAGGTCGAGGCGATGCTGATTGAGGCCGCCAACCGAACCAAAGGCATCAAGGCCAAGCCTGAACCCTTTGTTTTGTGGACCGCATTGGCGGATTACGCGATCAACTATCAGATCAACGGCTATACGACCCGTGGCAGCATCATTCCGAAAATCCGGTCAGACCTGCATCGCAATATCGTGGCCGTGTTCAATGAAAACGGTGTGCAGATCATGACACCCTCTTATATGGCTGATCCGCCTGATCCCAAGATCCCAACCGAACATTGGGATGGCCATCTGGCGCATGAAAAACACGAGGATGCCGATAAGTCGTAACCGGCGCTACACCCTGCCTTTCAGATGGTGCATAAGCGGTTTCAGTGATTCACGCATTTAAGGATCTGAACCATGCACGACATCCGCGCCATTCGCGAAAACCCCGCCGCCTTCGACGCCGCACTTGCGCGCCGTGGGGACGCGCCGGTGTCGTCAGATTTGCTAAGGCTGGACGAAAGTCGCCGGGCCAAGATTCAGGCCGCAGAAACGGCACAAGCCGAACAGAACAAGGCCAGCAAAGAAGTCGGTGCCGCCAAGGGGCGCGGCGACGAGGCTGAATTTCAACGCCTGCGCGCGCTGGTCGCTGAGAAAAAGGCCGAAATCGCCCAGATGCAGACCGAGGCCAAGGATCTGGACGCACTGTTGACTGATCAACTGATCCGCATCCCGAACCTGCCCGCCGAGGACGCGCCAGAAGGTGCGGACGAGAACGACAATGTCGAGGTCAACCGCTGGGGCACTCCGCGTGAGTTGGATTTTGCACCGAAAGAGCATTTTGAAATCGAGGCCGTTCAGAACGGCATGGATTTTGAAACGGCGGCAAAGCTGTCCGGCTCGCGCTTTGTCCTGTTGTCCGGCGGTGTTGCCCGCATTCACCGTGCGCTGGCGCAGTTCATGCTGGACACGCACATCAACGAAAACGAACTGACCGAGGTGAACGGCCCGGTTCTGGTTTTGTCCGAGATGATGCAGGGCACAGGCCAATTGCCGAAGTTTGGCGAAGACAGCTATCAGACCCGTGAAGGCTGGTGGCTGATCCCGACGTCCGAGGTGTCGCTGACCAATATCGTCAACGACACGATGATCGAAGAAAGCTATTTGCCCCGCCGCTACACAGCGCATTCCCTGTGCTTCCGGTCCGAGGCCGGATCGGCCGGCAGGGACACGCGCGGCATGTTGCGCCAGCACCAGTTCGAAAAGGTCGAAATGGTCTCGGTCACGCATCCTGACAAGTCGGATGATGAGCAGAAACGCATGCTGCGCTGTGCCGAGGGTATTCTGGAAAAGCTGGGCATCCCCTATCGCACAGTGATCCTGTGCACAGGCGACATGGGCTTTGGCGCGCGTCGGACCTTTGACATCGAGGCCTGGCTGCCGGGTCAGGACACGTATCGCGAGATCAGCTCGGTCTCGACCTGTGGCGATTTTCAGGCGCGCCGCATGAACGCGCGCTTCCGTCCCGAAGCTGGCGGCAAACCGGAATATGTTCACACGCTGAACGGATCGGGCCTGGCTGTTGGGCGATGCCTGATCGCAGTGCTGGAAAATGGCCAGAACGCAGACGGTACCGTCACCCTGCCCGAGGTTCTGGCCCCCTATCTGGGTGGCAAGCTGACACTGCAGCTGGACGGCACGCTGGCATAAGAAAACCGGCGACCAACAGGGCACCGGTTCAAGAGGATTAAGGGCGGAGAAGGCTTACTTCTTCGCCTTTTTCTTATCCTTCTTCTTGTCTTTTTTCTTATCTTTCTTCTTGTCCGTCTTGTCGGCCTTTTTCTTTTTGTCTTTCTTTTTATCTTTCTTTGCCTTGGCCTTCACCTTGTCCTTGGCTTTCGAGAAGACGGCTTCCATCTCCTGAAGCTTTTTAGCGGCCTTTTCAGCCTTGGCTTTGGCCTTGGCCTTCTTCTTTGCCTTGGCTTCTGCCAATTCGGCTGCGGCCTTTTCCTCAGCCGCTTTGCGCGCAGCCTCTTCCGCCCGCTTCTCGGCAGCGGCGGCAGCGATCGTTTTGCGGGGCGCTGTTCGGCGAGCTACAGGCTTTTTGGCAGGCGCGCGGCGCGTACTTGTTTTCGCCGCAGGGCGTTTGGCGGCTGGTTTCGCCGCGGCGGGTTTGGCGACTGGCGGTTTCTCTGCAATCGCCTCTTTCGCGGCGGCAATCAGGACGGCTGCGCGGGCTTTGCCGATACGAGGAACTTTGACCAGTGCAGCGGGGCTTGCCTTGGCAACGGCTTCAGCGGTTTTGAAACCGTTGGCTGTAAGTGACTTTCCTAGCCCCTCTCCAACGCCTTTTATTGCGGTCACTGCGGTCATTCTTTGTCCTTTCCGATTTTCCCTGCGTTATCTTATGTCTACCAGATACACGTTCTCACAAGCCAGTGCCCAGGGATGCAGGTCATTTGTGTCAGCTACTGTGTGCGAGGTTACCGGATTGATCCTTTCCGGGAAACGGAACAAGCCGCTTGGCGTCTTCGTCCCACAGTTTCAGGTTTAAAGCGGCAACAGCCTCGGGGAATTTGATCCGGCGGGGCGTGAATTCGGGTGGTAGGTTGTAGTGGCATGCACGCAGCCGATAAGACGGAATGCGCGCATTGAAATGATGGATGTCGTGCAGCGTGATGCAGGCAACCGCATTGTCGAACCACCACCCGAAATCCAGCGCCGATGATCCCTGTAGCGCCGCTAGTTGCGGGTCCAGATCCGGACGGCGATCCCAATACGTGTCTTCGAAGTTGTGCTGAAGGTAGACAAGAAAAACACCTAGCATCCCGCCCAAAAGCGAAAACACCAACCAGACCAGAATACCCGTGATGCCAGCTATCAGGTAAAGAAGGCCAAGAAAGACGATGATCGACAAGTTGTGCAGCAATACACCTTTAATGCCAAACCGAACCGTGTTCTTGGGCCACCGATAGCGGATGAAATACGTGAACAGCGCCCCGGCCGGAACCAGGATGAAGGGATTTCGGTAGAGCCTGTAAAACAGGCGCGCTTTCCAATCCGCCTTGTTCCATTCCCGCACGGTCATCGTATGGATTTCGCCCGTCTCGCGGTGCTCGAGATTGCCGATACCGGCGTGGTGCAGGTTGTGATTCTGTTTCATCACCTCGAACGGAGCGAAAGTGAATGGCGAGAGCCCGTGCCCGGCCCATTCATTTTGCGCGCGCGTCTCAAACAGCGAGTGATGCCCACAATCGTGCTGAAGCACGTAAAGACGCACTGCCGAAAAGGCAAAGACGACCCCGGCGGGAATCATAACAAACCAGCGATCCACATAGGTAATCGCCAGTGCCAGCGATGTGAAATACACCGCGAAGGTTCCAAAATAGCTCAGCGCGGCCAATCTGTTGTCCTGAACCGCGTATTGCCTTGTGTATTCCCTTAGATCCATCCAGCCGCTCCTCACGTTGGTTAGGTCCAATGGTTATCAAAAACTGGTGCGGAAGCTCCGCGTGAAATTACGCGCACACAAAACAGATGCCCGCCAGTGAATGCTAGCGTGGGGAATTGGGGCTGTCACGCCCCTCAGCCGAAAATGCTGAAAATTGGCGCAGTTACGCGCGACCCTTGAGATGCTTGGCCAAGGCGCCCGCGTTTTTCTTACGGCGTCCCTTGTACGGGTTCTTGTCCCCCTGTCCGCGCAAAGTCAGGCGGATCGGAGTACCGGGCATATCAAAAGATTCGCGCAAACCGTTGACCAGATACCGCGTGTAACTGGCTGGCATCTTGTCAGGGTGCGAACACATAACAACAAAGCCCGGCGGGCGGGTTTTGGCCTGAGTCATGTACCGTAGCTTGATCCGACGCCCCTGCGGGGCTGGCGGCGGGTGCTGCTCCAACATAGCTGTAAGCCAGCGGTTCAGCGCGGCCGTCGGCACACGGCGGTTCCAGATGTCATGGGCCCGCAGAATCGCGGCGCGCAGGCGCTCTAGCCCCCGGCCCGTTTTTGCCGAGACCGTCACCAGCGGTGCGCCACGCAATTGCGGCAGCAAACGTTCGAACGACTCTTTCAGATCCCGCAGCTTTTCCTGTTTATCTTCTTCGATGTCCCATTTGTTGATGGCGACAACAACGGCGCGACCCTCACGCTCGGCCAGATCGGCAATCCGCAGGTCCTGCTGTTCGAAGGGGATGGCAGCGTCCAGCAGAACCACCACCACTTCGGCGAATTTTACGGCGCGCAGGCCATCCGATACTGAAAGCTTTTCAAGCTTTTCCTGCACCTTGGCTTTTTTACGCATACCGGCCGTATCAAAGATACGCATTGGCGTGCTGTCCCCATCCGGGTCGGCCCAGTCGATCCGCAGACTGATGGCATCGCGCGTAATACCAGCCTCTGGCCCGGTCAGCAGGCGGTCTTCCCCAATGATCTTGTTGATCAATGTGGATTTACCGGCATTCGGGCGGCCAACAACTGCCACCTGCAACGGCTTTTCAGCGGTGATCGGGGGCGTCTCGCCCTCGCCGTCTTCATCCAGTTCAATATCGGTTTCCGGTGCATCCTCGACCGCCTG
Source organism: Ruegeria atlantica (assembly GCF_001458195.1). Lineage (GTDB taxonomy): Bacteria > Pseudomonadota > Alphaproteobacteria > Rhodobacterales > Rhodobacteraceae > Ruegeria > Ruegeria atlantica. The sequence continues at coordinate 14,173 of NZ_CYPU01000039.1, read as the reverse complement.
TTCTTCGGCGGCATCGGCCAATGGCATAAGCTGGGAATAAAGATCAGTCATCCCCTCGCCATGTTCGCCCGACAAGCGCACCGGCTCACCCAGACCAAGGTTATAGGCTTCAAGCACACCCGCATCCGCTGCGTTTCCTTCGGCTTTGTTGGCCGCAAGGATCACGTGTTTGGAACGTTTGCGCAGAATCTCGGCAAACAATTCGTCGGTCGGCGTGACCCCGACGCGCGCGTCAATCATGAACAGACAGACATCTGCCATGTCCACCGCACGCTCAGTCAGGCGGCGCATGCGGCCTTCAAGGCTGTCGTCGGTTGCGTCCTCAAGCCCCGCAGTGTCGATCACGGTAAAGCGCAGATCCCCCAGACGCCCTTGTCCTTCGCGCAGGTCGCGCGTCACGCCGGGCTGGTCGTCGACCAAAGCCAGACGTTTGCCCACAAGGCGATTGAACAGGGTGGATTTGCCCACATTCGGGCGCCCCACGATGGCGAGGGTCAACGACATGATACTCAACTTTCAAGACTCAGAAGCGCCCCTTAGCGCATCTTGTGGTCAACGGAAAGCGTGCAAATCACCTTTGGTCGACACGACGTACAGTGTTTGGCCCGCCACAACCGGTGCCGTGGTCGCGCCACCTGGCACTTCGACACGGTTCACCAGTGCTCCGTCAACAGGGCTGAAGAACCGAACATAGCCATCGTTCGAGGCGATGACGATGCGCCCACCCGCGATGATCGGACCATAATGCGCGTAGACCGCCCCACGGCGTCCCGGCTTATCCTTGACAAAACCCGGCAGGTCCTGCGCCCAGACAATCGCTCCGGTCGCAGCGTCCAGCCGCACCAGTTGGCTGCGGTCGCTGATCAGGAAAATACTGTTTCCAGCGGCCCAGACCGTATCGACGGCCCCCTCGTCTGCGGTCCATATCCGTTCGCCGGAATTGGCGTCAAACGCGACTGTGCGCCCAGAATGGTTGCCGATATAGATCTTATCGCCCGCAACCATTGGTCCACCGGTTACATCGACGATCTGCGCCGCCGCACGTCCGCGACGTCCCCCGGCTACTGACGCGTTCCAGCGGCGAATACCCCCCCGACGGAACGTCGCTGCGACATCACCCGAACCAAAGGCGAACACGGAAAAATCGGATGCAATGACTGGCGCCGGCGCACCCAGAACGTTTCCAACGCTTGGGGTGCCCTGAATTTGCCATGCAATGCGGCCGTCCTTGGTGTTGACCGCCCAACCGGTTTCGTCACCCGCCACCAGATACAGCAGCCCGTTACTGACCAAAGGCGCGCCGCTTCCGGTCGCGTTCAACCTTTTTTGCCAACGAACTGCACCGGTCTTGGCATTCAATGCTGTCAGGCGGCCATAACCGGAAGACACATAAAGCACACCGTTGTCATAGGCCATGCCACCACCCGTGGCATCCGAGTCGCCATCACTTGGCGGAATAAGATCGGTGTTCCAAACGACCTGCCCTTGCGGCGACACGGCAGACACCGTTGCGCCGGCATCAAGCGTGTAGATCAACCCGCCCGCAACAACGGGATCAGCCGTGATCCGCTGCTTGCGCGAGTCACCCTGACCGATTGAAGCGGACCAAATGCGCTGCGGCGTTGCCCGCAACTGTGCATTGGTCGTCCGGAACGCAGCCGTACCCGGGCTTTGCGGCCAACTCGCGTTGGCTCTTTGCGCCGGAAGGCTGATCGGTTTTGAGCCGCGGGTTTCCACCGTTTCGGTATCGGCAGCAGGTCGGATATCTTCTCGCGGTCCAGGCAAGATAACCTCGGGTTCCCGACAGGCGGCGACCAAGGTCAATGAAAGGGCTGCCATTGGCAATCCAATACGGGAGAATAGACTTGCTACCATGATGTTCCGAACTCGCCTGTAAGTTTTCCTGCCGCCACCGGATCAGCCCTGTTGGGCGATCAGCGGCTCTGGTTCGCCACCCAGCGCTACAATCAACTGAGCCGCACGCTGTTGCAGATCCACGCCAACTTCTGCGTCCTGGCGCAAGGCCTGAAGCCGCGTGATGCCCGCGTCAACATTGCCCTCGGACACATCAATCAGGGCCAATTGTTCTTCGGCAAGTAACCGCAGCGGAGCGCCCGGCGCGGCCAGCGCTTCGAACTGAAGACGACGATCGGCTGCGGGCAGAGTGTCGCTCTGCAGCAGCAGCGCCTTAAAAGCCGCGATCGCGCGATAGATTTCCGGCAGATCCCCTTGGGACGCAATGGCATTCAGGCTGGCAACCGCATCCAGCTCCGATCCAGCCTCAACCTGAGAGGCCGACAACAGCATGTTAAGAACCGCATCCCCACCCGGCGATTGCGTTTCGACAGCGGCTAGGCTGGCTGCACGGTCTTCCGACTGATTCTGTGCCAGCGCCGCCAGGATTGAATCACCCAGTTCCTGCGCCTGACTGGTTGCGCGCGACTTGCGGACTTCATTAAACGCAGCACCGCCCACGATCAGGACAACCACAAGCACACCGACCCAACCCCATCTGCGCAATAGCAAGAACAGGCGGTCCCGGCGCACCTCTTCGGTCACCTCATCAATAAAACTGTCGACGTCGCTCATCCCTGCCCTCCGGGGCTGCATCCTTGGTGTATGGCGCCATGTCATACCCCGGCGCAATCGCCAAGCCAAGAGCCCGATTTTTTACAATCCCGCCGGTGGCCTGCCCTCTTGTAGAAAAAAATAAACCGAACTATTCAGTTTAGTGTGGAAACGATACATAATCGTCCCCACTTTCTAGCATGACCGCAAAAAATATGTGGCGCAGAATTCTGGGAGTAGTCCTGCATGCGATTGATTTCATTAGTAAACGCCGCTTTGGTTATTGTTGTTTTGTTTTTTTTGGTTTTCGAACGGGACAGCCTGTTCTCCTTCGCCGGGCGCGCGGAAGCCGAGGCCAACCCTGAGGTTGCCAGCGAATCTGGCGAAGTCGCGGACGTGGATCAGGCGACGATTGGCGTCGTTGCCCTTAGGTCAACCGCACGCGAAATTGACAGCGCCGTGTTGTTGCGGGGCCAAACCAAGGCCAATCGTCAGGTCGAAGTTCTGGCTGAAACCACTTCGACCGTCATCTCAGAGCCTAAGCGCAAAGGCACGTTCGTCGAAGCCGGCGATCTTCTGTGCGAGCTTGACCCGGGCACCCGCCCCGCCAGTTTGGCCGAAGCGAAGGCTGCTAAGTTAGAAGCCCAAAGCCGCATTCCAGAAGCCGAAGCCCGCCTGGAAGAAGCACATGCGCGTGTTGCCGAGGCCGAGATCAACCTGACGGCTGCGAACAAACTGTCTGACTCTGGGTTTGGATCTGAAACACGCAGAATCTCAAGCGAGGCGGCGATGAGAACCGCCGAGGCTGGCATCAAAACCGCCGAAGCCGGTCTTGAGGCCACCCGCGCTGGAATCGAAGCCGCAATCGCCGAGGTCAAAGCCGCGGAACGCGAAATCGATCGCCAGACGATCAAAGCGCCCTTCAAAGGGTTGTTGGAAAGCGATACCGCCGAATTGGGCAGCTTGATGCAGCCCGGCTCGCTATGCGCGACCGTTATCCAACTGGATCCGATCAAGCTGGTGGGTTTTGTGCCGGAAACCGAGGTGAACCGCATCATTGTCGGAACCGAAGCCACGGCGCAGTTGGTCACTGGCCTCCAGGTATCTGGTCGTGTGACATTCCTGAGCCGCTCGGCCGATGAAACAACCCGTACGTTTGAGGTCGAAATCACTGTTCCGAACCCGGAATTGGCCATTCGGGACGGCCAAACCGCCGACATCCGCATTTCGGCCGCCGGGGCCAAAGCGCATTTCCTGCCGCAATCGGCACTGACCCTGAGTAATAACGGTCAACTCGGTGTCCGCACCATTGGCCAGAGCAACGTGGTCGATTTCCAGCCCGTCGTTCTTCTGCGTGATACCGCCGAAGGCGTTTGGGTCGGTGGCCTGCCGGAAACTGTGGACATCATCGTCATCGGGCAAGAGTTCGTAACCCGCGGCGTCACAGTTGAACCCACATATCGGGAAGCTTCGAAATGACCGGAATCGTCAGTTGGGCCGCCGGCCGGGCCAGAATGGTTCTGGCCTTCATCGCCATCTCATTGGTGGTTGGTGGCTTTGCCTATGTCAGCTTGCCGAAAGAAGGCGAGCCCGACATTGAAATCCCTGCCCTTTTTGTCTCAGTTCAGTTTCCGGGCATCTCAGCCGAGGATTCGGAAAACCTGTTGGTCAAACCAATGGAGACCGAACTTGCGGACCTTGATGGGCTGAAAGAGATGACCTCGACCGCCGCCGAAGGGTATGCGGGCGTGGCGCTGGAGTTTGATTTCGGCTGGGACAAGACCGCAATCATGGCTGATGTGCGCGACGCTATGAACAGCGCGCAAGCCGAATTCCCCGACGGAGCCGAGCAATACTCGCTGACTGAGATCAATTTCTCAGAATTCCCCATCGTTATCGTCAACCTGACGGGTGCAGTCCCCGAGCGCACTATGGCGCGGGTTGCCAAGGCTTTACAGGACGACCTTGAGGCGATGGATTCGGTGCTCGAAGCCGGTATCGCGGGCAACCGCGACGAATTGCTTGAGGTCATCATCGACCCTCTTCGGCTTGAGGCCTACAATGTCACCGCCGCCGAACTTATCGATGTAGTGCGCAACAACAATCAGCTGATCGCAGCCGGTGAGGTCGAAACCGCACAGGGCACATTCTCGGTCAAGATCCCCTCTTCCTTCAAAACCGCGCAGGATGTTTATGGCCTGCCGGTCAAAGTGAACGGCGACCGGGTCGTCACCCTGGGGGAATTGGCGCAGATTAACTATACCTTTGAGGACCGCGAAGGCACCGCCCGTTTCAACGGCGAACAAACCGTCGCGCTGCAGGTGGTCAAGCGCAAGGGCTACAACCTGATCGACACAGTCGAGGGTGTGAAACAAACCATTGCCGCTGCGCAGGCAAAATGGCCGCCCGAGATGCAGGCCGCAATCCAGCTGGGCACCTCGAACGACCAAAGCCGCATCGTCGGCTCGATGGTCAGCCAGTTGGAAGGCTCGGTTCTGACGGCCATCGCACTGGTGATGATCGTTGTTCTGGCCTCTTTGGGCACACGCGCGGCATTGCTGGTGGGTTTTGCGATCCCGACCTCATTCCTACTGTGTTTTGCGTTCCTGGCAGGCATGGGCATCAGCATCTCGAACATCGTGATGTTCGGCCTGATCCTTGCAGTGGGTATGCTCGTCGACGGGGCCATTGTTGTCGTGGAATACGCTGACCGGCGCATTAAAGAGGGCGTCGGCCCGATGCACGCCTATGTCAAAGCTGCGCAGCGTATGTTCTGGCCTATTGTGTCATCCACAGCCACAACCCTATGTGCCTTCCTGCCGATGCTGTTTTGGCCGGGTGTCCCGGGTGAGTTTATGGGGATGCTGCCCGTCACGCTGATCTTCGTTCTGTCCGCCTCGTTGATCGTTGCGCTGATCTATCTGCCTGTCATGGGCGGTGTTTCGGGACGTCTGAGCCGGGTTTTTGACCGCACATCCGACTGGCTACGCGCGCGCACCCGGTGGTGGGTTCGTGCGGTTATGGTGCCGCCATCGCTGTACCTGATCTTCCTTGGTGCGATGCAACTGCTGAATCCGACCTATCTGTTGCCCGAAGGCGCATTCGGAGCAGTCCTGCTTGGTGCCTTCCTGTTCATTTTTGGAGCATTTGCTGGTTCTGTTACGTTGAGTGCCGCCAAAATAGAACGCGCGCCCGATCAGCATGTGCATACAGCGCGTGAACACACACCCTTTGGCTATGTCATCAAGTTCCTCGTCGGCAACCCGATCATGCCGATTGTTTCGATTGTCGTCATTGGCTTCGCTGTGATGTCAGTCATGACCGCATTTGGGAACAATAATCGGGGCGTAGAGTTCTTCGTCGAAAGCGAACCCGAGCAAGCCACGGCCTATGTTCGTGCACGTGGCAACATATCACTGGTCGAAAAGGACCAGATGGTACTGGCGGCCGAAGAAATTATCAGCGCGCATCCCGCAGTCGTGAACGTGTTTTCCTTTGCAGGAGAAGGCGGGCTGAACCAGAACAATGGAGGTGCGCAAGCACCGGCAGACACTGTCGGTCGCGTCCAGTTCGAAATCATCCCGTGGGAAGACCGACCCAACGTGTCCGAACCGATCTTCGGCGGGTTGATCGACCGTGAAACGGTTGCCCCGGAATATGACGGTGACTTCGTGCTGGATCAGTTGAACGCCGAACTTGCGAAGATTCCAGGCTTCATCGTCGAAATCCTACCGCTGGAACAAGGCCCTGCCTCGGCCAAGCCCGTTCATCTGCGTATCAAGGCGGACGGCTGGGAAGAACTGAACTCAGCCACTGTTGCGGGCCGTAAGATGTTCGATGAAACACCCGGCCTGATCAAGATCGAAGACACCCTGCCCTTGCCCGGCATCGACTGGCAGATCGACGTGGATGTTGCCAAAGCGGGTCGTTTCGGCGCGGATGTGGCAACCGTCGGCGCGATGGTGCAACTGGTCACGCGCGGGCTGCTGCTGGGCGAAATGCGCCCCGACAGCGTGGACGAGGAAATCGAAATCCGCGTTCGCCTGCCCGATGAAGACCGGGTTTTGTCGACACTGGATACGCTCAAGGTGCGTACGCCGGATGGGCTGGTGCCTTTGTCGAACTTTGTCACGCGCAAGCCAGTGGCCAAACTGGCCGAGATCAACCGGATCAACCAGCAGCGTTACTATGACGTGAAGGCCGACGTTGAACCGGGCCTGAGCAAAGTTGTGATAGATAACGCGGATGGCACGGAACAGCGGCTGGCAGTTGTGCGCGGCGTCGTGGAAGGTTCAGAACCCACAGGCGCGATCATCACTGGACCGACCGGCAACAAATTCGAGCTTGTCATGTTGACGGGTGCGGAAGATGTCGATGCAGTGCGCGCCGATCTGGAATCTGGAAACGCCCGGATTAGCCTGATCAATCCCAACGAACGCATTGCAGTGCTTACCGAGTGGCTTGAAACCAATCCCTTCGGCAGCACCGTCAGTTGGGAATGGACCGGCGATCAGGAAGATCAGGCAGAAAGCCAGGCTTTCCTGTCCAGCGCTTTCTTGGCTGCTTTAGGCCTGATGTTTGTGATCCTGCTGGCGCAGTTCAACTCGTTCTACAACTCGGTGCTGGTTCTGCTGGCCGTTGTGCTTTCGACCACCGGCGTTCTAATCGGGATGATGGTCATGCAGCAACCGTTCTCGATCATCATGACCGGTACAGGGATTGTGGCCTTGGCAGGGATTGTGGTGAACAACAACATTGTTCTGATCGATACATATCAGGAATATAGCCGATATATGCCCCGGATCGAGGCGATCATCCGCACGGCTGAGGCGCGTATCCGCCCGGTTCTGCTGACCACCCTGACCACGATGGCCGGTCTGACACCGATGATGTTCGGATTGTCGCTGGACTTCATCAATGGCGGCTATTCTATCGACAGCCCAACTGCGCTGTGGTGGAAACAGCTGGCTACGGCAGTTGTGTTTGGGCTGGGTATTGCAACGGTTCTGACGCTGATCGTGACGCCATCGTTCCTGGCGTTGCGGGTGTGGGTCACCACCTATGCGGTATGGCTGGCCAAGGCGCTGGCACGGGCCACTGCAGGTCGTTCCAGCCAAATCGCTCAGGATATGGCGGTTGGTCACGCTGCCCGTCAGGTACAGGCCACCGAGGTTGTCTGGGGGGATGAGACGCCGACTGCGCCCGCACCGGATGCAGACAAGGATGAGCGTCCCGATCACCCGCCAACGTCACCCCTAAAGGCGGCCGAGTAATGCAAATGGCGAACCGCAAGGTTCGCCATTTTTCTTCTCCAGGACCTAGTTTCTAAGACCTAGTCGGTGAATACATATTCACCCAAATCACACAGGTTCAGACCGAAGTCTTCAGCCAACGAACCATCGTCGAACGCCCCCCGAACATCGTAGACACATGTGGTCAGACCATCCGCGATGACAACATCGATTTCGTAATCGGGCGCGACATAGCCACCGCGCAGCAGGTTCCCCTCCCAGCTACCGGAAGACGCAGGCGAGACATTGAACTCGACCAGATCCGCGCTGGATTCATTCAAAACCAGAAATTCAAGATCCTCGGCAAATGCCGAAGTCGCCATAAGAACAGTTGCGGCCAAGGCTGCTGCTGCACGCATTTTCATTAGATATTCCTTTGATTAAGGTCCGGCCAAAGAACCTGGCACCATGACTTTAGGTGATTTTTCACCAAGAAAAATGAACGTCAAATTAAACTTGGAGGACTGAACGCATTTTTGCAGTGCTGTTCTATCTGGTCCCTGGAATTACACAGGTGACCGGATCAGGCCGCGTCCGCTTGCTGGCGACTCCAGAGCTGTGCGTAACGGCCCTCGCGCTTCAAAAGCTGGTCATGGGTGCCTTGTTCAAGGATTTCACCGCGTTCCAGAACGACAATGCGGTCCGCTTCGGCAATCGTGCTAAGGCGGTGCGCGATCGTCAACACGGTCCGCCCCTCGCCCGCCCGCGCCAAGGCATCCTTGATGTCCTGCTCGGTATCTGTGTCCAGCGCCGAGGTCGCCTCATCCAACAGCAGGATCGGCGGGTTCTTCAGAAGGGTACGCGCAATGCCCACCCGTTGTTTCTCACCACCCGACAACTTCAGCCCCCGTTCGCCTACCTTGGTGTCATAGCCTTCTGGCAACGTCACGATAAAATCATGGATCTGCGCAGCTTTGGCAGCAGCTTCGACATCTTCCTGAGTGGCCCCGTCCCGGCCATAAGCGATGTTGTAGCGGATGGTATCATTAAACAGCACCGTGTCCTGCGGCACGACGCCGATGGCTGCGTGCAGGCTGTTCAGGGTCACGTCGCGCACGTCCTGCCCGTCGATCTTCAACGCGCCCCCGGTGACATCGTAGAACCGGAACAGCAAGCGGCCTATCGTTGACTTACCCGAACCTGTGGCACCGACAATTGCAACAGTCTGACCAGCAGGTACCGTCAGCGACACACCTTTGAGGATCTCGCGGTCCGCATCATAGCCAAAGCGCACATTGTCCAATGTCACCTCACCACCACTGACCACCAGATCTGGCGCGCCGGGTTTGTCCTGCACCTCGGTCGGTTGTTCCAACAGGTCGAACATCTGCCCCATATCCACCAGCGATTGGCGGATTTCCCGGTAGACGGTGCCCAGAAAGTTCAGCGGCACAGTAATCTGGATCATATAGGCGTTGACCATGACGAAATCGCCGACGGTCAGCGTACCCTGCTGCACCCCCATGGCCGCCAGAACCATCACGCCGATTAGCCCGCAAGTGATCAGAAGGGACTGACCGAAATTCAGGAAGGCCAGCGAATACGCCGTCTTAAGCGCAGCCCCGGCATAGGCCTTCATCGACACGTCGTACCGAGCCGCCTCGCGCGATTCAGCATTGAAATACTTGACGGTTTCGAAATTCAGCAGGCTGTCGATGGCACGTTGATTGGCCTCAGTATCCTGATCGTTCATTTCGCGCCGCAACTTCACGCGCCATTCGGTCACCGCAAAGGTGAACCAGATGTACAGCGCGATGGTGACAGCAACGACAACCAGATACCAGACGTCGAACAGCCACATCAGAATGATCGCGACCAACAGCAGTTCCAGGATCAATGGACCGATGGAAAACAGCAAAAAGCGCAGCAGGAATTCCACGCCTTTCACACCACGCTCGATGATCCGGCTCAGCCCCCCGGTGCGGCGCGTCACGTGATAACGCATGGACAGCTGGTGGATGTGCTGGAAGGTCTCCAACGCCAGTGCGCGCAAGGCCCTCTGCCCTACCGGGGCAAAGGCCGCATCGCGTAACTGCTGGAAACCAACTGTCATCATGCGTGCGACGCCGTACGCCACGGTCAGGCCAACAGCGCCCAAGGCCAGTGGCGGAACACCCTCGCCCGCCAGCCCATCGACGGCGCCCTTATAAAGGATAGGGGTATAGACGGCGATCAGCTTTGCCAGCACCAGCATACCCATGGCTAGAACGACGCGACGTTTTACCCAAGGCTCGTCCTCGGGCCACATATAAGGCGCAACCTTCCGGATCGTGCGCCAACCAGAGCGGCGTTCGTCGGACGTGGGCGTATCGGCTGAGGTCATTGGCGCTGCTCGTCTCATCACGTACCTGATCTGCGGTCAGAGATAGACCGCTGGCCCACCAAGGGCCAGCAGCAATAGTTCATTCCGGGATGGTGAATATCTGACCGGGATATATCAAATCAGGATCGCGGATCGCGTCGCGGTTAGCCTCGAACAATTTCACGTAAAGGATACCATCGCCGAACCGATCACGCGATATGGCCCAAAGCGTGTCGCCTTCCTGCACGGTGACCGCGCGGATCGGGGGGGTATCTGTTTCCCCCCCGGGCTGGTCACCACCCTCTGCGGCGCGCAGAACTTCCAGTGGTTCGCGCTTGAACGGCGTTTCAAGGCGACTGACCACGGTGCCATCCGTGGCGATTTCATCCACACGCAGGGTGTAGATCCCGGGGTCAATCCCTTCCAACTCGCTGCGCCATTTACCATCATCAACCAGCGGCAGGTCGGCGACAAGCTGGTTGTCCAGATACAGCCGCACCGCAGACCCGTCCGGCACCCGGCCTGTCAGCTCAACGTCGCCAACGTTAGAATACCCAATCGTGTCCAACGCCACCTCATCCGAAGTATCGGATTCGGTTGTTGGAGATTGAACCAGTTCAACCCCGTCTTCACCTGAACGCAAAACAGCAACTTGTTGACTTTCGTTGCTTTCTTCAGCGACTTGTTGTGCAGTTTCCCGGGGTTGATCCTCTGGTTGATCTGCGGCTGCCACCGCCGTTTCGACGTCACCGGTTGTCGATTTTTCATCGGTCGACGCAGGTGTCGACGTGTCTTGCGTTCCTGCAGTTTGATCACTGGCGGCGTCACCTGTTTCCACGGCAGCTATCTGCTCAATTACCGGTTCCGGTTCAGGCAAAGCTGCAATCAAATAATCGTCCGAACGGACAGGTTGATCCTCACCCGCAGTTTCCAGCGTTAACCCGCGTGCATCATCTGAGAATGGGATCGACAGAAACTCGGCAAACTGACCGGAGTCGTCGACGGTAAAGCTGTGTACCTGCTCACCATCCAGCAAAACACGAATGTCCGCACCCGGTTCTGCGTTGCCCGAGAGAACAGTATTTCCGTCAGGTTCTACGAAAATCTGGTCCAGAGTCGGTGGTGCGGCAACCGGCTCGACCTCGGCGGTATCAGTCGCTGGTGCAGAAGTGTCATCAGTCTGATCAACGGCTTCCTGTTCCTGAATTGCCGTGCTCTGATCCTCAGAGGCGGTGGAATTCGTACTGGCCGCTTCCGTGGTCTGGACTGCGGTGTCTTGTTGCGGCACAGCGTCCTGAGGACCAGCACCAAAGATACCGGACAGGTACAACCCGCCGACTCCCACCAATGCAACGACGCCGGCAATCACCCCCCAGGTGAAAGTTCCGGAACTTTCGCTTCCCGAATTGGAATTCATTCTTTTCCCTTCGCTCCGCAGCGCAAGTGCTTTGAGTATAACACATTCTGCCTGACGGTTGAGCCAATCTATCAATCCCGCTATCACGGGTCAAAACACCATATACAAGCCCGGAGAAGCCATCCCATGTCTCAGAAATCTGTCTGTGTGTATTGCGGGTCACGAAATGGCGCGAATCCGGCCTATTCCGAAGCGGCGCAGCACTTTGGAACCCTTTTGGCCGAAGAAGGCTGGCGACTGGTCTACGGTGCCGGAGATGTCGGACTGATGGGCGAGGTTGCACGTGCCGCGCAATCCGCTGGTGGCGACACGTTCGGCGTCATCCCCGTGCATCTTCTGCAACGCGAAGTCGGCAAAACGGACCTGACCCGTTTCGTGGTCACCGAGACTATGCACGAACGTAAGAAGGTCATGATCATGAACGCCGATGCAGTCATCGTCCTGCCCGGCGGCCCGGGGTCGCTGGACGAGTTGTTCGAGGCGCTCACTTGGCGTCAGTTGGGCCTGCACGACAAGCCCATTCTAGTCATGAATGTGGATGGGTATTGGGATACGCTGCACGAGTTGTTGCAACAGGTCATCGGCCAAGGCTTTGCCGATGCGTCGCTGTCAGACTTCATCACATGGGTCGACGGCCCCAACGCCGCAATGTCAGTTCTCAGGAAAGTTCTGAACTAACGCGGCTGGCAAAACGGGCGGTCAGAACCGCCCGTTTAGTTTCACCGAATTCAAGTCGCAGGGGCAAGGCGCTGTCGCAACACTTGTTCAACCTTGTGCAGCGGGTGATTGGTCAGGGTTTTATCAACCTCGGCAACCACTTTTCCCAGCACTTCGCTGTGCAACCGCCGACGCAGCAGCCCCAGAACATGCGGGCTGGCCACCAGGACCAAACGTTTATAGGCCCCTTTCAAACCCTTACGGTTCAACAGGTCGGCGACATCCTGCACGAACAGGGATTTCGCGTGGGTTTTCCAGTTGCTCTCTTCCACGGCCGATTTCTGATGTGGCGCCGTGTCAAAACGACGACCGGCCCGGTCCGAAGACTTGGTCCTTGGTCCATCGCTTTCTTCTACGGATACGACAACCAGATTGGGATCTTCAGCGTCGGTGATATTCTCCATGAACAGCGCCTTTTCCCCGTTGGCAATGACAACCCATGTTCCCTGTGCAAGTTCGACCATTGTATTCTCCTGTAATGGCGTTTTTTGGCCATCCCTCATGCGTCAGGCACAGCTTACCCTAGACGCACCGAAGTCATTCGGCGCGTTGCCTGACCGTTTTCTTAGTGGTTTGCGGCTCCCTCCCTCCGCATACTTTAGCTAGGTATTTCGGGACGGCGTACAATAGGTCTCAATTCGAAAGTTGACGTATAGGCAGGTTTTCTCCTGCGGCGGAATTGCAGGGTCACGCCGGCGCAGTCGAATAGCTTTTCGGTTAACGTCAGCTTTGCGGGGCGGACTCAACGGATCGCCGCAACACTTCACTTTGGAAGCAAGGATGGAGTGTTGGTATGGCTTATCGTCGTCGGATTTATTTTACGGAGAAACAGAAGGCAGAGATTTGGGATCGCTGGCAGCGCGGAGAGTCGATGAGCTCGATCGGTCGGTTGTTTGATCGAGGCTCGTCGTCGATCTATCCCCTGCTTGCGAGAACGGGTGGTATACGGCCACCAGAGCGGCGGCGATCACGGTGGGCGTTGACAACGGCAGAGCGCGAAGAAATCTCACGCGGGCTTGGAGCCGAGTTGTCCGTTCGTACAATTGCGCGTCAGCTGCGCCGATCTCCATCGACGATCAGCCGGGAGGTGCGGCGCAACGGGGGGCGTCAGCATTACCGGGCCACCCAGTCCGATCAGGCAGCCTGGGAGCGTGCACGGCGTCCGAAGCCCTGCAAGCTGGCGGAGAGGCCGGCGCTCTGTCACACAATAGCTCAGAAGCTCGAACGCAAGTGGTCGCCGCAGCAAATCGCGGGTTGGCTGAAGCGCGAGCATCCCGACGACGAGGGCGAGCGTGTGTCTCACGAAACGATCTACAGAAGCCTGTTTATCCAGGCCCGTGGCGTTCTGAAGAAGGAGTTGCTTGCACATTTGCGCGCGACACGTGCCATCCGCCGGTCTCGCCATGCTAGCCTGAAGCGGGATGGGCTCGGTCAAATCAAGGATGCGATCTCGATCCGGGAACGCCCGGCCGCTGTCGAAGACCGCGCCATTCCCGGCCACTGGGAAGGTGACCTGATCGCCGGCTCGAAGAACAGCTTCATCGCGACGCTGGTGGAGCGGCGCACGCGCTATGTCATGCTCGTGAAGGTGGGCGGGAAAGAAACGCAGACTGTCGTGGCTGCGCTGACCGCACAAATCCAACATCTGCCGAGAGAGCTTCGCCAGACGCTGACCTGGGACCGCGGCAAAGAGCTTGCCGATCACAAGAACCTGGCACTGGCCACCGATCTCGACATCTACTTTTGCGACCCGCACAGCCCGTGGCAACGCGGCACCAACGAGAATNCCAACCGTCTCCTGCGCCAGTACTTCCCAAAGGGCACCGACCTCTCAGTGCACAGCCAGGAACATCTCGACGCAGTTGCTCGTGAACTCAA